>CAWHBF010000017.1:0-79798 GCA_963827515.1 uncultured Acidobacteriota bacterium | reverse complement strand
TCGACCGGCACGAGGCGCTTCAACGTGCCGGTGTTCGCGGCACGTCCGGCAGCGCCCATGCCGTCAGCGTCGTCCCGGCCGGCACGAGCACGTGCTGGCGGCCGTCGAGCATGTAGGTGATCGCCGAGGTGCCGTGGAGTGCGGAGCCCATCTGGAAGCGCCACAGGAACTTGCCCGTTCGCGAGTCGATCGCCAGGAAGTTGCCTTCGGCGTCGCCGCTGAAGGCGAGGCCCGAGGCCGTGGTCAGCAGCCCCGACGTCGAAGGACTGATGTACTCGAACTCCCAGCGCCGCTCCCCGGTGATCGGATCGAGGGCGCGCAGCGCGCCGTAGGCGCGCGTGTCCCGCGAGCGCTGCCCGGCACCGCCGGTGAATCGCTCGCCGGGCACGTACTCCTGCCGCCACGCATAGTACGTGGCGCACACCTCGCGCGCGTTGACGAAGAACAGCCGCTGCGCCGGATTGTACGAGGGCGGCCAGAAGTTGGTCGCGCCGGTCACGTCAGGGCACGTCGTCGACCCTTTCTCGTCCGGCACATGACCGGGCAGGAGCACCGGGCGTCCGTCGGGCCCGATCTCCTTGGCCCACGTCGTCACGACGAACGGCTTCGCGACGAGGAGCTTGCCGTCCGTGCGATCGAGCGTGTAGTAGAAGCCGTTCCTGTTGGCGAACATCACGACCTTGCGTGGCTGGCCGGCAATCGTCAGGTCCGCGAGGATCGGCACCTCTGTCGCATCCCAGTCGTGCAGGTCGTGCGGCGTGAACTGATAATGCCAGCGGAGCTTTCCGGTGTCGGCATCGAGCGCGACGATGGAGTCGCTGTAGAGGTTGTCGCCCTTGCGGCTCTCCGAGTGATAGTCCGGACCGGGATTGCCGATGCCGTAGTACAGGAGGTTCAGGTCGGGGTCGTACGCGCCGGTGACCCAGACGCTCGCGCCGCCGGTCTTCCACGAATCACCAGCCCATGTTTCGTTGCCCGGCTCGCCGGGGCCAGGGATGGTGTAGAAGCGCCACGCCAGCTTGCCCGTCTGTGCGTCGTACGCGTCGATGAATCCGCGGATCCCGAACTCGCCGCCCGCCACGCCCACAATCACCTTGTCCTTGACGACGATAGGCGCGATGGTGGAGGCGTAGCCCTGGGTATAGTCGGCCATGGTCGTGTCCCACACCACGCCGCCGGTCTTCATGTCGAGCGCTACCACGTGCGCATCGAGCGTGGTGATGAACAGCCGGTCGCGCCACATGCCGAAGCCCTTGTTCACCAGGCCGCAGCAGGCGGTGAGGCTGCCAGACGCCGGCAGCTCGCGCTTGTAGCGCCAGATTTCGCGTCCGGTGCGGGCGTCGAGCGCCCAAGCCAGGTTGAGCGGCCCGGTGACGTACAGCACGTTGTCGCGCAGAAGCGGCGTCGTCTCGAATCGCCCGAGCGTGTCCGTCTGGAACATCCACTGCGGCGCGAGGCGGGTCACGTTCTCAGGCGTGATCTGCGTGAGCGGACTGTGGCGGTGGTTGTTGTAGCCGCCGCCGAAGGTGAGCCAGCGCGAACCGGCGGCATCGAGCCCCGCCAGCAGTTCCTGTGAAGTGACCAGCGGCGAGGGGACTCCCTGCGCGCCAAGGGTCACCGCGAGCGCCGCGGCCCCGATCCCCATCAGCGCGACGCGTACGGTCAGTCGTCGAAACATGGCTGCTCTCCTCTAGCGGTTGCCGGCGGCTGGCGCCGGGGTCGCACCCTGCAGGCTCTCGAGATATGCCAGGAGGTCGTCGAGCTGCGCGTCCGTCAGTTTGTCGGGGCCGAATGCCGGCATGGCCGACTGCTTCTCGTCGGCGACCGCCTTCATGTCCTCGCGAAGGTATCCCTGAATGCGCTCGCGGTTGTCCATGATCTGCATGGAGAACAGGTCTTCATTCTTCTTCACGCCGTGGATCTGCTCGCCATCGGGCGTGGTCAGCGTCACCGGTGCGTACCCGGTCCTGAAGTCGTTCACGTTGCCGCGGATCTGCCGCGCCATCGCCGCGCGCGCGCGTGCCACGCCGATGCGCGACAGGTCGGGCCCGAGGCGGCCGCCGCTCTCTCCCACCCGGTGGCACCCGACGCAGCTGGCCGCGAAGATGTTCTGCCCCGCGCTCGCGTTCCCCGCCGACGCCCCGGGGGCTGCCGACGCCGCCAGCGTCCTGAGATACGCGAGGATGCGCCAGATGTCCGTGTCGGACGTGCGAGGTGCCGGGAAAGCCGGCATTTCCGTGGCGGTCACCCCGTTGCGGATGGTGCCGAACAGCCTGGCGTCCGTCCTGCCCTTCGCCCAGACCTGCGTGATGTCAGGGCCACGGATGCCGCGAGCATCCATGCCGTGGCAGTCGGCGCAGCGAACGCGATAGGCGCCCATACCCGCGGTAATGGCCTCGGCATTCCCCTCCAGGGGATTCGTCAGCGGCTTGGCGTTCGGAATGGTGATGAAGAGGTCCTGGGCTGGCGCGTCGGCCGAAGCGATGACCACGGCGGCAAGGATGAGGGTAATCCGCTTCATGGCCGCGGATTATAGCGCCGTCAGCGCCCGCCGGGCGACACCAGGCCGAACGCGCCTTAGCTCTGGCCGCCCGGCGTAATCCGCCGGGACCTTCCAGGTGGTCGAGAGACGAGAAGAACCATTAACTGGGTTTCGGGCCGTTGATTGACGGAATGTCCCATATGCGGCCCCGCCCTCCCGCCAGCACAGCCTACTGCCCGTACTGCACCCGTGGAGGAGGTGGGTACCCGTTCGCGTAGACCGCCTCATAGCGAACCCGGATCCCGTCCTTATCCAGGAATCCCAGCGACTGCTGAAAGAGGCCCGGTGGTGGTGCACCCGCGGGCACGGTTCCCTCCAGAATATAGAGGCGATTCTCGTGCATGTGGACCGCGGCGAAGGTACGGGATTGGTCGGCGTTGGTGAGCTGTAGGTGACGTCCTTCAACCCGGTCCATGTTTGCGTACGCGTAGTGCGTCACCTTGGCGTCCCTGTGAATGAAACTCCACGCCGCATAGTCGATCGCTCCTCGCAGTTCACCGACCCAGGGGTTATTGCAGAGGTTCGGATACGCCGTGCAGTTCTTGAGTCGCTCGGCGTGTATCTTTTCGACGTTCGCGTAATCGACCACCGTGACGGAGTAGCGGTTGGGGCCACTCTCATAGATGTGGACGCGTCCCGGTAAGGTGATGCCATATTCGGTGTGGTAGGCAATCTCCCGCACCCGTGGTTCGGCCGGAAAATTGACAGTGAAGCGATCGATCCGACTCGCATACTCCACCCATTCCTGGGCAAAGGAAGGCCACGACATACACAGCACGAACGCCGCCGGAACGAGGGAAATCAGGCGCATGACTCAATCCTCCCAACATCTCCGTCTCGCGGTCGTCTGGGATCGCCATTCTTGTGGCTGTCCAGACGAGCAGATACTACACCCGTGCAACCGCAGTTCGTCGCGCCCGAAACGACCGTCCACGACAGGGTCGCCGTGTCGAAACCAGATCGACCGTGCGGGCGCCTGCGCACGTGGAAATACCGGACGGTTGACGACGCGCACATCTTCGTGGACGACGGCATCCCCCGGCGCGCCCACGTTGAACGTTGCATTCGGTCCTTGGGGCACCTGGATGCGCGAGAACTTCTGGATGGCATTGCCCATGGCGAACGCCGGCGACACCAGGCCGAACGCGCCTTAGCTGTGGCCGCCCGGCCCCGTAAAGGTCACACGGTAGCGGCGGCTGCCGATGCCGCCGTTCGTGATGTCATCGAGATCGCCGCCATCGAGGGCGACGAACAGCTTGATCCGGTCCTTGTACTTGCCCTGCTGGAGCAGGTACTTCACGTCGCGGAGATCGCCCTCGCCTTCTCGACGACGTTGCCGACGAACAGGAGGTCGCTGTCGGTCTGGAACGTCGCGGCATCCATCGCGCGGATCCCCACCGGAACCGCGACGGTCACCACGTCGCGAGGGCGCTGACGGGGCTGTGCGCTCGATGAAATAGGCGGCGACCTGCAGACCTACGCCCGTTGGCGACGATGGCCGTGACGATCAGCATCTGACCGCTCACTGCCTCGCTTCCGCCATCGGCCGCGGCGCACGGAGGGTGAAGCTCGACGGAATGTGATTCCGTACCGCGGCGAGCGCCGCGAAGACAATCGTGAGCGTCGCCGCGAGCAGCGTGAAGAGCTGCGACGGCCCGGACTCGAGCGCCCACGCGCCTGCGTACGGTGAGCCGATGCCGCCCACCCGGCCCACCGCGACCGCCGTGCCGACGCCGGTCGCGCGAATCGCCGCCGGGTACACGTGCGTCGCCAGGCCGTACATCAGTGTCTGCACCCCGTTGATGAGACCCCCAGTCCACGCGAGCATGGCGAGCAGGACGAGGGTCGGCTGTTCGCCGATGGAGACTCCGGCCAGGAGCAGGCACCCGCCGACGGCGCCGACCGTCATCGAAAGCATCGTGACCTTCGACCCGAGGCGGGCGCAGACCATCGCACCGGCGATGGCGCCGACGACCCCGCCGAGGTTGAACGCGGTGAGCCCGTAGTTGGCCGTTGCCACGTCGAATCCGGCGCTCGTGAGCAGCGACGGGACCCAGTTGACGCCGATGTAGGCGGACAGCAGGCAGAAGAAGAACGCCGCGCTGAGCGCCAGCGTGTCGCGGCGGAGGTCTGGCGCGAAGAGCGACGCGACCGACGCGCGCGCTACCGCCCGTTCGCGCGAATCGACGAACGTGGTGTCCGGCGGCACGTCGTGACCCAGGCGCCGCAGCAAGGCGGCGAGCTCCGGCCACCGCGTCCGGTTGCGCGCGAGATACCGCGGCGACTCAGGGAGCGTTTTCCACAAGAGTGCGGCGAGGACGAGCGGCAGCACGCCGCCGACGAAGAAGAGCGCGCGCCACCCGTACGTGGGCAGGATCACCGCGCCCGTGAACCCCGCCAGCGTACCGCCGAGCGGAATGCAGACGACCGTCAGCGTGACGGCGAACGGCCGCCGGCGGAGCGGCACGTACTCCGACGCCAGCGCCGCGGCGTTCGGCATCGCGCCGCCGAGGCCGAGCCCGGCGGCGAAGCGCAGCGCGATGAGCGTCGTGACATCGGCGGTGAAGGCCATGAGGAGCGTCAGGAGTCCGAACCACGTGACGCTGCCGAGCAGCGCCACCCGACGCCCGAATCGGTCGCCGACCCAGCCGCCGATGAATCCGCCGATCATCATGCCGAAGAGCGCGGCCGCCAGCACGGTGGCAAACGCCGGGCGCGGCAGCGCCCACTCGCGCATCATCGAGGGAATCGCCGCCCCGAGAAGCTGGTTGTCGAGGCCGTCGAAGATGATCGTCAGCGCGGTGGCGGCGACGAGCAGCTTCTGGTACCCGCTCCAGCTCCCTTCGTCGAGGAGCGCGCCAACGTCGGTGGTCGTGTCTCTCGTCATGGCTCCCTCCGTGGCTTCGTTGCGGCGGATTCTACGCTATGCTTCGCGCACCCGGTAGCTCGACTTCGAGGGACAGAGCCTATGCATGCGATCAACCCGCCGTTCCGCGCCGATCACGTGGGGAGCCTGCTGCGCCCCCCGCAGCTCAAGGAGGCGCGCCGGC
Source organism: uncultured Acidobacteriota bacterium (assembly GCA_963827515.1). Taxonomy (GTDB): domain Bacteria; phylum Acidobacteriota; class Vicinamibacteria; order Vicinamibacterales; family UBA2999; genus JABFSA01. The sequence goes on along the minus strand of CAWHBF010000017.1, from coordinate 74,206 downwards.
GCGCCCAGCAGGGCGCCATTATGAAGGACGAACTGCGCGCCGCCGAGGATGAGGCGATCCGGGAGGTCGTACGTCGTCAGGAGGCCGTGGGGCTCCAGAGCATCACCGACGGCGAGTTCCGCCGCGAGTTCTTCCACCTCGACTTCCTCCAGCGGTTGCAGGGCGTGACGACGTCGGCCGGCGTGGGCGTGAAGTTCCACACGCGCGAGGGGGACATCGACTTCGCCCCGCCCCGCGTGACCGTCACCGGCAAACTGCGGCACGTGCAGGATATCCAGACCGCCGACTTCCAGTTTCTGAAGTCGGTGACCACCCGGACGCCGAAGGTCTGCATCCCGTCGCCGACGATGGTGCACTTCCGCGGCGGCCGCAAGGGGATCGACATCACGGCGTATCCCGATCTGGACGAGTTCTTCGAGGACCTGGCGCAGGTGTACCGGGAGGAAGTGTCGTCGCTCTACGCGGCCGGGTGCCGGTACATCCAGTTCGACGACACGAACCTCGCCTACCTCTGCGACGCGCGGCAGCGGGCGCAGGCGCTGGAGCGGGGCGACGATCCGAACGCGCTGCCGCACGCCTACGCGGCCCTCATCAACGCCGTCATCGACGGGCGGCCGGAGGACCTGACGGTGGCCGTGCATCTCTGCCGCGGCAACATGCAGAGCGCGTGGGTGGCGGAGGGGGGCTACGAGCCGGTGGCCGACGCGCTCTTCAACGAGCTGCACGTGGACGCGTACTTCCTGGAGTACGACGACGCCCGGTCGGGAGGCTTCGAGCCGCTGCGGTTCGTGCCGGGCAACAAAGTCGTGGTGCTCGGCCTGATGACCACGAAGGTGCCGGCGATCGAGCCGCTGGCCGACCTGGCGCGCCGGATCGAGGAGGCGGCCCGGTACGTGCCGCTCGAACGCCTGTGCGTGAGCCCGCAGTGCGGCTTTTCGAGTACGGTGCATGGCAACGAGATCACCGAGGCCGATCAGTGGGCCAAGCTCGAGAGGCTCCTCGAATTGACGCGCCACGTCTGGAAATGAGCCGGGCGGGTGCAACAGAAGGCGCAATGCGAAGCACCCGCAGGGCCGCCGTCGTCACGTGCATCGCCCTGGTCGTGTTCGCGGCATTCCTGCCGCTCGCCGGAGCATCGCTGGAGTGGCTGGTCGTCACGCCGGCCTTCACGCTCCTGCCAGCCTGCGCCACCGCCGTCGTGCCACGGGAGGCGCCTCGCTGCGACGAGCAATCGGTTGCGCTTCTCGCGGTCCTCGAGTCTCGCGGCCCCCCGTCCCACTCCTCTCTCACATAGACCCACGTCGGATTGTGGATATGTCTGCGCGGCTCGTTCCGCGCGGGGAGGAGTGTCATGACTCTCAAGGCGAGACTGAAGGATGGGTTAGAATCGCGCCCAGCGGAAGTGTCCACGTCTCTCGTCAGGAGGCCGAAATGAGATCTTTTCACGCTCTGATAGGTCTGGGGTTGGTGATTGGAACCACCGTGGCCGCGGGACAGGCGGTACTTCCAAAGGATATCTATCCCGATACGGGCAACCGTTTTCCTGCGATCAAACGGGAAGCGTTGAACGAAGCCGGGAAGAAGATCTTCGACGCGAGGGTTGATGCCTTCGGACCGGGATCAATACGGCTCTATAGCCAACCCGTGGCCGATTCCATGACTGGCTTGAATGACTATCTTCGACGCAAATCCGGTCTCGAGCCGCGCTTGGTGGAGTTGGCGATCCTGGTCACAGCGCGAGAGATGGACAGTGAATATGTGTGGACCGCGCACGAACCTCCCGCTCTGAAGGCGGGGTTGCAGCAGGCGATCATCGACACTGTCAAATACCGCAGACCGGTGACGACACTGGGAGAAAAGGACGCGGTCATTGTCCAACTAGGCCGTGATGCGATCGGAAAACACAAGGTGGGTTCCGATACCTTCGCCCGCGCCGTGAAGCTGTTTGGACATCAGGGCGTCGTCAATATTGTTGCCCTGATGGGTGACTATGCAGCGACCACGATTCTATTGAATGTGGCCGACCAGCGCGTGCGCCCGAAAGATAAGTCGCTGCTGCCGATACCGTGAAGCCGAGACGCGTCAAGGGCACAAAGTATGGTTTAGCCCCGTCTTTGTGTCCTTTTGAATTGTCAGTTGCGTTCTTGTACAGGCTCCACGGAAAGCTCCGCTCTCGTCGTCATGTCCGCGTCAACCTCGCCGGCCAGGCCGAACGTGAGATACCTGCTCCGTGAGACGAAAAGCTTGTTCGCACCTTTCGCAACCCGCACCTCCGCGATGCCACGCTCGTCGGTGACGGCCTTATTACGGGTGCATCACCACACGGGCACCGCTGAGGGGCGCTTGACTTGCCTGGTCGACGGTCTCGACCCTCACCAGGTACTCGGGATGGCTGACGACTCTGACTCCAAAACTGACGGAGCCTTCACCATGGGGAATCTCGGCATCCGATCCGAGGCTCCGCACGCTCCACGTGTAGAGGCCCTCCGCCGCCGGCGCTTCGAGTTCGACCTGCGCCACATACAGGCCCGTCGTGCCGGGCCAGCGATCGCCAGGCAGATTTTCGACATTCACTCTGCGTTCGCAGGCGGTCAAGTGACCTGCACGCAATTGACCAGACTCTATCTCGACCGGATCGAGGCTTACAACCTGAAGGGGCCGTCGCTTCACGCCATCATCAACGTAAATCCGAAGGCGATGGAGACGGCGGCCGAGATGGACCAGGCATACCGAGCCAACCGCGCGGCCGTCGGCGCGCTTCACTGCATCCCTCTCGTGCTGTAAAGGCGTCCGCCGAAGGGCGGGAATCCTTCATGGCGACACTGCCGCCTGTCGTCGGCATGTCGGCGGTGTTGAAATTGTCCTTGAGCCACGCAAAGCACCGCACCGACCGCCGCGATCTGAATGAAATGACGCATCACGCTGCGGTCGGCCGTCGCGCCTCGCTTTGATTTTTGAACTTCGCCCGCCAGCGCACGTATGAACTGACCGCCCAGATTGGCGTGGGCGGGGCAGAGGCGAGTAGGAGGAGTCAGCAACACAGATGTGGCAACACCAGATCTGGCAACACAGATCTGGCGTGAACCGGCTGTGATTATACGGGTTGGGACGATAAGAACCATTAACGGGGTTTCGGGCCCTTGATTGACGGAATGCCCCTTATGCGGCCCCGCCCTCCCGCCAGCACAGCAGATAGCAATCATCGCCGGCGCCCATAAGAAGAGGCTGCTCCACCGTCCAGGGTTGCGCGTACGGCGACAGCAATCTGTCGTGGCCCCGATGTTCGGAACGAGACAGTGCCTGCGTGCGTGTTCCGACTTCAATCTCAGCGGCGGAAGGGAATGTCACCTCAAGCTCGGGCGGCGCAGAATTCGCCGGTCGACCAGGACTTCGTGACCGCGGCAACGTGCGTATTCCGGTGCACTCCCGGAAACGGTGCGCATCGGACACGTGCACGTTTGCGTATCCGACCTGGATCGATCGATTGCATTCCATCGTGACGCGCTTGGTTTAGGCTGCGGCGTCGCCGGTCGGAGCAATTGAATCGTCCATTGTGATCCGGAGCATAATCTCCCGACGGCGACGACCGAACGTCGCCCGGAGGCGAACAGCCGTGGTAACCGGTCGAGGTTTCCGAATAGCAGCCCGCCTGCTCATGGCGGTGATGATCGTCTCAGCTGGTTACGCGAACGCGCAGTTCCGGCAGGACTTCTTCGGCGGTGTGCTGCGTGGCGAACAAGGCGATCCCGCGGAATTGCCACCGCAACAATGGCCCGATCGGAACGTCGCCGGATGCCACATGCTCTACACGAGCGTCCGCCGCGAGGCGAACGGCGCCGGCTGGCGCACGGATTATCCATGGGGACAGCGTAACCTCTTGATCCGATTGTCGGAGCTGACCAAGACACGCGTCAGTTGGCAGACGCCGGGTGTTCCACATGTGTGGCTCGTGCGGCTCACCGACCCTGCGCTCTTCGAATGCTCGTACTTGATGGCCTCTGATGTCGGCACAATCGGGTTGTCGGAGGAAGAGGCGCAGGGCTTGAGGCTCTACCTGGAGAAGGGCGGCTTTCTGTGGGTCGATGACTTCTGGGGCGAGGCCGCGTGGGAACAGTGGTCGCGCGAGTTCGCACGGGCGATGCCATCTACCGAGTACGTGATCGAAGACGTGCCGCTCAGCGATCCGATCTTTCATTCCATGCTCGTGGTGAAGAAGATTCCGCAAATCACCGGCATCGGCTTCTGGCGTGCGGTCGGTGGACGGACGACATCCGAGCGCGGCGCAGAATCGGCCGTGCCGCACCTCCGCGCGATTCGCGGCAGGCACGGCCGCATCATCGCCGTGATGACGCATAACACCGACGTGTCGAACTCCTGGGAGCGGGAAACGGAAGATCCAGCGTATTTCTACCAGTTCTCGATCGACGGGTATGCCCTGGGAATCGACATCCTTCTCTACGCGATGACGCATTGAGAAGGCACGGCGTCGGTCTCGGTAGGTGTCGTTGCCTTTCAAAGCGCGTTGGCCGCTGGGGCCCCCTGGGGCGCGTTCGCGATGGGCGGCGCGTTTCCGGGAAGATTTCCGTTAACACTACGGCTCGCCGCGCTCGCCCAAGCCGCGCTCATCGCCGGAACGGCCGTCGTCGTGCTGTCGCGGGCCGGGCTCGTTCTTGCCGGATGGTCTGGGATGACGCGCTGGCTCGTGTGGTGTGTGGTCGCGGTCGCGGCTGTCAGCATCGTGCTCAACTTGATCACGCCGAGCGTGGGTGAGCGCGCCATCTGGGCGCCGGTAGCGTTGCCGCTGCTGGCGAGCAGCACGGTGGTTGCGATCGAAGGCCGCTCGGGAGGTTCGAGATCCCGTGACGTTGCGTAAGTGTCGAAGGCGGTCCGGTGTTGGTCAAGGCCCCGGCTCGAGCCGGGGCTGCGGCTGGCGATTCTTGACGAACAGCACCTCCGGCTCAGCCGACCGCGGGTGATCAGCCTGGTGATGCACAGGCCACGAGTGCGGGCGTATACTCTCGTCTCGGCGAATTGGAGGACCGGATGATGACGGGACGCATCACTTTCGTCGGGTTCATGCTCTTCGTCGCAGCCGCCGCTTTCGCGCTCGCTGCCTCGGGCCGCGCCCAGCAGATCGAGACGACGCTCGCCCCTCGCACTGATCCAGCCGCAGTACACCTCGGACGACTTCTGTTCTGGGATCCCATCCTTTCGGGAAACAAAGACACGGCATGCGCCACCTGCCACCACCCGGATTTCGCGTATGCAGACGGGCGCGCCCTGCCGCGGGGCACCGGCTCCGTCGGCTTGGGACCCAAGCGTGTCGACGTCTCGAAGGGCCAGGTCCCGGTGGTGAAGCGAAACTCCCCGACGATTCTCAACGTCGCCTTCAACGGCGTTGACGATGACGATGATGACGATCGCCGGGGCGGACGGCGATTCGACGGTACGCTGCAATCCATCAACCCGGCGCGGGCACCGATGTTCTGGGACAGCCGGGTACGCAGTCTCGAGACGCAGGCGCTCGAGCCGATCAAGGCGCTCGAAGAACTGCGTGGCCATGCCTATCCGGAAGCGGCGGCGGTGGACACCGTTGTCGCCCGAATCAGGACGATTCCCGAGTACGTCGCGCTGTTCCAGGAAGCCTTCGGACCCGGCTCGACGGTTGACGGCCGGCGGATCGGCGACGCCCTTGCCGCCTTCGAGCGCTCGCTGGTGGCGATGAACAGTCCGTTCGATCGCTTCCGCGCGGGCGACGTCGCCGCGCTGACGGCGCAGCAGCAGCGCGGGCTCGAGACGTTCGACGATGTCGGGTGCGACCGCTGCCACGACGGCCCGATGTTCTCGGACTTTGATCACCACGCGGAAGGGATCCCCGAAAATCCACTGCTGGCGCAGCCCGACGCCGGGGCGGGACGGTTCCGGTTCCGAACGCCGTCGCTGCGCAACGTTGCGCTGACCGCGCCCTACATGCACAACGGCATGCTGGCGACGCTGCAGGATGTGCTGCGCTTTTACGACAACGGGCGCTCGGAGAACCCCAATGTGTCCAACGAGCGGGACCGCGATCGCGGGAGAAGCGGCAATGCCGTCGCGCGCGTGTCGGGCCAGTTCCGCCGCGTCGACAACATGAGCGAGGGCGAGAAGGCGGACATCATCGCGTTCCTGAACGCCCTGTCCGACACGAATTTCGACCGGACGATCCCCGCGCGCGTGCCGAGCGGACTGTCGCCGGGAGGACTCATCCGCTGAGGCGCGTCGCGCGCACGATGCGCAGACACCTCGCCGTACTGACACATCCACTCGTGCTCAACGCTTTCGCGCCTTCGGTACGGCGAGACGCTCGCCGAGTGTTCCTCGGGTCAACATCCAGCCAAGTGGAGCTCAGCGCGACGCTACCGGCAGGCGGGATGCTGGCAGTCGCACCGAAGTTCGATCTTGTCGCCTGCCTGCTTGCATCGCCCGCGACGGCGCAGGCGCCCTTTCATCTCGAGGAGGCGACGATGCGCTCCCGTGGCTACTCGCCTTCCCTCTTTTGATCCCTGACCCGATCCCTCCACGCCGTGCTCGAAAATTCCAAATTCGCTGTTGGCACGATCGCACTCATTGGAGCACTTCATCCCAACCTTTATCGTGAATCTCTCGCTGTGCTGGCGGGAGGGCGGGGCCGCATAAGGGGCATTCCGTCAATCAAGGGCCCGAAACCCCGTTAATGGTTCTTATCGTCCTGCCTGTCGGTCCGCTGGGATCAGGGGTTTTGATGCCGCACGATCGGCTCTTGCGCGAGCCACACTTCGGTGGGAGAATTCGCCACCGAATCGCCTGCCCGGGATAATCACGGCACAGTTGAAACGAGGGGATATGAACAGAATCGCCGCGTTCGTTCTGGCCTGCTCGATGTCACTGACGCTCGCTCCTCGGGCCCTGGCGCACCACAGCGCCACCGCGTTCGACACACAGCAGGAAGTCAAGGTCACCGGCACTATCACTCAGTACACGTTCAGAAACCCGCATGTGTACATGACCCTTCAGGTGAGAAGGGCCGATGGATCGACGGCGGCACTCGACGTCGAAGCGGGTGCGGCATCGGTGCTGAACGGGCTCGGTTTCAACAGGAGCTCGATTGCCGTCGGCGACGAGGTGACGATCGTCGGCAACCCTGCCAGGGCCAAACCCGACTCGCTGATATTGGGAAAAGATCTCTACAAGCGCGACGGGGCCTACTATCCGTTGAACATCGCCTCGCGCAGTATCTATTCGGGCGGGAATGACGTCGCCACGACGATTGCAGGGACCTGGTTCTCGCCGCGCACCGAATTCACTGGATTTCTTGGCGGCGCGACGAAATGGCCGCTGACCGACGCGGGCAAGGCCGCCATCGCCAGGTTCGATCCCAACGCAACGACGCAGAAGGACTGCATTCCCGTCGGCGTGCCGACGCTGATGTTCTACCCTGTCGCCAATACCATCACCGTGCAACGCGACCGCGTCGTGATGAAGGTTGACTGGATGGAGTCGGAACGCACGATGTTCCTCGACGGCCGCAGGCATCCCCCGGCCAGCGAAACATTCCTGCACGGCCATTCCGTGGGGCGGTGGGAGGGAGATACCCTGGTCGCCGAGACGACCAATTTCAAGGAACATCCGATCGGCCTCTCCACGTCACTGCCCGGGAGCACCAGGAAGCGCGTGACCGAACGCTTCCGCCTCGGTCCGGATGGCAAGAGCCTGATCTATTCCGGCGTCATCGAAGATCCCGTGTATCTGGCTCGTCCGGTCGAGTGGTCGGGGCAGTGGCTGTACAGACCGAACATGCCTCACTCGAACGAGAAGTGCGATCTCGAGGTGGCCCGCAAGTTCCTCGGTGACTTCAAGTGATGCGTGTTCTGATTCGTCTCGCCGTCGGTGCGGGTGTCCTGTCGTGGCTGGCCGCAATCGCGCACACGCAGGCGACACCGGGATCCATCAGCGGCGTGGTTCAAGGACAGCAGGGTCCAGAAGCCGGGGTCTGGGTCATCGCTGAAACGAGCGACCTCCCGACGAACTTCATCAAGATCATCGTTACCGATGACCAGGGCCGGTTCGTCGTCCCGGAACTGCCGCCGGCGAGTTACAGCGTCTGGGTGCGGGGCTACGGGCTCGTGGATTCGGCCAGGACGACGCTGAGGCCCGGCGCCCGATCCGTGACGTTGCGAGTGGCCGCGGCCAGCACGCCTCGGGAGGCTGCCAAGGTCTATCCCGGCAACTACTGGCTGTCGCTCATGGCGCCGCCGGCCTCAGCGTCGTTTCCCGGCACCGGCGTGCAGGGCAATGGGTTTGGTCCGACGATGCTGACCCAGAACCACTGGATCAACACGCTCAAGTCGGGCTGCAACTTCTGTCACCAGCTCGGCAACCAGCTCACCCGCTCGCTCGACCACGTCTACAAGGGGGATTCGTCCGTCAAGACATCGACCCAAGCCTGGGACCGGCGTCTCAAGGGCGGCGTTCGCGGTGCTGCCATGTACGGGACGTTGGGGACGATGGGGACACCAGGTACGCTCGCCGCCTTGTCGGGTTGGACCGATCGCATCGCCGGAGGGGAGGTGCCTCCGACGCCCCCGCGGCCGAGAGGCGTCGAGCGCAATGTGGTCGTGACGCTCTGGGACGTGGGAGACGACCACTCGTTCATGCACGATGAGGTCGCCACCGACAAGAACCACCCGACCGTGAACGCGGGTGGCCCGGTGTATGCGGTCTCCGCCGGTCACGGGCAGCTGGTCGTGTTGAATCCACGGGAGAACACCACGGTCGCGATGGACATTCCGACGCGGGCGCCGAAAGACCAGGTGCCTTCGCGGTTCCAGGCGCCGACGGCTCCCTCGCTTCACTGGGGCAACGAGCATCTGTGGGCTAACCCGCCATACAACCCCGCTGACCCGCACAACCCCATGATCGATAGCCGTGGCCGCGTGTGGACGACCTCGAAGATCCGCGGCCCGCAGCAACCCGGCTGGTGCAACGACCCGGCTCTCGGGAACAGGTTCGCCGACTGGTACCCGCTCAGAGCGAGCGGTCGCCAGGCCTCGTACTACGATCCCAGGACAGGGAAATGGCAGTTGATCGACACCTGCTACAGCACGCACCACCTGCAGTTCGACAACGATGCCAACGAGACCGTGTACTTCAACGAGCTGAGCGGCCCCATGTTCGGTTGGATCGACACGAAGGTCTACGCCGAGACGCTCCTCAGAACGAAGAGCGAGGCCATGGCCGAGCAGACGGCGGCCGGCTGGTGCGGCCAGGTTGTCGATACCAATGGCGACGGAAAGATTACCAGACCGTGGAACGTTCAGGCCGGTCGCGGAGCCAGCGTCGAGGCCGTCCTGTATCAAGGTGACGCAGGTGGTGGAGGCGGAGCGACGGCGCCTGGCGCCAGGAGCGGTGGCGCTGCGCTATCAGCCGGCGCCAACCTCGACACGCAAGTCAGCTACAGCATGTACTCGGTGATTCCGAGCCCCGTAGACGACTCGGTGTGGGGGATCAGCGAGGTGTATCCGGGCGTTCTCGTGAGGCTGCAGCGTGGCAACAACCCTCCGTCGACGTGCAGGAGCCAGATCTTCAGAGTACCGGCGCCGGGCTTCGATCCCCGTGGCGTGGACATCGACAGCACCGGCGTTGTCTGGACGGCGCTGGCGGGGAGCAGCCATCTTGCGAGCTTCGATGTGCGCAAGTGCAGGGATCTCAACGGCCCGCAGAGAACGGATGGCAGCCAGTGCCAGGAAGGCTGGACGCTGTATCAGACCGACGGTCCAAGGCTGAAGGGAACCGACGTCCCAGCCGACTTCCACTATTACAACTGGGTCGATCAGCACAACATCTCGGGACTCGGCGCCAACACGCCTTTCGCGACAGGGTCGAACTCCGACGCGCTCCTCGCCCTCAATCCGCGGACGAGGGAGTGGGTGACGCTCCGAGTTCCCTACCCGCTGGGCTTCTACTCACGCGGCATGGACGGACGGATCGACGACCCGAGCGCCGGCTGGAAGGGACGCGGGCTCTGGGCGAACTACGGTACGCACTTCGTCTGGCACATCGAAGGCGGCAAGGGGACGAAGGGTAAAGTGGTCAAGTTCCAGATTCGGCCTGACCCGCTGGCTGAGTAGAAGACATTCGCGTGAACCGGCGCTGATCGCCCTCATCGAAGACCCGCCGGTGGTCCGGCGCGTCCTCAGCCACCTCGGTCTACCCATCGACGTCCCGGCCGCACGGCCCGCACGGCCGCCGCCGCTCCTCAATCGGGCGATCGGATCCGTGGTACGACGAGGACCTGTCGGGCCCTGACGCCTCACACGGTAACGAGCTGAGAGACGGCGCGCGCCCACGACGGCGCGATCAGGAATAGTGCGTCCGCGGCATGGGTTCTCACACGGTCGTTTGACAGGCGTGTTCAAGCGGGCGCATGATCCGCGCCGTGCGTGCGCAATCCGCGCTGTGCTGGCGGGAGGGCGGGGCCGCATAAGGGGCATTCCGTCATCAAGGGCCCGAGACCCCGTTAATGGTTCTTATCGTCCTCGTAGAGACTGCGGCCTGATGCCAGGTGGGGCCAAGCAGCGAGTCAAGGCGGCTCTTGGGCCGATCGTGCGCCACCTCCTGCCCCAGCGGGCTGCGCTCGAGCCGGCGCACTGGGGACTGACGGTGATGCCTCAAGGACACCTTGCCTTCGAGGGCGTTAGCCTTGCTGCGCTACGTGAGGAATGGGGTTCGCCACTTCATGTGGTTCTGGCCGAACGACTGCGGCGGAATATCTCCGAGTTTCTCGCCATCAACGACACAGGCCGCAGGGCAGAATTTTACTACTCCTACAAGAGCAACCCCATTCCGGGTGTTCTGCGCTTCATCCACGCGTCCGGCATCGGAGCGGAGGTCATCTCCGAGTATGAGCTTTGGCTCGCCTTGAAGCTTGGCGTGCCGCCAGGCCGCATCGTCTTCAATGGCCCGGCAAAGTCGGTCGCCTCCGTGCGAGACGCCGTCCGCCGGAGCATCATGCTGCTCAACGTGAACCACCGCGAGGAGATTGCTGTCGTAGCGTCGGCGGCCCGCGAACTCTGCAAGCGGCCACGCGTTGGCGTGCGCGCCGCACCTTCCGCGGGTTGGTCGGGGCAATTCGGCCTTTCCATCGGAACCGGAGAGGCATTTGCAGCGCTCAAGGAGGTGCACGAAAGCGGTGTGCTCGAGCTCACAGCCCTTCAGTGCCATGTCGGCGGCATGGTGCGCTGTGCGAACCACGTGCAGGGGTACGTCCGCGAGGTGCTGGCACTCGCAGACCGAGTGAAGAACGAATTGGGTGTGGAGTTGGCCGTTCTCGACTTCGGAGGCAGCCTGGCGACGCCGACAGTGGCGAAGATAGGCGAACTCGACCGCAGGCTTTCCATCACCTTTCAAGCCGCCCTTCCTGCCCCGGTGCCGGAGGCTACGCTTCCCATCAGGGAGTACGTTCGGTGCATCGTCGAGCAGGTTGAAGCCCACTACGAGGCTAATGCACGGCCGTGCCCGCGCATCCTTTTCGAGCCCGGCCGTGCGATGACGGGCAACACCCAGGTCCTCATTGCGAGCGTGCTCTCCCTCAAGGCGGGGGAACCAAAGCCGGGTTGGGCCATCCTGGACGCCGGCATAAATCTCGCGGAGTGCGCTCGAACCGAGTTCCACCAAATCTTCCCGGCGACCCGCATGCACGAGACGCGCGTTCATCGGTATCGACTTGCAGGACCAATCTGCAGTCCCGGGGATGTCCTATCGTGGTCCGCGTGCCTCCCGAAACTCGCCGTCGGCGATGCACTCGCTATCATGGACGCTGGCGCCTACTTCGTACCATTCGCTACCTCATTCTCGTTTCCGCAGCCGGCGGTAGTGATGCTGGAGGGCGCGAAGGTCCGTCTCCTCCGCCGCGCGGAGAGGTTCGAGGACATCGTCGCTCTCGACGAGATGGAGGAGCAATATGCGTCAACCTAGAGTTCCCTCCGCCCACGGAATTAAAAAGGTCGCGGTTTCTTTGCGAAAAGGCCGTACTGTTGAGGTGAGTCGCTTTGGAGCTACCCGCGGACCACGCAGTCGACCACCGGTGACGAGGTTCCTTGCCCCCGCCGGGCAGACCGAGGAGCACCCTTTAACGATGTACGGCCGCACTTCGGGTGGGAACATCAAGCCCAGCTAAACTGGCACTCCCAGTGCGGCGCGGATGGTGGAACATTCTCTGATGGAACGCCTACGCAGAGCCAAGCCCGCGTTAGATCGCCACCATTCTTCGGAGCGCCCGTCGGGGTCCGGGCGGGTCGCGATGGTTCTCTGCAATGCAAGCTACTGCGGTACCTTGGCTGCAGTACGCTCCTTGGGGCGCGCCGGTGTGCCGGTTGTAACGGTGGATCCCGCCACTCTGGCGCCTGGGCGGTATTCTCGTTACTCCAGTTTGCACCTCAGTTCTCCCCCTTTCGAAAGCCCAGATTGGTCCGACTGGTTGCTCGCAATGGGCCGCAACGGGCCGCGCAGAGCAATCTACGCCACAAGCGACGCAGTGTCCTTCGCGCTTGCCGATCGCCGGGAGGAGTTGAGCTCGGTTTTCGACCTTTATCAGCCCGACCTCGACACGATGATGTGCATTCTCGATAAGGGGTTGCTCAGCAAACACGCGCGCGCCGTTGGTATAGACATGCCGGAGACCTGGTTCCCACAATCGGGCGACGAGGCCGAGACAATGCTTCGCGACGTCGGCGGAATGCTTGTCGCCAAGCCCCGCTCCCAGCTTGCCGTTCGCACTGCGGTCAAGGGCACACTAATAAATGCGGCCGCCAGGAACGGTCGCGCCGATTACGATGAACTGCTGCGGCAAACGGCGCATGACCATCCATTCGCGAAGCGATTTCCCGAAGCCATGATGCCGATGCTTCAACGGTATCACCCTGAGGCGATGAAAAAAATCTATTCATTGTCGGGTTTTCGCGACATTTCGGGTGCGCATGTCATCATGCGCGCCGCTCACAAAGTACTCCAGCGCCCACGCCAGCTCGGCGTCGGCTTGTGCTTCGAAGAGGCAGATGTGATTCCGGACGTTGCTGAGCGGACCGTTCTTCTGTGTGAGCGCATTGGATATTACGGCGCCTTCGAATTGGAGTTCATTGTGTCTGGCGGCCAGTCTCTGCTGATCGACTTCAATGGACGGTTCTACAATCAGCTCGCTTTCGACATCGCGCGCGGCATGGACTTGCCCCGGCTGGTGTACGCCGGATCGACTCGGAACGTGGAGGAACTCGCGCACCTGATTGCCGCAGTTCAGCGGCGGGACCAGGGACAGGGGTTGGTCTTTTGTAATCGTTTCGGGTTGTCTCTAACCCTTGCGACGCACCGCGCTTTTGGAAAGATGACGTCCAAGGAGGCGGCTCTTTGGCGCCAATGGCGAACGGATTGTGGCGATAATATCGTGGATGCTGTTCGCGATACCGACGATCCTTTTCCCGCTCTCATCGATGCGGCTCAAGAGGTCGTGCAGTCCATACGCCACCCACGCGCCTACCTCAGACAGATGGCCTCCAGGAGCCAAAGCCTGATCTGGACTACGGCCATGGCAACCGGTGGTCTGTAGCGACAATGGCCGTACCAAGAAGGCCCCGATGTCGCCGCACAGCATGGAAGTGCGTGTCTCCTCGCTGAATATCTCAGCGCGCAGCGTAGGCGAGGGTTAATGAGTCAGGCCGTACAACACGACATTGATCCCGACCGCGTACGCGTCCGGTGAGAAGCGCAGGAAGTACTCGTCATCCTCGCCTTCCCGCTCCCATCCGTCCGGGATGTCCGAGTTGTGGATCATGACGACCATCAGCCGGCCTTTCTCGTCGGCGATGCCTCGTGCCGACTGCGTGCCCTCGGCGACGCCCCGCTCGGTGTCGCCGCCGCTGCGGCGCCATGACTGAATGGACGGCATCTGGGGGATGTGGGTGAGATCGAACTGTGCGTGCCAGATCGGGTGTTCCATCGGGAGGTCGACGATGGGATACGTGTCTCGTGGCAGCACGAGGCTCATCTGGTCGTCGAACTGCCGCTGCCCGATGGGTCCCCAGTAGTCGGAGACGAACACGAAGCCGCCCTTCAGCAGGTAATCGCGAAACCGAGCGATCTCCTCGGCGTTGAAAAACGCGGTTCCGGCGTCTTGCATCAAGACGAACGGGCACTGAAAGAGCGAGGGGTCCGTCAGGCGAACGACGACGTACTCAGCGGCGGTGCCGTTCGGCTGCTGGGTCACTCGTGTCTTGGTCAGCTCGGCGAGCCGAACGCTGAAGTTGATTTCGGCGCCGGGATAGTCCGTATCCCAGCCGCGTTTCTCGCGGCGGTTGCTCGCGAACATGACGCGGCAGAAGTTGAACTCGCCTCTGAACGAGGACGCCGTCGGAAATCTCGGGGCTGTGCGGCCGTAGAAACCGGCGAAGATGCGCTGCGCGTCGGCGACGCCCACGCCCAGACCGAGAACGCCGATGCAGATCGCTGCCGCCCGTAACGCAGTGGTGAAGCTCGATGGCACAGCTCCCTCCGTTGGACTCTCAATCGTAATCCTTTCGGGTTCGGGTATACCGGCGCCGACGCGAAGTGTTCGCGAACGGGTTGGCGTCGTGAGCCTGGGTTGGGTCACGATCGGGTTGGATGCTGACCGTGCTTGATGTACTCCGGGGGCGCCTGGCTGGGCCCTTGCCCGGGCCCGACGCGCAGTTGCGGATGGCCCCTCGTCTCCCCAGTGGAGTCATTCCGGGTCCTATGGCGGACGAGCTTCGTCCGGCGGCCGCGATCGTGTTGATCTACCCGCATGACGGCGCGTGGCACCTGCCGCTGACCGTGCGAGGCTCGCAACTGCGCCACCACACCGGCCAGGTATCGTTGCCGGGCGGTCGTATCGATCCCGGCGAGTCGGTCGAGGCGGCGGCACTTCGCGAAGCGCATGAAGAGATCGGCGTGAATCCCTCCGACGTCGAGTTGCTGGGACGTCTGACGCCCCTGCCCATTGACGTCAGCGGGCATCTGCTTCATCCCGTCGTCGGTCGAACGTCGCAGCGGCCGCACTTTCAGATAGCGGCCTGGGAGGTCGAGCGGTTGATCGAGGTGCGCGTGGCGAGCCTGCTGCAGCCGGACAACGTCAAGTGGGAGCGGCGTCAACGTTCGCGACCCCCGCGTGAGATCATAGACGCGCCCTATTTCGAGGTGGAGGGGGCCCATGTGTGGGGTGCCACCGCGATGGTCCTCGCGGAGTTTCTCGCGCTCCTCGACGATCTGGACGTGGCGTGAGTGGGCGCCTTCGCCGTGCGAGGGAGTCGCCGCTCGCGACCCGGTTCGAGAGTCCTCCATGCCGAAACGATACTGGCTGATGAAATGCGAGCCCGCCGCCTACACCATTGATGACCTCGCCCGTGACGTGCGCACCAGCTGGGAAGGTGTGCGGAACTACCAGGCCCGCAACTTCATGCGAGATCTGATGCAGGAGGGTGACGGCGTCCTCTTCTACGCGTCGAACGCCGATCCGTCAGGGGTCACCGGACTCGCGACGATCGCGAAGGCCGGCTATCCCGACCACTTTGCCTGGAAGAAGGGCCACAAGTACTTCGATACCGCCGGCACACGAGACACGCCGGCGTGGTACATGGTGGACGTCGGATTCGTCGAGCGATTCCCTTCGACCGTTTCGCTCGAGACGCTCAAGGCGACCAAGGGTCTCGAGCGCATGATGGTGACGCAGAAGGGAAGCCGGCTTTCGGTGCAGCCGGTCACCAAGGCCGAGTACGAAGTGGTGCGAAGACTCGGGCGGGGGCAAGCCCGCAAGACGTGACGCGTACGATCCGTCGCCGTGCGGCCACGCGGAGGCGACGGGCGCGCTAGAGGGCAGGCTCGCGGCTCATTGGTAAGTCGTCACGATACAATTCAGCTCACGCGAGGGTTAACCATGAGCAGATGGCAACACGTGGCTGTGGTGTTCACGCTAGCGGTCTCGGCCTCGTGCTCGGCGCCCTCGCCGGTCCCCATGACATATCCCACATCGAAAAAAGTCGATCAGGTCGACATCTACCACGGCGTGTCGGTGGCCGATCCCTACCGCTGGCTCGAGGACGACCGGTCGGCCGAGACAGCGGCGTGGGTGGAGGCGCAGAACGCCGTCACGTTCGCACACCTCGACACCATTCCCTTCCGCTCCAAGCTCACGAGCCGTGTCGAGCAGCTCTTCAACTATCCCAAGTTCAGCGAGCCCTTCAGACGCGGCAACACCTACTTCTTCTCGAAGAACGACGGCCTCCAGAATCAGGCGGTGGTGTACCGGCAGCAGGGGCTCGATGGCACGCCCGAGGTACTGCTCGACCCGAACACGCTTTCACCAGACGGCACCACGAAGTTGAGCGTGTTCGCGGTATCGACGGACGGCCGGCTCGCCATCTACGGCCTGTCCGAGGGGGGATCGGACTGGCTCGAGTACCGGGTGCTTGATGTTGCGACGAAGCGACCGCTCGCCGATGTCGTCGAATGGGTCAAGGTGTCGGGTGCGGCGTGGGCTGGCAATGGGTTCTTCTACAGTCGCTACCCCGCGAGCGACAAGGGCAAGGACCTCTCGGAGAAGAACGTCGATCATCAGGTGTTCTATCACCGCGTCGGCACGCCGCAGTCAGCCGATGAGCTGGTCTTCTCTGACCCGGCGAATCCTGAGCGCTTCCACACGGTCGAGGTCACCGAAGACGAACGGTTCCTGATCCTCACCGTCTCGGATCGTGGCAAGGGCAAAAAGGGCAATGCCGTCTACTTCCGGGACCTTGCCTCTCCGTCCAAGACGTTCACGTCCATCGTCGACGAGATCGGAGACGACACGTTCCATGTCGTTGACAACGTGGGTGATCGCTTTCTCATCTACACCGACCGGAAGGCGCCGAACGGGCGCGTGTTCCTGTTCGATCCGAAGACGCCAGCGGAATCCGCGTGGAGAGACATACTGCCTGAACGTGCCGAGCCACTCGACGGTGTCGCCACGGGTGGAGGAAAGCTCTTTGCGAGCTACCTCAAGGACGTCACGTCACGATCGTATGTGTTCGACCTGAGCGGGAAACAAGAGCACGAGATTGCCCTCCCGGGCCCAGGCGCCGTGTCAGGTATGGGTGGTCGCCGCGACGACCGGGAGGTGTTCTACACGTTCACCTCGTTCAACTACCCGCCCACGATCTTCCGGTATGACGTCGCAAGCCGGCAGTCGTCGATTTTTCGGAGCGTCGACATTCCTGGATTTGCCGCCGATGCGTATGACGTCAAACAAGTCTTTGTAACGAGTAACGACGGCACCCAGGTGCCGATGTTCTTGACCTACAAGAAGGGCCTCGCGCTGAACGGGGCGAACCCGACGCTGATGTACGGCTACGGTGGATTCAACATCACGCTCACGCCGGCCTTTTCAGCGCTTCGGATCGCGCTCCTCGAGCAAGGCTTTGTCTACGCTTCGGTCAACCTGCGTGGCGGCAATGAGTACGGCGAGACCTGGCACGAGGCGGGCACGAAGCTGAAGAAGCAGAACGTGTTCGACGACTTTATCGCCGCTGCTGAATGGCTCATCGCCAACAAGTACACGTCGCCGGCCAAGATGGCCATGACCGGCGGGTCGAACGGCGGGCTGCTGGTTGGCACAGTGATGAATCAGCGGCCTGAGCTCTTCGCTGCGGTCGTACCGCAAGTGGGCGTGATGGACATGCTGCGCTTTCACACGTTCACGATCGGTTGGAACTGGATCGCCGACTACGGATCCAGCCAGGATGCCGCGGAGTTCAGGGCGCTCTACGCATACTCGCCGCTCCACAACCTGAAGGCCGGCACACGCTACCCGGCAACGCTCGTGACGACGGCCGATCACGACGATCGGGTCGTGCCCGCGCACTCATTCAAATACGCCGCGACGCTGCAGGAGCGACAGGGTGGTCCGGCACCAGTCCTCATCCGCATCGACACCAAGTCGGGCCACGGCGCGAGCAACACGAAGAAGCAGATCGAGAGCACGGCCGACATCTACGCGTTCGTCATCCATCACTTGGGTGTGAAGCCGTCTCTGTGATGGACCTGCTGGCTTCGCCGGGGAGAAACCGAGCGAGGGTGCGCGGCCAAGCGGGTGCTCTACGGAGATCCAATCCACTCGCCTGAGAATCGCAGTGCTTGCTCAGGACGAGACCGAGGATGCATAGTCTCCCTGTGCGGACCTCGCATGGCCTCGCAAGGAGAGACTGATGGCGAAAAGGCTTCTTGTCGCTGCGGCCATTTGGACCGCGGCCGCTATCCCTGCGTTCGGGGCGGCGGATCAGAACGCTCCGGCACCGAGCGCGGCGACTTCGAACCCGCCGGCACAGAACACGCCGCAGGCCCCGACCGCCGATCCGTATGCCAATAACCCAGGCCCCGCCACTCAGGCGTTTCCGCTCGCAGCGCCCGCGGGTACGGACAGCAGGGCTGGAACGGTTGCGCCAACAGGCGCGGTGAATCAGGGTCCGTTCGATCCGGCCTCGTGGAAATACGGCCCAGCGTTCGACCCCCCGCCTGGCGCGAAGATCTGGAATCCGGTCAAGTTGAAGATGCAGCAAGGTCGTAAGGTGACGGGGGGCACGCTTTTCAGTGCCACCGATCCGGCAACATACTGCGCGATGGCGAACGCCGGATATGACTTCATCTGGACCGAAATGCAGCACGACCAGCGGGATTGGGGGAATGCTGCTCGCATGTGGCGGACCTGTCCGCATGCCAAGGCGGTCCCTGGCGTTCGCGTGGCCTATAGCGACGAACGCGAGATCCAGCACGCGCTGGACGCCGGCGCGCTCGTGATTGTCGTGCCGACCGTGGACACGGTCGCCGAGGCTATCGAGGCTCGCGACTGGACGTACTTTCCACCCCTTGGCCGGCGCAGCAACGGGGGCGGACAGGCGTTCGATGGGAGTATGTGGGGCGGGGTGCCGGGCGGCTATCGGAACACAATCAACGACAACATCGTGCTGATTCTGATGATCGAGACGCTCGAGGGCTTGAGGAACGCCGACGAGATCGCGAAAGTTCCTGGTGTCACGGCACTTTTCGCGGCGAGCGGCGATCTCGGAAACTTCTCGGGGTTCAGGCAAGGTACGCCAGACTACGAGCGTGTGATCAACATCGTGCACGACGCGACCGTCAAGGCTGGCGTGCGTCTCTGCGGGCCCATTGCCTGGCGTGACCGCCCTGACTTCACCTGCTTCCAGGCGGGCAGCGAAACGGCGGCAATTGCCCGCGGCGTGGCGGCCGAGCTCGGCGCCTTGGCCAATACGCAGGGCCAGCCCGAAGTCGGGCCCTTCGCGCCACAGCCAGCGCGCTGACACGCGCTGACATGAAATTCAGTGAGATGAACATGACGCTCCGGCGTCATGATGAAGGAAACTGCTCCTGGCGAAGAAGAATCGATGACTCAAAAACGGCAAGGACCGCTCGATCGACTGCTCGGCCTCTTTTCCGAGGTCCGCCCAGGGGAAGGTGCCCGCGCGCTGACGATGCTGGCGAACATCTTCCTCATCCTGGTCTGCTACTACATCATCAAGACCGTCAGGGAGCCCCTGATCCTCACCACCGCTGTGCCCGCATGGCTTCAGCGGATTGGCGTCTCCGGTCCGGCTGAAGTGAAGACGTACGCGGCGGCCGGTCAGGCCCTGGTACTCATGGGTTTCGTGCCGGCGTACAGCTGGTTCGCGTCGCGGGTCGACCGCATGAAGCTCGTGTTTGGGGTGACGGCCTTCTTCGTCGTGAATATCCTCCTCTTCGCTGTCGCGCTGCAGGCCCAGGTCGAGTACATCGGTGTGTTTTTCTACGTGTGGGTCGGGCTCTTCAGCCTGTCGATCATCGCGCAATTCTGGTCGTACGCGAACGACATCTACTCGAAGGAGGCCGGCAGTCGCCTCTTTCCGATCATCGGTGTCGGCATGACCGTTGGGAGTCCTGTGGGGGCCGCAATCGCTGAGCGCATGTTCCGCGCACAGCTCTCGCCCCATCTGATGCTCTACCTTGCGGCGGCCCTGCTGCTGGCGACGGCCGGGTTTTACGCCGCCAGTAACAGAACTGGATCGACTTCGCACCATGCGGCGGCCGACGCAGCGCCGATCGGTGGCCGTGGCGCCTTCTCGCTCGTGTTTTCGAGCCGATATATCGGGCTGATCGCGATGCTACTCATCCTGCTGAACGTTGTGAACACGGTCGGCGAGTTCATCCTGAGCGACATGGTAGTTACCTCTGCTACCGAGGCCGGGAGAGCGAACGCGTCCTTCGATACGGGCGCGTATATCGGCGCTTTCTATGGCAACTACTTTTTCTGGGTGAACATCCTCGCCGTGGCGCTGCAGATCCTGGTCGCGCCGCGGCTGATCAAGAAGTTCGGCCTTGCCGGCGTGCTGTTCGCGCTGCCGTTCGTTGCGCTGGGCGCCTATGGGTTCATCGCGTTCGGCGCGACGATTGCCATTGTCCGCTGGGCCAAGACGACGGAGAACGCGACCGACTACTCGATCATGAATACCGCGAAGCAGTTACTGTGGCTGCCGACGTCGCGTGAAGAAAAGTACAAGGCCAAACAAGCCGTGGACAGCTTCTTCGTGCGGATCGGCGACCTGGCTGCGGCCGTGGTCGTGTTCATCGGCACGAGCTGGCTGGCACTGGCAGGGCGGGGTTTCGCCATGCTCAACGTCGGGTTCGCCGTCGTGTGGCTCGTGATTGCCGTCACGCTTCTGAGGGAGAACCGCAGGTTATCGGCGAACGCGTCCGAGGGATCCGAGGGAGAGGGCTCGACGCGTCGCATGGCGGCCGAGGTACGAGCGGTGTGCCCGTTTTGGCGCACGAGTCTCCCAAGCAGGGATAAAATACCGGTCGTCGAAAGGACGCCCCATGAGCGTGTTCACCCTGAAAGTCAACGGCCGGACGCACTCGGTTGATGTGGATCCGGCGACCCCACTGCTCTACGTGCTCAGCGACGATCTCGAGCTGCGCGGACCGAAGTTCGGATGCGGGCTGGCGCAGTGCGGATCGTGCACCGTCAACATCGGCGGTCGTGCGGTGCGGTCGTGTGTCACCCCCGTCAGCACCCTTGGAGCCGCCGAGATCACGACGCTCGAAGGCCTCGGGTCGCCTGAAAACCCTCACCCGCTCCAGAAAGCCTTCATCGACGAACAAGCCATGCAGTGCGGGTTCTGCATCAACGGCGTCATCATGACCGCGAAGGCGCTGGTCGATCGGACGCCGAACCCGACTGACGCGCAGATTCAGCAGGCGATGGCGACGGTGCTCTGCCGGTGCGCCGTGCACCAGCGCATCTTCCAGGCTATCCGGCGTTATGCGCAGTCGAACAACGCGCCACGGAGGACGGCATGACTCCTCCCGTGACGACGGCCTTGACGTCCGACGCGCGTGACGCGCTGGCCGGCGCCGGGTTTTCGCGGCGCGACTTCCTGAAGCGTTCAGGGGCGTTGATCGTCACCTTCGGCGTCGCTGGGGTGGCGTCAGATCTCGGACTCGCGCGAGGCGTAGCCTTGGCGCAGGGCATCAACGGCAATCCTGGAACCGAACTGGACTCGTGGATCGCGATCGCCGCCGACGGCCGCGTGACCGCGTATACCGGCAAGTGCGAGTTCGGCCAGGGCCTCTTCACGGCGCAGACCCAGCTGATTGCCGAGGAGCTGAGCGTGCCGATCGATCGCGTCACGCTGATTCAGTGCGACACCGCGCTCACGCCCGATCAGGGGACGACATCTGGCGCGCAGTCGCATCCCGCGAACTTCAACACCTCCAACCTCGCGCTCGCCGGCGCAACGGCGCGAGAAGCGCTCGTTCAAATAGCCTCGACGCGTCTTGGTGCCCCGGTGGAACAGCTGTCTGCCACGGACGGCATCGTCAGCGTCACGACCGATCCGTCGAAGCGTGTGAGCTATGGCGAGCTGGTGGGTGGCAAGAAGTTCGAAGTACGCCTCAACCCGAATGCCAAGCGGAAGCACCCCAGCACGTGGACCGTGCTTGGCACTCCGGTGAAGCGCCTCGACATCCCTGCGCTGGCGACCGGGCGGTTCGAGTTCGTGCACAACGTCCGCGTGCCGGGGATGCTCCACGGACGCGTCGTGCGGCCCCCTTCAATCGGCGCGAACCTCGTGAGCGTCGATGAGTCTTCGGTAAAGGGAATGCCCGGGCTCGTCAGGGTCGTCGTCAAGAAGAACTTCGTTGGCGTCGTGGCCGAGAAGCCATGGCAGGCCATGCAGGCGGCGGCAAAGCTGAAGGCCACATGGTCGGCCGGGAGCGGGGTGCCCGCCCAGGGCACGTTCTACGATCACATGCGCAAGAGCCCGGTGCGCGACGGGTTGACCGTCGACTCGGGTGATGTCGATGGCAAGCTCGCGGGCGCCGCCCGAGTGGTGAAGGCCACGTATCTTTACCCGTACCAGATGCACGGCTCGATCGGCAGCGCGTGCGCCGTGGCGGACGTGCAGGGTGAGAAGGTCACCGTCTGGTCGGCCTCGCAGGCCGTCCACCCGCTGCGAAACACCACGGCGATGATGCTTGGCATTCCGCCCGCAGGTGTGCGCATCGTGTTCACCATGGGGCCCGGATGCTACGGGGTGAACGGCGCGGACACCGTGTCGTACGACGCCGCGTTGATGTCGCAGGCTGTCGGCAAGCCCGTGCGCGTCCAGCTCGGTCGGCAGGACGAGATGGCGTGGGAGAACTACGGCCTGGCGTACATTGTCGATCAGCGCGTTGCGCTCGATGCTGACGGAACGATCGTCGCGTGGGACTACGAGGGCTGGTCTCCGACGCGCGGCGGCCGTCCCGGCGGGAACGCTCCCGGCAACGTCGTGACCGGCTTTCTCGCCGGCTTTGAGCCTCAGCGGTTCACCCCGCGTACGCCGGCTCCCCCACCGCAGGGCGGGTTCGACAACGGCTCCAACACGGCGCCGTCGTACGTCACGGGGTGCGTGGGTCCGGAGTGCGGAGGCTGTGGTGTCGTCAAGAGCGAGCGCGTGCTCAATCACACCGTGGAGTCGCCGTTCTTCACGGGTCCTCTTCGGTCGCCGGCGCGTTTGCAGAACACGTTTGCGCACGAGTGTTTCATGGACGAGATCGCCGCGCTGCTCAAGGTGGACCCGGTCGAGTATCGTCTGCGGCACCTGCGCGATCCGCGTCTCAGACAGGTTGTCGCGACCGCGGCAAAGTCTGCCGGGTGGGAGGCGCGTCCTTCACCGCGTGCGGCTGCGCGACGGACCGGCGTGGTGGCGGGCCGCGGCATCGCCTGCGTGCTCTACGAGGGCGACAACGGCTATTGCGCCAACGTCACCGAGTTGGAGGTCAATCAGGATACCGGCGTCATCGTCGTGAAGCGTTGCGTGGTGGCGATGGACTCGGGCCCCATCTCGAACCCCGACGGCATCCGGAACCAGGTAGAGGGAGGGACGCTCCAGGGGGTCAGCCGCACGCTGCTCGAAGAGGTCGCGTGGAATACCGAGCGCGTGACGTCGGTGGACTGGCGCAGCTATCACCCTCTCTACCTTGGCGCGGACGTCCCGAAGGTCGAGAGCGTGCTCATCAACCAGTCGGACGTCGCCGCGATGGGCGCCGGCGAAACCGCGGTGACGGTGACCGCCGCCGCCATCGGCAACGCGTTCTTCGATGCCACGGGCGTCAGACTTCGGGAGATTCCCTTCACGCCGGAGCGCGTCAAGGCTGCGCTTCGCGCATCACGCGCAGGCTGACCGCCTGCGCGCTGCGTCACACGCCATACCGGTACGCGGCGCTACGACTGCGCATCGGCGTGCAACTCCTTCATCATCCAGTCCTGGAGCGTGTCGGGCCGCTCGGGTCGAGGGCCGCCCGCCTTTGCGGCATGATGCGGATGACCGAGGCCAGCCATCATCTGGCGTTTCGAGTTCACGGCCGCCTGATACAGACGATTGGCGCCCTGCGGGTCCATGATGCGGTCGTCCGACCCATAGCCCACGACCATCGGACACCGAATCTGCTGTGCCACGCCTTCGGTCGTGTAATCGCGGAGCTTGCGAGCCGCATCCTGGAGATCCCGCGCGCCGATGATCCAGCGCACCCGCTCCTGGATGGGTGGGTAGTAGTGAAACAAATCCTGACCGATGTTCAGCGACCCGCTCGCCACGACGACAGCCTTGATGCGCGGTTCGCCGCTTGCCGCCCGTGGCGCGCTCCAGCCGCCCATGCTGATCCCCTGAATGCCGATGCGCGATGCATCGACATCCTGCCGAGTCTCGAGGTAGTCGACCAGCACCTTCACGACTCGCTCGGTGTCCGGCGGAAGAGCCAGGTGATCCACGCGCATGGCCCAGCCCTGGCCTGGCAGGTCCACCACCAGGTACGCCATACCTCGCGCGACAAACGAGCCGGCGCCGCCGAGGATGGTGTTGTGCGCCATCGAGTCGGCGCCCTGGAAGCCGATGACCACCGGGAAGCGCGTGCCAGCTGCACCGCCGGGCTTGCGGAAGAACCCGCGGAGTGTCTTCCCTTCGAACGTGACCTGCACGCGCTCGAAGGGCGGGCGCTGCAGTTCCCATGTCTTGTCGAACATCGCAACCATCTTGCGGTACAGCGGCAGCTGCCGGGGCTCGCTCTCGGCTGCATAGAGCGTCGCGTTGGAGTAGAAGTCCTGGGCGCGACGGAAGTACTCCGCGGCTGAGACCTTGAGGCCCGCCTCGGCGTACCGCTCGGCAAATTCTTCATTGCGCTGTGCCACGCGCGACCACTCCGTGATCCACGACTCGTTGTCGTAGGGCTTCATCCGGAAGGCCACTTCGAGCTCATCGGGATCCGCCGTGTAGATGGATTGCACCATCCGGATCTCGGTCTGTGCGCCCCCAGGCATGTTCGGCCCCGGGAACAACGCCTTTTCATCGCGCCCGCCAACGACGCCGAGCAGGCCGGAACTCGGACCGAAGTCCTGCGCGAACGCCGCCGCGCCGAATACTCTCGACAGGACCGGGACCCCGGCTGACGCGAGGCCCCAGGCCATCATCTTTCTGCGGCTCAATGACAGTGACATCGTGGTACTCCTCGGAACACCGGACGTCTGGCGGTGACGTGCTGCGGACGGCGGGATTCTATCATCCGATACCGATCACCTGAGAGGAGCCTCCACGGTCACACTGGCCCGACACGTTCGCATGGCGGCACACCGTTGCCCACTGAATCCACGGTGGCCACACGAGGGTCGCGCGGCGATGTTACGATCGTCGGTCCTCCGTTCCCCCCGGGACGGTAGGTCACGAGTGTGACTGACCAAGAACCTCTCACTAACCTGAGAAGTGTATTTCTCGATCTGGCGGACCGTCAGCCGGACGTGGAAGCGATCCTTGCACCGGGTCGGCAGTCCATGCGCTTCGGTGGTATTCCTGGGCGCTTGCAGGACGTTCGCGATGCTCTGGCATCGTTCGGAATCGGCCCGGGCCATCGCGTGGTCAGCGTACTGCCCCGCGGTCCGGAGACCGCGCTGTGTTATCTCGGGGTCGCTTCGTGCGCCACCTACGTCCCCTTGAATCCCGCGCTCAGCCACGCAGAGTTCACGGAGAACCTGACGAAGCTGCGCCCCAGTGCCGTGATCGTGCCGGAACGCAGCCTCGATGGTGTACGAGACTGCGCCATGGCGCTTGGTGTCGGAGTCATCGATCTCGTTTCACGGATTACGGATCCAGCTGGGACGTTCTCGCTCGTGCGACAGGGCGGCCCTCTTGTTCCGCCCTCCAAACCGGACTGGAACGAGGCCGATGACTACGCCCTCGTCCTTCTGACATCAGGGTCCACCGTAGAACCGAAGGCTGTTCCACTCAGGCTTCGCCACCTCCTTGCGTATGCCAGGGCCAGCCGTGAGCACTATGGCCTGGGCCCCACCGATCGCTGCCTCCACGTGATGCCGATGTTCCACGGCCACGGCCTGAAGTCGTCGCTTTTCGTCCCGTTGGTGAATGGAAGCGGCGTGATTATTTCGCCGGACTTCGACGTCGCGACATTTTTTCAACAGATGAAAGCGCTGAGGCCGACGTGGTACTCGGCAGCGGCATCGATCCACCAGGCCATCCATGGACGGATCGATGACTACCGCGACATCGCCAAGCAAGCCAGGCTGCGGTTCATCCGGTCGGGCTCGAGTCGGCTCGACACGAAGGTCATCGCAGGTCTCGAGGAGGCTTTCGACGCGCCGGTCGTGGAACGCTACGGCATGTCCGAGACGGGCACTCTGACGGCCAATGACCTGCCGCCGGGGATTCGCAAGCCGGGCACGGTCGGCCGACCTGTCGGCAACGAGGTGGCCATCATCGATGAGGACGGCCGCATCCTTGGTTCCAATCGAGAGGGCGAGGTGGTCGCGCGCGGGCCCAGCGTGTTCGACGGCTACTTCGACGACACCGAGGCCAATGCAAAGGCTTTCGTCAATGGGTGGTTCCGCACGGGCGACCTTGGCCGTTTCGATGACGACGGCTATTTGACGTTGACGGGCCGCCTCAAGGACGTGATCAACCGTGGCGGCGAGAAGATCGGCACCGCCGAAGTCGAAGCGGTGCTGCTGCGGCATCCCCAGGTCATGGAAGTCTTCGTCTTTGGTATTCCACACCCGAGCCTTGGCGAGGAGGTGGCCGCCGCCGTGGTGACGCGCCGAGCGGTCACCGAGCAGGAGATCCAGGCCTATGCGCGTGGCGTTCTCGCAAGTATCAAGGTTCCGAGGCGCGTGTGTTTTCTGGAGTCGCTGCCGAAGGGATCGACGAGAAAGATACGCCGGGCCGAGACGGTCGATCTGTGCCTGGACTTGCTCGCGACATCTCGAAGCGCACACGAGCGAACTGAACATCGGAGCTGGACGCCGCTGGAACACGAGATCGGCGGAGCATGGAAGCGCCTGCTCGGCATCGACACGGTCCATCTGGACGATGACTTCTTCCTTGTCGGCGGCGACTCTCTCAAGGCCTATGAACTGTTCGCGCACCTTCAGAAAACGCACAGGGTCATTCTGGGTCTCGGACAGATCTTCGAGGAGGCGTCAACGGTTGCCGGAATGGCGCGCCTCATCGAACGCGCCCGGCAAGACAAGAGTGGGATCCGGTCTGTCATCGGGTCTCGTCACGATCAAGGCGAGTGGAACCCGGCCACCGCTGTTTGCTGTTCCCGGAAGTGGCGGCAACCCCGTTGGATACATTCACCTCGGTCGACTCCTCGACTCGCGCCAGCCACTCGTTGGCATCGAGTCCAGAGGCCTCGACGGTGTGAATGAACCGTTCACTCGGATGGAGGACATCGCGGCGGACAACATCGCGCGCATCCGCACGATACAGCCGTGTGGACCCTACTATCTGACAGGTGCGTGCTTCGGGGGTCGCGTCGCGTACGAGATGGCGCGGCAGCTGGAAGCTGCTGGCGAGCGCATCGGTCTGCTTCTCATGTTGGATCCGTCTTCTCCGCTCTTCAGCAATGACGGCCGGCCCCGAGGTGAGAAGGCCGTGAGAGGGCGGATCTCGAAGCGCCAGATTCGTGCTCGACTTGTTTACGATCGTCTCAGCCAGCATGCCACGTCGCTTCTGAAGCTGCGTGGTGAGGCACGTGCTGCATTCGTTCGCGAGAAGATGGAAACGCTGCGTGGCATCGTCAGGCATCGCGATGTGTTCCGCGGTGACCGTCGGGCCCTGTTGCACCGAGCCGTCTACACGGCCAATCGACAGGCTGGACGGCGATATGTGCCGGGCGCTTCACCGGACCGGCGGTTCTCTGCTTCACCCGCGATCGGGAACGCCGCAGCGAGCGAGATTATCGTCTCGACTGGCTGCACCTCGTCCCGCAAGTTGGATCGGCAATCTACACCGCAGGTAAGAATTCAGGAGACATGCTGAACCTGCCCCATGTCTATGAACTGGCAGATATCGTGAACGGCGAACTGGAAGCGTGTGCAAGGGCCGAACCCGGTACTGCGTCGTTCGCGTGACGCGGGCGGCGGGTGCCGCAACCCGCGCGGCACGTGCCTGCATGTCGGACTAGACGGCGGCGTCGGTGGGGACTGGTGTCGTCTCTGAACTGTCAGCCGCCACCATGACTGCACCGCGACCCGCCTGTTGAGCCTCCCAGAGATCCCGGTAGAGAGAGCACGTCGGCAACAGCTCCTCGTGCTGACCCGATGCGATGCAGCGCCCGCGTTCCATCACCAGAATCAGGTCGGCGTGGCGCAGCGTCGACAGCCGATGTGCGATCGTGAACGTCGTGCGACCACCGGTCAGACGGTCGAGCGCTGACTTGAATCTTCCCTTCGGAGATCGAATCGAGGTTCGAGGTGGCCTCGTCGAGGATGACGATCGGCGCGTTCTTGACGAGCGCTCGGGCGATGTTGACTCGTTGAATCTGGCCTGCCGAGAGAAGCCGCCCGCCTATCCCG
The DNA here is from genome assembly GCA_963827515.1 of uncultured Acidobacteriota bacterium. Classification (GTDB taxonomy): domain Bacteria; phylum Acidobacteriota; class Vicinamibacteria; order Vicinamibacterales; family UBA2999; genus JABFSA01. The sequence goes on along the minus strand of CAWHBF010000017.1, from coordinate 45,759 downwards.
AGGATCGTGTCGTAACCGTTCGGGAGCTTCAGAATGTCATCGTGGATTTCCGCATTCACCGCGGCGCGTTCGACGTCGGCGTCAGTGACACCCGGACAGCCGTACCGGATGTTCTCGCGAACACTCGTGCTGAACAGGAAAAGGTCCTGCGTCACGAGCGCCAGATGGCGATAGACATCGGCCTTGCGATAGTCGCGCAGGTCTTCGCCGTTGAGCAGGACTCGGCCGCTGGTTGGATCGTAGAATCTCGCGATGAGGCTGGTCAGGGTCGTCTTGCCGGCGCCGGACGGGCCCACGATACCGACATGCTGGCCCGAACGGACCTCGAAAGACACATCCGTCAGCACCCGGCCGCCACTGTCGTACTCGAAGCAGACGTTCGCGAAGCGAAGCGACTCGAGCGTGCCCGAAAACGGCAGGGCATCGACGCGGTCGTGCAGCTCGGACTCCGTCGCCAGCAGGATCCGGAGTCGATCGGCCGACGCGAGATTCCACTGAATGTCCATGAAGCGCGAGAAACAATTGCTCAGCGGGCCGTGCGCGGCGCGAAGGGCGACGAGCGACGCGACCAGCGACGGCACGGTCAGTCGTCCCGCCAGGACCTCGAAGCCTCCGACAATCGTCACGACGACGACGCTGAGCCCTCCGACCGTTTCCAGCAAGACGTCACTCATCGCTCGAACCCGAACCGCGGCGATCATCTGGTCGAAATAGCGACGCGCTGTCGCGATGCTGTTCCGTGTCTCGGCCTCTTCTCCTCCGTAGACCTTGACTACACGGACGCCCTCCGTGAGCTGGAGCAGGAGGTCAGTGAGCCGGAATCCGTGGCGGCGGAGCGTGGACGAGCGTCGCCGTATCTGCTTGACGAACCAGCGCGACGGCAGCATGGCGAGCAGGAGAATAGGCAGCGAGACCAGAACCAACCTGGGGCTGATGACCATTGCGGAGCCTGCGTACGCCAGCCCCTTGCGCGCCGAAGACGAAGATATCGGCCATTGCTGACACCGCCGTGCGCGTCTTCGACACGTCCTGGCGAATGGACTCCACGAGGTCACCGCGGTGGCGTTGATTGAAGAACGCGACCGGCAGACGAAGGAGGTGCGTGATCAGCGTCTGCATCAGGTCGAGTTCGAAGCGTCTGACCAGGCGCTGCTGCGTGGTCTGGCTGGCGTAGGCGCACAGCGCGCCCGCGACGAACACTGCGAAGAGGACCGCCGAGACCACCCAGAGCGCAGCCGTCTGACCGAGGGCGTCGGTCAGTGGCGAGGCCGAGGCCCTGAGGCTCCATCAGGACGCCCGTCAGGAAGTCACGAATCAGGAACACGACCGCGACCGTGCAAGCCGTTCGGGCCAAGGACGTCGCGACGAACCCCGTCAGGAGCGCCCAGTGAACCCTGGCGAACGCGCGCCCGCGCGACCACGCGAACACCATCGCTGACGAGGTCGGAATTGAATGAGAGTCCATCGTGAAGGTGCGCCCGGCGCGATGGTACTATCAGCGCCGCTGCTTGGCGGTATTATCGGCGTCGCTACCTGGCACGGCCAGTCCACACGGACCGCGTAACGCTGTGCCACAGCGTGCAGATGTCCAGGGGATCATTCTAGGCCCCACTTCAGTGGCTTGCTGCGCCCATGACCGTGTGCGAGGACACGGCGCATGCCGATACGTAGGTGTCAGGATTACATTCGAGCATTTTGCGTCCGCCCTCGAGTTTGGGTAGCGTGTCGCAGCGGGTAATCGCGAATCGCAGAAGGTTGAAGGCCCAGTCACGGGTGGCATGGACACGAACGTAGCCCAGATCCTCGAGGCGCTCGCGAGCAGTCAGCCAGCGGCACCGGCAATTCACGTGCCCGGGCGGACAACGTTGACGTATGCGCATCTGGGCGAACAGATTCGGTATGTTCGGGAGCGGTTGAGCGACTGGGGGATCCAGCCCGGCGACATCGTCGGCGCAGCGCTGCCGTCGCGGCCGGAAATGGCCGTCGCGATCGCGACGCTGCCTTCTTCGTGCACGTTCGCGCCGCTCGACCCGTCCCTGCCGAGCGAAGCCTACGCTGAGCTGCTGAGACGGATGAAGGCCAAGGCGGTTCTCGTGACCAGCGGCGATGAGCATCCCATCCGGGCGGCCGCGCGCCGTCTCGGCATCGCGGAGATCGACGTGACGCCCGAGCGCGACGCGGCTGCCGGACTGTTCACGCTCGACCTCGGTCGCGGCGGATCGGAGCTTGCCGCCGGCAATTCGGGCGACCCGCGGCTGGCATACATCCTGACGAGTTCGGGTACGACCGGACGGCCGAAGCTCGTGCCGACCGAACATCGCGTCATGCTCTGTTATGCGCGCGCGATTTGCGACTGGCTCGATTTCACGCCCGGCGATGTGGGCGTTCACATCACGCCCGTGTACCTGGGCAATGGTTTGCGCTCCGGCCTCATGAACGCGCTGCTGGCGGGACGTTCACTCGTGTTGCTCCCAGTAGCCGATATCGAGGCCTTCTTTGCCTCGATCGAAGAATTTCGGCCGACGTTTCTGACCGCCAATTTCTCCTTCTTCCGGGAGATTCTGCGACGTGCGCCCGAGTTCCGCGCAGCGGTCGCGCAGAACCGCTTCCGATTCATGCGCTGGGCCGGGCGCGTCGATCTCGATGATGCCGACCGTCTCGAGCAGCTGTTCGGGGCCCCGATGCTCACCGGACTGTCGTCGACGGAAACCAGTCGGATCTCGCACGATCCCCTGCCGCCCCGACGCCGCAAGCGCGGATCGGTCGGTCTGCCGATGGTCAACGAAGTGGCGCTCCTGGACGGCGCCGGCAACATCCGCCCGAACGGCGGGCCGGGAGAGATCGTGGTTCGCGGGCCGATGGTGTTTCGGGGGTATCTCGACGATCCCGAGCTCACTGCGGCGTCGTTCCTGGGCGACTGGTTCCGCACCGGCGACCTTGGCCGCATCGACGAGGACGGATATGTCTACTTCGTCGGGCGCATCAAGGAGATCATCAATCGCGGCGGCGAGAAGATCTCGCCGGTCGAAATCGATCTCGCCATCGAATCGCTGCCGGGCGTCAAGGAGGCGGCCGCTTCGCCATTCCGCACCCGAGCCTGGGCGAGGAAATGGTCGCGGCGGTCGTGCGCGAGGAGAACGCCGCCATCGACGAGGCACAGGTCGTGGAACACGTCCGCGCGCGCGTGGGTGTGCGCAAAGTGCCGCGACGCGTGTATTTCGTGGAGCGCCTGCCGCGCACCGACAACGGCAAGTTGCGCCGCAATGCGCTCCCTGAACTGCTCTCACTGGAGCAAGTCGCTGCCGCCCCCGGCCCCGCTCCACGGCGGCTGACGCGGGTTCGCTGTCGCCGCTCGAAGGCGAGCTTGCCGGGCTATGGTCGTCGTTCTGCAAGTGGCCACGGTCGGCCGCGACGACGACTTCTTCCTGCTCGGTGGCGATTCGCTGCGCGGCATGCAGCTCATCGCGCATCTCAAGACGATCTTCGGCGTCGACCTGTCGATCCAGTCGTTGTTTGGGGAGGCGGCCACCGTCGCGGGCATGGCGCGCGCGATCGAGGCCATCCGTGCCGGAGCGCGCGGTCGATGGCGATATCGGGCGGGCCATCCAGCCGCGAGATTCCGACGCGATCCCGCGCCGACACAGAGAGTGGTGCGGCCCTTCTCTCGCATACGCAATTGCGTGTGTGGTTTCTGGCGCGGCTCGATCCGGATAGCCGGCCTACAACGTAACGGAAGCACATCGGTTAACTGGATCGATCGACGTAGCGCTTGCACGAGAGCCTGCGCTATCTGTCCAGCGGCACGAAATCCTGCGGACCACGTTTGCGCTCGTCGACGACGAGCCGCGACAGATTGTGCAGGCGACAGCGCACGTGGATTTCCAGTGTCTCGATCTGGCGCGACGCCTCGATGGAGCAGGAAAGGCGCTGCTGACGTCTGATGAGAGCGGCGGAGAGACCGAGCCTTCGATTTCGAAAATGGCCCGCTGTTGCGCTTCCGTCTCATCCGGCTCGCGGACAGCGATCACGTGCTGCTGCGGGTTTGGCACCACATTGTGTGGGACGGTTGGTCGATCGGTGTCTTCGATCGCGAGCTTCGGCGCTTACGCCGCCTTCGTCAAAGGGCGCGAACCGCAGTTGCCGGCGCTGCCGATCCAGTATGCCGACTACGCCGCGTGGCAGCGCGAGTGGCTGCAGGGGGAAGTGCTCGAGCGCCAGCTCGCCTACTGGAAGAGCCAGCTCGCGGGTGTGGCCACCCTGGAGTTGCCCACCGACCGGCCGCGCCCGCCGGTGGCGAGTCACGAGGGGCACATCTCGCCTTTGAACTGCCTGCGCCGGTGGTCCGGGCGCTCAAGGAGCTGGGCCGGCGCGAAGGCGCCACGCTGTTCATGACGCTGCTCGCGGCCTTCCAGGTGCTGCTCTATCGCTACAGCGGCCAGGAGGACATCGCGGTGGGCACGCCCATTGCCGGGCGCGGGCACGCCGAGCTGGAGGGCCTGATCGGGTTCTTCGCCAATACCCTGGTGCTGCGGTCGGACCTCTCGGGCAATCCGGGGTTTCGCGAGTTACTCGCGCGTGTGCGCGAGAGCGCGCTGGGCGCCTACGCCCATCAGGACCTGCCGTTCGAGAAGCTCGTCGAGGAGCTGGCCCCCAGCACGCGACCTGAGCCGCAATCCGCTGTTTGACGTGATGATGAATCACGTCGACAACTTGCAACCTTTACTCGATCTCCCAGGGACTGGCGGCGCAGCAGATCAGGCTGCCTTCGGTCGTGGCGAAGTTCGCCATGACCCTGTATGTCCGCGCGCACGAGCGTGGCGTCGAGTTCCTGCGCCGAAGCGCGTTGTTCTCGCCGGCCAGGATTGCCTGCATGCTCGATCAGTATGTCCACCTGCTCGAGCAAGTGACGGTGGCGCCGGAGACATCAATTAGTGACTACTCTCTGATTACTGCCAGCGCCCGCGCCTGGCTCCCGGACCCGACGATCCCGATCGAAGCAACCTCTCCGCTACGCTGTCGTGGCCCAAGTGCTGGCGTGGGCGTTTCTGCCCCAGAGCGCATCGCTGTGAGCGGGGCCGGCACGCAGTGGATGTATGCTGAGCTGACCGGCCGCGCCGCGTCGCTCGCGTCGGCGCTCCAGCGTATGGGCGTCGGACGAAGCGATGTGGTGGCGATCGTCGGGCCTGCGCAGCGTCGGACTCGTTGGTGCGATGTTGGCCGTGCTCATGAGCGAGGCGCGTTTCTTACGATCGATCCGACGCTGCCAGATCGACGCAGGCGAGTCATGTTGACTGAGGCGCGGGCCAAGGTCGTCTGCCTGATCGGGCAGCCGGGCGACAACGAGCCGACCTCGAGACAGACGACACGCTCGTGGTGCTCCGCACGGATCTCGAGCCGGCCTCGCACGTCGGGCCCGGAAGAACGCCCTAGCAGGTGTGGTCGCCGCCGACGATCCACGGAGACGATCCGGCCTACGTGTTCTTCACCTCTGGAAGCACGGGGCAGCCCAAGGCAATCCTTGGTTGTCACAAGGGGCTCAGTCACTTCCTGCAGTGGCAGCGTGGCGTGTTTGCGATCGGGGCGGACGATCGCGTGTCTCAGTTGATCGGCCTCACGTTTGACGCGTTGCTGCGAGATGTGTTTCTGCCGTTGACCAGCGGTGCGACGCTATGCGTGCCAACGGACAGCGATCTGTTGGACACCATCGGTTGGATGCAGCGGGAGGGCGTGACAGTCGTGCATACCACGCCGACGGTCATGCAGTCCTGGCTGCTCGATGGGGAACGACGGCTTGATCTGGCGTCTCTGCGCTGGCTGTTCGTCGCCGGCGAGCCGCTCACCGATGTGCTGATTAGCAGATGGCGTCGGATCATCTCGAGCCCCGCACAATTGGTGAACCTCTACGGGCCGACCGAGACAACCATGATTCGCTGTTTCTACATCATCCCGGTCGACGTCACGCCAGGCGTGCAGCCCATCGGCGTGCCGCTGCCTGACAGTCAGGCGTTGGTGTTGAACGCGATAGGGATGCTGTGCGGGATTGGTGAAATCGGCGAAATCGTCTTGCGTACGCCGTTCCGCTCGCTCGGTTATCTGAACCTGCCTGAAGAGACCGCGCGTTGCTTTCGCCCGAACGCGTTTCGTGACGATGCAAGTGACCTGCTCTACTTCACCGGGGATCGGGGTCGCTATCGGCCGGACGGACTACTCGAGATCGCTGGCCGGGTCGATCACCAGGTGAAGATTCGTGGTGTTCGTATCGACCCAGGAGAAGTGACAGCCACGCTTGCCCGGCACGAAGCGGTTCGTCAATGTGTCGTGGTTGGACACGACGATGTGCACGGTCAGCACCCAACTCGTCGGTTACGTCGTCGCGGAGCCTGGGAAGCACGTGGATGCGCGCGACTTGCGTGTCTATCTGACGGCGCAGTTGCCGCAGGCATTTGTGCCCGCCACGTTCGTGTTTCTAGACGCGTTGCCGGTGCTGCCCAACGGCAAGATCGACCGGCGGGCCCTGCCCTCACCGCAGTTCGATCGCGACGAAGGACGGCGGCATGGTTGTACCTCCGCGCGATGCACTCGAGGAGATGATCGCGGAGGTCTGGCGCGAGGTATTGCGGGTTGAGCAGGTCGGGGTGCACGACAACTTCTTCGAGTTGGGGGGGCACTCGTTGTTGGCTACCCAGGTTGTCGCCCGGCTTTCCCGGCTCATGCACGTCGAGCTGCCGCTGAGGCGGATGTTCGAGGCGCCGACGATCGCCGAGTTGGCGGTGGACCTTGCCGTTTGGATCGCCGGCTCCGACGAGTCTGCGCTCGAGCGAATCCTTCGCGAAGTTGAGGCGCTCACCGATGAAGAAACGACTTAATAGCTGGACGGTAACTGAACTGGAGTGCGTGAAATCCCGGATGACTTCGGCTCGATGGTGTCAACCTGAACTTCAACGAGCGACACGCAGGGGAGGCAGATGAGTCAGGAATCTTCGCGACCGCCGTGGCAACCGCTTCTCGCACCGTGTGGGAGCTTATTTTCGATCGTGCCTCCTGGGCGCCGGACGCGGTGGCGGTCGTTGCACCAGGTCGTGACGCCTTGACCTTTGGCGACCTCAAACGTCACATCATCGCGATGTCGGCTGCGCTGAATGCCGAGGGGGTCGGGCGCGAACGACCGTGTCGCCTTGGCGCTGTCCAACGGTCCGGAGATGGCGATGGCGTTTCTCGCCGTCGCGTCCTGCGCCACTTGTGCTCCGCTCAATCCGGCACAGAGCCAGAGAATTTGAATTCTTCCTGAGAGATCTGCAGGCGCGTGCGCTGATCGTGGCGGCCGGCAGCGACTCGTGCGCTCGCGCGTGGCGCGTCGGCTCGAGATCCAGGTTATCGAAATCAACTCAACGGGAGCTCCGCTGCGGGCCTCTTCACGCTCAGCGGTGCAGCAGCGCGACCCCCTAATACGGTGCCCACTCTTGCGCGCGCCGACGATATCGCCTGTTGTTGTGCACCTCTGGGACTACCGCGCGCCCCAAGCAGGTTCCCCTGACGCACGCCAATCTTTGCGCGTCAGCCCGGCATATCGCCGGATCGCTGCAATTGTCCCCCGATGACCGCTGCCTGAACATCATTCCGCTTTTCCATATTCACGGGCTGGTCGCGGCGCTGCTCGCCTCCTTGGCGGCAGGAGGTAGCGTCGCCTGCACGCCAGGTTTAGCGGGCGGATCGTTCTTCGACTGGCTGGACGAGTTGCGCCCTACCTGGTACACGGCTGTGCCGACCATGCACCAGGCTATCCTCGCATGGCGCCCACGCCTATCGTGATGTCATCCGGCGCAATCCGTTGCGCTTCATCCGCTCCTCGTCCGCCGCCCTGCCACCGCCTCTGGCGGACTGCGCTGGAGCGCTGCTTTAATGCGCCCGTGATCGAGGCCTACGGCATGACCGAAGCCGCCCACCAGATTGCCAGCAACCCGCTGCCGCCGGGTCTACGCAAGCCGAAGTCGGTCGGCATGGCGGCGGGTCCGGAATTGGCGGTCATGGACGATGCGGCGCATTGCTGCCGGCGGGCGAAACGGGCGAGATCGTGATCCGCGGCGACAATGTGACCCACGGCTACACGACAATCCCGAGGCCAATGCCAGGGCGTTCGCGGCGGGTTGGTTTCGCACCGGCGACCAGGGCTTTATCGATGCCGAGGGCTATGTCTACCTCACAGGCCGGCTGAAGGAGATCATCAACCGCGGCGGGGAGAAGGTGTCGCCGCGCGAGGTCGACGAAGTGCTGCTGGAGCACGCCGCGGTCCGTCAGGCAGTGGCCTTCCGCGTGCCCCACGCGACCTTGGGCGAGGATGTCGCCGCAGCAGTCGTGTTGAAGGTCGGGGCGATGGAGACGGCGGAGGAGATTCGCGCGTTCCTGTTCGGCCGCCTGGCCGAGTTCAAGATTCCGAGCCAACTGGTCATTGTCGAGAAAATTCCTACGGGCGCAACCGGCAAGATCGAGCGTATCCGGCTCGCGGCCGCGTTGGCGGAGTCGTTGAAGCCATCGTTCGTGGCGCCGCGTAGTGACACCGAGGCGCAGGTGGCGGCGATATTCTCCGAAGTACTGGGGATCGCCGAGGTCGGGGTGGACGACAACTTCTTTGCCCTGGGCGGAGACTCGCTGCGGGGGTTTCAGGCCCTGGCGCGGATACGCGCCAAGCTACGGGTAGACGTGTCCATTCTGGATCTGTTCAAGGGACCGACAGTCGCGCAAATTGCCCGCGAGGTCGCCCGAGCGGACGCAGCTGGTAAGGCGCTCGCGCTGGAGCAGATCCTCGACGAAGTGGAACGTCTTTCCGACGAAGAAGCCGGTCGTCGATTGCGAGGTGACGCGAATGGCACGGTAGCGCCCATGAATGAAACTCTAACCGGCGCCTCAATCGCCCCGACTTGACGCTCGATCAACGCCTTGCTCGCCTCAGCCCAGTGCAACGTGCGCTGCTCGATCAGCGACTGCAGGAGGAGCCTGTCAGCGGACACAGTTTGGTGGCAAGAACGCTCGCGGGGCTGGGCGTCACCCACGTATACGGCGTTCCGGGGCAGCCCGTTTACGACACCTTCGCCGCCTGCGCCAGAGAAAACATTCGGGTGATCGGCACCCACCATCAACATCCGGCCGCGCTGATGGCGACAGCCCACAATTACTTCGCCGGGGGGCAGAAGGCCGCGAGCATCGTGTCTACGGGTGTGCCCACCGCCAACGCGCTCGGTGCGGTCGCGGTTGCCCACGACAACTGCTGGCCGCTCGTCGTCCTCGCCGGTGCCGTTCCGCAGACAGCCGGTGGGGCGGGCTATTTCATGGCTCTCGACGCGGCTGAACTCTACCGCCCGGTCACGAAATGGGCCACTCGCGTGCCGGAAACCCGCGCGATTCCCGCCTTCATTGCCAAAGCGTTCGAAATAGCGATGACTGGGCGGCCAGGGCCTGTACTGGTGGAATTGCCGGAGGACATTCTCACCGGCTTGACGATGGCAGTGGCACGCTGCAGGTGGGGAGTACCTCCCAGGACGAGCCTGAACTCGATTCATCGGTGCTGCAACGCGTGGCGGCTGCGCTGATCAGTTCAAAACGCCCGCTGTTGATTATCGGCAAGGGTGTGCGATGGGCGGCGCCCTTTGCTGAGTTGCGTGAACTGGTCGATGATCTGGCGCTTCCGTTCATCACGTCTCCGATTGGGCGTGGCGCAATTCCCGACAGTCACGCGCTCTGCATGAACGTAGTTCCGTGGGTCGCCCAGTCGCAGGCCGATCTGGTTCTGCTGGTAGGAGCGCGGCTGGACTGGACGTTTCGCTATGGACGGCAGATTGCGCCCGAAGCCACCGTGATCCAAGTCGACGTTCATGCCGCCGAATTTGGCCGCAACCGGAAGATCGAACTCGGCGTGCACGCCGACGCAGGCCGCTTTTTGCGCGCCTTGCTGAGAGAGATCGGCCAGGCTCAGCGTGAGCCAGGCGCGGGCCCGCCGCGATCACGCGTGGATCGGCGAGCTGCAGCGATTGCGTGCAGGAGGTGCTGGCCGAGCGTGAAGCGCGGGCGGGGGTCAACGGATCTCTATCTCCCCGCTCCGCTTGGCAAGGGAAATACGGGACTCATTGCCTGGCGAGCGATCAGCATCTTCGACAGCAATCTCACCATGGCGGCTTGCGAGCGGATGATTCCGGCCCAGCTTCCCGTGAGCCGGCTCACTCCAGGGACCAGCGGCTGCTTGGGGGTGGGCATTCCCTACGCGATTGCGGCCAAGCTCGTACATCCTGAACGACCGGTCGTTGCCATCTGCGGCGACTTTGCGTTCGGTCTCAGTGTCATGGAGCTGGAAACCGCCGTGCGCCACAATGTGCCGATCGTCATCGTGATTGCCAATAATAATGGCAACGCCGGTTCTCTGCGGCAGCGTATGCACATGGGCAACGCGTGCGAACCCATCATGATGTTGCAGAGCGGCCTGCGCTACGACCGGATCGGCGAAGTACTCGGAGGGGTTGCCGAGCACGTGGAGCACGCCGGTGACATCGGTCCAGCCATGCACGCGCGATTGCCAGTAATCGGCCCGCTTGCATCAATATTGCCGTGGACCCAGACGCGGATTTTCCTCTCAAGTGACGAGTCCAGTCGCTCCCGACCGGCTCCCACCCGACGTGGATGGCATCGGGTCTGAGTGAACTCTACCGATTCTGAAGCGATGAACGACAAGCAGGGTCCTGAATTTCCTGAAACTGGCCTCGGCGAGCGCATTGCCAAGCTCAGCCCCGAAAGCGGGCTCTGCTGCTCGAGCGCCTTTCCGAGGCGCAGAAGCGGCCGGGTGCCGGGGAGAGCGGCGAGACCGTGGCGCTCGAGCCGGTACCGCGCGGGGGGGATTTGCCGCTGTCGTTTGCGCAGCAGCGGCTCTGGTTTCTCGACCGGCTGCTACCGGGCGGCAGCACGTACAACATGTCCGACGGCGTGGCGGCTGGAGGGCCCGCTCGAGGTCGAGGCGCTCGCCCGGAGCGTGGCGGCGGTGGTGGCGCGCCACGAGGCGCTGCGGACGCGCGTGGTGCTGCGCGCCGGCGCGCCGGTACAGGTGATCGACCCGGCGCCGTCCGAGGTGCTGCAGGTGACCGACCTCAGCGCGCTGGCGCCGGCGGCGCGCGAGGCCGCGCGCGAGTGCTCACCGAGGCGCACGCGCGCCAGCCGTTCGATCTCGCCGCGGGGCCGCTGTTTCGCGCGCAGTGCTGCGTCTGGCGGCCGAGGAGCACGTGCTGCTGTGAACGTGCACCACATCGCCTCGGACGGCTGGTCGGTGGGTGTGTTCCGACCGGGAGCTCGCGGCCGCCTACGGCGCGTTCGTCGCAGGGCAGCCGAGCCGCTGTTCCCGCCCCTGCCGATCCAGTATGCGGACTACGCGGTCTGGCAACGCGCGTGGTTGCAGGGCCCGGTGCTCGCGGCGCAGCGCGCTTACTGGCAGCCGCCAGCTCGCCGATGTGACGACCCTGGAGTTGCCGACCGACCGGCCGCGCCCGCCGGTGCCGAGCTACCAGGGGGCGCAGCTCGTGTTGGATCTGCCGGCGCCGTTGGTCCGCGGCGCTCAAGGAGCTGGGCCGGCGCGAAGGCGCCACGCTGTTCATGACGCTGCTGGCGGCCTTCCAGGTGCTGCTCCATCGCTACAGCGGCCAGGAAGACATTGCGGTCGGGTCGCCGATTGCGGGGCGCAGGCGGCCCGAGCTGGAGGGTCTGATCGGGTTTTTCGTCAACACGCTGGTGCTGCGCTCGGACCTGTCGGGCAATCCGTCTTTTCGCGAGCTGCTGGCACGCGTGCGCGACACGGCCCTGGAGGCCTACACGCACCAGGACCTGCCTTTCGAGAAGCTCGTGGAGGAACTGGCCCCCGCGCGCGACCTGAGCCGCCATCCGCTGTTTCAGGTGTTGTTCGTGCTGCAGAACACCCCCGGCGCCCCGCTCGCGCTCGACGGCGTTGCGGTGAGTCGCCTGTCCCGCGACGACCAGAGCGCCAAGTTCGATCTCACGCTGTCGGTGCGCGAGTCGGCCGCGGGCTTGCACGCTGCGCTGGGAATACGCGACGCGATCTCTTCGAGGCCGCGACCATCGGGCGCCTGGCGGGGCACTTCCAGGTCCTGCTCGAGGCGATCGTGACGGATCCCGACCAGGCGATCGGCGAGCTCCCGCTGCTCACCGAGGCGGAACGTCACCAGGTGCTGGTCGCGTGGAACGACACGGCGACCGCCTTCCCGCGTCAGCTGCATTCACCAACTCTTCGAGGCGCAGGCTGCCCGCACGCCCGACGCGGTGGCCGTGGTGGACGATGACCGCCAGCTGACGTATGCCGAGCTCAACGCGCGGGCCAACCAGTTGGCCCACCAGCTGCGTCGCGCTGGGGGTGGGCCCCGAGGTGCTGGTGGGGATCTGCCTGGAGCGCTCGGTGGACCTGGTCGTCGGGCTCATCGGCATCCTCAAGGCCGGCGGCGCCTATGTGCCGCTCGACCCGAGCTATCCCGCGGCGCGCCTGGCGTTCATGCTGACCGATACACAGGCCCCGGTGCTGGTCACGCAGCAGGCGCTGCTCACGCAGCTACCGCCCTTCGGCGGACACGTGCTGTGCCTCGACCGGGACGCGCGCGATCGCGGTCAGCCGGACACCAACGTGCCCTGCCGGCCACGGCCGAGAGCCTCGCCTACGTCATCTACACCTCCGGCTCCACCGGCATACCCAAAGGCGTGGCGGTCGACACCGCAGCACATGGCACGTTCCTACAGTGGGCGGCAGCAGGTGTTCCGCAAGCGACGAGCTGGCAGGGACTCTGTTCGCGACGTCGATCCCGTTTCGACCTGTCCGTCTTCGAGATCTGGCGCGCCCTTGAGTCGCGGCGGAGCGGTCATCGTCGCCGACACGCCCTGCGATCGCCGCGACCTGTCCCATGCGGCCGGCGCATCACGCTCATCACCACGGTCCCTTCGGCGATGACCGAGCTCTTGCGGATAGGCGGAGTGCCATCGTCGGTGCTGACGTTAATCTGGCTGGCGAGCGCGCTGCCGAGCTCGCTGGTGCACGGTTCTACGATGCCACGCGGGCGGCGAAGCTTCACAACCTCTACGGCCCGACCGAGGACACGACGTGTTCGACGTGTGCCCTGATCGACAGAGGCACCGAGGCGCCGATCCGATCGGGCGGCCGATCGCCAACACCCGGGTCTACGTGCTGGATCGCATCGGCTACGACCGGTGCCGGTGGGCGTCACGGGCGAGCTCTACATCGGTGGCGATGGTCTGGCGCGCGGCTATCTGGCAATCGGCCGGAGCTGACCGCGGAGAAGTTTGTGCCGGACCCCTTCGCGGCGGCCGGCGGCGCGGATGTATCGCACGGGGGATCGGGTGCGCTACCTGGCCAATGGCGACCTCGAGTTTCTGGGCCGGCTCGACGATCAGGTGAAGATCCGGGGCTTCCGGATCGAGCTGGGCGAGATCGAGGCGGTGCTGGGCGAACACCCCGCCGTGCGCCAGGCCGTGGTGCTCGCGCGGGAAGACACGCCGGGCGACAAGCGCCTGGTGGCCTACGTGGTGCCGCGTGATCCGGCTGGGGCCGACATCGAGCTGCTGCGCGACTTGTGCGAGCGCGTCTGCCCGACTACATGCAGCCGGCAGCGTATGTGGTGCTCGAGCAGCTGCCGCTCACCCCGGCCGGCAAGCTCGACCGGCGCGCCCTGCCGGCGCCGCAGGTACGGCCGCGGCGCGACGGCCGACGCGTTCGTGGCGCCGCGCGATGCGCTCGAGGAGGTGATCGCGGAGGTCTGGCGCGAGGTGCTTGCGCGTCGAGCAGGTGGGTGTGCACGACAACTTCTTCGAGTTGGGCGGGCACTCGCTGCTGGCGACGCAGGTGCTCGCCCGCCTGTCCGGCTGCTGCAGATCGAGCTGCCGCTGTACGGCTTCTTTGAGTCCCCCACCGTGTCGGCGCTGGCGGCCGCGGCGCAGCAGCGGCTTGGGGCCGAGTTGGGCCGCGAGGCCGTCCTGGACCCGGCGCCGCGCGCGGAACATCGGCCGTTGTCCTCGCGCGGCAGCGCCCGGTGGCCGGGGCGGTCCGCGAGGACGCGCGCTGGGGCCGGTATCGCGCGGGGCGGATCTGCCGCTGTCGTTTGCGCAGCAGCGGCTGTGGTTTCTCGACCGGCTGCTGCCGGGCACGAGCACGTACAACATGCCGACGGCCTGGCGGCTGCAGGGGCCGCTCGAGGTGGCGGCGCTGGCGCGGAGCGTGGCGGCGGTCGTGGCGCGCCACGAGTCGCTGCGGACGCGCGTGGTGCTGCGCGCGGCGGGCACCGGTGCAGGTGATCGACCCGGCGCCGCCCGAGGTGCTGTCGCTGACCGACCTCAGTGCGCTGGCGCCGCCGGCGCGCGAGGCCCGCGCACAAGCACTCATCGAGGCGCACGCGCGCCAGCCGTTCGATCTGGCCGCAGGTCCGCTGTTTCGCGCCGAGGTGCTGCGCCTGGCGGCGGAAGAGCACGTGCTGCTCGTGAACGTGCACCACATCGCCTCGGACGGCTGGTCGGTGGGCGTGTTCCACCGCGAGCTCGCGGCGGCCTATGGCGCCTTCGTCCGGGGCACCGAGCCAGTGTTCCCGCGCGCTGCCGATCCAGTATGCCGACTACGCGGTCTGGCAACGCGCAGTGGCTGCAGGGCGCGGTGCTCGCGGCGCAGCGCGCCTACTGGCAGCGCCAGCTCGCCGATCTGCCACCCGCTGGAGTTGCCCACCGACCGGCCGCGCCCGCCGGTCGCGAGCCACCAGGGGGCGCGACCTCGCGGTGGATCTGCCCGCGCCGCTGACCGCAGCGCTCAAGGACCTGGGCCGGCGCGAAGGGGCCACGCTGTTCATGACGCTGCTGGCGGCCTTCCAGGTGCTGCTTGTCTCGCTACAGCGGCCAGACGGACATCGCGGTGGGCACGCCGATTGCCGGGCGCGGGCGCCCCGAGCTGGAGGGGCTGATCGGGTTCTTCGTCAACACGCTGGTGCTGCGCTCGGACCTGTCGGGCAATCCCTCGCTTTCGCGAGCTGCTGGCGCGGGTGCGCGACACGGCGCTGGGCGCCTACACCCATCAGGACCTGCCCTTCGAGAAGCTGGTGGAGGAGCTGGCCCCCGCGCGCGACCTGAGCCGCCATCCGCTGTTTCAGGTGTTGTTCGTGCTGCAGAACACGCCCGGCGCCCCGCTCGCGCTCGACGGGGTCGAGGTGAGCCGCCTGCCCCGCGAGAGCCGAGAGCGCCAAGTTCGACCTCACGCTGTCGGTGCGCGAGTCGGCCGCGGGCTTGCGCCTGCGCTGGGAATACGCGACGCGATCTGTTCGATGCCGCGACCATCGCGCGCATGGCGGGACATTTCCAGGTGCTGCTCGAGGCGATCGTCGCCGATCCCGACGCAACGCGATCGGCGAGCTGCCGCTGCTCACCGAGGCGGAACGCCACCAGGTGCTGGTCGCGTGGAACGACACGGCGACCGACTATCCCGAGATCGCTGCATCCACCAGCTCTTCGAGGCGCAAGCAGCCCGCACGCCCGACGCGGTGGCCGTGGTGTGCGACGACCGAGCAGCTGACCTATGCCGAGCTCAACGCGCGCGCCAACCAGCTGGCCCACCACCTGATCGACGCTGGGGGTGGGCCCCGAGGTGCTGGTGGGCATCTGCCTGGAGCGCTCGGTCGACCTGGTCGTCGGGCTGCTGGGCATCCTCAAGGCCGGCGGCGCCTATGTGCCGCTCGACCCGAGCTATCCCGGGAGCGCGTGGCGTTCATGCTGACCGACACGCAGGCCCCGGTGCTGTCACGCAGCAGGCGCTCCTCGCGCAGCTGCCGCCGTTTGACGGGCACCTGCTGTGCCTGGATCGGGACGCGGCGAGCATCGCGGCGCAGCCGGACACCAACCCGCCCTGCGCGGCCACGGCCGAGAGCCTCGCCTACGTCATCTATACCTCGGGATCCACCGGCAGCCCAAGGGCGTTGTTATGCCGCACGCCACGCTGGTGCAATCTCATGGCATGGCACGCGGACCGGCTGCGTCGAGACGGGCGCGTGGCGCAGTATCACCTCATTCAGCTTCGACGTGTCCGTGCAGGAGATCTTGCCGCGTCACTGTCGGCAGACCCTGGTCGTCGTCGACGACGATACGCGGCTGCAACCGGAGAGGTTCGCAGGCCTTCATCCAGGACGAGCGATCGCGCGACCGCGTCGTCCCGCAACGTCGTGCTGCAGTGACGCTACTCGCAAGCGGTCGGTGGAGCGGCGCGTCTCTGCCAGCGCTGGCCAACGTGTATCAGGCGGCGAGGCGCTGACGATCACGCATGTCGTGCGAGCGTTCTTCGCAGCGCATGCCGCGCGCCGAGCTTCATGAACCATGTACGGGCCCACCGAGACGCACGTGTCACGCGAGTCTACCGGCAGATCACGGATCGCTGGCCCGTCCAGGCCGTTGCCATCGGTTCGGCCGATCGCGAACACCCGCGATCTACATCCTGGATCGCGCACCGGAGCCGGTGCCCGTCGGGTGCCGGGCGAGCTGTACATCGGTGGCGATGGTCTGGCGCGCGGCTATCTGAACCGTCCGGAGCTGACCGCGGAGAAGTTTCTGCCGGACCCGTTCTCCGCGTGCCGGGGCGCGGATGTATCGCACGGGGGATCGGGCGCGCTATCTGGCCGATGGCAACATCGAGTTTCTCGGCCGCCTCGACGATCAGGTGAAGATCCGGGGCTTCCGGATCGAGCTGGGCGAGATCGAAGCGGTGCTCGGCGAACACCCCGCGGTGCGCCAGGCCGTGGTGCTCGCGCGGGAAGACACCCCGGGCGACAAGCGCCTGGTGGCCTACGTGGTGCCGGCCGATCCGGCGAGCGACCGACATCGAGCCGCTGCGCGCGTTGCTGCGCGAGCGCCTGCCCGAGTACATGCGGCCGGCGGCGTATGTGGTGCTCGAGCAGCTGCCGCTCACCCCCAACGGCAAGCTCGACCGGCGCGCGCTGCCGGCGCCGCAGTACGGCCGCGACGCGGCGGCCGACGCGTTCGTGGCGCCGCGCGATGCGCTCGAGGAGGTGATCGCGGAGGTCTGGCGCGAGGTGCTGCAAGTCGAGCGGTGGGCGTGCACGACAACTTCTTCGAGTTGGGCGGGCACTCGCTGCTCGCGACCCAGGTGCGTCGCCCGCCTCGCCAGGCTGCTGCAGGTCGAGCTGTCGCTGCGCGGCTTCTTCGAGTCCCCGACGGTGTCGGCACTGGCGGCCGCGGCGCAGCAGCGGCTGGGCGGCCGGGCGGGGCCGCGAGGCCGTCGCGATCGATGCCGGTGCCGCGCGGCGGAGGATCTGCCGCTGTCGTTTGCGCAGCAGCGGCTGTGGTTTCTCGACCGGCTGCTGCCGGGCGCGCAGCACGTACAACATGCCGACGGCCTGGCGGCTGCAGGGCCCGCTCGAGGTCGCGGCGCTGAGCGCAGCGTGGCGGCGGTGGTGGCGCGCCACGAGTCGCTGCGGACGCGCTTGGTGCTGCGCGAAGGCGCGCCGGTGCAGGTCATCGACCCGGCGCCAGCCGAGGTGCTGCAGGTCACCGATCTGAGCGTCGCTGGCGCCGGCGGAGCGCGAGGCCGCGCGCGCACACGCTCGCCGAGGCGCACGCGCGCCAGCCGTTCGATCTGGCGGCGGGTCCGCTGTTTCGCGCCGAGGTGCTGCGCCTGGCGGCGGACGAGCACGTGCTGCTGGTGAACGTGCACCACATCGCCTCCGACGGCTGGTCGGTGGGCGTCTTCGACCGCGAGCTCGCGGCGGCCTACGGCGCCTTCGTCGAGGGGCGCGAGCCGGAGCTGCCGCCGCTGCCGATCCAGTATGCCGACTACGCCGTCTGGCAACGCGCGTGGTTGCAGGGCGAGGTGCTCGCAGCGCAGCGCGCGTACTGGCAGCGCCAGCTCGCCGATCTCCGCCCGCTGGAGTTGCCCACCGACCGGCCGCGCCCGCCGGTCGCTCGAGCCACCACGGGGCGCACCTCGCGGTGGATCTGCCGGCGCCGCTGACCGCGGCGCTCAAGGACGCTGGGCCGGCGCGAAGGCGCCACGCTGTTCATGACGCTGCTGGCGGCCTTCCAGGTGCTGCTCTCTCGCTACAGCGGCCAGAAGGACATCGCGGTGGGCTCGCCCATTGCCGGGCGCGGGCGCACCGAGCTGGAGGGCCTGATCGGGTTCTTCGTCAACACGCTGGTGCTGCGCTCGGACCTGTCGGGCGATCCGCCTTTCGCGAGCTGCTGGCACGCGTGCGCGACACCGCCCTGGAGGCCTACACGCACCAGGACCTGCCCTTCGAGAAGCTGGTGGAGGAGCTCGCCCCCGCGCGCGACCTGAGCCGCCATCCGCTGTTTCAGGTGATGTTCGTGCTGCAGAACGCCCCGGGCGCCCCGCTCGCGCTCGAGGGTGTCGCGGTGAGCCGCCTGCCGCCGCGAGAGCCGAGAGCGCCAAGTTCGATCTCACCCTGTCGGTGCGCGAGTCGGCCGCGGGGCTTGCGCCTGCGCTGGGAATACGCGAGCGATCTGTTCGATGCCGCGACCATCGAGCGCATGGCGGGACATTTCCAGGTGCTGCTCGAGGCGATCGTCGCCGATCCCGACGCGGCGTATCGGCGAGCTGCCGCTGCTCACCGAGGCGGAACGCCACCAGCTGCTGGTCGCGTGGAACGACACGGCGACCGACTATCCCAAGGATCGCTGCATCCACCAACTCTTCGAGACGCAGGCGCGCCGCACCCCCGACGCGGTGGCGGTGGTGTGCGACGACCGGCAACTCACCTACGCCGAGCTCAACGCGCGCGCCAACCAGCTGGCCCACCAGCTGACGGCGCTGGGGGTGGGCCCCGAGGTGCTGGTGGGGATCTGCCTGGAGCGCTCGCTCGATCTGATCGTTGGGCTGCTCGGCATCCTCAAGGCCGGCGGCGCCTATGTGCCGCTCGACCCGAGCTATCCCACGGCGCGCGTGGCGTTCATGCTGAGCGATACACACGCCCCGGTGCTGGTCACGCAGCAGGCGCTCCTCGCGCAGCTGCCGCCCTTTGACGGACACGTGCTGTGCCTGGACCGCGACGCGACGACGATCGCGGCGCAGCCGGACACCAACCCGCCCTGCCAGCCACCGCCGAGACGCTCGCGTACGTCATGTACACCTCCGGCTCGACGGGCACACCCAAGGGCGTGGCCGTGCGTCATCGTGGCATTACGCGCCTGGTGTGCAACACCGACTATGTCGAGATCGACACCACGGATTGTGTCGCGCAGATTTCCAATCCCGCCTTTGATGCCGCGACGTTCGAGGTCTGGGGCGCGCTGGCCAACGGTGCATCGCTGGTCATCATTCCGCGCGACGTGGCGCTGGATTTGCCGCGCCTGGCCGACGAACTTCGAGCGTCGCCGCGTCTCCACCATGTTTCTGACCACGGCGTTGTTCAACGAAGTGGTCCGGGCGCGGGCGGATAGCTTCGTCGGCCTGAAACAGCTCTTGTTTGGCGGTGAGGCGGTCGACCCGCATTGGGTGGGCGAGTGCCTGCGCGCGGGCGGCCCGCAGCGGCTGCTGCACGTCTACGGGCCCACCGAGTGCACGACGTTTGCGACGTGGCACCTGGTGGAGGCGGTCGCGCCCGGCGCGCGGACGATACCGATCGGCCGGCCCATCGCGAACACGGTGACCTATGTGCTGGACCAGAATCGGCAGCCGGTGCCGATTGGTGTGGCCGGCGAGCTCTATGTCGGGGGCGACGGCGCTGGCGCGCGGCTACTGGAACCGGCCGGAACTGACGACGGAGAAGTTTGTGCCGGACCCGTTCTCGGCGACGCCGGGGGCGCGGATGTATCGCACGGGGGATCGGGTGCGGTACCTGGCCAATGGCGACCTCGAGTTTCTGGGCCGCTTCGATGATCAGGTGAAGATCCGCGGCTTTCGGATCGAGCTCGGCGAGATCGAAGCGGTGCTGGGCGAACACCCCGCGGTGCGCCAGGCCGTGGTGCTCGCGCGTGAAGACACCCCGGGCGACAAGCGCCTGGTGGCCTACGTGGTGCCGGCCGATCCGGCGGGAGCCGACATCGAGGCGTTGCGCGCCTTCTTGCGGGCGCGCCTGCCCGACTACATGCGGCCGGCGGCGTATGTGGTGCTCGAGCAGCTGCCGCTCACCGCCACCGGCAAGCTCGATCGACGCGCATTGCCGGCGCCCATCGCGGGGATCGGAGGACGCAGCCAGGGTGTCATGAGTTGCCTCGCGACGAGGTGGAACGAACGCTGTGCCAGCTCTGGGCTGAAGTCTTGGGCACCACGCAGGTCGGGATCGATGATGACTTCTTCGAACTCGGTGGGCACTCGTTGTTGGCGGCACAACTGTTCGCTCGGATGGATCAGACCTTTGGGCGCTCGCTTCCCCTGGCGACATTGTTCGACGCGCCCACGGTGCGAGCGTTGGCCCGCTTCTACCGCGATGGCTCCGAACCCGACTGCGGGAACGGCACTGGTGCCGATCACCTCTGGCGGATCTCAGCCGCCGGTGTTTGCGGTGCCAGGAGTAGGCGGCAACGTCCTGGGTTTCACGACCCTTGCACGTGATCTGGGGCCTGAGCAGCCGTTCTTCGGTCTGCAGTCGGTGGGCCTGGACGGTGCAACGCGAGCCACTCGAGAGCATCGAGCAGATGGCCACCCACTACCTGCGCGAGGTGCGGCAGATACAGCCCCGCGGGCCATATCATGTTGCTGGGCGTCTGTTTCGGCGCGGCCGTGGCCTTTGAGATGACGCGCCAGCTGCTCGACGCGGGCGAAGAAGTCGCGTTCCTCGGACTATTCGATCCATCTTCGCTGGGAGGGGATCTCGCCGGTCAGCCCGCGCTGCCACTGCCGGCATGGCTCAAACGCGGCACGGCCTTCACGAGTTTCGTTGCGCGCCGCGTACGCGCTCTACCTCAAGCAGATGCGTCCTCTCGGCTATCGACAGAGAGTGCAAGTCGGTCGGCAGCAAGCTCAAGCTCGTCGCGGAGATCGTCCAGAAGCGCGACCTCTTTCGCGGCGATCACCGGCAGTTTCATCAGCGCAGGGTTTCCGCTGCCAACCTGCGTGCGCTGCGGCGCTACAAGCACGAGCCGCTGCACGGCGGGCCCGAGGTCTCGAGATCTTTCGCTCCGCGCGCCGCTTCGATCGCGCGCCGGTCGACTCGGGGGTGGACTGGGCGTCCCTCGCGGGCAAGTCGGTCAAGTATCACATGTGCCTGGCAAGAACTCTGGAGACATGCTGCAAGGCGAGCAACGGAAAGGCACTCGCCAGCCTCCTGTCCATCCGGCTCCAGCAGGCACGGCGGTCCGTGATATCACGCAGAGGAGTCTCCATGATGAAACAACCAAGGTCGAGCCGCGCCCTCGTCGTTCTGACGGTGCTGACCGCGGCCATACTCGCGACGCAGCCTCTTCACGCGGAAGTTGTCGAGAAGACCACGAAGGCGGCTGGCAGGACCGTCCATTACAAGGTCGTCCTTCCGGACGGGTATGAGCCGGCGCGAACGTATCCGGGCATCCTCGCGTTCGGTGGCGGGCCGCAAACCATGAACGTCGTGGACAACCTGTTGAATCGCGGTCTCAGGGCCGAGGCCGAGAAGCGCGGCTACCTCGTCATCGCGCCCGCCGCCCCGGACGGCCAGCTGTTCTTCGAGGACGGCGCGCGTATCTTTCCAGCATTCCTCGACGAGGTGCTCGCGACCTACCGGATCCAAGGAAACAAGTTCCACATCGCCGGGCCATCAAACGGAGGCATCGCCGCCTTTCACATCGCGGCGGCTCATCCGCAGTACTTCCTGTCGGTCACCGCGTTTCCCGGATACATGTGGCAGCCAAGCGCTGCCAGGCTACAGGCGATCTCGAAGCTCTGCGTATTCATGTACGTCGGCGAGTTGGACGAATACCGGTGGCACGGCGAGATGAAGCAGGAGGCCGAGTTCCTGCGCTCCCAGGGCGCCGTCGCGCGCTACACCGTCGAGAAAGGCCAGCCACACCGCATGGCCACGCTGGAGGGTGCCAATGTCGCACGCCTCTTCGACGGTTTCGAAGAAACGAAGAAGGGCTGTAGTAAGTAAGAGCGAGGCGCCCGTCCACTCGGGTCTTCGCGGCGGTTCAACGTTGGAACGCCATTGCGTTTCGCCGTAGAGCGCACGCTTCAGCGTGCGCGTGTCCGCGGAGGCTAAAGCCTCCGCTCTACGCCGAATCCGGCACCACTTCGACAAGCACGGACTTGAACGCCGGTGTCTTCGAACGCGGATCGACATCACGCGGCACGAGCACGTTCGCTTCCGGGTAGTACATCGCCGCATTCCCAGCGCGAATATCGAAGGGCCGCACGAGCCGCCGGCGCAATGCGCCAACCGAACTACGCACGGTGACGGGCTGATCGACCACGAGGCCCATTCGCTGCATGTCGGCGGGGTTCATGAGGATCACGTCGCGCCGATCCTGCCCGCGGTAGACGTCCTCCTCCTCGTAGACGACAGTATTGAATTGTCCCTCCGACCGCACGGTCATCAGTCGCAACTGACGTTCCTGTGCACCTGGCGGATTCGGTAGCCCAATCGCGTGAAAGCGGGCTTTCCCAGAGGGCGTCGGAAACTCCGGAGTATCGAGTCGACGGCCGGCGATGTGAAACTCGCGCCGCGTCCGGTCGATATCGGCCAGTGGTTCAAGACCGGGAATCAGCTCGGCGATCAGGGCTCGGATGCTCTCGTGTCTTTCGAGGTCGCTCCAGTTCACGGGGCCGTTGTCGCCGAGCAACCTGCGGCCGAGATTCGACAGCACCGACACTTCGCTTTTCGGTCCCGGGTGCCGCGCCGGCCCGCCGTCGCTGAGCCGCACGTAGCTGAACATCGACTCCTGGGTCGTCGGCTGCGACTCCTCGTCGCGAGGAAGCACGGGCAGGATCAGCGTTTCCTTCGCGGTGCCCCACGCATGTCCTGTATTGAGCGTCGTCGCCATGTACGCGACGAGATCCAGATTCCCGATGGCCTGCGTCGCAAACTTCGAATCGGGGCTGCTCCCAAAGAGATTGCCGCCGAGGCACAGGGCCGTTCGCATCTCGCCTCGCCCAGCGGCCTCCATGCACGCCATCGTGTCCTGCCCTGATGCCTTCGGCAGCTGCACTCCGAGACGCTGTTCGAATCGGGTCAGGATGGTCTGTTTGAGCTGCGGCGTCACGCCGACCGAACCGAGCCCCTGCACGTTGCTGTGCCCGCGGATCGGCATGAGACCCGCGTGGGGGCGGCCGACCATCCCCCTGAGCAAGGCGAGATTGGCGATCATCTGCACGTTCTCGACGCCATGCAGATGATGAGTGATACCCATCGTCCAGCCAATCACTGCGTGGTGCGCTGTCATGTACATCTCGGCGACCCGGACGATCGTGTCCCGGGGAACTCCGGCACCGGCTTCGATCTCGTCCCATGCGGTTGATTCGACGTGTCGTCGGAAGTCTTCGAATCCGTCGGTGTGTCGATCGATGAACGCTCGATCGTCACCACCTCTGCCGAGCACGTGTTTGGCCACGCCGGTGAGCAGTGCCAGATCGCCACCGATGTGGGGTTGGACGTACAGACTGGCGATCTGACTTCCGAAGAACAGGCTCCGTGGGTCGCTTGGAACTCGGAAGTTGACGAGACCGATCTCCTTGGCTGGGTTGATGACGATCACGTTACCGCCGCGACGACGGACTGCCATCAGGCTGCGAAGAAGCCGTGGATGATTCGACGCGGGATTGCCTCCGATCAGCACGTACAGATCGCAGTGCTCCACGTCGTCGAGTTGAACGGTCGCCGTGCCCGTTCCGAGACTCGACGCGAGGCCCACGCTACTCGCGTGATGGCAGTAGTACGTGCAGTTGTTCACGTAGTTGGTGCCGAACACGCGCGCCAGGAGCTGCAGCAGGAATCCAGCTTCGTTCGAAGCTCGGCCGCTGGCGTAGAAGAAGCTGTGCTGGGGACCGCTCGCTTTCAATGTCGCCGCGAGCCGGTCGAGCGCTTCGTCCCACGCGATGGCCCGGTAGTGGGTGTCCCCTGGTCCAGCGTAGACCGGGGTCACGAGCCTGCCGCAGGACTCGAGCTCCCGGGGCGAGAGGGTCCTCAGTTGTGCGATGGAGTAGCGGGCGAAGAAGTCGGGGGAGATGCCCTGCTGCATGTCCGACGCCATCGCCTGCAGGGACTTCTTGCACACTTCTGGGAACTGGCCGCCTTCATTCACCATCCCGCCCAGCTGACCGCCCATACCGAGCGCGCACGTCTTGCAGGCGTTCCTGCTGCGCGCGGCGTGCCACAGGTGCCGCCAGCCGACCCGATGCGCGACCTTCGCGGCGTAGAGAAGAGCCTTGAGGCCACCGCCAGATTTCATGGATTCCGGCGGTCGGGAGCTATCTCGTTTCAGGCATCAGCGTGACCTGCACGTAGCGGTTCGTGTCGAGGTACGCCTGTGCCGCGTCACGGAGCACGGGCGCCGTGAGCTGGTCGTAGAACGACCGCATGTTGAGGAGATCGTTCAGGTCCTCGCCGTACTGGTACTTGAAGACAAGCCGGTTCAGCAGGTAGTCGTTCCGCGCGCCGTTCGTTTCGAGATCGCGCGCGAGCGCTGAGCGTGCATCCGCAACTTGCCCGGCGCTGGGGCCGGTCTTCTTGAACTGGTCAATCACCTGAAACGCGCTCCGGACAAGGCTCTCGGTGCGGGCCGGGTCACAGGCGAAGTTGATCGACAGGCGATACTCCTCCGACGGAAGCTTCGTAAAGGTGGTTGCAACGCTGACACCGTAGGTGCCGCCCAGGTCTTCTCGCAGTGTTCTTTGCAGGTTCCCCGCGAGCGTGTCGCCCATCGTTCTGACGATCACTCGGTGCATCTCGTCGTTCTCGAACGCTCCGTTGAAGACGATGCTCACCCGGCTCCGGGGTGCGATGCCGCTCTGTACCTGCCTCTGGATCACGCTCGTGGGAAAGCGCATGCCGAGGTCCTTCGGGGCCTCGATTCGGCGGAGGGCCGGAAGGCTCGCCAGGTAGCGCTCCACGAGCGGCTTCATGGTCGCCAGATCGAAGCTCCCCACGAAGACGAAGGTGAAGTCGCTGGCATCGGCGAAGCGGTCCTTGTAAAACGCGAGCGACCTGTCGAGGTCCATCCGTGCAAGGCTTTCCGGCGTGAGGGACTGCGCGCGTGGGTGGTTCTGACTCACGGCGGCGTCGAGCGCCTCGTCGAATACCACGTCCGGCGTGGCCGACCGGTTCGCCAGCGTCACCTTCAACTGGTCGGTCAGGACGCGGAAGGCCACAGGATCGGCTCGAGGCGCGGTGAATCTGAGATGGACGAGCTGAAACATCGCCTCCAGATCCTTGTTAGCGGTGCCGCCGCCCAGTCCCTCTTCCGTCTCGCCGATGTCGGCCCTGACGAACGCCGTCGTCCCGGCGAGGACCTTCTCCAAATCGAGGCGGCTGAGGTCGCCAAGGCCACCTTGCGCGATGACGGCCGCGGCCGTTTCAGCGGCGATGAAGTCCGCGTCGCTCGCAAGCGAGGTGCCGCCCGGGCTCACGGCTCGAAAAAGGATCTCGTCTTGTTTGAACGTCGTCGGCTTGAGCACGACCCGGGCGCCATTGGACAAACGCCACTCGGTGATGCCAAGCGCGTTGTTGGTCGACTCCGCAGCGATGGTTCCAGGCGAAGGGAGACGCGCAAGCAAAGGCTGCGTGCTGGTCTTGTCGACGTAGGCCGTCAATGGCGCGCCAATCGCAGCAGTGATGGCCGCAGCCAGTCTCGCATCCGTCGGCAGTGACGACCGGTCTTTCTCCGGCGCGGCGATTGCGACCAGCCGGTTGCGGTCGGGCATCCAGCTCTTGGCGACATCGTTGACTTCGGCCAACGTGATCTCCGGCATGAAGCGCTGATTCAGGCCGTACTGGTACACGATGCCCGGGATCGGTTCTGCCTGGGTGAAGGCGCGCACGAATTCGTCGGCTAGCGGACCCGAGGGGCTCTTGTCCTTCTCGATGACCGATCGCTGGAGCCCTCGCTGAAGATTCAGCTTCTGGCGGCTCAGTTCCGTCGCCGTGAAGCCGAAGCGGGCGACGCGGTCGACCTCGGTGAAAAGCGCGGTCAGGCTCCGCTCGACGTTGCCCGTCGCGACGAGAGCGCTCAACGTGGTCACTTCGGCGGTGCGCACGAACAATCCGCGGCCGGTCTGCGCCCGGAGAAACGGCGCGTTCGGCGCCCCGGCGATCTCGTCGAGCCGGTCGGACAACAGGGCGCTGAATAGGCGCTCGACCATGTGTTGCCGGTAGGATCCAATCGACGATTGCTCTCGCGCGACCATCGAGCTGGACACGCTGATGAGAGTGGTGGTGGTTTCGGGATCGGTGATGGTCGAGTAGACGGTTCCTGATTGAGTCGGCACGGTGTAGGCCGGCCGCGGCTTTGGCGCCGGCGCTCGAGGGATCGTGCTGAAACGCGATCTGATCTGGGCTTCGATCGCGGACTTGTCGAAGTCACCGACCGCGACGACGGCCATCAGGTCGGGTCGGTACCAATCCGTATAGAACTGCTTCAGTCGAGCAGGAGTGGCGTTCTGAATGATCTCCGGTCTGCCGATGGGCAACCGCTCCGCGTAGCGCGAGCCCTTGAACATGAGAGGGAATTGTGCGGTTTGCACCCGCTCGGATGCTCCCAGCCCGAGCCTCCATTCCTCGAGGATCACGCCACGCTCTTTCTCGATCTCGACGGGATCGAACGACACGTTCTGCGCCCAGTCCTCGAGGATGAGCAGCGACCGGTCGATCACCGCGGCATTGCTGGTGGGGATCTGCAAGTGGTAGACCGTTTCGTCAAAGCTCGTGTTCGCGTTGACGTGCGCGCCGAAACGCATGCCGAGCGATTGCATGAAGCCGCCGATGTCCTGCTTGGGAAAGTTCAGCGAGCCGTTGAAGGCCATATGTTCGACGAAGTGCGCAAGGCCCCGCTGATCCTCGTCTTCGAGCACCGAGCCCGCATTGACGACGAGCCGAAGCTCGGCGCGGGCCTGCGGCTGCCTGTTCTCGCGGATGTAGTAGCGGAGCCCGTTCGGCAGCGTCCCGACCGTAATCAGCGGATCGACGGGAACCGTATCGTCAAGGGCCGCGGCCAGAACGTTCGGAGGAATGGCCGTCTGCTGCGCCGCGGCGAAGCCGACGGCCGTGACGATCGCCGTCACGAGGAGCATCAACCGGACGCGCGCGTAAGAAGTCATAGAGCTCACCTGCTCAGCTGCGTAGTCGGTCGGAAGCGACCGTACCTATTCTAGCGGCCGCTGCTCGACTTCCGCCGGCGCCTCGCCGCGACCGTTCGACGGGCGCGGCGAAAGGAACGTCACCAGCCGGGTAGGGTGGGCAGGACAGGAGTGAGACGAGTCAGAAGCACGAACGCCGCGGCAATCAGCGCCGCCGGCACGACCAGGATCAGGCCGTAGGAGAACATTGCGCGGGAGGTATCGCACACATCGGGTGCCTCCCGGTTGGGGGCGTCCAGCAGCAGGGCCGCATCAGCCGTCTGTCGATCGTATGCCGTGCTTTGAGACTTCATGGTCTTGGTACCGGTCATCCGGTTACCTGGGGAGGGGCAAGGTCTGGGCCAGGCATTTCAATGTTGGTATTCGGGCTACAAGTAGCGTAGGGACAGTGGGTTAGGTGGCTCAGGCGGCCGTCGACGCGACACGGAAGTCTGACCCCAGAAGGCTATTCTTCCAGGCCTTTCCTTTCATTCCGGGAAGTGATGGCGTGGCCTCACAATCGCCGGAAATGTGATCGGTGTTCTGTCCCTGGACTAGCGGTCCTGCAGCGGCCGCCGGACTTTGTAACCGGAGCGCAGCCAGCGGACGAGCCAGATCCCGAGTCCGCTTCCAGCAATGCCTAGCCAGACGTCGGAGGGATCTGGAAACCGAGAGGGCAGAAAGAACTGGCCGAGTTCGATCGCACCGAACACCGCCGCCGAGAGACCGACCCACACCAAGGCGAAAGGGATAGGCCGCCCTGCCAAACCTCCCAACGCGAAAGACGTGATGCCGCCGAAAGGGATTGCCAGACCGATCTTGGCGAGAAGCGTGTTGAAGGCGTTCAGGTCTGAACCCGACCGGTATCCCGCCAAGGGGATGAACGATATGCGTGCGAGTTTCTGACGAACAAGGCTTTCGTCCACGACGAAGTCGAAGGGCTGCCAGTGGTAGGCGCCGAGCATCAGGCACCACGCCCCGAGGCCGATCCACGCCCACCGCGCGAACGTGTCGCCGGCGGGCGCGTCCAGCCTTCGGTCGAACGTCCGCACACCCACCAACACGCCGAGCGCGACGCCGACGGCGCCGCACACGACGTCGGTCATGTCGGATCCGTGCGACCGGATGAAGATCTGCGCGATCTCCAGCGCCACGAGCGCGGTCACGCCGATCCCCATCACAGCCGCCACGCTCCGGCGCTGATCGCGGGGCTGCCAACCCACCAACAGAAGCGCTCCCAAGGGGACGGCGCTGACCGCTGTCACGACCGCATCCCACCAGAGGCGCGCCAGCGGGAGATTCGATGCAAATGGAATCAGCACGATCTCGCCGTCGCGCCAGCGGTTGGCCAGTCGATCGACGTTGAGCGTAATGTCAAACGGGGCCAGGTTGGCGAAGGCCCAGAAGGCGGCGTACGCCACGAGCGCTCGCGTGACCCGGTCGTGGTGCGTATGTCGACGCGTCTCGCGAATCCAGTGAATGAGTTCGGGCCCGACGCCGAGCCACGCCGCGATTCCAACCCAGCAGCCAGTTGTCTGCGCCAGGACGTCGGAAGCGGAGACTACGCGCCGCGGCGCGAACTCTTGCAGAAACTCCGCCGCCAGGCTCGCAGCGACGCTTGCGCAGAGAACGACGAGCAGCGCCCGCAGCGTGAGCCGCGGCTCGCGGTCGGCTCGCAACGCTCCGCAGAGCCCGAACCCGACCGGCACGAAGAGAAGGACGTTGGCCAGGAAGTTCACTCGCGGCACGCGCTGCGGCCACGACGACATCGCGAGCAGGAAGTCATCCCAGGCCGCATCGAGCGGGACCGCCTGCAGCCGGAACGGGAGCAGACTGACGTAGAGCGCGAAGGCCACGGTGACCACGGCCAACCACGCGAAGGTGCGGCGGGAAGGAAACCCTGGGGACATGAACGCGCCGGCTGGCGACTGAGCCCTCCCGCTATACTGGGCCACAGAGACACGGAGTCACAGAGAGAAGCAAAATATTCTGTGTCTCTGTGACTCTGTGGCCTGTTGGAACGATCTTTGACACTTGATCCACACGTTCCTGTTTAGAACCGGAACAGGCGATTGATTTTGACGATGAACGCGCGGTTCGTGAGGTCGGGAAACGCGCGGGCGTACGTGTCACGTTCGTCATTGTAGACGACGAAGAACTCACTGCCAGGACGGTACTCCCAGCGGAAGCGGACGTTGGTCGAAACCGAGTGCGTCTCGGAGTTGTACTGCACGAGCGCGCTCGTGAACATGAACGGTGTGGCGGTGAACGTCACCCGCGAACCGAAGAGCTGCGACGTGAATTCCCCCTGCGTCAATTCGACCCAGTTGACTGAATACGTCGGCTCGACCGAAAACCTCGGCGAGAAGTTTACTCGTCCGGCGGTGAGCCCGATCGCCGTCTTGTAGCCGTTGTAGAACGTGCCCGTCTCGAAGCTGAGGTTGCCCGCGATGCGCTGACGGTTGGCGCGGTTGAACGCCAGGCGGACGGTGTTGAAATCGTAGCCGCCTACCGGCAGGGTGACGTTGCTCGCGATTCGGAACGGCCTCGGCAAGAATTCATAGGTGTCGGTGTAGGTAGCGGTGAACCGATCGGCGTTCTGGAAGTCGATGCCGAACTCACCCTCGCGCTCGCGCGTTTCGAGCAGCCCCGCACCGTTCTCGACGTAGTTGATCGCCCCGGTCCAGATGTACTTCCGGATCACGCGGTTGCGCTGCGGCCGCGGTGAGAACCGCGCGAGACCGAAGCTGCGGCGTATATCGGGCCGCCGGAGATAGCCGACGCCGGGATTGAACGCGTCGCCGACGGCCAGCTGCTCCAGTTGCAGCCCATAGCGGTCTCCGTTGTAGTCGAGTTGCCCGCGGTAGCTGGCGTGATCGCCATGGCCAGAGGGAGTCGTCGGCAGATGGTCCTCGGTCCTCGCCCAATACGTGTTGATCGTGAGGTTCTGGAAGAACCCGAACGTGCCATCGACGCCGTACGCAACGTTGTCCTGTAGGCCAACCCCGCTGGCAGTACGTCCGGTCATCAGCAGTCCCACGCTGCTGCGCCGCAGGATGTCCCGCCTCAAGCGCACGACCGAGAAGTTGGTCGGCTGAGCGGCGGTGGTCTCGTCTTCCCCGGTCTGGATGTTGATCAGGCCGACCGTGTATCGGCCCACGCGACCCGTCAGCCGCCCGCCGCCGCGAATCGGCACCGCCTGACCATTCTCGAGGCCGATGCGGCGGCTGTAGAAAAGGATCGGCACGTTTTCCGCGGAGGCCTGGTTCGACGCGCCGCCGAAGGCGAACATTCCCAGGTTCTCGAGGAAGAAATCGCGCTTCTCGGGAAAGAAGAGACTGAACCGCGTGAGGTTGACCTGCTGCTGATCCGCTTCGACCTGCGCGAAGTCGGTGTTGTAAGTCAGGTCAGCGGTAAGGTTCTGCGTGAGCCCGTACTTGGCGTCCACGCCGACGTCCGCTGTCAGGTCATTACTGATGCCGCGGCCGGGCGCGGTCTGGCCCGTCGCGTTGGAGATCGCATACGGCTTCAAATCGAGGTTCGCCGACCCGGACGGCGCGACGATCCCCTGGAGCAACCCGGCGACAGACGAGAAATGCACGCCGGCCTGCCCGCGCTCTTTCGGCACGGGATTCAGAAAGGAGAGCTCGTTCTTCCACCGGTTCGTGCGGACGACATTGATCCCCCACACCTGATCGGCGCCCGGCTGGTAGCGCAGCGACTTGAAGGGAACCGCCGTCTCCACGATCCAGCCGCCGTCGAACCGGCCGGTCGAGACGTCCCAGATCATGTTGTAGTCGCCGCTGTAGGCTCCGTCGTTGGACGCCTGGCCGTCGGTTCGACCGCCGATGGAGTTGATGACGAACTGGACGCCGTTGCGTCCGTCGTTGAACGTGTCCAGGTAGAACACCACGACATCGTCTCCGCCCCAGATGGCGGTGTGTCGCGACGGAGCTCCTTCGCGACGACCCTGTCCATGCGGCTTTCCCAGAGCCGGAACGCCACGTACAGCGTGTCGCTATCGAAGCCGACCCACATCTCTGTCTTTCTCGGTGGCCGGCTGCGCCATCCTCCGGCTCGATCTGGATGAAGTCGGACGAGGGCTGGACGGTGCGATAGAAGGCCTCGTCAAGACTGCCGTCGATCATGATCGGCATCGTCACGGGATACGCAGTGACCGCCCGTCGTTCCCGAGTTTGGGCCCCGACGGGCGTTGCCAGCATGCAGGCCGCGAGAAGGGCGAGCAGGACCGGGATACGGGCCAGTGATGAAGAAGTGTTGGATGCCAGAGGAAGTATCGTAACCGAGCCTGGGCCGCCCTCGCCTCCAGTGCCGGCGGGGCGCGTTACGTCTTGGCTTCGAGGATCTCCGGTAGCATGGTCGCATGCTCGCGGCGATGCGGTTCGCGTTCGGCTACCTGGAGAAGAAATGAACGGTCCGCATCCGCCCTCCGATGCGCTCGTGCTCTTCGGCGTCACCGGCGACCTGGCGTACAAGAAGATCTTCCCTGCGTTGCAGGCGACGGCCAGGCGCGGCAACCTCAACTTTCCCGTCATCGGTGTGGCACGCTCTGGATGGAACCGGGACCAATTGCTGGAGCGGGCAAAGGCCAGCGTGACCGAACACGGGGGCCTCGATCCGGCGGCGTTCACACGACTGGAGTCACAACTCCGCTATGTGGAGGGTGACTACCGCGATCCCGAGACGTTTCGCCGTGTGCGAGCCGAGCTCCAGCAGGCAACGCGTCCCACGCACTACTTCGCGATTCCTCCCAGCATGTTCCCGACCGTGGTGGAGCAACTGGCCGGTGCAGGCTGCTGCGACGACGCCCGCGTCGTCGTCGAGAAACCGTTCGGCCGGAGCCTCGAGTCGGCCCGCGCGCTGAATCAGTTGCTGCTCAAGACGTTTCCCGAGCGTTCCATTTTTCGAATCGACCACTATCTTGGGAAAGAGGCCGTCCAGAACATCCTGTACTTCCGGTTCGCAAATGCGTTCCTCGATCCGATCTGGAACCGTCGCTACGTCGAGAACGTGCAGATCACGATGGCCGAGGAGTTCGGCGTGAGCGGCCGGGGCAAGCTGTACGAGGAGACGGGTGTGATTCGCGACGTGATTCAGAACCACCTGCTCCAGATCGTGACCTACCTCGCCATGGAGGCGCCGTCATCGATGTACCCAGAGGCCGTCCGTGACGAGCAAGCCACCGTGCTCCGGACGATTCGCCCGTTGAATACCGAACGGCTGATTTCCGGTCAGGACCCGTGGGTATCGGGACGAGCCGGACGTCGCCAAGGACTCGAAGGTACCGACCTACGCGGCGATCCGTCTCCACATCGACTCGTGGCGCTGGGAAGGCGTGCCGTTCTACGTGCGCGCGGGCAAGCGCCTCAAGATGACGTGTGCGGAAGTGAGGGTGGAGTTCAAGACGCCGCCGCCGGTGGTGTTCAAGGAGCCGGCGCCTGCGGCGGGCAACTACGTGCGGTTTCGCTTGAGCCCGCAGGTGGCGATCGCGCTCGGGGCCAGAGTGAAGCGTCCCGGCGAGGAGATGGTGGGCGATCCCCTCGAACTCAGCCTTGTCGAGGGGCCCGAGCAGGGCAAAGGCGGAGAGATGGATGCGTACGAGCGCCTGCTCGGCGATGCGATGGAAGGCGACGCCACGCTGTTCGCTCGTCAGGACGCAGTGGAAGCAGCCTGGGCGATCGTGGATCCGCTCATACGCGATCCGCATCCGCCGTACCAGTACGAACCGGGAACCTGGGGACCTCGAGAAGCCGATCGGCTCGTGGCTGAAGTCGGCGGCTGGAACACGCCGGAATGAGTTGCGTCGTCTCTGGGCGCGTGACTAGAACAGGCGGTTGTAACCGTTCAGTGCCGCCACTCGATACGCCTCCGCCATCGTCGGATAGTTGAACGTCGTGTTGATGAAGTACAGGAGCGAGTTCGACGCGCCCTTCTGCGCCATGATCGCCTGGCCGATATGGATGATTTCGGCCGAGTTGGCGCCGAAGCTGTGCACGCCGAGAATCTCCAGTGTTTCTCGATGGAAGAGCAGCTTGAGCATTCCCACCGTCTGCCCGGTGATCTGCGCGCGGGCCAGGCTCTTGAACTGCGCGTGACCGATCTCGTAGGGCACTTTCTCCGCCGTGAGCTCGCGTTCGGTCCGTCCTAGCGAACTGATCTCGGGGCTGGTGTAGATGCCAGTGGGGATATCGCGCACCAGTGACTTTTCAGCCTTGCCGTGCAGGCAGTGGCTGGCGGCGTAGCGGCCCTGCACGTATGCCGCGCTGGCCAACGCCGGGAAACCAATCACGTCCCCTACCGCGTAGATGTGCGGGAGCGACGTTTGAAAATCCTCGTTCACGTCGAGCTGCCCGCGCTGATTCGGTACGAGCCCGAGCGTCTCCAGCCCCAGATCGTCCGTGTTGCCGGTGCGGCCGTTGGCCCAGAGCAGAACGTCCGTCTTGAGCTGTTTCCCCGACTTCAGCGCCAGAACGACACCGTCGTCCATGCCGGTGATCTTCTCGTAGACTTCGTTGTGGCGAATCAGGACACCGCGTTCGCGCATGTGATAGCTCAGCGCGTCGATGATCTCGTCGTCCAGGAACTCGAGCAACTTGGACCGCGTATTGACGAGGTTCACTTTGCATTCCAGGTTGCGAAACATCGACGTGTATTCGCAGCCCACGACCCCTGCACCGTAGATCGTGATGGCGTGTGGCGATCGATCCAGGTTCAGGATGGTGTCGCTGTCGAAAATACGTGGGTGATCGAAGTCGATGTCCTGCGGGCGATACGGCCGGGATCCTGTGGCGATGACGAAGGCTTTCGCCCGCAGGCGCTGGCGTATACCGCCATCGTCCTCGACTTCGATCACGTGCGAGTCCACGAACCTGGCGCGTCCGAACACGGCCGGGATGTCGTTGCGTTCGTAGAAACCGCGTCGCATTTCGACCTGTCGGTCGATGACCGACTTCGCCGCCTTCCGCAAGTCCCGGAACTCTAGATTCACCGCGAGGCCGGCTGAGCGGAACAACGGATTGTTGTTCGCTTCGGTCATCTGAAAGATCGCGTGTCGCAGCGACTTGCTCGGAATCGTGCCCAGATGTGTGCACGCTCCGCCGATCTGCGGCATGCGTTCCACCGCAACGACGGACTTGCCCTGCTTTGCCGCCTGCATCGCGGCCCCTTCTCCTCCGGGGCCGGTGCCGATGACTACTAAATCGTGTTCTTTGTCCATGCGGGCGGTTTCTTTCATTGCGGCTCGGTTCCGCTGGATGCCAGGCGGATCAAGGCGCCAATGTGGTGTGTGTGCGGGAAGGCGTGCCCGGCGTGGCGGTGAGCGGGCATGAACCGTTGACGCGCGACATCCCTCTAGGTGTCACTCACCTAGACGGTCGCGGGTTCGCTCGGCGTTGCATGACGGCAGGGCGCCCAACGGCGGGTTCATGACCATGACGGGTCGTCGCGATCGAAAGGCGACTCACTCGTGGAAGCGTAACATGCCGGTGCGAGCCGATACCGGCGAGGCTCCTTCCAACGCCAGCAGATGCGCCTTGATATCAAGCCCCGCAGCGAATCCCGTGAGCTGACCCATCGATCCGATGACCCGATGACACGGCGTCACGATCGAGACGGGGTTCCTGCCGTTGGCAGCGCCGACGGCGCGCACCGCAGCCGGGTGCCCGATCTGCGTCGCGATCTGTGCGTAGGACCGCGTTTCTCCGAACGGGATCGTGCGCAACGCGTCCCACACCTTGCGTTGAAAGTCCGTACCGATCACGTCCAGCTTCAGCGCGAACTCCTTCCGGTGCCCCGCGAAGTATTCCTGGAGCTGGCGTTCGGTCTCGACGAGCACGGGATGCCCGGTATCCTCGGCGCCGACGTCCAACGGCACGCGGCGAGGGCGGTCGTTGTGCCACAGAATCGCGGCGAGACCCTCGTCGGTCGCTACCAGCGTGAGTGTCCCGATGGGGGAGTCCACGAACTTGTGAACGTGACGCTTCTGTACTTGATCTCGCATGGCTGCTGTTCTCCCGTAATTCTCGCCTGTCTCGTCGATGGTAGGGGCTCCACCTGAGTTGCTGCTCGCCGTTTTCGGACGTCTGAGTAGAAACGACTGCGATGACCGAAAATGGCTAGATTCGTAGCGTCTGGCACCGTATGGTGGGTCGATGGACCAGGATGGCCGCCGCCTCTACAACGCTCTGAGCGCGCGCGATTCGCGATTCGACGGCGTCTTTTTCGTTGGCGTGACGTCGACTGACGTTTACTGCCGTCCGGTGTGTCCCGCGAAGACGCCGAAGGAGGCCAACTGCCGTTTCTTTGACACGCCGCAGGAAGCGGAGCAGGCCGGCTTCCGGCCTTGCCTGCGCTGTCGCCCGGAGCTGGCGCCGGGAAGCGCGCCGATGGACGATGCCCAACGGATCGCGCAGCTCATCGTTCAACGTCTCGAGGAAGGTCACCTCGACGAGGAAGCGGGGCTGGAGGAGATCGCGGGCCAATTCGAACTGAGCTCGCGGCAGATTCGTCGCATTGTCCACAGGGAGTTAGGGGTACCGCCGATCCAGCTGTTGCTGACCCGCCGGTTGTTGCTTTCGAAACAGCTCTTGACTGAAACCACGCTACCCATCACCGAGGTCGCCTTCGCCAGCGGATTCTCGAGCCTGCGCCGGTTCAACGACGCGTTCAACCGGCGCTATGGAATGCCCCCGACACACCTCCGGAGGAAGGCCACTGAAGGCGCGGCCGTGATTGCCGCGACCCAGATATCGACGCTTCAACTTTCGTATCGTCCGCCGTACGACTGGAACGGCATCCTTGCCTTCCTGGCCGCGCGCGCGCTCAAGGGGATCGAACTGGTGACGGACAGTTCGTATACCCGGACCGTGCAGTTGGGAGAGGCGAAGGGCTGGATCACGGTGACGCACGCCAAAGCGAAGCACGCGTTGAACGTCGAGTTCACGCACAGCCTGACCCCGGTGCTGCCGGCGCTGCTCAGGCGAGTTCGGGCCCTGTTCGATCTCAACGCGCGTCCCGATTTGATCGCAAAGCACCTGAGCAGGGATGCGCGTCTGGCGGCGGCGGTCAAGGCAAACCCCGGTATGCGAGTGCCGGGCGCCTTCAACGGATTCGAGATGGGCCTTCGAGCGATCCTGGGTCAGCAGGTCACGGTGAAGGCCGCCACCACCATCGCCTGCCGGTTCGTCGAAGCATTTGGTGAACCCATCGTGACGCCGTTTGCGGAGTTGAGCCGCCTGACACCCGTACCGTCCAGGGTCGCCGCGGCCAGCGTCGATGACATCGCTCGACACGGCATCATCGCCGCGCGCTGCAGGAGCATCATCGCGTTGGCGGCAGCGCAAGGATCGCGCGGGCTCTCACTCGATGGAGGCGTGCATCACAATCCCGACGACTCAATCAGGCGGCTGGCCGAGCTGCCAGGGATCGGCCAGTGGACGGCGCACTACATCGCCATGCGCGCGCTGCACTGGCCCGACGCCTTTCCCAAGGAAGACATTGCGGTGCGCAACAACCTCGGCGGCGTGACCGCGAAGGAAGCGGAGGCGTTGTCGCAGTCCTGGCGTCCCTGGCGGAGCTACGCCGTCATGCACGTCTGGAGCATGGCGAAGCAGTCCCCGTGAGTGCCCTACTGGCTTGCGCCGACGGGAGCGGCAGCGAACGGATTCTCGTCAGCCGTCGGGCCATAGACCGACGGCACCGGGACGTCGAGCAGCCGCAGGTACACGAGCAACTGTCCGCGATGGTGGTACCAGTGGTTCAGCATGATCGCGCGCACGACCGCGACCCTTGGCATCGCCATCAACTCGCGTCCGCCGCTCATGAGCCGCCAGGTCGCGCCCATCGCGGCGTCATCGAATTCACCGAGGTGCCGTCGAGCCTTGGCCACGCTCGCGGTGAGCGCGGGCACGAGCTCAGCGGCGGTCGCCGCTTCCTGCTGCACGAACGCCGGCAGTTCTGGGATCGTATCCATCGACGCAAGCTCGGCGACGTTACCCGGCACCGTCGCCACATGCAGCGCGAGCTGGCCGAGTGACATCGACTTCTGGTGCGGCTTCCAAGACAGATGCGCATGAGGTACGCGTTCGAGTACGCGCCGAGTCGCCAGGGATTCCTGTTCGAGTTCCATGAGCAGCGCGTCAATCATTCTCATGATCGTCTCCCCTTACTCACTGCCGTTGGTTTCCGCGGCTTTGCGCACGCGTGCATGCAGGGCGACCCATCCCGAGATGAGCAGCGGGCGGTGATCCTCGGGGAATGGACCGACCAACGTGTGTGTGAACTTGATGAGCGAGCCGCCGTCAACTTCAGTCAGCCGATACAACAGGTTGGAGGTTGCCGCCGTTGACATGAACAGCGGTCCCCAGATCTCGAGCAGGGCTGGGCGCTTGATGCTCTGGACGAAACCCCACAAGTGCCCATTGTCGGCGCCAAGGTCGCGGAACCAGCGGCCGCCAGGACGCGGCTCGAGCACCATCGGCAAAGGTTTGCCGTCGGGGGTCTCGTTCAGCCGGCCCAATTGAGCCACGAGAGAGGCAAATGTTCTCTCGATCGGCGCCTTCACCATGATCTCTTCGGTGATGGTGAACGTCTCGCTGACCGGTGCCATCGTCGTCGTCATCGTTCCTCCTCGGCATGTGCCTTGATACGTCGCAGCTGTCCGCGCCAATGCCGGGCGAACATGCCGCTCCAGTCGTGAATCGTGCGCAGTGTCTCCGGGTTGATCTGATACATGGTCCGCCGCCCTTCTCGCCGCACGCTTACCAGACCCACGTCCCGCAGGACTTGCAGGTGCTTCGACACCGACGGCTGCCCGAGCGCCAGGGCCTCCGCGATATCGGTGACCGACCGCTCGTCGCCGGCGATGAACTCGAGGATGTGACGACGGCGCGGTTCCGCGATTGCGTTGAAGGGATCCGAGGTCGTCGAGGCACGGGCCACGCGACGGTTATACATTCCGATATAGGAATATGTCAAGTCTCTCGTGGCGCTTGGATCCTGGCACGATTCCCGCACCTGGCACGTCCGTGCCAGATGAGTCGAATACTGCCGCTCGTACCTGATGAGCGCGCAGCTCTCCCGACCACGCGCCGATGATTTTCGCCGGGACGGCGAGTCTAAGAGATCAGAACAACGGCAAAGTGTGGCCGTTAGGAGGAGATCATGCCGAACACCGTGAAGTTCAATCGGGTGCTGCGGACCACGCCGGAGCGGCTCTACCGCGCATTCCTCGACCCCGACGCGTTGGCCAAGTGGCTACCCCCGAACGGCTTTACCGGTAAGGTGCACCACATGGATGCGCGAGTTGGCGGTACGTACAAGATGTCGTTCACCAATTTCACCTCCAAGAAGAGCCATTCCTTCGGCGGCGAGTATCTCGAGCTGGCCCCGCACGAACGCATTCGCTGGACCGACAGGTTCGACGATCCGAACCTGCCAGGCGAGATGACGGTGAGCGTGACCTTGAAGAAGGTTTCGGTCGGGACGGAGATGAATATTGTGCAAGAGGGGATCCCCGATGTGATTCCACCTGAGGCGTGCCGTCTCGGTTGGCAGGAGTCCCTCACCCTGCTGGCGAAGCTTGTCGAGGCGGAGATTCCTGACTAGCCAGTTGAGGAGGCATGGCATGGATGCTCAGGAGATGGGGCCCGCCAAGCGTTTGCCGGCGCGGTGCTTCACGGGGGAGGGCACGGATTCGATTCCGTGCCCTTTGCGTACCAAATGTCTGGCTTCGGTGAGCTAGCGAATCGGGATCGTTTGCGCCCAGTAGACCCAGTCGCGCCCTTCCGGCGGTCCGAGCTGTTGTCCACCGCCGCCGCCGCGCCCGCCTCCGGCACCTTGCGGACCGGCGCCGGCGTTGGCCCCTCCGCCCTGAGGTTCCGGAGGAACCGGGTTGTCATTGAGATGGGTCACTTTTCCACGCAGGGCCAGCGCCAGCTGCTGGATTCTTGCGTTCTGACGCAGCTGATACGTGCTGCCCACAACGTTATAGATGGACCTGCCTGTCATCACCACACCGTGTCCTGACAGAAGTGCGCCTTGTTTCGTGCCGAGCGCTGCCGCGACGCCCTTGCCAAGCGCAGGGTTCGACAGCAAGGGCTGCTTCGGATCAAGCGTCGAGATATTGAAGACCGGAAGTCCGTCGCCGATGAAGGCGGCGCCGTTCACAACGGGACGAAGTGCGACACGGTTCGTGAACGCGACAATCTCCGGCGTTCGCGCGTACAGCACCGCCATCACCTCCGGCCGGGCCTTATAGATCTCGTCGTCAATCGACAGTCCCATCGTGTCGGGACCCGGATTGGTGAGATCACGCTCGATGATGTCCTTGTCGGTCACGCTGCCTGGCGCCGCGGTGGCTACGAAGTAGGTGTTCGGGTTGCTCGGATTGCGGAGGCTGACGTGGCCCGACGTGTCGAGAATCCCAACGGACTCGTCGGTGAGGATGCGGTTTGCGACAACCAGGTCGTGCTTCGCCGCGCCGACCGGATCGGTGGGCTTTGCCGGCATCGGTGCCGGGTCCACGGGGACCTTTCCGTTCTCTGCCAGCAGATCCACGCGCCGGTAGTGATCCCATGACTTTTGATCCGCTGCCGCGTCATCCACGATGGCTTCGGGCGCGACCGCGCTGCCAATCGCCGCGCCCGCCAGTTGTATCCGCGCGTTGGTTCGCAGCGCAACGGAGCGATGGATGGCTTCCGGCAGTGACTTCGCGGTGAGCGTAATGCCGTGGCCCCAGAGCAGCACCGCTTCGTTATCGCCCAGCTTCTCCGCCATCGACCGCGCAAGGGGGTTGTCGCTGACGATGCCGCTCCGGCCGTTGTTCACCGGCCTGATATCCCACACCGGCACCTGCCTGTTCGGTCCCCAGTAGAGCGGCACCGAGCTCATGCCGAATGCCACGAACTCCGGGGTATGCGCGTGGACGACCGCCATCACATCCGGCCTGGCCTTGAAGACCTGGCCATGCAGGAAGGTTTCGCGCGCATTGTCATTGCGAGGGCCCTGGACGGGCGTACTCTCGACGTCTGTACTCGATCATGTCGCTGAGGCTTGCGCCACCGGGGGCGACGAAACGCGCCATGTACCAGTGGTTTGGATTCGTTTTGCTCCGCGCGCTCACGTGCGCCTGGATGTCGAGGATGCCGACCTCGCGCGTGAGAATACGGTTCGCCAGGACGAGCTCTTCGAGGAGAGCCTGCTCCGGACGGGGCGCTGCCGGCGGAGGTGCCCCCGCCTGTCCCTGTCCCTCGCCCCCTGTTGTTTCTGTGCCGCCCGCCGGACCTTGAGACGAGCAGCTCACCAGCAGCATCGTGACAAGAACAACCATCGCCGAACGCCAAATCAGAATCGCGCGTGCCATATCTCTCACCTTCCTAGAAGATAGAAAGCACCACCGAGAGCCCGCCAAGTATATAGAAATGTGCAAGCTCTGCCGCACGATGAAAGTCCCATCCGGAGCACACGCGGCTCATGTCAGGTGAGGCACATTTCGAGCAGTTCATCAGAGATGGGTTCGTCCGGATCGCAGAGCTGATAACGACCGCGACAGCCTAGGCCGTCTTGTTTGATCGACGCCACGTGCCCGGCGCCTCTCCCAGCAGCTTCTTGAACGCTCGACTGAACGCGGCCTCCGATTCGTAGCCCACGGCGGCGGACGCCTCCGCCACAGGCCGGCCTTCGAGCAGCAGCCGAGACGCGAGCTGCATCCGCCACAGCGCCAGGTACTGCATCGGGGGCTGGCCGACCATCTCTGCGAAGCGATCCGCAAGCACCGACCGGGAGACACCGACCACCCGCGCCAGGGACTCGACCGTCCATGCGGTGGCTGGTTCGCCGTGAAGCGCGGCCAGCGCCTGCCCGACGACCGCATCCCGCAACCCTGCGAGCCACCCGGTCTGCGAGAGCGGCAGCGTTTCGACATGCCTGCGGATCGCCTCGACGAACATCAGCTCGGACATGCGCGCGAGGATGTTGTCGCGACCCGCGCGCGCGGTGCCCGACTCGCGCACGGCGATGTTCAGCAGTGCGGAGAGCCATCCGCTCGTCGCTTCGTGGCCCGTTCCCGACAAGTGAATGGTCCGGGGCAGGGCCTTCAACAGCGGATTGAACGGACGTTCGTCGCAACCGAGGAAACAGCAGACAATCCGCGTGCGGTCGGGTCCCCCGCCTCCGCGTTCGTAGACCAGCGGCAATGGCGTCGTCGGCCTCACGTAGAAGGACATGTCGGGAGTGGCTCGCATGCCGGGCGCGCTCGACAGCACGTGGGGGTCTCCCTGCGGAAACACGATGAGGTCGCCTTCCGCGAGATGGATCGGCGGCTCGCCGACGACGTGCCCCCAGCACGAGCCGCGCGCGATCAGGTGGTACTCGATCACGCGCTGGGCTCCTGGCATCACTGTCGCCGCGATCTCGCGCGATGCCGGCGCCTCCGCTACCCACGGCGAGCTCAGGTCGAAGTCGAAGTACACCGCACCGGTGAGGCGCACCGAGCGAAGCACGTCCGACAGGACGTCAGCCGACATGCCAGCACGCGGCGCGCCGGACGCCTGGGCATCCCATTCGGACGCCGGGGTATGTTGTTCGCGCATTTGGATGGTCTGCCAAGCAAATCGGACGCTCGCGCATGGCTGCAACACCATATCTCACATAGCGTTGACGTGCCGCGCAATACCGCGTGGCTCGAATCAAAGGATCAGCGCAATGACACCTGTTGTATCGCCCGCGTCCGGCGCACCGCTGCAGACCGCGACCACCAAACGCGTGAGGGCGCTTGCCGAGCGCCTCGAAGAAGGAGCCCGTGCTCTCGAAGCCGTCGCGAGCGTGCTCACTGACACGGAGTGGCAGACCCGCATTCCGGGAGACGGTCGCACGGTCGGCGTCGTCGTTCACCACGTCGCCACCATGTACCCGCTGGAGATTCAACTGGCGCAGGTGCTCGCCGGTGGGCAGCCGATCACCGGTGTGACCTGGAACGTCGTCCACGACATCAATGCCACGCACGCCAAGGCGAACGCCGCGGTGACGAAGGATGCGGCGCTCGACCTGCTGCGTCTCAACAGTGCGGCAGCCGCCGCTGCGATTCGTGCGCTCAGCGACGAAGAGCTCGATAGGGCGGCTACTGTCTCTCTCAATGCCGACGCGCCGCTGACGTGCCAGTTCTTTCTGGAGGATCACGCGGTTCGTCACAGCTACCATCATCTCGCGCGGATACGTGCCGCGCTCGCGTCGTCTGTCGCCTAGGGAGGACCATAACCATGACTACCATGACGAACGTGATGTCGTGCGATACCGCCATCCCGACGGATCGTGCCCGTGCGATCAAGGTGCGGCAGCAGGCAATGTGGGCGTCTGGCGATTTCTCCGTGATCGGTGCGACGCTGCAGATTGTCGGTGAGCTGCTGAACGAAGCGGCGGATGTTCGTGCGCGCCACAAGGTGCTGGACGTCGCGGCTGGCAGCGGCAACGCCACGCTGGCGGCGGCGCGGCGATTCGCCAGCGTGACGTCCACAGATTACGTGCCTGCGCTTCTCGAACGTGGACGCCGGCGTGCGGATGCCGAAGGGTTCACCGGCATCACCTTCGAGGTGGCGGACGCCGAAGTGCTGCCGTACCCGGATACGAGCTTTCACGTCGTGCTCTCGACCTTTGGCGTGATGTTCGCGCCCGACCACCAACGGGCCGCGGCCGAGCTCACGCGGGTGTGCATGCCCGGAGGCCGGATCGGGCTGGCGAACTGGACGCCCACCGGCTTCCTCGGACAGCTCCTGCGGCTCATTGCCCAGTACGTGCCCCCGGCACCCGGGGTACAGTCGCCTCTTCTGTGGGGGACCGAGGCGCACGTGCGCGAGCTCTTCGCTGGCGCGAAGAAGATCGACCACACGACTCGGATGTTCGCGTTTCGATATGAGTCGGCGGAGCACTGGGTGCATGTGTTCCGGAGCTTCTACGGCCCCACCCACACCGCCTTTCTGGCGCTCGACGAGGATGGCAGGGCGGCTCTGGAGGCCGACCTCATCGCCCTGCTTCGGTCGCGGGATGTGGGCGGACCAGATGGACTCGTCGTCCCCGGCGAGTATCTGGAGACCGTGATCACGATATGAGCGAGACGATCCGATGAGTGCCAGGCGACGGCTGATGGCGGTGCTCGCCCACCCCGACGACGAGTCGTTGGGTGTGGGCGGCACGTTGGCGAAGTACGCGTCGGAGGGGGTAGACGTGTGCCTGGTGACCGCAACACGGGGCGACGCCGGGCGCTTCCGCGGTTATCGCAGCGGGGAAGATGGGCATCCCGGCCCGGCAGCCGTGGCAAGCGCCCGCGAGGGAGAGTTGCGGGCCGCCGCGGCCGTGCTGGGGCTTCGCGAGGTCTCAGTCCTCGGCCATCGCGACGCGCAGCTCGATCGCGCCGATCCACGCGAGGTTGTCGGGCAGATCGTCGCAGATGTCAGAAAATTCCGTCCCGATGTCGTGGTCACATTCGGTCCGGACGGCGCGTACGGGCATCCGGATCACATCGCGATCTCACAATTCACGACAGCAGCCATGGTCGCTGCGGCCGACGCATCGTTCCTCGTTGAGGGCGCAGCGGCGGTGGGACCACCGCATTCGGTGTCGAAGCTCTACTACATCGCCTGGCCGAAGTCGACGTGGACTGCCTATCAGTCGGCGCTCCGGACGCTGTCCGCGACCGTCGATGGCGTCGAACGCCTGGCGACGCCATGGCCGGACTGGGCCATCACGACCGTGATTGACACGAGCGACCTGTGGCCCACCGTGTGGCGAGCTGTCTCGTGTCACGAGTCGCAACTCGCGTCATACGAACGGTTGAAGAACCTGGCGCCGGAGCACCACAGGACGCTGTGGGGCAGCCAATCCTTCTATCGCGTCTTCAGCATCGTCAACGGCGGACGGGCACGTGAGACCGATCTGTTTGAAGGGATAGACCGATGAAAGACGACTCAGTGAGAGAAGCGCCGCTGGCGATGGACGCCGCGACGTTTCGCGCGCTCGGGCATCGCCTTGTGGACCAACTGGCCGCATCCCTGGAAGCGGTGCCGCGTGGTCCCGTCACGCGTGCCGAATCCCCTTCGGTGGTGCGTCAGGCGTTCGACTTGTCGGAGCCGCTTCCTGAATCGGGAACGGACCCCGGGGTGCTTCTGGAGCAGACCGCTCAACTGCTGTTCGAGCACTCGTTGTTCAACGCACACCCGCGCTTCTTCGGCTACATCACCGCGGCGCCCGCGCCGATTGGCGTACTCGGCGACTTTCTGGCGGCGGCAGTCA
Source organism: uncultured Acidobacteriota bacterium (assembly GCA_963827515.1). Classification (GTDB taxonomy): domain Bacteria; phylum Acidobacteriota; class Vicinamibacteria; order Vicinamibacterales; family UBA2999; genus JABFSA01. The sequence continues at coordinate 1,172 of CAWHBF010000017.1, read as the reverse complement.
ACGCCAACGTCGGTGCCTGGACGCTTTCGCCGGCAGCGACGGAAATCGAGTCGCAGACCGTGCGCTGGATCGCCTCGCTGATCGGGTATCCGGCCGACTGCGGGGGCTTGCTGGTAAGTGGCGGCAACATGGCCAACGTCGTGTGTTTCCTGGCCGCGCGCACGGCCAAAGCCGGTTGGGACGTGCGCGCCGACGGTGTCGCTCGCGCGTCCGGGCAACGCCTTCGCGTCTACGGCTCCGCGGAAACCCACACCTGGATCCAGAAGGCCGCCGACATCGGCGGGATCGGCACCGAGTCGATCCGGTGGATTCCGACGGACGACAAGCTTCGCATGGACGTCTCCGCGCTGCGCCGACAGATTGAGGCAGATCGCGCAGCAGGAGACGTGCCGTGCATGGTGGTCGGCACCGCAGGGTCCGTGAGTACCGGCGCGGTCGATCCACTACGGGAGATCGGCGCCGTGTGCAGGGAACATGATGTCTGGTTCCACGTTGACGGCGCCTACGGTGGTTTCGCGGCGGCCCTTCCCGACGCGCCTGACGATCTGCGGGGACTGACGACGGCCGACTCGGTGGCCGTGGATCCGCACAAGTGGCTGTATGCGCCGCTCGAGGCCGGCTGCGCACTGGTACGAGATTCCGAGCTGCTGCGGGCTGCGTTCGCCTATCACCCGCCTTACTACCACTTCAATGAGCAGGCGACCAACTACGTCGACTTCGGACCGCAGAACTCGCGTGGATTTCGTGCACTCAAGGTGTGGCTTGCCTTGAGGCACGTGGGGGCCGCCGGGTACCGCACGATGATCGCCGACGACATCCGGCTGTCGCGAGCCATGGCCGACGCGGTTCGTCGTAATGAGGATCTGCAGCTTGTCAGCCAGGAGCTCAGCATCACCACGTTTCGCTATGTTCCGCGTGAGCTTCGGGCGAGTGTGGGCGAGCCGGCGACCGAGCGTCGTCTCGATGCACTCAACCGCAGGCTTGTCGATCGAGTACAGACCGGCGGCGAGGTCTTCCTCTCCAACGCCGTCGTCGGTGACCGGTACGTACTGAGGGCGTGTATCGTCAATTTCCACACGACGCGCGTGGACGTGGAGGCAACGGTCGACATTGTCGTGCGGCTCGGGCGCGAAGTGGATGGCGAGCTGGTCGGGAGTGTCGCTGGAGGCGGC
>CAWHBF010000016.1:0-98135 GCA_963827515.1 uncultured Acidobacteriota bacterium | reverse complement strand
CGCCGGGATCATCCGGGCGCCGGCGTCGTACTCGCCCTGGTCGCATTTCGACGCATCACGCGCGCGTAGTCTCGTCGTGCTGCAGCGAATGCGTGAGGAGGGCAAGATCACAGCCGAGCAGGAGCAGACGGCGCGTCAGGCCCGCATCCAGCTGGGCCCTCCTCCAGCGATCACCTCCGCCAGACATGGCTACGCGAAAGAGTTCTTGCGTCAGCAGTTTCGCAACGTCTATGGCGGCGACAACCCCCCGGACTGGAAGGTCCAGACGACATTCGTGCCGGAGATTCAGGATCTCGCTGAATCTGCAGTACGAGATGGGTTGCGGAGGCTGGGCATCAAGGGCTTGCAGGCAGCCCTCGTGGCGATGGACCCGCAGACTGGAGACCTCCTCGCGATGGTTGGAGGATCCGACTTTGCGACGACGAGTTTCAACCGCGCCGTTCGAAGTCACCGACAACCAGGGTCGGCCTTCAAGCCGTTCGTCTATGCGGTCGCCCTCGAGCAAGGGCTGTCGCCCGTGTCGAGGGTCGGCGGATTGAAAGAGGTCTCGATCGCTGCGCCGCAGGGCGTCTGGATTCCGAACGACGAACAGACCGGTGACGAGAACGAACTGACGTTGCGTGAGGCGTTCCTCGAGTCGAGCAACGCCGCAGCAGTCCTGTTGCAACAGCGCGTGGGGAGCAGCTCCGTTCTGCGTCTGGCGCGAGATCTGGGCGTCGAGAATCAACCGGATGTGCCTTCTCTTGCGCTCGGCAGCGGCCTCGTCACGCCGTTGGACCTCACGGCCGCTTACGCCGTGTTCCCGTCACTCGGTTACCGTGTCCGGCCGCGAGGACTCGTGTCGGTGGTGGATGCCTCCGGTGAGCCGGTGCAACAGGTGCATATCGAGCGCGAGCGAATTCTTTCTCCGCAGGTCGCGTTTCAGATGCTCACGATGCTGCAGGATGTCGTCGACCGCGGCACTGGCGCCGGGGCTCGGAAGCTCGGGGTACGGGGATCAGTTGGCGGCAAGACCGGGTCGACCAACGACTACCGAGATGCCTGGTTCGTCGGGTTCTCGTCGTCGGTCGTCGTAGGTGTCTGGGTTGGCTTCGACCAGCCGGAGCGAATTCGGGCCGGCGGCTCTGGTGCGCGCATCGCCTTACCGATCTGGTCCGACTTCATGCGACGTGTCGCCGGAAGTCGGCCTCCGGCATCGATCGAGCCGCCGTCAGACCTGCAGTCGGAAGAGTTGTGCCTGCTCTCGTATCAGCGGCCGGTCGAGGGATGTCCCACATACGTGGAGCATTTCAAGGAGGGCGACGAACATCCTACGCGGCTCTGTCCGCTTCACGAGGGCAACCTGAAACAGCAGGTCCATCGAACGCTACAGGGCTTGTTCGGCACGTTGGCACGCGGCATCGGAGGTATCTTTCGCTGAAGGGCGCGTTCGGGTCTAGTACCCGGATAGTCACGCCCGCGGTGGCGCGCCAGAAGCTCAGGCGCGCGACGCCAGGGACAAATGGGTTCGTCGTCCCACTGATGGCCCTGATGTGCCGGATGTCGAACCGCAGCCCAGTCCGTTCCGTGAGGAAGCCCAGGGCGCCGCCGCCGACTGTCAAACCCAGAAGATTTCGGTCCACCGGGAAGAGATCCGCGGCGTTCTTGGTCCGTGCCTGCATCAACCCTAGTCCCGCCACCACGTACGGGCGCAGCGACTCACGTGTGACCGCCAGGGGCGCCGCCACGATTACGTTACCGCTCACCGTGGTGACACGGCTCGACAGCACCAGACCGCTCGGATCGTCGCCCTGAAAAAAACCTGGCGTGTGGCCGACGTCTGCCTCGATGCCCAGGATGCCGCTGCCGAGCAACGCCACCGACCCGCCGAAGGTCAGTTTTCGTCCAGCCCCCTCGAAGACCAGAAAGCTCGTTTCGGCGCCGAACGACGTGCCAATGAAGGGAGTGAACAGCCAGTCGGCACGCGCAGTGGCCGTGGGGGCGCAGAGCAGGAGTAATGCTACCGACAGCCGTCGGAGCATTTATCCGAGAAACAAGCGCAGAAAGAGGCTGGCGAAGAGGTTGGACGTCACACTGCCGTCCGAAAGGTTGTAAGGCGGTCCGACGAGGCCATCGCTGTTGGCCAGCAAGATCAAAGTCAGTCCACGGCTCGGAAGCTTCACGATGAGTGCAGAGTTGGCGTCGCGCTTCAGACCGAAGTGCCACACGACACGTTCACCGTTATAGTGCTGGACGAACCAGCCCAATCCGGTGGGCATCGCGCCCGCGTTCTCCCACGCGAGCGACAAGGTTCCAGGTGCGAGAAGGACGCCCTGGCCGAGCGCGGCGTCGAATCGAGCCAGATCCCGAACCGTGGAGATAGCCCCGCCGCCGGCCGTCATCGGATCGCCCGTGACATCAGTACGAGTTGGTCGACCACGACTATCGACTTTGTAGGACACAGCCCGCTGACGTCCGACGGCCTCGTAGCGAGCGAGGGTGCTCGAGCTGAACCACCGCCGCTCGGATGACGCGGGGTCGAGCAGCGCGGCTCCCGGGATGGACGAGGACATGCCCAGACGATCGAACAACTGCTCGGCCAAGGCGGGTGCGTACGCACGGTTCGCGCATTGATCCAGCACGTCAGTCAGTGCGCCGAATCGAGTCGAGTCGGTACTTGAAACCGCCGCCTGGGGACGCGTGCGACAAGAGCTGCGCGATCGTGGTGCCGCTCTCGGGGAAATTCGGATTCCAGCGGACGACCCGATCTCCAATCTCGAGGTAGTGCTGATCGAGGCACCTTCGGAGCAGGACGGTAGAAGACAGCGTCTGCGTGAGATCCAGAATCGGGTAGGGCGTATCGGCCCTTGCGGCGATGGAGGCTTCGACGTCCTGGTACCCGAAGCCGCGGTCCCAGACAACCTGGCCTTCTTGAACGATGGTGCCCGACATCCCCGGGATGCCAACTTGCTGGCGCAACGATTCCACATAGCGCTCGAAGAGCGCTATCGGAAGGCTGCTTTGGGCCTCCGCAGGGAGGCCAAGCGCGCCACACGCCATAAGGGCGAGGAGGAGGACCTTCTGGGTGCGCACTGGGACCTAAAATCTTACACTGGAGGGGCTTGAGCTGTGCTAAGGTTTCAGAGTTCTCAATGAAATTGTCGATCCGGGCCGCTCGACGCGCGTCAAGACTGGCGCTTTTCAGCGCTTTGGCGCTGGTGTCCCTCTCGGTCCCGCTCCGGGCGGCGGAGGGTCTTCGCATCGTGCCGCTCGTTCGGGACGACCGCGTTCTCGTCACCTTCGAGCTCGCGGACGGGTTTACCGAGGAAGTTCGCGCCGCGGTTCGAAGCGGGCTCAAGACCACGTTTACCTACACAGTGGAGCTACGCCTCGAGGTGCCCGCCTGGGTGGATCGGACCATCGCCACGGCCGTGCTCACGAATAGCGTCGAGTACGACAACCTCACTCGGCAGCACAGCGTCGTCCGTGTGCTCGATGGCACTGTGGGAGAGACGCAAATCACCGACAGCGAGACATTGGTGGGACAACTGATGACGAGTTTTCAGCGGCTGCCGCTGTTCCGGACATCGGTCCTTGAAGCCAACCGCGAGTACTACGTGCGTATCACCGCAACGGCGCGTCCCACCAACGGGGCGTTCCTGTGGCCGTGGGGCAGCGGCACCTCCGGTCAGGCCAAGTTCACCTTCCTTCGCTAAACGTCCCCGACGGGCGAACCGACGTTTTGGTTCGACGGAGCGGGCGCATCGACACAGAATCGGTCGAACGCGCTCGTCAGCATCGCCGCGATCTGGGTCGGGCCCTGATTCTCGATCTGCCGTCTTTCCAGCATCCACAGGAACTGGCCGTTCCGCAGCAGGCCTATCGAGGGCGACGAAGGCGCGCAGCCAGTAAAGAAGCCCCGAGCCCGATCGGTCGCTTCGAGATCGGCCCCCGCGAACACCGTCGCCACACGATCGGGGCGTACGGTGTGCTGTAGCGCAAGCGCGACGCCCGGTCTGGCCTTGCCGGCGGCGCAGCCGCAGATCGAGTTCACGACGATCATGAGCGTCCCCGACGTGTTGACGGCTGCATCGACGTCTGCCGCTGTGCGCAACTCTTCGACACCCAGGCGCGTGAGCTCGGCGCGCATGGGTGCCACGAACGATTCTGGATATGCCATGGCGTCATTATGACGCACCGTGGAGGTCGCAGAGGCCGCAACGAGCGTTCGACGAACGGCGCGAGCGAGTTATCGCAGATGGAATGGCACGCTGGTGACAACGACGTTGGGGCGGAAGAGCAGCGCGCCCTTGATGAGCAGCGCGCGCTGGTTGTGCAGCAGGTGGTGCCACCATCGTGAAGGGACGAACTCCGGCAGCACCACCGTGATGTACGCGTTGGTGCGTTCCCGCTCGATCTGCGTCGATGTATTCCAGCAGCGGCTCCATCAGCGAACGGAACGGCGACTCGCAGGACGATCAGCCGAACGCTGCCTCCCCAGGTCTCTCCAGTCCCTCTTCAGCGTCGCCAGTCTGCTCCGTATTGTCGTTGACGTAGACGGCGCGGACATCCGTCGAGATCGACTCCGCGTACGCAGCGCACTCGACGACGCCCGCTGCACGCCGCCGATCGGCACGAGCACGATGTTGGTGCGACGGTGCCGGCGGCGTCCAGTCGCGCAGCGTCAGCTGCGACGCCACGCTGTCGTAATGCTTCTTCGTCTTCAGGAAGATGGCCACGATGACCGGGATCAGCACGATGCACGATCCACGCGCCTTCGGGTCCCTTTGTCACCGCCACGATGATGAGCACGACGAACGTGAGCAGCGGCGCCGAAACCGTTGATGGCCGCGCTGCCACCGCCAGCCCGGCGGCCGCAGGCGGCGCCAGCGGAGGAACATCCCCGTCTGCGACAGCGTGAACGAGAGAAACACACCGATCATGTAGAGCGGGATCAACTGAGTGCGTGTCGCCGCCGAAGATCCAGATCAGGCCGCCGGCGGCACGCTGAGCGCGATGATGCCGTTGCTGAACGCCAACTTGTCGCCCTGGTTCATGAACTGTCGCGGCATGTAGCGATCGCGCGCGACGATCGAGGCGAGCCGCGGAAAGTCGGCATACGCCGTGTTCGCAGCCAGCACCAGGATCGCCATCGTCACGACCTGCAGCCCGTAATAGAGCGGGTGCCGCTGCCGAACACCGCGCGACCGATCTGCGACACGATCGTGTCGCGCTCCGACGGGATCGCGCCGATGGCGTACGCGAGGTAGCGTGATGCCGACGAACATCGTCACCGCGATCGCCGCCATCATCGATCAGCGTGGCCGCCGCGTTCTTCGACTCCGGTGGCTTGAACGCAGGCACGCCGTCGGAGATGGCTTCGACGCCGGTCATGGCCGTGCAGCCGTTCGCAAACGCGCGTCAGCAGCGCGAACGTCGTCAGCGTTCCCGCTGTCGAACGTCGCGCAGTGGCTCGACCGGCGGGGGACGGTGGCTCGCCCGTCATCTGACGCGCCACAGGCCCACGGCGATCAGCGTGAGCATCAAGCCGATGAAGCCGTAGGTGGGCACCGCGAAGAGCCGGCCCGACTCGCGGATGCCTCGCAGGTTTCGCGAGCGTCGAGCAGCAAACGAAGCCGAGGCCCAGCGTCACGCGGCTGATGTGCAGGTCCGGAACGCGGAGGTGATCGCGGCGACGCCGGCCGCGACCGAACCGCCACCGTCAGCGTGTAGTCGATGAGCAGCGCGGCGGCGGCGGAGAGGCCCGCGGTACTCGCCGAGGTTCTCCTTGGATACTCGTATACGTCACCCCGCCGGTGGATACGCGTAAATCGGTCTGACGGTACGAGAGACCACGACGATCAGGAGCCCTGCGATGAGCAGCGCAGATCGTGGGCGCCAGGCTCATCGCCGCCAGACCGCCGATCATCAGCACGCGCAAGACTTCCTCGTCGCGTAGGCGACCGAAGAGAGCGCATCGACGAAGCACGGCCAGGCCGGTGGCTTTGCTCAGTCGCTCGTCGTGCGCAAGACTCGATGGGATTGGCTGGCCAACGAGAAACGTTTGACCTGGCCAAGAAAGGATTCTCGTCGAACACGTCGCCTCCAGTCGCCGACGGGGTTAGCTGACGGGCTCGGAACTGGTAGGTTTCCGTCCACTCTCTCTCGCATCGCGGTCGTTGCGGATTCGCCCCAGGTTGTGGGTCCCCCGTAGCCGGCGCGCGGCCCGGGCACTAAGCGTGTGTTACGAGGATACCCGGCTGGGATGCGGCGGTAAAGCGCGGAGGCCGGTATAATTCCCTGCTGCTCGCTCAATGGCCTACGCGATCCGATGAACCCAATGGACCTCAAACAACACATCAGGCACGTCCCCGATTTTCCGAAACCGGGAATACTCTTCTACGACATCACCACGTTGCTTCGGGATCCCGGAGGCCTCAAGGCGACGATCGACCAGTTGTCTGCGCCGTACGTCGGACAAGGGATCGACGCGGTGATCGGCATCGAGAGCCGTGGATTCATTCTCGGGTCCGCGGTGGCGGACCGCATCGGTGCCGGGTTCATCCCGATCCGAAAGCCGGGGAAACTACCTGCCAAGTCCATGCGGGAGGCGTACGCCCTCGAGTATGGGACGGACGCTCTGGAGATTCACGAGGACGCCGTGGAGACAGGGCAGCGAGTTCTCATCGTGGACGATGTGCTGGCTACCGGCGGGACCGCGGCAGCGGCGGCCCGGCTCGTCAAACAGCTTGGCGGCGAGCTACATGGGCTCGCGTTCCTCATTGAGCTGCTTTTTCTCAGCGGGAAGGCGAAACTGCCAGGGGAGAAGGTCTACTCCGTCGTGCAGTACTAGACCCGACCGAGCTGGATCTGTGCCGTTTTCCTAGGTAAACTCCGGGCTTCCAATGGTTGGCACAGGAGTCGGTAAACCCTAGCCCGTGTACCGCGGACTAATCCCGCCGCGCGCCGGTTTCACACATATACTCACCTCACCGTTGGCCCTTACTCCCGGCGCGCGCCTCGGCGTCTACGCAGTCACGGCGCAGATCGGCGAAGGCGGGATGGGCCAAGTGTTTCGGGCGCGGGACACGACGCTGGACCGCGACGTCGCGATCAAGATCCTCCCCGACACGGTCGCCCATGACACCGATCGGCTGGCTCGCTTTCAACGTGAAGCGAAGACGCTGGCCTCCCTGAATCATCCGAACATTGCCGCCATCTACGGCCTCGAAGAAAGCGGGGGCATGACCGCCCTCGTGATGGAACTCGTCGAGGGCGACGATCTCTCGCAGCGCATTGCGCGCGGGGCCATCCCGCTCGACGAGGCGCTTGCCCATTGCGAAGCAGATCGCCGATGCACTTGAAGCCGCGCACGAGCAAGGGATCATCCACCGCGATCTCAAGCCGGCCAACATCAAGGTGCGGCCCGACGGCACGGTGAAGGTGCTGGATTTCGGATTGGCGAAGGCGATGGAGCCGGCAGGCGTCGCGGCCGTCGCGCGACAGTCTCGCAGGCGCCGACCATCACCATCGCCGCGCGATGACGCAGATGGGCCTGATCCTCGGCACCGCTGCCTACATGGCGCCCGAGCAGGCCAGCGGCAAGCCGGTCGACAAGCGCGCCGACATCTGGGCTTTCGGCGTCGTACTGTGGGAGATGCTCACCGGCGGGCGGCTGTTCGAGGGCGAGACCGTCTCGCACGTGCTGGCTGCCGTTCTGACGAAGGATCCGGACCTCACCGCTGTCCCGGCTCGCGCTCCGACACCTATTGGCTCGCTGCCTGGAGAAGGATCCGAGGAAACGACTCCGCGATATCGGCGACGCGATGAGCCTCGTGCACCGCCCCGAGACGTCTGCGTCTGGCGCAGAAGTTGGCGCCGCCGGTGTCTCGCGATCGCGACACTGGCTCGGCGCGGGGGGATGGGCCGTGGCAGGCGTGCTCATGGCCGCACTGGCGGTGGCGGCGTGGCTGCGGCCCCCGCCCTTCGTCGATGCTGATCCGCCGATGGTTCGGTTCCAGATCGAACGGAGCACGGATATCTACAGCGCCTCTACGGTGGCGTTTGCCGTGTCTCCCGACGGCCTGAGGCTTGCGCACTACGGCCCGGCGAGCGGCGGTCAGCAGTCCCTGTACGTGCGCACCCTTGCCACTGGTGACGTTCGCGAAATACCGGGTTCTGCGGCAGCGACGCTTCGTGTCGTGTCCCTTGTTCTGGTCGCCCGACGGCCGGCAACTCGTTCTACGGCACCGCGACGACGACGGTCATGGCCGATATCACGACCGGCGCCACGCGACCGCTTTGCGATTGCCGATTTGTCGGCGGAAGCTGGAACCGTGACGGAACGATCCTGCTCGGCTCGTTTCAAGGCGCGCCTGGCGGGATCCGGCGGCCTGATCGCGAACGATCCCACCCCCGTGGTCGTCACAAACGCCGACCCTCGAAACGGGAGGAGGACCAGTGGCCCGTGTTTCTGCCGGACGGGCGGCGGTTTCTCTTCACGCGCATCGTTCGCCGGGACGTGCTCCCGCCACATACGTGGGGACGCTCGACGGCGGGACCCCGACGCGGGTCACCGACGGATCGCGACGCCTCTTCGTGCCGGCCGCAGAGGGTCGAAGTGCATACCTGCTCGGAATGGACGCGGCGGGTCTTGTCGCACTGCCGTTCGATGAGAACACCACGAGCGTGACGGGCGCGCCAGTAACCCTGGTCGCGGGGGCGGTGGCAGCGGCGTCCGGTCTCGGACAATGGCGTTCTGGCGACGAGTCGCCCTGGAAGCCGTCCCCGAACGGTCCCGACATGGTTCGACCGCCAAGGGCGGGCCCTCGGGACGGTTGGCGAGGCGGGCCTCATCCAGAGCGTCGCGCTGACGCTCGACGGTCGGAAGCTGGCCCTGGATGAATTCGGCAGCAGCCCGAGCGGCCAGGGCCAGCTGACGTCTGGCTGCGCGACCAGCAGAGCGGTGCGAACACCCGTGTGACGTTCAACCCCGACAACGACTCGACACCCGTGTGGTCGCCGGACGGGACGCCGGATTGCCTTCAGCTCGTTCCGCGACGGGATGCAGCGGCCTGCGTCAGCGGATGGCCGATGGCACGGGGGACGAGAGCTCCTCTTGTCGAATTCGACCGCAATGCCTGGGTCAACGACTGGTCGAGCGACGGTCGATGGGTGATCTATTCGAGCCGTGACGCCAGCAGGGGCACAACGACCTGTGGGCCGTTCCCATTGAGGGTGGGGTGGCGCGCACGCCGGTGCCGTACGTCGAGGGACCTGCCAGGCAGCAGCAGGCCCAGTTTTCACCCGATGGCCGCTTCGTGGCCTACGGTTCCGACCAGTCCGGCATCTTTGAAATCTATGTGCAGCCGTTTCCCAACGCGTCGGGAGGGAAGTGGATGATTTCGAACGGCGGTGGAACGGAGCCGCGCTGGAGCCGCGACGGCAGGGAGCTGTTCTACTTCTCCGGGCAGACGCTGATGGCCCTGCCCATTCGCCTCCAGCCGACGTTCTCCAGCGGTGCTCCACCGGCGCTCTTCGACGCGCCCGTACTCGCGAACTACACGAACGACGGCCACCGCTGGCAGGTATCGCCTGACGCCAGACGATTCCTCATGCTCACAGACGTCGGACAGAACCAGGCGCCGCCGCTCGACGTGGTTGTGAACTGGCCGGCCCTCCTGAAAAGGTAGGTAGCAGCGTTGCGCCAACCCAGCGCACTATCGATGCGACGAGGCACTGTCTCTAGTTTGATTCGCGTCGGACTAATCGTCTTGTTCACCGGGAATAAAGCACGACAATACGAGCATCAGGACGCCAATCGTGGTCACTACCAGACCGGGCCATACGAAATCGCCAGGTCGGAGATGTTAGAGAACGCACTGAGGTCACGTTTGGGGCTGATTCCATATCCGAGCGGGAAAAACATTATCCCGATGGCAGCAACCAAAACGCCACCAATCCCTGAGCCACGATTTCATTCGAGCCATGCAGTGGGCCGTGGTCAGTTTAAACTAGCCAGTAATCGAACCATCTGGTCCCTTGATGAAGCTTCGGTAAGCTCATAACGCTCTCCACCCACCGTCATCAATCGCGCCAACAACCCGAATATCTCCATTGGTCTGTGATTCCGCAGAACGCGAGATCTCGATTTGGTAGCGAGCGCCAGAGGGTCCAATGATCTCAAACGTCCGATTTGCCCGTCCACATACTTGCTCGGTACGGCGAGTCGCGATACTTCGACAGTTCGCCCACAACAAGCCGACGCGCTTCTACGGCTTTCATAACTGGGCGCTCCAGTAGTGTAACGATGCGCTAGCCGCGTGCTCATCCTCGCGGATACACATCGGAGAGTCCATAGCCCACGCTGGACCTGTGATCTATTCAAGTTGAGACTGCTGAAATGAACACGTGTGCTAAACGCCCCAGCGGCTGAGCGGGCGCTCTATGCGTCGAGGGCCGCTATTCGTCGACCTGACGAAGCGCCGCCCTCACCATGCTCGCCGAGAAGATCAAGACGGCACACGGAGCTCATCGTGCTCATCTCCCCACGACTTGCGGGGACACTGGAGATGGCGCACACCACGCTCGTCTGGCCCTGCCGTCGAGCCACGAACTAGCGTCATGCGCGCCACGCACATCGCCGGTGCTTCGTCTTACGGCGACGGCATCGCCGCGAGCGCGTGAAGTGCGTCAGCAAGGCGTGGCGACACACTCTGCGGTGGATGCGAGCAAGCTTGTCGGCCGAGTCGCGTGCCGCGACTACGCTACGTTGGACCTCAACGCTGTGCCACGACCTTCGGCACGAGTGCTCGGGAGTCGTCTCGCTGAGGCGGGGCTGGCCCCTCCATCACGTGCAGCGCATGCTCGGGCACAAGCATCCGCGACGACGCGGGATCGTAGCTCGAACGTGGACCTCGCTGGTCCTCGAAGCGAGCATGCGCGACACCGACGAATCCGTCGCCCGTTGCAAACCCGTTGCAAACGAGGAGGCCGTAGAGTCGATGCCTCTTGGCAACGGGGCCGCTGAACAGGCCGCCCAACATCAGGTAAACTAACGCGCTATCGACATCACGTTCCCGTAGCTCAGCTGGATAGAGCGCGCGCCTCCTAAGCGCGAGGTCGACAGTTCGAATCTGTCCGGGGACGCCACTTAAGGGCTGCGTTCGCGAAACAGCCGGGGACTAGGACTGCGAGGCGGGTCCGCTACGCGGAACCCGCCCTACGGAAGCCAGAACAGCGAAACCAAAGACTAGAGACCAAAGACTAGAGACCAAGAATGAAGCGTACAGAACGACACCACCTGAAAGAAAACGAGTTGGCCCAGACGCTGACGGCGGCGAGTGAAGCGCTCGCGTCGCGGAAGTCGCTGATTGTGGGCATCGCCCTGACGCTCCTGGTGGTTGCAGGAATCGTGGGCGGGATCAACGTCTGGCGGCGTGGCGACGATGCACAGGCCGATCGCCTGCTGGCCGATGCCCTGGTCGCCTTCAACGCGCCCGTCGTCCCGGCGACGACTACAGCCAGCCAGCCCGGAGAGGTCCCCGCGGCCGCCACCCTCGGTGCGACAGGATCTTTCGCGACCGAGGCCGCCAAGCTCAACGCGGCGCTCCCCAAGTTGAAGGCCGCGGCCGATGCCTACCCGGACACGGCCGCCGGAATCACCGCGAGATATCACTATGCGTCATCCCTTGCCTCGCTCGGCAGACACGACGAAGCGATCAAGACGTTCGACGATGTGATGAGCCGGTCGGGTCGGAACACCCTGTATGGGCGCATGGCTCTGATGGGTAAGGCAGACACGCAGGCGCGTGCGGGTCAGTTCGACTCGGCGATTGCCACGTGGACCGAGTTGGAAGCCAGCGCTGACCAGGAGTTGCCCAAGGACGCCATCCTGATGGAACTGGCGAAGGCCTATCAGGCCAGCGGGAAGCAGGACGACGCGCGGAAGACGTTCGCGCGAATCGTGGACGAGCACCCCACATCGCCGTACGTGGCAGAGGCCAAGACCGCCCTCGGAAGCTAGCGCACGTCCCCCCGCGAAGGGGCCGCTGATGCGCGGCCGTCACTTCTCCTTATAGCGGCGGCAGCAATGGCTTCTGACCGGGTCCAAGCTGCTGGTTGAACGCATCCAGCAGAATCGCAATACCGGCGTAATGACCCATCACAGACACGGCATCAACCAGGTCCTGGCGGCCGAACAGCTTCAGCGCCTCGGCAAGCGTCGCTGACTGGACTGACCGAAGGCCAATCACCTCACGTCCCAGCTGGATGAGCGCCGCGTCCTTTGGCTGGAGGCCGACGAGCGGTCGCTTGTTCTTGATGATATCGATGACGGCCGGTTCCACACCCGCCTTCAGTGCCGCGGGCTCGTGGGCCGCCCACTCGAACTGATGGGTCAGTTCGCGCGCCGTCACGAGGATCGCCACCTCATAGTGGCGCCGACCCAGTCGGCTCTCAAACCGCAGGTAATCGTTCTTGCGCTGATCCACCTCTGCGATCCGTGGGCTGTGCAACGTAATCCCGTTCGGGCCCTGGAAACCCGCGAGGGATCGACCTGATTTCACGTCCGCCGTGGTTTTATCGAAGAGGGTCTTGCCCAGATCGTCGAGATCCTCGCGCTTGACCACTGGCAAACGGTTGCGCGACGCCGGATCGATATCGCTCGGGTAGGACGAAACGGTCTGGGAGGCCGCCTGCGGCGCCCCCGGTTCGGATGGTATGGCCACGGTTGTCCCTGCCTCGTGTGTCGCCGCGCCAAGGCCGACGACTATGAAGATAGTGAGACCGATCTGCACGAACGTCCTCATGAGTTCTCCTTCATTTCGGGGATTACTGAGCTTTCCTGACATCCTTGAGGGCAAGGAAGTCGGACTGCGCGGACAGCCGCATCCCACTGATATTCGGACGGGCGACGGCGATGTTGGTCTTGTACCAGAGACTGATGTACGGCGCATCTTCGGCCACGGCCTTCTGCGCCGCGCTGTAGTGTGCCAGTCGCTCCTCGTCTGTCTTCGCCGTCGTCGCCAGATCGATCAGCCGATCGACCTCTTTGTTGCTGTAGTAGGTTCGGTTGAAACCGATCGGCGGCACCTGCGTCGAATGGAAGACACGTCGGAGCATGTCGGGATCGGTCACGCCTACCCACTGTAACGTGTACATCTGCATGTTGCCGCTCAACACGTCAGCGTAGAACGTCGCGAACTCGTACGAGCGGACGTCCACGTCGATGCCGGCAAGACGCAGGTTCTGCTGAATCACGGTCGCCTGGAGTCTGAAGAACTCATCCGTTGACGTCTTCAGCGAGAGGCGCAGGCGCGGCAGTGGCCCCTCGCCATCGGGGTCGGGGTACCCGGCTTCATCCAGCAGCTGCCTCGCGCGTGCCGGGTCGTACGTGAAGTCGCGCACATTGGGCTCGAAGGCCCAGGCAACGGGAGACAGGACGCCAACCGCCGGCACTGCGAGACCGCGACGCAAGTGGTCCACGATCGCCTGTCGGTCGATGGCGTAAGCGATGGCATGACGAACCTGCTTGTTCTGCAGAATCGGGTCGCGCATGTTCAGGCCCACGTACGCGTAGTCCACGCCCGGCGCCTTGCTGATCGTCAGGCCGTCCTTCTCCAGTCGGTAGGCGACGTCAGGCTGAATGTCGTTGACCGTGAGGTCTGCGGAGCCCTTGCGCAATTCCAGGCCGCGCATGGTGTCGTCCGGAACGATTCGCAGGACGATGCCGGCGTTCTGCGGCAGGCCATCCCAGTAGCCTTCGTAGGCGGAGAGCTCGACCTGCTCGTCGATGGCGTACCGGACGAAGCGGTACGGCCCCGTGCCGATCGGAAACGAGCGCAACGACTCTCCGGCTCCGTCTGGCACGATCTGCATGACGAGCTGAATCGGGAATGAACCGAACGGTTCCTTGAGCTTGAACTCGACCTGGTAGTCGTCAATCGCGGTGACGGACGCGAGCATTCCGTAGGCCCCTTTTCGCGCAGATACGAAACTGGGGTCGAGGAAGCTATTGAACGTGTAGACGACGTCCTTCGCGGTCAGCTCGTGCCCGTCGTGGAACTTCACCCCGCTGCGCAGGTGTGCGATGTACGTGACCGGGTCGGGGTTGTCGAGGCGCGAGGCCAGACCAGGCGCCACGCGAAGGTCCGGAGCGATGGTCATGAGCTGGCTGTAGACCAGCTGATGCACTCTCGTCGAACCTTCATCTACGCCAACGCGAGGATCGAAGGTGGTTGGCGAGGCTCGAATAATGACCTTGATCAGATCCGCGTCCGATGCGGGTGCCGCGGGCGAACACCCGACGAGCACCAGGATTGCTGCGGCAGGGAATAGTCGCGCGGTCAACACCTGACGAAATGTCATCTATCCTCCGCGAGCTGCTTGAGCTCCGCGAGCAGTTCCAGCGCCCGGCGCGGTGTGGTGTCGTCGACGTCGGTCTCCCTCAATCGTCGCGCAATTTCATCCTCGTGGCGATGTCCACGCGGAGGGGCGGACGCGGCGGCTATCACTTCGAGGCCGTCCGTCGGCTTGGCAAAGAGACCGAGCTGACTGTTCGTCGGATCCCCGGCGGCGCCTGAGAGCGTCGGGCGTCCTCCACGCGAGAGTTCGTCTCGTTCGAGCCCTGCGAGAATTTCGCGCGCGCGTGCGATGACACCAGGGGGCAGGCCCGCCAGGCGAGCGACCTGGATGCCATAGCTTCGATCGGATCGTCCAGGCAGGATCTTGCGCAGGAAGATGATGTCGTCTTTCCACTCGCGCGCCGCCACGTGCGCGTTCACCACGCTTGGGAGGGAGTCGGCCAGGTCGGTCAGCTCGTGGTAGTGGGTGGCAAAGAGAGTCTTGGGTCTCGCGCGCGGATTGGTGGCGAGGTATTCTGCCACGGCCCAGGCGATGCTCAGCCCGTCGAACGTCGAGGTGCCGCGGCCGATCTCGTCGAGGACGACGAGGCTGCGCGACGTGGCCGTCTGCAGGATGTTGGCGGTCTCCTGCATTTCGACCATGAACGTGGACTGTCCGCGAGCGATGTTGTCCGAGGCGCCCACTCTCGCAAAGATGCGATCGACGATCGGCAGTTTCGCATCCTTCGCCGGGACGAAGGAGCCGATCTGCGCGAGGAGCGGCAGGAGCGCCGTCTGTCGAAGATACGTGGACTTGCCGCCCATGTTCGGCCCTGTGAGTATCACGAGCTGTCTGGTCGCGCCGTTGAGGTCGATGTCGTTGGGCACGAACGCGCCGGCAGCAAACCGCTCGACCACGGGATGGCGAGCGTCGGCGACAAGGAACTCGTCGCCGTCATGCATGTGGGGCTTCGTGTAATTCGCAACGGCGGCAGTTTCCGCCAGTGCTGCCAGGACGTCGAGCGTGGCCAGCGCTCGCGCCGTGTCCTGAATCCGAGGCGCTTCCGCACCGACGCGGGTTCGGAGCCGTTCGAAGATCTCGAGCTCGCGCTCGAGGATGCGTTCGTCGGCACCGAGCACCTTCGTCTCATACTCCTTGAGCGCCGGCGTTGTAAATCGTTCGCCTCCGGCAATCGTCTGCTTGCGCTGGTAGTCAGCCGGCACGGCATGCAGGTTCGACTTCGAAATTTCGATGTAGTAGCCGAACACGCGGTTGAAGCGAACCTTGAGCGAGCTGATCCCGGTGCGTGTCCGCTCGCCCTCCTCCATCTCGGCGATGACCTGCCGGCCTGAACGGCTGATGGATTTGAGCTCGTCGAGCTCGGCGTCGATACCGTCTCTTGTGAATCCGCCGTCGCGAGCAAAGACGGGTGGCTCGTCCGTCAGTGTTCGTTCGATGTCATTGCGCACGTCAGCAAGGTCGTCCAGTTCAGCCACCAGGCTCCGCAGGAGCGGCGCCTGCACATCGGCAAGAACGTTCTTGACGCGCGGCACGGCGATAAGCGACTGACCGAGCGAGACGAGATCGCGAGGTCCGGCCGTGCCCAGCGCGGCGCGCGCGACGAGCCGCTCGAGGTCGTGGACCGATTTCAGCGTGTCGCGAAACTTCGCGCGCTCGGTCGAGCGGAACGCCATTTCCTCGACCGCGTCGAGCCGGTCCTGGATTCGTTCGAGCCGGCACAGGGGCCGCAGTACCCACGAACGAAGCAATCGGCCGGCCATCACGGTGACGGTACGGTCGATCTCGTGGAGTAATGAACCCGTGGTGGTGCCTTCGCTGCCCGTGATGACCTCGAGGTGCTTGAGGGTGACCGGGTCGATGATGAGGCAATCGGTCGAGGTCTTCAGCGTCACCGCGCGGACGTGTGCGAGATCCGCTTGCTGGGTTCCGCGAAGGTGGCTGACGAGACCGCCCGCCGCCTGGATGGCAGCGATCCGGCCTTCGAGCCCGAAACCCTCGAGCCCGTGCGTCTTGAGCTGGTCGAGCAGCGTTCTGCGCGCGGCCTCTGGTTCGAAGCTCCAGCTCTCCGCGGTGCTGACGGGCAATTGAAGGCGAGCGATCTCGGGCAGCCGCTTCGCCACGGTCGACTCGGTGGGGAGCAGGATCTCGCGCGGCCGCAGCACCGCTATCTCGTCCGCCAATGCCTGAAGCCCTTCCGCTCCGCGATACTCGGCCGCGGTGAACTCACCCGTGGTGAGGTCGAGTAACGCGACACCGAACAACTCCTCGCTCTCGCGCGTCCGTTCGGTCGCGGTGGACACGATCGCCATGAGGTACGCCGGTTCGCGCGCTTCCAGATATTTCGCGTCGGTCAGCGTGCCGGGTGACACAACCCGCACGACCTCGCGCTTTACGAGCCCCTTGGCCTTCTTGGGATCCTCGACCTGCTCGCACATGGCCACGCGGAATCCCTTGCCCACCAGCCTGGCGAGGTACCCGTCAACGGCATGAAAGGGGACGCCACACATCGGAATCCCGGCGCCACCCACGTCCTTGGACCGCGACGTGAGCGTCAGGTCGAGCGCGCGGGCCGCCACCAGTGCGTCCTCGTAGAACATCTCGTAGAAATCGCCCATCCGGAAAAACACGATGGCGTCGCGGTGCTGCCGCTTGGCGTCCAGGGTACTGACGCATGACCGGGGTGGCGGTAGCGGTAGGACTCGACATTGAGTGGATACGACGAAGGCCACTACGAGAACTTTCGTGCGCTTCGTGGTTATTATCTGTCAGGAGAATGGTAATCCTCGCACTCGACACCACGACGCGTCCGGGAAGCTGTGCGCTCGTGCGGGAGGGGCAATTGCTTCGCGAGGAACTCGGCGACGCCGCTCGGGAGCAAGCAGAACGGCTCCCCGGCGACCTGGAAGCCCTGCTCTCACGTGAATCCGTCTCGCTGGCCGATATCGATCTCTTGGCGGTGGCAACGGGGCCTGGGTCGTTCACCGGACTGCGAATCGGGATCGCGACGATGCAAGGGCTGGCCATGGCAATCGGGGCGCCGCTGATTGGGGTGTCCGCGTTGGACGCACTCGCGCATCTGGTGACGTCGGGACAGGGCGAGGTCGGTGACAACCGCGTCGCCGCATGGATGGATGCGTGGCGCGGCGAGGTGTTCGCGGCGACATACGAGCATGGTCGCGAAGTGGCACCGGCGATAGTGGCCAAACCCGAAGCGTTGTTGGCTGGGCTGGCAGGGCAGCCCGTGCTTTTCACCGGCGACGGCGCCCTGGCGTACCGGAAAACGATTCACACGGCTCTTGGGGTGAACGCGCGTTTTACGGACCCGGTCTCACCGGTGCTCGCGGGCGCCGTTGCCGTGCTGGCTGGTACCGCGTTCCGGGTGGCGAGCAGACCCCGCCGCACGCCATCAAGCCGCTCTACGTGCGCCGGTCGGACGCCGAGCAAATTGGGGACCCACGTCCGGTCTGATCTCCGTATGCCACCTTTCTGGATCGAGCCGCTGGTCGGCGAACGGGACTTGGACGGCGTGATCGAGGTCGAAGCGGAGTCGTTCACGAATCCCTGGACGCGTGAGATGTATGCGTCCGAGCTCAGGGACGGTTCGGTCTGCCACATCCTGGTCGTCAGAACCGACGAGCGCCCGGTCGTCGGATTCTGCGCGTTCTGGCTCGTGTGCGACGAAATTCACATCAACAACTTGGCCATCCGTCCTGGCCTTCGTGGACGGGGCCTCGGCACCGCGCTGGTGTGCGAAGTGCTTGCGCAGGCGCAAGTGCTTGGAGCCACGCGTGCGACGCTCGAGGTGCGGGAGTCCAACATCGCTGCTCTGCGACTATACAAACGGCTCGGGTTTTGCCACTCGGGCACACGCCGGAGGTACTACACAAACCCGGTTGAAGACGCGCTTATTCTCTGGTGGGACCGCGATCGTCCTCCGGCTGAGACGGAGGCCTAGCAGTGGTCAATTCGATTGTGTTATCTTTCGCGCAGCCTGCAAAGTTGCGCAGGCCCTCTTCAGCGAAGGAGGCGAGCCTATGAATGCGGAGGAAGCACAGTCCGTAAGAGGCCTGTTGCTACAACATGACGACGGCTATCGCCAGCTGGCCGAGCAACATCACGACTTGGACCATCGCCTGCACGAACTCTCCGACAAGCCCTACCTTTCGACCTCTGAACAACTTGAAGAAGTGACCCTGAAGAAGCGCAAGCTTGCCCTCAAGGACCGCATGGAGCAGATGGCACGCACGTACACCGACGTGCACAGCCGCACCTCCTGACGAGCCCGCCCCGGTGGGAGAAGGCCGGGTGTGATTGACTCGAGCTATTCGAGGGACAATGACATCCGGCTTCTCCTTTTATGCGAATTGATCCCGCGGGCTGGCCCTTCATCGGCGTCGCCCTCGTCCTCGGCGCCATCGGAACGTTGGCTGTCAGCACTTTCCTCGGACTCGTGTTTTTCGTCCTCGCCGGGTTTTTCCTTTTTTTCTTCCGAGATCCGGAACGGGTCGTCACCCAGATTCCTAACGCCGTGCTTTCTCCAGCCGACGGCCGCGTCATGGTGGCTGGGCCGCCGACAGGGGAGGCGAGTCCACCCGGCGACTGGCAGCAGATTACGATCTTTCTGTCTCCGATGGATGTGCATGTCAATCGGATGCCCATCGCCGGGCGCGTCACCAAGGTGAGGTATCATCCCGGCCGTTTCCTTCCGGCGTATCGGGCCGATGCGGGGGACCTCAATGAACACACCGAGGTGTGGCTCGACCACGGTGGGCAGACCATCGTCGTGCGCCAGATCGTGGGCGTTCTCGCGCGAAGAATTGTGTGCCGCGCCCAGGAAGGTGACACGATGCAGGCGGGACAGCGTTTTGGGGTCATGAAGTTTGGATCGCGCATGGACGTATTCGTGCCGGCTGGTTCTGCGATCATCGTCAAGGTCGGGGACCGAGTGGTGGGTGCCGTCACGGTGATCGCGAAGTTGAGGCCATGATCAGCAAGAATGACGATGCACTCCGATCGAGGATTCGAATGCTGACGCCCCTCGGGCGGCGCAGCGTGGCGGAACGTCGGCGGCTGCGGCGCGGTGTCTACCTGCTGCCCAGCATGTTCACCATGGGGAGCATGTTCTGCGGCTACGCGTGCATCGTCTATGCAATGCGTGGTGAGTTTGCGACGGCGGCGCCGTTCATCGGGTTTGCGATCGTCGTAGACATGCTCGACGGACGTATTGCGCGCATGACCGGCACGACGAGCGCGTTCGGCGTCGAGTTCGATTCCTTGGCCGACATCATCTCGTTCGGTGTGGCGCCCGCGATTCTCGCGTTCGCCTGGGGACTCCAGCCGCTCGGACGGCTGGGCTGGGCGGCTGGCTTCCTATTCGTGGCTGCGGCGGCCGTTCGGCTGGCCCGCTTCAACATTCAGGCGGGTTCGACCGACAAGCGCTATTTCGTCGGAATGCCGAGTCCGGCGGCGGCAGGTATTCCCGCGGCAACGGTGTACGCGTACCCAGCCGGATTTCAAGGCTTCGGTGAAGCCCTTCCAGTACTGGCCATGGTCATCGTCCCGGCCCTGCTCATGGTCAGCACGGTCCGCTTCCGGAGTTTCAAGAACCTCGACCTAAAGGAGCGGCGGAAGTATCCCGTGCTGCTGCTGTTCGCGCTTGGCCTCGCGCTGCTGGCAGCCCATGCAGAGCTCGTACTCGTTGTGTTGGCTTACGGCTACCTCGGAGGCACGTTCGCGGAACTGGCCTGGAATCGTCTGCATCGACGACCGGGGAGCGAAGATCCCAAGACCGAACCGGGCCCGGGCACGACCGACGCGTCTGGGCCGACTGGGCTCTAGAGACCGCTTTTCGATTCGGCGTAGAGCGGAGGTTTCCGCCTTCGTAAAGCTTCGCGGACGCGTACTTGGCGGAGGCGGTTGCCTCCGCGGACACGCGCACGCTGAAGCGTGCGCTCTACGGGGAAATGCAAATCGCTCTAGGCTCTGGGCGCTCTGCGCTCCGACCAGGTAAGCGAGGACGCCCAAAGCCTAGAGATCCGCCACCGGCAGCGTCACTTCCACCGTCGTGCCCTGCTCGCGCTCGCTTGTCACGGCAATCGCGCCACCGCTGAGCTCGATGTTTCGTTTCGCGATCGGCAGTCCGAGTCCCGTGCCACTGGTCTTGGTGGAGAAGTAGGGCTCGAACGCGCGCGCCAGGGCTTCGGCGTCCATCCCCACGCCGGTATCAGAGAACCGAATCCGGACCGTACCGTCCACCGCAAGCGCGACGACTGTGAGCGTGCCCCCGGACGGCATCGCGTGAAGCGCATTCTCGATGAGGTTGGTCAAGGAGCGTGCGATCAGCGTGCGGTCCACGAAGACCGGCGGCAGGTCACGAGGGATGTCTTCCTCGAATCGAACGCGGCCGGCTATCCCGGTGCGGTACGGGTCCAGCGCGTCCCGCAGCAGGTCCTGCACGTACACCTTCGACGGCTTCGCGGTTGGCGAAGAAGCGAAGTTCGAGAATTCGGATGCGATCCGGCGGAGCAGTCCCACCTGTTCGAGGATCGTGCCCACGCAATCGTTCAACACGGGACTCAGTGGTTCCCCTCGATCGGCGTTCACGCGGCGCAGGTGCTCGGCATTCAGCTGAATCGGCGTCAAAGGGTTCTTGATCTCGTGGGCAACCTGTCGAGCCATCTCGGCCCATGCGTCGAGTCGATGGGTACGCTCGAGCTCCCCTTGCTGCCGCTGCAGCTCACCGGCCATTCTGTTGAAGTCCTCCACGAGCCGACCCAGCTCGTCAGACGAGCTCGCGGCAATCCGCGCGTCGAACTCTCCCCGCGCAATCCGTCGAGTGGCGCGCGTCAGGCGGTTGACTGGGTCAGCGATTCGCTCGGCCAGCCAGTACCCGAGCGACGCGCCGCCGAAGACGAACAGCAGGGCCCCCAGCAGGACTCGACGGTCCAAGGTGTCAATCTGACCTTCGATCTGCAGCTCCCGCGGCGTGAGTGGAACTGTCAGTACCGGCGTCGAGGGTACGCGTGGCCATGGGCGTCGCGGCCACGAGGTAGTCCAGGTCGCCGATCTGTTCCCGCACCACGGTGGAGGCGTCGCTGCGCAGGGCGATCGCACGATAGACGTTGGCGGGTGTGCGCGTCGGCAGGAGACCGGATGCAAAGAGGTTGCGTTCGCTCGTGGCGAGCAATCGCGGTCCCGCGAAGATGTTGACATCCTGATCGATCAGCCGGCTCACCCACACCATCAGGTTGTCGTCCACGTCGGCGCCCTGCTGCGCGGCGCGTGGCGCCACGAGGTCCTCGACCACACGCCGGGCCGCCGAGGCCATGCGCACAGCGTCCTGCTCGACGTTGGTGCGCATCTGGTCGGCCACGTACGTCCGTGTCGCCAGGGCGAGCGCCACGACCGGGATCACCGTGGCAAGGATGAAAGCCAGGAGGAGCTTGCGGTAGAAGCTTGCTCGTATCTCCCTTAGCAATGCCCGTGCGGTGGTGCCCCGTAGGCTGAATGCACTGAGCAGCGCCGTGGCCGTCAGGAGTAGAAGCTGCGCACCCCAGGCGAGTACCGTGATCTCCGCGAGGCTGACGAGGTGGTCCAGTCCAGATGCGATCGGGAACCCGAGCGCATAGATGCCGCTGCGGTCGTTGAGCAAGTACACGTCGTAGTTGACGTCGCCACGTTGGAGCCGTGCCCATACAGGGGTTCTGGCTTGCTCCACCCGTTGAAAGGCGGCATCGTCGAGTGCCCACGCCGTGACGGCGGACGCGTAGAGCGGCCGTCGGCTCCAGCCGTAGAACGCGAATTCGATATCGCGTCCGGAGATATCTTCGCCGCGCAGCGGGTCGACAGGTCGCATGAGCTCGACGTACGGGCTCTGCGACAGGATGAACGGCAAGTTCGCGTAGTCGAGCATGGCGTGCGTGACGATCGACCCGACAGGACGACCGTTGGCATCGCAGATGGCTCGACCGGCGTGCAGGATGCGTCGCTCCTCAGCGAAGAAAGGTGACACTTCTTCGTAGATGTCCCACGTGCAGGTCTGGTCATCGACCGGCGGCGCCGCGGAGAGATCGTCAGGCAGATTGAACGCAAAACGCGAAATCAGCGAGCCGTCGGCCGCGTAGAGCTCGACCGACGATGTCACCGGGTACATCGCAAGTCCGGTCACCCGCCACAACTGGAAGGCGCGGTCGGTCGGGGCTTCGGTTCCGGCTGGCGCCGGCGGGATGCTCGTCAGCTCCGCCAACGCGGGAAACCGATCGATCTGGTTCAAGCTCTCCTGCAGAAGGAGCTGAGTCGTACGTCGTTGATCGAGAGCCTGTAGCGCGTATCGCGTTTCCACGAGGCGCGCCTTGGCCTGCCATCCCAGTTGGTAGAGGGAGGGGTAGAAAGCCATCGCCGGGGCCACCAGCGCGAGGGTCATCATGGTGAGCCGTAACGCTTGCGAACCACGACGGTAGCGTGCGGTCACACGACTGGTGAAGGAGGCGAGGCTAATCGCCATCGCAGCGGCAATGAGTTGAGGGAGTTGACTGGTTGACGGCGGCGTCGCGGCGAACAGCCATGCGAGTAGCGGGAGGGTCCACAGGACGAGGCGCGCCGTGCGGAAGCGCCAGTCGGTCCGCGACACCGCCCATGCGGCCGATGCCGCGCGCAGCACGAGCACTCCGCATCCGAGCGCGCTTGCATGCCACGCGATGAGGCCGAGGTGCAGCGCCAGTCTCGACGTGCTCAAGGGGTGCAACGAGAAATGGAGCAGGTCGAGCGTGGTGCTGTCGACCGTGTTTCGGAGAAAGGCCTGGTACGCCACGAGCAGCGCGGCCAACCAGACGCCGGCGGAGAGCTGCGCGAGCACGAAGATGGGAATCGCGGTGGGGTGCCGACGTCGCCGGCGCAAACGCCACCCCTCCACGCCGCTGAGGAGCAAGGCGACCAGGCCGGCCGCCGTGGCGGCCGTGACGAGGAACTCGTAGGGGGACGAGAGAAGCGGATAGAACACCAGTGACGAGTATTCCGATCCCGAGAACAGCGAATGATCCGACCAACTCGCTGGAGAACCCCATGTCAGGAAGGCACGCCCCGCCGCGATTGCGACTGTCACGCATACGAGCGCAGTCAGCGCGGGACCCGGTTCTGTCAGCCGTGTCCGCCAGTCGAGCAGCGGGACCGCGAGCAGCGCGAGCGCGAGGCCAAAAGTGATGAGCGCCAAGGATAAGGAGGCTCGACGCCAGCGAGTGCGTGTCTGCGCCAGCTCAGCGGCGTCAAGCGTCGCCGTGAACAAGAGGCCTCCTGATGGCGCGGTGACATCGAAGGCGGCCGAGGTGGGTGTGGTGGGCCCGCCTTCGAAGCGCAGAGAGATCGAGACGGACGCGATCGGGCCGGCGTAGCGAAACGCGTCCACACTGTCCCTGGATGCCGACCCGAGGGCCAGGGAACGCTCGGCGGCCACGGAGCCCACTCGTGGACCGTTGGGGAGAAGTACCGGAGTGACGTAGACAAGCCTGAGACCCAGCGCGCCCTGAGCGAGGAACCATGCCTCTTCGCCCTGCAAGCGGTCGGCGGGCAGATCGGATGGCCGGCCGTCCCACGCAAGGGGCCGCCCGTCGTCGCTATAGGCCGTCAGCGCAAAGTCGGCTACGTCCACGGGGGCGAGTGCAGCTTCCGCGGCCGCGAAGAGCCGTCGCGTTGCCGTGACCTCATCTCGAGAGGCGGCGACGACCGAGACAGGATCGGCCACACCGAGCGCCATCACGCGCAACGCGCGTGACATCCCGTCGAAATCGGCACGGACACCAGCTTCGACGCGCGCGCGCGCCACCTCGTCGCTCGGACCGAGGGCGATGAACTCGGCGAGGCGCCCGATCGCGAACACCAGCACCGCGAGGCCCGCACCCACCAGCAGGATTCGGGCGAGCTTCCGCCATGGCGGGGGAGGCATCGTGGCGGAGCGATCAGGAAGACGCACGGGATGATTGTAGGCGTTCAAAGCCTAGAGCCTGGAGCCGAGAGCCTGGAGTCCAGAGCCTAAGCCCAAAGACGAGAGACCAAAGACTAGAATTGATTCGTCCCATGTCTCACCCGCTGAAAGCGTCAATCAAGCGCGGAGCTCTGATCGCGGCTGCCAACTGGCAGGTGAGCGTCATTCAGGCATCGGCGGATTCGCTGTTCAAACTGCTGCTCGCGGCCCCCATCGTGGGTGGAATATTCCTGATGGCCCTGGCGGTTGGGAGCGAGCCGGCGTCGCTCCTCACCCTCGAGTGGCGCCAGATGGCCGCGACCATTGCCTCGTCCCTGATGGAGCGTCCCACGGTGCTCACGGCGTTTCTGCTGTCGGTTGGGGTTGTCGCGGTCGGTGGGTCGCTGTTCGTGTTCCTCGTCAAGGCTGGGACGGTCGCGACGCTGGTTCGCAGCGATCGGGACGCCGGACCAATCGAGGAACCCCCTCTGCACGCCAGCGTCGTCGCGCGTGCCTCGCGGTTTGCGATGGATTCTTACGTCGAATCGGCGCGCGCCTTGTTTCCACGGTACGCGCGGCTCGGCTTCGTCCTGATGGGGGTGTATCTCCTGTCGGGCGCGGGGTTCCTGATCCTCGTCGCCCGGCGAGAACCTGGAGAAGGCTGGAGTCTCACGGCGCTTCTGACGGCTGCCTTCGTCGTCTGGATCACCCTCGTCAACCTGGTGTATCTCCTCGTCCAGATCGTGGTGGCCGCCGACGATTGCAGCGTGGCGACCGCGTTCAGACGAGTCGCGGTATTTCTCCGCCACGAGCGACGTCACGTCGGCACCGTATTTCTGCTCGTCCTGGCGCTGATCGTGGCGGCCACGGGTGCGTCCGTGCTTGCCACCGCGGCGCTTGGATTGGTCGCGTTCGTACCGTTTTTTGGCTTGGCGGCGTTGCCCCTGCAACTCTTGGCGTGGTTGCTTCGCGGTCTCGTCTTCCAGTACCTCGGACTCACGTCCGTGGGTGCGTACCTGATCCTCTATCGGGCCCACGCGGATCGGTCAATTGGTGCCACGCCGCGGTCGTCGGCGGTCTACGATCGGCTGCCGTCACAGGCATGAAGAACTACAGCAGCTTTCTTTCACCGACCGGGCGCCAACTGCACGAGTCGGCGATCCGGCGGATGGGCACTGTTGTGGCACGAGACACGGACGTTGTCTCATTCGCACCAGGTTATCCAGACCCGTCGTCTTTTCCGTGGGAGGAACTCCGTGAGATCGCGGCGCGCCTTCTTGGAGGAGTGGACCACGACGTGCTCCAGTACGGTCCTACCCGGGGCTACGCGCCGCTCCTGGAATCGATCGTCTCCCTACTGGCAAAGCGTCACATTACGGCAACCACTGATGAACTGCTCATCACGTCCGGTTCTCAGCAGGGGCTGGACCTTCTCGCACGCCTGCTGATCACCCCCGGCGACGTTGTACTCGTGGAACTGCCGGCCTACACCGGGGCGATCTCGGCGTTCGGCAATGCGCGCGCGCAGCTGGTCGGCGTGACACAGGACGCCGACGGAATCAATCTGGCGAATCTGGACGAGGTGTGCCAGCGAGAGCGCAAGGCCGGGCGTCGGGTGAACTTGCTGTACCTGGTGCCGAATTTCCAGAACCCCACAGGTCTGCTGCTCGGGATGGAGAAGCGTCGGCTCCTCCTCGAGTGGGCCGACCGGCGGAATGTGTTGATCATCGAGGACGATCCATACGGGTCGCTCTATTTCGACGACGTGACGCGTGCGGAGGAGACTCGGCCGATCCGCGCGGACGATGAGGCGGGGAGGGTGCTCTATCTCAGCAGCTTTTCCAAGACGCTGGCTCCGGGATTTCGTGTGGGCTGGATCGTCGCGCCGCCGACGCTCATCGATCGCCTCGAGACGGCGAAGCAGTCGGTCGACTTGATGACAGGCAGCCTCGACCAGAGAGTCATCTACGAGGCGATCCGGTGTGGTGCCATCGAGCGACTTGCGCCACGCCTGCGGGCGCTCTATCGAGAGAAGCGCGACGCCATGGAAGCCGCATTGCGCGCGGAGGTCGGTGACCGCCTGCGCTGGGCGGTGCCGCGGGGCGGATTCTTCTTGTGGGCTACGCTCCCGGACGGCCATGACGATCTGACGCTGCTTGCGCGGGCGCTCGAGCAGCGGCTCGTATTCGTTATCGGAAGCGCATTCTTCGTGGACGGTACCGGCCACGATCGCGTCCGGCTGTCGTTTTCGGCTCCCACCGTTGAGCGGATTCAGGAGGGTGCGCGTCGTCTCGCGGTCGCCCTACTGGAGCCTGTCGCGAGCGAGCGTACGGCCCGGTAGCGCTCGAAGCGGCCCGGGTGCTGTCTCGCGGAACGTCATGCCAGTCGGACGCAGGGCTTCCACGAGCCCCTCGCGGGTGATCGTCACGAGCGCCACGCGAAACGGTTTCAGGGAGGTATCGATGAGTGGGGCCCCAATCGGTTCACCCCCAGCGGCGAATGTGTCCTGAGCGTCGCCGGTCGTCCCCACGAAGGTCGATATCGCAGGCTTGATACCGGCAAGGACGACCGTGCCACCAACGGTGCGAGGTGGAAACGTGGGTCTCGTGACCGTCGATTTCTTCCATCGCTGGTTTCCGTTTCCGCGATTGACCGCGCGGAGGATGTTGTCGAGCGACGCGATATAGACGACGTCACCCTCGGTTGCGATGCCGATCACATCGCCACCGTTTCTCCACTTCCATTCGAATCGTCCGTTGCGATGGAAGGCGTACAAGAAGTTGTCGGTGGATCCGACGAAGACGCGGTCGCGAGCAGCCGCGGGCTCGCTGATGGTTCCAGCCAGTCGCTGCTCCCATGCGATCTCGCCAGTGTCGAGCGCGAGTGCAACGAGACGGCTGTCAGAGAGCGATACGTACAACGCGCCATCCCCACTCGAAACAACGGGATGGGCCGATCCCGCGCCCACCGACCGCCGCCACATGACCTGGCCATCGGTGGCTCGGAACGCCACGACGTCACCCGCCGCTGTGATGGCAACCAGCCATCCGGTGTCCAGCACCAGAGGAGCCGTCACGACACCTTCGAGCATGGTTGACCACCGATCCTGTCCGCTGGCGGCATCGAGGGAGAGGATTGCTCCTGCAGTGACCACATAGACCTGGCCATCACCAACGGTCGGCCCAGTCACTGCCTGGATCGAGCGAGTCCAGACGGTTACGCCCGTTTCACGATTGAGCGCGACGAACGACGAATCGCGTAAAGGAACGTAGACCCGCTGGTCGTCCATCGCGCCGGCGGCAGCTGCGGGGGAGGGCAGGGCGCGTGTCCATGCAGCCACTGCCGGAAGAAGGGGAGCCGCCTCGGGTTTCT
This sequence comes from uncultured Acidobacteriota bacterium, assembly GCA_963827515.1. Taxonomy (GTDB): domain Bacteria; phylum Acidobacteriota; class Vicinamibacteria; order Vicinamibacterales; family UBA2999; genus JABFSA01. Next base: position 70,465 of record CAWHBF010000016.1, on the reverse strand, counting down.
TTTCGCGCCAGCTCCGAAGGATCGTTTCTCGTCGCTGTTCGGCGGTGACATCCTGACGCGCTTCAGGGCAGGCGCCCAAGGCCATGACACATCCGACTGCGCTGACCACTGACGAGGCCCAACATCTCGTGGTTCGAGCGACGATCACCACGATATAATAGCGCGGCGGTGGATCGACGACGCCGCAGAACCTTTCACTCTTCTCCGAGCACGTGCCCCATCAAACCATTCTCGTCCTGGATTTCGGCTCGCAGTACACGCAGCTGATCGCTCGTCGTCTGCGTGAGCTTTCGGTCTATTCCGAGGTGGTTCCGTTCAACATCTCGATCGACAAGCTGCGCGCGAAGGGGGCTGCCGGCATCGTTCTTTCCGGCGGACCGAAGAGCGTTTCCGAGGAGGGGGCGCCGAAGTGCGACCCGCAGGTCTTCGACCTCGGAATTCCCGTGCTGGGTATCTGCTACGGGATGCAGTTGATGACGGACGTGCTGGGCGGGGAGGTGCGGCGCTCGGGTCACCGGGAGTTCGGTCACGCGATGGTGCGCGTGTCCGGCAGCGGCGACTCCACACCCCGACTCTTTGCTCAGGTTCCGGCCGAGTTGCGCGTCTGGGCGAGCCACGGCGATGACGTGGCGGCCGTGCCGCCTGGCTTTTCGGTGGCCGCGGTCAGTACCACGGCGCCTGTCGTCGCCATGGAAGCGCGGGACCGGGCCCTGTATGGGCTGTTGTTTCATCCCGAAGTCGTGCACACAGACCATGGGATTGAGATCCTGCGGAACTTTGCTTATGGCGTGTGCGGCTGCCGGGGTGATTGGACAATCGCGTCCTTCATCGACGAGGCGACCGAGCGCATTCGGCGGCAGGTCGGTGAGGGCAAGGTGGTGTGTGGTTTGTCCGGCGGGGTGGACTCGACGGTCGCGGCTTTGCTGATTCATCGTGCCGTCGGCGATCGACTGACCTGCATTTTCGTGGACAACGGTCTCCTGCGCCACGACGAAGCCACGCAGATTCGCACGCGCTTCGCCGACAAGATGGAGTTGCCACTCGATTTCGTCGACGCTTCGGATTTCTTTCTCGACCAGCTCGCGTCGGTGGTCGATCCCGAGAAGAAGCGCAAGATCATCGGCGCGGCGTTCATCGACGTCTTCGAGAAGCGCGCGAAAGAGCTTGGCGGGTTCGACTTTCTCGGACAAGGCACGCTCTATCCCGATGTGATCGAATCGGCGTCGGTGCTCGGCCCGGCCGTGGTGATCAAGAGCCACCACAACGTCGGCGGCCTTCCGGAACGGATGCATTTCGCTCTCGTGGAGCCCTTGCGAGATCTCTTCAAGGACGAAGTCCGGCGCGTGGGGCGGGATCTCGGCCTCGACCGCGAGTTCGTCGTCCGACAACCGTTTCCGGGCCCTGGATTGGCCGTGCGCGTCGTTGGCGAGATCACGCGCGAGAGACTCGACATGCTGCGGCTGGCCGACAAGGTGGTTGCCGAGGAAATCCGGCAGGCGGGTTGGTACGAACGGGTGTGGCAGAGTTTCGCCGTGCTCCTGCCGGTCAGAAGCGTCGGTGTCATGGGCGACGCGCGCACCTACGAGTACACCGTGGCCATTCGGGCCGTCGAGAGCCTCGACGGGATGACGGCCGACTGGGCCAGGCTGCCGCATGACCTGCTCGCCACCATCTCGTCTCGGATCGTCAACGAAGTGAGAGGCATCAACCGGGTGGTCTACGACATTTCCTCGAAACCACCATCCACGATCGAGTGGGAGTAGGACATGGAGTCGTTCACGCTTCTTGGTTCTTGCTTCTCGGTTCGTGTTCAGGTTCGGTTCGCGAGCCGTCGAACCTCGAACCTGGAACCGAGAACCGTGAACCGAACGATGAACACGAACCGAGAACGGAGAAGATAGAAGCATGAACGAGTTCGTCCATCTTCACCTTCACACCGAGTTTTCCCTCCTCGACGGCGCCTGCCGTGTCGACGAGCTGCTGGATGAAGCGGTCAAGCTGAAGATGCCCGCGCTCGGGGTGACCGAGCACGGCAATATGTTCTCGTCGGTGGTGTTTCACGACCACGCGCGCGCCCGGGGCTTGAAACCCATCCTCGGATGCGAAGTCTACGTGGCGTCTGGTAGTCGATTCGAGAAAACCGGCCCGCAGAGCGAGACGAACCACCTCGTGCTTCTTGCGGAGACGGCGCAGGGGTACAAGAACCTCATCAAGCTGGTGTCTGCCGGCTATACAGAGGGCTTCTACTATCGACCGCGCATCGACAAGGATCTGCTCGCACAGCACGCGTCCGGGTTGATCGGTCTCAGTAGCTGCCTCAAGGGAGAAGTCGCCAGCGCCCTGAGAGTGGAGCAGGCGCGTCCAGCGCTCGAAGCCGCGGCACGGCTGCGCGACATTCTGGGCCCGAACAATTTTTTCCTGGAAATGCAGTATCAAGGCATCGATGAGCAGCAGGTGGTCAACCGCGGCATCGTGCCGCTGGCGCGTGAACTCGAGTTGCCCCTGGTGGCCACCAACGACGTGCACTACCTCCGGCAGGGTGATGCGCAGCCCCACGATGTCCTTCTGTGTATCGGCACGGGCAAGACGGTCAACGACGCCCAACGGCTGCGGTATCACGGCGATCAGTTCTTCTTGAAAACCGCGGACCAGATGGCGGCGGTGTTCGGCGACTACCCGGAGGCGCTCAAGAACACCGTACGTATTGCCGAGCGCTGCGACGTGACGATTCCGTCTGGCCAGAACCACCTGCCGTCCTTCGCCGTACCCGACGGATTCACGGTGGACTCGTACTTCGAGCACGTCGTGCGGGAGGGATTCAAGGCGCGCCTACCGCGTCTCATGCGGCTCGCCTCCGAGGGGCGGCTGCGACAGACGATTGACGAATACGAGCGCCGGCTCGACTACGAGCTCGACGTCATCAGGAAGACCGGTTTTCAGGGCTATTTGCTGATCGTCTGGGATTTCATCCGCTACGCGCGCGAAGTCGGGATCCCTGTGGGGCCGGGGCGCGGATCGGCCGCCGCGTCGGTCGCCGCATGGTGCATGCAGATTGTCGACGTCGATCCGATTGACTTCGACTTGTTGTTCGAGCGGTTTCTGAACCCCGAGCGCATCTCGATGCCGGACATCGACGTGGACTTCTGCGAGCGCCGCCGCGGCGAGGTCATCGAGTACGTGACCCGCAAGTACGGGCGCGAGAACGTGGCGCAGATCATCACCTTCGGCACCATGAAGGCGAAGGCGGTGGTGCGCGACGTCGGCCGCGCGCTCGACATGTCGTATGCCGACGTCGATCGCATCGCCAAGCAGATCCCGCCCGCGCTCGACATGACGCTCGACAAGGCGCTCGCGGAGAACCCGGTCCTCAAGGACATGGCGACCCGCGACCCGAAGGTCAAGGAAGTCATCGACATCGGCAGGCGTCTCGAAGGGATGTCGCGGCACGCATCCGTGCACGCGGCCGGCGTCGTGATTGCGCCTGGCCCCGTCACCGACTACGCCCCACTCTACAAGGGTGCGCGTGACGAAATCACGACTCAGTGGAACATGAAGGAGATCGAGCGAGTCGGTCTCCTGAAGATGGACTTCCTGGGGCTCTCGACTCTCACGCTGATCGACGACGCGCTGAAAGCAATCAAGCGAACGGAGGGTGTGGATCTCGACTTCGACCACGTGCCGCTCGACGATGCCAAGACGTTCCGGGTGTTCCAGGAGGGCGCCACTTTCGGCATTTTCCAGTTCGAGAGCTCGGGCATGCGCGACCTCTTGCGCCGCGCCAAACCCTCGCGATTCGACGATCTGATTGCGTTGAACGCGTTGTATCGTCCCGGTCCCCTGAAGAGCGGCATGGTGGACGACTGGGTCGAGCGCAAGCAGGGCAAGCGGGAAGTAAAGTACGAGCTTCCGCAGCTGGAGTCGATCCTTTCTGACAGCTACGGCGTGATCGCGTACCAAGAGCACGTCCTGCGCATCGCGCAGGCCGTGGCGGGCTTCACGCTGGGCCAGGCGGACGTGCTTCGCAAGGCGATGGGGAAGAAGGACCCGAAGGTCATGGCGAAGCAGCGGGAGGCTTTTCTCGAAGGCGCCCGCACGAAAGGGATCAACGACAAGAAGGCCACAAAGCTCTTCGAACAGATCGAGCACTTCGCCGGGTACGGCTTCAACAAGGCGCACGCCACGGCGTACGCGTTGCTGGCCTATCGCACGGCGTACCTCAAGGCCAACCACCCGTGGCACTTCGCGGCCGCGCTCCTTACGATCGAGGCGCAGAACACCGACAAGCTCGCCTTATACCTGGGTGAAGCACGGGATCGTGGGGTGCCCATCTTGCCGCCGGACATCAACGAGAGTTCCCTTCATTTCTCGGTGGAGCCGGGCCGCGGGGTCCGGTTTGGCCTGACGGCCATCAAGGGGCTGGGCGAAGGAGCGATCAACGCACTCATCAGCGCACGGGAGCAGTTGGGCGGTCGGACGACGTCCCTTCACGCGCTCTGCGAGATCGTGGATCTTCGAATCGTCAACAAACGCGTGTTCGAGGCGCTCGTCAAGGGCGGCGCCTGTGATTCACTTGCAGGAGCGAACGGCCGCGAGGCGCGATCGCGTTTGTTCGCGGCCATCGACGCCGCCTGCGAGCATGGTGCCCGCACACAGCGCGACAAGGACCTGGGACAGACCCAGTTGTTCGGCGGCGAGGAGACCGGTGCGGGGTCAGCAGGGCCCGTGACGCTGCCGGTTGCGGCCCCATGGTCTGAAATCGATCAGCTCCAGCACGAGAAAGACGCACTTGGCCTGTACTGGAGTGGGCATCCGATGGATCGCTACGCCGAGGCGTTGCGCGCCTATGGCGCCAAGACGACCACCGAGCTGAACGTGAAGAGACCGGTTGTGGACGACGAGATGTCGGCCGCGTTGTCCCCGGACGCGGTGCCGGGGAACGGCGCCGGCGGTGGCGGACACAAGACGAGCGAAGACATCTCCATCGGCGGTGTCGTCTCGGCCGTGCGCGCGCTGAAGACCCGGAGAGGCGATCGCATGTGCGTCATTACGCTGGACGATGCCGGGGGCAGCGTCGAGGTGGTGGTCTTTCCAGAGGCCTTCAAGCAGCACGGCCACATGGCAGAAGAAGGGCGGATGGTACTCGTCAAGGGCAGGCTCGAGCGTGACGACGAATCCACCCGAATTCTCGCAGCGGAGATCGGCGCCGTGCAGATCGTCACCGAGCGGCTCGCATCGTCGGTGGCGATCACGCTGTCGACGCCTCGCCATGACCGGCAGACGTTCATAAAGCTGTGGGACGTGCTGCTTCAGCACAAGGGCGATCGCCGTGTGGCGATCGAGTTGCAGGAGCCGGATCGGCATTTGCGGGTAAAGATCGACCTCAACGCGCAGATCCGGGTTCGTCCCTCGGAGCAACTCGTGTCTGAGGTTGAGAAGATTTGTGGGTCCGGCTCTGTGACGTTGCGGTGAGGGCACATGCCTCCTGACATTCTCGAGTTCGAGGAGCCGATCGGCGTCCTGTTGAAGGAGGTCGAGGCGCTCTCGATGCTGCCGCGAACCGGCGAGCGCCAGTTGTCGATCGACGCCTTGAAACGGCGCGTCGATTCGATTCGAGCCGACATCTACTCGAAACTGACGCCATGGCAGCGCGTCCTCGTGGCACGCCACCCGAACCGTCCGACCGTGCTCGACTACGTCGATCACCTGTGCACCGAGTTCACTGAGATCAGCGGGGACCGGCGATTCGCCGACGATCACGCGATCGTCGCCGGCTTCGCTCGCTATAAGGGCAAGTCCGTACTGATTGTGGGTCACCACAAAGGTGGAGGCGGGGACACGAAGCAGAAGGTGTATCGGAACTTCGGCTACGCGAAGCCCGAGGGATATCGAAAGGCTCTTCGGGCGATGAAACTGGCCGAGAAGTTCAGGCGTCCGATCCTCGCCTTTATTGATACCCCGGCGGCGTATCCAGGTGTGGAATCCGAGGAGCGCGGCATCTCCGAAGCCATTGCCGTGAACCTACGCGAAATGGCGACACTCGATGTTCCCATTGTCGTTGCCGTGCACGGAGAGGGCGGGAGCGGCGGAGCGCTGGGGATCGCGATAGGTGACCGGATCCTCATGCACGAGTTCGCGATCTACAGCGTGATTCCGCCCGAGGGGTGCGCGGCGATCCTGTGGCGTGACTCGGGCCGGAAGGTCGAAGCTGCCGAAGCGCTGAAGATCACGGCACCGGATTTACTGAAGCTTGGCGTCATCGACGAGATCGTCCCCGAGCCTACCGGCGGTGCGCACACGAATCACAATATCGCGGCGGCGCTTTTCGACACCGCGCTCGAGCGTGCGCTCGCGTCCGTGTCGGCGATGGATTCGGCCGTCCGCCTCGAGGCCCGGTACCAGAAATTCCGTGCCATGGGTAACATCGGTATCAACGAGCCCTGATGGCCTCTGCGCCCCGAATCTGGGAGTCCGTGCCCTGTGACGAGGCCCGTAGCGAGGTCGTCGCACAGGAGTTGGGCTTGTCGTCGACAACGGCTCGACTGCTGTGCGCAAGGGGACTTGGGGATCTGGACGAGGCCCGGCGATTCCTGGCGCCCTCGCTGAACGACCTCCACGACCCGTTTCGGCTGAGGGACATGGCGCCGGCCGTAGAGCGTATCCTCGGAGCGATCGCCCGCCGGGAGCGGATTGCGGTTCACGGGGACTACGACGTCGACGGCGTCACCTCCACGGTTATCCTTCGGCGCGCCCTCGAACTGCTCGGCGCCGACGTCATCCATTTCATCCCCGAACGGATGCGCGATGGTTACGGTCTGCAGGCGCCCGCGCTCGATCGTCTGCACGCCGACGGCGTGAAGTTGGTCATTTCCGTGGACTGCGGTATTCGGGCCGATGCGGCCGCTCGCCATGCCACGTCGATCGGTCTCGAGCTCATCATCACGGATCATCACGAGCCAGACGCCCTGCTCCCACCCGCGCTCGCGGTCATCAATCCGAAGCGCCACGATTGCACATACCCGGACAAGAATCTGGCGGGAGTCGGCGTCGCGCTGAAGCTCGTGCAGGCGCTGTGCCTCAAGTCCGGGCGCGAAAGCTGGTTGCCCGGATTCGTGAAAGTCGCGGCGATCGGCACACTGGCGGATGTCGTGCCGTTGACTGGTGAGAACCGGGTCATCGCGAAGCTTGGACTCGGAATGCTGTCGACCGGCCCCCACAAAGTGGGGCTGCGAGCGCTGCTCGACGTGTGCGGCCTGACCGGGAAAGAAGTGGACAGCTATCACATTGGGTTCGTCATCGGACCTCGTGTCAACGCCGCCGGTCGAATGAGCACTCCGGATATCGCCGCGCGACTCCTGCTGGCCTCCGATGAAGCGCTGGTCGATGAAGCGCGGGCCCTTGCTGAGCAGCTCGATGCGGAGAACGTCAGGCGTCAGAAGGAAGAGGCCGGTGTCGTAGCCGAGGCGAAGAAGATTGTCGAAACTGACCTCGATGTCGGGTCGCGCACCGTGATCGTCGTGGGTGGAGAGGGATGGCACCGCGGTGTGATCGGCATCGTGGCGTCGAAGCTGGTGGACGCGTTTCAGCGGCCGGCTATCGTGCTTTCGAGGGACGGTGAGGTGGCGCACGGGTCGTGCCGCAGTATTCCGTCGTTCAACATGCTGGCCGCGTTGGAGTCGTGCGCGGACGTCATGTCGAAGTTCGGCGGCCATACCCAGGCCGCCGGCTTGACGATGGAGTCTGCCCGGATTCGTGAACTGCGGCTGAGGGTCAACGAGTACGCCGACAGGCACATCCAACCCGACGACCTGAGGCCCCGACTCTGGATCGACGGGGCCCTTTCGTTCGGCGCGATCAGCGAGCGGGTGGCCGCCGAGCTGTCAGTGCTGGCACCGTTTGGCGCCGGCAACCCCAGGCCGGTGTTCCACGCAGGCCGGGTGGAGGTCGTAGACGGTCCGAGGGTCCTGAAGGAACGTCATCTCAAGATGTCGTTTCGCCAGCAGGGGAAGGTCATGCGTGGAATTGCCTGGCGGGCCGCCGGCCGCGAAGACTTCGTTTCTGCTCATCGAGCAGCCCTTGATGTGGCGTTCTCTCTCGAGCAAGACACCTGGAACGGGACGCGCTATCTGCAGCTCAACGTCGCGGATTTCCGCGCGCCAGAGCCCTAGGCGTGCAATACGTCGATGCGGTGAACGGCGAAGTCATCGATCGTCACCTGGAGACGCTGTCGATTCCTTCGCCGTCCTGATCGTGACTACACCACGGGCGCGGGGGCGACTGCGCAGTCGGCGCTGGCGGGATCCAGCGTCAGGTCAATAACCCAGTCTCCGTGCGCGAGATGAGCATCGAGGGCGTTCCCTGAGACCGAGATCACGACTGCTGTGGGTTCCCCTTCCACGACGTCATCCTGGTCGATGTGGCAGATAGTGACCTTGGGATCCGGCGCCGCTGTGGCCGCCGTGGCGCTGGAGAAAACCAAAAAGGCAGCAGCCATCGCCGAAGCTCCGAACATCGCCAGAACGCTTGTCTTCTTCATTCAGTCTCTCCTTGGTGTCTGTTACACATTTGATAGCGTCAAATGAAAATGCGCCCGTGGAGGCGGTTCGGTCGATTGCCGTTTCTCAGCGGGCGCGTGTCGGCAGGAGAAGGGGCAAGAGTCAGGCCGTCAGGAAAGCCTGCGCAAACTCGTTCGTGCAACAAGGCCGTCCGAGATACGAGACCGGCCCATAAGCGCAGGGGCGTCCATGGTTTGGCCTTGGCGACAGAGGTTGTGCGATGTCCGCTACATCGCCAGCACCTCCGTGCCGGGCGTTCAGGAGAGAGCCCCACTCCTGTCGGCGCTGTTGCAGAACTGAGACTGGCCGCCGCCGTCGTCGCCGGTTTCCAGAATTGTCAGGGACCTACAATTGCGCAAGGCCGGCGGGTCGGGCGGCTTACTGCCACGCCCCCAGTTGCACGCAGCCGATTCCCACTCCAGGGCGAAGGCAGGGGGCTGAATCCTCGCGGCAGGACGAGCGGTTGGTCCGGTGTTCGCGTCCAGAGGCGAAGCACCGAGGGAGTAAGATCTACAGAGTGCTGAAATGGCAGAAGCTGGTTCGCCGCGGCCTCGCAGTGTTCGGGATCGTCTGCGCGATCGTCGTGTACACGGCGATCGGCGAGCGGCAATCGCAGGCTCCGCGGGAGCTGCTGCCTCGTCTGGATCCGCGTTCGATCATCGAAAGCACGGGGGCGGCGTTTCAGCAGTTCAGCGCGGCGAAACAGGAGTATGTCATCGAGGCTGAGCGGCAGCTCACCTTCGAAGGCGGATCCACGAAGTTCATCGGAGTCACCATCAAGGTCCGTCAGCGCGCGGGCCGAGACTTCATCATCTCCGGACGCGAGGCACAGGCCGGCGATGGCCAGAAGGAGATGCAGATTACCGGCGACGTCAAGTTGTCGGCGAGCGATGGGTTCGTCGCGTCGACGGACCACGCGACTTTCACTGAGGCTGACGCCATCGTTCGCGCGACGGGCCCTGTCTCGTTTCAGAAAGGTCGCATGAATGGGTCGGGTGTCGGGATGAGCTACGACCAGGGTGCGGATGTGCTGACGCTCGCCAGCGAGGTCAGGGTGGTCGTGACCGATGACTCCGACGCGACGACGATGGAGTTCACGTCCTCGTCGGCGACGCTGGCGCGCGCCCAGAACTACCTGTCGCTCGAAGGCAACGTCCATGCTCTTCGCGGTGAGCAGGTCCTGGAGTCGGACCGAGGCAGGGCGCTGCTGTCGGAGAACGACGAGCTGATCACCTTTATCGAATTGAGAGGCAACGCCCAGGTCATCGGCGGTGACGCCTTCGATTCGATGACCGCGCGTGATATCGATTTGGACTACACCGAGGAAGGCGTGACGCTCGAACGGGTGGCGCTGCAGGGAAATGGTGCCGTCGTGATGCGTGGCGGTGAAGGTGAAGAGGGTCGGCGGTTCGCTGGTGACTCGCTCGAGCTGGACCTCGCGCCTGATGCGTCCGTGACACGTGCCACCGGCCGCGGTGGCGTCCGTGTGGAGCTCCCGGCTATGGGCTCGACGCCGTCGCGGACGATACGGGCTCAGACGTTCGACGCGTCGGGCGAGCCGGGGAAGGGCCTCACGGCTGCTCGATTTGACGGGCAGGTGGAGTTTCAAGAGGAGGGCTCGGCTCGGCAGGGGCGGGTGGCGCGATTGGGTGCCCTTCGAACGACGCTGTCGGATGATAGCGTGACCGCCGCGGTATTCACGACCGGTGTGACGTTCGAGGCGCAAGGACTGCGCGCGGCGGCCGGCGAGATTGAGTACGATCCGGCCGGCGGGGGACTTCGTCTGCGTGGCACGGAGGCCGGACGGATTCCGCGCGTGGCGGATGAGAACATCGAGATCGATGCCGACGCGATTGACGTCACGCTCGAAGGCCCACGGATGGTCGCGACCGGACACGTCAGGACCCTGCTACACCCGCAGACGAACGGCGGGGACGGTAAGGCGCCAGGCCAGGGTGGCGCCGGGGGCGGCCGGTTGCCCGGATTGTTGCAGCAAGGCCAGGCGGCCAACGTGACCGCGGGATCGCTCGATTATCAAGGTGTGGCAGGGTCGGCAGCCTACTCGGGGAACGCGATGCTGTGGCAGGGCGACACGACGATTCGTGCCGACGCGCTGTCGCTCGACCAGCGACAGGCCGGCCTGGTCGCCATCGGCAACGCGCGCTCGAACCTTCCGCTCGAGAGCGGTGTGTCGATCGGCCGCGCGTCGGAGATTCGATACGAGGACGCCACGCGACGGATCACGTTCGGGAGGTCACCTCAACCGCAGGCAGCCGGTGCGGGAACGGCGGCGGCACGCCGCGCTGCCCTTGCGCAACTGAGCGGGCCACAGGGGGACCTTCGGGCCGATCGCATCGAGGTGATTCTGGCGCCTGCGGCATCCCGCATCGACCGTCTCGAGGCCTTCACGGATGTGAACGTTCGTCTCGACACACGCGTCGCAACAGGAGACCGATTGACCTATTTCGATCAGGATGGGCGGTACGTCATCACCGGCATCGCCACGGTGCCCGTGACGATCGTCGAGGAGTGTCGGGAGACAACGGGGCGGACGGTCACGTTCTTCCGATCGTCGGAACGGGTCATTGTTGATGGCAATGAGGAGATTCGCACGCAATCCAGGCGCGGCGGGTCGTGTCCCGCTTCGTCCGCGCCTTGATGTCTACGTTACGCACACGCGACCTGACCAAGTCCTACGGCGGCCGTACTGTCGTCAAGGGCGTAAGCCTGGAGGTGGCCTCCGGAGAGGTGGTGGGGCTGCTGGGGCCGAATGGGGCGGGAAAGACCACCACGTTCTACATGACGGTCGGCCTGACGGCTCCGGATGCGGGGCGCGTGATCCTCGACGACGAAGACGTGACGGACGACCCGATGTACGTCCGTGCGAGAAAGGGAGTCGGATACCTGCCGCAGGAGGCCTCGATCTTTCGAGGTCTCACGGTTGAGCAGAACCTGATGGCGATTCTGGAGACACTCGACCTGAGCGCGCGCGAGCGAAAGACGCGGCTCGCGGAGTTGTTGGGTGAACTGAACCTGACGCCGCTGGCGAAGGCTCCCGCGCACACACTGTCGGGAGGAGAACGCCGGCGGGCGGAGATCACTCGCGCCCTGGCGGTCTCGCCACGGTTCATGCTGCTCGATGAGCCGTTCGCCGGCATCGATCCGATCGCGGTGACCGATATCCAGAAGATCATTTCGCACTTGAAGGACCGCGGCATCGGGATCCTCGTGACCGATCACAACGTGCGCGAGACCCTCAGGATCACGAATCGCGCGTACATCGTCCATGACGGGACAATCGTCAGCAGCGGCACGCCGGAATCGCTGGCGGCCGACGAGGATGTGCGCCGAATTTATCTGGGGGCCGACTTCCGGTTGGACTAATATGCCTTTTGTGTCAGGAGAATCGGCGCTAAGCGTCTGACGACATGGCGATTTCGCAACGGCTGCACACGAAGCTCGTTCAGAAGCTGATCCTCACCCCATCGCTGCAGCAGGCCATCAAGCTGCTGCCGATGTCGACGCTCGAGCTGTCGGAGCTCCTCAACCAGGAGATCGTCGAAAATCCGATGCTCGAAGAGGTGCCGACCGAAGAACTGCAGCCGGTGGAAGCCACGCAGGAAAAGCAGGAAGAGAAGAAGCCGGAGAAGACCGACACCTGGGACGACCAGGACTACGAGTATTTCTTTGGCGACTACCTGGACGACGGATACAAATCGCGAACGCCCACCGAGGTCAAGGAGCTCCCGCCGATCGAGAACACGCTCTCGACGGCGCCGTCGTTGGGGGATCACCTCGCGTGGCAGCTCTCCATGCAGACCGACGAACCGCTCGTCCGGGAGATTGGCGAAGCCATCCTGGGCAACCTGGACGACGACGGGCAGCTCGTGGCGACCGTGGAGGAACTGGCGGCGATGGGGCCATGGCCGGTCGAGGAGGTCGAGCGCACCCTCTCGCTCGTACAAGGTTTCGACCCGATTGGCGTGGCCGCGCGTGACCTCCAGGAGTGCTTGTTGCTTCAGTTGCGGCAGCTTGGCATGGGCGGCACGCCGGCGGAGAAGATTGTCACCGAGCACATGCGCTTGCTGCAGAACCACCAGGTCCCCGAGCTCGCTCGCAAGCTTGGCATGTCGATCGACGAGCTGAAGCACCACATCGAGATCATTCGGCATCTCGATCCGAAGCCGGGCAGCCGATTCAACCAGTCACAGTCGCAGTACGTCATTCCCGACGTGTACGTGGTCAAGGTGGAGGACCAGTACGTGGCGGTCCTGAACGAGGAAGGGCTGCCGCAGCTCCGGATCAGTCCGGTGTACCGCAAGCTGCTCGACAAGAGCGTTACCGAGAATACTGCAGAGACTCGCGCATACGTGAAGGACAAGTTCCGGTCGGCGCTCTGGCTGATCAAGTCGGTGGAGCAGCGTCAGAAGACGATTCACAAGGTGTCGACGAGCATCATCACCTTTCAGCGGGATTTCCTCGACCACGGGATCGAGTATCTGAGGCCGCTCGTCCTTCGCGACGTCGCCAACGACATCGGGATGCACGAGTCGACGGTAAGCCGCGTGGTCACGAACAAGTACATGCATACGCCGCAGGGCGTGTTCGAGTTGAAGTACTTCTTCCACAGCGGCATCAGCAGCGCGTACGGGGACGCCGTGTCATCGGTCACCATCAAGCAGCGGATCCGCAAGATCATCGAGCAGGAAGATCCGCGGAAGCCGCTGAGTGACTCGAAGATCGTCAGCATGCTCCAGCGCGAAGGGCTGGATCTGGCCCGTCGGACGATCGCGAAGTATCGCGAGGAGCTCAAGATTCCGACGTCGAACCAGCGAAAAGTGCTGTACTAGGCGAACATCCCACTCTGGACGTGGCAGTCACCTGGACACAACGGCGAAAGGCGAAGCGAACGATCGGCCGGGCGGATCCAACGGGCGGCCGTCGGTTCGTCATCCTCACCGGCCTCTCGGGTTCCGGTAAGACGCAGGCGATTCGTGCGCTCGAGGACCTGGGTTACTTCTGCATCGACAACCTTCCCACGCAGCTCATCCCGACCATGGCCGAGCTGTCCATGCGTGACGATGCCGGTCCCGACAAGGTCGCGATCGTCGTCGATGTGCGCGAGGGGGGATTTCTGGCGCAGTTTCCGCGTGTCTATCGGAAGCTGCGGGCCAGCTCCGTGACGCCGACCCTGATTTTTCTCGAGGCGAGCCACTCGGCGCTGGTTCGACGGTTCAGCGAGACCCGTCGCCCGCATCCGCTGGCGCCAGATCGTTCGGTGAGCGAGGGCATTTCCGAAGAGCGGCGCAAGCTCAACGCCATCCGCTCGATGGCCGATCTGATCCTGGACACGTCGAACCTCACGGTCCACGAACTGCGGGACATCTTCATGGGGATGTCGCGCGGCGGCACAGCGAAGGCCGAGATGGTGGTCAATCTCGTGAGCTTTGGCTTCAAGAACGGCGTGCCGGTTGACGCCGATCTGGTGTTCGACGTCCGTTGCCTGCCGAACCCACACTTCGTCGCCGGCCTCCGCGGCCTGACTGGTCGCGATCCAGCCGTTGTCCGCTACATGCGCCGTCACGGGTCAACACGAGAGTTTCTCGAGCGCCTCACGTCGTTCCTCACCTTCGCGTTGCCGCAATACGTGCACGAAGGGAAGAGCTACCTGACGGTCGCGATTGGGTGCACGGGCGGCAGGCACCGGTCCGTCATGATGGTCGAGGCGTTGAAGAAGTCTCTGGCGAAAGTGAAGGGTGTCAGGCTGCGTGTCAGGCATCGGGACTCGTAGCCCTTGCATCCATGAACGGCGCCCGCATGGGCGCCTGAGGATCCTACCGAATGAGCGATACCGTAAACCGTGTCGAGAAGCCCTGGGGCTATGAGCTCCACTGGGCGAAGACCGACCGTTACGTCGGCAAGGTACTGCACGTGATGGCTGGGCACGCGCTGAGCCTGCAATATCACAACGTCAAAGACGAAACGATCTACCTGTATTCAGGGCGGATGCTCTTCGAGATCGAGCGAGACGGCGTGCTCACGCGCCAAGAGATGCGGCCGGGGGATACGGTGCACGTCGTTCCGAAGACCGTGCATCGGATGACGGCGATCGAGGATTGCGACATCCTCGAGGTGTCGACGCCCGAGCTCGACGACGTGGTGAGGCTGGAAGATCGGTACGGGCGAGTCGAGAAGCAGTAGCGCGGCGCACGCTACCAGCAGACGCGCAGGCTGACCACCTCCGCCGAGGCTATGGTGGTCCGCCGAAGCTTTACGCGAAGGCGGAGCCTGCGCGCTACGGTGAAACGGATCTAGAACGGAATATCGTCGTCGGTCATCGGCTCCATCGGGGGCTCGTCCTGGCCGCTGGACTGTCCGCCGCTGCGTTCCATGCCGCCGCTTCGCCCCCCCCGCCGCCACCACCACCGAGGAGCGTGACCCGATCGGCCTTGATCTCCGTCGTGTAGCGCTTCTGCCCGTCCTTGTCATCCCACTGTCGGGTCTGCAGCCGACCTTCGACGTAGATCTGCTTTCCCTTGACGAGGTACTCCTGGAGGCTCTCCGCCTGTTTCCCCCACACGACGACTCGATGCCACTCGGTCTTCTCCTGCTTCTGGCCCTGCTTGTCGTTCCACACCTCAGTCGTCGCCATATTGAGGGTGGCGACAGCGGCACCGCCTGGGGTGAAGCGAAGTTCCGCGTCACGCCCGAGGTTGCCGACCAGAATGACCTTGTTCACGCTTCCCATTCGCGTTGTCCTTTCAACGATGTCATGCCCCGCGCAGGCCTCACGGGAGTGCTCCGAGAGCGAGCTCGGCTAAGGTTTTTTGCCGAGCCGATCAATGTTCTGCTTCGCCAGTCGTCCGGCGTCGCTGTCGGGAAAGTTCTTGGCCACAGCCTCCCATGAGCCGCGGGCCGCGTCGGCCTGTCCCAGCCGTTCCTGCGCCAAGCCGCGCTTGTAGTACGCGTCGGGCACGGCATTGGTCCCGACGTAATTCTGAATGACCTGATTGTATGCGGCAATCGCCTCGGGCCATTGATTCTGCGCGTAGTGCGTTTCCCCGATGTGGAATTGCGCGTCGTCTGCCTGTTCGGATCGAGGAAACGCTCGGAGGAAGGCCTCGAACCCGTTGATCGCGCTCGTCCACTGGCCGGCGAAATAGTCGGCCCTCGCGGTTTCGTAGAGTCGTGTTGGAGAGAGGCCCGCCGTCGAAGATGCGGGCGGTGGCTGCGACGCAGGAGGTACGGTCACCTGGGGTGCAGTCGTGACGGGCGGCGCGTTGGGGTCAACGGGCGCCGAGGGATCGACGAACGGCGGCGGCACGGTTGCCGTCTGTTGCAGGGCCTGCACCGTGCTGCGGAGGGCCTCGAGCTCCTCGCGGAGTTCCCCGATGCGCACGTTGGTGTCGTTCGACCGTTCCCGAATGACGCGCACTCCGTCTTCGATGCTGTCGATCAGGATCTTCTGATCCGCAAAGGCCTTTCGACTGGTGTCACTCGCCTGATCCAGACGAGCGTTTATCGCCTTGAGCGACTCGGCGAGCGCTTGATTGAAAGCGGCGACCGCCGTCGCCAATTGTTGCGTCTGCTCCTGCAGCATGCGCACGTCGGCGGCCATCTGCTGGTGCTCTCGATTCTGCGCGTAGGCCGATGGCGCCGAGCCGGCCATGATGGCGGTCAGCGCGAACACGATCACTCTCTTCATGCTCGATCCTCGGGGCCGGTGGCAACCGGCCTCCACGTACGTGTCAGATAGAAACTACTTCGATGTAATCACAAAATGTGCGCGCCGATTCCTCGCCCACGCGCCGTCGTCATGGCCGGCGTCGAAAGGGAACTCCTTGCCGTAGCTGACCGTCAGAATCCGGTCCGTTGCAATCCCGAGCGATACCAAATAGCTCTTGACCGCCACCGCGCGGCGTTCGCCCAGCGAGAGGTTGTACTCGGCGGTCCCACGTTCGTCGCAATGCCCCTCTACGGTGATGGCCCATTTGGGATACTTCTTCAAAATCTGCGCGTTTGCCGCGACCGTCGTCCGTCCAGTCTCGTCGAGTTCGGAACTGTCGAGACCGTAGAACACGGGCTGGAGTGGCGAATCTCGATTCAGATCCTCGAGGGCTCGCGCCGAAATGCTGTCCTCATCGATCAACTCTGACCCGACCAACGGCGTCTCGCTGACCCGCGAAGACTGCGAGGTCGTCTGGTCCTCATCGGGCGCCGTGATACCCGAAGACAGGTTCGGGGGCGGCGCCGGCTGTGTCGCCGGGGCTTGCTTCTTCGAACACCCAGCCACTACGACGCAGAGCAAGAGGAGCGCCACACACACACGGGTTATTGCCTTGAACATTTCACGCCTCATTGCTGACGGGCACTTGACTGACGAGTGAGATCCGAGACGCGCTGTGTCACGCCCTGCCATCAGTTCGACCATGAAGGCGTGTAGTTATTGCCATCCCGTGTCACCTGCTTCACGCCGCGGCCGTCACGGCCGATCGTGAAAATCTGGACTCCTCGGCCGCCACGCGTGGAGGTGAAGGCCAGATGCCGGCCGTTGGGGGAGTAGGCCGGGCTCTCGTTGCTGCCCTCTCCGAACGTAATCTGCCGAGTCACGCCCGTGGCCAAGTCGTAGACCTTGACGTCGTAGCCTGGGCCGGTGCGGGCCGTGAAGGCGATCTCGTTGAACGGGGCGGGTGACCATGTCGGCCGGTCCGCGTAGGATTCGGCGGTTGTCAGGCGGCGCAGGTTCAAACCGTCCGCACCGACGACGTAGATCTGTGGTTGCCCGGCCCGATCGGACGTGAAGGCGATCTGGGTACCGGTCGGCGACCATGTCGGAGTGGTGTCGATCGCTGGATGGTTCGTCAGACGACGCAAGTTGGAACCGTCCCGGTTTATGACGTACAACTCGGCGTTTCCGTCGCGACTCGAGGTGAACACGATACGGGTGCCGTCGGGCGAGAACATCGGAAGCCAGTTCTGGGTGCCGCCCTTGGTGGGCTCTTGCTGGATCCCTTCGTAGATCAGCGCCACGAAGAGGTCAGGGTAGCCGCGCCGATACGAGGTGTACGCGACCGACCGCGCGTCGGGGGACCAGACGGGGGTGATGTTGAGTTGGCGATTCGCGGTGATCCGGCGTGAGTTAGCGCCGTCATAGTCCGAGACGTAGACTTCCTTGACCTCTCGGTCCTGCACCGTGCCGCCCACGCGTTCGCGGTTGCGGTCGGACGAGAACGCCAGCTTCGTGCGAGCGACGCCGCGCAGCGATCGCTGCTGCTGGTGGATCTCGTCCGAGATGGTATGGGCGAAGAGACGCGGGTTGGCCTGCGTGCCCGTGTATTCCTTGGAGAAGACGGACTGCTGGGTTCGGATGTTGAACAACCGAATCTCGACACGGACCTCGTTGCCGGTGCGCTGCACGCTGCCAAACACCACCGCATCGGCGCCCAGCTCACGCCACGCGCTGAAGGGAATCTGAGCGGCCGTACGAGCGGATGGGATCGTCGCGTAGGTGTCGCGAGGGATCAGGTAGAACTCCCGTTCGAATGCCAAGTCGTCCCATAGCACCTGGCTGATGGTCTTCGCGATGTCCGCCGACTCGGGGTTGGCCGCGACAAAGTCGGGTACCGCGTAACGAGGCGGCGTTCCTGGATCGCCGCTGATCACGACCGCTACTTCGGACGGCTGCTGCGGGGGTGTCTGCGGGGCCTGAGGGGTAGCGGGACTGTCGGCGACCGCCGCGACGACTCCGCACATCACTGCGGCGGTCACAACCCACGCGCGCACCTTCGGTCTTCTCATCTGGACGTCCTGCATGGTCATCACCGTTGGTACTCGAATGTAATATGAACGGTCAGCGACGGGTTGGGAAACGCGGGAGGTAATTCTGGAAGCCGCGTTGTCAGCAGCGCGCGCTCGGCCGCCAGGTCCAGCGCGAGAAATCCGCTCGGGCGTTCGACCATGACGTCCTGAATCAATCCGCCCCGGGCGATCGTGAATTTCATCCCGGTCGTACCCCGCACGCCTTGGTTCGGTTGCCAGTTTCTGTGGATCAGCGTGACCATCTGCTCGATGTATTCCGGGCAGCAAAAGTTCGAGACGTCCAGTTGAACGCCGCTGCCGCCGGCGCCGCCGGTTGAGAGGCCAAAGCCCTGCCCGCGAGCGCCCGTCTCGGTGCGGGTCACTCCGGTCTGCGGCTCCTCGGTGGCGACCGGCTGCGCCTGCCGCCTGCTGGTGCTTCGCGTGGGCGCGCGTTCCACGGGCTTTGCTGGGACGGGCTTTGTTGGGACCACCCGCTCCGCTGGTCTTGGCGGCGGTGGTGGCATCGCTCGAGGCGTAGCGTCAGGCGTGGGTGCGGGGATGGCGCGGCCGCCCATCGGACTCATCCCTCCCGCGCGCGGCCCCGGGGCGCCCGCCAGGCTGATGTTCATGACGGTCTTCGGCGGTTCGACCGCGGCGAGCTGCCAGTCTGGACCGAAAATGAAAAACGCCAGCAAGCCGGCGTGCACCGCGATCGACCACACGAGCATCGATCCGAACGGTTCGGCCCGCCGCTGGCGTGCGACGATGACATCGGCGACTTCGCTCATTGTTCGCCTGGTAGCTTCGAGATGATGCCCACGTCCTGAATTCCCGCCTCGCGGAGTCGGTCGAATACTTCGTACAGTTCCTGCAGATTGACCTGCGCGTCCCCTCGGAGATAGACGCGCTTGTCAGTCCGGTTCACGGTGAGCTGTCGCATGCGTTCCGCGAGGAAGTCGATCCGCACGGCCTCCTTGTCGATGAAGACTCGGCGATCGGTACGGTAGGAGAACGGCAGGTCGACGAACAGCTGCTCGCTGGCAATCTCCTGCGCACGGCTTGCGACCGGAAGGTTCACCTGAACCCCGCGTTGCAGCATCGGTGCCGCGACCATGAAAATAATGAGCAGCACGAGCATCACGTCGACCATGGGTACGACGTTGATCTCGGAGAGCGTCGGCACCACTCGGCGCCCTCTGCGGTGCCGGCTGCCGGCGCCGGGAGCGGAAGATGGGAGAACCTGCATACGTTAGTTACGACCTACCCCTCTTGCCCGCGACCGAGGCCGACCAGGAGCGCGCCCGATCGTGCGCAGAATTGCACAGCGCACGCCCGAGCCTTTGACAGACGTCGTCGTCATGGGCGGGTGCATCCTAGGTGAAGTTCCGTTCCGCGATGTTGAGGAACTCGAGCGCGAAATCGTCGAGCGTCGCCGAGCACTCCTTCACGCGGTGTGCGAAGTGGTTGTAGAAGACCAGGGCCGGAATCGCGGCGAAGAGACCTGCGGCCGTTGCGATGAGCGCTTCACTGATTCCGGGTGCCACGATCGCGAGATTCGTCGAGCCGGAGGCGCCGATGCGTTGGAAGGCGATCATGATTCCCACCACCGTGCCGAACAGACCGATGAACGGGGTGACGCTGGCGGTCGTGGCGAGAAACGTCATGCGACGCTCGAGCTTGTTTACTTCCGCCGTCGCCGCGCGGATGAGGGCACGGTCCACGCCGTCGAGACTCTTGAGGACGGGTCGGGAGGATCCGGTGCTCGCCGGTTGCGCAGCGGTGGTCACGCGAAACTGCGCGTTGATTTCCGCGTATCCGGCCTGAAATACACCGACGAGCGGTGTGGCCGGCAGCGTCGAGCAGACAGCTTGTACTTCGGAGAACTTGCTGCTCTGGCGAAACGCGTCGAGGAAACGAGCTGTGTCCCGGTCCGATGCGCGGAACGCCCAGGTCTTCTGAAGAATGATCGCCCAGGAGGCGATGGAGAACAGCAGCAACAGCGCGAGCACCGCTTGATTGAGCGGTGTCGTTTCGGCGATTAGGTTGACGACCTCACCGCTCCCGGCAAGAGGGGTACCGTCGCCCTGCACTTGCAGCGCAAGGAGAAGGGAGCCAAACGTGTGCAACGAAGCCTCCGGAACATCGGGTAGCGCGCCGCTGGGAAGGCGCAGACCTTGCGAGAGTACCACGGGGCCTGAATGCTGTCAAACGTATGATACGATGGAAGTTCCGCCCGCATGCTTCGCTTCCTCCGCATCCGTAACCTGGCGGTGATCGAGGCCGTAGAGGTCGAGTTCGAGCCAGGGTTCAACGTGCTCACGGGTGAGACCGGGGCTGGGAAGTCCATTGTCGTTGAGGCAGTCGGACTCCTGCTTGGCGGCCGGTCGTCGGCCGATCTCGTGCGCACTGGTGAGTCACACGCGGTCATCGAGGCGATCTTCGAGCACGAGGGGCAGGAGGTGGTGGTCCGCCGGGAACTGACGAGCCAGGGTCGCAGCCGCTCGTTCGTCAACGGCGCCCTGGCCACCGCGGCGGCCCTTCGCGATCTCTCGAGCCGCCTGGCCGAGCTGCACGGGCAGCACGATCATCAGACGCTGCTCGATCCCACGACGCATCTCTCGGTGCTGGATGAATTCGCGGAGCTGACCGTCCTCGTGGGACAGGTGGGCGCGGCGTGGAATGAAGTCCGTGACCTGCGTGAGCAGCTCGAGGGTTCTCGGATGGACGCACGCGAGAGATCCGCCCGTTTGGACCTCGTGGTGTTTCAGCTCGCCGAGCTCGAAAGAGCTGCTCCTCGAAGCGGCGAGGACGAGACGCTGGCGGCCGCACGCCAGGTGCTCGCGAGCGCTGAACGAATTCATCAGCTCTGCGAGGAAGGCTACGGGGCGCTTTACGACCGCGATGATGCGGTGTTGGCCTCGTTGGCGGGCGTGTGGAAGCGGGTGGGGGAGTTGGCGACGATTGACCCACAGTTTCTCCCGTATCTCGGTGCTCGGGACGGTATCAAGTCACAACTCGAGGACCTCGCGTTTTTCTTGCGCAGCTATTCGGACGGCGTGGACGCCTCCCCAGGCCGCCTGCAAGAGGTGGAAGACCGGTTGGCGTTCCTCGAGCGGTTGAAGCGAAAGTATGGTCCGAGCCTGGATGAGGTGATCGAACGGGGAAGGGACCTCTCGCGGGAGCGAGAGCTGCTGAGCGGCAGTGGAGAACGCACCGAGGATCTCCTGACACGACTGCGTGAGACGGAAGGCCGCTACCTGGAGATCGCACGACGCCTGTCGCGCCAACGTCGTGAAGCGGCCGATCGGTTTGCGCGACGGATGGAGAAGCTCCTTGCCGAGTTGGCGATGGAGCGGACGCGATTCGAGGTTCGGTTCAATCCGAATGAAGTCGGCTCCGACGGCTGGGGAGACCGCGGTATCGATCGGGCCGAGTTCTTCGTCTCGCCGAATCCGGGGGAGGAGTTGCGGCCCCTGGCGCGCATTGTGTCGGGCGGCGAGCTATCGCGCGTGATGCTGGCTTTGAAGACCCTGACGGTCGGCGACAAGCCCGGCAAGACGTTGATCTTCGACGAAGTGGACGCCGGCATCGGGGGCCGGGTGGCGGACGTCGTCGGGGTCCGCCTGCGGGCGTTGGGCGATCGCTTTCAGGTGCTCTGCATTACGCACCTGCCTCAGATTGCCGCAAGGGGCGCCACGCAGTTCCGCATTGACAAGCAGGTGAAGGCGGGGCGAACGGTCACGTCGGTCGAACGATTGAGCGAGGCTCGACGGGTGGACGAGATTGGTCGGATGATCGGCGGCAGTGCTGTCACGGAGGCAATTCGGGCCACAGCGCAAGACCTGTTGGCCGGCCGTTCCGAGGCAAAGGCGAAAGGCGAAAGCGAAAGGCGAAAGCGTGGAGAATGGCCAAGAAATACCTGATTGAGACGTTCGGCTGCCAGATGAACGTCCATGATTCGGAGCGAATGGCCGGTCTCCTGGACCAGGCGGGATACGAGTCAACGGACAGCGACCGACACGCCGACCTGATCGTCATCAACACCTGCAGTGTTCGCGAGCACGCCGAGGACAAGCTCTACACCAGGCTTGGCGAACTGCGGGTGCTCGGGGAAGAGACAGGACACCGGCCGATGGTCGCCGTGGCGGGTTGTGTGGCTCAGCAGGAAGGCCAGGCGCTCCTGACGCGTACCAACGGTCATGTCATCGATGTCGTCGTGGGCACTCAGCGGCTCAAGATGCTCCCCCTGTTGCTCGAGAAGGCGGCGGCATCCCCATTCGCGGAGGTTGATATCAACCCCTGGGACGACGTCAGCTTTCCGCTGGGCATTACGCGCCGGATGGACCCCGTGAAGGCGTACGTGACGATCATCGAGGGCTGCAACGACCACTGCGCGTTCTGCGTCGTACCCTATACCCGCGGGCACGAGCGGATGCGTCCGAAAGCGGAGGTCCTGGCGGACGTTCGCCAGGCCGTCGATTCCGGCCGCCGGGAAGTGCACCTTCTGGGGCAAATCGTCAACCACTACCAGGCGCCTGACGATGCGGGCTGTGATTTCGCAGAACTTCTTTCAGAGGTCAACGACATCACCGGCGTCGAGCGGATTCGATTTGCCAGCCCTCATCCGCGTCACACGGGAGACCGTCTGATTCAGGCGGTTCGCGACCTGCCAAGGGTGTGCAAGCACCTGCATCTGCCGGTGCAGTCCGGCTCCACGGCCGTGCTGCACGCGATGCGACGGCGCTACAATCGTGAGGAGTACCTCGCGCTGGTTGATCGCATTCACGAAATGATTCCACGCGCCACGCTGTCCACCGATATCATCGTGGGGTTCCCCGGCGAGACCGAGGCGGACTTCGAGGAGACGATGGCGCTCGTTGACGCGGTGCGTTTTACGTGCATCTTTTCGTTCAAATACTCCGTGCGGCCCAATACCTTGGCGTCGAAGCGGATGCCGGACGACGTGAGCGAGGAGACGAAATCACGGCGCATCGTGACGCTGCAGGCGCGGCAGCGTCAAATCCAGATCGAGTTACACGAACGACTCGTCGGCAGCGTCCCGGAAGTGATGGTGGATGCTGTGAGCCGGCGCCGCGATACAGAACTCTCCGGCCGGACGCAGGGAAACACCGTCGTGAACTTCCCGATCCCCCACACGACGTCTGGCACCGATGGATGGATTGGACGAGTCGTGCCGGTCGCGATTCGGAGAGCCGGCGCCTATAGCCTGTGGGGCGAGGTGGTCGCTGCCGATATGGTTAGGTGAGCAGCATGCTGATTGAAATGACGATCAAGGGGCTCATGGTGGACCCCGTCACGAACATGCCGATCGTCATCCTGAAGGACAGGGGCGGGGAGCGTGTGCTTCCGATCTGGGTGGGCATTTTCGAGGCCAACGCCATTGCGCTGCAGATCGAGAACATTGCCACGCCGAGGCCGATGACGCACGACCTCCTGCGCAACGTCATCAGCGACCTCGACGGCACCGTGGATCAGGTGGTGGTCTCGGACCTCAAGGACAATACGTTCTTCGCCATCATTTATCTGACCGTCAAGGGCGAACGAGTGGTGATCGACTCTCGTCCGAGTGATGCGATTGCGTTGGCGCTGCGCACCCGCGCGCCGATCCTCGTGGAGGAGGCCGTCATCGACAACGCGAAGACCGTCGACTTCACGTCCGACCGCGCCGACAGCGAGCGACTCCAGCAGTGGCTCGAGAGCCTTGACCCTGACGACATGGGCAAGTACAAGATGTGACGGTGGGCGGCTGACCAGCCGCCCAGAGCCCAATGTCGGCCGGCCGACATTGGGCATCCTGCCTGCCGCGCAACCCCTCGAACCTTCGACCCTGATGTTTCAAGGGTAGGCCGTTCTACGGTCAGCCCTCTTCGTTTTCGCGTGCTGTTTCTTGCGCAATTTGACTTGGGTCTTCGCCTGTACCTAGAATGGGCCGGTCCGGTCGTTCCCGATATTCAAAAAGTCGAAGTTCCGCTGTCCATGATTGTTTCCATTGCGAATCAAAAAGGGGGCGTCGGCAAGACCACCACCGCGGTGAATCTGGCAGCGGCGCTGGCCATGCGCGGACGGAAGACCCTGCTCATCGACCTCGACCCTCAGGCGAACAGTACGATCTCCTTCCTGGAACACGGCGCCGTCGGGCGGAGCACCTACGAGGCCGTCGCCGACGTCAACTGCAGTCTGGCGGACATCATCCTGCCGTCCACGCAGGCGAATCTCTTCGTCGCCCCGGCACGCATCGGTCTCGCGAAGCTCGAGGCGCGTCTGGTCGGTGAGCTCGATGCCCACTTCAAGCTCAAGGACAAAATCGAACAGCTGAACGGCGAGTATGCGCACATCGTGATCGACTGCCCGCCGGCGCTCGGGCTCCTCACGGTGAATGCCCTCGTCGCGTCGACGCACCTGCTCATTCCGATTCAGTCGTCGTACTTCGCGCTCGAAGGCACGGATGATCTGCTCGAAACCATCGAGAAGGTCCGGCAGCGACCCAACCCAGCCTTGCGGATTCTCGGCGTGGTCATCACGATGCACGACAAACGGACGGCCCTCGCTCGTGACATTCGCGAGCAGATACAGAAGGTGTTCGGCGGCAAGGTCTTCAGGACCGTGATTGCAAAGAGCGTGCGTCTCGAGGAGAGTCCGGCCTACAAAGAGTCGATCTTTACATTCGCGCCCGGCTCGAGCGGGGCGACCGATTACTACAGCTTGTGCGAGGAGGTCATTGAACGTGTCGAAGCGCGGGCTACCTAACACGCTGCGGATGCGGCACGACGAGCACTACGTGGAGACGCTGGCCGCGTCTGCCGGGACGCCCGTTGGGCTCATCGTTCCGATCGACCTGCTGGATCCGAATCCCGCTCAACCCCGCCAGGTCATGGGCGACCTTTCCGAGCTGATGGCGTCGATTGCGGAGAAGGGCATCATCGAGCCCCTGATTGTGCGCCAGCTCGGGAATCGCTATGAGATCATCGCCGGAGAGCGCAGGTATCACGCGGCCGTGCAGGTGGGGCTGCGCGAGGTGCCAGTGATTCCACGCGAAGCCGACGACGCCGAGGTGATGGAGCTTGCGCTCATCGAGAACCTGCAGCGCAAGGACCTGACGGCGTTTGAAGAAGCGGAGGCGCTCGAGCAGCTGGCGCAGAAGTGCCGGTATACCCACGAAGACATGGCCCGGAAGCTTGGGAAGTCCAGGACGTCGATCACGGAGTCGCTGTCGCTGAACAACATGCCGAAGGAGGTGCGGAACCTTTGCCGGCTGGCCGACATCAGCTCCAAATCCACGCTGCTACAAATCGTGCGACAGTCGGACCCGGCGAAGATGCTGGCGCTCTTGCAGAAGATGGCGGCACACGGCACGGTCACCCGAAACGAGGTTCGCGCCGAGACTGCGAAACCCAATACCGCGAAGCCGAAGCCGTTCGTGTTCGCGTTCAGGGCCCCGACGAAGACCTTTCAGCTGCGGATGAGCTTCCGAAAGGGACGAGTCGAAAAATCAGAAATCATCGCCGCGCTCGAGAACATCATTCGAGAGCTGCGCAACAGCAAATAGGCTGGGAAGTCCCAGGACGTCGATCGCGGAGTCGCTGGCGCTGAAATAGAACCACAGGCCGAAGAAGGTGCGAGACCTTTGTCGGCTGGCCGACATTAGCTCGAAATCCCGCGTTCAGACCCCAACGAAGGCCTTTCAGCTGCGGATGAGTTCCGAAAGGGACGCGTCGAAAAATCCGGAACCATCGCCGCGCTCCCGAACATCACTCGAGAGCCGGGCAACCGGCAATAGAGAGCGCCCAGGGCCTGACGAACGCTCCAGTTCGGGATCCTTCCGAACGACTACGGGGACGCACGGAAATTCAGAGAACCATGGAAACGCTCGAGGAAGGCCCGCCTCGACGGCCCGGCAACCGAGGCGAAGAGGGGTTGGGAAAAGGGGTTGGTTCGGGTTTTCAGGGCGGTTTGCGTAACGTCGCATAATACACGTTATGTAAACCAATGGCCGGCGCCGAGCTCAGTTACGCGGGAACCTGAAGCACGGCGGGTTCGTGCGTTGGCAGGGGCTGCGGCACGGTTCCCCCTTGGCTCGAGACGATGAATGCGACGATGTCCCTCGCGCGGACACCAAGGCAGGCAAAGGGAATCGCGAGCTCCAGAATCGACGCGGCGGCTCCAGACAACCCCGCGCAGCGAAGGGCTTCCCAACGCCCGCTGTCGGTTTGATGCTCGAGCGAGACCTGAAGCAGCGCGGCGTCCGCGCGAGCGGTGGCTCGAAGGCCGGCCGGCGTGATGAACCTGATCTGAATCTCAATGCCCTCCTGAAGCAGTCCGAGAACGGGTTCCGTGGCGTCGATCCGGACGAACAGCCGCTCCCGGTCACATCCAAACGCCAGCCTCTCGAATGTGTTCGTCGTCCCCGACGCGTGCATGGCGCCGGCAGGCGCGACAAGTTCCGTGGACCCCGCGCCCATCCATTCGAAATAGCTCGTGATCTCGCCATCCACCTGGGGCTGAATCAGGCACTCTGGCGAGTTGTCAGGCGGCGCGATTGGTTCCGTGGTGATATTCGTCCTGAAGAGCTCTGCGGGAATCGGGCGGCCAATTGCATCGTAGATGTTGCGGACGTGGCGTCGAAAGAGGTCGTCGAACTGGCGATCGTGGTCGGAGGAGTGGTCGTCGCCGTACCACCAGAACCAATCGCTTCCTTCGGCCACGAGCAGCTCTTCCCGCGCCCGAGCCAGGGCGTCTGGTGGGGTCGAGGCCGGCGCACCCTCCAGGGCTCGTCGGGCGTCGACGAGCTGGCTCCAGGCCCGATGGTCGTCGGCGTGGCCCATCCAGATATAGAAATCCCCGTTGATCCATGACCCGGGGAAGATCGACGGCAGCCTCTCGGTGGGTTCGGCGCACGCTTCGGACATCGTGACCGTCCGAATCTCTGGATGTGACCCGAGCCTGGAATACAGAGCGTGGAGGAACGGCCGGCCCTGCCCTTCGTACGACTCCCACGCATTCTCTCCGTCGAGGATGACGAAGATGGTGGCCTCTTCCCCGCCCGTGCGCTCGGCGTAGCGACGACCCGCTTCCACAAGCTGCCCGACAAAATCATCCGCGGCACGCTCGGCAGGCCAGGACGCATAGCTGAATCCGATGAGATCGGACAGGCGGTGGTCGCGGAATCCACACCCGACCCACTCCTCTTCCCCGCCGACCCTGAAGGACCGATAGAGCGCCTCCGGTTCGTGAAGATGTCCCAGGGCGTCGCGAGTGAACGCCGTACCGCGTGTCTTCGCCAGAATCTCCTCGTCTGTCGCCATCCAGCGCAGCCCCGCGCGACGCACGAGCGACACCATGGCGTCCGACACCGACCCCTCCGAAGGCCAGACCCCACGCGGAGGGAGTCCGAACATCCGTTCATGGAGGGCGACGGCCCGGGCGAGCTGATCGGCAGCGTCTTCCGGATGACGGAACGGCACTCGCGGCATGGCCGAGTGCGGGTGGGTCCGCAGGTACACGTCCGAGTCGCAGAGGAGCGGCAGGATTGGATGGTAGAAGGGCGACGTGGACAGCTCCACCTGCCCGCGCGCCGCGGCCGCCGCGTACTCCGGTATCACCAGTTGCATGATCTCCAGTTCGACGTCCCGGAGTGTGCCCTTGTCCTCTTCGGTAAATCCTCCTCCTTTGGTGACGAGCCTCGAGACGCGTCCGTCCTGCTCGAAGTAGACGGGGTCGATCCAGACCAACTTGTGCCAGACCTGGAGGTCGCGAATGTCCTCGACGGAGAATCGCAACGCCCGCGCCGGCAGGCCCTCGCGATCGCTGCCGTGATCGCGCAGCGCGAGGAGCTCACGGTACCGGGGATACGGGTCGACCATCCGCGTCCGGTGCGCGTGAAAGAACTCACCAACGCAGAAGGTGCGTTCGTCGGCCGAGAGGAGCTCTGCCGGCTTCATGCCGAGTTCCAGATGGCGGTCCCGCGCTTCCTCACGAGCGAAGGCTTCGAGCTGGACGAGGAGCGAGGGAACGAGGTTGAACGTGACCTTGACCGAGGGATGCTCCCGCAGGAGCGCCACCATGCCCCAGTAGTCCTTGATGGCGTGCATCCGGACCCACGGCAGCACGTGCTCGCCAGTGAGCAGATCCTGGTAGAAGGGCTGGTGCATATGCCACAGGATCGCGACGCGGGTCATAATGGATGGGATCATCGCATGCGGATTCTCGATCGCTATGTGATTCGTGAGGTTCTGTGGCCCTTTCTCATCGGGCTGCTGGTCTTCACGTTCATGCTCATCATTCCGTTTCTCATCGAGTACGCCGAGAGCTTTGTCTCCAAGGGCGTGCCGGTTGTCGTCGTGCTGCGCGTGATGGCCACGCTGGTGCCGGGGGTGTTCGCTCTCACGATCCCGATGTCCCTTCTGCTGGGTCTACTCGTCGCGTTCGGCCGGCTTTCAGCGGATCGCGAGTTCGTCGCGATGCAGGCCTGTGGCGTGAGTCTCATCCGTCTCCTGCGACCGGTGGGCCTGCTTTCGATTCTCGCGTGGGCCTCGACAACCTACATCTACCTCGTGGCGGCGCCGGATGCGAATCAGCACTTTCGCGAGATCATCTTTGGGATCGTGGCGGCGCGCGCGGAGGGTGAGGTTCGCCCGCGCGTCTTTTTCGAGGACTTTCCAGACGTCGTGCTCTACGTGCGTGAGGTGCCCGCGTCGGGTGACGGCTGGACGGACGTCTTCATGGCGGACAGCCGACCCGGGCAGCCCCAGGCCATCTATCTCGCGCGCCACGGGAGGGTCGTCATCGACCGCGAGCGACGGACGCTCGACATGGTGCTCGAAGATGGGGCGCGCCACGTCGCCGACGGCGCGGAGAAGTACGAGGTCTTTCAGTTCGATCGTCTGTTGCTGCGGCTCAACCCGGATACGGTCTTTCCACGTGAAGGCCCTCCGCTGGGGACACGCGAAATGTCGATCCCGCAGCTCCAGGCCCGCGCGGCCGAGCTCGAGCGCGAGGGGATCTACCCTCACAGCGAGCTGTTCGAGATCCAGAAGAAGTTCTCGATCCCGTTCGCCTGCCTGGTCTTCGGGCTGATCGGACTGGCGCTGGGGGTGAACAACCGGCGAGACGGCAGGCTCGCGAGTTTCGCGATCGGTATCGGCGTCATCTTCGCCTACTACGTCCTGCTGTGGCTCGGTCAGTCGCTCGTGCGGGGGCATATGGTGCCGCCGTGGCTTGCGGCGTGGATGCCCAACCTCGCCTTGGGCGGACTGGGCGTGTGGCTCCTGCTGCGCCGCAGCCGGCCGGGAGACGGCGCGCGTCGGCTCCCAGGGTTGCCGCGGCTCCCCGCGCTCAGGATTCCCCCGCTCAGACTGCCACTGCTCGGGATCCTTGACCGCTACGTCGCATCCGTCTATCTGCGAGTCGCATTTCTGTCGGCAGTGGCGATGGCGGGCATTTTCTATATCTCCACGTTTCTCGATCTCTCGGACAAAGTGTTTAGAGGCCAGGCGACCTGGAGCATGCTCCTCACGTTTTTCTGGTACGCCACGCCGCAGTACGTCTACTACATCCTTCCTCTCGCGGTCCTTCTGGCGGCCCTTGTCACGATCGGGCTGCTCACCAAGAACAGCGAGCTTGTCGTCATGAAAGCTTGTGGGATCAGCCTGTATCGAGTCGCGCTGCCGATGGTTGTCAGCGCGATCTGCGCGGGCGGCGTGCTCTTCTTGCTCGAACAGACAGTGCTCGGCCCGGCCAATCGTCGCGCCGAAGCGATTCGTCATGTGATTCGCGGGGGTGCCCCCCAGACCTTTGATGTGCTGCTTCGGCGCTGGGTCGTGGGCAGCGACGGTGATATCTACCACTTCGACTACTACGATCCGCGTGCGCAGCAGCTCAACGGCCTGTCGATCTACGGATTCGGATCGAGAATGCCGGTGCTCGCCAAACGGACGTTCGCGCAACGCGCGGCATATACAGGCGGGACCACCGATGCCAATGCGTGGCGTCTCGAACAGGGCTGGGTTCGGGAACTCACCGACACGGGAGAGACGACGGTCGTTCACGCCGTTTGAAGCGTCACAAACCGCGATCGAGGCGACGGATTACTTCACCACGCAGCAGCCGGATGAGCGATTCATGAGCTACTCGCAGCTGCGCGACTACACCGCGAGGCTCCGGACGAGCGGTCTCGATATCAGCGGACAGCTGGTGGCACTCGAAAGAAAACTCTCGTTCCCATTCGTCACCATCGTGATGACGCTGCTCGCCATACCGTTCGCCGTGACTACCGGCCGCCGAGGAGCGATGTACGGCATCGGTGTGGGTATCGCGCTCGCCATTTCGTACTGGGTAGCGATCAGCATGTTCGCCGCTCTCGGCGCAGGAGGCCTGGTCACGCCGGTTCTCGCGGCCTGGGCGCCGAACCTGCTCTTCGGCGCCGGTGCCGGCTACTTACTCCTGACCGTCAGAACGTGACGCTGCTCGTCACTTCGCGTACTTGACGTCGTCGAGCCACAAGGTCCCGTTGCCACCGAGTGGAGTGTTGACGGTGTCGAGAACGAACAGCACGGACTCGACGTTCGCGAGCAGCGGACGCGGTCTGGACGTCTCGCCTCGTGGAAGCATGTCGTCAAAGGACACAGTAATCTCGCGCGCGGTGGGTTCCAGGTAGACGGACCGATGCCAGCGTTCTCCCGCCGCGCCGCCCCGCTCACGGATCTGAACGGACATGCGCATCGGATGGTTCGCTCGGCCGGTAAACATCAGGCGGTCGTACGAAGGCAGGTCCGCTCCGGCCGGCATGACGAACGCCGTGAAGGCGCTGGAGGAGGCATTTCCGCCCAAGGCGTAGCGCAACGATAACTGTTGTCCAGTCAACGGCCTCGATCTCGTCGATCGCCCCAAGCGACTCCGGGCTGTGTTCGACGGTCCATGCTGAGGCCGGCCCATCACGATACTGGAAAGCGAACGTCGACGGAGGCAGCGACTGAGCCGCGACGATTGGCTCGGCGCTCGCGCGCCCGACGTAGATCGGGTTCGAAACCATCCACGGCACGGCAGGATCTCCAGGTGCGCCTGGGAGCGAGACCTCGGCGCGATACGACCGCTGGCGTGCCGGTCACGATCCGCTCGAGCGTCGCGCCCATGCTGGTCTCCAGCACTTCTCCATCCTTGATGAGGATCAACTGAGTGTCTTCCGGACCCTGCATCGGAGACACGGAGGACGGTTGCCGCGTCGGCATTCGGCAATACGTCGCCGAAGGATACCGTGGTCGTCCCGCTCGTGGCCGTGAATGACAGCGTCCCTGGTCCTGCCAGTCCGTCGATGACGGAGTACAAGCGCCCATCGCGGATCGCCGCGAGCACGACATCGGCGTCCTGCCGTGCATCACCGGATAGCGTCACTGAGGGGAGCACGTTGGAGAACATGCGGAATGTATTCTCGTAGGAGGGCACGTGCAACGCGCTTCCACTGCCTTCTGGCTCTCCCAGGTTTCTCAGGCTGAGACGTGCATGCGCGTCGCTCGCGGCGATGGCGACGATCCGCCGCTCCGCGGTCAATGCATCCCATCGCTCGAGCACGGAGACTGGCCGGTCGAGCAGTGCCATGAGCGCCGCTGTTCCGTATGCCGGGTACATGAAGAGCGCCCTCGCGAGCGAGCTGAGAGGACTCATCCCGCCACTCGCTGTCAGCGTTGAGCCACTCGATCCCCCCAAGCGCGGTCACCCGGTCGCTCCACTGCAGGTCGGCTTTCGGTGAATCGACATGTGCGGCAATTGCGAATCCACCGAGGCGGGCCATGTCCTCGAGGACATCGCGGGCCTCCCCACCGAACGGATACGGCGCCTGAGACAATCCGAGCGCCACCACGTGACCGTGGTCGGTGCTGAGCTCAACCGCGTCAATGCAAAGTACGCCGTCTATGTAGCGGGGCTCGTCGGGTTGGCGCGTCGCGTCTCCATGGTCCGTGAAGATGACGAAGTTCAACCCCGCCCGGGCTGCGGCCGCGGCGATGCTGGCGGGGTCACCGCTGCCGTCAGAACGTGTGCTGTGCACGTGAATCGCTCCTCGGACCGCTGGAGCTCCCGTCGACGCCGCCGGCAGGATGCGGGTTGGAGCGGGCCGTCCCGAGTAGAAGGCTGCCCCGACGGCCGCCAGGACCACGAATGCCCCGACTCGCACTACCAAAGGGGTCCCTGTCGAGCGGTACGACGTGTCATGGCGGCTAGGCCCTCGGATGAAATTGATCGGTACACGCTGCGCATGCGGCGCTCGAGCACGTGTGTGTAGATCTGAGTGGTGGACAGGTCGGCATGACCGAGCATCATCTGGATGGCTCTGAGGTCGGCGCCACGCTCGAGCAGGTGGGTCGCAAACGAGTGGCGCAGTACATGAGGGCTGATCGTCACCTTGAGACCTGTCTGCCTGGCGTAGCCCTTGAGCACCTTCCAGAACCCGACGCGCGTGAGCCCGTGGCCCCCGCCACGCGCGTTGACAAACAGTCGGGTACTTCGCCGCTTCCCCAACAGGGTGCCTCGAGCGTCCGACAGGTAGCGCTTCACCCAGATCGTTGCCTCTTCACCGATGGGCACGATCCGCTGCTTGTCACCCTTGCCGGTACACGTCAGGTACGAAGCTTCCAAGTTCACGTCCGCTGGGCGAAGACCGATCAACTCTGAGACGCGCATGCCCGTCGCGTAGAGCAGTTCGATGAGTGCGCGGTCGCGAAGACCTCGCGGCGTCGCAACATCGGGCTGCGCCAGCAGTTGGTCGATCTCCTCGATCGACAGGTATCGTGGCAGCGTCTTCCACGCTCGGGGCGGCCGAAGGTCGGCAGCGGGGCTCGTCTTGGATGTACCGTCGACAACGAGAAAGCGGTAGAAGCCCCGGAAACAAGCCACCGCTCGAGCCACGGACCGTGGGGAGCGCCCCTCGGCCATGAGGTCGCGCACGAGTCCCTCGAGATCCTCTCTGGTGAGCGCTGCTAGCGGTCGGCCCCGTCCTGCGCTGAATTCAGCTAGCAGGACAAGGTCCCTCGCGTAACTCTCGACGGAGTTAGCGGCGAGCCTTCGCTCGACCGTCAGGTGTGTCAGGTAGGCGTCCACAAGGGACGAACTGGAGGCAGTCACTCGCTGTGTCCCGTGAATCGGTAGAATTGTACGTGAATGCGCTCCAAGTGGCAGTCGCTCCCGACGGAGGCGATTAATCCGTCAAGCCTTGATATCGACAAGCTCGCCCCGGGCGAGATCGTCGACCTGATGATCAACGAAGACCGCAAGATGCTCGCCGCTGTGCAGCGGGAGCGTGAGCGCATCGCCGTTGGGGTCGAGATGATCGCCTCCGCGCTCCGGAAAGGCGGTCGCATGGTCTTCGTCGGCGCCGGGACCAGCGGTCGCCTCGGCATCCTCGAATCCGCGGAGATGCCCCCAACGTTCAGCACCGACCCGTCACTCGTCCAGGCGGTGATTGCCGGCGGCCGCGAGGCGACGTTCGCCGCCAAAGAGGGCGTCGAGGACAACTATGAAGAGGGGGCCCGCGCCATCACGCGCCTTCGTCCGACGAAGAAAGATGTTGTCATCGGTGTGTCGGCCAGCGGAATGACGCAGTTCGTGCGCGGGGCTCTTACGCGCGCACGCAAGGCGGGTGCCCGAGTCGTCTTCGTGACCTGCGATCCCGGCACCGAACTGCAGACGTTCGTCGACCTGACGATCGCGCCGGGCGTAGGCGCAGAGGTCATCGCCGGTTCGACGCGTCTCAAGGCAGGCACCGCGACCAAGCTGGTGCTGAACATGTTGACCACCGGTGCGATGGTGCGAATCGGGAAAACGTACGGAAACCTCATGGTCGACGTACAAACCGGATCGGAGAAGCGCAAGGACCGCGCTCGCCGCATCGTCAACATCGTGACCGGACTCGAGTACGACGATGTGGACAAGCTGATGAAGCGGGCGCACTGGAACGTGAAGGCCGCGATCGTCATGCAGCGGACAGGACTGCCCTATCCCAAGGCTCTGTCACGGCTCCGCAAGGCGCACGATTCGATGCGCGAAGCTCTCGGCGAGGATATCGCGCCCCGGTTGCGTGGCATGCTGCAGGGCGCGGCCGAAGCGAGCCATCCCCGCGGCTGATCGCACGTGCCCAAGGTTCAGCATGGGCCGTCCGACAGGTTCGGTGCGACCGCGGATCTGATCCGGCAGGCGATCGCGCAGCGGGCGTTCCCTGCCGCCGTGATCGAAGTCGGGGATCCGACACGTGTTCTGTGGCGGCATGCGTTCGGGCGCCTGCACGCCGGAAGCGATGCACCGGAAACGCTCGATGACACGGTCTTCGATCTCGCCTCTCTCACGAAGGTCCTCGCGACGACCGCAATCGCGATGCAGCAGGTGGAGCGCGGCGGCCTCGGCTTGGACGATCCGGTGGGGCATCACATTCCAGCCTGGACCGGGACCGACCGCCTCTCCGTAACGGTGCGCGACTTGCTGGCGCATTGCGGTGGACTCACGGCACACATTCCGTTCTTCCGCACGCTCAGGGGAGGGACGGCGTTCGAGCAGGCGATCTGCGAGAGTGCGCTCGCGTACGTGCCTCGGTCACGATCTATCTACAGCGACCTGGGTTTCATGCTTCTCGGTTTCATCCTTGGTCGGGACGTAGCAATCGAGAAGCGCTTCGTCGCCCTGCAGACGCAGATGGGTATCGTCGAGGATCTGCAGTTCAATCCACCGAGTGTCTGGAGGTCCAGGACCGCACCAACGGAGTTCGACGCGTGGCGCGGTCGTCTGCCGGTTGGCGAAGTCCACGACGAGAACGCGGCCGCCCTCGATGGTGCGGCCGGGCACTCAGGCCTCTTCGGGACATCCGCCGCGGTGGGACAGCACGCGCGTCACGTGCTGCAGATCCTGGCGGGACGTGGCGGCGTATTCCAACGCTCCACCGTCGAGACGTTCGTCGCGAAACGTGCCGACGTGCCGGGGAGTTCACGTGCGTTGGGCTGGGACACCATGCTGCCGACCTCGTCGTGCGGGCGACGGATGTCGGCCCGGGCCTTCGGACATACGGGCTTCACGGGCACATCCCTCTGGATCGATCCCGATCGTGAAGTCTACGTGGTCTTCCTGACGAATCGCGTGTGTCCGTCTCGCGACAATGAAGGCATCAGGCTGGTACGCCCCGCCGTACACGATGCGGTGATGGACGCCCTCGAATCGAGCTAGCGGGGCCGAGGCGCGCCGCCACCAGGGGCGGGACCATTCGGCGTACCGAAAGGGTTCCCTCGTGGTGCTCCGAAGCGGCCCGGGGCTGGAGGTACTCCGCCGGGAGACATCCCGCTCCCACCACCGCGTTGCGGCCCCGGCTGCCCGCCACGTGCTCCACCGAGCCCCGGTGCGGTCGCGCCCTGGGACCCGCTCGGTGCGCCGGCCTGCTGCGACATCGCCGTCGCGACGAACGCCCACTCGTTGTAGCGACCTCGTCCGTTGTAGAGACTGAGCGACTCAGCGGTGCTCCGACTGACGACGCCGATGATGGGCCCGCCACCGGCAGCAGCTCCCCGCCCCTGTGTTTGTCCCAACGGCTGTCCCAACGTCTGTCCTGCGGGCTGGCCACCGCGACCGCCGCGCGCTTCAGGACCAGAGGTCGCAGAGGTCGCCGTTTGGCCGGCTTGCCCGCCCGGCGCTCCCGGGAGTTCCCGCACCACCCGGTTGCCGTGGAGCGGCGGGCTGTCCACCGACCATCTGGCCTACGAAGACCGGCTGAAAGTCCGCGTTCCCCGTGACGGGGTCCTTGTACAGCTTGCGAATGTAGCGACCCTTTTCCAGCACATCGAGGGTGGACGGAAACCCGCCGTTCCGGCGTGAGTACAGCTCGATCGCGTGCGCGTACTGCTCGCCTCGGAAAATGAGTTCGGCTTCGCGCTCACGTTGAGCCGCCGTACGCCACACTGGAAGCGCCACGCTGAGCATGATGGCCATCACGCTCAAGCCGACGAGCAGCGCCGCCATCGCGTAGCCGCGCTCGCAGAACGTCATGGCAGGTTGACGAGAATCTCCGTCGTGGCCGAAGCGGTCCTGCCGTCCACCATATTCAGGGTCACCGTGACGGTAAACTTCCCTTCCTC
The DNA here is from genome assembly GCA_963827515.1 of uncultured Acidobacteriota bacterium. Taxonomy (GTDB): domain Bacteria; phylum Acidobacteriota; class Vicinamibacteria; order Vicinamibacterales; family UBA2999; genus JABFSA01. Next base: position 33,996 of record CAWHBF010000016.1, on the reverse strand, counting down.
CGTGTAAACGTGCGCGGTCACGCCGCCGGACGTCGTGACGTCGACGTCGTCGCCGAAGTCCCACGAATACGACTGGATGGTGCCCGCATCCGCAACGCCGATGGCGGTTGCGGTGAACGTCCATCGCTGGCCTGTCGACCGTAGCTGTTTCGCTGGACGTGCCAGTGAGACGCCGATCGCCGACCGAGGCGCTACGACGATAGAGGTCGTTGCCGAGGTTGACTCGCCGTTGACATCGTCGGCGCGTACGGTTGCCGTGTAAGACCGGGGCGTCGATCCCGATGGTCCGGCATACGAGTGGCTGACGGCGGCGGTTCCGCTCGCCAGATTGCCGAGGTTCATTGATTCACCGTCGCCAAAGTCGAGTACCACGTTCCGCAAGTTGCTGCTACCAGTCGGCTTCGTAACGGTCAGGAGCACGATCGCGCTATTGCCCGCGGCTGGCCTGCAGGCCAGCGCAGTTGCCTGTTCCCGAGGCAGGGGCGCAGGTGATCGACACGATCGGACCCGCGCGCACCGTTACCCTGACGGCGCCGCTCGTCTTTGTGCCGGCAGCGGCGGTGACGTTGGTCTCCTGTCCGGTTGTGAGCGTCGTGCGCGCTTCGCCGTTCGCGTTGGTGGTGGCCGTTGAGACGCTGAGCGTTCCCTGGTCGGCGGTGAACGTCACCATCGACACCTTCCACGCCCTGACCGCCCTCACTGACGACCGATGCAATCAGCTCAACCGCGCCACCCGATGGGCCGACGCTCCCCGGATTCGCGCGGAGCGTGATGGTGTTGATGGCCGCGGCTCCAACGATGATGCGGACCATGTTGACGTTGTCGGTTCCCCCGCTGGCCGAGCCCGAGGTTGCGCGAATCTCGGCGATGCCGGAACTGCCGCCGGCCGAGAACACCGCGCGCGCGAGACCGTTTCGAGTCTGGGCGTTTTCGGGATCAATGGTTCCGAGCGTGGTCGAGAACCGGACCGTTGTCCCGTTGTGAACGGGTGTGCCTGCTTCCTCGAGCATGTACGCGGTGATTTCAGCGGTGCCGCCGTTGGCCAGGATCTGCGTCGGAGCAGAGATCGTAATGGTCGAGCGGGTCGGCGCGAGCAGTTGCGCTGAGTCGCAGGCGCCGGTGAGTGTCGCTGTCATCGCCAGGAGGAGGCATGTGCGCCAGGTCGAGATGGCCGAAACGGTGAAATCGCTGCCTGTGAACATCGTGACTACCAGTTGGCGTATGGCGTACCGTCGAGCGCCGTGCGCTCTGAGCCGCTCTTGACGTCGAACACGCCAGGAGTTGCGGACGGGTTCGCGGGGTCAATCTCGGACATGGTCGTCTGCCAGGTCTCGGATGAGTTCGTGAACGGGTCGTTCGGTACGGCGCGAAGATACTTCGCCGAGACGAGATCTTCGAGTGTCGACGGGTACGCGTCTTTGTCGGCGTAGTACTGATCGATGGCGTCGCGCATGCGAAAGAGGTCTTCCTTGAGAACCGCTTCGCGCGCCCGCGTCTGGCCGTTTGCATTGACGCTAATCGTGATCCCTGCCAGCACGACGATGAGCGACATGACGATCATCAGTTCGATGAGCGTGAACCCGGACGTCCCTCGATTGCTGGTGCGAGGGTGCGAGGGTGCGAAGGTGCGAAGTGCTACCACGCTCGATACTCCGTGCCGTCGAGACCGGTGCCTTCGCCCCTGGAATACACGTCGAAGACATTCTGCCCGCCCCACGAGGTAGACGTCGGCGAATCCTGATAGGAGCGCAATCCCCACTCCGTACCCCCCGTCAACGGATCGATCGGGATTCGCCTGAGAAACCGGATCTTTCGCCCCGTGGCATCGTTGGCGGCGCTGATTCCCTCTACGAGCGTTTCGAGATCCGGCGGGTAACCTTCATTGCCAGGCTCGAGCTCGGTTGTCGGGATCCGGCCAAGATCCACCGCGTCCTTGAAGGCGTCGATCGCGGTTCTCAGCTCCCGCAAGCTGCGACGGAGTTCCGCTTCACGCTGGCGCTGAGACGTCACCTGCGCCAGAGGCATAACCGCTGAAGCCAGGATCAGCAGGATCGTCGTCACGACCAGCAATTCGACGAACGTATACCCGTGCTCCGCTGATCCCCGTCGCTCCCGAATCGACCCGAATCGTGACATCACTTGACCGTCACCGCAGGCACTGAACCCGTTTGCAACGGTACAGACGCTCCACGCGGTCCGGTAGCCGCACCAGTCAGTGCCAGGTTCGCGCTCCCTCCGCCTACCGCGTCGAACAGGATTGCTGCGAGGAGTCCAGTGCCGGCGACGCCTGTAGGATCGTTCGAGCGCACGATCGCAATATCGACCCGTCCCGTGGTGGGGTCCACTTGCTGGGTAAACGCCGCCACCACACCTCCTGCGCGTAGGAAACTTCCCTCCTGTACGGCTCGAACCCTGAGGACAGAAGGGTTGAACGAGATCGTGAGAGACACGCTGGACACCTGAGACGAATCGGTCATCGAGACTGCTACCGTGTAGGGACCTCCGCCCACCCGAAAGTCCTCGCCCGGCGTCGACAACATGAGCCGGCCTCCGGCCGCTACCGGCGGGACCGCCGCGCCAGCCGCCGATTGGACGGTCGTCGTCCCTGGCACCGCGGAGCTTCCCGGCGGCACGACGACAACGCCCGCACCCGCCGGCGCGGACGGCGCTGGACGCCGCTGCGGTCCCCGGAGCCGGAGCAGGATCAGGATCGGCGTCGACTGTCGGTGCGATCAGTGGCGGCGGTCCGCCGAGGCCCAGGCTCTGCTGCGACCCAATGAAGATGGGGCTCACGTCCTGCAGCGGTGAGCTCCTGGGTTCGCACGATTCTCGGCGTCAGCAGCATGACGATGTCCGTCTGCCGGATCTCCGTCTCGTTGGCAGCAAAAAGACTGCGGAGTATGGGCAGGCGCAGGAGTCCTGGTATGCCTCGCATCGCTTTGCGTTCTTCCTCTCGAAGCAGGCCTGCCAACAGATTGGATTCGCCGTCGCGCAGCCGGAGGCGCGTCTGGATCTTTCTCGAGCCGAACGACGGCAGATTCTGACCCGCGATATTGATGTCCCCGCCGAGCGTGCTGTTCTCCACGACGAGGTCCATGATGATGTCGCCCTCGAAGGTGACGCGTGGCGTGACCTCTACGATGACGCCCACGTCCCGGTAGTTGAACGACGTCAGCGGGTTGACATTGGCGCCCCCAGCTGCAACGGGCGTGAACACTGTGGCCGGCACGGGAATCTGATCGCCCAGATTCAGTCTGATCTGCTGACCCTCGGCGCCGCGGAGCTGTGGCTTTGCGATGAGACGCGTCTCCGAGTCGGTTTCCAGAAAGTTGATCACGGCGGCCGGGACCGACAGATAGAAATCTGCGGTGGAGATCCCTCGAGTCACCGTGTTCAGATTGAACGGTGGCGGCGTCAAGGTTCCCCCAAGTCCCCCGGCGTCGTCTCCTGTGCCGCGCGGGTCGGCTTCAGGTGAAAATCCGATACCCACCGAGTAACGGGTCAGATCGATTCCGAACTCCTTTGCCCGCCCTCGGTTGACCTCGAGTATCTGCACGTCGATGATGACTTCCGCCCTCGGATTGTCGTTCTGCTCGACGATCCGTTCGATGATTTGCACGATGTTCGCCGACGCGCGAACGGTGATCGTGTTGTTGGTCTTGTTGGCGACGATCTGCGGCGCGACGGCGAGAGCCGGGATGCGAACGACACCGTTGAGAATCTGGGCCAGCTCGGTTGCGTCGGAATGCGATACGAAGAACGTCCGGATGACCTGCTCCTCGGTACAAGGCTCGCTTCTGGACCGTGTCGGGGATGACCATGATCGAGCGTTCGTTGACGACTTTGAAGAAGAGCTGATTGCCCGAGAGAATCTGTGCGAGCGCCTGATCGAAGGTGACGCCACGCAGCTGGATCGAGTAAACCCGGTCCTGGTAGTCGCGTTCGAACGTGACGTTGATGCCGGCCGACATCCCCATCGAATTCAGGATGTCGCGCAAGCTGGCGTTGTTGAATACGACGTCGATCGGCTCGCGCGACGCGGGATTGAGCAGAGGTTCCGGCGACTGGCGTGCCGCCTGCTGGAGTTGTCTGATGTTCGGCTGCGGACGAGATGCCTCGGCCAGATCCCGAAGCCGACGCTCCATCTCGAGCGCCCGGCTCGCGATTTGGCGGTTGCTCGGATCGAACTCGCCGGCGCGACGGTATTCCCGGAGCGCCTCCTCGAGTTGACCTCGCGCTTCGAGCAGCCTCGCCTGATCCAGGTGCTGCATCGACGCCGAGATCATGGCGCGCTCGAGTGCGATACGGTAGTCGGCGCGGTCCGGATTCTCCTGAAGGGCGCGGCGGAAGTGCTCGACCGCGGCATCCCAATCGCCGGCACGGGCCGCACTCTCGCCTTGGCCATACGCCCCACCAGCGCCGCATCCCGCGAGGAGGGTGGCGATGACGAGCAATGAGAGCAGCCGAAGAAATGAGGGGCATCATTGTCCTGACAGGCGGATGGTCTGCCGACCGCGGCCGTCGAGGTACGACAACTCGGTGGCGACTGGGCTGACTTGAAGCACGCGGTAGCGGCCCTCGATAGTATCGCCTTCTCGTCCGTAGAATACGTTTCCTCGCCCATCGCTGAGGACGGCGACGCGGCCCGCCTGGCGCCGGCGCTTCCAGCAGCCCGATGTAGCTTCAACGGGATCGGCGGGAACGGCCGGCGGCCCGACCGCGACTGGGACCGGACGCGGCGCAGCACCGCTCCTGGCGTGCATCTCGCGTCGGCGGAGGCGGTGGAGCTTGGTGCGGATTCGAACCGGAACAGGTTTCGCTCGACGCTCTCCGACGCTCCGGGGGTGATCCGCAAGCGATGCAGGCGGAGATCCACGACGGCCGGGTCATTGGCGACAGAGGCCCTGGCCGTGGCGCCGCGGACGGGACGCCGCGTCGCGGCGGCCTCCGGAGCACCGTCGCACCCCACCATGAGAACGGCGAAGAATGCGAGCCCCGCTCCCCCGACGACCAGCCCGCGTCGCATGAGTGGCGTCACGACGAGGGCGTCCGATAGTAGGTGGACAGATCGAGCGACACGACCAACGAACTGGTGTCACCGCCGCCTTCACTGAGCTGAATGTTATCGATGACGACGAACTCATCCGCGGTTTCGAGTTCGTAGATGAAGGCGCGCATGTTCGCGTAGGTACCCGACAGGACCAGCTGAATTCCAAGGCGCGTCAGCGTACTGTCGGTCTCGACACTCGGCGAGTACCGACGAACGCTCGTAGTCGAGGTTCGTCTCGCGCGCGAGTCGCGCCAGGCGCAGGTATGTCAAGCGCCGGGCCCCGGCCAGATCCTGCGGCAGCACGTCCGTGTAGAACGTCATGAGCTCGGTGGAGGCGCGCGCTTTTCCGGTCAGTGTGCCGGAGACCTGGGCGAGTTCCGCCTGCGCCGCGGCGAGCGCCTGTTCAGCAGCCCGGTCGCGCTGCTCGATATTGGCGACGCGCTGGGCGAGCGGGTAGACGACAAAGACGTAGGTCAGGATCCCAACGGCGCAGGTCAGGCCGATGGCGATAAGCGATCGCCGGTGTTCGGCGGCGATTCGCGAAATCAACCGAATGCCGTGAGGAGACTCCATCACCGTTGCTCCTCGGCCCGGGCCGGCTGGGCCTCGGTGGGTGTCCGCTCGCCAACCGCAGCCGGCGCCATGTACGTCGCCTCGATAGCGGCCTGAATCACTCCGTCAGGGCTGGTGATCTCCTGCGTTGCCAGGGCATCGCGGAAGGTTCCGCCCTCCTCCAAAGCCTCGACGAACGCATCGAGGTCCTCCGCTCGGCGTGCCTCGACAGCAACCCGTACGCGGGTCGCGCCTTCGCGCTCCATGCCCGGCTGAACGGCCGTGATCCGAACGTCGGGGGGCAGCGTTGCTTCAAAGTGTTCGAACAGCGCCGTCCACGAGAACACGCGTCGGTCGATGATGGCGTTCGCCTCGCGGGCGGCATTCGCCACCGTTTGCAGCTCCGTGGGGTCGATCTGTGTTCGAGTGCGCTCGGCCTCCGCCAGGAGCCGCGCCGCCTGGGCCTCGGCGTCTGATGCCCGCGCGCCCAACGACTGCTGACTGACGCTGAGGTTCAGCAACTGTACGACGTCAAAGACGACCAGGGAGAGGACTGCAGCCGCGGCGATGCCGAGGACGACGCGGACCGCCTGGACGTTGTAGAACGGGCGCGTGGCGAGGTTCGTGCGCAGCATCAGACCGACACGACCTCACGCTGGGTTCGCAGCAACATGCCCGTCAATGGTGCGAGTACATCCAAGAGATCCGGCGTCACGCCGATCCGATCGGAGAGGGTCGCGGCAGACGTCGGGTCGATTGGTTCTACGCGCGTTCCCAGACGCGTCTCGAGGTTTTGTCGTGCCAGATCCACGGCGTCGGGCGTGCGCCCGCTGCCACCGGCCAGCACGCGCGCAAATCCCTGTCCCGAGAGGCGGTCCTGGTAGTACATGGCGGTCTGGTGAACGAGGTCCGTCAATGTATCGTGGTCACCTTCAGGTCGATTGCGAAAGAAGATGACGTGGCCGTCGCGGACGATTGCGATGGAGGTGTCCTCCGGTCGCATGTAGATCGCCAGCCAGTCGCCGGCCGGCACGCGAGACGAGGCGAGGATCAGGTTGAGTACCGAAAGGCTGGTAAGGTCGATCAACCCGACGTACGTGCCGGCGTCGGCGCATACCTGCTCGTACTCCTCGATGACGCTGCGTTTGGCCAGGACGACGACGAACTCGCCGGAGCCATCGGCACCGCGCGCGCAAGGCGTGTAGCTGACGCACGCGTCGTCGATGGAAAAAGGGGCCGACTTTCGCACCTGCCAACGCACCAGTTGATCCAGGTCGTCGCGTTTCGCGGGTACCTGGTCGAAGTGGATGAGCGAGACCTTGGCCGCCGCGTCTGGCAGCACGAGCGCCACGCGGGAGACCCGCGTGCCGAGCCGGCCGAGCACGGTGCGCACGGCCGTCGTGACGGCCTCACGATCGATGATGTTGTGCGACGCCAGCGACGGAACCACGGCCCCGGCCGGCAAGCCCTCTACCGCATAGGCCTGCAACGTCGCGCTCCCACCACGCGTGGTCAGCGTGGCGGCCGATACCCTGCCGGCTGCGATCTCGACCGCGGCGTCGGGCGGAGGGCTGTTCAACCAGGAGGTCAGCAGGCTCATTCGACGAAGGTCACCTTGTTGATTTCCCGCAGCGTTGTCTGGCCGAGGAATACCTTCTCGACCGCGGACTCGCGAAGAAAGCGCATGCCTTCCTCTTGCGCCGCCTTCTTGATCTCGGATCGTGGTCGTCGTTCGAGGATCATCTCACGGATGCGATCCGACAGGTCGAGGAGTTCGCAGATGGCCGTGCGACCCTTGAAGCCGGTGCCGCCGCAATCGATGCAGCCCGTTCCTTCGAAAAACTGGTGCGTTTCGGCCAGGTCCGGATTGAGCGCGGACTCCTCGAGGAGCCGGCGCTCGACGCGCACCGGACGTTTGCACCGCGAGCAGATCAGCCGTACGAGGCGCTGCGCCATCACGCAGTTGAGCGCCGACACGAACTGATACGGCTCGACCCCCATGTTCAGAAACCGTCCGAGCACGTCTACCACATTGTTCGCGTGCACCGTCGTAAACACGAGGTGACCGGTCAGTGCCGACTGGATGGCAATCTGGGCCGTCTCAGGGTCTCGGATCTCCCCCACCATGATCTTGTCGGGGTCGTGACGCAGAATCGAGCGTAGCCCCCGCGCGAACGTCAGCCCCTTCTTTTCGTTGATGGGAATCTGCGTGATTCCCCTCAGCTGGTATTCGACCGGATCCTCGATGGTGATGATCTTGTCCTCGACGGATCGAATCTCCGAGAGGGCGGCGTACAGAGTGGTGGTCTTGCCGGACCCGGTCGGCCCCGTGACCAGGACCATGCCGTAGGGTTCGCGGATGTACTTCCGGAACCGCTGCAGTTCCACATCGGGCATGCCCAGGATGTCGAGCTTCAGTTCGGTGAACTGTTCGCTGATCGATTCCTTGTCGAGTATTCGAATCACCACGTCTTCGCCGTGAGCGCTCGGCATCACCGATACGCGAAAGTCGATCGTCTTGCCCGGCATCCGTACCTTGAACCGGCCGTCCTGCGGCACGCGCTTCTCGGCGATGTCGAGCTCCGCCATCACTTTCACGCGCGACACGATCGAGCCATGGAACTGCTTCGCGATCGGCCGCATGGCTGGCTGCAGCACGCCATCGATGCGGTACTTCACGTGGACCGCGTCATCGCCGGTTTCGATGTGAATGTCGCTGGCGCGCCGCTGAATGGCGGTGTAGATGGTGGAATCCACGAGCTTGATGATCGGACTGATGTCGCTCGTCAGCCGTTCGACCGTGAGACTTTCATCCCCCGGGTCGTCGTCCTTCAGGACCGTCAGATGAAATCCTTCGGTGGCCTCCTCCAGCACCCGTTGCGAGCTCTCGCTCTTCTTCAGGATCGACTGGATCGCGGACGGCGCTCCGACTGTGACCTTGACGGGAGTGCCGAGGATGACGCTCAACTCGTCAATCATCGGGAGGTCCGTGGGGTCGGACACCACGACGACGAGGGACTTGCCCTCGCGGCGATGCGGTACGAAACCGTAGCGCAGCATGAGGTCGGCGGGAATCGCTCGAAAGAGCTCCTGGTCGATCCGGAAATCGTCCATGTCGACGAACTCCCGGCGGTAGCGCGCCGCAAGCGAGCGGGCACGCTCGATCTCGGCCGCCCGATCTTCCGGGGCCTGTACGACCAGTTCTTTGGGATCGTCAGTTGCCATAGTGCTTCTGCGCGTCAGCCGCCGAAGGCGGCCCCGAGTTCGAAGAGCGGCATGTACAGCGCGAGTACCACGGCCGCGATGACGACACCCATGACGACGAGAATCACCGGCTCGATCAATGTGATGAATCGAGCGACTTCGGTCTCGATCTCGTCGTCGTAAAAGTCAGCCAGACTATTCAACATCTCCTGCAGGGCGCCCGTGGACTCTCCTACTTCCACCATCTTGATCGCGACATCCGCGAAGAGGCCGCGAGCAGCGAGCGCCCCGGCGAAGCTCTCGCCTTCGCGCACCCGCCGCGTGACGTCTTGAATCTCCCCGGTCAGGTACCGATTGGTCAACGCGTTACCCGCAATCTCCAGGGCGTTGACGAGTGGGATACCGCCGCCGAGTAGCGTTGCGAGCGTTCGAGCCAACTGAGACGTCGAAAATTTTCGGACCGTGGCCCCGCCGACCGGTAGGGCGAGAAGCAGTCGATCGATCCGAAGCCGGTGCTCGGGTCGTCTGACCCACGCCATCGCTGCCGCGACCGCGGCGGCGATGGCCGGAAAGATGATCCACGCGCTCCCGACGACGAAATCCGAGATGCCGACGATGATACGCGTCGAGAGCGGAAGAGGCCGATCGAAGTTGACGTAGAAGCCCGAAAACGCCGGGATCACTCGAACGACAATGATGCCCACCAGAAAGCACATCATCGCGACGAGGATGCCCGGATAAATGAGGGCCGAAATCGTCCGCCGCTTCACGGCGCCTATGATCTTCTCGTAGGCGACGTATCGGCGGAGGACGCCTTCAAGGCTACCGCTACGCTCCCCCGCCATCAAGGAGGCGGAGTACACGGCCGGAAAGAGGCCTTGATGCTCACCGAAAGCCTCGGAGAGCGAGGCACCCGCTTTGACCCGCTCGTGGACGCCGTCGAGTACCGCCTTGAACGTGGGATTGGCCACCCGACGCCGCAGAATATCGAGCGACTGCACGAGCGGCATGCCGGCCTTCAATAACGTGGCGAGCTCCTGATTGAACACCAGGAACTCCGCTCGGGAGATCCGCTGGCGCCGGCCCCCCCCGAGGGCCATGCCCGGGAGCCCGCCGCGACGCTTGAGGGAGAGAACGTAGAGCCCCTTCTCCTCGAGCTCGCTGCGCAGACGCGCCTCGCTATCGGCGACGTAGACGCCCTCGACGATCTCCCCACCGGGGGTGCCGAGCCTACAGCGGAATTCCATGGTTCCTGTGCGGCATGACGGGCGTCTGTTCTTGCGTGAACCTCACGTCGGGTGAGGAAGCGCCGGTCCAGTGCAGATTCGTGTCGTTACAGCGGCTGGACGAAGGCCCGGAATACCCGGATCCCGAGCTCGCGCGAGTCGGTACTCGCAAGCGCGGGAACCGAGGCCGGCACGAACGTCTTATCGACAGTAACGGTCATCTCAGCCATCTCCCCGGTTCCAAGCTGGCTGGCTTGCACCGGAATGCGTCTCAGCTCGCTCTGCCCCGCCTTGAGGCTGAAGCTATCGACGACCGTCGGACCGACGCGGATCTCGACCCGCTGAGGCTCGGAAAAGGCCGCCGCCGGCTGATCGACTGATAGATAGACGCGCACGTCGCGCATGGGGTTGGCAAAGGTTAGCACTCCGTCCTTTTGGGACCACTGCCACTCGACGCCCAACCCGGTACCGGCCGCCTCCGGCCCGTGCCATCCATCCCGGAACACCACGAAGAGACTGTCGCTTTGGAGGGCCATTTCGAAGGCCGCCACCTGGTACGAACGCTGACCCTGGGTTTCGCCGACCAGCGGCAGTCGTTCGCCAGACGTCCTGGAGAACAGTCCGACCTCGACTCGTGTCTCCCCGACGTAGGGAAACTTCGGCACGAACATCGTGCGCTGGTACTCGACGACAGAGCCTGGCTTCCACTGACCAACGGGTGTCGGTGGCTGGTGGTCGTCGGTCCACATCAGCTCGCCGTCGGTGTCGAAGAAATGAACGAAGACCCAGTAGTCGTCCGACAGCGTCGGCGCGTCAGAAGCGACTGCAAAACGATACGACATCTCGAGCGGGCTTCCGATGGCGGCGACGGGCGCGCTCAAGGTGACCGAGGGCGTCGCGACGGGCGCTGCAGCTTCCCCGCCTCCCGCGCAGCCGGTCGTGAGCGCAATCACCGTGACGAAGGATGCTAGTGTCCCGCGCATCGACAGTGGAATGATACTCCGCAATTCTGGTAGAGTGCGCTCGTGGCAGGAGACGCGCTCGGTATGGTGGAGACCATGGGCCTCATCGGTTCCGTTGAGGCCGCTGACGCGATGGTCAAGGCTGCCAACGTCGTGCTGATCGGCAAGGAGTACATCGGGGCTGGGTATGTCACCGTGCTCGTGCGCGGTGATGTCGGCGCCGTGAAGGCGGCGACCGACGCCGGTGCGGCGGCGGCTCGACGCGTCGGTGAGCTGATCTCGGTTCACGTCATTCCTCGTCCACACGCCGAAGTCGAAAGAATCCTCCCCAGGTCCTGACGTGGCGGTCGAGGGCGCCTCGCCGCAGTCGGACAAAGATCTGGCGTCGATCGCGGAGGCGCGATCGCTGGCACGCGGCGCTCGGCAGGCGCAGACCCTGCTCGCTGAGCTCTCCCAGGAACAAATAGACACGATCGTCGGCGCGATGGCCGATGCCGTCACGCCTCACGCCGAGGCGCTGGCCCGCCTCGCTGTCGAGGAGACCGGCTACGGCGTGGTGGCCGACAAGATCCAGAAGAACCTCTTCGCGTCGCGGCGCGTTTACGAGTTCATCCGACCTATCCGCAGCGTCGGTGTCATCAACCGCATCGAAGACAAGAAGATCGTTGAGATCGCCGAGCCGTTCGGCGTCGTCGCGGCCATCGTTCCGTCCACCAATCCAACCTCGACCGCGATCTATAAGGTGCTGATCGCCCTGAAGGCACGCTGCGCGATTGTCATCAGTCCCCATCCCTCCGCCGTGCGGTGCATTACGCGAGCCGTCGAGATCATGGCCGAAGCCGCGATGCAAGCGGGCGCACCGGCGGGGGCGATCGGCTGGATGTCAACCGTCACGCTCGAGGGTACGCAGGAGCTGATGCGACACCGGGACGTGGCCGTGATCCTGGCGACGGGAGGCATGGGGCTGGTACGGGCGGCGTACAGCGCCGGCAAGCCGGCGTACGGCGTGGGTCCGGGGAACGCACCCTGCTATGTGGAGCGGAGCGCGGACATCAAGAAAGCGGCTCGCGACATCATCGATGGCAAGACCTTCGACAACGGGGTGCTCTGCTCCTCCCCGAATTCAGTGGTGGTCGATGAGGCGGTGGCCGAAGAGTTGCGCCGGGAGTGCCAGGCGCTGGGCGCCTACTTCATGAACCAGGCTGAAATGGAGGCGCTGGCCAGGGGGCTGGTCACCGCCCAGCGACTGCCGAATCCGGCATTCGTGGGGAAAACGGCGACTTTCATCGCTGGGAAGGTCGGCATCGCGGTGCCGGACGGGACGCGAGCACTCATCGCCCCCCTCGCCGGCGTCGGGCGTGACTACCCGCTGTCGATCGAGAAGCTCTCGCCGATACTCTCTTGGTACGGGGTGACGGACTGGCGGGAGGGGTGCGATCGTTGCATTCAGATCCTGAGGTACGGCGGCATGGGGCACACGATGTCGATTCACTCGAAGAACGAAGACGTCATCCTGCAGTTCGGCCTCAAGAAGCCTGCGTTTCGGATTTGCGTGAATACCCCTACGACCCACGGCTCGATTGGGTTGACCACGGGGCTCGACCCGGCGATGACTCTCGGCTGCGGCGGATGGGGAGGCAATATCACGTCCGACAACATCACGCCGCGCCATCTGCTGAATATCAAACGGCTGGCCTATGAGGTCCGTCCCATGGCGGCCTTGCCGACTTCGGAGGTACGAGTGAGCGACACCGATCGTGGTCCAAAGGCCCCGCCCACCGGGGGCGAACCGCGGTCCCAACCCCAGGCCAAGCCTGGCCCTGGTGGTATCTCGGCCGAAGATCTGGAGTCGCGGATTGATCGGTTTCTGAGCGGCCGCGGGCTCGCTGGGGCGCCGGCGAAGGCCGCTCCACCTGCGACCGCCACTCCGGTCGACTTCGTGTGTGAGGACGACGTCCGACAGGCGATTCGAGCGGGACGCAAGGTGCTCGTGGGTGAGAAGACGATCGTGACGCCGGCAGCCCGCGACCTTGGCGAGTCCGAGCAGGTGTTCGTCTACGCGGGGTGAACGAACGTGCTATCCGCGGCAAGAGCAGGATGTGGTGCGCAAATGGTCAACGATCCAATGGCGGATTTCACCCCTCGGATGGTAAGGTACTGGGGATGCTGAGCCGGAGTCGCGCCGGGCTATCGGGAGTTGTGTTGGCGCTCGCCCTGGTGGTGGCGGGCTGCTCGGCTCGCGGGCCGGCCAACGTTCCGGGCGCTTCCACTCAGCGAACCCTTCCGCAGCCGGCCCCACGTCTCGCTCAGCCGCCCGCCGTTGATCCGGTTGAAGAAACCACCCTTGACCTACCCGACAAATCCTTCGACATAAGCCAGGTCGACGATTCTGAAGAAGGCGCGGGTGTGGTTGAGCCCATCTACGAGCCTCCCCCGCTGGCCGCCGACAGTGTACCGGTCGCCAACCTGACCCCGATCATCTACGACATCGACATCCCGATGAATGCGAGGGTACTCGCATTTGTTCAGCTGTTGTCCGGCCGGCTCAAGTCGTTTCTGGAAGACGGGCTGAGTCGTGGGGTGCAGTTCCTTCCCATGGTGCAAGACGTATTCAGGGCCGAAGGGCTGCCGCTCGACCTGGCCTACGTGCCGCTCATCGAGAGCGCGTTCAAACCCACGGCGTTGTCGCGGGCGAAGGCGGGCGGCATCTGGCAGTTCATGCGCGGCACAGGGTTGGAAAACGGACTGACCCACGATTGGTACATTGATGAGCGAGCGGATCCCGAGAAGGCCACTCGCGCCGCGGCGAAGTACCTCAAGACGCTGAACGCCATGTTTGACGGTGACTGGCACCTGGCCCTCGCGTCCTACAACGGTGGCCCCGGCCGGGTGCAGCGCGCCATGCGCCGGTCGGGCCGCAGCGATTTCTGGCAGCTCAGCGCTTCGACGGCGTATCTGCCCCGTGAGACGCGCGACTACGTGCCCCTCGTCCTGGCCGCGATCATCATTGCAAGGAACCCGGTCGCCTACGGCCTGAACGTCGAACCGATCGACCCGCCGCGGTTCGAAACCGTGTCGTTGCCGACCGCCATCGATCTGCGGCGTCTCTCGACCTGGATCGGCACCCCAGTGGAGACGATCCGTGTACTGAACCCGGAACTGCGGCGGTGGATGACGCCTCTGAAGGCCGCTGAATACGAGTTGAAGATCCCCCAGGGCACGGGCGACATCCTGCGCGCGCACTTCGAGCAGACCGATCCCGCGCAACTCACGACGATCAGCTGGCACACGGTGAAGAAGGGCGACACGCTTGCCTCTGTCGCCAAGAAACTGAAAGTGACCCGCGCGGAACTGGCCGAAGCCAACTACCTGTCGACACGCGCACGCCTGGAAGTGGGACAGCAGCTCATCATCCCTCGAGCGCCGGCGCTTCCCGAGGTTGACGCCCCGGCGGCCGCCGAGGTTATCCAGGTCGACCGCGAACCATCGCCGGCTGGAGGCGCTGGGGTTGCCGCCGCCACAGTGGTGGCCGTGAAGGACGCACCTGCCCAAGCGCAGGCTCCGGCAGCACGGGTCCATAGAGTCAAGCGGGGGGACACGCTGTTTTCTATCGCCAGGCTGTACCGGACGACGGTGTCTGCTCTCAAGAGCTGGAACCAGCTGAGAACCGATTCGATCCAAGTGGGCCAACGGCTCAGAATCTTCAACGAGCACCCATCGACGGCGACGAACTAGACCGCATTTCGATTCGGCGTAGAGCGGAGGCTTCAGCCTCCGCGGACACGCGGACGCTGAAGCGTGCGCTCTACAGCGAAAACGCAGACCGAATCTAAGCTGATCGAGGCGGCTCGTCGCCCGCAGGCAAGATCTTCATTTCCACCACAACGTCGCGCTCGCAGTTTCTGCGTACCTGAAGCGCGGCCACCTCGGACTCGGATCGCGTTCTTCCCTTCCAGCCGCGTACGCATCTTCCTCGAGAACGCCTGGCGCGACTCCTTGCATACGCATTGTCTGTGCTTGCCAGCTTGCGTAGCGCCGCCGTCTTCGGCGTGGACGCGTATCCCGTTCAGATCGAAGTCGACGTCTCCTTCGGGCTCCCCCACTTCACGATGGTCGGTCTGCCCGATGCGACCGTTCGAGAGAGTCGCGACCGTGTTCGATCGGCCATCAAGAACTCCGGATTCGAGTTTCCACCGCACCGCATCACCGTGAATCTGGCGCCGGCGGATGTCCGGAAGGCAGGGTCCTCCTTCGACCTCCCGATTGCGCTGGGTCTGCTCGCCACGTCAGGGCAAGTGACTCGTCGCGCCATCGACGACACGGTCGTCCTCGGTGAACTGTCGCTGGACGGGGCCATCAACGGCATTCGAGGCGTCCTGCCGATCGCCATTGCCGCACGGCGCCTGGGCCTTACGAGGCTCCTGCTGCCACCTCACAACGCCGCGGAAGCGTCCGTTGTTGATGGGCTGGACGTTCGTGTGGCTCGGTCGCTTCCCGAGGCTGTCCTGGCCCTCAATCGTCCCGATCAGGCAGAACGGGCGGCGTCCAGCCGGGCCGTGACGTCTGACCAGCCGTCAGCTCGACAGCGACCTGTCGGAGGTGCGAGGCCAATTGATGGCGCGCCGTGCGCTCGAGATCGCCGCGGCCGGCGGTCACAACCTGTTGCTCTGCGGACCACCTGGCGCGGGCAAGACAATGTTGGCCCGGCGGTTGGGCGGGATCCTGCCGCCCTTGACCTTTGATGAAGCACTCGAGTGCACGGCCATTCATTCAGTGGCGGGGCTCTTGTCGGCGGGGCGTGGGTTGCTCACGGCCCGGCCGTTTCGCGCGCCCCATCACACCATCTCGAACGTGGCGCTCGTGGGTGGGGGCACCATTCCGCGACCCGGAGAGATCTCGCTCGCGCACAACGGGGTCCTCTTCCTCGACGAGATGCCCGAGTTCGACCGGCGCGTCCTCGAAGTGCTGCGCCAGCCGCTCGAGGATGGACGCGTCACCATCGCACGGGCCGCTCGCACCGCCGTCTTTCCAGCCCACTTCGTGCTCGTGGCCGCGATGAACCCTTGTCCGTGCGGGTTCCTCGGCGATGCTCGCCGCGAGTGCCGCTGCACGCCCCTTCAGGTGGCGAAAGTATCGGGCTCGACTGTCCGGGCCTCTCCGGGACCGGATCGACCTCATCGTCCCTGTCGCAGCGGTTCCGGTGCAGGCCATCACGGACGTGACGCCGGGTGAATCGACCGCGACGGTCAGGTCGCGGGTCTGTGCCGCCCGCAGCGACCCAGCAGGCCCGCTATGACGGCCGGGGCGCCCGCACCACGGCGGACCTGCGCGGCGCCGCGGTCCAGAAGTTCTGCGCGCCGGATCATAAGGGACGGGCTCTTCTCCGCACCGCGTCGACCGGCTCGGCCTCAGCGCTCGCGGCTACGACCGAGTGCTCAAGGTGGCGCGCACCATCGCCGACCTCGCAGAGTCGGAAGGCGTTTGCGCCGGACACGTCGCCGAGGCGCTGCAGTACAGGCTGGTGGAGTGAGCCCGATGTCCTCTCGTCCTTCTGGAGCGGCCGTCCGAGAAGAGCAAGGTTTCTTCGCTGGATGATCGCCAGGATTGGGTTCCGTGATGATTCTGCCTTTAGGAACCGATACCCCGTGTGATAACCTCAACAATCTGACGGCCAGGTTCCGGCGGCGGCAATCAGCACATTATTACGACCGATGAAGCCTTCACGGCGCTACACGATTCTCGTGGCCGATCGCAGTTCGGGCGTGGTTCGTCGAGCCACGGTCTCATTGCGACCCGTGGCCGTCGTCGCCTGCGTCATCGTGGCGACTCCGGTACTGATTGGCATGGGCGCGGCCTGGCAGGCGTACGACAGCGTCGCAAGCCTGCGAACAAGCCATGAGTCGCTCGAGATGGAGAACGCCAACTATCGGCAGGCCACCGAGGCCCTGGCGGGTCAAATCGAGTCGCTCCAGGCGGCCATCGGCGATCTGGGCGAGCGTGCCGCGTTGGACCCCAATCTGGCGCAGGCGATGAATCGCCTTCCGGCCATTGTCAAGTCACGTGCGATGGGCGGCACGGTGCCTGGGACGAACGTCAAGGAACAGGACACCCGTTACGCGCAGACACTCGCGGCCCTGGCCTCGCCTGACGATACCTTCGGCCTGATTCGCTCCGTCCTCTCCGGTCTCGAGAGCCGCCTGCAACTCGTCTCTCGCAACGTCGAGCGGCTGAACGCGCTGGCGGCGGCCACGCCGTCGATCTGGCCGGCCTACGGTTGGCTCTCGTCGACGATGGGGCCCCGGAGGGATCCGATCACGGGGGGCGCCGATTATCACAAAGGCCTCGATATCGCGGGCGATCGGGGCGAGCCTGTCTACGCGACGGCTGCCGGCACCGTGCGTCAGGTCGGTGTGCAGGGCGCGTACGGCAACCTGATTGTCATCGATCACGGCTTTGGCCTCGAAACGCGCTACGGTCACTTGCTCAAGACTCTGGTCAAACCCGGGGCGAAGGTGCAGCGCGGTGACGTCATCGGTCAACTCGGCAGCTCGGGTCGCGCGACGGGCAATCACCTGCACTACGAAGTGATGGCCGGCGGCCGTCTGATCAATCCACTCCGTCTCGTCACAAAGAAACCCCGCGACCAGTAAGACGCGCAGGTCGGTCCGGCAGGAAGCCAGACACGACGATCGTCGGGACGCCGATTTTGATTCGTGCGGAGGCCGCGTGAGGTCACGTCGCGCAATCGCTCTAGTGTCCGCCTTGAGGTGGACGCGCCCTCGACGCTGCCCCGCCTGATACAATCGGTAGATATTCAACGCGTACTAGAGGTTCCCTCACCACGCATGATCGGCCAACTCCTCGCCAAGGTCATCGGCACCCAGAACGATCGCGAGCTCAAGCGCCTGTATCCACGCGTGGCGCAGATAGGTGCGCTCGAACCACAGGTGAAGGCGCTCACCGACGAACAGCTCCGAAATCGAACCGTCGAGTTTCGCAACCGAGTCGCCGCTGGCGAGTCGCTCGCGGATCTGCAGATCGAGGCCTTCGCGGTGGTACGCGAGGCGGGACGCCGCGTCCTCAACATGCGGCACTTCGACGTGCAGCTCGTCGGCGGAATGGTGCTGCACAGCGGCAAGATCGCCGAGATGAAGACAGGGGAAGGCAAGACGCTCGTCGCGACGTTGCCCGCCTACCTCAATGCGCTCGCAGGCAAGGGTGTTCACGTTGTCACGGTCAACGATTACCTCGCCCGCCGCGACTCCGAGTGGATGGGTCGAATCTACCGCTTCCTCGGGATGAGCGTCGGCGTTATTCAGCACGAACTCACCGACGCGCAGCGGCAAGTCGCCTACGGAGCCGACATCACCTACGGCACCAACAACGAGTTCGGCTTCGACTACCTGCGCGACAACATGAAGTTCGACCTCTCGTTGATGGTCCAGCGAGGTCACCACTTCGCGATCGTGGACGAGGTAGACAGCATCCTCATTGACGAAGCACGCACACCGCTCATCATCTCGGGCCCGGCCGAGGAGTCCACGGACCTCTATTACGAGGTTGACCGGATCATTCCGAGGCTCAAGAAGGGCGCGGTCACCCAGGGCAACGTCAAGGCCGAAGATCGCGAGCAACTCGAGACGACGGGTGACTATCTCGTTGACGAGAAGCACAAGACGGTAACGCTCACCGAGACCGGCATGGCCAAGTCGGAAGAGATGCTCGGCCATCGTCTGGTGCCGGGGTCCGCGGGCATGTACGACCCGGCGAACATGCCACTGCTCCACCACGTGCAGCAGGCGTTGCGTGCGCACGCGTTGTTCCGTCTCGACGTCGACTACATGATCAAGGACGGGGGCGTCGTCATCGTCGATGAGTTCACTGGGCGTCTGATGCCCGGCCGGCGATGGAGCGACGGACTGCACCAGGCGGTCGAAGCCAAGGAACAGGTCAAGATCGAGCGTGAAAACCAGACGCTCGCCACGATTACCTTTCAGAACTACTTCCGCAAGTACAAGACGCTCTGTGGGATGACGGGTACCGCGGAGACCGAGGCGTCGGAGTTCAACAAGATCTACAAACTCGACGTGATGGTGATTCCGACCAATCGTCCGCTCGAGCGGATTGAAGAGCCGGACCTCGTCTACCGGACCGAGCGCGAGAAGTACGAGGCGATTGTCGCTGATATCCTCGAGAAGCAGGCGTCAGGGCGCCCCACACTCGTCGGTACGGTATCGATCGAAAAATCGGAACGACTGTCCGCGCTGCTTCGAAAGCGCGGTATCAAGCACGTCGTGCTCAACGCGAAATACCACGCGCAGGAAGCCGAGATCGTTGCGCAGGCAGGACGGAAGGACAACGTCACGATTGCCACCAACATGGCAGGCCGAGGCACCGACATCCTGCTGGGCGGCAACGCAGAGCACATGGCGCGTCAGCAGGCCATCGGCGAGGAGCTCGCCGAGCGGCTCCCGAAGGGTGAAGAAAAGTTCATCGACGACGAGGAGTTCGTCTACTTCTTTCACCTCGATGGCTTCTTCCGTGTACCTCGCGCGGAATGGGAGCGGATCTTCTCCCACTTTCGCCGGCTGTCGGAATCTGAGCACGATGCGGTCGTGAGCCTCGGCGGTCTCCATATTCTTGGGACCGAGCGTCACGAATCGCGCCGGATCGACAATCAGCTTCGCGGCCGAGCCGGACGCCAGGGCGACCCAGGCTCGTCGCGGTTCTACCTCTCGCTCGAAGACGACCTGATGCGCATCTTCGGGTCCGATCGCATCGCCGGACTGATGCAGCGGCTCGGGATGGAAGAAGGTGTGCCGATCGAACATGGCATGGTGTCGCGCGCCATTCAGCGAGCCCAGACGCAGGTGGAGGCGCAGAATTTCTCGGTCCGGAAACACCTGCTCGAGTACGACGACGTCATGAACAAGCAGCGTGAGAGCGTCTACACGCTGCGGCGCGAGATTCTCGAAGGTACGAAGATCCACGTCACCGAAGACGAGATTGTGGACACGCGCGGCTATCTGCTGGCGTTGGCCGAGGACATCCTCGAAGATCAGGTCGAGCGCTTCGCCGGCCGAGAAGCGGACGAGGAGGAATGGGATATCCCGGCCCTCATGCGCGAGATCTCGCGGGTGTTCGGCTTGGAACCGGCCCAGCTCGAGGCGCTGAATCTGGGGGACGTGCAGAGCGAGGCCATCGGCGACGAGGTCTGGCCGCTGGTCAAGGGGAGCTACGAGGAGAAGGAAAAGTTGGTCGGTCCAGACGTCATGAGGCGTGTCGAGCGTGAAGTGATGCTTCAGCTCGTCGATACTCAGTGGAAGGACCACCTCTACTCTCTCGACCACCTGAAGGAAGGTATTGGCCTGCGGGGCTACGGCCAGCGGGATCCGCTCGTCGAGTACAAGAAGGAGAGCTTCGCGCTCTTCCAGGACATGAAGGCACGCATCGAAGAAGAGATCGTCAGGTATCTCTTCTGGATCCGGCCGATCCTGAACGAAGATGCGCCGCAGGTGCGACCGGTGGCCCGACGCGCGACGCCCATCACGATGAACAATCCCTCAGCGGCGGCACCTGCGTTTGCAGGCGCAGGACGAACTCCGGCGGCTGCCGCCGCGCCGGCGCCCGCGTTCGGTGGCGGCGCCCCGCGTCCGGCACGCACGGGGGGTGACGACGTCATCAAGACCGTCAAGCGCGAGGAACCCAAGGTGGGACGCAACGATCCGTGTCCGTGCGGCAGCGGGAAGAAGTACAAGAAGTGCCATGGGACAGCCGCGTGAGGTACATGCGATGGAATTGAAGACCGACGAACTGACCCTGACGCCTACCGAGTCGATCGTCGCCACTGCCCTCACCTTCGACGACGTGCTGCTCGTGCCGCAGCACTCGACGGTGCTCCCGACGCAGGTCGACGTCAGCAGCCGGCTGACGCGAAACATCCGACTGAACGTCCCGTTGCTCAGCGCCGCGATGGATACGGTCACCGAGTCCGGCCTCGCGATTGCCATGGCGCAGCAGGGTGGCATGGGGGTCATCCACAAGAATCTCTCGGTCGAAGAACAGGCCGCCGAGGTGGACCGCGTCAAACGGTCCGAGAGCGGGATGATCGTCAATCCGATCACGCTCTCCCCCACCAATCGGATCTTCGAAGCGCTCGATCTGATGAAGAATTACCGGATTTCGGGCGTGCCGATCACCGAGGACGGGAGCAAGGAAGGCCGGCTGGTGGGCATCCTCACCAACCGCGACCTGCGTTTCGAGACCAACGTCGATCGTCCGATCGACGAGATCATGACGAAGGCGCCGCTGTTCACGGTCCCCGTCGGCACGACGCTCGACGAGTCGCGCGAGATCCTCCATCGCCACAAGGTGGAGAAGCTCCTGGTCGTCGACAAGGACTATCGCCTCAAGGGCCTCATCACCGTCAAGGATATTCAGAAGCAGATCAAGTATCCGAACGCCTGCAAGGACGCGCTCGGCCGGCTGCGCTGTGGAGCAGCCATCGGCGTGTCGAAGGACTCGCTCGAACGCGCCCACGCCCTCGTGGCGGCTGGAGTGGACGCGCTGGTCATCGATACGGCGCACGGGCACTCGCAAGGGGTGCTCGACATGGTCGCGCGAATCCGACGGGAGTTTCCACATACAGACATCGTGGCAGGCAACGTAGCCACGGGTGAGGCTACCGAGGCGCTCATCCAGGCGGGCGTCGATGCGGTGAAAGTGGGTATCGGCGCGGGTTCGATCTGCACGACGCGCGTTGTCGCAGGCATCGGCGTCCCGATGATCAGTTCGATCGTGGAGTGCGCCAAGGCAGCCGCTGCGCACCATGTACCGGTGATCGCGGACGGCGGGATTCGCTACTCGGGTGACATCGTGAAGGCGCTGGCGGTCGGTGCAAGCTGCGCGATGATCGGCAATCTTTTCGCCGGCACGGACGAGAGCCCGGGCGAGCTCATCCTGTTCCAGGGGCGGAGCTACAAGGAGTACCGCGGGATGGGGTCGATCGGCGCCATGCGTCGCGGCAGTCGCGATCGGTATTTCCAGGACGAGTTCGACCTGGAGGGAGGCCGTGCGGTCGATAAGCTCGTGCCTGAGGGTATCGAGGGACGCGTCGCCCACAAGGGTACCGTCGCCGCGATGATCCATCAGCTCATGGGTGGGCTTCGCGCTGGAATGGGTTACTGCGGAAGCGGGACCATCCCGGAGTTGCAGCGAAAGGCACGGCTCATCCGGATCACGTCGGCAGGCGCACGGGAGAGCCACGTGCACGACGTGACGATTACGAAGGAAGCGCCGAACTATCGGATGGAATAGACGGAATTCAAAATGCAAAATTCAAAATGCAAAATTTAGGAAAGTCTACTTCCTGCGTTTTTGCATTTTGACTTTTGCATCTTGAATTACGTCTTCATGATTCTGATCCGCCGGTGCTCTCCCCGGTGATTTCCATCTCCACGATCCTCGCCCCCTGAATCGGGCGCGTCAGCCGGTCCGGCCATTCGATCGCCAGCACCCCTTCGACAACAGACCGCTCCTCCAGTCCCAACTCTTCGGTCCTGGCTCGTGTCAGTCGATACAGATCGGCGTGATAGAGGGTAAGACGACCGCCGCGGTACTCGTGGACGAGCGTGAACGTCGGGCTGCTGACCTCGTCTGGATCGGCGCCCAGTCCTGCGGCTAAGCCTCGTACGAACGCGGTCTTCCCTGCACCCAGGTCGCCCGAGAGCAGCACGACGTCTCCGGCCCCGAGGCCGGCGGCCATCTCGAATGCGACGGCCTGGGTGGCTTCCTCTGACTCGGTCAGGTGAATCTGCATCGAGTCGTCTGCGCACGCTGGATCCTGCCGGCTTGTCCGCGCACGCTGAAGCATGCGCTCTACGGGTGTTTGATTTCGATCATCCATTTCGTAGAGCGCAGGCTTCAGCCTGCGCGGATCACGAATCCTCGTCCTTCGCCGCCGCCGGTGAGCCGGGTGAGGGCCTCGCCGAGGCACGCGATGAGATCGCCGGCCGTCATGCCGACCTGCCCTTCTTTCACGGCGGCCAGATCGCCAGCCGCACCGTGCAGGTACACGGCAAGCCGGCAGGCTGCCTCCGCGTCGAGCAGTTGGGCAAGCCAGGCGGCGATCATGCCCGTCAGTGCGTCTCCAGTGCCGCCTGTCGCCATGCCGGCGTTGCCCGTCGGGTTGATGAACACCCGTCCGTCAGGTGTCGCGGCGATCGTCCGATGGCCTTTGAGAACGACGTAGAGCCGGCGGCTTACGGCAAACTCCGACGCGATCTGAATGCGGTTCGTCTGCACCTCGTCCACGGTCACCCCAACCAGGCGCGCCATTTCTCCTGGGTGCGGCGTGATGATGACGTCCCGCTCCTCCTTCCCGGTCAGCGCCGACGGGTCGTCGGCGAGGGCAGTCAGGGCGTCGGCGTCGAGCACGAGCGGCACCGTCGCCCGGTCGATCAGCGCGCCCACGAACTCGGCCACGTCGGCTCCCCTGCCGAGACCGGGTCCGCAGGCGATGACGTCCTGCTGGAGGGCCAAGATCGCGTCAATGGCTGAAGCGACGACGACACCTTCGCTGGATTCAGTCAGCGATGCGGTCATGAACTCGGGCGCCATTGAGGCCACGATGGGCAGACAGGAGGCCGGCGTCGCGACGGTCACGAGGCCCGCACCAGATCGAAGGGCGCCCATCCCCGCGAGGCAGGCTGCTCCGGCCTTCCCACGTGATCCGGCGACGATCGTGACGCGTCCGAAGTCTCCTTTGTGTGCTTCTGGCGCACGCGGTTCGACCAACGTCCGTATCTCGTCCGGCGTGAGCAGGTCGATGCGCGGACCGTCCAGCCCATCGATGACATCCCCAGGAATACCGATGTCGGCGACGACGATGTCCCCGGCGTGGGTTTCACCGGGCGGCAAGACCAGCGGTAGTTTCGGTGCTCCGAGCGTCACGGTCATCGACGCGTCGATGCAGTCGCCGACAAGGTGAGGCGTATCCGCCGACATCCCGCTCGGCAAGTCGATGGAGACGATGGGAATGTCGGAGGCGTTGATGTCGGCCACGACCGTCTCCATCATGCCGCCGAGCGCAGACTTCAACCCGGTGCCGAAGATGGCGTCCACGATCAGCGAACACTGGGAGATCTCCGAGAAGTGCAGCTCCCAGGTCTGTTCATCGGCGATCTCGACCACCGTCACGCCGAGGCGGCCCAGGATATCGAGATTCGTGCGGGCGTCGCCTCTGACGTCGGCCACGGACCCGATGACGAAGACCGAGGTATCCACACCTCGCTGGATGAGCGTGCGAGCGACAACGAAGCCGTCGCCCCCGTTGTTGCCTCGGCCGCAGAGGATGCCGACCCGCCCTGCCAATTCCTCTTCGTATCCGGCTTCGATCGCCGCGACGACCTGACGTCCAGCGTTCTCCATCAGGACCAGCGAGGCGATCCCGATGTCCTCCGTGGTGCAACGGTCGGCTTCGCGCATTTGCGCGGCGTTCAAGATTCTCATCGGGGATCGTTCGGCACGTTCGTTCGAGAGATTCAGATCGTTCTGGAACGCCCGGGTTGCGCGAAGTGTACTACAGGGGATATGTTGCCAATGGATGGCAGCGACAGTCAGCGTGAACGGGCGGATCACCAGTGGTGCCGACGCGGTGGTACCGGTGTTCGATCACGGCTTCCTCTACGGCGAGGGCATCTACGAGACATTGCGCACCTATGGTGGACGCCCGTTTCTGTACGAGCGGCACATGCGCCGTCTGCGCAACTCCGCTGGGATGATTCTGTTGGAACTGCCCTTCTCCAACGACGACCTTGCGACCAGGATTGCCGAGACGATGACAGCCGCCGCCCTGGGGGGTGCGGAGGCCTACATTCGCGTCCTGGTGACACGAGGTGTCGGTGACCTCACGTACGACCCGCAGGCTACGCCGCACCCATCGGTCATCATCATCGTCAAGCCCCAGGTGGATCCGTCGCCGGAGAAGTACGAGCACGGCGTAAACGTCGTCATCGTAGACGTCGTGCGCAACCATCCCGGTACCGTGAGTCCGATGATCAAGAGCAACAATTTGCTCAACTGCGCGCTCGCCGCGCAGGAGGCCATTCGCCGCGGTGGGTTCGAAGGGATCATGCGGAACTATCGTGGCGAGCTCAGTGAGTGCACCACGTCGAATCTCTTCATCGTCAAGGGTGGTGCTGCCCTGACGCCGCCGCTCGAATCGGGATTGCTTCCGGGCATTACGCGAGAGTTCCTGTTCGACGTTGGCCAGGCGATTGGTATCGACGTCAGGGAACAGGTCCTTCGAGACGAGGATCTCTTCGCAGCCGACGAAGTGTTTCTCACGGGCACAACTCGCGAACTGCTGCCGATCGTCAGCGTTGACGCACGTTCTATCGGGAACGGCCGGCCTGGACCGGTCACCAAGCGACTGCTGGAAGAATTCCGCCGCCGAGCGTACGCGGACGAGCCCTCGCGTTAGCGATCACTCGCTCCCGAATCCCCTCAATCGACGACTCAGTCCGGCCCCTCTGGCAGGGCGGATGCGGCCGCTTTACACCACTGCACGAATTCGCATCGATGCTGACTGTTCCGAAATAGAGCACGTGTCCGGTCACGAGACACATCGAGGGACACGGTGTGCAATCGGGCATCTTTCCGTGGATTTTTCTACCAAAAGTTGATACTCCCGCCGAGATAGATCTGGCAGTGTGTTCTATTACAGAACACTAGCGACGCTCCCACAGCGGTCGATCAACCCCTGAAACTTCTCGTAAGTCACTGAAACATAAAGCGTTTGTACTCCTCGCCCAGTGGTTGGCGTTGGCCTTGCGATATCGGGGGCACCGACACCCAGAAACCTGGCGTGTCGCGAGGAGCGACAAAAAGTGAGACAAGAACCAGGCACTACGAGACGGCGGGCGACGCGACCGGCAAAGAGCCGATGGGCCCGCTACATGGTCGCGCTGACTGTGAGCGTGTTGGCGGTGGGAGGCTCAGCGGCGCACGCACAGAGCGCCCGAGGCCTCGAGAAGTCAGCGACGGCCCACGCCGCAAAGGCGGACCGACTGGTCGACGCCCTTCTCACACATGGGAGTGACGAGGAGGTCGCTCGGGTGATCGTGACGGTTGCGCCCGGTGGAAAGGGGCGTGGGCTGCTGCGCGCGCTGGAGGCCCGCGGCGCGACGGTGACCGCGGACTTCACCATCACCGACACGTTCGCGGCCGAGGTGCCCGTCAAGTTGCTTCGGTGGCTTCAGCAACATTCCGACGTCGTGGCGATCTCCAGCGATGTCGAGGTGCATTCGATGGGCATCTCGAGCGAGGTGAGCGGCACGGCGCTCACGTCAGACTACAGCCTGAGAAGCACGCTCGGACTCGAGTCCACGTCGCTCACGGGCGCCGGGGTGACGGTCGCGGTGATCGATTCGGGTCTGGTGCTGCCGGGCACCAACGACGAACGCGTGCTCACCACGCGAGACTTCACCACCGGTCTGAGCAACCCCAGGGAGGTGAAGGCGGCTGACCCGTATGGGCACGGCACACACGTGGCTGGACTGATTGGAGACGACTCGGACGAGGTAAAAGGGATTGCACCAGGGGTTCGCTACGTCAGTCTCCGGGTGCTCGATCACAACGGCGTCGGCACGGCCAGTTCGGTCATCAAGGCTCTTCAGTGGGCGATTGCGAACCGGCAGACCTACGGGATCAACGTCATCAATCTGTCGCTCGGCCACCCCATCTACGAGTCGGCGGCAACCGACCCGTTGGTGCAAGCGGTGGAGGCTGCAGTGCGCGCGGGAATCGTCGTGGTGGCCTCCGCGGGCAACTTCGGGACGAACGCGGAGACGGACGAGGTTGGGTACGCGGGCATCAGCTCGCCCGGCAATGCCCCATCCGCCATTACGGTTGGCGCACTCAAGACCTTCGACACGACCCGGCGCACCGACGACCTGATCGCCGACTACAGCTCGCGCGGGCCGACCCTTATCGACGGAGTGGCCAAGCCGGATCTCGTGGCGCCTGGACACCGGCTCGTCGCCGCCGCGACGACGTCGCAGACGCTCTACACAGCGCATCCGGAGCTGCGCGTCACTCTCGCCAAGCGCCGGTACTTGAAGCTCAGCGGCACGAGCATGGCCGCGGCGGTCGTCAGCGGATCGGTGGCGCTGATGCTGGAAGAGGCGCAGGCGCAATACGGTGCCGCGCCGACGCCGAACACGATCAAGGCGATGCTGCAGGCGACGGCGCTTCCGATGCAGGACGAGACGGAAACGCCGTATCACGTGTTGGCCCAGGGCGCCGGCTCAGTGAACCCGGCCGGAGCGGTCACGCTGGCCGCGGCCATCAATCCCACGCTTCCCGTGGGCAGCTACTGGCTCACGCGTGGCGTAACCGAGTCCACCACCATCGACGGCCAGAACATCGTCTGGGGCGACAACATCGTGTGGGGCGACAACATCGTCTGGGGTGATGCGGTCTACACCAACAACATCGTCTGGGGCGACAACATCGTCTGGGGTGACAACATCGTCTGGGGCGACAACATCGTCTGGGGTGACAACATCGTCTGGGGCGACAACATCGTCTGGGGTGACAACATCGTCTGGGGTGACAACATCGTCTGGGGTGACAACATCGTCTGGGGCGACAACATCGTCTGGGGTGACAACATCGTCTGGGGCGACAACATCGTCTGGGGCGACAACATCGTCTGGGGCGACAACATCGTCTGGGGCGACAACATCGTCTGGGGCGACAACATCGTCTGGGGCGACAGCATCCTGGCGGCGGGGGAATAGCATGGAAATGATGCCGTATCACCCCGAGTTCGACGAGGTCTTCACGATGACACAACCCACGTTCGAAACGCCCTCAGCGACGGTGATGAGTGAAGCCTGGCGGACGGGGCTCCCGGACCTGCAGGCATCGAACCTCACGCTGCGTGAGCTTCAACTAGGTGACGCGCAAGCGCTCTTCGACCAGCTGACCACGGAGGAAGTGGCGCGTTTCATCTCTCCTCCCCCAGCGAGCGTCAAGGGCTTCGAGCGATTCATCCGCTGGGCGCAGGGCGAACGTGCGGCGGGACGGTATGCGTGTTTCGTGGTGGTGCCCGAGGGCCAGAGCGCCCCGGTGGGGATGTTTCAGATCCGCATTCTCGACGCCCAGCAGGCAACAGCCGAATGGGGCTTCGCCCTTGGGTCGCCGTACTGGGGCACCGGCTTGTTCATGGCCGCCGCGCGACGGGTCGTCGACTTTGCCTTCGGACAGATGGGCATGCGGAGACTCGAGGCGCGCGCGTGCGTGGCCAACGGACGAGGCTCCGGCGCGCTGCGCAAGGTGGGCGCGGTGTGTGAAGCAGTGCTACATCAGTCGTTCGAACGCCGGGGTGAGCGTCTCGATCAAGGGCTCTGGACGATCCTGCGCGACGACTGGTTGTTTCTGTCGACCGTGCCTCGCGCTACTGTGCATTAGACCGCTTCTCGATTCGGCGTGGAGCGGAGGCTTGAGCCTCCGCGGACACGCGCCGTTGACCGCCTCCGCCAAGGCTACGCTTCGCCGCGCTTCCGCGAGGCTGAAGCGTGCGCTCTACGGGAAATGCAAATCGCTCTAGCGTCGTTTATTGTGCATTGACGCTGGTCTCGCGCAGGCTGAAGCTTGCGCGCTGCGGCCATGCACTGCTTCACCTGAATCTCTACGGCCGTGCACTGTTCACCTTGAATGTAGAGCGCAGGCTTCAGCCTGCGCGTGACAGGGGTTCAGCCTGCGCGTGAGAAAAGGAGACTACGAGTCCGGACTCTCCACCGGCGGGCACGAGCAGAAGAGGTTCCGGTCGCCATAGGGGTTGTCGATACGCCCGACCGGCGGCCAGAACTTTTTCGCCCTGACAAACGGCAGCGGAAACGCCGCCTGCTCGCGCGGATACGGATGCCGCCACTCGGTGGCCGACACCACTTCCGCGGTGTGCGGTGCGTGCTTGAGGACGTTGTCGGCCCGGTCGGCCCTCCCGCTCACCACCTCGTCAATCTCAGCGCGAATCTGAATCATTGCCTCGCAGAATCGGTCCAGTTCCGCCTTGTCCTCACTCTCGGTCGGCTCAACCATGAGGGTGCCGGCCACTGGAAATGACACGGTCGGCGCGTGGAAGCCGTAGTCCATCAGACGCTTCGCGACATCCATCTCTTCGATTCCGGCGCTCTTGAAGGGCCGCAGGTCGAAGATCAGCTCGTGAGCAACGCGTCCATTTGTCCGCGCATATAGCACCGGGTAGTGCGCTTCGAGTCTCGCCTTGACGTAGTTGGCGTTGAGGATCGCATATCGCGTCGCGTCGGTTGCTCCCTGGGCTCCGAGCATCCGGATGTACCCATAGGAGATCAGCAGGATGCTCGCGCTGCCCCACGGTGCCGCCGAGATGGCAGGGATGCTCTGTGCACCACCGGCACGCACGACGGCATGTGATGGTAGATACGGTGCCAGATGCGGCGCGACGCCGATGGGGCCCATCCCAGGCCCACCGCCGCCATGTGGGATGGCGAACGTCTTGTGCAGATTCAAATGACAGACGTCGGCGCCGATCGACGCCGGGCTCGTCAGCCCCACCTGTGCATTCATGTTGGCGCCGTCCATGTACACCTGCCCGCCGTGCTCGTGGACGATGTCGCAGATGGTGCGGATCTCGTCCTCGAAAACGCCATGCGTCGAGGGGTAGGTGATCATCAGGCAGGCCAGGCGGTTGCGATGTTCAGAGGCCTTGGCCCGCAGGTCCTCCACATCGACATTGCCGTTGGGTGCAGTTGTCACGACGACCACACGCATCCCTGCCATGGCGGCCGTCGCGGGGTTGGTGCCATGTGCCGAGGCTGGAATCAGCACCACGTCGCGGTGCTGCTCGCCGCGTGCCTGATGATGCGCACGCACCACCATGAGCCCGGCGTATTCCCCTTGCGCGCCCGAGTTGGGCTGGAGCGACACCGCCGCGAAGCCGGTGATCTCGCAGAGTGCCGCTTCCAGGTCGTTCACGATTTCGGCGTAACCCTGCGCCTGGTCAGCCGGGGCAAACGGATGCATACGGCCGAACTGCGGCCAGGTGACCGGCAGCATCTCACTCGCCGCGTTGAGCTTCATCGTGCAGGACCCGAGCGGGATCATGGACGTATCGAGGCCGATGTCCTTTCGCTCGAGGCTGCGGATGTACCGCATCATCTGGGTTTCCGACCGGTGAGCGCTAAACACCGGGTGCGTCATGAATGCGCTCGTGCGGCGCAGCAACGATGGGTGATCGTGTCCAGGAACCGCCCCAGGATGCGGAAGGTCACCGATGAAGGGCGTACCCGCGAAGACACTGAGGATGTCACGCACGTCTGGCACCGACACGGTTTCGTTGAGCGCTATGCCGACCGTATGGGCGTCGATGTATCTGAGGTTGATGCCCACGGCGATCGCACGGGTACGCACCGCCTCCACGCCCGACGGCACTTCCACACGCAGGGTATCGAAATAGTGCGTGTTGGTCTGGCGCAGCCCGAGGTTCGTGAGCTCCGCCTCCAGGATCCGCGTCAGTACGTGCACGCGTCCGGCGATCGCACGAAGACCGTCCGGACCGTGGTACACGGCGTACATCGCCGCCATGTTGGCGAGCAGCGCCTGTGCCGTGCAGATATTCGAGGTCGCCTTCTCGCGGCGGATGTGCTGTTCGCGGGTGGCCAGCGCCATTCGGTACGCTCGACGGCCCTGGGCATCCACCGACACGCCGATGATCCGGCCAGGCACTTGTCGCACGTGGCTGTTGCGCGTCGCAAAGAAGGCTGCATGCGGACCGCCGTACCCGAGTGGCACACCGAACCGCTGCGAATTACCGAAGACGACGTCGGCACCCATCTCGCCGGGTGGCGTGAGCAGCGTCATCGACAGCAGATCGGCGCCGACCGCCACGAGGGCGCCAGCTGCGTGGGCACGGGTAATGAGTGGTGTCAGATCGGTGACGAGACCAGACTCGTCCGGATACTGCAGTAAGACGCCGAAGGCGGCCGCGCCGTCGGCTGCATCGAATGTCATGGATGCAACAGGCAGCACATGGACGTCGATCCCTAGCGGTTCCGCCCGGCCGCGGACCACGTCGATCGTCTGGGGGAGGCACCTGTCGCTCACCAGAAAGCGCGCGCGTTCGCCTGCTGCTTCCTTCTGGGTTCTGACGCGGTGCAGCAGCGTCATCGCCTCGGCCGCCGCCGTGGCTTCGTCCAACAGCGACGCGTTCGCGATCTCCATCCCCGTCAGATCCGCGACCATCGTCTGGAAGTTGACGAGCGACTCCAGACGACCCTGGGCGATCTCGGCCTGATACGGCGTGTAGGGCGTGTACCAGCCAGGGTTCTCCATCACCATCCGCAGGATGACGCTTGGCGTGATCGTGTCGTGGTAGCCGAGGCCGATGTAGGAGCGGAAGACCTTGTTGCGGGAGGCGACCTCCGCCAGCCGCCGAAGGTACTGATGTTCACTCTCCGCCGGAGGAAGGCTCAGCGGCCGCGTCAGCCGGATGGAAGACGGGATTGCCTCGTCGATGAGCGCGTCAAGCGAGCTGGCGCCGATCGCCTGCAGCATCGCGTCGCGCTCGTCTGTGGAGGGCCCGATGTGGCGGGGGGCAAACCAGTCGGTGGCGTCGAGCGGGCGCATCAGCCGAGAAGGCCTTGATACTGCGCGCTGTCGAGCAGCCCTGCCGTGTCGCCGGGGCTCGAGACCCGTACCTTGACCATCCAGGACTCGTGCGGGTGCTTATTGACCGCCTCCGGGTGATCCTTGAGCGGGCCGTTCACCTCGACCACTTCCCCGCTGACCGGCGCGAAGAGTTCCGAGACCGCCTTCACTGACTCGATCGACCCGAACGACTGGCCGGCCGTGATGCGGCTCCCCACCTCGGGAAGCTCCATGTAGACCACATCGCCGAGTTGCTGCTGTGCGTAGTCGGTGATACCGACCTCGGCCGTGTCACCCGACAGGCGGACCCACTCGTGATCCTTGGTGTACTTCCGGTCGTCCGGATAAGACATCTCTGCTTCCTCTGGCGGACTGACAGGTCCGCGCACCGACGGACAGGCGCTAGCCGGCCCGCTTGTAAAACGGCATCCGTACCACGCGTGCTTTCGCCGCGCGGCCGCGGATCTCGATCTCGATCTCCGTGCCCGGTTTCGATTGCTCGACCGGCACGTACGCCATGCCAATCGCCTTGCCGAGGGTTGGTGTCTGGGTGCCGCTCGTAACCGTCCCCAGAGCAGTACCACCCTGCAGTACGCGGTAGCCATGGCGGGCGATGCCACGATCGACCATCTCGAACCCGACCAGCCTTCTCGTGACGCCGCGCGTCTTTTCGTCGAGCAGCCGGTCGCGACCGACGAAGGCTTCGTTTGTCCAGCCGATCATCCATCCCAGGCCTGCTTCGAGCACCGTCGTCGTGTCGTCGATGTCGTTGCCGTAAAGCCGCATTGAGGCTTCGAGGCGGAGCGTGTCGCGAGCGCCGAGGCCCGCCGGCACGACACCGGCGGATTGTCCCGCCGCAAGGAGAGCCTGCCAGACCTTGTCGGCCATATTGGGCGGCACGAAGATCTCGAAGCCGTCTTCGCCCGTGTAGCCCGTGCAGGCGATCATCGCGCGGGCGTTGGCGACTTCGCCGTGCGCGAACCAGAAGGGCTGAATGTCCGACAGGTCAATCGTCGCCAGTTGCTGGAGCACTGCTCTAGCGGCCGGTCCCTGAATGGCAAGCAAAGCGTAGCGGCTGCTCGAGTCGATGGCCGCCGCGTCGCCGACGGCATTCACCTGTTCCTTGATCCAGGCGAAGTCCTTGGCCACGTTCCCAGCGTTGACAACGAGGAGGAAGTGGCTTGGGCCCATGCGGTAGACGAGCATGTCGTCCAGGAAGGTACCCTCGGGTGTCAGGAGGCCCGAGTAATGTGCCTGCCCCACCTTTAGCACAGCCGGGTCGCTGCAGGCGACGCGCTGCACCGCCGCCACCGCGTTCTTGCCGGCGATTTCGATTTCGCCCATGTGGCTGACGTCGAAAAGACCCGCGCGGGTGCGCACCGCCAGGTGCTCGCTGGCTAGACCGGCGTATTCAACGGGCATGTCCCAGCCCGCGAACGGCATCATCTTGGCGCCGGAGGCAAGGTGGCGGGCGTGAAGCGCGGTTTTGCGAAGCTCGACCTGAACGCTCTGCGCGTTCGGCTCGTTCGAAGCGTTCGACTCGTTCGGGACGTTCGGCTGCTGAGGGGCGTTCGCGAGGGTCACGAAACAGTAACGGTACTATGCGCACCCCAGAGGGTCAAGGCGCTCCGTATCGTTGTCCGTTGTCAGTGCACCGTTCATGACGTGATGGACCTTGCAGTGAACCAAGAGCACCGGCTCCGGTCGCCGTCCCGGCTGTGCTAGAGTCGCGGGCGCATGCGGTGTCTGACTCTCGCATTCGCCACAATCGGCCTGGTACTGGCGGCCTCGGTCTCTGTGATCTCCCAGGAAGACCTCATTGCCGCTCTCCGCACGCCGGGACACATCGGACTCATGCGGCACTCGACGGCGCCGGGCTCCGACAATCCCCCGAACTTCAAGCTGGGGGAATGCAGCACCCAGCGGAACTTGTCGGCCGGCGGGCGCGCTCAGGCGCAGGCAATCGGCGCCCGGCTGCGCCAGGCGGGACTGACGGGAGTTCGCGTCGTGTCGAGCCAGTGGTGTCGCACGCTCGACACGGCCCGACTCCTCGGCATCGGGGCGGTCGAGGAGCTGCCCGCTCTGAACTCGCTCGTGTCGTACCCGGGACAGAGCGCGGCAATGACCGCAGACGCACGCCGGTGGATCTTGAGCCAAGATCCGTCGAAGCCCACGATTCTCGTCACCCACCAGATCAACATCGGCGCCATCGTCAACGCCTACCCGAATGAGGGCGATATCGTGGTTGTGCAGCGCACGGCGGCCGGGGAGCTGCGTGTGCTCGGGACCATCCCCGCCGATCGCTGAGCTG
>CAWHBF010000015.1:0-16971 GCA_963827515.1 uncultured Acidobacteriota bacterium | reverse complement strand
CGGCCGGCCTCGCGCAGAACAAGGGGAATCCGACAAAACTGCGTGGAAACGAGATTGCGCATGCCGTCCGATCGGCGCTGGAGATGGACGACCGAGGATTCACGATCGAGCTAACCGTCTTCGCCACGAACCCGCAGGACTGACGTCAGTAGCCGAACACGTACGCTGCGCCGGAGTCGTCGCCCGAGTTGTCGGCTTGGTTGGCGTTGACGCCCCTGGCGGCGCTGTCCTCGTGGTGGGCGCCGACCACCATGATTCTGCCGTCGCCGCTGAGCGCGACGGCGCTGCCGAACTCGTCGCCCGCATCGGTGTTCGAGCCTTTGACGTACGCTCCAGCCGTCCACTTACTGCCGCTGCGCGTGAAGACATACACCGCGCCTGATTCCTCGGCCTCGTTCCGGTGCTCCCGCCACACATTCAGCGTGTCCTGAAGCAGGAACTGCTGGATCATCGGCGGCCGGACGCCCCGGCCTGCGCTGTCCTCGAGGTAGGCGGTGACGGCAAGCGTATTGCCGTCACCGCTCAGGGACAGTCTGACGCCGAACGAGTTGTAGGGCCGCGCGTTATTCGCCTTGATGAACGCCTGCTCCGTCCACGTGGTGCCGGTCCTGAACAAACACGTACGCTGCGCCGACCCAGATGTTCGCGCCTCGCAGGGGTGGCGCGTCGTCGGCGCACCCGGGGGGATCGATGCCCGGCGTCAGGCAGGCCTCATCGCCGGAGCCGACCGCGATGGTATTTCCGTCCTCGCTGATCGCGGTGGCAAAGCCGAACCCGTCGCTCGTCTCACCCTTGGAACCTTTGATGTACGCCTGCTGGCTCCAGCCACCGTTCTGGCGTATGAAGACGTAGAGCGCCCCGGAATTCAGGGAGAGATTGTCGTGGGGTGGATTGATCGTCCTGCCTGATCCGTCCTCATCGAAAGCGGCGGCGGCGAGCGTGTTGCCGTCGAAGCTGAGCGCCACGGAAAACCCCAAGTCATCCCCGGCCTCTGCGTGTGAGCTCTTGAGATAGGCCTGCTGCGCCCATGTGCTGCCCGTCCGCGCGAACACGTACACCGTGCCGGCAGACTGCGCCGAGTCGTCGTTCTGGTTGCCATTGATTTGCTGCGCCGCGCTGTCTTCGGAGATGGCGCCGACCGCCAGCGTGCTGCCGTCGCCGCTCAGGGCGATCGAGAAGCCAAACTGGTCGCCGTCGCCAGGCACGTCACCCTGGCCGGCCTTGCCGGGGTTCGAGGCCTTGACGTACGCCTGCTGCGTCCAGGCCGCGCCGGTGCGGGTGAAAATGTAAACGGCGCCGGCCTGCGGGATCGAGTTGTCGTTCTGATTGCCGTTGATGCCGGCCGCGGCGCTCGCTTCCCAGTGGGCGGCGACCGCCATCGTATTGCCGTCGCGGCTCAGCACGACGGACGACCCGAAATGATCGCTCTGCCCGGGGTTGGACGCCTTGATGTACGCCTGCTGCGTCCAGGAGTCGCCCTGGCGGACGAAGACGTATACAGCGCCCGATGCATACGTCGAATTGTCGTTCTGGTTGCCGTTGATGCCCGCCGACCCGCTGCCTTCGAACGGTGCGCCGATGGCCATCGTGCTTCCATCACCGCTCAGCCCGATTGAGTTTCCGGTATGTCCCTGGTTCCCACCCCCGCACGCGAAGTGGTCGTACGCCTCCGCGTTCGACGCCTTGATGTACGCGACCTGCTTGAGCGGCAGCGTCGGTGGCACGTCCTTGGATAGCGCCGGAGCCTGTGCCCGCAGGTGGCCCGAAATGAGGAGGAGGACCGCAAGGGCGGCTGCACGGCCCGCGTTTCGTTCACGACGAAGATTCAACCTTGGCATTCCGTAAACCCCCGAGCCTCGGAACGTTGCGATGAGAAGCATCCGTGAAGGAAAGTCGCGGCGTCTCACCTCGCAGAGTGCGGATGACGATAGAGACTATTCGCCGCCTGGTCAATCGAATTCCACTGACGAGATTCACGAACCGGCCGTCAGGATTCGGCAGGCGGTGCCGTCATGAGGAGTGGTGACCCGTCAGGGGAGGGCTTGATTATCCACAGCATTAATGCAACAATCCGGATTGACAAATATATGGTCGCGATTCTCGACCACATGTCGGCTCTTTCGGATCCGACCCGCTGCCGTATCCTGCTCCTGCTCGAACAGCGCGAGCTGACGGTTTCGGAGCTGTGTTCGGTCCTGCAGACACCGCAGTCGAGCGTAAGCCGGCACCTCAAGACCCTTGCAGACGACGACTGGGTCGTCTCTCGGCGCGACGGCACCAGCCGCTTCTACAGCATGCCGCTCGACGACCTCGACTCCGGGGCAAGCAGGCTCTGGCCGCTGATTCGTGAACAGGTGGCCACGACCGCAGCCGCCGGCCAGGATGAGCGACGGCTGCGCGGGGTACTCGCTCGTCGGCGGGCGAAGTCAGAGGAGTTCTTCGCAACCGCAGCGGGCGACTGGGACCACCTGCGGAGCGATTTGTTTGGCGACACTTTCTACTTGTGGGCGGTTCTCGGACTGATCGATCCCGCGCTGGTCGTCGGCGATCTGGGATGCGGAACCGGACAACTGACCGAGACGATTGCACCCTTCGCAAGGCGGGTCATTGCGGTTGATGGATCGGTTGACATGCTGGAGGCTGCTCGAAAGCGCGTCGGCGACTTACCGAACGTGGACCTTCGCCAGGGGGACCTGGAGTCCCTCCCGATCGAGGACAGCATGCTCGACGCGGCGATGCTGTCGCTGGTGCTGCACTACTCGCCGGACCCGGCCAAGGCGCTCACCGAAGTTGCCCGCGTCGTGAAGCCGGGCGGTCGCCTCCTCGTCGTGGACATGCTGCCGCACGAGCGCGAAGAGTATCAACAGCAGATGGGTCACGTGTGGCTCGGGTTTTCGGAGAAGCAGCTATCGCGGTTTCTGACGAGCGCCGGTTTCGGTGACATCCGGGTTCGGCCGCTGCCGGCTGACCCGGACGCGAAAGGGCCGGCGTTGTTCGCGGCGGTTGCGGTACGCGCGCGCGCAGGCTGAGAGTCGTCCGCGCACGCTGAAGCGTGCGCTCTACGATGGTAGTGACGCGCGGCGCAGGGCGGGCGTAGGCGTCATCCGCGCACGCTGAAGCGTGCGCTCTACGAACGGATGATGGTCGGTCCCATGCGGTAGCAGATGTAGGGCGGGTCCCGCGCAGCGGACCCGCCCGCGAATATTTCGAGTGCGCTCTACACCGGCCGTGACTGACTGAATTGAGGCGCGGCGGAGATTACCTATCTAGCTGTAGCGCGGCGGCGTTAGCCGCCGCGAGGAGAATGCAATGGCAGTATTGACGAGAGTACCCGAGCGAGAAGGTCATGCACCCGTTTCAAGAGGCCGAACGGGCTGGACGCGTACCGTTCAAAGTGGCCGATCTCAAGCTGGCCGAATGGGGCCGCAAAGAGATCCGTCTGGCTGAGCACGAGATGCCGGGTCTCATGGCGCTGCGTGCGAGACATGGGGCGACGAAGCCGCTGGCCGGCGCGCGCGTGATGGGCAGCTTGCATATGACGGTGCAGACCGCTGTGCTGATCGAAACGTTGACCGAACTTGGCGCCGACGTGCGCTGGGTGTCGTGCAACATCTTCTCCACGCAGGATCATGCGGCAGCTGCCGTTGCTGTCGGGCGTCCGGAGACCGGCGGCACGGTGGCGTCGCCCAAGGGCACACCGGTCTTTGCCTGGAAGGGCGAAACGCTCGAGGAGGTACTGGTGGTGCACAGTCGAGGCGCTCGTGTGGCCGGACGGCAAGGGGCCGTCACTCATCGTCGACGACGGCGGTGACGCGACGCTTTTCGTGCACAAGGCGTGCGAGTTCGAGAAAGCCGGACAGATTCCGGCATTCAATCCTGAGAAGGACCCGGAGGAGTGGGGCGTCATTCTCGAGGCCATCGGTCGTGAACTGAAAGCGAATCCCGGCCGCTGGACGACTGTTGCCAAGGGTATCCGCGGTGTCAGCGAAGAGACGACCACCGGCGTGCATCGTCTCTATCAGATGATGGAAGCCGGTACGCTGCTCTTCCCTGGGATCAACGTCAACGACTCGGTCACGAAGAGCAAGTTCGACAACATCTACGGATGCAGGCACTCGTTGCCGGACGGACTCGCACGAGCGACCGACGTGATGCTCGGCGGCAAGGTCGCCGTGGTGTTCGGGTTCGGAGAAGTCGGGAAGGGCTGCGCGCAGGCGCTGCGCGGTCAGGGCTGCCGCGTCATCGTCACTGAGATCGATCCGATCTGTGCGCTGCAGGCCGCGATGGAGGGCTTTGAAGTCACGACGCTCGACGAAGTGCTCGAGACCGCCGACATTTTCATCACGGCGACGGGCAACTTCAACATCATCACGATGGAGCACATGGCCAAGATGAAAGACAAGGCCATCGTCGGCAACATCGGCCACTTCGATAACGAAATCGACATGGCCGGACTGAAGAAGGCCAAGGGGATCGAGCGGATCAACATCAAGCCGCAGTACGACGAGTGGCGTTTCCCGGACGGTCATAGCGTGCTGGTACTGGCCGAAGGGCGTCTGCTGAATCTCGGCTGCGCCACGGGTCATCCGAGCTTCGTCATGTCGGCGTCGTTCACGAATCAGGTGCTCGCCCAGCTCGAGTTGCACGCCAATGCGGAGACGTACGGCAAGTCGGTGACGATGCTGCCGAAGGCGCTCGATGAAGAGGTCGCGAGGTTGCACCTCGGACATCTCGGTGTGAAGCTGACCACGCTGTCGAAGGAGCAGGCCGACTACATCGGCGTGCCAGTCGACGGGCCGTATAAGCCGAATCACTACCGGTACTAGCTGGTAGTTGGTAGCCGGTAGTTGGTGGCGCGCAGGCTGAAGCCTGCGCGCTACACTCTTGGCCACTGGCAGCGACTACTGGTTACCAGCTGCAGGCTACCGGCCGATCATGTGACCGACAACGAGCGTCTCCTCGCGCAGGTCCGCCCTGCGGATTGGCGGGACCCTGATCCTCTCTCCCTGTACGACCTCGTCGTGCTTGGCGGCGGTACGGCAGGGCTTGTGTGCGCGGCGGGAGCAGCCGGTCTAGGGGCGCACGTGGCCCTCGTCGAACGTTCGTCGCTCGGTGGGGACTGCCTGAACACCGGCTGCGTTCCATCGAAGGCCTTGATCCGCGCCGCGAAGGCGGTGCGTGACGCTCAGGTGTCAGCGGCCCTCGGCGTGACGACCACCGCACGGGTGGAGTTCTCTGCGGTGATGCGCTCGGTCCGCGAGCGCAGGGCCGATCTCGCCCATCACGACTCGGCTTCTCGACTGACATCCCTCGGCATCCACGTGTTTTTTGGCGCCGCAGCGTTCACCGGTCCGCGGACCATCCTCGTAAACGGGCGAACGCTGAGGTTTCGAAGAGCCGTTATCGCGACCGGCGCACGTCCCTCCGTGCCGCCGATTCCGGGCCTCATGAAGGTCCGCTACCTGACGAGCGAGAACCTCTTCGAGATCACCGATCAACCGCGCGTGCTCCTCGTCGTTGGCGGCGGCCCGATCGGTTGCGAGATGGCGCAGGCTTTCGCGCTCCTGGGGACGGCCGTGACGATCGTCGAGGCTGGGCCGCGCATTCTCCAGGGTGAGGACGCCGAGGCCGCTGACCTCGTGGCCAGACAACTGGCCACCAACGGCGTGCGGGTGCTGATCAATACGCCGCTGCGTCAGGTCTCTGAGAGCGGTGGGCAGATCACGGCGACGTTCGACGGAGGTTCGCTATCGGCGGACACGATACTCGTGGCCACCGGCCGGTCGGCACACCTCGAAGGTTTGAACCTGGAGCAGGCCCTCGTCCGGCACGGTCCGGATGGCGTGGCGGTTGACGATCACCTGCGCACGTCCAACCGGCGGGTGTATGCCGCCGGTGATGTCTGCTCATCCCTCAAGTTCACGCACGCCGCCGATGCGATGGCTCGCGTGGTTATCCAGAATGCGCTATTTCACGGCCGGGGACGGGTGAGCTCGCTGGTGATCCCGTGGTGTACTTACACATCGCCGGAGCTTGCGCACGTGGGGATCCCGCCCACCGAGGCAGTTCGAAGGGGCGCAGTTCCGATCACGATCCGCTTCGCCGATGTCGATCGGTCAGTCATCGACGGTGAATCTGACGGATTTCTGCGCGTACACCACGACCGGGGGCGGATTATCGCGGCGACGATCGTGGGAGTGCACGCCGGCGAGCTCATTGGGTACTTCGCGTCGGCGATGCGCCGGGGCGGCCGACTTGGCGACCTGGCGCACGAGGTCTTCCCGTACCCGACGTTAGCCGACGCGGTGCGCAAGGCGGGCGATGCCTACCGGCGCACGCGTCTCACTCCGGTCGTCTCGTCATTGCTCCGTCGCTACTTCGCCCTGGTCCGAAAGATGTAGGCTCTACTGATGCTCGCGCCGATTCTCGGCACGTTTCTGGTTGTGCAGCAAGCCGCGTGCGCGCCTGAGGCAATTCGCCTTCTGTCTGAGGCGTCCGTCCGCGCCTCTCGATTCAATCTTCCAGCCGCCGTCGACTCCCTGCGCGCCGCGCCGAACTGCGAGAGCGCCATCGTCGCGGCATGGTACCTTCAGGGCCTGCTCGACGCTCACGCCGCCGCGAGTGTTGGCGGTACGGCCGAGTCGTTGGCGCCGGTGAGGAGGGCCATCGCCGTTCTCGAGCAGCTTGCGCGCAATGGATCCGCACCGCCCGAGATCGCGCGACTGGTTCTCCACGCCGCGGCCGCCGCGGCCCAGACGGAACGTGATGAGATGCGTCTGTATCTGGAGTCAGCCTTGCAGTTGGAGTTCGTGCAGGAAGCCGCCGGCCTGGCTGGGGCTCCGATCGTCACGGCGGTGGAGATGACAGGGACGCTCTGGCTGCAGGTCGATCGCTACGATGAGGCCCGGCGCGCGTATGAGGAGGCGGAGCGACGACATGGTGCCACACCTCGGATAGCACTCGGAGCGGCACGGGCCTCGGCTCGTCTTGGCGACACCGCGTCGGCCTGTGCTGGCTACCGAAGACTGCTCGACTCGTGGGTCTCGAGCGACATGGAGCCGCCAGAGATCGTTGAAGCCCACGCGCATGTGGCGCGGCCGGAGTGCCGTCCGCCGACGACGCCCTGATGGCATACCTGTACAAGGCTAAGATCCTCGAGCAGTTGCGGGCCCACGGTGTACAACCGACACCCGAGACGAGACCGGAGCTTGTCCACGAGTTCGTCAATGATCTGTACCGGTATGAGCTGCGTCGCCTGCGGGACCGGCTGTTGCGACGCGAAGTGCAGAAAGCCCAGTACTACGACCTCGTTGTGGAGGTCCGGCTCCGATATCCTGCACTCGCGTTGAAGCCGTGGCAGTGGGTGGAGACAGCAGGTGGGCGGTAGCCAGTAGCTGACAGCCGGTCGTCAGTAGGAGTTGCGAAGGGTGGGGACAAAGGGTGGTCACGTGATCGAGTCGAAGCTTCCCTCAACGGGCGTCAGTATCTTTGCGGTCATGTCACGCCTGGCGGAGGAACACGGCGCCATCAACCTGTCGCAAGGGTTTCCAGACTTCGACTGCGATCCGGCCTTGGTGGAGACCGTGTCGCGTTACATGCGGGCGGGGCACAACCAGTACGCCCCGATGCCAGGCGTCTTCGCGCTGCGAGAGGCCTTGTCTCGAAAGATCGAGATCCTCTACGGGCGCCGATATGACCCCGCTACCGAGATCACGGTCACCTCTGGTGCCACCGAAGGTCTGTTCAGTTCGCTGACGGCGCTCGTGCGGCCTGGCGATGAGGTGGTCCTCCTCCAGCCGGCGTATGACTCCTATCTGCCCGCCGTGCAACTGTGCGGTGGCACGCCCGTGTTCGTCACGCTCCGTGGCCCGGACTACCGTGTCGATTGGGACGAGGTCCGACGTGTCGTCGGTGCGCGCACGCGGGTCATCGTCGTCAACTCGCCCCACAATCCAACCGGGATGGTGTTCGACACCGACGACATCCGTGCGCTGACGTCGGTGCTCGAGCGGACCGACGCCGTGGTCGTGGCCGACGAGGTGTACGAGCACATCGTGTTCGATGGCCGCCGTCACGAAAGCCTGTCGAGGTATCCAGACATCGCCGAGCGAGCTGTCGTTGTCAGTTCGTTCGGCAAGACCTACCACACGACCGGCTGGAAAATCGGGTACTGCGCCGCGCCGCGCGCGCTGAGTGCGGAAGTGGCCCGCGTGCATCAGTTCGTGACCTACGCGGTGAACGGAGCGATTCAGCGTGCATATGCGGACTGGGTGACGCGTGATCCCACGTCGGCGGCGGTCGCCCCGCTGTACCAGGCGAAGCGGGATCGTTTTTTGCATCTTCTAGAGGGGTCGCGATTTACGCCGTTACCGTGTCGAGGCACCTATTTTCAGATGCTGGACTACTCGGCGATTACGGGTGAGGCGGATGCAGAGTTTGCCATGCGTCTTCTGAAGGAGCACGGCGTGGCGGCGATTCCCGTGTCGCCGTTTCTCACGGACGCGCAGCCGGGTCCGGTGTTGCGGTTCTGCTTTGCCAAGCGCGATGAGACGCTCGATCGCGCAGCGGAGCGCCTGCGGAGGGTGTGATGTCCCAGGTGCGCGCCTGCGTCTTGATACTGGTGGTGGCGGTTGTCACCATCGATGTGGTGCGCGCACAAGACAACCGTCCGCTTCCCGCTCCTGAGGCTCTGTACAAGGCCGTGCGCGCGAATCTGGTCCGCGCCGAGAACGTGGCTCACCTGTACGCGTACAAGGAACGCCGTACCGATGTGCACACCAACCCCTTTGGTCGGATTGGTACCGGCGGCACGAAGCTCTACGACGTGTACCCATCCCCGGTTCGCCAGCTTAACTATCGGCGACTGATCGCACGGGACGGCGTGCCGCTTACCCACGCAGAGCTTACCGAACAAGACAGCCGGTACCGAGAACGAGTGGCACAACGGCAAAGAGAGCAGGCGGCGCGCGTCGACGAAGACGAGCGCCAACGCGAGGCCGATGAAGTGCGCGGGCGCGAACGTCGCCGGCGACGGGTCGAGGATATCGTCAACGTGCTGCAGTTTACGCTCGAGGGTCGCACGGTCTATGAAGGCGTACCGGCCTTCATCGTGTCGTTCGTTCCGAAACCCGACGCGAAACCCGCGACGAGGGAAGGGCACACGGCCGTCAATTTTCACGGGAAGATCTGGATCGGCGAGGCGACGTCGGAAGTCATGCAGGTCGAGGCGACCTCGATCGCTGACATTTCATTCGGCTACGGGCTCGTGGCCAGACTAGGGAAAGGCGCCCAGGCCTCGATGACCAGACGCCAGGTGGCGGGCGACTTGTGGATGCCCACCCGGATTGCCATCAGCGGGCGGGGCCGCGCCCTCATGTTCCGGACCCTGGTCCTCGACTTCGAACTGGATTGGTTCGACTATCGTCGTCTTCCAGGCGATTCAGCGACGCCGTTCCTGGATTCTGGGGTACAGCGCCAGTCCAGCCGCCGCCCACAATAGCGTCCGTATCCGCCTGGACAAGGCGAGGGTGCCTCCGCCGCCCAGGCCCAACGCCGCGACGACGGAGGCGTTCGAGGCCTCCAGCGTGCCGATGTTGGCGGGTACTGCCGCGGACGCCACGCTCGCGAGTCGCGCAAATGTCTCTACCGTGAGCGCCTCGGTCACACCGATCGGTTCCCCCACGGCCCGAAGTACGAGCCAGACCTCGAGCGTCATCAACAGGTAACACACGAAGGACAACAGCGTCAGCGTGACGAGGCGGCGTGGGCTGCCGCGCACCAATTGCAGCAGGATTTGCTCGACGTCGAGGACGAACCGAATCGCGCGAGACGTCTCGAGCCGTCGACCGAGGAGACGGTCCGCAGCGGCCACCACATGTCCGAGATAGTCTTCGGGACGCCGCACGGCCAGCAGCGCCAAGAGCACCAGGACAATGGCGGCGCCGGCGATCAGGAGGATAAACATCGTGTCCCACGCGGCCGGCATGGAGAGGCGTGTGATTGCGAGCAAGGAGATGAGTGCTGCAAGGATGAGACCCATGATCGCGAAGGTGAGACGCTCCAGCGCCACCGCCGCCGATGTAATTTCAGGGGCGATGCGATCGTAGAGCAGGAGGACCTTGAGGGGTTCACCGGCCAGACCTCGGACGGTGAAGAACCCGACGGCATCGGCTGCGAGTCGCACCCGGAACAGACGTGAAAAGGGTGGCCGAGACTCCTCGGGAAACGCCGTCGCCCAGCCCCAGGTGCGCAGCACGTGCCAGCACGCGCTTGGTAGCAGAATCACCGGCAGCGCGACGCCCAGTCGGCCCGCGCTGGCGGCCGTCTCCTTCAGGTCGATGTAGTAGAGAGTGAGAACGAAGAATACGATCCCGACGGCGGCGGCCGCCATCGAGATGAGCTGAGGTGCCGAGCGGATCACTTACTCCTGATCGTCGTTCTCGTCGTCGTGCACGGGCGCGACGTCATCTACCCCTTCGGCAGGGGCGCTGACCGCGACGTCATCGATCTCGATTGCCGAATCGTCCTCAAGGTCGTCCACGGCGTAGATGCGCCCACCGCTCCGCTCCTTGATGGGGCCACGCGGCTTGTGTTCCTGCTGCTGACCCTTCTTGGCGTTGCGCAGCCTCCGAGGGGGCGCAGGCGGGCCGAAGTTCGCCGAGCGATCCCGGCCGCCAGGGCCAGGAGGAAATCCACCACCGGGCGGGCGGGGAGCAAAGCCGCCGCCTCCACCACCGAAGCCGCCGCCTGGGGGGCGCGGGCCGCCGAATCCGCCGGGGCGAGGGCCACTGAAACCACCGGCTCCAGGTGGACGTGACGGTGGGCGATCCTCACGTGCGCGCGCCTCGCTCACCGCCAGGTTACGACCCTGGAACGGCTGGGCGTCGAACTTTCGCACC
Source organism: uncultured Acidobacteriota bacterium (assembly GCA_963827515.1). Lineage (GTDB taxonomy): Bacteria > Acidobacteriota > Vicinamibacteria > Vicinamibacterales > UBA2999 > JABFSA01. The sequence goes on along the minus strand of CAWHBF010000015.1, from coordinate 6,073 downwards.
ACCTCGTCGGCGAGCGTGCGGTCGGCAAACTCGACGAACGCGAAGCCGCGTGGGCGGCCGGTTTCCCGGTCCACTGGCATGACGATGTGGGAAGGTTCCGCGACGGGTGCGAAGTGAGCTCGAAGATCAGCTTCAGTCGCGCCGTACGGCAGGTTTCCGATAAACAGACGGACTGCCAATGTTCCTCGTAGAAAGGTTTTGATTTTAACTCAGAAGGTCAAGCGGCGCTGCACGTCCGGTAATAGTAGCCGAGAAGACCCCTATCCGAACAGTCGGACGACGTCGGTCGCGTTGACGGGGCGCGCCGATCCCTGCAATCCGACCGCAGCGGCGGCACGTCCAATCACCTCTGCCGCGCATGCCCCCGCCGCGCGGAGTTCCCTGACCCCGACGTCGCCGCTCGACTTGCTCAGCTTCTGGCCCGATGGCTTGAGCAGGAGCGGATGGTGAAGGAATTGCACCGGGACGGCTCTGCCAAGCATCCGGCCCAGGTGAATCTGTCGGATGGTCGAATCCAGCAGATCTGCGCCCCTGATTGCCAGGTTGACGTGATCTTCCTCATCGTCCACCACTACCGCGAACTGGTAGGTCCAGTGGCCGTCGCGGTCTCTGAGGAGCAGGTCGCCGGATGCGTCGGTCGCCGCTTCGTGTTCGCCGGGAATGAGTCCGTCCATGAAACGCTCGGTCCCGGGCCTCATCTCGACACGCAGGCCGCGGCCGGGCTGCTCCTCGAGGCCGCGACCTCGGCAGGTGTTGCCGTAGCGTTCGCTTCCGATGCGCCGTCGAGAACAATCGCACGCGTAGACCGCATGATTCCTGCGCAGATGTTGCAGTGCGACTTCGTACCGGCTCGACCGGTCACTCTGACGGAGCACCGGCGATCGGCCGACATCGGGTACGAAGCCGAGCCAGTCGAGATCTTCGAGAATCGCCTGCTCGAAAATCGGACGACTGCGCACGCGGTCGTGATCCTCGATACGGAGGAGCACGCTCCCGCCGAGCGCACGGGCGAGACCCCAGACGTAGATGGCGTTCACGACGTGTCCCAGGTGCAGGTACCCTGTCGGTGACGGTGCGAAGCGCGTCAGGAGAGGTCGACCCAGCCGTGGCGAGAGCGCGGCAAGGTTCGGTCGGACGGACACTGGGACGATCCTAATCGAGGTGCGAGGGTGGGACGGTGCGATGGTGCGACGGTCACGACAGGGCAGGGTGTCGCCCTCGCACTGTCGCACCACCGCACGCTCGCACCGTTGTTGGTCTTGTTGAATGACGATTCCCTGGCTCAGCGAGAGCGATCCGTTCCCTCCCGTTGAAACGGCGCTGCGCGATCCGAATGGCTTGCTTGCCGCTGGCGGCGACTTGTCGCCCCAACGTCTGCTCGACGCGTACGCGAGGGGAATCTTCCCGTGGTTCGGTGAGGACGACCCGGTGTTGTGGTGGAGCCCTGATCCCCGGATGATCTTGCGGTTGCACGAGCTGCACGTGTCGCGCTCGCTCCGTCGCACGATGCGGTCCGGGCGCTACACGGTGACGTTGGACACGGCATTCGACCAGGTCATGGCCGGCTGCGCTGCGCCGAGAGGTGATGAGGATGGCACCTGGATCACGGCCGAGATGACTGAGGCCTACCAGCGACTTGCCGTTCTGGGTTATGCGCATTCGGTGGAGACCTGGTCGGACGGACGGCTTGTCGGCGGACTGTACGGCGTGGCCATCGGATGCATGTTCTTCGGGGAATCGATGTTCAGTTGGAGCAGTGACGCGTCCAAGGTAGCCTTGGCCGGTCTCGTGGGTCAGCTCCGGCGCTGGGACTTTGAAATGATCGACTGTCAGATGGCCACGAGCCACCTGGCGTCGCTCGGCGCGCGCGAGGTTCCAAGGGCGGAATTTCTGACCGAGGTGACCGGTCTCATCCACCGGCCGGCCGTCGCCGCGCCATGGGTGATCGAGAAGGACCTCCTGGTGACCCTATGAGTAAAATAGAACCACGAAGGGCACGAAGGCACGAAAGTGAGTAGCCATCCGAAAGAATCCTTGCTCGCGGAGACGCGAATCGACGAAAGGCTGCAGCATCCGCGCATGTGGCGCGTGCTCCTGCACAACGACGACTACACCACCCAGGAGTTCGTCGTCTGGGTGCTCGAGGCGGTGTTTCAGAAGCCCCGGGCAGAGGCGTTTTCGATCATGATGAATGTGCACCGATCCGGCCTCGGCCTGGCGGGTGTTTTCACGCATGACGTCGCGCAGACGAAGGTGAGAAAGACGCAACAACTGGCCGAGGAGCACGAATTCCCGCTGCTCGTCACGATGGAGCCGGAACCCGAGAAGGTCAATCAGTAACGTCACGGTCCAAACATTCAATGGCACAGCCCCCCGTACCTTTCGCGCCGGACACCCTCGAGACGATTCAGCGCGCCTTTCGACTTGCGACCGAACGGCGGCACGATTCGGTCGGCCTCGAGCACCTGCTGCGGTCGATCACGGATGAACCTCGTGGTCGTGACGTCCTCGCGATGTGTGGCGTCGATATCGAGGCGATGCGGCAGCAAGTGGACGAGGTGCTGGCGAAGGCTTTCACGTCGGTGCCACCACCCGGCGTATTCGAGCCCGAGCCAACGCTCGGTCTCGACCGGGTGATTCAGCAAGCCGTCGTGCACGCGGCGGCATCGAGCGCCAAGGACGTGGACACTGGGCGTCTCCTCGTCTGCATGCTCGAGGAAGAGGAGAGCCATGCGGCATATTTCCTGCGGGGTCAAGGCGTCGATCGTCTGACGTTGTTACACGTGGTCGCGCATGGTGGCGCTCCACAGCCGGAACCGAGCCATGCCGGCGACGGTGAGGGTGGATCTCCGGCGCCTGTCGACCCGCTCAAGGCCTACGCGACCGATCTCGTGGAGCGGGCGGCTGCCGGGCAGATCGATCCGCTCATCGGCCGCCACCTGGAGCTCGAGCGAATGATTCAGGTGCTCTGCCGGCGTCGAAAGAACAATCCGCTGCTGGTCGGGGAGCCCGGTGTTGGCAAGACGGCTCTTGCCGAGGGTCTGGCGCTCAAGATTCACGAAGGCAACGTACCGGATCCGCTCAAGGATGCGAAGGTGTACGCACTCGACCTCGGGTCGTTGCTCGCCGGCACCCGCTATCGCGGCGACTTCGAAGAGCGCGTGAAGCAGGTGCTCGACCGGCTCGGCCGCGAGTCGAACGCCATCCTCTTCATCGATGAGATTCATTCCCTGGTCGGCGCGGGCGCCGCTTCTGGTGGCGCCATGGATGCCGGCAGTCTCCTGAAGCCAGCGCTGGCGAACGGCACCCTTCGCTGCATCGGTTCGACGACGTTCAGCGATGTGAAGCAGTCGTTCGACAAGGACCGAGGTCTGTCGCGCCGCTTCCAGAAAATCGATGTGCTCGAGCCGTCTGAAGACGAGACGATCGAGATTCTCAAGGGTCTCCGTCCGCACTACGAATCGCACCATGGTGTGACTTACACGGATGCGGCGCTCGAGGGTGCGGTCGCGCTGTCGGCGAAGCACCTGAAGGATCTGCACCTGCCCGACAAGGCGATCGATGTGATCGACGAGGCCGGCGCCTCGCAGAAGCTCCTGCCGAAAGACACGCGTGCGGAGACCATCGGCCGGGAGCAGGTCGAGCAGGTGGTGGCCAAGATGGCCCGGGTGCCCGTGCAAGCCGTATCCACGGACGACCGTCGCGCTCTGCAGACGCTCGATACCGAACTGCGCAACGTGATCTTCGGGCAGGACAGCGCGATTGGTGAGGTGGCGTCGGCGATCAAGCTGTCGCGATCGGGGCTGCGGTCGCCGGACAAGCCGATTGGGAGTTTCGTGTTCACCGGACCCACGGGCGTCGGGAAGACGGAGCTCGCTCGACAGCTGGCGCGGATCCTCGGCATCGAGTTTCTGCGCTACGACATGTCCGAGTACATGGAGAAGCATGCGGTCTCACGTCTGATCGGTGCGCCTCCTGGCTATGTCGGTTTCGAAGAAGGGGGTTTGCTGATCGACGCTGTGCGGAAGTCCCCCCACGCGGTGCTGCTGCTGGACGAAATCGAAAAAGCCCATCCCGACATCTACAGCATCCTGCTGCAGGTGATGGATCACGCGACGCTGACTGACTCGCACGGTCGCAAGGCTGATTTCCGTCACATCATCCTGATCATGACGACCAATGTCGGGGCGCGAGACCTTTCGGACCGGCGAATGGGATTCGGCGAAGCTGGCACGGGAGGTTCCTCTCGTGGAGCGTTCGAACGGGCGTTCACGCCTGAGTTCCGCAACCGGCTCGACGCCATTGTGCACTTCAACGCGCTGGGCACTGCCGAGATCGAGCGCGTCGTCGATCGACAGATCGACGAGCTGAGAACGCTCGTTGTCGGGAAGGACGTCACCATCGAGCTCGAACCCCCGGCCCGGGCGTGGCTGGCCACGAAGGGCTTCGACCGCTCGTTCGGCGCCCGGCCGATGGCCCGTCTGATTGACAGGGTCATCAAGAAGCCGCTGTCGGAGCTGCTGCTCTTCGGCTCGCTCGACACCGGAGGCACCGTGCGCATCGTGGTCGAAGGTGATGCGATTAAGCTGGTGGCCGGTAGCCGGTAGCCACCGACTCCCGGCTTCCTCTTGTACCGGCTACCAGCTACAGGCTACCAGCTACCAACCAGCCACCATGTCCCGATCTGACCTGCGGCGCGATTACTCCGACGAGCCGCTCGACGAGGCGCGCTCAGATCGGGATCCCTTCCGGCAGTTCTCGGTCTGGTTCGAGCAGGCCCTGTTGGTCGAAGCCGATCCAACTGCGATGGCGCTGGCAACCGCGACGCGCGACGGACGCCCTTCGGTCAGGACGGTACTACTCAAGGGGGTAGACGAGAAGGGCCTGCTCTTTTTCACGAACTACCACAGCCGCAAGGCGCGTGAGATGGATCAGACCGGCCGCGCCAGCCTCCTGTTCCTGTGGCGAGCGATCGAGAGACAGGTACGCGTCGAGGGACGCGTCGAGAAGGTGACCGACGTCGAGTCGGACGCGTACTTCGACACGCGTCCGCTCGAGAGCCGCTGGAGCGTCTATGCGTCGCGTCAGAGCGAACGCATCGAAAGCCGGGAAGCGCTGGAATCCCGCTATGACATCGCCAAACAGACCTATGGCGACGCGGTGACGAGACCTCACTGGTGGGGCGGCTATCGTGTGGTGCCGGACGAATTCGAGTTCTGGCAGGGCCGCCCGAGCCGGCTGCACGATCGGTTGCAGTACAGCCAGCAGGCGGACGGCTCCTGGGTCAAAGCACGGCTCGCACCCTGACTTCGCCGGGTCCGCTCCGCCTTCGCCCCTACCACACGCGGCACCCGCCTATGTGGGCGTGGTGCAGCAAACGTAGCGGGAAACGTAGGGCGGGTCGCGCGACCCGCCGGCGCTCGCGGAAACTGGACCGCGCCTTTCGCACCGTCACACCCTCGCACTTCGCACCCCTCCGTGTCCCCCCTCCGTGATATCGTGATGCCGCTTGGCAGCGTTGTGCTGCCGTATCGGAGACCCGGCGGATTGACCGGGACAGCGAGCATGCGATGACCTACCTGCCTTTTTTCGATTCCCCGATCCCGGATCCCCAGCCACACAGCTCCATTCGTGTCGTCGTGTCGCCTTCCGGTGAGACACGGCTGGCTGCTGCGCGGGAGATCGCCAGCGGCCGACCCCCTGGTGAGAGGGGATTGATCGTGGGTGCCTCTCGCGGGGCCGCTGATGATCTCGCAAGGGACGTGGCGGCATCACGCCAAGCCACCTTTGGCATCGAGCGTCTGAGCTTCACCCAGCTTGCCGCAAGGACCGCCCTCATCGCGCTCGCCATCGATCGAACGTCGGCCAGTACCAAGCTGGGCGCCGAGGCCGTCGCCACGCGAGCCGCATTCGAGGCGACGCGTGACGCCGCGCTCCAGTCCTTTGCCCCGGTCGCGGCGACGCCTGGCTTTCCACGGGCGCTGGCGAGAACGCTGCAGGAGCTCCGCCTTGCGAAGATTGGCGGGCCCTCGCTGTCGCCCCTGCCGCTGGCGGGCCCTGACCTGGCGATTCT
>CAWHBF010000014.1:0-42982 GCA_963827515.1 uncultured Acidobacteriota bacterium | reverse complement strand
CACGCATGAGAGCGACGTTGATTTCCATCTTGCTCGGTTGCCTGTCACCGGCGCAGCTTAGTGCTCAGATAGCTCCTTCGGTCAACGTGGGGGCGAGGATCCGAGTATGGACGTCGGAAATGCGCAACGTAACGGGACGTGTTGAAGCATTGACCTCCGACACGCTCATCTTCCGTCCCGACGGAAAACCTGCCTCGGCACCCATACCAGTTACAGCGTTGCTCCGAGTTGACGTCAGCCGTGGATCGTTCTCTCGGAAGGACTCGGCGTGGAAGCGCGCCAAGTGGGGCGCAGCGATCGGGGCGGGAGCCGGCGCCGTCTCGTTGGGGTTGCAGCACGAACAGGTTGGAGGAGGCTCTCACCCTGCTGAGGCTGCTGCGTTGGGAGCCTGGTCGGGAGGTTTGTTCGGTGGCTTATTTGGAGCCTTGGTGGGCGTCGCACGCCCAGCTGAGAATTGGGAGCGGGTTCGCTGATTGCGACTGTCCCTTCGCAGATCGTGGGTTTCACCGACAACCCGCGGCCACACCCGGTCAGGCGCGCACGTCCTGAAAGCGTGGCGCCTTGATTTCCTCGGGCTTTCGGGCGAGACTCACCGCACGGACACCGGGTTGGCTGTGAGCAGGTTCTCGCGGTTCACTCAGCAAGAAGTTAGGCAGCTTGAAGGAATCCGGATCGGAATCGAAGAACCGACAATCACGTGCGGATCATCAGTGCTCGGTCGGCGACAGCGGCGACGTGCCTCCCCGGATGATCATCCGCGGACCCGGCGTGCGCGCCGGCGGCTTTGCCGGTGTGGCCTTCAACGCCGAGGCGGGCGAGGTGTGCAGCGGCTCAGCGACAATCTGAACGGCTACCTCACGTACTTCGTCCCGCAGTTCTTCCAGAGACCAGGAACGGCGACCGGCAGTCGATAGGCGAGTCAGGAGGCGTCATGCTTAGGGCTCTCATCACCACGGCGCTCCTCCTGGCTGCGACCGGCGCGTCGCTCGCGCAGGGTTTCATCCAGTTCGCCAGTCCGAGGGATCTCTTCGGCGTCAGCTTCCCCGGAGAACCGAGCGTCCGGGACACCGCGTGGACCTCGGAACACGGCATTCGCACTGCCGGCGCGCGTGTACAGCGTCGAGATGCGCGAGGCCGGTCCTCCATGACGGTGGTTGACTACAAGGACGCGGAAAAGCTGCATACCGAACGATCCACACGCTGTCAGCAGAACGGTGGCGAGGGTGACGCGTGCATGAACTCCTGGCGCAGTGACGTGGCGGGCGCCGTCGTCTGGGCCACCTGGCAGTTCCTGCAGAGAGGCGCCAGGGTGACGTTCTACGGCTGGTATGTGGCCGACCTGGTGTCAGGACACCAGTTGCAGCTGCTCAACGCGGACGAGTCGCGCACGTTCGCGACCGTCAATATGCATTCCACGCGGCTCTACGTCCTCGAGGCCACCGTGCCCCGGGGGCGCCGGCGCCAGGCCTCTTCCAGCAGTCGCTGATGTTTCTCGATGAGAAGGGCCAGTCGATTCGCTATTGGAAACTATTACTCGCCCACGTATTCCGACGAATGGAAGTTCCCCGCGCCGCCGCCGCCACGCGCGAGGTGATCGTCTTCGGGAGGACAGAACCATGCTGATGAGATGCCTGTTGGTGGCGCTGGCATGCGCCCCATCCTCGCTGCAGCCCGTCTGGGCGCATCACTCGCACAACAACTACGACACCGCCACATGGACGACGATGGCGGGAACGGTCACCGAGTTGCATCTCCTGGTGCCGCACTCGTGGATCTACATAGAGGTCAAGGATGCGAAAGGACAGGCGACCACGTGGGCGCTCGAGGCGACCGGGCGCGGCGGGCTCGAGAAGGTCGGCATCAAGGTGACTGACGTCAAGCCAGGCGACTCAATCAGGGTGCGGTGTCACCTGCTCAAGGACGGCTCGAGCGGGTGCCTGCTGGGACTCGTGACGCCGATGCACGGCGACGCCGCGCGCGGCCCACGGCATCGAGAAGGACTGGGACGGCGGTGGCGGCGCCGGATTTCCCGCGGCCGGTCCGTACGCCGTGCCGCCTTCAGCGCGGTCAGATCCGCCGCAGGGCGACGTGCGAGCGCGCCTTGCTCGAACGTCTTCGTCACCGACTACTGCTGTGTTACGCGGTAGCCCTTCTTCGCGAGCAGCGTCGGCAACCCATCGGGACCGACGAGATGGGCCGCACCAACGACGATGAAACATCCCGCATCTTGCTGCAGGCACGTGTCCACGTGCGGGAGCCAGTTGCGGTTGCGTTCCACCAGCAGGCGGTCATAGAGCTCGCGCGACTGGTCGAACGACGCCAGCAGCTCCCTCTCCAGCGCGTCGACGTCAGCGGCGGCCCACGCGCGTGCCATCTCCTTCACGCTGCCCACATAGGTGTCAAATTCTTCCATCGCGGACCTCAGCATGTCCTCCTGGAGCGCCAGGGGAGAACCAGTGCAACCAATCGAACTGATACGCGAGCGTCTCGAGCGCCTGCCGCGTCATGCCCGCGGCCTTCGCACGAGCGAAGAAGTGTCTGTCCACGCCGTGCTCGGCGGTGAGCCCGGCCGCCTGCAGCGTCGGCGCCATGAGCGTGATGGCCACCGGCCACGGTTTCATTCGCCGGACGGCCATCATGGGCAGACCGGCCGCCTCCGCCCCGCTTCGTCGGTTCCGTATACGTGGCAGGCGCCGCGGGCTGATCGAGCGACCTCCCGTCGGTCAACATCGCCCTGGCCGCCGCCGTCATCATCTGTCTCGGGTCGTTCATCTCGTCGAAATCAACCTCCGCGACGAGCGTCCTGGATTCGGCAAACGCCTGATTGATCGCCGGACTGAGCGGATAGTAATCGGGCGTCAGCACATGCAGCGAACCCAGCAGGTAGGCCGTCCGGTTCCCTGGGCCTTCAACCTTCAGAGAAAATGCTTCTCGCCATCCTGTGCAGCGATGGGGACCGCGACACACCAGACGAGGACGACTGCGGCCGACAGGCGCCTTCGAAACATGGTCCCAAGGCTAGCACGGCGAACTCTCCTGAGCTGTCCCCACTGCTGACCTGAAACGGACCTGCGGATTCTTCCGTTGACGGAGTCGAGCACGTCAAGCGTATGATGTCGCCGATCAGGAGACCAGGAATGGCCACACCGGACGGAATCAAGGACGCCCTCGAGCGGAACGTGCGCGCCGTCACCCTGCGGTCGTCGGTCGGCCAGGGGACGGCGGTCACGCGTGTGAGACTCGGCGCCGACCTCCGATGCGACATCGAGGAGGGCTCGTGGAGACTCACGGCAGGCATGACAGAAAAATACGGGGGCGACGGGACCGCGCCCAACCCGGGTGTGCTCGGTCGGGCCGCGCTCGGGTCGTGTCTGGCGATTGGCTACGCGATGTGGGCCGCACGTCTGCAGGTGCCGATCACCTCTCTCGAGGTCGAGATTCAGGCGGACTACGACGTGCGCGGCGAGCTCGGCGTGAGCCAGGATGTGCGTCCGGGCTACAGCGAAGTCCGATACGTCGTCAGCGTCGAGAGCGACGCCTCGGCCGATGATGTGACGCGGGTGCTCGAGACGGCCGAGCGCAGCAGCTCCTGGCTGGACATCGTGGCCCATGCCACGCCCGTGCGCCGAGACGTGCGCATCGCGAGCCGCTCGGTCCGCTGACGTGGACGCCAGACGGGATGCCCCGTTCGCACAACGTAGAGCGCACGCGTGAGCGTGCGCGGACATCGTAAGGGCCCTGGAACGTCCGGTGGTAGTGTGAGCGAATCCGTGGGGGTCTCGCTCGCGAGAGTAACAGCTTGGCGTGCGGCACAGGAGGACAATCCGATGGGCGCAAAGATGAGATGGCTGGTGGCGGGGATTCTTGCGGGCGTGATCGGTCTCACCTGGGGGGCAGGCATCGATCGCGATGTCGCGGTGGCCCAGGGGCGCAAGCCGACGATGATGAAACGCATCTACACCGGTACCGATGGTCTGTCCCATGTCGAGGAGATCGAGTTGAACGCGAAGTCGATCATGGAAAAGGTCACGGGTATGCGGGTGAACGTGTCGCAGCCCGGGAGCTTCAGCGACTGGCATGTCGGCCCCGAGCGTCGCTACATCATCAATCTGACCGATGGCGGGCAGGTCCAGGTTGCGGAGGGCAAGGTCGATCTGCCGGCGGGCTCGATCGAGTTCATCGATGACCTGACGGGCAAAGGACACACGACCGCAAACGTCAGCAAGACGGAGCGGGTGTCAATCTGGCTGAGCTTCGAGAACCAGAAGCAGATCGTCGGGCCGCTCAAGAAGTAGTCTTCATTGCGCCGGTCCCGCCGCGCCCGGCGCGGACCCGCCGACGAAGAGACTGCGTCCGTCGGCGAACACGAAGCTCCGGCCGACGGCTTTGTTCGTCCCGTCCCTCGCCTGATAGCCCTCGATGATGAACTCCGTCCCGACCGACAAGGTGTTCTTCGTCACGCCCAGGCGGATCAGCTGATTCGGGCTTCCGCCTTCGACGAGCCAGGGCACGACGCTGCCGTCGAGCCCCTTGACGTCGACGTGAAACCACGAGTGGGGATTGATCATCTCCCACTTCGTGAGCGTGCCCTGCAGCTTCAGCGGCTTGCTGATGTCGAACTCCGCCGAAAACGCATGATGCGCCCGCAACGGCAGTGCACCGAGCCACAGCGCCGCACCGGCGATCACCAACCAACGGGTGGTCCTCATCGTATGGCCTCCCTTACTTCGATGTCCTGGGTCCGGCTGCTTCGGCGGCTCGCTTCTCGTCGGCCCGGGCGCCGGCGAGGGTGTTGTACAAGCCGTAGTTGCCTTCGTGACACGCGTGCTCGAACAGCGGACCGATGGCCCTCTTCCAGGGGAGCTCGGCCGACCAGGGTCGCGTCCAGGTCGACGGATCGTCGACGGTGAAGCGATAGACGAGCGTCTCCTCGTCCACGCGCGTCAGGCGCTCGACCAGACGCATGTTCTCGCTGGATCCCTGAAACGCCGTCTGGTCGGTGAAGTTCGTCGTCTCGATCACGAGCGTGTCACCCTCCCAGCGGGCTCGTGAGCTGCCCTCCAGTTGGCGCACGCTCTGCGGTAGCTGCGGACGCTGGTCGAGCGGGATGAGGCGCGGGCCGTGGAGCATCTCGACGAGAATCATCACGTATCCCGGCGTTTGCACGATCTGGTAGTTGTTGTTGTAGGCGCCGGCGAGCATCGGCGGCCCGTTGCGATCCATCAGGATGCAGCGCACGCTGAGCGATTGATTCTGCACGGCGTCGGTCAGCGCACCTCTTCGCTTCCGTGCCTCCGCGCGCGCGGCTGTTCGCGTCCGACCCTCCTCGGTCAGCGGAGGAAGTCTGCCGTCGGAGGGGTCCACGATGAGCGACGTTCGAAGGTTCATGGCGAGCGGGGCCTGGCTTCGATCGAGGCCGAACTGCGTGAAATCGTAGTGCACGTCCTCGACGGTTCCCGGAACCGTCTGCTCGCCCTCGGCCGCAGCCGATCGCTTGACCATGGCGACGGCTTCTTCTCGTGTGTAGAACTCCTTGGTGACGTCGTTCGGTCGCTGCAGCGGCGTGTAGGTCGTGTTGTTCCAGAACCCCTGGAAGTCGGGCCGGCCATCAGCGGTGCGAGGCACGCTCCACTTCTTCGCCTGACTCGTCTGGGCCTCGGTCGGGGCGCTTCCGGCCACCAGCAACAGTCCCATGATCGCGACGCCACCGGCCATTACAGCAGACAATCGATCCCGCATATGCAGCCTCCCGCTCTATCGTCCCGGTTCCTTGCGAAGGTGGCCGTAGATCAGGTCTTCCACGAACGGCACGCAATTGAATTCCATCAGCTGCGCGTTCTTTTCCAGGCGTCGATAGAGCGGCAGGCTGATCGTCCACGGCCGCGTGAAGACCTTCGGATCCTCGATCGTGGCCTCGTACAGGAGATGATCGGAGCTGGTGGCGGTGAAACGCTCGACCACGTGCAGCGCGTCGCTGTGGAAATTGCCGGCGCGATCGAACCATGTCGTGTCGAGGAAGCCGGTGGTATCGACGACGAGCGTGTCCCCGTCCCAGCGCCCGTTCGACCATCCCATCCAGCTGTCGGCGGGCGCGTCCTTGTGATCGGTCATATAGATGGTGCGCACGGCCCGCGCGTATGTGTGCACCATCATGATGTACGTCGGGGTCTGCACCACCTGGAACGGATACGGCATGTAGGTGGCGCGCGGCACCCCCGGCAGATAGCACTTGATCTCCGGATCCAGCTTCAATCGGTTCTCGGAGTTCGTCTTCTTCTTGGCGAGCGCCTCGGGTCTGTACGGAATCGGGCTCTCGACAATCCCGAGGCCGCCCGGGACCGAGGCGCTGGCGCCAAGCTCGAGCACCGCGCCCGGTGCGGCGCCGTGGGCCTCGATATCCCAATACGCTTCGGTGAGCGCCTGCCAGACGCCGTTGAAGTTGGGTTTGCCGTCGGCAGTCCGCGGGGCCCGGTAGGCGCGGGCCTGGCCTCCGGCCGGTACGGCGGCCAGCGAGAAGACTGTCGCCAGACCGATCGTCACGACGAGCGCAGGTCTGAGGTGATCTCGCATTCGGCGGGTCTTATTGAACGCCCACTCGGGCGCGCCGTCAAGCAAAGACACCACAGGGACGATGAGGGCCCTGGCACCGACTACGCGCCCAACGAGGTTGTGCGCCGTCGCCAGACTCCTATCGGATGGCGGCTGTTGTTCGGTTGGACTCAGAGGCTGTTCTTCGGCCTTCACCGGCCGAGGGACGAGGCTTGCGACTGCGTCGACCAGCGAGATGAACTCAGCGTCGAGAACGCCTCGCGATCCCACGGATCGCCTCCTGGCAGCAACGGCCCGCGAATACGGTTATCGCCTGATGACCCGTGACACACCGCTTCTCACGTACGCCCGCCGAGGCCATCTTCAGGCGGTCGCCTGCTGATTTCCAGGCACGATTAGATGAGCGGTCTTTTCGGAAGATCCGTTATGCGACGGCCCAGCCCTGACGACGTTCTGAGTGACCGCAGTTCTACAGCGTTGTGCCTTGTGACTTATCTTGCAGGCGCCCGCCCCGTCATCTCTAGAAACTTCTGGTTCTCGTGGCAGATGAACTCGGTCATCTCCCAGCCGTCGGCGACGATCCGGTGCTCGACCCTGACCGTGAAAGGTCTGGTGTACGCCTTCGGGTCGTCAATCGTGACATCGATCTCCATGTTGCCGAAGTTCACGCGGCGGAATCGCTCTGTCAGCTGTAAGGCATCTGTGTACGGGCTGCCCATCTGGTCCAACCACGCGTCGGCGGCGTTGCCGCCCTGCACTCCGCGGAAGTTGTTCGATTCCACCACGAAGGTGTCGCCCTCCCAATGGCCCACGGGATACCCGTGCCAGTACCGGCTGCGGCTCCCCCTGCTTCGGAAGGCGCCGGCCATCGGTGTAGATCGTCCGCCATCCGTAATTCGACTCGTAGACGATCAACGTCTTGCGAGGCGTGTGGATAATCTCTCGAGGCTGCGGATCCAAGTGGTACTGAAGCGGGCCCTGCGGGAGGCACAGCGCGTCCGGGTTGTCGTACCGCTGATTCGCGACGCGCTTCCTGGAGAGCTCCGCCGCCCACGGTTGGAACGGCAGACCCTCCGGGACATTCACGCCGATGTTCGCGAACACCGCCAGCGGAGGACGCCCCGGCGGCGCGGTGCCCGGCTCCTCGCGCCGCGGCGACACTTCCCAGATGCCTCCCATGTCCGGTTTGCCGTCGGGCGCCCGCGGCGCCGGCGCAGCCAGATTCACCCTGCCGTCGGCGCCTTTGGGAACCCCCGGCGGCTCACGCCTGGGCCACTGCGCCGACACTGAAACTGAAAGGGCGGCGATCATGACCGCTGCACCGGTGAATCGCCGCATCAGGTCGGCCTCCGTTACGGTTGTGGCGCGTCGCCCGCCCCCGCGAACAGACGTCGACCGCTGCTCGACACGACCACCTGGGCGTTGGCGTTCGTCGAGCCGTTCTTGGCGCGCAAGCCTTCGACCGTGACGATGTCGCCGGGTTTCAACGAAAACCGCGTCCAGCCGTTCCGCATCAGTCCGTTCGGGCTCGCGAGCTCGAATCCCCAGTTCGCGACTTTACCAGACGCGTCCTTGACGTCGAGGTAAATCCAGGCGTGCGGGTTGGTCCAATCGAGCTTTGTCACCGAGCCTGTCAGCGTGACAGGCTTGTCGGCGTCGAATTCGGCGGAAAACGCGTGGTGCGCATCAAAGGGCCGCGACCCGGCGAGCAAGCCTGCAAGGACGAGGACACGAGCGGCCTTCGCGGTCATGCACACCTCCTCGTGGACTGACGCCACACGGGGAAAATCCTACTACCTTATCGTCCTGGCTGAACAGCTATAAAGACGGCTCTCTTCAGCTGATCTCGACAAACTGAGGAACGGCGTGCAGGGCGACGCGCAGCGCCAGGCAGATCAGCGCGAGCGCCACGAAGATGAAATAGGCGGGCTCACTCCTGTGTCGGGGGGGGCGCACAGCGCATAACGGGTCATCCGTCAACCACGGGGATGCCCTAATATCGTCTATCGTCCAAAGCCGCTGACCCGAGGAGCAGTGTTCTTCCGCCTCGCTTCATAGGGGCCTCCTGGACAAGCATCGTCCCTGGTACCGGCGACCCGAACGGTGGCGAACTTCCATCATGGCCTCAGCACACGCCAACTGACGATCGGCGAATGACGTTCGGCGACAGGATCAGTTTTGGTGTTGATCCCAATGCCGCGGCACTCGATGCCTACGATCGGGCTTTTATGAAGATGCGCCAGGTGGAACGTTGACGCGAATGTATCCTCGGTAGCGCCGATTCTGGGTCCGTGCGTACCTACTGGCATCAGCGCTTGTTGGACGCCTGAAATTGTGGACGGCCGACCCGCGACTTGCGACTGTAAGCGCATGAGCTGCGGATCGCGTACGAATGGCCAAAGTCCTGTTGCGGGATTCTTCGTCGAAGTGTTTGAGTGCAGACGGCTTGGGAGCTACCGAGAAAACACGAGCTGGTCAGCTGAGGCCATTCGGAATTCCGATTGCTCTGAGACCCAGCCTCATGCGCTGTAAGACTGTGGGGGCACATCGATCATGCGAACATCAACCACAACCGCTGGCCTCGTGCTGCTCATGCTGAGCCTCTCGCTGCGGGCCGCTTCGCTCACCGACGTGGAGCGCCAGCGTCTCATCGCGCATCTCGACATGACGGAACACTGGCTGGCCGACGAAGTCTCGCGGCTGTCGCCCGCCCAGCTCGCCTTCCGGCCGGCGCCTGACGCGTGGAGCATCCTGCAGGTGGTGGATCACCTGGTCGTCGTCGGACCGATCTACTGGCAGGACCTGCAGAAGGCGGTGCAAGGACCGCCAGGCATGCCCATCCAGTCAGGCAGCGACGCCGACATCCTCTGGTATGGCATCGACAGGACGGATCGAGAGAAGGCGATCCTGTCCGAGGTGCCGAAGGGGCAGACGCGCGATCTGCGCCAGGGGCTCGACGCCATTCGCCAGCAGCATGCGCAGTTGAGGCAGTACATCAGGACCACGAGCGACGACCTTCGGAGCCGCGTCGTGCCACGGCAGGGAAGCGACGCCTACCAGTGGGCGCTCCTGATCTCCACACACGAGCAGCGGCACATTCTGCAGATCCGCGAGATCAAGGCGAGCCCGAAGTTTCCGCCACGCTGAGCGGTCCTCAGGCTCCCACTCCTGCTGTACACGAGCGCAGTCTTCGTGAGGTCGCTGGGCTCGAGCCACTCGCCGAGCTCTGCTGCAGTGCCGCGCACACAGAAGTTTGTCACGCTGGTGCTATCATCACCACATAACACGGCCCACGGTGCAGCCCCGATGTTCCGAGGAATGCGGGCCGCTGAGTTGCCACATGATCGCGGCAAAGCTCGTCGAGCTCATCGAAGTCCACGCTCCGTATCTCACCGGCGATATCACGTCGGATCTCGTCACCAACGAGCGCACGCGCGGCTTCCGGGCCGTGCCCCCGCTGGATCTCGAGCAGCGCTTGTTCGAGATCCTCAATCACTTGGGCGACTGGATTGGCGACCCCCGTTCGAAGAAGGTGCAGGCGGAGTTCACGGACTGGGGGCGCCGGCGGTTCGATCAGGGAATACCGTTGAGCGAGCTGATTTTCGCGATCATCGTCATCAAGCAGCACCTGAGGCGATACATTAACGACAACGGCCTGGTCGACGCTTCGTTTCCGCGCATGGAGGGCGATTACATCCTGCCGTTGCACCTCCACAGCCTGCAGGACCTTAACGCCCGCGTCGGTCAGTTCTTCGACGAGGCGCTGTACGACCTGGCGGGCGGCTACGAAGAAAGGGCGCGTACCGTCCGGTAGCCATGCATCGAAGGTCCGATACCCTGCAGGTCTGCGGCGTCCGCGGCCACGACCCCTCGTAAAGCCCTGGCCCTGGCTCGTGTCGTGGTCGCGAACATGGACGAGTCGTCCGTTGACGCAAAACGCCCGACATGCGGCAGCAGTCCACCACATGTCGGGCGCTCTTCCATGTGCGTGTTTCAGACACGCATCCTGGCAGGAGCCAGGATCTTTTTCGTTCGCGTCCTGTTCTGTGACGTGCGCAACGTCGGAGGCCCTTGAAGCAGATCAGCCAACGGCGATGCGCGTCACCAGTCCGGTGGTGCCTCCATACCCACCTCCATCATTGGAGTTCGTGAGATCAGCGAGAGCGTGACGCCACATCGCGTCGCTGTCAAGCTGAGCACGACTGGTCGCCGATTTATCAGTCGGTTTTTCAAACGCCCTAAACAACGCGTTTCGAACGGGCAGCCGGGTGACTACGATCGTGTTACTGGTAATGATGAGAAGGGCACGAGGTGCGAAGACCGCAGACCAAAAGACGAGGGGTCTCCCGGTATAATCAAGTGTAGGAGAGACCTAATTGCATTCAAGTGCAATGCACGCTGCCGTTGACAAGTCCGCGACACGGCCTCCCGCGGTGAGGGCTTAAACGCCGACCTTCGACCGCTCGGTGCAATCAAGTGCTACTCGTCCTTGCCAGATCGCGCAAGTGAATCGCCCGCGATGGCTTCTCGCGTAGACTCATACACAGCCTTAATCTGGTAGCGGGAATGCGGACCGACTGTTCCAAAGCTGTTCTGCACGATGTGGAGGGTGCGCTAACATCCGACCCCGAAAGTTTCCAAGGCGCACTTCCAGCAAGGACGTATTTGCTTCGCCAGACGGGAGACGCGTTGCGTTTCGAACCATCGTGGCAAAACGAAGCGGCACAGCTTGAAATCTTGGACATGTTCAGCCTGAACGCGTCGCTCGTCGACTCAGAGACCCAAACATCGCCACGGAGAGTCACAGAAAATTGACACTTGTGGGTGGTCAATTGGGTGGTCAAACGTGCGAAGCCGAACACCTCAGGCACCAATCATAAATTTCCTAAGGATTTTTGGAGCCGGCGAATGGACTCGAACCATCGACCTGCTGATTACGAATCAGCTGCTCTACCAACTGAGCTACACCGGCCTTGGAAGGAACCCCAATCGTAGCATAGGGCTCCGGCCTGACCGGCCACGCGCTCGCTCGCCGGTGGGGGAATATCAGACGTCGGTGGCGGGGAATATTCAGCGGCCATCGTGGGAAACTTCGCATCAATCCTCCGCACCGTTGAGCAAACCCCCTGGAATCTCGCTGAATCGCGAACGTTCGCGCTCGGCATCGGGTTTGCCTCGTTGAACGCCGCGCGCTTGTGCGCACCAACGAGGAGACGACATGAAGACTTATGCAATCGTCCTGGCGGGCGCAGCACTGGCTCTGGCGGCGACGAGTCTCATCGAACCCATCAGCATGTGGGGGCCACTCGTCCTGATGTCCACCTTCATGGCGCTCGTGACGGTCTGGATCATCAGGGCGGAGAAGGACGAAGCACGGGCGCACGTCTCCTTCAAGAAGGCTGCGTGACACGGCGCGGTCGGGTGCGTGAGAGGGGGCCGGAAAAGGCAAAGGCCGTCCGGCTCGTCACGCGAAGCGTGAACAACCCGAACGGCCCGACATCCGAACGCCGAACGATCCGAACGTTTCGAACGACTTCGTGCTATTTCATCGCGATCTTGATTTCGCCGAGCTTGGCCACCATGTCTTCGGCTGACGTCTCGGGCCGCACCATCTTGTCGATGGCGGCCACGCGACCGGCCTTGTCGATGTAGAACGTCCAGCGGTTCGCGGTGCCACGCGCGTTGAGCACGCCGTACGCCGTGGCGACCTGCTTGCCCGGATCGCTGAGCATCGGGAAGTCGGCTTCCTTCTTCTCGACGACCTTGTCGCCGAGCGTCACCGACGTGGCCTTCGCGAACTTGATGTTGTCTTCGAGCGCGTCAACGCTCGCCATGAAATAGGTCACGTCGTACTTCTTGATCCGGTCGCCGTTCTCCGCCAGCGACTTGCACTCGATCGTGCAGCCCTGCGTGAACGCCCTCGGGAACCAGGCCACGACGACGGCCTGCTTGCCGCGGTACTCCGACAGCTTGTGTGTCTTGCCGTCGGTGCCAGGCAGCGTGAAGTCCGGCGCCATGTCGCCAACCTTCAGCTCGGCCGGACCCTGCGCCATCACGCCCGCCACCAGTGTTGCCACGAAGCCCAACGTCAATAAAACACGCATCAGCAAACCTCCTGCCCTTCGAATGCGCTCAGGCCGCCCGTCCCGTCGCAGCCTCGGGGTCGGTCCGAGGCGTGGATGGGCGAGCGTCAAGAGGCCAGCACAGTCCGGAAGCGGCCGAACCAGAAAGTGCGAGTATACCGCACGGGAGTGCCCGTTTTGCTTGGTACCGCGAGACCCCAGGTAGTAACATTTCCTACTTATGGTTTCACGGAAATAGCTGATAGTGGGCACATTCATCAGCAAGCCCCCGGCCCGCGGCCCCCTCGTCGTTCGCGGCGCCCGCACGCACAACCTGAAGAACGTCGATGTCACCTTGCCCTCGGGCAAGCTGGTCATCGTCACGGGCGTCAGCGGATCCGGAAAGTCGTCACTGGCCTTCGACACCATCTACGCGGAAGGGCAGCGGCGCTACGTGGAGTCGCTCTCGGCCTACGCCCGCCAGTTTCTCGAGCGGATGGAGAAGCCGGACGTGGACCGTATCGAGGGAATCTCGCCGGCCATCGCGATCCGTCAGAAGAACAGCGTCCGCAATCCGAGATCCACGGTCGGCACGATGACCGAGATTCACGACTACATGCGGTTGCTGTACGCGCGGGTCGGCCACACGTTCTGCCGCCAGTGCGGCACCGAAGTGACCCGCGAGACCGCCGAAGTCGTGGCGGCGAAGATTGCGGCGCTGCCGGCGGGGAGCCGCGTGCTGATTGGCTTTGCGATTCCTGTCGTGGCCTTGCCGTCCGTGGCGGACGAACCGGAAGCCGGTGAAGAGCCGGACGAGAGCCCCAAGGAGGGTGCTCTCGACCCGATCGCCGAATCACTCAACGCGCTCCGGCGGCGTGGGTTCGGCCGGCTGCTCGTGGACGGACAGGCGGTGCCCTTCGAGGAGATCAACCCCGCGTCGCTGCGCGGTCAGACGACACTCGAGGTGGTCGTGGACCGCGTGCGTATTGACGGGGACCTGCGCAGCCGCCTCACCGATTCAATCGAGACGTCGTACCAAGAGGGTGGCGGTGCGGCGTTCGCGGTGTTGATCGGAGGCTCTGGGCCCGACGACAAGAACTCAAAGCCCGAGCCCCGAGTCCCGCGTCCCCAGTCCCGGATGGAGTTCTCGGAACGCTTCGAGTGCCGCGCCTGTGGGCTGGCCTACGAGACGCCGCAGCCGCGGCTCTTTTCGTTCAATAACCCGTTCGGGGCCTGCCCGACCTGCCATGGCTTCGGCAACATCATCGAACTCGACATGACGCTCGTCGTGCCGGATCCGTTGAAGTCGATCAACGAAGGGGCCATCGAGCCCTGGACCAAGACCCACTACCGTTCGCACCTGGCCGAACTGAAGCGCGAGGCCCGTAAGGTGAGTGTGCCCGTCGACGTTCCCTGGGCGGAATTGTCGGCAGAGGATCGGCAGTTCGTCGTGGACGGACGGGACGGCTACGGCGGCATCCGCGGATTCTTCCGCTTGCTCGAGCGCAAGAAGTACAAGGTGCACGTTCGGGTCTTCCTCAGCCGCTACCGGGGCTACCTGGCGTGCCCCGACTGTGGCGGCGCACGGTTGCGCCGCGAGGCGCGCGACGTTCGTGTGGCGGGGCAGACGATCGACCGGGTCTCGGCGCTCACGGTGCGCGAGGCGCACCGCTTCTTCTCGGGCCTGCAACTCGGCGAGAAGGAGTTGGCGGTAGCCGACAAGGTGCTCCGCGAGATCCGTCGCCGGCTCTCATTCCTGAGCGACGTGGGACTGGACTACCTGACGCTCGATCGGCTGTCTTCCACGCTCTCCGGAGGCGAAGCGCAGCGGATCAATCTCGCCACCTCGCTGGGGTCGGCGCTCGTGGGCACGCTGTACGTGCTCGACGAGCCGTCCATCGGCCTCCACTCCCGCGACAATCAGCGGCTCATCGACATCCTCAGGCAGCTCCGCGACCAGGGCAACACGGTGCTTGTCGTCGAGCACGACGAAGAGATGATTCGCGTGGCGGACCATATCGTCGACATCGGCCTCGGCGCGGGCGAGCAGGGAGGACGCGTCGTGTACTCCGGCGACCTGGCTGGACTCCTGCTGGAGCCGCGATCGCTCACGGCCAAGTATCTGCGGAACGAGTTGGCGATTCCCGTGCCGTCGCCGAGGCGCCGGACGACGGGGCCGAAGATTCGCCTGTACGGCGCGACCGAGCACAACCTGAAGGACGTCGATGTCGAGATTCCGCTGAACGCGCTCACATGTGTGACCGGTGTGAGCGGGTCGGGGAAGTCCACGCTCGTCCACGACGTGCTCTACGCGGCAATCAAGCGAGCGAAGGGGGATTGGGATCGCCGCGTGGGCTTGCATCGCGAGGTCGAGGGGCTGGAGTACATCACCGGCGTCCTGCTCGTGGATCAGCAGCCGATCGGCCGCACGCCGCGCTCGAACCCGGTGACCTATCTCAAGGCGTTCGATCCGATCCGGGAACTTCTGGCGTCCACGAAGGACGCCAAGACGCGCGGACTCACGGCGAGCCACTTTTCCTTCAATGTTCCAGGCGGCCGCTGCGAGGCCTGCCAGGGCGAAGGCCAGGTGCGCGTCGAGATGCAGTTTCTGGCCGACGTGTTCGTCCCGTGCGATCAGTGCGACGGCACGCGGTTCAAGTCGCAGGTGCTCGACGTGCGGTATCGCGCGAAGAACGTGCACCAGATTCTCGAGATGACCGTACGCGAGGCGATTGCCTTCTTCGGAACGTCGCCGAAGGTGCTCCGTCGATTGCAGGTACTGGATGAGATCGGGTCTGGGTTATCTCAGGCTGGGTCAGCCGGCGACGACGCTTTCAGGCGGCGAGGCGCAGCGGATCAAGATCGCCGCGCACCTGGTGTCGGTCAGCGGCGATCGCATGCTCTATGTGCTCGACGAGCCGACGACGGGTCTTCACTTCGATGACATTGCGAAACTGCTCGGTGCGTTCCGTAAACTGATCGAGGCGGGACACACGGTGCTCGTCATTGAACACAACCTCGACGTGATCAAGACGGCGGACTACATCCTCGATCTCGGTCCCGACGGCGGCGAGGACGGCGGCCATGTCGTGGCAACGGGTACTCCAGAACGCGTGGCCGAGGTGGAGGAGTCGCACACGGGCCGTGCCTTGCGCCGCGTGCTGGCGGTGGGCCGCGCCAACGCGTACGCATGACGGGATCACCGGCCTCTGCCTCGTCGTCATCCCGCACCTCCCGAGCTGCCAACGGATGCGTCGCGCCGTACGGCGCCCGCTAGGGTTTCGCGTATGTGAATCCGCGCTCCTGCACCAGGCCCAGCGCCATCATGTGGGACGGCACGAGCCGGACGCCTGGGACAAACCCGGCGATCAGTTCGGCGCGTACTTGATCGGCAGGCGCCTGGGTGGCCTGGGCCAGATTCTGCACGACGTTGGAGAACGCCACGTCGCACTGCCAGAACACCGTGCCCCTGGCCTGGAGCGCCTTGATACTGATGGCTGCGCCGTCGGTCAGGAAGATGTTCCGCACCGCCGGCTGCTTCGTCGTCGGGTCGGTGATCTTCCAGCGCTCGCCGAGCTTGTACTTGAGCCACATGGCGTCTGATGCGTTCAGTGGGAACGCGTCTCGAGAGATCCCGACTGCGGTGTTGACCTCGGGAGACTGAAGCCGCATCACGTCTCGGAACGGGTCCAGATAGTTGGCGACGAATCGGAGCGGACGGCCGTCAGCAGAGAGATCGAACGAGCCGTAGTCGAAGACCTGCTTGTGCCTGCCCTTGAACTGGTCGAGCCAGCTGAGGTCGAGCGGCGCCGCCGCGTCAGCTGGCGCCTGGGCCGAGACGCGGGTCAGGCCTCCGATCGAGACGACGCCGGAGAACGATGCAAGCGCTGACATGAACGACCGGCGGCCCTGGATGGAAGACATGAGCGCACTCCTTTGTGAAAGAAACGACAGGTCTCCGGCGCGCGAGCAGGACGTGGTCCGCTGCGCGCACATTATGCCAAGGAATAGGCCCCGGAGCTTGTTCGAAGCGGGCAGGAGACGTAAAATCGTCGCCGCCTGCCAGATTTCAGGCTTATCGAAAGGGGCAAGGGGTGTCTACGATGGTCGTCAGATTCCTGGGGATTGGTGCTGCCGTCCTGATGTTGTCGGCCTCGGCATTGGCGCACCACAGCTTCGCCATGTTCGACTACAACAAGGACATGACCATCGTCGGCGAGGTCAAGGAATTGCAGTGGATCAATCCGCATATCCACCTGCTGGTCAACGTCCCGGATGGCAAGGGCGGGATGGTCGAGTGGGACATCGAAGGTGGCACGCCGGGCAACCTTCGGCGGACGGGTTGGTCGAAGGATGTCGTCAAGCCGGGCGAGAAGATCTCGGTGGCCATCCATCCGTTGAAGAACGGCACGAGCGGGGGCATGCTGGTCAGCGCCACGCGCGGCGACGGTACACCGGTTGGCAAGTGAGGCGACAGGCAGAGGAGGCATGACGATGACATCGAGGATTTCACGTCTGATGATCACGACGCTCGTCGTCGTGGCTGGGGTCGCGCTCGCATCGACACGAACTGAGTCTCGACAGCAGTCGCCGGGGAGTGCGACGGCTGCGGAAGGGGGCGCCGCGCACGCGCCGGATTTCAGCGGCGTCTGGCGCACCATCAACGCGCCGGCCGCACCCCGAGAGGGCACGTCGCTCCGCTGGCTCCCCGCACCGGGCGAGTTGCCGCCGCTCAACCCGGCCTACATGGACCGCTACAAGAAGGTTCAGGCATCGCGCGAGTCCGGGTCCGAGGAGACGGAGCCCGTCGCTCGCTGCCTGCCGCCCGGTATGCCGTACTTCACACTCGCGCAGTACGGGCTCGAGATCGTGCAGACGAAGGACAAGCTCGCGTTCTTCAGTGAATGGATGGATGCCTACCGGCGCGTGTACCTGGATGGCCGGACCATGCCCAAGGACTTCGACGCGTCGTACCAGGGCTATTCCACCGGGCGCTGGGAGGGCGGCACGCTGGTGGTCGAGACCGTGAACTTGCGGGATGACACCGTGCTCGATCGCTACGGGTCGCCGCACAGCGACGCGATGCGCATCACCGAGCGCATTCGCCTCACGGCGCCCGACCAGCTCGAGGACTCGATGATCGTGTACGACGAGAAGGCGTTCACGAAGCCCTGGGAGGTCGTGCGGCGGTATCGACGTGCCGGCAAAGGCAATGACGAGTTGCACGAGAACACCTGCACCGAAGGGTTGAGACTCGCGAAGTAACGGACAGCGGCACCATCCGGGTCACGAACAAGGAGTATTCATGGTCACGACATTTCGTCTGGGTCTCGCCGTTGTCGCCGTCGGACTTTCACTGGCCACGCTCGATGCACGTCAGGCGCCGGCCGCGCGCCAGTCGTCAGCGGGAGCCGTTGCCCCAGCGCCCGAGGTGTTCTGCAACACGATGCAGGCCGGCACGCTCTGTCCAACCGGCACCGTGAGCATCCTGAAACTCTCCGGGCCAAAGGTTCAGCAGTGGTTGGATATCGTCGAGAAATATAACAACACCGTCGAAGGCGCCGCACGGCAGCTGAAAAAGGAGGCGGGGAGCGTCCTCACGGCCGCGCAGATTGCCGAGCTGGATCGCTGGATGGACAAGGGAATCAATCCCGAGGTCAATCGCATCCTCGCCTCGCGCAATCCGAACGCGCGCTAGTGCCGGGTGATCTTGAAATCGCCCTTCTGGGTCCCTTGGATCCACGTGCCGACGATCGATCGGCTGTTCGAGCCGAGGTTCTCGATCTTGCCGTCGATGACGTAGCGGACCCCGGCGGATGTGGCCTCGAGGTGCACGGTCCAGTTCGTGTGGTCGAGCTCGGCCTTGGTGAAGCTGATCCCCTGGGCACCTGGGTTGATGGCGCCGGTCACGGCCTTGCCGTCCCAGTTCATCTCGATCAGGACCTCGGTGCGGTTGTCCTTGCTCGTTCCCCAGTCTCCGATCCAGACGCCCTTCAGGGGATGCCCCTGACCCTCGTTGAGCGCTGCCTGTCCGGCGAACGAGGGGTCGAGCGCCAGCGAACCCATGAGGCACACCAGCAGAAACACGCGTCGCGTCATCCCTGAAACCTCCTGGTCAGCGTGCACTGACCCTTGCGGCTACTTGAGGAACTGTCTTGTCATCGGCTGGGTAGAGCGCTGGATACTTGTTGTTCTCCACACACACGTTCTCCAGGAGCTCCTGACCGTAGCCCCATGTGAGATTCCAGCCGATCTTGAACGGCCTCGTGTAGGCGCCAGGGTCGTCGATCGTCGCCTCGTAGCGCAGCGTGTTGTAGTCGGTTCGCGTGAAGTACTCGATGAGGTGCTGCTGGCTCGTGCGGACCGCGCCCATCACCGACAGCCAGTGCCCTTCGTTGAAACCGACCGTATCGACGACCAGCGTGTCCTTCTCCCAGCGCCCCACCGAGTGCCCCATCCAGGTCGGGAGTTCGTACGCTTCCCGTGGATGTTCCCGGCCATCCATGTAGATCACCTGCCACATGTGGGCCTGGCCCTCGAAGATTCGGACGACACGCTTCTGCTCGGGGAGCTGAAGGAACTCCCAGGGCGCCTGGGTTCTGTTTGACGTCAGTGAAGGGCCCCCCGGCGGCAGGCAAAACCCTTCCGGGTCGTCTTTCAGCTCCGTCTTGATCCGGTATTCATAGAGCGCTTTTGCCCAGGGCTGGAATGGGATGCCCTCTTCCTTGCGCTCGATCAGCTCGTTCGCGAAGTTCCGGTGCTGCGTGGTTCTCCAGACGCCCTTGTTGGCGGGATCCGCCCAGCTCAGGTTCGGCGAGCCGTCCGACAGCCGTGGCACCGGCGGCATTGGTCGAGCCGCCTGGCCGCCCCCGCGGCCGCCCCCGGGACCGGCGCCCCGCTGACCTTGCGCGCCAACGACGGAAGGTCCCAGCCACAACACCAGCGTCACGCCTGACGCCACCAGAAAGGATCCGCGCATCCACTGCTTTCGCATGCTCGTCGGCCTTTCGATTCCGCTACTGCGCGCCGGCGTTGGACGTGCCGGCCAAAATCTCGCGGCCGTCGCCGAACTTGATGGCCCGCCCGTTGACCGTCCTCGATCCGTCTCGCGCCAGCCAGCCGTCAACCACGATCTCGGTTCCGACCGCGAGCGTCTTCCTGTCGCCGCCCTGACGAATCAGCTGCATCGGCGTTCCGGTCTCGATGGCCCAGTTCTGGATCTTGCCGTCGGCGTCCTTCACGTTCAGGTACAGCCACCCATGAGGGTTGGTGAACTCGACCTTGGTCAGCGTGCCGCGCAGCGTGATCGTCTTGTTCTGATCGAACTCCGCGGTAAACGAATGATGCGCCGCCAGCGACGCGCTGCTGAGCGCCAGTACCACAGCCGTAGCCGAGCCAACGAGCGTTCTTCTCATCACGTGCCTCCAACTCGAGGGGTCATCGGTACGAGGCGATGCCCCTCTTGTGCAGGACGTATGGTGCACTGATTCGTCCGACGGCGGCAAGGCCGGTCTTCGCGATGGCCAGGAGGGACCGGGACGACCGCGGCGGGGTGGTCGGCCAGGTGTCCTGCGACACCTGGCCGACAGCAGGGGCGTCTAGAAGTCGAGCTGCAGGCCCAGCTTGGCGAACCGTCCCAGGATAACTGCCTGTGGACGCTGCCATGTCGAATAGTTGGTATTCACGCCGGTCACCGTATCGACGTTGAGGGCGTTGTAGAGGTCCAGCTGGAAGGTGGTTTTCGTGCGGCCGAAGCGCACCGGCCGGGCGAATCGGAGGTCGAGCTGATTGAGCCGTTCGCCGTACATCTCTCCCGGGGGGACGAGATTGACCGTGACGTTCGCCGCATTGCCCGACAAGGGGCGCCCGAGCGACGGAGCGACGATGGCGTTGGTCGCCGTGTAGTTGGCTGTCACCTCGGGTCCTGGAATGCTCTGGAACGCCGCGCTGATCTGCAGATCGATCTTCGGAATGATATAGGAGCCGAGCAGTTTCAGCTGTGTCGTCGGCCGCTCGGTGTGGCAGTGCCAGGTTGTCGGGCCAGCCAGCTGCGTCGGGGACGTGGTGATTCCGGCGCCGGTCACCGGACTCGAATACGGGTCGGCAAGCGTCCACTCGGGCACTTGGGTTCGAATGTCACAGACGTCCTGCGTGATCGTGCCTGTGTCGACCCCGCCCTGGACGACGATGCCACCCGGCATTCGGGCGCTGACGGTGAACGCCACGCCGTTGAACATCTGCACCTGTTCACCGAAGTTGCTGGAGAACGTGGTGATGTTGTCGGTCTGGCCGAACTTCGCGGGGTTCACGTCGTAGAGGCCAGAAATCGTGTAGCCGCCCCCGTCCGGCAGAAGCGGGTCGACGGGCGCGACGATGCTGAACTGAGTGAAGTCGGCCGCCGTGACCGCGCGGTTGTCGACGAGGACGAAGTTGCCGTACCACCGGCGGTAGTAGCTGAAATCAGCCGAGAGACCCTGGATGATCTCGCGCTGCACGCCGGCGGTGAACTCCCAGTTGTAGAGCCGCTTACCCCATCCCTCGAGGATGTCGGGGTCGAGGTTGGCTTCGGCCGTCGCGCTCCCGAACAGGGCATTGGCCACCGCACCGCACTCGCCGTTCGCCGTCAACACCACGAGGTTGCAGTCCGGCGTGAAGTTGCTGTTGCCATCGGCCCAGGCCCGCGTCGTGGTGTTGGACAGCCTGAGAATCGGGTTCTTCGCGCCCGCGAGACCACCGACGGTGTACTGCTCGACATTCCGATTGAACCCGACTTTCAGTGCGGTCTTGCCGTCGCCCGTCAGATCGTACGCCGCGCTCAGCTTCGGGTTCAGATCCTTGAGGTTCATTCCGGTGGTCTCCGGGAACTCGAAGTTCCGTGCCGGAGCCAACGTCGTGGGCCCGACGGTCTGCGCCGGGAAGCTGTTCTTGAACCAGTCGAGTCGCAGCCCGGCATTCAGCGTGAGCCGATGCGATCGTCCAGCGGTCCTGCGCGTAGATGCCGAACTGATGGTCCACGTTCGAGACGAAATCAATCGGGTAGGCCCGCATCGTGATCTGATTGGGGATGCCGTTGTTGAACCGATAGCTCACTGGGTTCAGGTCCCAGTCGCGCTCGTTGGTGTGGCCCATGATGTCGGCCGCACCGAATTTGAACGAGTGCGCTCCGGTGATGTACGACAGGGCGACCCGGTACTGGTACATCGTGCTGGGGCGGTTGATGTAGAACTGTCGCGTGCGGTACTGGCGGCCCGTGGACTGCTCCAGCACGTTGATCATCGCGGGATTCGCATCCGGAAGCGGATCGCGGACGGCGCGCTCGTAGGTGTTCTTGACGGCGCCGTCCAGGAGCACCCGGTTCGTCAGTGGCGCGGTGAAGTCAGCCGTCACCTGCCGCTCCACCGGGAAGTAGTGATAGGGGCCCACCTCGGCGGCTATCAGCGTGCTCCCCGGGGAGCCCGTGGTATCGAGAACCGAAGGCCAGTTGCGCGCGGTCTGCTGGACGTAGAGGAAGCCGACTTTGGCTTTTTGCGCCGCCTGCCACGTGAGGCGCAGGCGCCCGTCGTTGGCGTCTGAATCGTTGGACACGGGCCGGCTCTCATCAGGCTCGTACCTCCAGATATTCGGGTTGTTGGCGTTCCTGTCGTAGAACTCGTCCGACATCCATTTCGACGAGAACGCACGTCGTGCCGACGCGTAGAACCAGAGCACGTCCCGGCGAATCGGACCACCGAAACCTGGGTTGATGTCGTACATGTTGTTGATCTTGTTGGGGGTCCGGATGCCGGCGTCCTGCAACCGCTGCGTGTAGTTGCTGCTCGCCAACCCTTCGCTGGTTCCGTTGACGAACAACACGCCATTGAACGTGTTGCCGCCCTCACGGGGAATCACGTTCATTCTCACGCCGCCGGCGTTGTTCTCGGCGTTTCCGCCCGAGTAGTCGACGGCCACTTCCTGCGCCGCCGCCATGTTGAACGTGATCTGTGAGTTGGACGGTGAGATGAGCGCCGCCGTCGACAGCCCGTTTTCCTGCAGGAGCTGGGACGAGCCGGTGGTGCCGTGCACCTGCATGGTGATGGCACCCGAGAGCTGGGTGGCCCCGCCCACGTCCTGATTGTTGGCCGCGACCGTGACCCCAGGGATGAGCGCCATCTGCGCGAACGGAGACCGGCCCGCGGGCACGCTGTCGATCAGTTCGCGGTCGATGACACGCTGTCGCGTGGCACTCTGCACGTCCACGATCGGTGACTCACCGGTGACGGTGATGGTTTCCTCGAGCGCGCCGACGCGCAGGTCGGCGTCGACGTTGGCGGTGAACGTGCCCGTCAACTGAATACCCTCGCGCCGCACCGTGCTGAAGCCAGGCAGACTGAACGTCACGGCGTAGTCACCGGGTGGCAGCAGTTCGATTCGGTACTGGCCCGAGCCGTCGGTGACGGCAGAACGAACCTTTTCGATCAAAGCGGCGCTGGACGCTTCGACCGTGACACCCGGCAGGATCGCTCCGGAGGCGTCCTTCACTTGCCCCGCGATCGACGCCTGGGCGTAGAGCATCGCCGGCAATCCCACGAGGGCGACCAGCATCGACACCAGTATTCGCAGTCCACGCATCAGTGACCTCCACGTGCGAGCGGCGGACAGCACGTCCGTCTGGTTGAACGCAGGCCCGCATGGTTAGCGGATGGCGACTATAGGACCCGAACCTGCCCCTGTCAAGGCGTCGGAGCCAGGCGCCGTCTCAGAGCCCTGCGTCGTACACGACCGAGCCGCCCACGATCGTCAACACCGAGCGCAGTCGCTTGATTGCCTCGTCCGGCACCTGCTGCGGATCGAAGACATTCGCGCTGAGCACGACGAGATCCGCCAGCTTGCCTGGCTCGATCGAGCCCAAGTCCCTCTCGTCCGCTGTGAACCAGCCCTGGTTCGTCGTCAGCATGCGAAGGGCTTCCGTGCGGGTCAGGAGCTGGTCGCGAGGTTCGATTGGGTCCCCGGCGCTGTTCCGGCCGGTGACCATGTAATAGACATGCGGCCATGGATTGAGTGGGGCGACACTGCCGCCGTCTCCTCCGTATCCCACGCGGATGCCACTGTCCAGCATTCGCCGGAACGGAGATCCCTCCTGAGCGGCGGTGCCGCTGAGGTATCGGCCGCCGGTGATGCTGACGCCGGCGTTCAGCGCTTTGAGCCGATCGAGCGTGGCGGTGTCGATACCAGGCACGTGCGCGAGCGACCATCGCAGGCCTTCGAGTGGAAACGTGGTGTTGACCTTCTCCCAGACGCTCACGATGGCCTGCTGATCGGCAAGGCCGTTGGCGTGCTGGTCGTACCCCCACCGTCTTGCGGCCACCAGCCGCACGGCCGCTTCGTATACGCCCGGAGGTGCGCTCGCGCCATGAATCCGTTCCCCGAGCCCGGCGACCCTCAGCCACGAGCTGCCGAAACCTGGGGACTGGTTGTTGAGTCTGGCCGTGAGGAACGGCAGCTGTGGTGTCACGTCCTGCATGTAGAAGGCGATCCGAATGCGGACCGGCATCCTGCGCTCGCGCTCGAGAGCGACAAACTGATCGTAGGCGGTGAACGGGGGCACCTCATTCGAGGCGCCGGCGCCGAGTTGCGCGAGACCCTCTGCACCAGGGGTATCCGCTGGCCACGCACCCCCCCTGTCGACGGACATCGTCAACCCGACGCGTGCGGCGTACGCCATGGCGTCGGCCGCACCGCGTCTGCGGTCCGCGTCTGTCTGGAGTGCGAGGAGCGCCTTCCACGCGGCGACGGTCGGCGCGTTCTCGGCGAGGCGTCCATCGGCGCCCACCGTCACGCCGCGTTGCGCGAGGAACATCTGGCCGTGTGTATTGACCACGGCGGGCCCCGTAAACCCTGTCTGAAGATAGACCGGGTGATTCGGGGCCGCTTGGTCGAGTTCGGCGAGCGTCGGCAGACGCCGCTCGGCGAATTGATTCGGTGCCCACCCGCCGACCGCGGTGATCCAGGCCCCGGCTGGTAGTTCGGCGGCCTTGTTCCGCACGACTTGCCGAAGCTCGGGGATCGAGAAGGCGCTCTCGATCTCCCGCATGTCGTGGCCAGGTCTCAACGAGACTTGGACGATGTGGTTGTGGCTGTCGACGAGGCCAGGCACGACGGTACGCCCGCGCAGGTCAATCACCGTTGCGCAGGCGTTGTGCCGTGGGATGCCGCCTGTCGCACCAACGGCGGCGATGCGGTCACCCTGTATGACGACCGATCGCGCCATGGTGTTCCGCGGATCCATGGTCGCGATCGTTCCGTTGTGGAGCACCAGTTCCTGACACGCGCCAGCCCGCTCCTGCGCGGAGAGGGAGACCGCCGCCACCAATGCGGCGGGGAGGAGAACAAGGATGCCGAACGTCGAGCCTGGCACCTCGAACGCGGAACCGAACCTGAACACGAACCGAGAACGGAGAACGTAGAAGCGTGAACGACTGTTCATCCTTCTTGATCCCCCGCCACGTCGTTCTAGAAATCGATCTGCATCCCGACCTTCGCGAACCGGGCCAGCAGAATGGACGTCGGGCGCAGCCACGACGCGTACGCATTGTTCACGGTGAGCACCGTGCTGGCGTTGAAGAGGTTGTAGATGTCGAGGTTGAGTGACGTCTTCGTGCGCCCGAATCGCAGAATCTTGCCCATGCGCAGATCCACCTGGGTCAGCCGCTCACCGTACATCGTGCCAGGCTCGAGGATGGTCACCGGCAAGTTGGCGGCGCCGCCCGACAGGGGGCGGCCGAGCCCGGGGGCTACCACCGCGTTGGTTGCCACGTAGTTCGCGTAGATCTCAGGTCCCGGCACGCTCCGGAACGTTCCGCTGACCAGGACGTCGACCTGCGGAATCGTGTAGGTGCCGGCGAACTTCACGTTGGTCAGGTACGCCGACTGCTGGCGGCAGTGCTGCGCCGGCACCCACTGGTTGCTGATCGCCGCACCGGCGCCGCTCGAAACTGCCACGACGTGTGGCGTCACCGCCGCGCCCGCGCCGCCAGGCGCCGGCGTGCCGAGCAGGATCTCCGGGAGTTGCTCGGCGATTTCGCAGACATCGTTCAGCCAGCTCCCGGTGCTGAAGCCGCCCTGCACGAGCAGGCCGACGGCCGGCCGCGAGCTGATACCCACGTCCACACCCTGCCAGCGTTCGATCTGATCGCCGTAGTTGCTCGAGAGCGTCACGAAGTTGTCGGCGGCGCGACCGAAGCTGGTTGGCTTGAGGTCGTAGAGGCCCTCGACGACGTACCCGCCACCGCCGGGGAGCCGTGGGTCGATCGGGGCGTTGATGCTGAACCTGTCGTAGTCGGCCGCGCTGACCGCCCGGTTGTCCGTGACGACGAAGTTCTGATAGCTCCGCCGGAAGTACGCCACGTCCAGCGAGGTGCGCGGCATCAGTTCGTGCTGCACGCCGGCTGAGAACTCCCAGTTCGCCATGCGCTTGCCCCACCCGCGCAGCAGATCTGGGTCGTATGTCGAACCGGGCCGCAAGGTGCCGAAGGCGGCATTCGCCATCGCCCCGCACTCGCCGTTGGCAACGGGACTCAGAAGGTCGCAGTCAGCCGCGAAGTCGCGGTCAGCATCGGCTCCACGAACGAGTGGTCGACGTGACCAGCGTGTTGAGCGGGCTCGGTTCGGCGGCGAGCGGGGAGCCAGCCGCTTCGTTCTGGAGGTACCGGTTGAGGCTCACCTTGATCGCGGTTTTCCCGTTGCCCCAGACGTCGTAGGCGGCGCCGAGCCGTGGGCTGAGGTCGTGCCACGAGAGATTGTCCTGCGCCGGGAAGGTGATGTTGCGGGTGGGGGCCAGGATCGCCGGTCCCGCCGTCTGCTCGGGGAAGCCGGTCCCGAAGTAGTCGTAGCGGATGCCGTAGCTGGCGGTGAGGTTTCGCGTGGTCCACTTGTCCTGCACGTAGAGCGACAGATTGTGATCGACGTTCACCTGTCCGTAGAGCGGGAGCGCGCGCTGCGTCAGCTGGTTCGGGATACCGTTGTTGAAACGGAACGTCAACGGCTGGCCGCCGTCGTTGGTGTCGCGGGCTTCATATCCCTGACTGTGGGCGATGCCTGTCTTGATCGCGTGGGAGCCGGTGATGTAGGCAGCGGCGAACCGGAGGTGGATCGCGTGGTTCGGTCCGTTCCGGAAGTTGTCCGCGGCGCGGTACCGGAGGCCGCTCGACTGCTCGTTGACCGTGATCATTTCCGGACCCGACTGAGGGGACGGCAGTCGCACGCTGCGACCGTAGTGGTTGGCTCCCCCGGCCTCGAGCAGGATTCGGCTCGTGAGGGGCGACGTCCAGTCGAGCACCTGGCGACGCTGGATTGGGAACTCTTCCCGGATGTCGGCCTCCGGAGCCACGGTCGCCGAGACGACACCCACGCAGGTGCAACCGGTCTGTTCGGCAGCGATGATCCCCAGCTTGTTCCTGGGTGTCACCTGCCAGGTGACCCGCACGTCGCCGCCCTGGTAATGCGTGTCCTTGAAGGCCGGCTGGTCCAGGTCGGGCTCGTACGTCCAGGCATTCGGGTTGTTCGCGTTCTTGTTGACGAACATGTCGGCGACATCCAGCTGGGAGCCGGAGTAGAGCGCCGAGACGTAGAACCAGATCTTGTCCCGCTGCATCGGGCCGCCAAAGCCGGGGTTGACGTCCCACAGCTTGCGAACGGCGTCGGGAGTGCGCAGCCCCTGAGCTTTCAAGTCGTCGGTGAGATTGTTCGCCTGCATCGCATCCGTGGCGATGCTGGAGAAGAACGTGCCATTGAAGGTATTACCGCCCTCGCGCGGAATGATGTTGATGCGGACGCCACCGGTCGGCACTTCCGCAGTGTTGGCGGAGTAGTCGAGCGTGACTTCCTGCAGGCTGGCCATGCTGTAGAGCAGTCGCGTCGTGAAGCCCTGCGAGGCCATCGCGTTCATCGTGATGCCCGACATCGACGTCCAGCCGTCGTTCGATCGGCTTCCATGCGACGACATGCCCGTCGTGGCGTTGATGACCGCGCCGCCCACGTCCTGAGGCACATTCGTGGTGATCCCGGGATTGAGGGCACCCAGAGCCCAGATGTTCCGGCCGGCCGGAATGTTCTCGATCGTCTCTCGATCGACGATCTCTTGACGGGCGGTGTTCTGGACGTCGACCGTGGGAGCTTCCCCGGTCACCGTGATCGACTCCTCGAGGGCGCCGACACGAAGATCCCCATCGACGGTGGCGGTGAAGTTGCCGGTCAGCTCGATGCCGTCACGGATCAGCGTATTGAACCCTGTCAGGGCAAAGGTGACGGTGTAGGCGCCGGGCGGCAGGTTCACGATCTGGTACTGCCCAGCGCCGTCCGAGACGACTGAGCGGACCTTCTCAATCAGCGCAGGACTGGCGGCTTCGACCGTCACCCCTGGGAGTACCGCACCGGACGTGTCCTTGACGATGCCGGCGATCGAACCCTGCGCCGAGGCCAGGGAGGGGATCAAAACGCTCGCGGTCAGCAGTGCGACGCCCTTCAGGAATCTGCCCATAAGTCGTGGCTCCTTTTAGACTGCGGGAACGAGCGGCAACCGAGCGAGTCCGGCTCCGAGGATGGCGACAGTACGGGACGCCAGGTGACCCTGTCAAGGCCGGAGGACCGCACCCTGCTGTCACCGACACTCCGGGCTTCTTCGAGCTGGCAGGTGGATGTAGACTGTGTCGCGAATCCGGTCCATACGGCTGGGGAGGCTGGGGATGACGAGACTACGGCGCTGGGTGCTCATGGGTCTGCTGGCCACGCTGATGTCTTCGCCGGCCGACGCGCGGCAGGGCGCGCCTGCGGATCCTCCGGGTGTGACCCGGGGCGCGGCCCAGCCGAATCAGAACAAATGGAACGCGAAGGGGCCATGGGGCAAGACCGAGCGAAGCGCGCCGATGGAGGCGCAGCGGAAGGCGCCCTTCAAACTGTTCGACAATGTCTACTACGTCGGCTTGCAGACCGTCAGCACCTACCTCATCACCACGTCTGCCGGCCTGGTGCTCATCGACACGGGTTACGTGCAAAGCGCGGACTGGCTCCTCGAAGGGGTGCGCGCGTTGGGGTTCGACCCGGCGAACATCCGCTATGCGTTCGTCACCCACTCGCACCTCGACCACGCCGGCGGCGCGGCGCGGGTCAAGCAGGTGTCCGGCGCGCGTGTGGGGTTGTCGGCCGAAGACTGGACCGTCGTGGAGCGTCAGCAGGCGGATGCCAAGCAACGCGCAAACTTCCCGCCGCTCGCCCGGGATCTGGTGCTGAAGGACGCCGAGGCCATCACTGTCGGAGACCAGACGTTCAAGTTCTATGTCACGCCCGGCCACACACCGGGAGCCACCTCGGTGGAATTCCAGGCGCGTGACGGCGCTCGGTCCTATCGGGTCGTCGTCCCGGGCGGTCTTGGTTTGCAGTACGCGCCCGAGTTTGGACCGATGTTCAAGTCGAGCATTACGCGCCTCAAGGGGCTCGGCCCGTGGGATGTCGCGCTCGGCAACCATCCGTTCCTGGCGCCGAAGGACCTGGCCGAGATTGAGACCGAGTTGAAGACCCGTGGGCAAGGTCCGCACCCGGCCGTCCTGGGTGCGGCCAGGGTTGACGCGTTCTTCGCAGACATCCTGAAGATCGTGGACGAGAAACTGGTGGCGGAGCCTCCGCCGGCGAACGCCCCGGCGGCCTCAAATGCCCGATAGCCGTTCTACGGCATGATCGCGTTGCTTCGGGGAGCCCTAATGCACGCACGAATGATACGGTTGCGTTCAGTCGCAGCGCTCGCGGTCGTGCTTGCCGCCTGGAGCTCCGGCGGCGGGGTTGTCGCGCAGGACCAGGCGGCGCCTCGCGCGAATGCAAACGCCGCAGAGGTCAAGGTGCTGCAGGTCGCGCCAAACGTGTACATGCTGACTGGAGGTGGCGGCAACGTCACCCTTCAAATGGAACCCGCGACTCGTCCCCCGCGGATTCCTGGCACTTATATTGGCGGCTACGGTGTGCTGCTCGTGGACAGCGGAGTCGCCGCGGCCAGCGACAAGATCCAGGCAGCCGTTCGGCAGATTTCAGCGGGTCCGATCCGCTACATCATCAACACCCATATCCACCCCGATCACATGGGTGGCAACGAGATCCTTGCCAAGCAGCTCGCGGGCCGCGGTCGCGGCGCCGCGCCCCCGACGATCCTGTCGCACGAGAACATGCTGCTGCAGCTGGCCTCGCCCGAAGGCGGCGCACCCAGGCCCCCGCAGGGCGCGCTGCCAACGGACGCCTACCTCGACGTGAAGGAGATCTGGTTCAACGGCGAGTCGATTCAGGTCATCCATCAGCCGGCTGCCCACACCGACAGCGACAGCATCGTCTACTTCAGGAAGTCCGACGTCATCAGCGCGGGGGACATCTTCTCGACCACGACCTATCCGATCATCGACGGCCAGCGGAACGGTGGCATCCAGGGCATCATCGACGGGTTGAACCGTATCCTCGACCTTGCCGTGCCGGAGACGAATGCCGAGGGAGGCACGAGAATCATTCCCGGCCATGGCCGGCTCTCTGACGAAGCCGACGTCGTGGAATACCGCAACATGGTCGTCATCATTCGGGACCGTATTCGGGACCTGGTCAACAAGGGGATGACCGTTGAGCAGGTGAAGGCGGCCAAGCCGTCGCTCGACTACGACTTCCGGTATGGCGCCACGAGCGGGCGCTGGACGACCGAGATGTTCATCGAGGCGATCTACAAGGAACTCAAGGCCGCGACTCCCGCGGGTCCCGCGCCGGCTGGCCGCGCGAGCCGGACACAAACGCCGTAGCCGCTGTCGTCATCAGGAGGTGCCCATGGGACGCATATTCACCGCCGCCGCCGTTGCCGCCGTTTTGCTGCTCGCAGGCCGCGCGTTTGCGCATCATTCGTTCGCCGCCACGTACATCGAGAGCGAGAAGATCACGATCGAGGGCGATCTCCTGCAGTTCCAGTGGCGGAATCCGCACTCGTTCGTCCAGTTGATGACGAAGGATGCCAAGGGGCAGACGCAGCGCTGGTCGGCTGAATGGGGAAGCGGCGGACAGCTTGGAATCCAGGGCGTCGCGAGGGACACGTTGAAGGTGGGGGATCACCTTGTGATCACCGGCGACCCGTCGCGGACCGCGGGTGACTTTCGTGTGCGAGTGCGCACGATCTTCCGGCCGGCCGACGGCTGGCGGTGGGGCGGCGAGTTCGACTGACGGACATCCCATGATCAGAAGAGTTGCGCTACTCGCCATCGCCCTGACCCTTGTTTCGGCTGCGGTGGCCGGCGCGCAGGGGCAGCGCGGGGTGGATCAAGGTCCGGCGCCGAACGTGCCGAGGACGCTGCGTGCCGCCGCCGCGATCGATTTCGCCGGTACCTGGGTATCGATCGTGACCGAGGACTGGCGCTGGCGGATGATGACGCCGCCGCGCTACGACTACGCCGCGATTCCGCTCAACGCCTACGGCCGCCAAGTGGCCGACGATTGGGATCCGGCGGCTGACGCCGCGGCGGGGCTCCAGTGCAAGATCTACGGAGCGGCGGCCGGCATCCGCAATCCCGGGCGTCTCAACATCTCCTGGGTTGATGACAACGCACTGCAGATTCAGCTCGACGCCGGGACACAGACCCGCGTGCTGCGTCATGGCGCCAGGCCCGCCGCGGGCGAACCGACGTGGCAAGGGCAGTCGTCCGCGGTGTGGGAGTTCCCGGAAAGCTCGGCACCGGGCGCAGGTGGCGGCGCGGGCCGAGGCGGCCGCGGAGGGCGCGTCCCCGCTGGCATGCTGAAAGTGGTGACGACGAACATGCGCGCGGGCTACCTGCGGAAGAACGGCGTGCCCTACAGCGAGAAGGCCGTGCTCACCGAGTATTTCGTCCGCACGACGGCACCCAACGGCGACACCTGGCTCGTGGTCACGAGCATCGTGGATGACCCCACGTATCTCAATGAACCGTTCGTGACGAGTACGCATTTCAAGAAAGAGCCGGATAACTCGAAGTTCGCTCCAACGCCCTGCGTGGCTCACAGGTGAGATTCAAAAGTCAAAAGTCAAAAGTCAAAATTCGAAACTCAAAGTTCACGAGTCCAAGGTCAGACGTGCTGTGAGGGTGAGATGAAGAACTATTCGTGGTTGTTGCTGCCCGGCCTGCTCGCCATGGGGCAACCTGCGTTGGCACAGGAAGCGGCGAACGGCGCTCCGGCGTCCGCCGACGTGCCGTTCGTCACGGTCGGGACCGACATCGACGGTTACTGGACAGACCTCTTCCACGAAGACCTGTGGGACCGGCGCTCTGGTCTTCTGGTTGGTGATTTCACGGGGCTGCCACTCAACGACGCCGGCAAGCTGGCTGCGGCCAGTTGGGATCCGGGTTGGTTCGCCATTCCCGAAGAGCAGTGCCGGCCGCACACCGGGATTTATGGGCTTCGCGGTCCCACGGGTCTGCAGATTGCCAAGGTGGTGGACCCGCTGACCTATCAAGTGCAGCGATTCGACATTCTGCTCGGTCTGAGCGAGCGCACGATCTGGATGGACGGACGCCCGCACCCGCCCGAATACGCGCCTCACACGTTCGCCGGGTTCTCGACCGGGGTGTGGGAAGGAAACGCGCTCAAGGTGACGACGACGCACGTGAAGGCCGGGTACTTGCAGCGAAACGGTCCGCCCCACAGCGATCAGGCGATCACGACCGAGTGGTTCATCCGGCAGGGCGATACCTTGATGCTCGTGGCGCTCATCGACGACCCTGGATATTTGGCGGAGCCGCTGATGCGCACGACCAACTGGGCGCTCGACAAGGTGGAAGCCCGAGGCGGCGGACGCGGTCAGGTTGATTGCGGTCCGTTCCAGGTCGTGGACGAGCGCGTCGGTCAGCCGAAGCACTTCGTGCCTCACTACCTGCCGGGCCAGTACGAGACCCACAAGGAATTCCAGACGATGTTCGGTATTCCGCAGGAGGCGGCGTTCGGCGGCACGGAGACCCTGTATCCGGAGTACATGCCGAAGCTCGCCGAGCTCCAAGCGGCGTTGCTCAAGCGCACCACCGCGGCCCGTCCGCCGGCCGGACGGACAGCGACGGCGGGGCGGACCGACTTCCTGGGTGAGTGGCAGCTCAATCGCAGCCAGTCGAACTTCGAGGTGAGCTGGCGCCGCGAGGGGCTCGACGGCCGGGACGGCAGCGCGCCGGAACGCCGGCTGATGCGGATCTCCTCGGTCGAGGGTGGCGCCGTGTCGTTCGTCATCGATACGCAGATCGTCGCCAACGACACCGGCACGTTCCGGGTGGAGTACGTGGCGAAGCCGGACGGCTCAGACGCACCGGTCAAGGGCGGCGCGATCGATACCTTTGCGGTCAAACGGGTGGATCCGTTGACGATCGAGCGCACGGGAAAGATCAAAGGGGCGGTCGTGGAGACAGGCACCTGGAAGCTGTCGCCCGACGGCAAGACGCTCACGGTGACGACCAAGGGACAGATTGGGGATCAGGCGTACAGCAACCTGCAGCAGTTCGAGCGCGCCGGGAACTGAGAGGAGGACGTCGATGAACCGCATTGCGGCACTCGTGGCTGTTCTCGCGTGTAGCGCCCTGCTTCCGGCAGCGGCGTACGCCCAGGCGTCGATCGCCGGGCAAGTGAAGGATGCGTCCGGAGCCGTGCTGCCTGGCGTCACGGTGGAAGCGGCGAGTCCGGCACTCATCGAGAAAGTGCGCACGGTCGTGACCGATGGCACGGGTCAGTATCGCGTGGAGGTGCTGCCTCCCGGGACCTACTCGCTTTCGTTCACGCTGCCTGGCTTCAATACCGTCAGACGCGACGGACTGATCCTCGCTGGCACCTTCACCGCCGCGGTGGATGCCGAGATGCGCGTCGGAGCCATCGAGGAGACGATCACCGTCACGGGCGAGACGCCGCTCGTGGACGTGCAAAGCCAGACGCGCCAGCGCGTCATGGACCGTGAGCTCATCGACACGCTGCCGACGGGACGCACGCCGTTTGCGATGACGGCGCTCATTCCCGGCGTGTCGGTATCGGCCGCCAACCAGGACGTCGGCGGCGCGACGCTGCTGTCTGGCGCCGTGCAGATGCAGGTTCATGGGAGCACCGGCAATTCGACGATGATCATGGAGAACGGCCTGTCCACCGCGGCCCTCGTCGGTGCGTGGGGCTCGCAGCTGGCCTTCAACATGGCGGCGTCACAGGAAGTGGCGGTGGACTATGCCGGCGCCGGCGCCGACACCAACGCCGCCGGGGTCAAGATGAACGTCATCCCGCGCGAAGGCGGGAACACGTTCAACGGCACGCTGTTCATGAACGGTACGAGCGGCGCGCTGCAGGGCGACAATTTCACGCAGCGCCACCAGGACGCGGGTCTGCGCACACCCGACTCGATCAGACGATTGTTCGACATCAATCCCGGATTTGGGGGGCCGCTCAAGCGGGACCGGGTGTGGTTCTATTTCGCCGCCCGGTACGCCATCACCTCGAAATACGCGGCGGACGAGTTCTACGACAAGAATTTCAACGATCCAAACGTGTGGCTGTACGAGCCGGACGTGAACCGGCCCGTCTCGAACGACTCGGACGTCAACGACGTCCGTCTGCGCCTCGCGTGGCAGGCGACCCCACGCGTGAAGATAGGCGGCTCCTACCAGCAGCAGACGGCCAGCAACTATCCCTCGACCGTCAGCGCGGCGCTGGCGTACGAAGCGACGCCCAAACACTACTTTCCGCTCGAACGGCAGGTCATGGCCGATGTGACGTCGCCCCTGACCAACCGCCTGCTCATCGACGGCGCCATCATGCACAAGGTCGAGCGGGCCATTCGCGACCCGGTCGAAGGTCTGAGTCCGCTCATGATCAACGTGTTGGAGCAGGCGTCGGGGCGGCAGTATCGAGCCAGGGATCAGTACATCAATCGACCGAGCTACCAGTACGTCTACCGCGGCTCGGTGTCCTACATCACCGGCGCCCACGCGTTCAAGTTCGGCGTCGGCGACATCTTCGGCTACTTCAACCAGCGGGACTTCGACAACAACTCCGTGAGCTACCGGTTCAGCAACGGCGTTCCCAACCAGATTACGATGCGGGCGCTCCCGGTCGAATTCCGCGTCGACGTCAACCACCAGTTCGGGGCGTACGTGCAGGACAGGTGGACGGTCGATCGCGTGACGCTCAATGTCGGACTCCGGTACGACTGGTTCCAGAACAGCTTTCCCGCGCAGGCGGTCGGCCCAACGCCGCTCGCGCCGACGCGCAACTTCCAGTACCCGAAGACCGACAACTTGTCCCTGCACGACCTGAACCCGAAGCTCGGCGCCGTGTACGATCTGCGCGGCGACGGTAAGACCGCACTGAAGGTGAGCCTGAACCGGTATGTAGAGCCCTACACCGTCAACGGTATCGCGGGCAGCCGCAACCCGGTCAACCGGCTGGTGAACTCGACGACGCGATCCTGGGCGGATGCCAATCGAAACTACATTCCTGACTGCAACCTCCTGGATCTCAATCTGAACGGGGAGTGCGGCGCCGTGGCGAATCGGAATTTCGGTACAGCCATACCCGATGTGAACTTCGACGAGGACCTCCTCACCGGATGGGGCAAGCGCGACTACAACTGGGAGTTCTCGGGCGGCGTGCAGCGGGAGCTCGCACAGGGGCTCTCGGCGGACTTTTCGTACTTCCGGCGCTGGTACGGGAATTTCACGGTCATCGACAATCTCTCTGTCGAGGCGTCGGATTTCTCGCCCTTCAGTATCAACGCACCTGTGGACTCCCGGCTACCGGATGGAGGCGGCTACACGATCTCTGACCTTTACGATGTCGTTCCCGCGAAGTTCGGGCTGTCCAACAATTACACGACCTCCGCGGCCAATTACGGAGAGCAGACCGTTCGTTGGAACGGCGTCGCGCTGGCGGTCAACGCGCGACTCCGGAACGGTATCGTCGTGCAGGGAGGGGTGGACACGGGGAAGACGACCCGCGACACGTGCGAGATTCGGGCGAAGTTGCCGGAGATTGCACCCGTCAATCCCTACTGTCACACGGAGCAACCGCTCACCCAGTTCAAGCTGCTCGGCTCGTACACGATTCCGAAGATCGGTGTCCAGGTGAGCAGCACGTTCCAGAGCCTCCCGGGCCCTGAGATCGCCGCCAATTACACCGCGACGAATGCGGTGATCATGCCGTCGCTGGGCCGGCCCTTGTCTGGAGGCACCGCCAATGTGTCGGTGAACCTCGTCGAGCCCGGAGAGATGTACGGAGAGCGGTTGAATCAGCTCGACATTCGGTTCGGCAAGACGTTCGACTTCAGCGGCAAGCGCGCCAGGTTCAGCTTCGATCTGTACAATGCGCTCAACGTCGATACCGTCTTGACGCTGAACAACGCCTATGCATCGTGGCAGCGTCCGACCTCGATCATGCTGGCTCGGTTCGCGAAGGTGGGTATGCAGTTTGACTTCTAGGCGGCCTTCACGCGCGGTGGCCATGCTGTCTGTCAGGCGGTTCATTGTGATCGCAGCCCTTGCCGGCGTCGGCAGCGTGGCATCGGCGCACCACGGGTCGGCGATTTCCTACGACCTGTCACAGCAGGTGACCCTGACCGGCGAGGTCACGGAATGGGTATGGAAGAACCCCCACTGCTTTGTCATGTTCAACGTTACCGACGAGCAAGGCAAGGTGGTGACCTGGGGAGCCGAGACGCATCCGACCACGTTCCTGGTGCGCAACGAGGTCGGCGGCGTACCGGTTCCGCTGAGCGCCTCGTCGATCAAGCCTGGGGACAGAGTGACCGTGACGATGTTTCCATCTCGCGTCGGCGCGCCTCGCGGGCTGCTGGCGAAGCTTGTCACCGCCGATGGGAAGGTCCTTCTGGACGATGGCGAGACCAGGACGAACCGGCGGCCCGCCGCCCAGTAGACGCCCAATCCAAAGTGGGCCTGACGGAGCCTCGATGCGAGTTGTCCTGAGCATTGCCGGCGTTGCGCTCGCCGCCGCGGTGGCTGTATCAGCGCAGACGCCCACCTGGCGTCCCGGCAACCGTTCGCTCACGTCCGCCGAAGAGCGGGACGCGGCGGCCAAAGCGAAGACGCTCCCGTTCAAGCCGCGCGACCTTTCCGGTGTGTGGGGGTTGGGCGCCAACGGTTTCAACCTGGATCAGCGTGCGGTGCCTCCCATGACGCCGGGGGGCAAGGCGAAGTACGACGCCGCGAAGCCTGGCCTCGGACCGCGAGGCGTGCCCCTCGGCAACGATCCAATGATGATCTGCGACCCCGTCGGCTATCCGCGTTCGTTCACGTACAACTACGGGATGGAATTCATCGAGACGCCGGGCCGGATGTTCCAGTTCTTCGAGTGGGGTCACACCTGGCGAACGATCTGGACCGACGGCCGCGCCCTGCCGACCCAGGTCGATGAGCCGCGTTGGTACGGCTATGCCATCGGCCGCTGGGAGGGCGACACGTTCGTCGTCGAGTCACGCGGGTACGACGAGCGAAGCTGGCTCGACCAGGATGGGCATCCTCACAGCGGCGCCATGCGGCTGGTGGAGCGCTACCGTCGCGCAACCGCCGACACGATGGAGGCTGTGATTACGCTCACGGATCCGGACACCTACACGCAGCCGTGGGTGACCAAAACGACGCTGCGGCTCAATCCGGCGGCGGAGATTGGCGAGTACTTTTGTGTACCGTCGGACGAGGAGATCTTCAGGCAGAAAATGCGGGAGCCCGCCGGCGGCGCTGCGCGTCCGTAGATAAGGTGTGACAGGTCCAGAATGCTATTTCCCACGACACTTGTCGGCAGCTACCCACAGCCCGAGTGGCTGATTGACCGCGCCAAGCTTGCCAAGCG
The DNA here is from genome assembly GCA_963827515.1 of uncultured Acidobacteriota bacterium. Lineage (GTDB taxonomy): Bacteria > Acidobacteriota > Vicinamibacteria > Vicinamibacterales > UBA2999 > JABFSA01. Next base: position 5,531 of record CAWHBF010000014.1, on the reverse strand, counting down.
TTTTCCCCCTCGAGTGCGGGCCAGGGAGCTGTGGCGTATCCCCGCGGAGTTCCTGGCCGACGCGCAGAACGATGCAACCCTTCTCGCGATCAAGGCACAGGAGGATGCAGGGCTGGACATCATCACCGACGGCGAAATTCGCCGGGAGAGCTACTCCAATCGATTTGCCACGGCGCTCGAGGGTGTGGATATCGACAATCCGGGTTCCGCGCTTGACCGCTCGGGGCATCCCAACCCGGTACCGCGCGTCGTTGGCACGATTCGGCGGCGGCACGCCGTCGAGGTCGAGGACGTGAAGTTCCTCCGGACGCACACGAAGAAGTTGATCAAGATCACCGTGCCCGGTCCTTTCACGATGTCGCAGCAGGCGCAGAACGAGTTCTACGCGACCGACGAGGACGCGTCACTCGGCTATGCCGCGGCGGTGAACGAAGAGATCAAGGACCTGTTCGCGGCCGGTGCGGACGTCGTGCAGATCGACGAACCCTACATGCAGGCCCGGCCGGAGAAGGCGCGCCAGTATGGACTGAACGCGCTCAATCGGGCGCTCGAGGGGGTGAAGGGGAAGACCTGCGTTCACATCTGCTTCGGGTACGCCGCCATTATTCACGAGCGGCCCTCCGGCTATTCGTTTCTTCCCGAGTTGGCCGGCTGCAGCTGCGGACAGGTCTCGATCGAGACCGCACAGTCGAATCTGGATTGCTCGGCGCTGACGCCGCTGAAGGACAAGGAGATCCTCCTCGGCGTCATCGACCTGTCTGACATGAAGGTGGAGAGCGCCGAGACGGTGGCCGGACGAATACGTCGCGCGCTCCCGTATGTGGTTCCGGAGCGGATTATCGTGGCTACTGATTGCGGAATGAAATACCTGCCGCGCGACGTCGCGGACGGCAAGATGCGGGCAATGGTCGCTGGAGCCCGTCTGATGCGCCAGGAACTCGGGGCGGTGTGATTCACACGGAGGAAGGCTCATGAAGGGCAGTGCTCAGGTCTTTGCAATCGCCGTCGTGTCGCTGGCGGCCCTCTCTGTCGCGGCCGCCCAGGACTCGCCGCAGACGAGGTCGCAGATCGCCGCCATCACGAAGAGCGCCGGCCCTGAGTGGGCAGTCGCGGCGAACTTCTTCTGCAGCACCGAGGAGGAGATCGCGGCGATGAAGATCCTCCCGTCAGCCACCGAGGGCGATGTCGAGGGGCAGCGCGCCGAGCCGATGAAGGTGTTCGACAATCTCTACTTTGTCGGACAGAAGGCGGTCACGACATGGGCGATCACGACGTCGGACGGCATCATTCTGATTGATTCGGGGTACCCGGAGCGGTTCGATGACACGCTGCTGGCCGGCCTCAAGAAGCTCGGCCTGGATCCCGCCCGGATCAAGATCGCCCTGATTGCGCACGAGCATGCCGATCATTTCGGCGGTGCACGGCTCCTGCAGGAGCGGCTGGGCACGAAGATCGCGATGTCGAAAGCTGCGTGGGACGGCCTGGAGCCAAAGCCCGGCGCGCCGCCCGTTGCCGGCCAGGACGCCCCGCCCAAGCGCGAGATCGTCATGACCGAGGGCCAGCCGGTCACGCTCGGCGACACCAGCGTCATCCCAGTGGCCATCCCCGGGCACACGCCTGGTTCGCTTGGCTTCGTGTTCCCGGTCAAGGATGGTGGCAGGACCTACATGGCGGGGCTCTTTGGCGGCAGCATCCTGAACCCCCAGAGGCGCTTTCCGGCAGCGACGTTCGAGCAGTACATCACCTCGATCGAGCACTTCGCCGCGGTCACCAAGCAGCACAAGGTTGAGGTGGAACTGCTCAATCACCCGATCATGGACGGCCTGTTCGACAAGCTCGCGTTGATCCGGACGCGGAAGCCTGGGGGCGCGCATCCGCTCGTGATTGGCGAGGCATCCTATCAACGGTTTCTTTCGACCATGGCCGCCTGCACGAGGGTGCAGTTGGCGCGCAAACAGGCGGCGTGAGTGCGTCGTATACTGTGTGCACTCACGTCAGGAGGTCCTGTGCGTCACCCGCTTGCGGCCATACTGCTCGTCTCGGCCCTGTGCATCCTGTGGCCCAGCCTCTCGTTTGCACAGGTCGAGGAGGTCAGGATTGCGGTGGACGGCCTGACCTGCAACCTCTGCGCGGCGGGCCTCGAACGCTCCCTTAGAACGCTCGACAGCGTGGCCAGTGTGCAGGTGAGCCTCCAGGACGAGTCGGCGGTCGTGAAGATGAAGACCGGTGCGGGCTTTGACATCGAGAAGTTCCGTGGCTCGGTCAGGAACGCGGGTCAGGAAGCGCGCCGTTTCGACCTGCAGCTCAGCGGTGCCGTGCAGAGGCAGGGCGGCCGGTACAGCCTGCAACCGGGTTCCGGTTCGCCTGTGTTGGTGGCGCGAAACTCCTCCGCGAAGCTCGAATCCCACGTCGGCAGGGTAGTACGTGTCCATGCCAGGGTGTCTTCACCCGCCTCGTCGCCGCTGGAGCTGGACATCACAGACGTCGCCCTTCGGTAGGCCACGTCGAATCGGCCAGCTTTCGAACAGGTGATGTCATGACCGTTGCGGCCGCAACCGGCGAGCGGATGACCCCGGTCACCGTCATTGCCGGGACAGCGTTGCTCGCGGCCTCCATCGTCACCATCCTGACCTTCTCGATGCAGCGCTACGAAAGCGCACCGCTCCTGCTGGCCTACGCCGGTGGGATGGCGATGCTGCTGACCCCCTGCCGGTTTCCAGTCGTGCTTGCGATCGTTCCCCTCTGCAAGCGGGGACATCCCGCTCGAGGCGTCATGCTTGCGCTCCTGTTTGGTGCTGGATTGACCGTGACCCAGACACTGTGGGGCGTCGCAATTGCCATCGTTGGTGAAGTGTTCGGCCTGCGTGAGATCGCACGGTACCTGTCGCTGACCGGAGGCGGCGTTGCGTACCTGTTCGGGCTGTCGATGCTCGGGCTCGTCACCATCCCAGTACCAACCGGCACGAGTTGGATGCCCTCTGGATTGCGAGGCCGTTCCGAGTTCGTGAGTGCGTTCGGGATGGGCTTGCTGCTTGGCAATACCGGGCTTTGCTGCCCCGATCCGGTGTTCCTCAGCCTGGTGCCGTTCATTGCTTCGAAGGGGAGCGTCGCGGACGGGGCGGTGCTCGCGGCCGCGTACGGCTTGGGCCGGGCCACGCCGCTCGTCGCGATCGTGATGCTCGCGCGAGGCGGTGTCGACGCATTGCAGCTCGCGGTTCGGCACAAGCGGCGGTTCGACCTGGCGCTCGGCTGGGGGCTCGTGGCGATCGGCACCTTCACGCTCTACGGGTATAGCGGTGTCTCGCACGACCTGTTGATGGCGCTGACCCTGATGATGGCGCCGGCGCTCGCGTATCACATCAAGATCCGGTCGGCCGTCCCCAGGGCCGCAGCCTGGCTGGCCGTGACGGCCGCCAGTACCCTGATCGGCGTCCGCGCCATGTACTGGATGCTCGTGAACCTGCCATGAGACAGGGCACACACGCTAACCACGAAGCTCACGAAGTGGAAGTCCACGAAACCCATTCATGGATTTCGAGGCTCGTGGCGACCTTCGTGGTTCTGTCGGTGCCTCTGGGTCTCCCGCCGGCCGACATCAGGAGCGTCTCGAGGATCTGGTGCTGATCGAAATATTCGTGGCGCCGGAGGGGTGTCCGAGTTGCGGCAAGGCGCAACGCCTGGTCGGACAGGTCGCTCCGGATTATCCCGGTGTGGAAGTTCGCGAAGTGCATATCCTCGATGCGCCGGAACGGGTGGTGGCTTACGGTGTGTTCACGACCCCCTTCATCGTGATTGACGGGACCGTCGAGTTCGTGGGCCTGCCGCGCGAGAAGGACTTGAGGGCACGAATCGGGGCGAAACGCGCCGGATCATAGGACTGTTCATTTCAACAGGAGGCCTCGATGGATCGCCGCACCTTCATAGGGAACCTCTCTACGATTGCCGGCAGTGCCGCGGCGTACTCGCTCATCCCCGCTCCCTTGGCACTCGCTCGTGCCGCCGCGGAGCCTTCGCCCCGGATCGTCGAGACCGCGGCAGGCAGGGTACGCGGCATGGTCGACAACGGCGTTCACGTGTTCAAGGGCATCCCGTATGGCGGTGCCACCGGGGGAACGATGCGGTTCCTGCCGGCGTCGAAGCCCGCTCCCTGGACGGGCGTGCGCGACATGTTCGAGTACGGGCCGATGGCGCCACAGGTGACAGCCGGGTCGGCCGATGAAGCCAACGTCTCCCGCCGCGCAATGACCCCGAGCGAAGACTGTCTGGTGCTCAACGTCTGGACGCGCGGGCTGAACGACGGTGCGAAGCGTCCCGTGCTGTTCTGGATCCACGGTGGCGGTTTCACCAGCGGGTCCGGATCGAGCTCGGTATACGACGGCGTCAACCTCGCCACGCGCGGGGATGTCGTCGTCGTCACGATCAATCACCGGCTCAACGTGTTTGGGTACTTGCACCTCGCCGACCTCGCAGGCAAGGATTACGCGGCGTCAGGCAACGTCGGACAGCTCGACGTCATGGCCGCCTTGGGCTGGGTGAAGGAGAACATCGCGCAGTTCGGCGGCGATCCAAACAACGTGACGATCTTCGGGCAGTCGGGCGGCGGCCGCAAGATCTCGAATCTGCTCGCCATGCCTGGAGCGAAGGGTCTGTTCCACAAGGCCGTCATTCAGAGTGGTTCGCAGCTGCGGGCGATGCCGCGCGACCTGGCGACCGAGTACACCGTTGAGTTCCTGCGGGAGCTGGGGCTGAAGCCGTCACAGGCTGGCGATGTGCGGGCGGTCCCCATGGAGCGACTGATTGCGGCCTTCAACGCCATCGAACAGCGGCAGGACCTGATGCCTCGACGCCGGGGCGTGTACTACCAGCAGGGATTCGGGCCGGTCATCGACGGCTCGATCCTGCCGGGCCATCCCTTCGATCCCTTTGCCTCGGCGGCGCATGCGGACGTGCCGCTGATGGTGGGCAGGAACAAACAGGAGTCGGCTGCGCAGCTCAGGCCTGACAAGGCGATCGCTTCACGTGCGCTGACGGAAGCGGACCTCCTGCAGCGGGCGCAGATCCTGGCGGGCAGCGCCGCGGAGCGTGTGGTCAAGGCGTACGGTGAGATCTACCCGGGGACGTCTCCGACGGAGCGCTACGTCCTGATGGCGACGCATCGCGCGTATGGATTCGATACGACGACGCTCGCCGATCGGCGGCATGCCCTCGGCAGGGCGCCGGTCTACGCGTATCAGTTCGGGTGGCAGCCGCCGGCCAACGCGCCGGGCATGATGGCGCACCACGGTCTCGAGCTGACGTTCGTCTTCGACAACACGGTGAAGGTGCCTGAGCCGACCGGTGGTGCGCACGAGGCTGCGGCGCTGGCGGAGAAGATGAGTTCAGCGTGGATCGCCTTTGCCCGCACCGGCAACCCGAGCAATCCGAAGACCGGCAACTGGCCCGCCTATGGTGCGGCCCGGGCGACGATGATCTTCGACAACGCATCGAAGGTCGTGAACGATCCCGCAGGCGCCGAGCGTCATCTCTGGACG
>CAWHBF010000013.1:0-25134 GCA_963827515.1 uncultured Acidobacteriota bacterium | reverse complement strand
ACGACCTCTGGCAACAACCCGGTGTTCAGCCTGGATGCGGTCGCTGAATTCAAATTTCTGTCTGGCCGGTTCGACGCGACCCAGGGGCGCGCGAGCAGCGTGCGTTGCTGGCCGTCAGCAAGTCGGGCACCAACACGTTCAGCGGCTCGGCGGGCAGCTACTTCAGAGATGACCGATTCAACGCCGCTGATCCAGTCGCGGGGCGCGTCATTCCCGACAAGAATCAGCAGGTCAGCCTGACGTTTGGCGGCCCGCTCAAGAGGAACAGGATCCATTTCTTCGGCAATTACGAATACGGGCGCACCCCCTCCACCATCGTCTACACGAGCCCGTACCCGCGGTTCAACGTCGATCAAGAAAATAACCGCTGGCAGCACAACGGCGGCGTTCGTCTGGATATGGAGATGACCGCGCGGGCCCGTCTGATGGTGCGCGGCTATGCGTGGACCGAAATCAATCCGTTCAGTGTTTCGGGCAGCGCGACCGCCCATCCGTCCTCACAGGGAAGCGTTCGGAACCATGCCGAAGGCCTCACCGTCACCTGGACGCAGGTGATCAGCAACCGTGCCGTGAACGAGTTGAAGGGGGGCCAGACGAGGGTCTACACCAATCCCTCGCCTGTCGTGCAGTGGCCGAATCACCCCCAGTTCGAGGCGAGCGGAGGATATGGGACACCGAGATTCTCGCTGCGCAGCTACACGATCGGACACAGCAACACCAACTGGCCCTTCAAGCTCCAACAGACATCACTGCCCTTCGTTCGGAATGATTTCAGCTATTCGGCAGGGTCACATCAACTGAGGCTGGGCGGCGAGTTCTATCCCCACTCCTATTGGTTGTTCAACTGTCGAAACTGCGCAGGTGTCTACGACGCGCAGGGCGGTCCCGTCCCGGCCAACATCGAGGATCTGTTTCCGGTCTGGGACGACGTCTCGACCTGGAACCTGAATGCGCTCAATCCCATCATCCGGACGTATCAGATCGGCGTCGGCGACTTCAGGGGTGATGTGCCTCGGAAAACGTTTGCTGGCTGGGTTCAGGACGACTGGTCGATCGGAAGACGCCTGACGCTGAACGTTGGGTTGCGCTACGACGTCGAAGTGGACGGCTGGGCGAACTGGGTCGAGGTCCCAAAACATTCTGGAGGCCGATCGTCCCAACGACCTCAACAATGTCGCCCCGCGTTTGGGTTTTGCCTACAGCCTGACGCGACCTGACCGTGTTGCGTGGGGGATGGGGAGCCTACTACGGCACGATCAACAACACTCAGGGATCGTTCACGTTGTCGGCCAGGGACGTCTTCATCGCGCAAGTGCCGAACGATGGCCGGCCCGACTTTGCGACGAATCCCTTCAACGGACCCATGCCGACCTACGAACAGCTCCTCGCTCGGTGGGAGGCCGGCGGGCCGGTGCGGACCACGGCCGGGGCCATTGCCGCGCCGGACATGCAGCAACCTGTGAGCTATCACGGGTCGATCGGTTTCCAGCGGCAACTGGGAGCCACCATGGGGATCGAAGCCGACTACACGTTCAAGCTCGCACGCCACGAGAGCTACACCGACAGCAATGCCAATCTGGCCTACAACCCGGTGACGGGCGTCAACTATCCCTTCACCGACGTTTCCCAGCGGCAGATTGCTGGGTGGGGAGTGGTTCAGATGCTGAATATGAATGCCTCATCCGACTACCACGCGCTACAGACGGCCTTCACGAAGCGATTCAGCGATCAGTGGCAGGCCTCGGCCACATACACACTGTCGCGTCTGTGGGACTGCGACCCGCTACCGCGCTCCGGCCTCGAGATTGTGACGTTCGAGGTCGCGCCGGATCTCGGAGGGGAATGCTCCCTCGCAACGAGCGACCAGCGGCACCGGGCGGTGTTCAACGGCATCTGGGAGCTGCCGTACGGCTTTCAGACGAGCGGCCTCTATTACTTCGGCTCCGGTGAGCGCTTTGCCACGAGCTACGGCGGCGACTTGCGCGGGAGAGGGACGCCCACGACACCCGGGCGATTGCGGCCGGATGGCACCATCGTTCCGCGCAACGACTTCGTCGGGTCGCCCATCCACCGCATGGATCTGCGGGTCCAGAAAAGGTTCGCGCTTGGCGGCAGCGCTGCCGTCGACGCCGCGATCGATGTGTTCAACGTGTTCAATCACGCGAACTACGGCGCCTACACCACCCAGGAGAGCAGCGCGAACTACGGAAAGCCGGATCAGAGCAACCTGACCGCCCATGCGCCCCGCTCGTTGCAGCTGGGCTTCAAGGTGACGTTTTGACCCCCTCTAACTCCGGAGCCGCCATGCATCTGATTCCCGCGTTCGCGCTCGTGCTCCTCACCGCAGTTCCGAGCCTGGCCCAGGCTCCCGTCCGAGCAGCCGTGCAATCCGACGGTCTCGTGTACCTGAGCGGCGTGGTCGCCGCTGGTCCGGACGTCACCATGCAAACCGCCGCCGCGATCGAGAAGATCGCGGCGACGCTTAAAGCGGAAGGATCGACGCTCGCCAATGTGGCGAACGTCTCGGTCGTGCTCAAGAGCGCGACAGACATGACCGGGCTCAACACGGTGTTCGCGAAGTACTGGCCGAAGGATCCTCCCGCCCGCACGACGATCATCGTCGACCAGCCGCTCACGTCAGCCGGCGCTCTCGTCGAGCTGTCGGTGACCGCGATTCCGAATGGCGGCGAACGGATCGTGGTGCAACCCACCGGCTGGCTCACGCCGCCGGGTCCGTACAGCTACGGGATCAAGACCGGCAACACGCTGTTTCTGGCTGGGCTCGTCAGCCGCAATGGCGTCGACAACACCAACGTCACGGGTGACATGACGGTGCAGACCAAGGCGATCATGACGACCGCAGCCGCGATTCTCGACGCCGCCGGCATGACCCTGGCCGATGTCGTCTCATCGCGCGTCTTCATTGCGGATGCCGCGGGCTTCCAGGCGATGAACACCGAGTACCGGACGCACTTTCCCACTGCACCGCCCGCGCGCGCCACGGCGAAGGCCACGTTGCCGAGCGCGGACTACCTCCTCGAGATCGCCATGGTGGCCGTCAAGGATCCGCACCGGAAGCAGATCGTTCCGCCGAATGCCGACGGCACACCTGGACGCGCCGGCGCGAATCTGAGCCCCGCGATTCAGGTCGGCCGCCGGCTGTATGTGGCCGGCATGACCGGCAGCACCGAGACGAACAAGGGAGACGTGGCGGCACAGACGACTGAAATGATGGCGCGCCTTGGTCGCGCCCTGACAGCTGCGGGGTACACGTGGTCCGATGTGGTCGAGGCGACCGCCTTCCTGCCGGACATGACGCGAATCGCGGAGATGGACACCGCGTATCGGGCGGTCTTCACCAAGGACTTTCCCGTGCGATTCACGATGGGGACCCCGTTGATGGGCGCCGACGCCATCGTCGAGATCATGTTGACCGCCGTGAAGTAGTCGTCGTCAGTGGAGGACACGATGACGAGCAGAGTGGTCACGAATGCACGAGCGCTCCGCGTAGCGGTGGCGATGGCGACGGTGGGCGTCCTCGTCACGGACGCGTCGGAACGCCTCGGCGCGCAGGGAGACCGGAATCCGATTCAGCGCGCCCACAGCGCCTCCAGCGGGGATCTGCAGGTGGTGCACGTTCAGGGAAATGTGTACGCCCTGTTCGGCGCCGGCCCCAACATCACCATGTCGGTGGGGCCGCAGGGGATTTTGATGGTCAACACCGGCCCCGCGGGGATGGAGGAGAAGATCCTCGAGGTCGTCAAGAAGCTGGGGACGGGGATCGATCCCGGTCGAGAGGCGCCTCCGGTACCGATCCGGTTCATCGTCAACACCAGCGCGCGTCCCGACGATACCGGCGGCAACGAGAAGATTCAGGCGGCAGCGGAGTTCATCCGCGGGGGCGAGCACATCCTCGCGCACGAGAAGGTGCTCGCACGAATGAGCGAGCCGCCGAAGGGTCAGACCAAACCTCCGCGGCCGACCGACGCCTGGCCGACTGACACGTTCCGCGGCGATCAGATGAAGCTTGGGCGCTTCTTCAACGGTGAAGGCGTTCAGGTTCTTCATGTGCCGGCGGCACACACCGACGGCGACAGCCTGGTGTGGTTCCGCTACTCCGATGTGATCGCGACCGGCAATATCTTCTCCACCATCGGATGGCCCGTCATCGACTTGGAGCGGGGTGGCAGCTTTCAAGGGGTCATCGATGGGCTCAACCTCATTCTCAAGACGGGCCTCTCCGATTTCCGCACGGAAGGCGGCACGGTGGTGGTGCCCGGTCACGGACGGATTGGCGACCTGGCCGACGTCGGCTTCTATCGCGACATGCTCACGATCGTTCGGGATCGGCTTCAGGACGGCCTGAAGCGCGGCTTGACTGTTGAGCAGGTGAAGGCGGAGAAGCCGACGCTGGGCTGGGAGAGCCGCTACGGAAGCACGACGGGTCCGTGGACGACGGACATGTTCATCGAGGCTGCGTACAAGAGCCTCAGTCAGAACAAGGCACATGCAACGAGACGGTAACGGCGCATTTTGTGGAGACACGACCATGAGAGTCAGACTGCCCGTGTTCTTGATCGCAGGTGTGTTGGCGAGTGGCGTCGCGGCGTACGCGCATCACTCGTTTCCGGCCACCTATCAAGTCGGGAAGATCGTCACCCTCCAGGGCACGATCGCGCAGCTCCTGGTGCGCAACCCGCATTCCTTTATTCACATCGACGCCGCGGATGCCAGCGGGAAGACGCAGCGCTGGGCACTCGAATGGGGAGGCGCCGCGCAGCTGCTCAACCAGGGAGTTATGAAGGATTCGCTGAAAGTTGGCGACAACGTCGTCATCACCGCCAACCCGCCGCGAAGCACCGCGGACTCGACCAGGGCCCTGCTGAAAACGATCGTGCGACCCACCGATGGTTGGTCGTGGGGGTTGGAGGCCGGTCAGGTTGTCGACTAGGGCGCGACTCAGGGGATTCCTCGAAGAGACCTTCGATGGATTGCACGTTCGCGTGGCGCACCGCGTGGGTAGTTCCAGTCGCGCTGGCGGCGCTCATGGTCCTCGCGCCGTCGTCTCTGCTCCATGCTCAGCGAGGCGCCGGCCCGCCCACACCACCGCTGTCACCCCGGGCGGCCGCGCCGATCGACCTGACAGGCTATTGGGAATCGTTCGTCACGGAAGACTGGCGGTGGCGTATGGTGACGCCTCCCAAAGGCAGCTACCACAGCGTCACGCTCAACGCTCAGGCGCGGAAGATCGCCGATGCCTGGGACCCTGTCAGTGACGAAGCGACTGGCAACGAATGTAAGTCGTACGGAGCGGCCGCCGTGATGCGTGTGCCCGGACGCCTCCACGTCACGTGGGACAACGACACCACTCTGAAGATCGAAACCGAAGCCGGCACGCAGACACGCTTGCTCCATTTCGATGCCTCGGAGCCGCCTGCCGGAGGGCCGACGTGGCAGGGGTACACGGTCGCCACATGGCAGCTCCCGCAGATTCTTCCCAGCGCCGGGGGCGGGCGAGGAGGGCGAGCCCCGGTGGGTACGACGTTAAAGACCGTTACGACGCGACTGCGCGCCGGCTACCTGCGCAAGAACGGCGTTCCGTACAGTGCGGACGCCGTCGTGACGGAGTACTACAACGTGCTCTCGGAACCAGACGGTGACACCTGGCTCGTTGTGACCAACATCGTGGACGATCCCCAGTTCTTGACGCAGCCGTTCGTCACGAGCTCGCACTTCAAGAAGCTCGCCGACGGTTCCGCGTGGAAGCCGGTCGCCTGCACTACGCGATGAGCGCCAGAGATGTCATCGCGTAGCTGTTGCAGGTCGAGTTCCGTTCGTCGTTCTGAAACGACGGCGGTCGCAACCCACGGTCGGGGCTCGCGCGCCTCACCTCGCTTCGGCCCCGGCCGTGGGTCTCCAGTAACGCTCGCCGCTGGTGGAGCTTTCTTGATTCCTTACGCGTGGACGATCCCGTTTCTCGAGAGGAAGCCATGGACAGAAGACTTTGGATGAACACCGTAGCAACGATCGACAGCGTCGTCATGCCTTTGTCAGGCCGAATGATGGCGGCGTACCGCGAGCCGTGTCGGATGCTTGGTGCGCACATCACGCGAGTCGCTCGCGGGGACACGGAGTCGATCATCTGTGATCAGTACCTGCGAAGCGGACGGAGGCTGCCAACTGAGAAGGGCTGCGCTCGAAGGCGGCGCGTCGCAAGGAACAACCGATATCTTGTCCGAGGGCGTCGTGCCTGCCAGGACCCGCTGCATCATGCTCACCGCCTGAACGGGGCGATGGCACATCGGCACGGGGCGCTCGACCACGAGGCTGGTTCAAGTGTGTTGGCGCGACATCTCTGTCCGTCATGTCCTCCCTTTCGCGTGATCCCCTCTGTGTTACTACGCCAAGTCTGATTCAGACGCCAATGTTGCTTAAACGAGTTATAGGCACATAAATGTCATGGATGAGACTGCAGACTGCTTCGTTGACGACCACGCATCGCCCGAACACCGCCTCGGGAGCCCGGGGGGATCGTGGCCGCTGCGTTGGAGCTCATGCTTATTACATCTATGTAGATATCGCGAAAATATGCATCAGATATGTCGTCATACGACTTGCTGTGCGCTGCGGGTTACGTCGACGCAGGCAGGGCTTCTCAGGAAAGCCTAAAGAATCATAGATGTGCGGTCGCTGGTCCACCGATTGCAATACTGTGAATCGTTCCACGCCGAATAGCACGACTCCTCGCTGATTCACGAGCCCCGACGCTCTTCACCCAAGTAACTGATTCGTTCGACCTGCGCCTCGGGGCAGCTGCGCGCACACGGCAGCACTCCCGATCGCGTATTCGGTCGAGGGAGGACGTGGTCATGAGCGGAATACGCGGCTATCTCTACCGCATCGCGTTCGTCGCGATGCTTCCCCTCCTTCCCGCAACGGGATACGCACAGGAAGCCACACTGGCCGGTGCCGTGATGGATTCGACGGGTGGCGTGCTGCCCGGCGTCACGGTCACGGCGATTCATGAAGCCTCGGGCAACACCTTCCTCGCGGTGACCGACGACCGCGGTGTGTTCCGCGTGCCGGTGCGCACGGGCGGTCTCAAGGTCTCGGTCGCTCTGGCCGGGTTCATCGCGCCGGAACGGCGGATCGAGTTGCTCGTGGGGCAGACAGCGGTGGTCGATTTTGAAATGGCCCCGGAAACGCTCACGGAATCGGTGGTCGTCAGCGGGACCTCTCCGCTGATCGATACGGTCAGCTCCGCGCTGGGGAGCAATGTGGACCCGCGACAGATGCAGGACCTGCCACTCAACGGCCGAAACTTCGTGGACCTCACGATGCTGGCCGTTGGCAGCCGCCAGAACGCCTCGTCGGACGAGCTCGGCGGGCTCGGCACCTTTCAGCTCAACGTGGACGGCCTTCGGGTGACGCAAAACCAGACCGGCGGATTCGGCCAGCCCAAGTACAGCCGGGACGCCATCGCGGAGTTCGAGTTCGTGTCGAATCGGTTCGACGCCTCCCAGGGCGGGTCGAGCGGGACGATGGTCAACGCGATCACCAAATCGGGCACCAACATCCCCGGGGGCACGCTCTCCGGCTACTTCCGGGACGATAACTTCATTGCGGAGGACTTCGTTCAGAACCGCGTCCTGCCGTACCAGAACCAGCAGTTCAGCACGACGTTCGGAGGTCCGATCAAGAAGGACCGCGTGCACTTCTTCGCCAACTACGAATACGAGCGCGAGCCGCAGACCTTCAGCTTCTCGAGCCCGTTTCCAACCTTCAACTTCGACCTGAGCGCGACACGGATGGAGTCGAAAGGCGGCGGGCGTGTCGACTTCCAGTTCTCGCCAACGACCCGTCTGAACGTGCGCGGGAACAAGTCGCTCGTGGACATGCCCTACGACGCCCGTTACACCGGTGGCTCCTCGAGGCATCCGTCGTCGGCCATCAAGACGGACCGGCACAGCACCGATGTCAGCGGTACGCTCACGCAGATCTTCAGTTCGCGCGTGCTGAACGAGATGCGTGCGGGCTATGCGGCCTACTACTGGATCCAGGACTCGGTCGTCGAATGGCCAGATCACCCGTACCCAGGCCTGACCCTCGGGACGCCGATCCTCAACCTTCGCAGCTACACGATCGGCATGGCGCACAACTTCTCGCACGAGGACGAACGACAGAGCACCTACTCGTTTCGCGACAACGTCATGCTCTCCTACGACAAGGCCGGTCGGCACGATCTCAAGATCGGCGGCGAGGGTTTCTACCAGAAGAACCCGGTGTTCCTCTGCATCCGCTGCCAGGGGATCTACGACATGACGGGCGGTCCGATCCCGTCGAACATCGAGCAGATCATCCCCGTGTGGAACGACATCTCGACCTGGAACCTGGCGGCGCTCTCGCCAGTGACGCGGAGCTACACGCTGGGCGTTGGCAACATGCAGGTGCAGGCGCCGCTCGGCGGCTTCGCCGGCTGGATTCAGGACGACTGGCAGGTCGCCTCGCGCCTCACGCTCAATCTGGGTGTGCGGTACGACATCGAGGACGGCGTGTTCGCCGAGGACGTGGAGATGGAACCGTTTCTGAAAGGCGGCCGCAAGAACGATACGAACAACTGGGGACCCAGGGTGGGTGCTGCGTTCTCGCTGACACCCGCGACGGTGCTGCGCGGAGGCGCCGGACGGTACTTCTCGGACCCCGGCTCGCACACGGCGTACTGGACGCTGCTGAATGAGTCGGCCCTGCAGCCGCAGATTCTCAACGACGGCCGGCCGGACTTCGCTGCCAATCCGTTCAACGGTCCGTCACCGAACTTCGTTCAGGTGGCCACGACGCTGTGCACGGTGTCATCCGCGGCCAATTGCCTGCGGAGGAGCACTACGAACTTCGCCGTGGAGGGTAACGAGATCCCGTACAGCGACCAGGCATCGGTCGGCGTGCAGCGTCAGCTCGGCAGCTCGATGTCGATCGAGGCCGACTACGTCTACACCGGGAACCGCGCCATGCTGGCCACGCTCAACGCCAATCTGGCCTACGACCCGGCGACCGGGATCAACTATCCGTTCACCGACCTCGCCAAGCGCCCGTATCCCGCATGGGGTGATGTCTCGGTGCGACGGACGATCGGAGAGTCCGACTATCACGGCCTGCAGATGGCCTTCACCAAGCGCATGACCGACCGGTGGCAGGCGTCGGCGACCTATCTCCTGGCCGGGCAATGGAATCTGCAGAATGCGCCCACGGCAGGCGCCGGCTGTGTGAACCCGACCACGCTCATGGCAGACGGCACGCCGACTTGTGATGTTCCCGTCGCGCTCCATCCCTCGCTGGTCGAGGAGTGGTATCTGAGTCCCGATCAGCGACACCGCTTCACGTTCAACGGCATCTGGATGATTGGCGGCGGGTTTCAGGCGAGCGGGCTGTATTTCTTCGGGGACCAGGGCTGGGCCACGCCCACCTCCGGTGTGGACGCGCTCCGCAGCGGGTCCACGGGTGGTCGTGTTCGCGCTGACGGCTCGATCATCGCTCGCAACAGCTTCGACATTCCCTCGATGCACCGCGTTGACGCGCGGCTGCAGAAGCAGTTCCGTCTGAGCAACAGGGTGTCCGTCGAAGGCATCATCGAGGTGTTCAACCTGTTCAATCACGAGAACTACGCCTCGTTCACCACGAACGAGGCGAGCGCACGGTATGGACAGCCCACCGAGAGCCTGAACGTCTCCTATCAGCCTCGCATGTTGCAGCTCGGGTTCCGCGCGTCGTTCTGAAACGACGGCGGTTCACAACCCACGGTCGGGGCTCGCGCGCCTCACCTCGTTTCGGTTCCGACCGTGGGCCTTCAACCGTCAAGCGGCCCGTCGAAAGGCGACGGGCCGCCAACTGGAGCACCTGTCATGCGCACCATGAGGCTTGCGGTCGGAATCGTTTCGCTCGGATCCCTGTGTGTCATCGAGACCGGCGCGGCGCTTCGCGCACAGGACCCCGGCTTCAGATTCCACCTGGTCGAAGCCACGATTGCCGACGTGCACCGGGCGATTCAGGAGCGGCAGATCACGTGCCGCAGCATGGTGCAGGCCTATCTGAACCGGGCTCGTGCGTATAACGGCGTTGCTCATCAACTCGTGACCAGAGACGGGACGCCGGTTCCACCCGTCCCTGGCGTCGTCCGGGCGGGTGCGCCGCTCACCTTCCCGACGGCCACCGTCAAGGCCGCGACGGTGTTTCCAGATTTCGACCAGTATGCCGGACCGCCGATCGACCTCGGCCGCATGGAGCCGACTGCCTCCGACCCGTCGGTGCACCAACAGTTCGGGATGATCGTCGGCGTTCCCAACGCGGGTCAGCTGGCGGCGCTCTCCACGATCAACATCCGCGGCGAGCGATCCGTGACCTGCAAGGGCGCGTTCGACGCCGCACCCTCGGCGGGCCCGCTGCCGGCTGGAGCTCCGGCCGTGTGCGAGGAGCTTCGCAAACAGCCGGACGCGCTCGAGCGTGCGACGGAGCTCGACGCGCAATACGGCAACGCGCCCGATCTGACGGCGATGCCGATGTACTGCATCCCGTTTACCTTCAAGGACTCCTTCGACACGAAGGACATGCGGACCACCGGCGGCGGCGACGCCCGGTACGACATCGATGTCCCGGCGCGTGACTTCACCCTGGTGGAGCAACTGCGCGCCAAGGGCGCCATCATCTACGCGAAGTCGGTTCCCGACGAGTACAACGCGCGGGCTGGCAATCCAGGCGGACCGCACCGTGCCAGTACGGTCATGCCCGCGGCCACGGGCTACCAGCGCAGCACCTGGGGCGGGACGCCCGCCAACCCGTACGACACCGCGAGGGCCGCGGCGATTGGATCGAGTTCGGGCTCGGCGGTGTCGGTCACGGCGAACCTCGCGATGTGCAGCATCTGCGAGGAAACCAACGCGTCGTGTCGAGGGCCGTCCAACCACAACGCGCAGGCGATGATCCTGCCGGCCAAGGGACTCCTGTCGTATTTCGGGGGCGCGATCGGCAACGACATGCACAACGACCGCTCCGGCATCGAGTGCCGGACGATCGCCGACGCCGCCAAGGTGTGGGACGCGCTCAAGGATCCGGTTCGCGGCTACTACGACCCGCGCGACGTGTTCACGACGGTGCGCCGTTCGAGCTTCCTGGCCACGCCCTACGCAGCGAGCGCCGCAGCCCCAGGCACGCCCGGTGCCCTCAAAGGGCTTCGCATCGGTGTGATCCGCGAGTCGATGTTGACCTTCCCGGGTGTCAAGGCGGACGAACCAATCGTCGCGGCCGCCGGCACGGAGATCAAGAACATCCTCGGCGCGCATCTTGGCGCCACCCTCGTGGAGTCGGTCGACCCGCGGTGGCCCGACGATCCGTCGATCGAGAACATGAGCCTGTCCTACACGCGGGCGCTCGCCGAGTTGATCCCGGTCTTCTTCCCCGACATCCTCTACCGGCTCGACGACGATGGCACTCCGGAGTTTCCCGAGTTTGCCGCGAGCGTGAAACCGACCGAATTCGCGCCGGGCGTCACCTTCGGGTCGGGTTCGATGGCGCCAGTGGACTACATGGTGGCGATGGCGGAGGGACGCGTGCCACCTCCGTCGAATTTGAACATTCGGTCGATTCAGTCCAAGCCGCAGGCGACCACGTTTCATTTCCACTTCCGGCAATACGCGACGCGCCGCGCGGCTGACTGGGCCGCGCGCGGGTTCACCGAGACGCTCGTGGATTTCGCCTCGCTCAATGCGCGGTCGAAGTTCTGGGGCGAGACGCAACGCGAGGCGTTCAAGAACTGGGAGGAGTTCGACCACGTCCTGTACCCGCCGGGTGAGCGCCAGGCCACCAACGAGCGCGCGAAGCTGCGCGAATTGCTCTCGCGACTGGACATGAAGGTGATGCAGGAGAACCACTTGGACGTCCTCGTGCGCCTTCACACGTCGCTCCCGCCTGGCAAGACGGGCTACCCGGGCCAACCGGGTCCCCCCGGCGACACACGCGGGGAGTCGGCCATGGGGCCCAACGCGGGTCTCACGGAGGTGCAGGTGCCTGCCGGGTTCGTCACGACCGTGTATGACCCGTACTTCGTGCTGAGTGCCGACAAGCGGCGATACATCGCCACGAGCAGTTCCACTCCCACGACGCTTCCGGCTCCAGGATTGCCGTTCTCGCTTGTCTTTCGTGCCGACCCCGGCCGCGAGGACGTGATTCTCACGGTGGCCTCGGCCTACGAGGCGGCGTCGAAGCGCCGCGTGCCGCCCCCAGCTTTTGGCCCCCTTCCGGGAGAGCCCTGATGCGTCTACCGCATGACTCGGTCTCGGGCGCGTGGCCGTGCGCACATACCCGCAGGCGACAGAACCACTCGCAGGAAGAGGGATCGCATGGTGACGACCAGCATGGGCAGTCTCGGGAAACTGGGCGTGAACACGCCGTCAGCCAAGGCTCGGCCGGTTGACGTCGTCAGTACCCGCGTTCACGCCGTGCGCGCCGCGTGGCTGCTGGCGGCGGCCGTCGTCGGCGTGTGCGTGGCCGGGTTCTGGAACGTGCGAGCCGTGGACGGGCTCGGCGTGGCCATCTTCGTGTCGCCGGTCGTCGGCGCATTCGAGGGCCTTGCCGATCAGTTCGCGACGCGCGGCCCAGCCTTTGGTGTGCTCTTCGCCGCGGCCGCTGGGTTGGCGGCCACGGTCACGGCGTCCAACGTGGCGTCGTTCGCGTTGCTGCCGTTCCTGATTTTCGCCGTCTGCGGAGTCTGGCGGGGTTCGCTCCTTCGTACGCTCGGCATGACGGCGGCGACGGTTGCCCTCGTCGGTGCGATCTACGGCGTCTTCATAGGACGCCTCGGTCCGGAAGGCGCGGCGGCGTTCAATGCCTCGTCCATTCGTGGGGCGCAGTCGTTCGTGGTCTTCGGCGCCATTGGCGTGGCGATGCTCGTAGGCGCTGCCTTCGAGTTCGGACTCCTCGCCGGGCTCACCAGCCGTTTCTCGTCGACCACACATGCGTTCCTGGCGCTGCGCGGCGTCAGGGCCATGGCGGTCGGTCTTGCGATCGGGAGCTTCACTCTGGGGCGCCCGCTGGCCGTCTTCCGCGAGGTGCTGCTCTACGCGGCGCAACCGTCGAGTCCGTGGTACGGCGCGCTCGTCGTGGCCACCCAGGCTCTCGCGAACTTCGCCGTGCCGGCTGCTGTGGTCGCCTCGGTGGTGATCACGCGTCAGGGGCGCATTGCCCTGTGGGCCTCGGACCAACCGCAGAGGGCAGCTGCACTGTCTGCGTGCGCGCTCGCCGCCGGTGGCGCGTTTCTCACGTTCTATTGGGCCGTTTCCCGGGTGTGGCCGGCGATTGGCCGATGGGGCTTCCAGCTTGGCATTTATCAGTGAACGGCCGGGGGCTCCGAGTGTCGTGTGTGTGTGCAGGAGGATCCGATGAAGAAACGAATCGTAACGGGCGCGTGTGCGCTGACTGCCGGGCTTGTCGCCGCGGCCGCTGGGTTTTACGTCGCGGCACCGAACGCGCAGGGACAGATGCCCTTCCAGATCGAAGAAGCCACCATCGCGGGTGTACATCAGGCCATCAGGCAGGGACAGACCACCTGCGTGGGACTGGTGCAGGCGTACTTCAATCGCGCCAAGGCCTACAACGGCGTGGCCAGCGCGCTCGTGACACCGGACGGCGCACCCATCCCGTCGGCGACGGGCACCGTGCGCGCGGGAGCGCCGCTCACGTTCCCGACGACGACGGTCAAAGCATCGACCCTCCTGCCTGACCTGGAGAAGTACACCGGACCACCCCTCGAGTGGGGCCGCATGGAACCCACGGCATCCGATCCGTCCGTGCAGCAGCAATACGGGATGATCGTCGGCATCCCCAACGCCGGCCAAGTCAACGGGATCGGCACCTTCAACATCCGTGGCGAGCGCTCGGTGACCTGCAAGGGGGATTTCGACAAGGCCACCGGAACGCTGCCCGCCGGGGCACCCGCGGTGTGCGACGAGTTCCGCAAGCAGCCCGACGCCCTCGAGCGGGCCGCGCAGCTCGACGCACAGTTCGGACGCACCTTCGACGAGGCAGCGATGCCGATGTACTGCATTCCGTTCTCGTTCAAGGACCCGTTCGACGTCAAGGACATGCGCTCGACCGGCGGCGCCGACGCGCGTTATGACATCGACTTCCCCGCGCGCGACCACATCCTCGTCGAGCAGCTGCGCAACAAGGGCGCGATCATCTATGCCAAGTCAGTCCTGACCGAGTACAACGGACGGGCCGGCGATCCCGGAGGCAAGAACGAGCCGACAAAAGTCCTCGTCTCCAATCTTGGCTACCAACGCAGCACATGGGCCGGCAACCCCGCCACGCCGTACGACACGACGCGCGCCGCGTCGCTGGGTTCGAGCTCAGGGTCCGCCGTCTCGGTCAGCACGAACCTCGTGATGTGCGGCCTCTGCGAGGAGACGCGCGCCTCCTGCCGAGGCCCGGCCAACCACAACTCGGTCGCGCTGATCCTTCCGCACAAGGCGATGATCGGCTTCGAAGGCGGCGCCATCGGCGCCGACATCCACAACGATCGGACGGGTATTCACTGCCGCAATATTACGGACGCGGCGAAGGTGCTCGATGCGCTGAAGGACCCCAAAGAGGGCTACTACGATCCGCGCGACGTCTTCACCACCGTCCCACGCTCGAGCATCCTGAGCCATCCATACGTCCAGACGGCTGACACGCCGGGCACGCCAGGCTCGCTCAAGGGAATGCGGATAGGCATCATCCGCGAGTCGATGCTGCTGACCCCTGGGGTGAAGGCCACCGAGCCCATCGTCATGGCCGCCGCTCGTGAGATCAAGACGGTCATCGGCGGAACCCTCGGCGCCGCGCTCGTCGAGTCGTCGAGTCCGCAGTGGACCGACGATCCCGAGATCGAGAACATGTCCACGAGCTTCACGACCGCGCTCACCAAGCTCATCCCGGTGTTCATGCCCGACATCCTGTTCAGGCTCAACAACGCGGGAAAGCCGGTCTTCCCTGACGTCGCAGCCGCCATCAAGCCGACGGAGTTCGCTCCTGGCAAGACATTCGGCACCGGCACGATGACGCCGGTGGACTACCTCGTGGCGCTGGCCGAAGGCCGAGTGCCGCCGCCCTCGAATCTGAACATCGCCACGGTGCAGCAGCAGGAAGGGTCCAATGCCTTCCGATTCCACATCGTGCAGTACGCCAGCCGCCGGGCGGCGGACTGGAAGGCGCGTGGCTTCACCGAAACGCTCGTGGACTTTCCGACGCTCAACGCCCGGTCGAAGTTCTGGGGCGACGACCAGCGCGCCGCGTTCAAGAACTGGGAGGAAATCGAGGATATCCGGAACACGCCGCTCGGCGGACGTCAGGGCATCGACGAGCGGATCATGCTTCGAGAATTGCTCCGGCGCGTGGATCAGATGGTGATCAATGAGAACCATCTCGATGCGCTGGTGCGCCTGCACACGCCGCTTCCTCCAGGGAAGATCGGCGGCGCCTCTGTCGTCGGCGCCGCCCAGACCGAGTCGGCGTATGGTCCGAACGCCGGTGAGACGGAGGTGCTCATTCCGGCCGGCTACGTCCGTGTCGCGTATGACTCCAGCTTCGCGCTCAGTCCGGACGGCAAGCGCTACATGTCGGTGAACAGCAATACACCCACCGAGTTGCCCGCGCCTGGGCTGCCGTTCTCGCTGGTCTTTCGCGCAGAGGTCGGCAAGGAGGACGTGATCCTCAAGGTGGCCTCCGCGTATCAGAACGCGTCGAAGCGGCGAGTGCCGCCCCCGGCGTTTCCCCCGTTGCGGACCGCGACCAGCACGACGGCGGCGCGGTGAGGACGTCGCTTCGGGAGGCCACGATGAAGATCAGAAGCGTCACCGCTGTCGTCCTGCTCATGTGCGTGCTGGCCGTTCGGGGCCACCATGCGCAGGCGCCGGCATTCCGTTTTCAGTTGGAGGAGGCGACGATTGCCGACGTGCACCGAGGCATACAGACGGGGCAGTTGTCGTGCCGGGCGCTCGTGCAGGCATACATCGCTCGCGCTCGGGCATACAACGGCTCGTGTAATCAGCTTGTGACCGAAGAGAACGCTGCCGCCGTGTTACCCGACTACGCCGAGTACAAGGCGGCGGTCGAGGCCACGGCGAGCCTTGCGCCCGGCGATCCCCGCAAGACTCCACCGATCGAGTTCGGACGAATGGAGCCGACTGCCTCCGACCCGTCGGTGCTGCAGCAGTTCGGGATGACGGTTGGCATTCCACGCGCGAAGCAGCTTCGCGCGTTGGGCATGCTCAACATCCGCGGCGAACGCTCGGTGACCTGCAAGGGCGCGTTCGACAGGCATCCGTCGGAAGGTCCGTTGCCGGCTGATGCGCCGAAGGCGTGTGAGGAGTTCAGGCAACAGCCTGACGCGCTGGAGCGTGCCGCGGCGCTCGATGCCCAGTTCGGACGCAATCCCGATCTGGTGGCCATGCCGATGTACTGCATCCCGTTCTCGTTCAAGGATCCGTACGACACGAAGGACATGCGGTCGACCGGCGGAGCCGACGCAAGGTACGACATGGATTTCCCCGCGCGCGACCAGACCCTGGTGGCCGAGCTTCGGAGCAAGGGCGCGATCATCTACGCGAAGGCGAACACGACCGAATACAACGGCCGCGCCGGCAATCCCGGCGGGCCGAACGTGCCAGAGAAAGTGCTGCCGTCCACGTTGGGTTACCAGCGCAGCACCTGGGCCGGCAACCCGTGCGAGGTGTACGACACGACGCGAGCCGCGTCGATTGGATCGAGTTCGGGCTCCGGTGTCTCGGTCGGCGCCAATCTCGCCATGTGCAGCCTGTGCGAGGAAACCGGCCAGTCGTGCCGAGGGCCGGCGAACCACAACTCGGTGGCCCTCATCCTGCCGCAGAAGGCGATGCTCTCGTTCCACGGGGGAGCCATCGGCTCGAACCTCTACAACGACCGCGCCGGCATTCACTGCCGCAACGTCGTGGATTCGGTGAAAGTGCTCGATGCACTCAAGAACCCCGTCAACGGCTACTACGACTCGCGGGACATCTTCACCACCGTGAGCCGGGCGACGGTGTCGAAAGAGCCGTATGCGAATGCGATCACGGCTGGCACGCCAGGCGCCCTGACGGGGATGCGCATCGGCATCATCCGCGAGTTCATGGTGAAACACGCGAAGGTGGATGGGCCGATCGTGGATGCCGCGGCCGCTGAAATGAAAGTGATGCTCGGCGGCCACCTGGGCGCGACGCTGGTCGAGTCGGTACCGGTGGGATGGGTGGACGACCCCGAGATCGAGAATATGACGACCTCGTTCGACCAGGCCATCGCCCAGCTCACGCCGGTGCTCTTTCCTCAGTTGCTGTACAGCGTCAACGCGGCAGGGAAGCCAGAGTTCCCGGCCTTTGCCGCGAAGATCGTGCCGACGGAGTTCGCGCCAGGCGTGGTTCATGGCAGCGGGACGATGCAGCCGGTGGATTGGATGTTGCGGTGGGCCGAGGGTCTGGAGCCCTCGCCTCCGAACCTGAACCTGCGCAGTGTCGTCAGTGCGGCGTCCGGCCAGCCTCGGACATTCCGGTTTCACATGACGCAGTATCTGGCCCGGCGAGCGAAGGACTGGTCGGCACGTGGCCTCACCGAGACCCTCATTGACTTTCCGTCGCTCAACGCCCGATCGAAGTTCTGGGGCGACGACCAACGCGCCGCCTTCAAGAACTGGGAGGCGCTGGGCGACCTGCGCAACAGTTTCGGAGAGCGTCAGAGCATCGCCGAGGCGGTGCAGCAGCGCGAATTGCTCAACCGCGTGCTCGTCAAGGTCATGCAGGAGAACAAGCTGGACATTCTGATCCAGCTTCACTCAGCCTTGCCCCCCGGCAAGATTGGCGGACCCCCGGAGCCGAACCTGAACGACCGCGCGATCTCGTATCCGCTTGGCCCGAACGCGGGAATTACCGAGGTTCTCGTTCCAGCCGGTTACGTGCGTGTCGCGTACGACCCGGCGTTCGTGCTCACCACGGACCGCAATGGCAAGAAGGTCTACCGATCGAGGACCGGTACGGTTCCCACCGAAATTCCCGCGCCGGGGTTGCCGTTCTCGATCAACTTCCTCGCCGAGCCGGGCATGGAGCACCTTTCGCTCAAGGCGGCGACCGCGTACCAGTCAGCATCGAAGCGGAGGGTGCCGCCGCCAGACTTTGGCCCCCTGTCGGACGAACCCTAGAGGCTCGGGTCGTTCGCGAGATTCATGGCAATTCTTGACGTCAGTGCGGACCGGAGTATTTCGATGGACACCACGACAACAACCGGCGCTGTCATCGTCCCGTGGCCGGTTCGAATGGAGTTGGCGTACCGCGCGCCGTGTCGGGTTCTTGGTGCGCACATCACACGAGTGGCCCGCGAGGGCAGAGAGTCGGTCATCTGTGATGAGGACCGCGAGGCGGACGGAGGCTGCCGGTTGAGGAAAGCCGCGCTCGAGCGCGGGGCGCTGCAAGGACTGACCGATATCTTGTCCGAGGGCGTCGTGCCTGCCAGGACCCGCTGCATCATGCTCACCGCCTGAACGAGGCGACGGCACATCGGCACGGGCGCTCGACCACGAGGCTAGTTCCCCGTGTGTTGGCGCGATATCATCTGTCCGTCATGTCCTCCCTTTCGCGCGATCCCTCTGTCCCGTTGTCGTCGAGCGTCCACCTGCGCCGTTGGGTCGACAAGATGCGGCAGCTCACGCAGCCTGCTGCCATTCACTGGGTGGATGGCTCCGAGGAAGAGAACGAGTATCTGTGCGCCCAACTGGTCGCGAGCGGGACGTTCACCTTGCTCAATCAGGATCTCTGGCCCGGGTGTTACTACGCCAAGTCCGATCCCAACGATGTCGCGCGGGTCGAGCAGCGTACCTTCATTTGCTCGCTGTCCAAAGACAGCGCGGGACCAACGAACAATTGGGTCGACCCGTACGAGATGCGCCGGCGCCTGAAGGAGTCTGTTCAGCGGCGCCATGGCCGGCCGGACGATGTATGTGTTGCCGTACAGCATGGGCACGATTGGTTCGCCGATGTCCAGAATCGGCGTCCAGCTCACCGATTCGCCCTATGTCGTGGCGAGCATGCGAATCATGGCGAGGATCGGCCTGCCGGTGTTCGGCGAGATCGACCTGGACAAGCAGCGCGTCGTGCCGTGCATGCACACCGTCGGCGCTCCGCTCCGGCCGGGAGAGCGTGACGTGCCCTGGCCGTGCAACAAGGAAAAGTACATCGTCGCATTTTCCGGAGACCCGCGAGATCTGGTCGTACGGGTCCGGCTACGGTGGCAATGCGCTGCTCGGAAAGAAGTGCTTCGGGCTCCGGATCGCATCCAACATGGCCAGGGATGAGGGATGGATGGCCGAGCACATGCTCATCCTCGGCATCGAAGATCCTCACGGTGAGAAGACCTACGTGGCCGCGGCGTTTCCCAGTGCGTGCGGCAAGACGAATCTGGCCATGCTCATTCCGCCCGACGGGATGGCCGGCTGGAAGGTGTCGATGGTCGGTGACGACATCGCCTGGATCAAACCCGATCGCGAGGGCCGGCTACGGGCGATCAATCCGGAAGCCGGCGTGTTCGGCGTTGCGCCGGGCACTTCCGCCACGACCAACCCTGTGGCCATGGCGACCATCGCTCGCAACACGATCTTCACGAACGTCGCGCTCACGCCAGAAGGCGGCGTCTGGTGGGAAGGCATGACGGACACCCCGCCCGCCGAGTGCGTCGATTGGCAGGGGAAACCGTGGACTCCCGAGATCGGCCGCACGACCGGATCACCCGCCGCGCACCCGAACGCGCGATTCACCGCGCCGGTGTCCCAGTGCCCGATGATCGACGCGAACTGGGAAGATCCGAACGGCGTGCCGCTCAGCGCCATCATTTTCGGGGACGCCGGGCGACGACCATGCCGCTGGTCTTCCAGGCCTTCAACTGGAGCACGGGCGTTTACGTCGGCGCCACGATGGGCTCAGAGACGACGGCCGCGGCAACTGGACAGGTCGGCAAGGTCCGACGCGACCCCATGGCGATGCTGCCGTTCTGCGGCTATCACATGGGCGATTACTTCCGCCACTGGATCAGGATGCAGCGCCTGATCACGGAGACGCCCAAACTGTTTCATGTGAATTGGTTCCGCAAGGATGGAGACGGCCGTTTCCTGTGGCCGGGCTATCGCGAGAACATGCGAGTCCTCAAGTGGATCGTCGATCGCGTTCGAGGCCGTGTGCTGGCCAAGGAGACGCCGATCGGGTGGATGCCCCGATACGGTGACCTCGACTGGACCGGCTTACCGTTTCCTCAGGCCACGTTCGACGAGCTGCAGCTCGTGGACCCGGCGGCCTGGCGCAACGAAGTGATCGGTCACGAGGAACTCTTCATCGCGTTGCACGATCACTTGCCGCCTGAGATGGTCTACGAACGGGAACTGCTGATCTGCAGGCTGTGATCTCTGCGAGCGTCCTAGACCGTTTTTCGATTCGGCGTAGAGCGGAGGCTTCCGCCTTCGCGTAAAGCTTCGGCGGACCGCCGTAGCCTTGGCGGAGGCGGTTAGCCTCCGCGGACACGCGCACGCTGAAGCGTGCGCTCTACGTCGAAACGCAAACCGCTCTAAGGAGGCGGCTCGCGGTAGAGAGTGGCGGTGACCCGTGTCTCTTGATCGGCGATCACTCGAATCGCGGCTGACCACGTCTGATATCCCTCGGCTTCGAGCCGAACGACACGTGACCCCACGGGCAAGCCCGACAAGAAGACGGGCGTCGATCCAACCGGCCTCCCGTCCACGAACGCGCTTGCTCCGGGCGGACCTGACTGCAACACCAGTGAACCTTTGAACGGCCTCGGCGGAGTCTCGTCCGCCGACGCCTCTCGGCGAAGGTTGGACGCTGGTCGTGGAGCAGCAGCCGTGCTTTCTCCTCGATCGACGGCGTCGCTCACGCCGATCGGAGTGGGGACCGCTGGGGCAATCGCACTGGGAACAGACGTCGGCGACATCTCACCTGACACGGTTCCATCGTTCGCCAGGGCTTGCGAAACCGAAGCTGTTGTTGCTGGTGCCGTGTGGGCCACGGCCGTGATTACCGGCAGTGGCGGCGGCACACTGAACATCCACATGCCGAACGCGCCAGCGGCAGCCCCGAAGATGAAGCCGATCGGCGACACGTTGATGCCCGCTTGACGAACCCTGCTCGGTTCGCGCACGCGCGGGGCAACCTCGATCGGACGTGGGCTGCTTTCCGGGGCGAGCGTTACGCGACGCGGCGGGGCACTTTGAGCCTCGAGCGGGAACGGGTCCTCGAGCCTCGGCTGTGGGATGGTTGTCTCCTCGTGCACTTCCGGCGGGAATAGCAGCAAGGCATCGTCCGGATCTGTGGGGCGAGAAGGTACGATCAGCGGCATGGGGGGCCAGTCCATTACGCTGCAAGTCTGAAACCAGGGTCACGCCATCAGTTTGAGGCGAGACCTTACTGCGGCCCTGGCCGAATCCCCA
Source organism: uncultured Acidobacteriota bacterium (assembly GCA_963827515.1). Taxonomy (GTDB): domain Bacteria; phylum Acidobacteriota; class Vicinamibacteria; order Vicinamibacterales; family UBA2999; genus JABFSA01. The sequence continues at coordinate 3,614 of CAWHBF010000013.1, read as the reverse complement.
CGATTCTCAATCGGCCGGTTGATAAAAGTAGCGCCGCCTGCACCACCTCGGCTCACGCCATGCGCGTGTCGCTCGATCGGCCGCCGGCGGCCGGGACGTAGAGCTTCAGGGTGTAGTCCATGACCATCCTGTTGGCGTTGAACCGCCACCCGAGTGTCCGGATGGTCCGCTTCATCCGTTGGATCCACCCGCGCGGCAGCCCATCCGCATCGCGCTGGTAGAAGAGAGGGATGACCTCGTCGCGCAACACCCGATAGAGATCGTCGCCGTCACGCTCGTCGTGGACGCTCATGTTCGTGTGTGTCCGGCCTGTGCCGATCGCAAAACCGTTCAGGCCGTCGAAGGCCTCGGCCCACCAGCCGTCCAGCACTGAGAGGTTGAGGCCGCCGTTCAGGACGACCTTCTGTCCGCTCGTGCCGGACGCCTCGAGAGGACGTCGTGGGTTGTTGAGCCAGACATCCACACCCTGCACGAGGAAGCGCGCCACGTCGATGTCGTAGTCTTCGATGAACGCGAACTTGCCGGCGAACTTCTGGTCGCGCATCATGCAGGCGATTTCCTGCAGCACGCGCTTACCCGGATCGTCCTTGGGATGCGCCTTGCCGGCGAAGACGAACTGCACCGGCCGCTTGGGATCGTTGACCATCAGCGCGAGGCGCTCGATGTCGGCGAGCAGGAGGTTCGCGCGCTTGTACGTGGCGAACCGCCTGGCAAAACCGATGGTGAGGGCATCGGGACTCATGATGCGCGCCAGCCGCGAGGTCACCTCCTGCGGTTCCGACCGAAGTGTGGCCTGATCGACGGCGCGGCGGCGGACGAAGTCGATCAGGCGAGCCTTGAGCGTCAGATGCGTTTCCCAAAGCTCGGCGTCGTCTACGCTCTCGATCCCCTCCCACACCGGCGCTTCGCCGCTGTGTTCCAGCCACCCGACACCCAGGTGCCGATCGTAGAGACGGCTCATCTGTGGCGCGAGCCATGTGGGGACGTGCACGCCGTTGGTGATGTGTCCGATGGGGACGGCATCCTCCGTGCGGCCCGGGTAGAGTCCCGTCCACATCGCCCGCGAGACCTCGCCGTGCAGCGCCGACACCGCGTTGGCGCGGCGCGAGAGCTTGAGCCCCAGCACCGTCATGCAGAAATCTTCGTGAGGGTTGTGCGGATCTCTCACGGCCGAAGGCCATGAGGTCGTGGAAGGACAGTCCCAATGCCTCGCGCAGCGGACCGAGGTGCTCTTCGACCAGCTCGCCGGGGAAGCGGTCGTGCCCCGCGGGCACCGGCGTATGGGTCGTGAAAACCACCTCCCGCGCCACGCGTGGCAGCGCGTGCTCGAACACGAGGCCTTCTTCCTGCATACGAGAGCGAATAGCCTCGAGGACGGCGAAGACGCTGTGGCCCTCGTTGAGGTGCAGGACCCCGGGGGTGATACCCATCGCCCGGAGCGCACGGAACCCGCCGACGCCGAGCAGCAGCTCCTGGCGGATGCGGACGCGTCCATCACCGCCATACAGCCGCGACGTGAGCTCGCGGTCCTCGGGTGAATTACCTTCGACGTTCGAGTCGAGCAGGAGAAGATCGCATCGGCCGACGCGGGCTCGCCACACTTTGGCCTTGATGGCCGAGCCGCGCGTTTCTATTTGCACCGTGATGAGCTCACCGCTGCGGCCGATGGCCGGCTCCATTGGCAGCTGGCTCGTGTCCGTCTCGAGATACTCCTCCTGCTGCCATCCGCTGATGTCGAGCCGTTGGCGGAAGTAGCCCTGCCCGTAGAACAGGCCGACACCAACGAGCGGAATGTCCAGGTCGGACGCGCTCTTGATGTGATCGCCGGCGAGGATGCCGAGGCCACCCGAATAGATTGGAAACGACTCGTGCAGGCCGAACTCGGCCGAGAAATACCCGACAGGGCGGGGGCGCAGCACACCAGCGTGCGCCGCGCCCCACGTGGTGTTGGCCGCGAGGTACTCGCGCTGGCGGCGATAGGCGTAGTTGATCCGGCCGTGCAGCGCGAGCTCGCCGGCGCGCTGATGAAGCGCAGAGAGCGGCATCTCCGACAGGAGCGAAATCGGATTGTGCTTGAGTTCTCGCCAGCGGGCGGGCGCGACCTCCCGAAAGAGGCTGGCCGAATCGACGTCCCAACTCCACCAGAAGTTTCGCGCGAGTGCCCACAGCTTCTCCTGGCTGGGCTCGATGAACTGGTCGAGGCTGCGCGCCTCGGTGATGATCGGCGCCACCTGCGCCGCCGCCGCGGTGAGCGCCTCGATCTCCTCCTCCGAGAAGCGGCGGGTCTCGCTGGTCTGGATGACCAGGGTTCCCTGGAGCACGCCGTCCTGGATAACGGGGACGCCGAGCAGCGATTGGAAGGCCTCTTCGCCTGCTTCCTTGAAGTACTTGAAGCGCGGGTGCGCGCGCACCTGATCGACGGCGACCGGTCGCACCTGCTCGGCGATCAGACCGACGAGCCCTTCGTGAAGTGCCAGGCGCAGCGTGCCGATGCACGTCGGCTTGAGGCCAACGGTGGCGGCGAGCACGAGATTGGCGCGGTCTGGTTCGAGCAGGTAGGCCGAACACACATCGGCGTCGAAACGGTTGGCGATGAGCGCCACCACGTTCATCAGCGTCTCGGCGGGTCTGGTGCCTGCGGTGGCGAGTTGCCCCAACTCTTCGAGCGTGAGGAAGAAACTGGTGTCGCGAACGTCGGTCGTGTGGAACATCGGGCCCCCCTGCGAACGAGCTTCAAGTCTAGCGAAATCGCAAAGGAATGGCGCGTCGATTTCTGCTACGAAAATGGACTAGCTCGATCTTTTCCAAACGAGAATGTCTGAATCGCGGCCTTAGCGCGACGTCGGATCGTCCGCCAAATCGACGCGGACGGTTACATCGACGATCTGATTGCCGCCGCCGAGCGCGACGCCCCGGACGGGTGCCACGTCTCCGTAGTCCCGCCCCCAGGCAAGAGTGATGTGCCCTGTGGACGGGCGGACGTCGTTCGTCGGGTCGATATCCATCCAGCCAGTCCCAGGGATGAACACCGACACCCAGGCGTGCGAAGCTTCCGCGCCTTGTACCCTCGCCCCGCTGCGCAAATATCCGCTGACGTACCGTGCCGCGAGGCGCATCGAGCGCACCGCAGCGATCATCACGTGGGCGAAATCCTGACAGACGCCCTTCTTGAGGCGCAGAACGTCGAGGAGCGGCGTGTCGATGCGCGTGGCCTTGGGTGTGTACCGAAACTCGGTGTTGATGCGGTGCGAGAGGTCCTCGATGCCCGCGATGAGGGGCCGCCCCGGCGGAAAGCTCACGCTGGCATAGTCAGACAGTTCCGGCGACACGGTCGCCATGGGGGAGTCGAAGACGAACTCAAAGGCTTCCAGCGTGTCGAACGAGCTGTGCGCGGCGAGCTCGTCACGAACGCGCTCCCAGGCCACATCGGAGACGACAGGCGACTCGCGGGGCTCGACCTCAATCAGACTCGTAGCGACGGTCGAAAAGCGGTCGTGGCTCTCGAGAATGGTGAAGGTTCTCACCTCGTTGCCGAAGTAGTCCTGGTGGCTCTCGACCGACGCTGGAGGCGGCGTCGTCTGGATGGTCAACTCCACGAGCGTCTGCCACGGGAG
>CAWHBF010000012.1:0-70208 GCA_963827515.1 uncultured Acidobacteriota bacterium | reverse complement strand
GCGTCGATTTCTGCTACGAAAATGGACTAGTTCGACATTTTCCAAACGAGAATGTCTGAATCGCGGCCTTAGCGCGACGTCGGATCGTCCGTCAAATCGACGCGGACGGTTACATCGACGATCTGATTGCCGCCGCCAAGCGCGACGCCCCGGACGGGTGCCACGTCTCCGTAGTCCCGCCCCCAGGCAAGAGTGATGTGCCCTGTGGACGGGCGGACGTCGTTCGTTGGGTCGATATCCATCCAGCCAGTCCCAGGGATGAACACCGACACCCAGGCGTGCGGAGCTTCTGCACCTTGACCCTTGCCCGCTGCGCAAATACCCGCTGACGTACCGTGCCGCGAGGCGCATCGAGCGCACCGCACCGATCATCACGTGGGCGAAATCCTGACAGACGCCCTTCTTGAGGCGCAGAACGTCGAGGAGCGGCGTGTCGATGCGCGTGGCCTTGGGGTGTACCGAAACTCGGTGTTGATGCGGTGCGAGAGGTCCTCGATGCCCGCGATGAGGGGCCGCCCCGGCGGAAAACTCACGCTGGCATAGTCAGACAGTTCCGGCGACACGGTCGCCATGGGGGAGTCGAAGACGAACTCGAAGGCTTCCAGCGTGTCGAACGAGCTGTGCGCGGCGAGCTCGTCACGAACGCGCTCCCAGGCCACATCGGAGACGACAGGCGACTCGCGGGGCTCGACCTCAATCAGACTCGTAGCGACGGTCGAAAAGCGGTCGTGGCTCTCGAGAATGGTAAAGGTTCTCACCTCGTTGCCGAAGTAGTCCTGGTGGCTCTCGACCGACGCTGGAGGCGGCGTCGTCTGGATGGTCAACTCCACGAGCGTCTGCCACGGGAGTGTCCGTGGTGTGAGACGGACCTCGCTTTGGCACTGTGAGACCGCTGCGTTGTAGGAATACTTGGTCGTGTGGGTGGCCTTGTACAGCATCGTGGATTGCTAGAGCGATGAACGCAGCCGAGATGGTGCGGAGTGATTCAGATAGCGGGCGGTCAAGGCATCTGAGAGATCCGTGACGGCGTTTCTGAGCGTTTGCAGATAGGCCTCGAGGGCCAGGCGCTTGCCATTCGCGTCACGCCGTTTGATATCGTCCATGCGTGCCTCCCGCACGAGCACTTGAAGCCGCTTGGCCAGTTTGTACTCGACCGGTGGCGCGTCGTCCGTCCCGATCCCGGGCAGGCTCTTCACACTTTCGAGCAATGCGGCAAACTGAAACGCGAGCGATCGGGGGTTCGTGTCGTCGATGAGCAGCAATTCGAGGACGTAGCGCGTGCGGATCGAAGCGAGATAGCGCGACCGGTACGTGGTGGAACTGTCTGCCACCTGGAGGAGACCTCGAGACATGCGTCGTCTGGCAGCGGCGCGAGCGCGACACCGACCCGGAGCAGCTCGAGCATCTGCAGCGCGCGCTCCATCCGCCGCCCGATGCTCAGAAAACGCCAGCCATGCCCTCGTGTCGGATTCTCGGCGAGCAGCCCCGCGAAGGCAGACAGCATGATGACCACGTCGTCCAGCGCGGCAAGCGCGGCGACATATTTGCGGTCGTGATTCTGCGGAGGCGGCTCCGCGAAGATGTTGTCGAGCTGCTGGAGCACCCGCCATGTGTCCGGCGAGAGGCGCTCCTTGACCTCCCAGCTCAGTCGGCGAAGCTGGGTCATGTTCCACCTGATCCCCGACGGTTTCGAGGCGTCGAATACGAGGTCCGCAAGCAGGCGCTGGAGATTCCACCACTGCTTGGCCATGACCGGGTTCCGGTGCTCTGCTGGCAGCAGATCGAGGCCGCGGAGGAAGTGCAGGATCGTCTCGACCGGGGCTGCCCGGCCCGGTTCCGATTCGCCCGAGACGCCTGGCAGCAGTGCGCGCGCGAGGCGCGCCGTGGCCTCGAGACGCTCGGCGTACCGGCCCAACCAGAAGAGATTGTCGGCGACGCGGCTGGAGAGCTCCGTCGAGCCGACGTAGGTGGCCTGCGGAGCGGCCTGCCGCGGTGCGATCGGGACTCGTTTCGTGCGGCCCATCACCCACGTGTCTTTGCTGCCGCCGCCGAGCTGCATCGAGACGACGAGTGACCGCTGGCCGGTGGCCACGCGCGTCAGGCCGCCCGGCAGCACCGCGTACGACGTACCGTCCCATGCGGCGATCACGCGAAGGACCACATGCCGAGGTTCGAGCCCGCGATGGCTGTGCACCGGCGTCGTCGAGAGATCGACCTGCTCCTGCGCGACGAACTGATCGGGCCGCGCGTTGAGGCGGGCCGCGAGCTCGTCTCGCGCCTCTGTGGTCATCGTCGCTGGAAATTCAGCGTGCTGCCCGAATCGCGGGAACGCGGGTTTGATCACCACGCGGTCGAGCGAGTCGAGCACCTGTTGCCGGGGCTCGTCCTGGCCGCACCACCAGGTCGCTACCGACGGCATATGGAGGTCCTCACCGAGGATGTGACGGCAGAGCCGTGGCAGAAAAGCCATCAACGCCGGGGTCTCGACGAGGCCGCTGCCCAGACAATTGGCAATGAACACGTTGCCGGCACGCGCCGCCTGGACCAGGCCGGGCACGCCGAGCAGCGAGTCACCGCGCAGTTCGAGGGGATCGCAGAAGTCGTCGTCCAGGCGGCGCAGAATGACGTCCACTGGATTCAGGCCCGCGAGGGTCTTGAGGTAGACACGCTGGTCGCGAACCGTGAGATCGGCGCCTCCGACGAGCGGGAAGTCCCACTGTCGAGCGAAGAACGAATGCTCGAAGTAGGTTTCGCTGTTCGGCCCTGAGCTCAACACGACGACGCGCGGGTTGTCCGACCGCCGTGGTGCGAGAGCCAGAAGGGCCTGGATCATCACTTCGAAGAAACGATCGATCGATTGCACGCGGCACCGGTTGAGAACCGTCGGTAGCGTGCGTGCGCTCACGAGGCGGTTCTCGAGCGCGTAACCGGCGCCGGACGGTGACTGTGTGCGGTCCGAGATTACCCACCACCGGCCGTTCGGCGCCCGTGCGATGTCCACGGCGTAGTTGTGCAGGTACACCCCGCCAGGCGGCTTGATGTCGTGACAGGGGCGCAGGAAATTGGGGTTGGCGAAGAGAAGCTCGGCCGGTATGAGTCCGTCGCGAATCAGGCGGTGGGTGCCGTATAAATCCGCCAGGATGATGTTGAGCAGGGTGGCACGTTGGATGACCGCACTTTCGATGTGCTTCCATTCGTGCACGTCGATCGCCAGCGGAATCAGGTCGAGCGGCCAGGGTCTGGCGCTGCCGCGCGGGTCTCCGTAGACGTTGTAGGTGACACCGTTCGACTGAATGAGCCGCTGCCCGGCCTCCCAGCGCCGCGAGAACTCCTCGTTGCCCATGCGTCTGAGCTCTGCGGCAAGGCGAGCCCAATGCGGGCGAGGATGTCCCGACGCGTCCAGCGCTTCATCCCAGTGCCCTCCGACTGGTGGCTGGTACTGCCAGTCGGTGGCGCGTGGGGTCATGATGGAACTACGGTTGCTCACGGACGGGTGAATCCGGGGACGCCGCGCAGTGGCTTCGACAATCCTCACGTAGGCCGGGTGCCGCGCAGCGGACCCGGCGAGGAATGCAGATATGTGAAAACTTCACACCGAAGGCCACCTCGAAGAAAGTCTACCGGAAGCCATGCTGGGAACATCGATGTGTGGTCCGTGTCGATCAGCACCGTCGGAGATCCAGTGTCGCCGGGAACTCCGGATTTTCGGTGTGGATAGGCTTCAATGGATGTCCTGGCGTGTGGCCGAACTCGAAGAACCGGGCGCGGCGCCTCGCCTCCGCCTCGTTCGAGTTCACGGGGAGAGTATCGTAGTTGCGTCCTCCTGGATGCGCCACGTGATACGCGCACCCTCCTACAGATCGACCGGCCAACGTGTCCACGAGATCGAAAACGAGCGGCGTGTGGACGGGGATCGTCGGATGCAAGCACCGAGGCGGCTGCCAGGCGCGATAGCGCACGCCGCACACGAACTCGCCTGTGGTGCCTGTGGGTTGCAGCGGGAGTATCCGGGTGTTACAGGTGACCGCGAAGCGCTCGGGTACGAGACCCCGCACGTGCACCTGGAGACGCTCGACGGACGAGTCCACGTAGCGAGCGGTACCGCCGGCTCCGGCTTCCTCCCCGAGCACGTACCAGGGCTCGATCGCCTGCCTCAGCTCGATGTCCACCCCCTCGTAGCAGACGCGTCCGTACAGAGGGAAGCGAAACTCTCTGTGTGGGGCGAACCAGTCCGTGTCCATCGGATAGCCGGCTCGCGCCAGTTCATCGAGAACAGCCTTGAGATCCTGCTCGACGTAGTACGGCAGGAGAAACTTGTCGTGGAGGCGGGTGCCCCAGCGCACCGGCGTCGCGTTACACGGAAGGCGCCAGAACCATGCGAGCAGCGTTCGCACGAGCAGCTGTTGCGTCAGGCTCATGCGCGCATGCGGAGGCATCTCGAACGCGCGCATCTCGACCAGACCCAGCCGCCCGGTCGCACTGTCTGGCGAGTAGAGCTTGTCGATGCAGAACTCGGCCCGGTGCGTGTTGCCCGTCACGTCGACCAGGAGGTTGCGGAAGATGCGGTCCACCAGCCACGGCGGCACATCGTGACGAGCCGTGTCGTCGCCCTGCACGCCCATCAGCAAGCTCATGGCGATCTCGAGCTCATAGACCGCGTCGGCACGTGTCTCGTCCACGCGCGGTGCCTGACTCGTTGGTCCGATGAACACACCCGAGAACAGGTACGAGAGCGAGGGGTGGTTCAGCCAGTAGCCGACAAAGCTCTTGAGCAGGTCCGGCCGACGAAGGAATGGACTGTCGGCCGGTGTCGGACCACCCAGCACCACGTGGTTGCCGCCCCCGGTGCCGGTGTGTCGACCGTCGAGCATGAACTTCTCGGTACCAAGCCTGCTGAGACGCGCTTGTTCGTACAGCGCCGTCGTGTTGTCGACGAGTTCGCGCCAGCTCTGGGCCGGGTGCACGTTCACTTCAATCACGCCGGGATCCGGTGTGACCTTGATGTGCTTGAGGCGCGGGTCGTACGGTGGAGGGTAACCCTCTACCAGCACGGGCCTGCCTCGATGCGCGGCGGTGTCTTCCACGGCGGCTAGCAGCTCGACGTAGTCGCTCGCCGACGCCACAGGAGGGAGAAACACGAAGAGCTTGCCCTCGCGTGCTTCGACTGTGAGCGCGGTACGCACGTGCCGGCCATCGTCAGTCGTCGCGGACGGCGAAGGCTGCTCGTGTTGCTCCTGGCGCCGTTCACCTGCCGCACCGGTGTCTGAAGCGAGTCGCGGTCCCGCCGTGGCGTGGACTCGCACTGTCCGTGACGATGCTGGGAACCGAGCGGTGCCTTCGGCGGTCCGCGCGCGCGTCGTGTCGCCGAGCGGTGGCCAGGTGCTCAACGGATCCGTTGGGAACACGTCGAAGGATCGCCCGGCCGGGAGGCTCTCCATCGGTAGACGGAAGCCGACTGGCGAGTCGCCTGGCACGAGAAAGAGGTGCTTGGCGCGAAGCATCCACAGACCGGACTGCCATGCAGGCCCGTCCTTGAGTTGCACGCGTGCCAGGGGCAACACGAAACCCGTTGGGGTTCCAAGTCCTCGGCTGAACACTCGACGCAGGCGCTCACGCTCCTCCGGATCGTCGAGCGTGTTGTGCTCTGGGTCGACGTTGAAGGGGAGTTGCCGCTCCTTGTGAACGTAGGCGAGCGGGTCTTCGTAGGCTGCAATCACGTGCGCGCGGCCTACCGAGAGCCGATCGGCGAGCGCTTCCGCGAACGACTGGGCCTCGTCTGTCCCGAATCCATAGTCGCGCTCGAGATCGGCGACGAGCGTCATGTCCTGCCAGAGCGGCTCGCCATCCGTGCGCCAGTAACAGGAGAACGCCCAGCGGGGAAGGGACTCCCCTGGGTACCACTTCCCTTGACCGAAGTGCAGCAACCCTCCCGGCGCAAAGGTCTCGCGCAATCGCGACAGGAGCGTTCCTCCGAGGCGGCGCTTTCCGGGGCCCATCGCCGCCGTGTTCCACTCGTCGCCGTCCATGTCGTCGATAGACACGAAGGTGGGTTCGCCACCCATGGTCAGGCGCACGTCTCCTGCCGCGAGTTCCTGATCGACGCGCTCACCGAGCGCCACGATGTCGCGCCACTGCGAGTCGGAGTACGGTTTGGTGACCCGCGGGTCCTCGTGAATCCGCGTCACCGACATCTCGTGGTGAAACTCGACCTGACTCGGCCCCACGAGCCCCGAGACAGGCGCCGCCAACTCCGGACTTGGCGTGGCCGCTAGCGGGATGTGTCCTTCACCAGCGAAAAGTCCCGACGTTGGGTCCAGGCCGATCCACCCGGCGCCTGGCAGGTATACCTCCGCCCACGCGTGAAGGTCGGTGAAGTCCTGGCTCGGTCCGATCGGGCCGTCGAGAGGCTTCACGTCGGGTTCGAGCTGGATCAGGTAGCCCGAGACGAAACGCGCCGCGAGCCCAAGCTGGCGAAACACCTCCACGAGCAGCCAGGCCGAGTCCCGGCATGAGCCGCTCGCGCGGTCGAGCGTCTCTTCGCTCGTCTGCACGCCTGGCTCCATGCGGATTAGATAGCGGATCTTGCTCTGCAGGAGCTGGTTCAGGTCTACCAGGAAGTTGATCGTGTGGATGCGATCCGTGGAGAGGGAGGCGAGGAATGCCTGCAGCCGGGGACCCGGTGGGCTCGTCGAGAGGAACGGAGCGAGCGCTTGACGCTGCAGATCGTCGTAGCGAAAGGGAACATGCTCGGCCTCGGGCTCGAGAAAAAAATCGAACGGGTTGATGACCGTCATTTCGGCGACGAGATCCACCGTGAGCGAAAAGATGGTCGTCTGTTCCGGAAACGCCAGGCGGGCGAGGAAGTTGCCCTGCGGATCCTGCTGCCAGTTGATGAAGTGGTTCGATGGCTCGATCCGCAGCGAGTAGCTGCTGATGGGCGTGCGGCTGTGCGGCGCCGGCCGTAGCCGTACGACCTGGGGAGACAGGATCACGGGCCGGTCGTACCGGTAGATCGTCTTGTGGTGCAGGGCGACGCGAATGCTCATGGGTTATACAGGGCCACAGAGACACGGAGTCACAGAGAGAACCGAAATATTCTGTGTCTCTGCGACTCTGTGGTCTGTTGAAACGATTCTTGACACTTGATTTCAGGCGGTCTGGTTCGCGTCCACGCTCTGAGAGGCCGCGGTCTGTGTCTGTGTCTGTGACTGTGTACTGTGACTGTGACTGTGACGTGGCCTCTGCCGGCGCAACGGGTGGCGCTGCAGGCAGACGCACGGCGAAGTCGTCCCTCAGGCTGCTGTCGATCTCGTTCATCTTGAGCTGCAGGCGGTCGAGGTATTCGTGCAGACCGCCGCGGATCACCACATCCACGGACGTGAAGTCCAGCTCGGCGCGCAATTGCCCCATGAGCTGTTCGGACCGGTATCGGAACGCGCCGATCGGCGTGCCGGTGATCGAGCGGAGCGAATCGCTGCCCGAGGTGATACAGAAACGGACGGCGCGCGGGAACTCGTTGTCCATCACGAGGAAGTCAACCACGTCGGGCGGCGTGATGCGGCCGTACCTCTTCCGGTACATCTCGAAGCCGCTCACGGATCTCAGTACGGCCGACCAGTGGATGTCATCGTACGGTGTGCCGATGTCGAACGCCGATGGCAGCAGCATGAAATACTTCACGTCGAGGATGCGCGATGTCTTGTCGGCGCGCTCGAGCATCCGGCCGAGGCGCATGAAGTGCCACGCCTCGTTGTGAGACATCGTGGCGTCGGTGACGCCTTCGAACAGGTGGCAGCCCAGCCGGATCTCACGGAACGCGTCGAGCATGCGCTCCGGCTCGGGCATCGACCGCTGCGCCTGGATCTGCAGGTACATGCTGTTGACTTGCGCCCACATCTCCGACGAGATCGTCTCGCGGACCGACCGCGCGTTCTCTCGAGCGAGACGCAAGCATGACGCGATGGAACTGGGGTTCTCCGTGTCATACGCCAGATACTCGATCACCCGCGCCTGCGTCGCCACCCCGAAACGTTCCTTGAATTCCTCGGCGTCGCCGGTCGTGTCGATGAGCGGCTGCCACTGGTGCGCCGGCGCCAGCGGCAGGTCGATCTGCAGGTTCAGGTTGACCCCGATGTAGCGGGCGACGTTCTCGGCGCGCTCGATGTACCGTGCCATCCAGTACACCGAGTCGGCGACCCGGCTCAGCAGCGGTAGCGAATCGGCTTTCATCCGCGGGCTCCTCCGTGGGGAGAGAGCACCCACGTGTCCTTGCTGCCTCCGCCCTGCGACGAGTTCACGACGAGCGAGCCCTTGCGAAGCGCGACGCGGGTGAGGCCGCCGGGAACGACTCGGATTTCGTCGCCGTACAGGATGTACGGGCGCAGATCCACGTGACGGCCCTCGAGATGGTTGCCAATGAGGGTCGGCACGCGCGACAGGGCCAGGGTCGGCTGGGCGATGTAGTTGCGCGGCTGGGCCGTGATCCTGGCGGCAAAGGTTTCGCGCTCGGCAGCCGATGAATGCGGGCCGATGAGCATGCCGTAGCCGCCCGCCTCATTGGCGGCTTTCACGACGAGCGTCTCGAGGTTCTGGAGCACGTGCTGTCTGTCCTTGTCGCGCCAGCACAGAAACGTCGGCACGTTCGGAATGATCGCGTCCTCGCCTTCGTAATACCGGATCATGTCTGGCACGTACGCGTACATTACCTTGTCGTCGGCCACGCCGTTGCCGGGCGCATTCGCCAGTGACACCCGCCCCGCGCGATAGGCCTCCACCAGCCCAGGCACTCCCAGCATCGAGTCCGGCCGGAAGGTCTCGGGGTCGAGGAAGTCGTCGTCGATACGCCGGTAGATGACATGCACCCGCCGAAGACCTTTCGTTGTGCGCATCCACACGGTGTTATCTTCGACCACCAGATCGCGCCCTTCGACGAGCGGGATGCCCATTTTCTGCGCAAGGTAGCTGTGCTCGAAGTACGCGGAGTTGTACATGCCTGGAGTCAGGAGTACCACCACCGGCTTGGTCGTCACGCCAACCGGCGCAATCGCCTCGAGCGTGTCGAGGAGCAGGCTCGGGTACTCGAAGACCGGACGCACGCGCAGACCCTCGAAGACCTGTGGGAACGTGCGTTTCATCAGGTCCCGGTTCTCGAGCATGTACGACACGCCGGACGGCACCCGCAGATTGTCCTCGAGGACGTAGATCTGTCCGTCGCCGTGCCGCACGAGGTCGGAGCCCGTGATATGGCACCAGACGCCTTTCGGCGGGTTGATGCCGACGCATTGCGGCCGGTAGAACGCCGCGGATCGAACCACCTCTTCGGGAATGACGCCGTCCTTGATGATCCGCTGGCCGTGATAGATGTCGTCAATGAACGCGTTGAGTGCGTGGATGCGCTGCTTGAGTCCGCGTTCGATCCAGTCCCATTCCTTGGCGGTCACAATGCGCGGCACCAGATCGAAGGGGAACGGCCGTTCGGTGCCCGCTTCGTCGCCGTACACGTTGAAGGTGATGCCGAGCTGGACGAGGATCCGTTCGGCCGCCTGCTGGCATCGCTCCAACTGGCCCTCTCCCAGCGCGCCGATTGTGTCGAGCAGCAGTTGAGCCTCCGTACGTGGAAGGCCCGAGGGGTCGAACATCTCGTCGTGAAACCCGCCCGTGTCGTAATCATTCAGCGTCATCAGCTGTGTCCTCGCAGTGCGCTGGCCGTCGGCGCCTCATTCTTACCACGTGTGGCTGGACGCTATGCGAGGATCGTGCCGCGACCGATTGCCTGTCCGACGGTGCCGCTGCCGCTGCATGCGTGGCCTCGCTTCGCAATGCGAGTGAGTTGGCCCTTATCTTGCTCATTTGCGAGAGATTCTGACCGCGCGCGCTACGCGCGCCGTTCGATCTTCAGGAGGTTTTTTGCCATGCCACGAACCAAGAGTCCGGATGCGGTCGCACGAGCAGGCCCACGTCTGGTGGCCAAGTCCTCTCGCCTCAAGCCAGCGGACACGCCGTTCGTCCCCCACGAACAGATTGCGCTGCGTGCCTACGAGCTCTTCCTCATGGAAGGGGGAGGAGACGACGTCAGCCAGTGGTTGAGAGCCGAACGGGAGTTGCTGGAGACCCAGACACCGGTACACGTCAAGAAGGTCGCCGGGACGCGGTCGAAGGAGTAGCACAGGCCTCTCGCAACCAGACGCGCGACGCCGGCAGCATGATGATTAGCAGACACTAGTGTAGCTATACTGCTTGTCTTTTACAGTAATGTCGCCACTCAGTCCGATCGAGATCGGACGGCCATGCGAGCGCGTGGATCCGTCAGGTTTTTCGCGGTTGGGCAATGGGGCTGGCATGCGCCAGGAGGGCTCCGCGCTGATGGAGTGCGACACTGTCGTCGATTCAACGTGGGTTAGAGACATTAGTGTCGCCACCTGGCAGTCGTCGCCGCGAGACCCACGGCCGTCGGTAACTGTTGTCTGCTCTATGGGTTGAAAGCATCAGAGGGTTGCGGGTCCGTGATGGACGCTGCGCGTCGCGTCGCTCGATCGCTACCGGACAGCCGGCCACTCGGCGATCGACGCCAGATAGCCCCGCCAGCCGCCGAAGACCGTGATGTCCTCGGCGACCGGCCACCGCGGCCGGGTGCCGTCCCCGTCTTCGCGTAGTGTCGGCTTCAGCCGGATTCGCCGTAGAGCGCACGCTTCAGCGTGCGCGTGTCCGCGGAGGCTAAACGCTCCGCTCTACGTCCGACATCGAAAAGCGGTCTCTAGCCGGTGTTACGCAAGCCGGCGGCGATGCCGTTGACGGTCACCCGGAGCGCCGTCTGGGCCCGTGGATCCGGCGCCTCACGTACCCGACGCAGCAGCTCCACCTGCACGAGATTGAGCGGATCGATATACGGGTTGCGCACGTCGATCGAGCGGCGGATGACAGGGTTCGACTGCAGCAATTCACCATGACCGGTGACAGCGAGAACGCCTCGAATCGCCCGACCCAGTCTCCCGCGCAGCTCCGCGCCAACCGGCTGCAGATCCTCAGGAACGAGCCGTCGATCGTACTCGGCGGCGATGCGGCTGTCGGCCTTGGCAAGCACCATTTCGATCAGCCCGATCGCCGACTGGAAATGCGGCCATTCGCGATACATCTCGATCAGGCGATCGCGCTCGCCCCGCGCGACGGCGAGGTCGAGCGCGTCTTCGACTCCCAGCCAGGCGCCCAACATGAGCCGTGTCTGCGTCCAGGCAAACTGCCACGGAATGGCTCGGAGGTCGGTGACGCCGGTGCCGCCGCCGCGCCGCGCCGGCCGACTTCCGATGTTGAGTTCTCCGATTTCGGCCTGCGGCGTTGACGTGCGGAAGTAGTCGATGAACCGCGGGTCGGTGTACACGACACGTCGATAGGTCTCTCGCGCGTCCGTCGCGAGACGGTCCATGCAGTCTCGCCACTCTCGTGATGGCGCGCGGGCTGGGACCAGCCACGCATCGAGCGTCCCGGTCGTGTAGACCTCCATGGTCCGCACCGCGATGTCGGGAAGGCCGAAGAGCGCCTGCAACATCTCGCCCTGTTCGGTCACGCGAAGCGTTCCGTCGATCGACCCAGGCGGCTGCGACTGTATCGCCAGGTGCGTGGGTCCACCGCCCCGTCCCACGCTCCCGCCCCGACCGTGGAACAGCGTGACCGCCATGTCGTGACGGATGCACGACGCGACGATCTCCTCTTGAGCTTTGTACAGTTCCCAGCCGGCGGTGAGGCGGCCGACGTCTTTGGCCGAGTCGGAATACCCGAGCATCACTTCCTGGCGTCCGCCCGTTCGGGCGCGGTACCACGGGTGCTCGAACAATACGTCAAGCACTCTGCCGGCGTTCTGCAGATCGCGCGACGTTTCGAAGAGCGGGACAACGCGTCGTGGTACCGGCACGCGCGCCTCCTTCTGCAGCAACTCCACGGCCAGCACATCCGAGGCGCTTCGCGTCATCGTAATCACATACGCGCCCAGGGAGCCAGGTGGAGTGCGGGCGATCAAGCGAAACGTATCGAGCACGTCCTGCACATCGGGTGCGGCTTCGAGATTCGCGGGGATGAGGGGACGCCGGCCCGCGAGTTCACGGACGAGAAACGCGATGCGCGTCGGCTCGTCCCAGTCAGCGTAGGACCCGAGCCCGACCGCCGACGTGATCGCGGCGAGGGCAGCCGTGTGCCTGGCGGAGTCCTGGCGGATATCGATCGGCGCGAGTGTGAGGCCGAACGTTGAGACGCGCCTGAGGAGGTCGGTCAGCCGTCCCGAGGCGACGAGCGCCTGCCCGGTATCTACGAGCGATCGGTAGCAGAGGTGGAGCGATGCCGACAACTCGGCCACGTCCAGATACACACCGGCGTCTGGCGCCACATCATCATCGGATCGAAGAGAGGCTTCGGCCCATCGCCGCGTTGCCAGCATCCTGGCCCGGACGGTTCGCAGGAGCTCACGATAGGGCCGACCATTGCCAACAGCCGCGCGGAGTTCAGGCGTCGCGGTTTCCAGCGTCAGCTCGTCGCTGAGGGCGTCCAGGTCCTGCAGGTACAAACCGGCCGCCGTCCATCGTGACAGCAGGCAAGCCCGCCGGGTGACGAGCGGCGTGACGTTCGGGTTCCCGTCGCGATCGCCGCCGATCCAGGATCCAAATCGAAGAGGAGCTCCGAGGATCGGAAGGCCGCGCCCGGTGGTCGCCGACAACGCGCGATCGAGACTGCGCACGTAGCGTGGCAGCGCATCCCACAGGCTCTGCTCGAAGACGATGAGACCGCTGCGGACCTCGTCGATCGGCGTGGGTTGTTGCTGACGGATATCGCTCGTTTCCCACGCCGTCGCGATCTCACGCCGGATCGCGGTGATTTGCTCATCCTGCTCCGGAGCGGTCAAGTCGGGGCGATCCCGCGTGGCGAGCGCCGCGGCGATCCGGTTGTGCTTCTGCACGAGCCGCCGGCGCGCTACCTCGGTTGGGTGGGCGGTCAGGACGAGCTCGATACGCAAACCGCAAACGGCCTCGTGCAGCTGATCGGCTGTGACACCGGCTGCCAGAAGACGCCGGAAGCCGTCTTCGCACGATCCGCGCTGCGGCGGCGCGAGCGGGTCGCGTTGGTACGCCCGTCGCCGGCGAGTGCGGTGATGCTGTTCGGCGATGTTGGCGAGGTGCAGGAAGTGCGTGAACGCGCGTGCGATCGGCAGGGCGTCGTCGAGCGGCACGCTCGAGAGCTCGTCGGCGAGGACCACGAACTCGGTGTCGTGGCCGCTGCGGGCCCGTTTTGCCAGCGCCCGCACTCGCTCGACCGTGTGGAAGACCCCTTCTCCCGCGCGCGCTCGCAGGGTCTCTCCCAGCAGGTCGCCAAGCAGCCGCACGTCGTCACGAAGCGGTCTGTGCGGATCGGGCGGCATGGTCGACGGTATCGCGGTCGCCTACCGGAGCCCGGCGTCCTCTGACAGGCGGCCGCGTCGGGCGACGACCACGATGCCGCGGTCGGAGATCGTGAAGCGCTCGGCGTCCCTTGCCGGATCGAAGCCGATACTCTCGCCCGGTGGGATCGACACGCCTTTCTCGATGATGCAGTTCTGCAGCCGCGCGCCCTCTCCGACCGTGACGTCCTGGAACAAGAGCGAATTCTCGATCACCGCGCCCTCTTCGACACGGACACTGGGGAACAGGATGACGTGTCGCACAGTGGCGCCGATGATCAACGTGCCCGACGCGAGCATGCAGTTGACGATTTCGGCTTCACGACCCGATCGGCCAGGCACGCTGCGCGCCGGAGGATGTTGGCCCTCGTAGGTGCGAATCGGCCAGTCCCCTTGATACAGGTCGATCGGCGGCAGCGGCTTCAACAGATCCATGTTGGCTTCGTAGTACGCATCGATCGTCCCGACGTCCCGCCAATAGCGGTCTGCCGTGACGCGGCCGCTCTGTCCGCCGAATCGATAGGCAGCCACGTGGTGGGTTCGCACGATGGCGGGCAAGATGTCCTTGCCGAAATCGTGACCCGAATCGGCATCGTGATCGTCCCGCAGCAGGGCCGCCAGGAGCTTCATCGAGAACACGTACACGCCCATTGATGCGAGCACGTGGCCAGGGTCATCCGGCATGCCCTGGGGCTGTTCCGGCTTTTCGTCGAAGGACACGACCCGGTCCTGCGCATCGACCGTCATGACCCCGAACGCACGGGCCTGTTCGAGGTCGACCGTCAGACACGCAACGGTCACGTCCGCTTTGGAGTCGCGGTGGCGTTGCAGCATCGCTGCATAGTCCATCCGGTAGATGTGATCGCCGGAGAGAATCAGCACGTATTCCGCGCCGCTCTCCTCCATCAGGAAGAGATTCTGGTAGATCGCGTCTGCCGTCCCGCTGTACCACGATTGCCCGGTCCGCATCTGTGGAGGAACTGGGGTGATGTACTCCGCGAGGTCCGAGTTGTAGATGGACCAGCCGTCGCGGAGGTGCTGCTGCAGTGAATGCGACATGTACTGTGTGAGCACGAGGATGCGACGAAGTCCCGAATGCAGACAGTTGCTGAGCGTGAAGTCGATAATGCGGTATCGCCCCCCGAAGGGCACGGCCGGCTTGGCGCGTTCGGCCGTCAGCGGATACAGGCGCGACCCGGCTCCACCCGCCAGAATGATGCTGATCGTCTTCTCCTGCATTGCGCCTTCGATCGCCAGCCGGCGAGGACTACACGTCCTCCCGCAGGTAGCGGATCCGCTTGTTGATGTCCGTGTTGATCGAGTGGTACGGCTGGGTCAGGTTTCCCGCGGCAAAGAGCGTCTGGCGGGTGTGCTCCATGTCGTCCTCACCGATGGCATTCGTGAAGATCGGCAACAGGTACTCGATGCCCATGCGCGACGGCTTCATGAGTTTCGCGTCGTAGAGTGCCGGGTGCATCTGTCGTGCATGGATGAGCCCCCACCGGTCACGGAAGCGGTTGGCGTCGTAACCTTCGACGTTGAAGCCCTTTGACCGGCTGTACTGCAGCACGGCCACGGCGTTGTTGCGCCCTTCGTTGAGCAATTCGACGGCCTTGGCCCCGAGCTGGGCGGCATAGAAGCGGTCGAACAGAATCGGCCTGCCTCCACGCTGCGTGTGGCCGACCTTTCTGGTGAAGATCGCCTCCCGGGCTGATTCGCTGCGCCGGTACTTCTGAAAATAGGCGTCGCCGAGCGCCTGGATCAGTGCGGTGCGCAGTGCCTCCGCGGCACCGCTCAACGCGACATTGCCTGCCGGATCGAAAGTCTTCGACTCTGCCCCCAACTCGTGACCCTGATCGTCCACGATGCCCTCGCCGCAGACGATGACGACGTTCTTCTGCAGGTCGTAGATCTGCCTGACGCGTTCGACGAGGAGATCGAGATCCAGGCGCACTTCGGGGACGAGCACGATGTCCGGGCGCCCGTAGGTGGATCCGAGCGCGATATAGCCGGAATGGCGGCCCATCACTTCGACAATCGCGATGCGCCGATGGCTTTCCGCCGTCGTGCGCAAACGCTCGACGCCGCTCGCCGAGACGAAGACCGCCGTGGCGTAGCCGGGCGTGACGTAGTTCACGACCTGCTCGAGGTCGAACACCGCCTGGGAATCCATCCGTCGATACCGCACGCCACCACGCGCCGCCGGGTCGTCAGCGCGTATCCACTCGTCGGGTTCGCTCGGGTAGTTCAGCCCGAGGTCGTTATCGATCGTCTTTGGCGCGAGCACCGTCGGCAGGCGTTCCGCCAGCGGCTGCAGGCCGTTCAGTGTGCCGTCACC
The DNA here is from genome assembly GCA_963827515.1 of uncultured Acidobacteriota bacterium. GTDB lineage: Bacteria > Acidobacteriota > Vicinamibacteria > Vicinamibacterales > UBA2999 > JABFSA01. Next base: position 54,453 of record CAWHBF010000012.1, on the reverse strand, counting down.
ACCGACGCAGATAAGACCCTCGATGCCCAACCGGACCAGCCGGGCGGCCACGCTGTCGAGCTCCTCCTTGTTGTCAGGATCGACGTAATCCCTCGACGATCCGATGAGGGTTCCGCCCATCGTTGGATCGATCTCCGGGATCTCCTGGAAGAGCGGGTTCAGGAGGACGTGCGGCACGGTCGGATTGAAGAGGCTGTTGAAGCCCTTCATGAGACCGACGACTTCTATGCGCAGCTGGTTCGCGCGAACCACCGTGCCCTGAATCGTGGCGTTCAGCGCGGGGGTGTCGCCGCCGGCGGTGAGAATTCCGATTCGCTTCATGGTGTGGTCGAAGGCGGATCGCGTCCGTGACGAGCGTAATCTTAGCCCGCTTCTCCGCCCTGCTCAGACAAGCTGCGGCGGCGTCGGTCGATGAAGGTGAAAGGGAGGACGTCCGACCCTGGTCACTACTTCAGCAAGGCACGTTCCGTGTTGGATGGGCGAGCTTCCATGCCTATAAAGCATTCACAAAAAAGGAGTTGATGCTACAGTTCCGCTCGATTTGCCGTCCGGGATGCTCCCAACAAATCTGTAGATGATTTTATTTCGCCGTACATTTCGGTCGCGCAGCTGGTTCGCTCTCTCCAGTCGATCAACCGCTCTGCCTGAATGCGTCGACCTCGACAAGAGCAGCAGTTCCACGTATCGCCAATAATGTCTATTTAGTCAGATAAATGGACGAAATTGTCGTGATGTGAATCTTGCCCCATCCTCATGATGGGTGTATTGTCCTACTCGTGACGCCCCCCACGCTGTGGGCGCCGCATCGGCCACGCCAGCCCCGTCTTCGGCGCGTCTTTTGCTCTCGCTCTAGCACGATGACGCGCACCGCACCTCGCGGCCTCCGAACGAGGTGCCCTTCGTGTAACCCCCGCTCCACGACGAGCGACCACGACGAGTTGCGACTGGTGTCGCATGGGATTGGTGTTCCTGGATGAATACGTTGCCGCTGCTCACTCGGGCGACCGACGACGGCGTGACCTTCGCGATGACGCCAAGGTCGCTGTTGCGCACGGGTTCGCCGCGTCCGATCGTCGAGACGGAGCCGGCCACGACCCCGCTCCTCGACAGTGAAGGCCGCCTCCCGGCGCGCTACACCGCCACCTCTCCCCTCTAGGCCACGCAAATGATTAAGACCAGGGCAATCCGTTGATGACCAACCCAACTGAAATAGAGTTCCTCCACGAGATCGGGAGCCGCATGGCGGCGGCCGACCCGCTCCATGCCGTGCTGTCACGTGTCGTCACCTTCGTGTCGAGTCTCGTGCAGTGTGATTCGTGTTTCATCTACGTCCTCAATCAGGACAACGAGCTCGTGCTTCGTGCGTCGAAGAATCCGCATCCCGACGTCGTGGACCGCCTGAAGATCCCCATAGGACAGGGCATCACCGGCTGGGTGGCCAAGCACCGCTCGCCTGTCGCCGTTGCGCGTCATGCGTTCGAGGATGCCCGATTCCGGGTGTTCAACGAGCTGCCGGAAGATCGGTATGAGGCCTTCCTGTCGGTGCCGCTGCTCAGCCGCGGCAAGCTCGTGGGCGTCATCAACCTTCAGCACGGCCAGCCGCACGAGCACAGTCTCCGCGAGATTCAGCTCATCTCGACGATTGGGTTTCTCGTGGGCGCTGAAATCGAGATGGCGCGACTCGAGGTGGAGAACACGGAACTCTCAGAGCGGCTACAGTCACGAAAAGTCATCGACCGTGCGAAGGGGATCCTGCAGCGCGAGCTCGGCGTGACGGAAGAAGAGGCGTACCTGACGATTCAGCGCCAAAGCCGCGATCGGCGCAAGACCAAGAAAGAAATCGCCGAGGCGATCATCCTCGGCGACGAGCTGCGGCGCGGCAAGGTGAGCGGCTAACGATAGTTCTTCGTGAGGCTGTTCCGAGCGTTGGTCACAGTGAAAGATCCGTCCTCCTGTGCACTGACCTTGAACCAGTACGCCTTTCCGTTGTGGGCGGGCGGCGGTGGCGCCTGCTGGCCCTGAGGCGGCGCCGTCCAGGCGGCAACCGGTACCGCTTCGGGCTGTTCGTCGAACAGGTTCCCGATGAACATGCCGGGAACGGTGTACTCCTGGCCGCTGAGGAGCGAGAAGTGCGACTGCCAGACGTCTTCAAGCCCAGGCGAGTTCAACAGGATTTTCATAGCCGAGGGCTGGCCACCCTTGCGGGTGCCGTTGTTGATGATCGAGACCCGTGGGCGAAGCGCGTGGACCATGACCTCCGAGTTCGACACGGCCTGCCCGTGATGGCCGACGATCAACAGGTCGGTCGTGCCGAGCCTGTTCGAGGGGCACATGAGCTCGACCTCCTTGTTCCATGTCAGATCGCCAGGATGGACGACGCGGAACTTGCCGAAGGTGACGTGGCTGCCGACCGACTGCGCGTTTTCAGTCGGATCCGGCTCCTGCAGCGTGTTCGCCGCGCAGTAAGGGTTCCGGGCGCCTGCGCCCGGCAGCGGCGATTGCAGTACCTGGCCACCCGAAGTGACGATGCGCCACTCGAGTCCCTTGAGCGCAATCCGGTCTCCTGGCTTGACGATGGTCCGCTTTGCCTTGGCCACGAGCGCCGGATACACCTTGTCGAGAAACTCGGTTGATGCTGGTTGGGGCTGAATCGTCGGACCGTGGTCGTAATACGCCTTTATTGGGATCAGCCGAGCGAGCTCCTCGAGAGCACCGAAGTGATCGCCGTGCCAGTGCGTCGTGATGTGATGGTCGATCTGTGTGATGCCGGCATCCTTCGTCGCCTCGAGGATGCGTCCCGCATCCCGCGCCGCGGCAGCGCCACCGTTTCCGGCGTCGATGAGTACCGACTCGCCGGCCGGCGTCACAAAGAGCGTGGCGTTTCCGCCCTCCACGTCAACGACATAGATGTCCAGCGTGCGACGAGTCTGTGCCGAGGGCAGAACCGTTCCGGCGACGAGTACCACGATCAGGGCGGCAAATTTCAGGCGCATATCGAGTCTCCTGGTTCAGCCGTGGGGGGAGGCGGAAGCCTACCACCGAGCCAGACCAGGGGCAAGCCGCGGGCGACGAATCTGAACACGATCGCGACACCGAATCGATTGAGAGACCTCGGAGGGGACACCGCTGATGTCACAAACGGCTGAGAAGCACGAACTTCAGAGACTCATCGACGACCTGTACGTCGAGTTCCAGCACCTCACCGAAGGTCAGGTGGCCACCTACATTCCCGAACTGGCCAAGGCCAGTCCGAACGACTTCGGCATCTGCATCGTCACTGAAGACGGGCGGACATTTGAAGTGGGGGACTGCGACCGGCCGTTCACCATGCAATCGGTGACGAAGCCGTTCACGTTCGGGATGGCGCTGGAGGAGCTCGGACACAAGGAGGTGTGGCGGTACGTCGGCGTCGAGCCGAGCGGTGACGCTTTTAACTCAATCACTCTTCAGGATGAGACCAACCGGCCCTTCAACCCGATGATCAATACCGGCGCCATCACCGTGACCGCGCTTCTACACGCACGGCACGGCGAGAAGGCACTCGATCACCTGCTGTCTCGTCTCAGCGCGGCCGCCGGTCGCCAACTGACGGTGGACGAGGCGGTCTATCAGTCCGAGTATCGAACAGGACACCGGAATCGAGCCATCGCGCATCTGCTCCTGAACTTCGGTGTCGTCCATGATGAGGCCGAGGCCGCGCTCGATCTCTATTTTCGTCAGTGCGCCATTCTGGTCACCTGCCGAGACCTTGCCATGATGGGTGCCACGCTGGCCAACATGGGACGCAACCCGGTGACGGGCGAGCCGGTCTTCGAGATCAGTTGCGTCAAGGACATGCTGTCCATCATGTTCACCTGCGGCATGTACGACTACTCCGGGCAATGGGCGTATCGGGTGGGAGTTCCCGCCAAGAGCGGCGTCAGCGGCGGCGTCATGGCCGTCGTGAATCGACAACTCGGGATCGCCACGTATTCGCCGCCGCTCGACGAACGAGGCAACAGCCGGCGCGGTATCGAGGTCTGCTCGGGACTTGCGGCCCGCCTCGGTCTTCACGTGTTCGATTGTCTGAACGCCGGCTCGAGCTATCTCAAGGTCGTGCTGTAGAGACGAGGTTGCGCGCGCCGGGTCCGCTTCGCGGGACCCGGCCTACGTACGTACTCGGTGACCTACACGCCGGGTCCTACGTACTCACTCGGTGATGGACCCGACGGTCGTCGTGATCCGGGTGCTCACCCGATGGCACAACAACGGTCGTAGTGTCCGGCTTCAGCCGGACCTGTTACCCTGAATGAACTCCTCGTGGCCGACACCTTGAAAGCCTTCTTCTCGCCATCTCTCGTGCGTCGGCTCGCGGCGGACATCGCGCGGGTGCACCCAGACTTTCCGGTCGGTCCGTTCGTGAAGGACGCGTGCAAAGGGCTCGATGCGCTCGAACTGCTCGATCGCGGACGGCACATTGCTCGTGTCCTCGGCGCGCACTTGCCCCAGTCCTATCCGAAGGCCGTTGACGTGCTCCTTCGCTCTCTGGGGCCTGAATACGAGACGGACGAGCTCGTGGGCGTCGGCATCGCTCCGTTTTTCTATCTTCCGCACGTACTCTTTGTCGCGGACCGCGGGCTCGAGCACTTCGATCTTTCGATGCGCACGCAATACGAGCTCACGAAGCGTTTCACCGCCGAGTCGAGCATTCGACCCTACATTGCCCGTGATCCTGAGCGCGTCCTGGCGGTGCTTCGCACATGGACAAAGGATCGTAACGCTCACGTTCGTCGCCTTGTCTCCGAAGGTACACGGCTGCGACTTCCCTGGGCGCCGCGGGTTCCCTGGCTCGACGCGAACCCGGAGCGCGTGCTCGCACTCCTGGAGCTGTTGAAAGACGACCCCTCGACGATGGTGCGACGAAGCGTGGCGAACAACCTCAACGATCTCGGCAAGACGCATCCACAACTGCTGATGCGCACCGCGGCGAGCATGGCTCACGAGATGGCTCACCGGAGCGCCGGAGTCTGGTCGAGCATGCCTTGCGAAGTGCTGTGAAGAGGGGCGACAGGGACGCGCTCCGGCTGCTCGGGTTACGGCAAGCGGTCGTCCGTGTCCCTGGAGCGCGTGACGTTCAGTCCTCGTCGCGTGCGGATCGGCGCGCGCGTGGTCATGAGTTTCACCCTTCGGAGCACATCCAGGAGCGTCGCAGGATCTCCTGGTCGACGTAGCCGTTCATTTCGTGAAAGCGCGAGGGGTGACCAGGGCGAAGGTATTCAAGGTCACGCGCCTGGTGCTGGCTCCCACGGGAGTCCGTGGATCTCGAAGACCGCGTTCTCGCTGGCGGTCCACACGACGCGTGTGCCGCGGCCCGGCGTTCACGCCGTGGAGGTCATGGTGAACGGCCAGGCCATGCGAGCTGGATCGTTTACCGTCATCGCTGAGAAGTAGAGCGATTTGCGTTTCACCGTAGAGCGCACGCGGAGGCTAACGCCTCCGCAAGGCTACGGCTCTCCGCTCTACGCCGAATCGAAAAGCGGGCTGGACAGGAGGCGCGGCCCTATTCGAGTCTGACGAGACCGCGCCGGCTAGCCACCTTGACCGCTTCAGTGCGGCTCGTCACGCCCAGCTTCTCGAACAGATGCCCGAGGTGGCTCTTGACCGTACGGTCGCTGATGCCCAACTCGTTGGCGATCTCCTTGTTGCTCTTGCCGTCGGCCATCAGCTTGAGCGTTGTCAATTCTCTGGGCGTGAGATGCACGCGCGTGACGCCCTCGGCCAGCTTGGCGGCGGCCGCGGGGGCGAGGTAGGTCTTGCCGGCCAGGACGTCATGGATGCAGGTGATGAGCGCCTCGGCCGAGATGTCTTTCAGCACATAGGCCTTGGCGCCGGCCTTCAGCGCGCGCGTGATGTCCTCGTCGGTGTCGTAAGTCGTGAGGATGATGACCTTCGCATGGGGATCGCGGTCTCGAATCTGCGTGACCGCCTCGACGCCCTCCATCTCCGGCATGCGCAGGTCGAGCAGCGTGACGTCAGGATGATGGCGTTCGAACGCGGCCACCGCCTCCACGCCGTTGGCGGCTTCTGCAACGACGCTCAGGTCCGGTTCCTGATTGATGATGTTGGCGACGCCCGTTCGAAGGAGCGCGTGGTCGTCCACGACAAGGACGCTGGCCTTGGCCTTGGGCTCCGCAACTGCGGAGAAGGCCGCTGTCGACGGGACCAGCGTTTCAGCGAGTGACATAGTCCCTGGCCGGAATCGAGAAGGACGGCGGTTCCCAGGCCAGCACCACTTCGGTACCCGCTCGGGGCGCTGTCACGATCGTCAGGGATGCGCCAATCCGTTCGGCGCGCTCCTGCATGCTCGTCATGCCGAAACCATTGCCGCGATGCTCCTTCGCGATTCCACGGCCGTCGTCGGCCACCGAGAGGCGGAACCCGAGCGACCGAACCGCCGAGGCATGAATGGCAATCTTGCCCGCGCGGGAGTGCTTCACCGCATTCTTGAGCGCCTCCTGTGCGATACCGATAATTTCCCGCTCCACGCCGCCGCCCAGGGGAGGCAGCTCCTCGATCGTGAGATCGATCGGCACCTCGGTCGTACGTCGCGTGAGATCCGTCATGCGATGCAGCGCCGCCGCAATGTCCTCGCCCTCGGCCGCATGGGGCCGCAGCGCGCCAACCGATCGCCGTGCCTCGATCATGTGTGTGCGGGCCAGGTCGACGGCGGTCTCGAGTGTCTTGATCACCGCGGGCGGCAGCGCCGGCGTGGAGCGCTGCGCTGCCTGAAGCTGCATCAGGATGGCTGCGAATCCCTGCGTCAGGGTGTCGTGAATGTCACGCGCGATCCTGTTGCGCTCTTCGAGGACCGCCTGTTTCCGTTCTTCGAGCCGGGCCCGCTCCGAGAGCTGACTGTGATGGAGCGCCATCGAGGCATGCCGTGCGACGGTCTCGGTCAACGCGCGGCGCCAGGTGGTTTCACAGCTGCTCGTGGAGCCAGCGGAGAGCGCCATCCATCCCAGCGTACGCGTCGGCAGCAGGAGTGGAACAACGACGATCGACTCCACGCCGATTGACGCGTTGAACTCGCGTACCGGCGCGGGCAGACGCGGGTCATCTCCGGTGTATTCGACCGTCTCCGTCCATGTCTGGGTATTCGCGAGCAGGTGAGCTTCCATGCTCTCGCGCGGCAGCGCCAGTGTGTCCCAGCCCTCGGCGTCCTTGCTGAAGAAGCGGCCCTGGACGTCGGCCATCCAGAGCTCGCAGCGCGACCTGTCATCGTTGAGCAGCCACACGCTGCAGGCATGACTCTCGCTCTCCTCGACGAGCGACTGGACAAAGCCCCGGAAGAAGCCGCCGACATCCGCCTCTCTGACGAGCAGGTCGAGCGCACGCTGCATGGCCTCGCTCTGAATGTGCGCCATGCACTCCGCGCGGCGACGTTGATCCGTCTCGGTCGCGAGGGCCTGGCTCAACTCCTCCAGGCGTGCCGGATCCCTCTGCGGGTCTACCTGCGGGCCTTCAACCAGTGACTGCATAGGCTCAATTATCCGCCCACCCGGGGGAAGCGCGATATCGGCCAAAGGTCGGAGGTACCGCTCGCCCGAATGCCGGGTCGGCCGCTCCTGCCGGAGGGTCAGGGCCACCTCCGTCTACAGCCCAATTGTTCTCGACTGTCGCCAGGGACGATGCTGACGGACATGATCAACAGACTTCGTCAGCACTGGTTCATGGGTCTTGTGGTTCTCGTGGCAGCAGGGACGTCGGCGTGCGCGCGCACGGCGGCGCAGCCGGCGGCCCCCCCTCTTCCACAAGTGACCGCCGCCGAGGTGGTCTCGCGCGACATCACCGAATGGGACGAGTTCACCGGCCGCCTCGAGGCGGTCAACGTCGTAGCGGTTCGACCGCGCGTGTCGGGGTATGTCGCCGCGGTTCGATTTCAGGAAGGCACGGTCGTCTCGAGCGGCGACCTGCTGTTCGAGATCGACGCACGTCCGTTCCAGGCCGAGGTCGATCGGCTGCGTGCGGAACTGCTTCGCGCGCGGGCCACGATCCGGCGCGCAACCTCCGAGCTCCAGCGTGCCGAACGGCTCGCGGCCGACAACGCTATCTCCCAGGAAGAGCACGATCGCCGCGACGCGTTCGCGCAGGAGTCCGCCGCGCAGGCGGCGGCCGTGGAAGCTGCGCTGCGCGCCGCGGAGCTGAACCTCGAGTTCACCCGCGTCACCGCTCCCATTGCCGGGCGTGTAGGCCGGGCGATCGTGACCGAGGGCAACCTCGTGTCGAGCGGACCGGGCGACGGCACGCTGCTCACGACCGTTGTGTCCCTCGATCCGATCTACGCGTCGTTCGATGCCGACGAGGAGGTGTTCCTCCGGTACGGAAACCTGGCACGCGCCGGCAAGCGCGCGAGTGCGCGTCAGGCAGGGCTGACGATCCGCATGGCACTTGCCGGGGATCAGGAGTTCCCGCGCGAAGGCAAGATGAACTTCCTCGACAACCAGCTGGATCCGACGACGGGCACGATTGGCGCGCGCGCCGTCTTCCGCAACGCCGACCTGAGCCTCACACCGGGTCTGTTCGTGCGTCTCCGGCTCCCCGGCACGGCGAGCTACCGCGGACTCCTGATTCAGGACCGCGCCGTCGGCACCGATCTGGACAAGCGGTTCGTTCTCGTGGTGACGGCCGAGCACGCGATCGAGTACCGCGCCGTCACGCTGGGCCCGCTCGTGGACGGCCTACGGGTCGTCCGCAGCGGTCTCAGCGCTGGTGACGTCGTTGTCGTGAACGGGCTCCAGCGTGTGCGTCCAGGCGTGAAGGTCGATGTCACGCCCGTTGCCATGGACACTGTTACCACGGAGGTGGCCGAAGACCTTCAGGTCTCGGGCCCGCGGTCATGAAGTTCTCCCACTTTTTCATCGACCGACCGATCTTCGCGATCGTCCTGTCGCTGATCGTTGTCGTGAGCGGCGGGATCGCGCTCTTTGCGCTGCCGATCAGCGAGTATCCGAGCGTGGTGCCGCCCACGGTGATCGTGCGCGGCGTATATCCGGGCGCCAACCCGAAAGTCATTGCGGAAACCGTAGCGGCGCCGCTCGAGCAGCAGCTGAACGGCGTCGACGGCCTGCTCTACATGTATTCGCAGTCCACGTCGGACGGCGCGATGACGCTCACGGCGACCTTCGCGCTCGGCACCGATATCGACACGGCGCAGGTGCAGGTCCAGAACCGCGTCGCGCAGGCGCTGCCGCGCCTGCCGCAGGAGGTTCAGCGCATCGGCGTCGTCACGGAGAAGTCGTCGCCCGACTTCCTCATGGTCGTGCACCTCGTGTCGCCCGAAGAGCGCTACGACATGCTGTACCTCTCGAACTACGCACACCTGCACGTGAAGGACGAGCTGACGCGCATCGCGGGCGTCGGCAGCGCCCAGGTGTTCGGTGCGGGCGAGTACAGCATGCGCGTCTGGGTCGATCCCGATCGGCTTGCATCGCGCCAGATGACGGCCACCGACGTGGTGCGCGCCATCAGAGAACAAAACCTGCAAGTGGCGGCCGGCGTCCTCGGTGCACCGCCTGCGCCAACCGACCAGGCCTTCCAGCTCTCCATCAACGCGCAGGGCCGCCTCACCACGGAGGAGGAATTCGAGAACATCGTCGTCCGTGCGACGCCTGACGGCCAGATCACGAGGCTCAAGGACGTGGGCCGCGTGGAGCTGGGCTCGAGCAACTACGCGCTCCGAAGCCTGCTCGACAACCGGCCCGCGGCCGCGATCGGCATCTTCCAGCGTCCCGGCAGCAATGCGATCGAGGCATCGGCGCAGGTTCGCGAGCTGATGGAAACGCTGAAGCAGTCGTTTCCCGAGGGCCTGGAATACCGCATCGTCTATGACCCGACGATCTACGTGCGCGAGTCGATCCGGGCGGTGGTCGAGACGCTGCTGATCGCCGTCCTGCTGGTGGTGGTCGTGGTGCTCGTGTTTCTCCAGACATGGCGCGCCTCGATCATTCCGCTGGTCGCCGTACCGGTGTCGATCGTCGGGACGTTTGCGGTGATGCTCCTCTTCGACTTCTCCCTGAACACGCTCTCGCTCTTTGGTCTGGTGCTCGCGATCGGGATCGTTGTGGACGACGCGATCGTGGTGGTGGAGAACGTGGAGCGGCATATCGGGCTGGGGCTGGCGCCGATCGAGGCAACGCGCAAGGCCATGGATGAAGTGTCGGCGCCGATCATCGCGATCGCGCTGGTGCTCGTGGCGGTGTTCGTGCCGACCGCGTTCATCAGCGGGCTGACCGGGCAGTTCTACCGTCAGTTCGCCTTGACGATCGCGATCTCGACGGTCATCTCCGCGTTCAACTCGTTGACGCTGAGCCCCGCGCTTGCCTCGCGGCTGCTCTTGCCGCACGGCGCGCCCAAGGATCGCCTGCAGCGTATAGCCGACGGCGTGTTCGGCTGGTTCTTCCGCTGGTTCAACCGGTTCTTCACCCGCGCGGCCACGGCATACACCCACGGCGTCGCGCGCGCGCTGAGGCTGTCGGTGGCGGTGCTCGTGCTGTACGGCGGACTGGTCGGGCTGACGTACCTCGGCTTCCTGCGGGTGCCGCAGGGATTCATTCCCACGCAGGACAAGGATTACCTCGTCGCGTTCGCACAGCTGCCCGACGCAGCCACGCTCGACCGGACCGACGCCGTCATCCGGAAGATGTCCGACCTCGCGCTGCAGCAGCCGGGCGTTGCCAACGCCGTGGAGTTTCCGGGTCTGTCGGTGAACGGGTTCGTCAACGCCTCGAATGCCGGCATCACCTTCGTCACGCTGAAGCCGGCCAAGGAGCGGGCCGGTCATCCTGAGCAGTCGGCCGCGGCGATCGTCCAGGCGCTGAACGCAAAGTATGCGGGCATCCAGGAGGCGTTCGTCGCGATCTTTCCGCCTCCGCCGGTGCAGGGTATGGGCACGGTCGGCGGGTTCAAGCTCTACGTCGAGGACCGCGCCGGCATTGGGTTCGAGGAGCTGTACGCGCAGACACAGAGCGCGATTGGCGAGGGATACACGAAGCCAAGCCTCGCGGGCCTCTTCTCCAGCTTCCAGGTCAGCGTGCCGCAGATCGACGCCCACGTCGATCGCGAGCGCGCCAAGACCTACGGGGTGCCGCTGACCGAGGTCTTCGACACGCTGCAGGTCTATCTCGGGTCGCTCTACGCGAACGACTTCAACCGCTTCGGCCGCACCTACCAGGTCAACGTGCAGGCCGAGTCTGGTTTCCGTCTGCGGCCCGAGCAGATCCGCTTGCTGCGGACGAGGAACGCCGACGGAGCGATGGTACCGCTCGGATCGCTGGTGTCGGTCGCGCAGGGCTACGGACCCGCGCAGGTGATGCACTACAACGGGTTCCCTGCCGCCGAGATCAACGGCGGGCCGGCTCCTGGATTCAGCTCCGGCCAGGCACAGACCGCCATCGCGCAGGTGCTCGACGAGCGGCTGCCTGCCGGCATGGGGTTCGAATGGACCGAGCTCGCGTACCAGGAAGCGATCGCGGGGAACACGATGATCCTCATCTTCCCGCTGTGTGTGCTGCTCGTGTACGTGGTCCTCGCTGCGCAGTACGAGAGCTGGTGGCTGCCGCTCACCGTCATCCTCATCGTGCCGATGACACTGTTCTCGGCGATCGCCGGCGTGTGGCTCACGGGCGGCGACAACAACGTGTTCACGCAGATCGGATTCCTCGTCCTCGCCGCGCTGGCCTGCAAGAACGCCATCCTTATCGTCGAATTCGCCAGGCGGCGGGAGATGGAGGGTGAGAGCCGCGTGCAGGCGATCCTCGACGCCTGCCACATCCGGCTGCGCCCGATTCTGATGACGTCCATCGCCTTCATCATGGGCGTGCTGCCCCTCGTGGTATCCACGGGCGCTGGGGCCGAGATTCGCCAGGCGATGGGCACTGCCGTGTTCGCGGGCATGCTTGGCGTCACCGTCTTCGGCCTGCTGATGACGCCGGTCTTCTACGCATCCGTGGGATCGCTGGTGGAACGCATGTCCCGGCGTTCTCGCGGACTCTCACACCCGCCCTTGCAGGCGGCCACGGAGGAAGGGCGATGACGCGAACCCTTCGACTCCGCTCGGGGCAGGCCGCATTCATGCTCGTCGTGATGTCCGCCGGCCTGGTTGGGTGCAGCCTGCGCCCCCCCTATAAGGCGCCGGAGGTTGCTCCGGTCGTTCTGAGAAACACCGATCCCGCGCTGTTCGTGGCGCAGGTCTACGACGCGCGCTGGTGGCGCCAGTTCGACGACCCGGTGCTGGAACGCCTCGAGGAAGACATGCTGCAGTCCAACCATGACGTGCGCATCGCCGTGGCGCGCGTCGACCAGGCGCGCGCGACTTTCCAGGACGTCGATCTCGATCGGTTTCCGACAGCCGTCGTGGGCGCCAGCGTCGATCGCCGCCAGCAGGCGATTCCCGGCTTCTCCGAAGAACCGGTGCGCACGACAACCTATCAGGCCGGGTTCGACGCGTTCTGGGAGGTTGACCTCTTCGGTGGCGTGCGATCCGCCGTGAGAAGCGCAGCCGCGACGGCTGAAGGGCTGGAGGCGTCGCTCGAGGATGTCCGGGTGATTGTTGCGGCCGAAGTTGCCCGCCATTACTTCGAGCTGCGAGGGCTGCAACAACAGCTCGCCGTCGCCGAACGCTTCCTGATCAACCAGCGGGAAACGCTGCGTCTCACGGAGGTGAGGCGGAACGCCGGCATCGGCGAGGAGCAGGATGTCGCCAGCGCCGCCGCAAGCGTGGCCGCCATCGAGGCCAGTCTCCCTCCGATTCGTCTTGCGATCGCCGAACGCGAGCATGGGCTTGCCGTGCTGACAGGCACGCGCCCGGGCGCACTCGCCGTCGATCTTTCGCCTCGAGCGTATCCGCCGCTCGCCAGGGCGTTGTCGCTTGGCGATCCATCACTCTTGCTGCGGAGACGTCCCGACGTGCGGGCGGCCGAACGGCGTCTGGCGGCGGCCACCGCGCGCGAAGGCATTGCGGCGGCCGACCTCCTGCCGCGTGTGACGCTGTCTGGATTTCTTGGCTTTGTGGCGGGTCGCGGGAGCCTCTTTGGCAGCGCCGATTCGAGGGCCTGGGCAGTTACGCCCGCGCTGAGTTGGGCTGCCTTCGATCTTGGAAGCGCGCGGGCGCGCCTGCGCGGCGTGGAGGCGGCAACCCGGGAGTCGCTGGCTGGTTACGAGCAGACGGTGCTCCGCGCGATCGAGGAGACGGAAAACGCGCTGGTCGCCTATCGCGAACAGCAAACCCGTCTCGTGAAGCTCGCCGACCAGGCGCGCGAGAGTGGGCGAGCGGCATCGATTGCCCGCGCCCGTTATCGCGAGGGCGTCGCTGATTTTCTGGCGCTGCTTGACGCGGAGCGCACCGAGTTCAGGCGCAGGACGCGGTGGCACAAGCCGAAGCAGGCGTCTACACCAGCGTTGTCGCCATCTACAAGGCTCTTGGCGGAGTGTCGCAGTGATGTTGTTCGTGGTTCGTAGGCCGGGTTCCGCGAAGCGGACCCGGCATCGTTGGCGGTTTCGTAACAGGAGGTCAGTCATGACACGTTTGATCGCAGTGCTGCTGGTCGTCGTCGGCGTCATCGGAGGCAGTCAGGCCTACGCGCAGGAGGCGGGGCCTGGCCCTGGGGTGGTCGAGGTCTCGATCATTCCAGGCGGTGGACTCTTTTTCACGGAGAACACGGACGCACAGGAGCCGAGCTTCGGGAACTACGACCTGGGTGGTGCGCTCACCTACAACATCAATCGATTCATCGGCATCGAGGGGGAGGTCGCTGGCGCGGTCGGCATTTCACAGGATCTGCAGCTCGGTGCGTTCTCGTCTGACGTCAAGACGCCGAACCTCTTGAACTACAGCGGGAACGTCGTGTTCTCCGTGCCGACTCAAAAATCCGTCGTACCGTATGTGACGGGCGGCGTCGGCGGCTTGAGCCTCTTCGAGAAGCCAGCCTCGGCATCAATCAAACCGAGACCTTCCTGACCGGCAACGTCGGCGGCGGCGTGAAGTGGTACGCGGGCCGCTGGGGTCTGCGCGGCGACTATCGATTCATCGGCGTGCAGTCGAAGGACGATGCACCGGCGTTCTTCGGACAGGAGCCACGATACGGACACCGCGTCTACGGCGCAGTCATCGTGAACGTCATCCGGTAATCAGGTGTGTCATTCACACTGAGCGCCTGGCCGGCGCACGCATTCCGCGATCGTCTCCGCCGGTCTGGCGCTCCGTGAAGGAGGGCTGATGTGACAACCGCGCTGGTCAAACTGTTTTACCGCATTCGGGAAGAGTTTGAAGAGGCTCCAGATCTTCGCCTCAGTGTGAGCGAAGCGGCACGCTTCTGGGGACTCGACCTGGCGACGTGTGAGGAGGTGCTGGCGCGTCTCCTGGCGTCAGGATTCCTGGCGAAGGGTGCCGATCAACGCTATCGGGTGGGCGAGGCGCACTAACATATGGCCTTCATGGCCCTGAATCTTTCCATCGCTACGACCGACTACGATCACTTCCGCGACTTCCGGCTTGGCCTCGTCAAGGCCGAAGGCATCGAGCACACCTGGCTGACGCTCGGTCATCACGAATGCTTCGCACGCTTCACCGCGAACCGTGAGTTCGACGTGTCGGAGCTCTCGTTTGCCAAGTTCCTGACACAGGTCAGCCGAGCCGACTCCGACATCGTCGGACTCCCCGTCGTCTGCTCCAGACTGTTCCGCTTTTCGTCTTTCTACGTGAACAAGAAGAGCGGGATCGCGACCGTGGAGGATCTGAAGGGAAAGAAGGTGGGGTCGCCGGAGTGGGCGCACTCAGCCGCGGTGTACATGCGCGGCTGGATGCACAACGAAATGGGCGTCGCGCTCCGCGACGTGGACTGGTATCAGGCCGGCGCCAACTCGCCAGGGCGAGAGGAGAAGGTCGAGCTCAGTCTCCCCGAAGGCGTCAGGCTGACCCGGGTGTCGGACAAGAGCCTGAGCGAGATGCTCGCGGCCCAGGAAATCGACTGCGCCATCATCGCCCGCCCGCCGACCTGTTTTCTCGAGGGCCATCCCGACGTGGTGCGCCTCTTTCCAGACTATCTGTCGATGGAGGAAGCCTGGTACGCGCGCTCGAAGGTATGGCCGATCATGCACATCATTGCGATGAAGCGATCGATCGTCCAGGAACATCCCTGGGCGGCGCGCAATCTCTATAACGCCTTCCTGGAATCCAAGCGCCGTTCCGTCGAACGCATTCTCGACCCGGCGGTGTCGCGCTACCCCGTGCCCTGGCTGACAACCTATGCGCGCAAGATGCGAGACGCGTTTGCCGGCGACCTGTTTCCGTACGGCATCGAGGAGAATCGCCCGACCTGGGAACAGGCGGCGCTCTATGCCTTCCAGCAGGGCATCGCACATCGGTTGATGAAGCCCGAGGAACTCTTTCCCACGGGAATCATGACGAAGGTGATCATTTAGGTGCGATGGTGCGAGGGGAAGGGTAAGCGAGGCCAACCGGCGAATTGCCGCTTGAGGATGCCAGACGCCGGGCGTATACTCCCGCTCCCAACTTGATTTTCCTCGGATTGGCGGAAGGCGCAATTTCAACAGGGAGGACTCCATGGCGATCATCCAAGGTCGGCAGGCGGCGTCTCTCGTGCGCGGTCTTCTCGTCGGATCTCTCGTCCTCATGTCGTCGGCAGTTACTCAGGCGCAGACGAACTCCACGTTAGGCACGTGGACTCTGAATGTAGCGAAATCCAAGTACAACCCAGGTCCGCCCCCGATGAGCGAAACGCGCGTCTACGAGGTGTTTGGGGCTGGCGGGGTGAAGGCCACCTTCAATCGCGTTGATGCCAAGGGGGACAAGGCGACGATCACGTACTCGGCGAACTACGACGGCACCGACTATAAGTACGCCGGCTCGCCCGATGCCGACACGATCACGCTCAGGCTGTTGGACGCCAACACGACGGAAGCCACATTGAAGATGATGGGCAAGGTCATGCAGACCACGAAAGCGGTGGTTTCTGCAGACGGAAAGACGCGGACGCTCACGACCTCAGGCGTGAACGCCAGAGGGCAGAAAGTGAACCACGTCCTCGTGTTCGACAGGCAGTAGCGCCCGAGAGGTGCGAGGGTTCGACTGCGAGGCTCTGACGTAACTAAGGCGCCGAAGCGGTCGACTGCTTCTTGAACACCGCGTCGATCGCCGCCTGGACGCATTTCTCGCCGTCGGCGCCCGATACGCCCATCGCACCCACGATCTGCCCATCGACCATGATGGGAAGCGCGCCAGGCTGCGGGAAGTCGTTCATGAAGGTCGGCGCCAGGTTCTCGCCACTCCGCACGATCCGATTAGTCTCCGACGTCGCGCGCCGCCAGCGCAGGGCCGACTTCGCTTTGAGCAACGCCGTGTCGATACCGTTCGCCGCCACGCCTTCCATGGCGTGCGACTCAATGAGATTGCCGCCCCAGTCCAGAATGGCCATCGCCACGACCTGCTTGTTCTGCTCGGCCCAGGCGGTACACGCGTCCGCCATGGCTCGCGCGCCGGCGCTCGAGATCACCTTGATCTCTCTGGTAGCCTGGATGCCCTTCGTCGCCTGCGCCGCCTGTGCATCGGAGGCGACACACATCGCGGCCATCAGGGAAAGCGCGCAGACGGAAGTTCCGATACGCATGGCAATATCTCCTTTCAACTGACCCAAGAGAGACAGAGAGAACGCCACTGACCGGGGCGTGCGACACCCCAGATCAGCGAGCGACACCCTTTTGTAGGTACTCGCGGGACGCCCTTTCGTCCCGCAGGGGTGTGACCTTGTCCGGGTCGATCCGTACCATCAGATAGTCGATGTGGTCGTCGATTTTCGTAAACCAGTGGCCGGTGCCGGCCGGAATGACCACGACGTCCCCGGTCTTGATGTTGTACGACACACCGTTGCGGATGGACGATCCGTTGTTGCCCGGACCGTTGAAGAGGCGCACGGTTTCGAGCGTGGCGGGCCGCCGCTGCATGCCAGCGATGTCCGGGCCCAGCATCAGCGTCGCCGAACCGTCGATGACGTGATAGACCTCGCTGACGAGGTCGTGCTCAGCGACCGAGTTCGGAAGAGGAGCATCCAGCTTTCCGCGATGCACCATCCCGATGCCGATGTGTGCCTTCCCGATTTCGACATCTCTCACCTGCTGGTCGGTGAGCTTCTCCGCGATGGCCTTGGCGGTGTACGCCTGTAGTTCGGCCGCGGGGATATAGGTTCCCGGACACATCCTGCAGGTTGGTTGCGGGTCGGTCTGCTGTGCGATGACGACGGCCACGAGACAGGTCGCGGCCCCCAGTCCGATAACAATGCGTCTCATGCAGCCTCCTTGTTCCGCGAACCAGTCGTTCACGCTTCTGTCTTCTCGGTGCTCGGTTCGTGTTCACGTTCGGTTCGGGGTTCTCGGTTCGGGTTCATGTTCGGCGCGTCAGAATGTCACGCGCTCAGGCGCAGGCTGAAGCCTGCGCGCTACATCCAAGGGCGAAGACCTGCGGGCCACACCCAAGGACCCGAACCACGAACGCCGAACCGCGAATGCCGAACCCGAACTTGAACCGAACCTGAACACGAACCGAGAAGCGAGAACCCAGAAGCGTGAACGACACGGTCAGTCTGCTCTTAGCTCCTCGGCCAGGGCACACCCTGACCGCTTGACAGCCTACGCCGCGTTGAACCGGTAGCTAGTTCCTACTTCAGAAGATCTGCAACCCTGGCGACGCCAGCCTTGGCGCAGGCGTCATCGACCTCGAGCGTTGATCCGGCACTGCCGACGGCCCCAATCGTGTCGGTGCCCACTTGCACCGGCACACCACCGCTGAGGGCGAGGATATCGGTGAGATCGCGCTGCGCCGCCCGCGCCGGATCCTCTGTCGTGCGTTTCTGAAACTCCTGCGTCGTGACCCGAAACATGCGCGCGGTGTAAGCCTTCCGCCGGGCCATCTCCGCTGTCTGCGGCGTGGCCTGCTCGTCTCGCAGGATCACCAGCACCTGTCCGGCGCGGTCGACCACCGCCGCCGAGGTGTTGTAGCCCTTCGACTTGCAATCCGCGAGGGTGGCTTCGGCGATTGTTTTCGCCATGGCGAGCGACAGGTTGCGTTGCATGACCACGCCCTGTGCGTTCGCCTCTTGTGCGGAGGCTTGCGACATCGCTGCGACGGTCCCGACGATGAGTGCCAGGTGCTTCGTCATTCGCATGGCCGGTTCCTCCAGGCAGTGTCTCCCGGCGGGTCCGCGGCGCGGCACCCGCCCTACTCCCGTCGAGCGGCCCCGGCGCCAGTCTTACTCACCGGCTAGTTGCTACCAACTACCGGCTACCAACTATCGGCTACCGGCGACCAGCTAGTCTATGGAGCCGTCAGCTGAAATGGCGCCGTTGCGCGCACACCCAGTAGCCCGGGTGTCCAGGGTTCGATCGAGACCGTCAGCTGGGTGTATTCCGTGCTGGAGCCCGCGTCTCGCTCCACAAACTCGATCGGCCGATCGAGCTGCTGAAACGTCGCTGCCTCTGTGAAGCGGTCCGCGTTCCAGTTGCGGCCGAGCATCATCAGGACCTCGAACGTGCCGGCCGCGACATTGGGGATCGTGACTCGCTCGCCCGATCTGACGTACACGGCGCGAGCGTAGCTCGTATCGTCCGCCAGGACCACGACCGTGTCGAGGTCGCCCACATTCTGCAGGATCAGCGAGCCGCCGCCTGTTTTGTCCGGGGGCAGGATGTCCGCACCCGTGGCTGGCCGCTGGGGTGTGGCTGCGCCAGGTTGCAAGTCAGCAGACGTCGTGTCGTCAAGCGTGCTCGGCTCGCCGACCGTGGCGGCCGGTCCCTGGAAGCCGAACCACAGTGCCGCGACGATGGCGATCAATACACCGACCGACGCACCCACCACGATGCCAGTCCCTACGCCGATGCCGGGCTCGGATCCGGCGGCCTTGGAAGGGTCTGGGCTTTCTTCCGCGGGAGCTTCGTCGGGCTTTGGTGAGACTGCGTCTTCTGTCATTTTGAAGGCGGACACGACTATATCGCGCCGACGCGCCATTGCATCCGTGGTGCCACCGGAATCCTGCTCAAACTCGGGCGCGCCGCGGGCCGGTCTTGGGCGGAGAGCTCGCACGGGTGTCGGCGAGAACTGGCTGGATGCGCTCGCTGGATCGATTACAGCTTCGTATGCTGCCTGCCACATCTGTTTCAGCCGCTCGCCGCCCTTGTAACTTCGGCGACGAGTCTGTTCGAAACAGGCCAGAATTCGCTGGCACGAGACTTTCAGAGATTTTGCTCCGCCACACATGCCCAGACTCGTCAGCCGGAGATCCTGGGCGTGGCTGCCAAACCGCACTCCCTGCGACGCTCGCGCAACTACTGGACCGACTCGGCGCCGCACGATCGCTTCCTGCGGCTACATCCCCACGTTAGCTGGTCGATGCGGCGACGCTCGCCGAGCGCCTGAAGGCCGCAGAGACCGGTCGCCAGACGCATTTGTCTGTTGACCGCGCCAGCCTGCCTAGGCAATATCGCGCGTGCGGCTATGTCATGGGTCTGCCTCTCCGTTCGCGCGCGCGAAGGTCGCCTTGTCGAGAAGCGACGGGCGCCTGATGCGACCTGCGTCTCCGTTCCTGGCCGCTAGCCGATCCCATGGAACCGTTCAGGGCATACAGGCTCACGGAGGCCGATCAGACAGTCCGAGCAAGATTTGTCGAGTGCACCCTCGATGATCTCGACCCGGGGGACGTCGTCGTCCGCGTCGCGTACTCGGATGTGAACTACAAGGACGCACTCGCCGCGACTGGCAAGGGACGGATTCTGCGCCGGCCATCCTGCATCGGCGGCATCGATCTCGCGGGGACGGTCGTGTCGTCCACCTATCCATCATTTGTGAAGGGCGACGAGGTGTGCGCCGCGGGCTTCGAACTCGGGGTGGCGCACGACGGCGGCTATGCCCAGTACGCCCGCGTACCGGGAGAGTGGCTCACGAAGCTGCCTCAGGACCTGTCGCTCTGGGAGGCCATGGCGCTCGGCACGGCCGGCTTCACGGCGGGTATGGCCATCGTGCGTATGGAGGAGAACGGGCTCGAGACAGGGGCCGGACCCGTGATTGTGAGCGGGGCCACCGGCGGCGTCGGCTCGATCGCAGTCGCGGCGCTCGCGAAGCTGGGGTATCACGTCGTCGCGTTGACCGGCAAGCCGCAAGAGGCCGACTGGCTCCATCGGTTAGGAGCGAAGGAGGTCATGCATCGCTCGTCGCTCGATCTGACGACTATCCGGCCGCTCGGCAAGTCCACGTGGGCCGGCGCGGTGGACACGCTTGGCGGCGAGGTGCTCGCCTGGATGGCGAGCACCATGAAAATCCGCGGCGTGATTGCCTCGATGGGACTTGCGCAGAGTGCGAACCTGCACACCACGGTGCTGCCATTCATCTTGCGGGGAGTCAGCCTGCTCGGCATCAATTCGTCCGACAGTGCGACGCCGGCAATGCGCGCCACGGTGTGGCGGCGGCTCGCCACCGATCTGAAGCCGCCCTTGCTCGACCAGATGTGTCGAACGATCCCGTTTGCTGAACTCCCCGGCGTCTTCGACGATTTCATCCAAGCGCGAATCGCACGCCGAGTGGTTGTGGACGTGAACCGATGAACGGCGAGCATGAGACGCGCGTGTAGGACGGCGCGCACGCTAAAGCGTGCGCTCTACAGCGGGCCGTTGTGCATATCAGTTGTAGAGCGCAGGCTTCAGCCTGCGCGTTGGTAACCACGCCGAACCAGAACCATCGAACCACCGAACCGCGAACCTCGAACCGCGAACCGCTGAACCGCTGAACCGAACTTGAACACGAACCGAGAAGTGAGAACCCAGAAGCGTGAACGACACCCTTAAGGCCTTCCACCGTCGCTCCATCTCGGACCGCGACGGATTCTGGACCGAGCAGGCACAGCTCGTCGACTGGCATCGGCCGTTCCACGAGGTGCTCGACTACTCGACACCTCCATTCGCCCGTTGGTTCGTGGGCGGCGAGACCAACCTGTGCCACAACGCCGTGGACCGTCATCTCGCCGCGCGAGGCGATCAGCACGCGCTCGTCTGGATCTCCACCGAAGTCGACAGGACGCAGTCGTTCACCTATCGGGAGCTGCACACCGAGGTCAACCAGGCGGCCGCGATGATGCGAGCGCTCGGCGTCACCACTGGCGACCGCGTCGTCATCTACATGCCGAACATACCCGAGGCGGTGTTCGCGATCCTTGCCTGCGCGCGAATAGGCGCCGTGCATTCGGTGGTGTTCGGTGGATTTGCGGCCGCGAGCCTCGCAGCTCGGATCGACGATGCCCGTCCCAGGTTGATGATCACCGCGGATGCCGGCAGCCGCATGGGCAAGATCGTTCGCTACAAGCCGCTCGTCGATGAGTCGATTGCACTCTCTCGATTCCCGCCGGAGAAGGTCCTCATCTTCAACCGTGGCCTGGATACTGATGTTCCCCTGGTGAAGGACCGGGATGTGGATTGGGCGACGCTCTCGGACCGTACGCGTGGCTCAGCCGTCGAGTGCGTGTGGCTCGAATCAAATGAGCCTTCCTACATCCTCTATACCTCCGGCACCACAGGGCGGCCGAAGGGCGTGCAGCGCGATGTCGGCGGTCATGCCGTCGCGCTGGCCGCGTCGATGAAGCACATCTATTGCGGTGAGCCAGGCGAGACCATGTTCGCCACGTCCGACATCGGCTGGGCAGTAGGGCACTCGTACATCATCTACGGCCCACTCATCGCGGGCATGACGAGCATCCTGTACGAAGGGGTGCCGATTCGTCCGGACGCCGGCATCTGGTGGAGGATCGTGCAGGACTACAAGGTCTCGGTGATGTTCTCGGCGCCCACCGCCATCCGCGTGATGAAGAAATACGATGCGGCGTACCTGACGATGTACGACGTGAGCTCGCTCAAGCACTTGTTCCTGGCCGGCGAGCCGCTCGACGAACCGACGCACCGTTGGATTCACGAAGGTCTCGGACGGCCGGTCATCGACCACTATTGGCAGACCGAAACCGGCTGGCCGGTGCTGAGCGCCACGCCAGGCGTCGAGACGAGGCCGATCAAGTACGGCAGTCCATCGTTTCCGGCCTACGGCTACGATTTGCGGCTGTTGCGCGAGTCGGACGCCGGCGAAGCGGGTGTGGGGGAGAAGGCGGTCGTTGCCATTGTTCCGCCGCTTCCGCCGGGGTGCATGACCACCATATGGGGCGACAACGAGCGCTATGTGGCGACGTACTTCTCGAACTTCGGTACGACGCCGATCTACTCGACGTTCGACTGGGGCGTCCGTGACGCCGACGGCTACTACTTCATCCTCGGGCGTACCGACGACGTCATCAACGTCGCCGGCCATCGTCTCGGCACGCGGGAGATCGAGGAGGCGGTCAACAGCCACTCGAACATCGCCGAGTGTGCGGTCGTCGGCGTCGTGGATCCGATCAAGGGTCAGATGCCGCTGGCCTTCGCGGTAGCCAAGGACGTGTCACGCCTCGATTCGCCAGTCGGCAAGAGGGCGATGGAGCAGGAGGTGATGGAAACCGTGGACAAACAGCTCGGCGCCATCGCACGGCCCAGAGCCGTCCATTTCGTGACGCTCCTACCCAAAACCCGTTCCGGCAAGACCCTGCGCCGCACGATCCAGGCGCTGGCCGAAGGCCGCGATCCAGGCGACCTCACGACCATCGAGGACCCGAGCGCCCTCGAGCAGATCAGAACCGCGCTTCGGGAGACGAGATGAAGGACGTCGCGCACGCTTTAGAGCGCAGGCTTTAGCCTGCGCGTTGGTACGCGGACCTCAGCGACGCTCGAGGACGTCGTAGCGGCCTCGACGACGTCGCGCACGCTAAAGCGTGCGCTCTACAGCTGCGCGTTGGCGGACCGCCGTAGCCGTTGGCGGAGGCGGTCAACCTGCGCGTTGGTACCCTTACCGAGTCCCCGCTGCCGCCGCGGGCCGTGTTCCCTTGATCGAGGCGTAGACCGCGGCGATGTGCGCCTCACGCGAGGTGTCCCATCGCTCGAAACCCTTG
Source organism: uncultured Acidobacteriota bacterium (assembly GCA_963827515.1). GTDB lineage: Bacteria > Acidobacteriota > Vicinamibacteria > Vicinamibacterales > UBA2999 > JABFSA01. Next base: position 31,396 of record CAWHBF010000012.1, on the reverse strand, counting down.
TAGGCATCGAGCGTCAACGTCTTCTGTATCTCGGCGAGACTGCGGCCCGCCCCGATGCCCGCGGCAACGCCAGTCGAGATGTCTTCCAGGTAGCGCAACGCGTCGGCTGCATCCCGCTTTGTTCCGGCAAGCGCGTGCCCCGTCAGCGCATGCTCGAAATCGAGCGAATTGATGAGCGACAGTGCGTCGATCCACGCCCCAACCGTCGGGTCTAGGCCACCAGGCAGCCGCTTTATTTGCAGGATGTCCGCACTGAACACGGCGCGCTCGTCTGGAAAGTGCAGCACGGAGCTATCGTCGGCATGGGCAGTGCCCAGATGAATCATGGTGACCCGCTTCCCACCGAGGGTGACCGTGTGCCGATCGACATACGTCGTGGTCGGGATGTGCACGTCACTCACGGAGCCACGCGCCATTTCGGCGCCGCTCACGACGTCGTCCCGGTTGTAGTCGAAGAGGGCGAAACGCTGGGCCACGGCGCCGGTGGCCTCGGCCCGCTCGACGAGCCCGTTGCGATTGGCATCCATCTTCGTTCCGTCCGCCGGTAGCGGAGGATTGCCGGCCGGCGGCGCGAGCGACGCGAGCATGTTCCTATGGCCGATGAACTCCGCCGTATCGGCCCACACGACGCCGCCGGAGGCATGATCCCAGTCGCTGTGCGTGTACAAGACGTAGCGAACGGGCACCTTGAACCGCGATGCGATCTCCGCCTTGAGCCACCGCGAGAAGTCGCGGTTGATCGGATCGCTCATGATGATGCCCTCTGGCGTCACCAGGAACACCGTGTAGTGGTTGTCGTTCTGCGCGCGATAGAGCTGGCCGGTAATGTTGACGATGCCCCGCTGGGGTGGCTTCTGCTGGGCCTCGGCGATCGGTACGAGGCCGATGAGCGAACACAGTGCGAGCACGACACAGGTGATGAAACGCATAGCTGATGATCTCCGTTTGATGAAGCGATGGTCCCACGAGGGCGCAACCAGAATTGGCGCGTGGCGCCCGCGTCCGCAAATTGTGGATCATTCGCTGTTTGTTCGTCACGATCCGCCGGCTACGCGAACCAACAGGGTTATTTCTTGATCTAGATCAATGTCCACCGCAGCACGGCTCACTAGCCTTGTCTGGTCAGCACGATGGTGCAGAAAGGCGGTGGCCAGTGATCTCGACAACAACAACTCAGACGACGCGGCGTGCGGAATGGTTCGCGTCATGGTTCGATTCCCCGCACTACCACAAGCTCTATGCGAGCCGAGACGAACACGAAGCCGCACGCTTCGTGGAGGCGCTGCTCGAATGCCTCAGGCTCCGGCCGGGGTCTCGGGTGCTCGACCTGGGATGTGGCGCCGGTCGCCATTCAGCCTACCTGGCGTCCAAGGGCCTCCGGGTGACTGGGCTGGACCTGGCTGCCAGCAGCATCAGGGAAGCCAGCAAGCGCGCGCACCAGCGCCTTCGGTTCAGGCAACACGACATGCGCGTGCCGTTCGGTCGCCATGCGTATGACGGTGTTTTCAACTTCTTCACGAGCTTTGGCTACTTTGCAGAACCGGACGACCACATGGCTGTCGTGCGGAACATGGCCCGATCGTTGCGCCCGGGCGGCGTTCTTGTGCTCGACTATCTGAACACCCGGCACGCCGAGGCGAGGATCGTCTCTGACGAGATGAAAGCCATCGACGGTGTCAGCTACCGGCTGACGCGCTGGTTCGACGCCCGGCACTTCTTCAAACGGATCACGATCGATACCGGCACGGCCGAGCCGCTCGAATACGTTGAACGTGTCGCGAAGTTCACGCTGCAGGACTTCGAGCGCATGTTTGCTCCGCACGGTCTGGTAATCGAGCGGATGTATGGAGACTATGGCCTGGGCGCCTACGACGACGTGATCTCACCGAGGATGATACTGGTGGCCAGGAAGGCCGGGATGGACGAAGCCCGCTACTTCCGCGACAGGCTTTTCCGAACGCGGCTGAGCGTCTCTGGCGACACGCCGAGGTACGACGCGAGCATCCACTGAGGGACACGGAGCGCAATGGATGGATACGTGCGCATGAACTCCTGATAGCGCTCCTCGGCCGACGTGGCCAGTGCGCTGACGATCCGCAGGTCCTTGGCTGCGGCGTGCTTCTGCAATCCGGTCTGAAAGGCGGTGGCGTAGCCTGGAATCTGTTCGACGATGCGCAGGTGCGAGGGAGGGTCGATGAGCAGGAGGCTCGAGTCTTCGACGGCGTCGATGAAATACTGCGACGGAGTTCCCGTCATGAGGCTCGCGGCGTCCGACAGCCACCAGTTCTCAGGCGCGAACTGCACGATGTGCTCCTTGCCCTTGCCATCGATGACGTAGCTGCGGAGGCACCCTTCGGCCACGAACGCGGCGTGGGTCGCAACCTCACCAGCGCGTTGAAGCACGTCGCCCGCGCGCAGGGCCACGGGACGGAACAGCCGTTCCATGAACGTGAGCTCTTCCTCCGAGAACGCGGCCTTGGCTTGGAGGTACGCGCGGAGCACGCCGAATGCAGACATGGGTCCCGACTGTCCGGCCGAGGGAATACCACCGACCGCGGCGCTCACCGAGTGTCCTCTCGCGACTCGGACTCGCGCAGATCGATGATTCGAATCACGGGGTTGCTGAAGGCGAACGTGCGATACGCGGGCGCGAACTCCACGTAGGGACGCATGAACAGGTCCAGGTAATGCGCGTCCGTTATCTCCGCACGTCGATTGCGCAATCGCGCGGCGGTACTGTAACGGTCGTACATGAAACTGCTGGCGACGAGGTAGTCCACCCCCCTCGCTCGCCACTGCGCGGCGTCCCGTTCCACGAGCGACCTGACCGACGTGCCTTCTCCGCTGTAGCTTTCGAAAACAGCTGTTCCTGGGTGACTCTCGAGCCACTCCGCGGCTCGCGTGCGGGTGTCGTCGGCCAGTCCCGATACCAGGCGCACGCTCATGTAAGCGGGCAGCAGCACCAGCGCCGCGAGCCCTGCCGTGAAGATCGAGACACGTGGTCCGCTGTTCCGAAATTGCATTGCCACCGCCTCGGTACCCTTCCAGGCGAAATAGAGCAACGGCGGCACGACCGGCAGCATGTATCGCGAGAAATCAGGCCACGGCTTGAGCGGTGAGATCTCGGGCACGAAATAGAAGACCAAGACGTAGATCACGAGCCAGCGGTCGTGCACTGGTGCTGTGCGCCAGCGCGCGACGACCCATCCAAGGCCGCCGACGGCCAGGATGGTCGCGAATGCTCCGAGCCCAGGCACGAGACTGTGTAGAAGGTGAAATCCCAGCCAGTAGTCGAGACCCCAGATCGGCACGTCGTGACCTATTTGCGCGTGATCGGCTTCGAAGAGCATTCCTGTCAAAAAGGTCCGCGGATCCAGGAGGAGCGGCCAGTTGACGGCCAGAAACACGCACCCTGCGATCGCGCCGGTCACCCCGAGACGTGTATAGAACGTGCGCGTACGTCGAGCGGAGTTTCCCGCGTGGGTGGTTGCTTCATGTTCCAGATCGACGCGTGGAGCGAGCATCCCGACGAACGGCGCGATGAGGTACAGCGGGACGAGCAGAACCGCCTTGTAGTGCGCCGAGAACGCGAGTCCCGTTGCCAGGCCCAACCAGACGGCCGATCGAACACTCAGGCGCTCGACGAATCTGAAGAAACAGAGGATTGACGCTATCAGACACGTCGTCAGAATCGTGTCTTCCTTCAGATAATGGGCATGGACCACCAGCGTCGGTGCGACGGCAACGGCGGCTGCCACGGCGAGCGCACCTCGGGCGGACATCGAACGCCGCGCCAGCAAGTACGACAGGAACACCGTCACCGTCGCGCAAAGCCCCAGGAGCGCACGTCCCAGGATTGCGATATCCAGCGGGTTGGTCAGATCGAACAGAAGGTTGCCCCCGCGCACGAGTTGGAGCATCAGCAGCGGGTGCTTGAAATCTTGCGTCCACTGCTGAATGAATTGGACCTTGAGGGGCTCGTCACCGTGGAAGGTGAAAGGAAAGCCGAGGTTCGTCAGGTTGAAGCAGGCCGAAAGACCCAGGATCGCAAGGAGGGTCCACCCGTCAGACCGGCCCGACCGAACGAGCATGGAGCGATCGCCCATGTCGTTCTACCAGGGGGGCAGGGTCATGAAGAGAAATTCCCGCAGGTAGTTGTCGTGCGAGGCCAGCAGTTCGGTTCCGCTGCCCTCGAAGTAGATCCCGCCTTCGTGGAGCACCATGAACCTGGCACGTTCGGTGTCGGTGGAGACAATCTGCAGTTGATCGTTTCTGACGGCGTGGTGTCTGGCCACGTAAAACGCGTCCCGGATCTGGTGCGTCACGAAAATCGAGGTGACCTGTTCCAGATCGCGCAGCTTGACGATCTCGTCGTCCACGGTCGTCGCGATGACGGGGTCCAGCCCGGTCGTCGGATCGTCGAAGAGCAGGAGACTTGGCTTGGAAGCCATGGCCCTGGCGATGGCGACTCGTCGTCGCTGGCCGCCCGATAGCTCCGAAGGCTTTCGAGTCTCGTACTCACCGAGCCCGATGAAACCCAGAACCTCCGCAACTCGGCGGTTCACGTCCTCGTCAGGCAGGTTCGTCTCCTCCGATAGTCGGTAGCCGACGTTCTCCGCCACCGTCAGCGAATCGAAGAGAGCGATCTCCTGGAACACCATGCCGATGTCCCCCCGCAGACGGAGGAGATCGCGCTCGGCCATCCGATCGACGCGCTGGCCGTTGACGAGAATGGTGCCGGCGTCCGGTCGAAACAGCCCGAGGATGAGCTTCAACAGAATCGATTTCCCGGCACCGCTTGCGCCGAGCACCATCGTCATGCTCCCCGTTGGAACACTGAAGCTCACATCACGCAGAACGACGTGCTCGTCGAAGGCAAAGGAGACCTTGTCGAACACGACCGCCGGCACCGCTGCTTCGGCCGATGCTGTTGCGTTTTCTACCGCGGTGGTCACGTCCATGCGAAGTTCAAAGTGTAAACGTTAAGAAGCAAACTTGAGAGGAGCCAAGAGCCCAGGGCCTAGAGCCCAAGCAAGACTAGAGACCAAAGACCAGAGATCTCCCAACAGCGGCAAAGGTCGGGGTGAACAAGATACGTTGAACCTACGCACTCTTGTGTACGTAGTGTCCGCCTTTAGGCGGACCGAGCAAGGCCGGCTGAAGCCGGCCACTACGTGGTGCCGAGCCCAGCGAGCGGCTCAGGGCGCCGCCGTCGGGGCGGCACCTCCGCGCGTGCTCAGCCTCCGGCCGTCTGCGAAGGTCACCTCCAGAAGGCGCCCCACCGGATTCCCGCTCTTCACCGGTTCGACGGTGGCCTTGACGGCATCCCCAGCCTTGAACGACCGTCGGCTCCAGCCCCGGTTCACCATGTCGGGCGGGTTGCTGGTCTCCGTCACCCAGGTCCGGACGCGACCGTCCTGTTCCTTGACCTCGAACTTGAGGAAGCAATGTGGGTTGGACCAGACCCACTCGACGACCGTGCCTTCGAGAACTATTTCTTTTCCCGTATCGAAGGTCGCCGCGCCGTGGTGGGCAAGAAGGGGACCGGCCCCAGACACGATGCCCACTGTCGCGACAAGCGCCGTCAGTATCTGCTTCACGATGACTCCTCCCTAGGTTCGGCTGGTCTCCTGCCTAGGCGACTAGTACTCCAGTGCCGGAATATACACCCGGCTCAGCCGGGCAAAGCAGCGAATTCTCCACGGCCAACGCAGTGGGCATGCGCGCGAACGGGCTGATCGGCTCACCGAGAGCCGGGCGATCGAGACCGCCGATTTGGGATGTTACTTGCGAGTGTTTGAATGCCGATCTCACGTTGACAGTCGTCAGCCTGTACGGTAGGGTCCGGCCACTCCACACAGCGCTCATACCGTGTGGCGCGCGCTCGGACGATATCCAACTCGCCAATCTCGGGAGGAGGCTCATGCGTCTGCTGACGACATCGTCCCTGGTGATCTTCGTTGCCGGCTTCGCCGGGATGAGTTGGACCGCCGAGCAGGTTGGTCAGGCCCAGGCTCAGGAAGGAGGCCGCGGTCGAGGGCAGGCCCCGCTGCCGGTTCCAACCAATCTGGTCGCGTCCGGTATTGCGGGAGTGGTCGCGGCCGGCACTCCAATTCAACTCATCAAGACGGGTTTCCAGGGCGCCGAGGGGCCGGTCGGCATGGCCGACGGCAGTGTGCTCTTCACAGAGACAGGCGCCAGCCGGATCACTCGCATCGACCCGTCCGGAAACATCTCGACATTCCTCGAGAACTCGAACCAGTCGAACGGTTTGGCCTTCGATCTGAAGGGACGGCTGATTTCAGTGCAACGGGCGCCCGGCAATCAGAAGGTCGGGGTGTTGTATCCCAAGGGCAGTGAAGCGGTGCTCGCCGACAGCTATGACGGCAAGCCCTTCAATCGTCTCAACGACATCGTTGTCGACCGTAAGGGTGGCGTGTACTTCTCGGACAGCATCGGGGATAACACCGGGCTCTACTACATCCCCACAGGTGGGAAGGCCGTTCGGATCTTCAACGAGACCACGAATCCGAACGGTATGCAGCTGAGCCCTGATGAGAAGACGTTGTACGTCAACCACGAAGACGGTCTGTATCTGCTGGCCTTCGACGTCCAACCGGACGGCACTCTCAGGAATCGTCGCAACTTCGCCAAGTACGAAAGCGTGAGGATACCGGGGCACAAGGACTCACGGATCGCGGAGGGGAACGGCGCTGACGGACTCGCGATCGATGGAGAGGGCCGCGTGTACGCGGCGACCAACAAGGGAATCGAAGTGTTCAGCGCACAGGGCCAGCATCTCGGTACGATTCCCGTCGTCTGGGGTGTGGAACAGTTTGCCCTCCGCAAGCCGGCAAATCTGGCCTTTGCTGGTCCAGACAAGAAGACACTCTACATTTTTGGGGCTGGTGGTACGGCCTTCAAGGTTCAGATGGTGGCTCAAGGATTCAAGGGGCGCGCGAAGTAGGAGAGAAATAGAAGAGTTTTCCCGGCCACGTCAGACGGCAATCCATCAGGAGGCTTCATGGCATCTAGGATCGTGAGTCGGCTGCTCTTGGCGTTGGCACTGGCGACACTGCCCACGGCCGTGTACGCGCAGGAAGCAACCTTGACCGGCACAGTGGCCGATTCCACGGGCGGCGTGCTGCCTGGCGTGACGGTCACGGCGGTCCTCGAAGCTACGGGAAACCGATTTGAATCCGTCACCGATGAGCGTGGTGTGTTTCGGATGCCGGTGCGCGTCGGTCTCTACCAGCTCACTGCAGCGCTCCAGGGCTTTACCAGCCTCACACAGGCCGGCATTCAACTCCTGGCTGGCCAGACCGTCACCCTCAGCCTGCAGATGTCGCCCTCGACGGTGCAGGAAACCGTGACCGTGACCGCGGAGTCGCCGCTGCTCGATGTCGCCACTTCGAGTCTGGGCGGGAACATCGACCCGCAGCAGGTGCAGGAGATGCCGTCGGAGGGGCGGAACTGGATGGCGCTCCTCCTGCTCGCGCCGGGGAGTCGGTCAACGTCGGCGAACCCGGCGGAGCCGATTGAAACGAGGAACGCGAACCGGACGCGCGAGTATCAGACGAACGTCGACGGCATGCAGTTCGCCAACACGATGGGCGGAGGCGGACAGCCCGCGTTCAGCCAGGAGATGATCGCAGAGTTCCAGTACATCTCGAATCGTTTCGACGCCACCCAGGGTCGGTCGTCGGGTGTGCAAGTGAACATGATCACCAAGTCCGGCACCAACCGGTTCGCCGGGTCGTTCCGGGGCAACTTTCGCGATAGTCGCTTCAACGCCGAGAATCCCGTACTCGCTCGTGTCGTGCCCATCACGAATCAGCAGTTCGCCGGGTCGTTTGGCGGGCCGATCATGCGCGACAAGCTGCACTTCTTCTTCTTCGACGAGTACGAGCGTGCGCCGAAGACGGAGGTCTGGAACACACCCTTCCCGGCGTTCAACGTGTCGCTCGAAGGCACCTCGACCGTCAAACATATCGGCGCCCGCCTTGATTACCAGGTCTCGCCGCAGACGCGCTTCATGGTGAAGGGCAACAAGACGACGACGGAAGACCCGTTCGGCCCAGGCAACACCCAGCACCCCGCGGCCACCGCCAACACCTACACAACGTCGGACGGCCTGGTGTTGCAGTTGACGAAGGTTCTCAGCAATCGCGCTCTGAACGAGCTCTCCGGCGGCTACGCAAGCTATCTATTCGGCGAGGGCAACCTGACCACGTGGTCGAAGCATCCGATGGCGGAAGGCGGGCCATTTGGGCCCATCACCACCGGATCGCCCCGTATCACCTTCACCAACTTCACGGTGCTTGGCAACAACGCCGCGCCGCGCTACCGCGTGCAGAACCTGTACAGCATCAAGGACAACTTCACACTCTCGTACGACGCGATGGGCCGTCACGACCTGAAGACGGGCGGGGAGTTCCTGCTCGAGCAGATCTACACGTCCAATTGCACGCAGTGCATGGGCGTGGTCGACGCGCGCAACGGTCCAGCGCCAGCCAATCTCGAAGAGATCCTGCCGGATCCGTTCAACGTGGATACCTGGAACCTCGCCGCCCTTTCACCGCTCACACGCCGGTACACGCTGGGCGTGCACAAGAGCCGGCGCGAACCGGAACGGGTGTGGGCGTACGGGTTGTTCGTGCAGGACGACTGGCACGTGACCAATGCACTGACCCTGAATCTTGGCCTCCGTTACGACCTGATGTGGGACATGTTCCAGAACCAGAACGAGCTACTGCCGTTCATGGAAGCCGGACGTCCGCAGAACGTGGGCAACTACCAGCCCCGCGTCGGCTTCGCGTACCAAGTGGACGACCGGATGGTCGTCCGCGGCGGCATCGGCAGGTACTACGGCGAGATGTTGTCGAGAACGTATCCCGGCGAGTCGAAGACGGTGGCGCTCGTCGAGGTGGCCAATGACGGTCGGCCCGACTTCACAGCCAACCCGTTCAATGGTCCGGCGCCCACCTTCGAGCAGGCCAAGGCGACGGCGTGCTCGGCCCCCGAGCAAGCGCCGGCCATGGCGGCCTGGAAGGCAAGAAGCTATGCTGGTGCGCCCGCGTGCTTGCTGCTTGCGAGCGGCGAGCTCAATCCTCCAGCAGGCACCTACAACGTGAACAATTCGGTGCAGACCTCGATCGGATTCCAGCGCCAGTTCGGCTCGGACATGGTGGTGGAGTCGGACTACGTCTACACCCGTGGCCGCAACGAGGGATGGGGCCACCTGAACATGAACATCGCGTTCAATCCCGCAACGGGCGTGAACTATCCATATGCCGCAAACGGGCCGAATCGGGCTCTACTGCCGTACCCGGACTGGGGCATCGTCGCGCTGACGCAGCAGAACGCCCGCTCGGCGTATCACGGACTCGTGACGACGTTCACCAAACGAATGAGCAACCGGTGGCAGGCCTCCGCCACGTATACGCTGGCGGGGTTCTTGAACGCGGTGGGACCGCCGTTCCAGGGCGTGACCGGCAGCGTGCCGGTTGAAGTGCCGTTCGAGCTCGCGCAGGATCTCGGCGGCGAATGGAGCTTCGCCGAGGGCGATCAGCGCCACCGGATGGTGCTCAACGGTATCTGGCAGGTGGGCCACGGTTTCCAGTTGAGCGGCATCCACTACTCGAGTGCCGGCGACCGAACGGCAAACTCTTACGGGGGCGATCTGCGCATTCTCGGCGCGGGTTCAGTCGAACGCCAGCGGCTGCGTCCAGATGGGACCATTACACCGCGCAACGACTTCACGCAGCCGGCGCGCAACCGGACCAACGTCCGGATCCAGCAGCGCGTGCCGCTGCCCTACCGCATCTCGATCGACGTGATGGCCGAGGCGTTCAACGTGTTCAACCAGGAGAACTTCACCATCAACGCGCAGGAAAACAACGCGCAGTACCTCAAGGCGATTCAGGGTGAGAACCGGACGATGCAGTTCGGGTTCCGTGTGGCGTTTTGATCGGAACGTTCGGAGCGTTCGAAGCGTACGGGTCGTTCTGAGAACGATCCGAACGTCCGAACGATTCGAACGACTGCGCGCTCGCAATGAGCATCGCGTGCGGACTTCTGTTGGCCGCGGCGACGTCGGCGGGCCAGGAATCACTCTCGGCCAGGCGGGCCGCCCTGTCGTACTCGGAGGCGAAGCCGGTATTGGAGGCCCTTCGGCAAGACCTCCTGCCGGCGGAGATGCGTGGGAAGACCGCGGCAGAGATCGAGGCTGTCTGGCCCGCGTGGGTGTCCCGTCGAGATGCGGAGATCCGGGCCCGCGTCGAGGACGGTGACGCCGACTCCATCATCAACCTGCTGCAGTTCGGGACGACATTCACGAAGCAGCGGCGGATCACCGAGCGGGAACCGGCAGGCGTACAGGTGCGACAGGCCGGGACCGGTGTCACGGTGTTTGTCCCGTCACCCTTGTTGAAAGCGCGGATCGAGGATTTTGTCGCCGCCCTCGCATCGCCCGGTGAGAACGAGCGACTCCGATTTGCACGCCGAGTGATCGAGCGACGTGGCATGGAGCTCGCGACCGAAAACGGCCGAGACCGGATTCGGCGTTATCTCGAACAGCGGACCGAGGTCGTGGGCAGTGCACCGCATGCAGGGACGCTCGTGGATCCGGACGCCGAGCTACGCGATCTGACGACGATTTTTCGCGACCGCGGACTCGCGTCGGATACCGCGATCTGGATCGACTTCGGCATCGAGCGGGCACTCGAGGCCATGAAAGCCAGGCAGCTCATCCAACCCAGTGCCGATCCGTCGCATCGCCATTCTCGGTCCTGGGCTGGATTTCGCGGACAAGCAGGAAGGCCAGGATTTCTATCCGGAGCAGACCCTCCAGCCGTTCGCCCTTGTCGATTCCCTGATGCGGCTCGGCCTCTCCGCATCAGGCGGGCTGCAGGTGACCGCGTTCGACCTGAGTCCTCGTGTGCTCCAGCACCTCGAGACCGCACGCATGCGTGCTCGATCCGGCACGCCGTACACACTCGTTTTGCCGCGCGATCTGGATCAGCCCTGGACTCCGGACTTGACGAGGTACTGGGAGACGTTCGGCGACCGCGTTGGCGCCGTCGCACGGACCGCGGCGCCCCCTCCGACGGCTGGCCGGCTGGCCGTTCGGAGCATCCGGGTGCCCCCTGTGGCGGTGCTGTCGGTGTACCCTCGCGACGTCAATATCGTCGTTCAGCGGCTCGAGTCGTTGAACCAGGACGAGCGGTTCGATCTGATCGTCGCCTCGAACATCCTGATCTACTACGACGTGTTCGAGCAGTCGCTCGCCGTGTCAAACCTGGCGGCCATGCTGCGACCGGGTGGCTTGCTGCTCTCGAATGACCGGATTTTCGAGTTGCCCGATGGTCCGGTGGCCTCGGTTGGCCACACCGACGTGACGTATATGGAACTGCCAGGCGGTGGACGTCGTGGCGATCGAATCGAGTGGTATCAAAGGAGATGACGATGACAGTCAACCGCGTGAGAGTCTGCGCGCAAGGATGCGCGATCGCGCTCGCGATGCTCGTGAGCGCCGTTTCAGTCTTTGGCCAGGGCACAAGAGGACCCGTGCAGGTCGCGAAGGACGTGTACACGATGACCGGCGCCGGCAGCAACGCCAGCTTCGTGGTGACTGACGAGGGTGTGCTGGTGTTCGACAGTGATATTCGCAACGATGATCTGCCGGCCATTCGGAAGGTCACGGACAAGAAGGTCGTCTACCTCTTTGCCTCGCATGCGTCCGGCGACCATTCCACCGGCGCCTGGTACTTCCGCGAGGACAAGCCTGTCTACATAGGGACGCGAGACCAGATCAGAGCGTACTTCCAGCACGAGGCGAAGGAGTTCGAGGATCGCAAGGCGCAGGGGCTCCCCGGGTACACGGTAAAGGGCGCCCAGCTGCTTCCGCCGTCGATGGGATTCGAGAACGCCCTGACGGTGTTACTCGGTGGCCTGACCTTCCAGGCAACCGCCGAAGGGTACGGCCATACCTCCGGCGACATGACCATGTACATCCCGCAGCGGAGGGTGATGTTCATGGGTGACCTCCTGAACAACGAGATCCACCCAGGCCAGGCCGAAGCCGCCGGCGTGTTCTACGCGAATATCCAGGGGACGATCGATATCCTGAATCGGATCATCGACCGCAATCTGCCTGTAGACACGTACGTCCCTGGGCACGGCCCGATCCATGTTGGCCGAGGCATCGCGGATGTCGTGGATCAGCGGGACTACTTCATCCTGATGCGGGACGAGGTGGCCAAGATGGTGCTGGCTGGCAAGAATCTCGATCAGATCGTCAAGGAGTTCAAGGTGCCCCAGCGATTCGCGCACTACGCGCCGGGCCGGCTACCGGGCATTCTCCGGCTCTTCTACAACCAGTTGATCGAGAGAGGGCTTTAGAGCGGTTTGCGTTTCGCCGTAGAGCGCACGCTTCAGCGTGCGCGTGTCCGCGGAGGCTAACCGCCTCCGCCAAGGCTACGGCGGTCCGCCGAAGCTTTACGCGAAGGCGGAAGCCTCCGCTCTACGTTGTACGTAGTGTCCGCCTTCAGGCGGACCGTGGATCCTGGGCGGAAGGTTCGTACAGGTGACAGGCCACGCGACGACTTGGTGCAGCGTCGACCGGCGTGCGCAATTCCGGTGTCACGCTCCTGCAGACATCCATGACGTGCGGGCACCGACTCGCGAAGCGGCAGCCGCGACCGACGTTGATAGGCGACGCAATCTCGCCGGTAATTGGAACGGTCGCTCGCTCGCGCTCCGAACGCGGATCGGGTTCAGGATTCGAGGCGACGAGCATCTGCGTGTAGGGATGAAGCGGCGTCGCATACACCTCCTCGCTCGGGCCTATCTCCACAAGAGACCCCAGATACATCACAGCCATACGATCCGACAGATAGCGCACCATCGAGAGGTCGTGCGCGATGAAGAGCATCGTGAGACCCATCGAGGCCTTCAGCTCGCCGAGGAGACGCACGATCTGCGCTTGCACCGAGACATCGAGGGCCGAGATCGGCTCGTCGCAGACAACGAACTTCGGCTTCAGGATGAGCGCGCGTGCGATGCCGACGCGCTGTCGCTGACCACCGGACAACTCGTGCGGGTAGCGAGCGGCATGTCCGCGCTCCAGTCCGACCCGTTCGAGCCAGACGTCCACCTGTTCGCGGATCGCCACGCGGCTCGAATCGGGCTGGAGCCGCACCCCTTCGCCGATGATCTCGCCCACGGTCATGCGGGGATTCAGGCTCGAGTAGGGATCCTGGAAGATCATCTGCATCCGTCGCGCATGCCGCTGGAAGTCGGACGGCTTGTAGCGATCCGGCAGCCGTTCACCTTCCAGGTACACCTCTCCAGCTGTCTTGGCGTGCAGACCGATCAGCGTCTTGCCGAACGTCGACTTGCCCGATCCGCTCTCACCGACGAGCCCCACGATCTCCCGCTCGGCAATCGTCAGCGACACATCGTCCACCGCATGCACGGTTTGTCCGCGGGCGATTCGGAAGTGCTTGGTGACGCCTCTGGCGTCGACGAGCGCGGTCACGCCTGTCCCCTACGGTGCAGTTCGGGTGCGGTGCCAGGCGCGTCCGGATGGTGCAGCCAACACAAGGCCTCGTGCCCTGGATCGACGTCGAAGCGGAACGGATGTGAAGGCCCGCAGAGGCGCATCGCGTGCGGGCATCGCGCGAAATAACCGCAACCGGTTGGCGGAGCGAAGAGGTCGGGCGGCGTACCTTCGATTGGTCTCAGACCCTCCGCCTTCGATGTCGTGCTGCTCGGCATCGCCGCCTTGAGTCCCAGCGTGTACGGATGCGCGGCGCGATAGAACACATCGTCCACGCTTCCTTTTTCGACGATCTCGCCCGCATACATGACGGCCACCTCGTCGGCCATGCGCGCGACAACGCCGAGATCGTGGGTGATCAGTACGATGGCCATGCCGTTCCTGGCCTGCAATGCCTTGAGCAGGTCGAGGATCTGCGCCTGGATCGTGACGTCGAGCGCCGTCGTCGGCTCATCGGCGATGAGCACGGCCGGTTCGCAGGCGATGGCGATCGCGATCATCGCCCGCTGGAGCATGCCGCCGGAGAATGCGAACGGGTACTGCCGCGCACGCTTTTCCGCTTCCGGGATGTTGGCCAGGGTCAGTACTTCGACCGCGCGGTCGAAGGCCTTGCGTTTCGAGTATCCGCGGTGCACTTGCAGCGTCTCGGCGATCTGGTCGCCGACCCGCATCGTCGGATTCAGCGCGCTCATCGGGTCCTGAAAAATCATGCCGACGCGATCGCCGCGCACGTCCTGACCGTTGACGATCTTCTGCCGGATGATGTCCACGCCGTCGAGCAGCGCCGTGCCGCGCGTGATGCGGCCGGGCGGCATCGGAATCAGGCCCATGATGCTTTGCACGGACACCGACTTGCCGCAGCCCGACTCGCCGACGATCGCGAGCGTCTTCCCCGCGTGCACGCTGAAGCTCGCGCCGCGCACCGCCTTGACGATGCCGCCATATGTATCGAATTCGACGTGGAGATCCGCGACGTCAAGGACGGGCGGAGCGGTCATTCGCGGCCTCGCATGCGCACGTCGAGCGCGTCACGCAGCCCGTCGCCGAGCAGATTGAAGGCCAGCACCGCGACGCTGATGAAGACGGCGGGGAAGATCAGCTCGTGCGGGTGCGACAGCATGGTGCGGATCCCTTCGTTCGCCATGCTGCCCCACGATGGCGTCGGCGGCGCGACGCCCATGCCGATGAACGAGAGGAAGGCCTCTGTGAAGATCGCGCTCGGCACCGCAAACGTGAGGGTGACGAGGATCACGCCCAGCGTGTTGGGAATCATGTGCCGGAACAGCAGGTAGCCGGTCTTGGCGCCCAGGAGCTGCGACGCGGAGACGTAGCCCTCCTGTCGAATCTGCAGGATCTGTCCCCGCACGAGTCTGGCGGTGGGCGGCCAGTCGAGGATCACCAGCGCCACGAGCATTGGAAAGACCCCGCTCTCTCCAGGCCCGATGCCGAAGGCGATCTTGAAGAGGATCATGAACAGCAGAAACGGCAGTGCGATGACGAACTCCGCAAAGCGCATCAGCAGCTGGTCGATGCGTCCCCCCACGAATCCGGCGATGCTGCCGTAGACGATCCCGATGAGCACGAACAGGAGCGGCGCCACCACGCCGATGAAGAGCGATACCCGCGCTCCGTACGCGAGTCGCGCCAGCATGTCGCGACCGAGATAGTCAGTGCCCAGGGGGTGAAACGGCAGCGTGATCTGATCGCCGACGCCCGAACGCGGCGGCGTCGGATGCCCACCCGCGAGCCACCGCTTCCTCGGGAGAGACCGCCCGAACCGCATCGACGACAAGCGTTGTGTATTCGTCATGCTCGGCGCGGCTCGCATCGAGAACGACAACCGAGTACCAGTAGCGAGTCGGGTCGAGATCCAACCGGTCTTCATAGCTGGCGCGTTGTGCCCCGAGCACGTCACCAAGCGGCAGTCCCAGCGCGCGATCCGGCGCGGGATCGTAAATGCTGCGATAGATCACGTACCCAGTTGCGCCGAGCACTGGCTCCCATACGAGCGCGCACTGTCTGCGTCGTCGCTGGTTCGGCCAGGCGCAGGTTCGTGACGGCCTGCCCCGACCGGATGGGCTCCGTCGTCACGCCTGCCCACGGTGCGCTTGGCTCGACAATCAGCGCGGTGGAGGGAAGGGATGGTGCCTGGCTGATCTGGTCGATATCCTGTGCGGCCGGATCAACACGCCACACCCAGGGTCCAGCGATCGCAAACGCGACAAGGCCGACGATGATGGCCAAGCGAGGCCGATGCGCGCCAGTTGCTTCTGAGGCGGCGCCCCGCGTCCTGCCAGTACGAGAGGGACGGGCGTGAGATCGCATGGACCTGCCGTTCGATGACGGCCGGCTCGAAATCGAGGGGTGCAAAGCGCTCGACCGCATTCATGGTCGAACGCTCACTCGAGCCTCACGCGCGGGTCGATCAACCCATACAGCAGGTCCACCACGATGACCATGAAGACCAGAAAGGCGCCGTAGAAGACCGTCGTCCCCATGATGACCGTGTAGTCGAGCTGCTGCACCGACTGGACGAAACTTCGGCCGAGCCCAGGAATCGCGAACACGAGCTCCACTACGAAGCCTCCGGTGGTGATCGCGGCAATTGCCGGCCCGAGCACGGTCACGACCGGCAGGATCGCGTTGCGCAACTGGTGCTTCAGAAAGATGCGCGTGGGCGGCAGGCCCTTGGCGCGAGCCGTCCGAATGAAGTCGGAGCCGGTGATCTCGAGCATTGACGAGCGCATGAGGCGCGTGAGGTACGCCATCGTGCCGAGCCCCAGCACCATCGACGGCACGATCATGTGGCGGACGGAGCCCCATCCGGCGACCGGCAACAATGAGAAGCCAAGCCAGGCGTTGATATCCACGAGTGCGAGCTGACCGAGTGCGGCGACGACGAAGCTCGGCACGGAGATGCCGAGGATCACGAGAAACGTGATGATGTGATCCGGCAGGCGATTCCTGTAGATCGCCGTGAGCGCGCCCCAGACCACGCCGCCGAACGCAGCGAAGACCACCGCCAGAACACCGAGCGTCGCGGAGACAGGAAAGCTCTCGAAGATGATGTCGTTGACGCGGCGGTTCTCCTGCGTGAAGGAGATGCCGAAGTCGCCCTTCAGCGTGTTGCCGATGAAGATGCCGTACTGCTCGATCAACGGACGGTCGAGTCCGTAGCGTGCTTGCAGGTTCCGCCGGATCTGTTCCGTCGTAGCGCGCTGGTCGGCGAGCGGATCGCCTGGCACGGCGTGCATCGCGACGAACGTCGCGGTGGCGATGAACCAGACCGTGACGATGCCTTGAATGACGCGCTTGAGCGTGTAGATGAGCACAGCGGGGCTGCTTACGGATTCTCTACGAGATAGGCGTTCGTGTAGTCCGGATCGGTGCCCACCGCCCGCCGTACGACCCCTTTGAGGCGAGGGTCCTGCACGAAGACCCGGCCGCGCTCGTAGTTGGGCAGATGCACCGCGTCTTCGATCATGATGCGCTGGATTTCGGCGAAGGCCTTCATGCGCACCTGTGGATCGAGTGAGTTCTGCGCGATGCGCACCTGTGCGTCGAGCGCTGGGTTGCTGTACAGGCCACGGTTGTTGCCGTTCCAGGAGGCGTACAGATCGCCATAGGTCAACGGATCCGCGTAGTCGGGACCCCAGCCGGCTGACACGATGTCGAAGTCACCGTCGGTCGTCTTCTGGAGTCGCTGCTTGAAGATCTGCTTGTCGATGCGGATCTCGAGGCCGAGCGTTCGCCGGAAGAGGCTCTGGAAGTACTCCGCCTGCTTGTTGGCAGTCGGCGTATCGTCGGTGAGAAGCACCAATGGCGGGATGTCCGTCAGGCCCAGCTCACGCTTCGCGATCTCGAGATGCTCCCGGGCCTTCGCAACGTCCGGCGTGACGGCCGGTGGCGGGTACTCCTGTCGAAACGGCCCGGAGATGCCGGTCAGCCACGATGGGAAGAGTGACGCGGCCGGCCGGAAGCCTGGGATGGCGATTACCTTGTTGACGAGTTCACCCGGGTCGTTGACGAGCTGAAGCGCCTTCCGCAGATGCAGGTTGCGGGTGACGCGGTCGGGACGGAAGTTGAAGTCCAGATACCACAACGATCCGTCGTCGTAGCGGCCAAGATTCCACCGCAGTTTCATCGCCTCGTCGAGCTGTTCGCTCCCGAGGCCTGCCGATACGACAGAACCGTCCTTGAAAAGGTTGATGACGGCGGTTGCATCGGCCGTGACGTAGGGCATGTCGATCGCGTTCAGCCGAATGGCGTCGCGGTCCCAGTAACGCGGGTTCTTCTCGAGCCGCACGTGCGCGCCGTGCACCCAGCGAGTCATCATGAAGGGCCCGTTGAAGATCAGGTCGCCCGCGTCGGCGGCATACCGGTCGCCGCGGCTCGCGTAGAAGTCCTCGCGGATCGGGAAGTAGAGGCCGAAGGTGACGAGCTTGTCGAAGAAGGCAACCGGGCGCTCGAATTCGACTTCCAGCACGCGGTCGCTCAGGGCCCGCACGCCGAGTTGATCGGGCGGTATCTTCTTCGTGTTGATCGCCTCGGCGTTCTTCACGTAGTAGAGGATGAAGGCGTACTGAGACGCGTTGACCGGGTCCACGACCTTGCGCCAGGCGAAGACGAAGTCGTGTGCGGTCACCGGCTTCCCGTCGCTCCAACGTGCATCCTCGCGGAGCCAGAACGTCGCCCCCTCGGGACGGATCTCCCATCGGTCAGCAACACCCGGAACGACCTGGTTGCTGGCGTCGTACTTCAGCAGCCCTTCCATGACGTGGCCGAGGATTCGAAAGCTGATGGTGTCAGTGACGCGGGTGGAGTCAAGCTGTGGAGGTTCGTCTTCGATGACGATGGTGATCGTCTTCGTCTCGAAGTCGATCCCCGCGCCCCCGCCGGCGCTGCCTCCCGTCAGCGACGACGCCCAGGCGAGCGCGACCATGAGCGCGATGAAGACGCCAGTTCCGGCAGCGCCCAGCCAGACGAGCTGTCGCACCGCCGTGCGGCTCATCGGGTCGCGATATTCGGGCTGTTTGCTCATCGTCCGACCACTGGACGGCGATTCGAGGCCCATCTTACCAGCGGGGCGCTTTCTACGCCGCGTGGCTGCTGGTCGTGGCCGCGCTGTTCTTCTGCAGATGGGTGGCGGCCGTCAAGGCTCGGTCGTCAGGAGTGGTGGCTGAGCTTTCTGTAGGCAACTTCGCTCGTCAACGCTAGGGTCTGAGGCTCACCTCACGCTACCGTGGCGACTCACTCTGCTGAAACGTGATGGACCCAAGGCTGGCGGGTAGCACCACGAGATGGAACGGCGCGGTGATGACCTGCGCGAGGATGGCATCGGGCGCCGGCCGATGCTCCACGAACCGGACCACCGCCTGCCCGGCCTGCGACGTCACGCCCGTAATTTCGACGAGGAATCCGGCCGTCGGCCGGTCTCCAAGGAAGACCCCGACGACAACCACGCGCGAGAAGTCGACCGGCGGGGCCGGCTGCGGGCTGTGCGCCGCCCAGAGCGCGCGCCACGCCTCGACCGTTCGCACCACGACCTGCCGGGGCTGTTCGATCCGACTCTGCGCTCCCTGCGCCAGTGTCTCCGGCACGAGTTCCTGAAGCACGGCCTGCGGCATGGCGAGAACGCCCGCCAGCATCAGACGAGCCACCGTTTCTCCGCCGACGATCGAGCACATGGGATCCCCTCCTGACGGCGAACCGGGCGGGATTCCCGCCGCTTCACTGAACGTGACTCGCTTGCACGGTAAATGAGAGTGCTACTGAAAGACTGGACGAGACTCCGTTCAGAATATGTCCACCTATGAACAAGTATGCCTCCGCCCTGGCCGCCCTCCTCCTCGCCCTCGCGGCGGTCGTCGCGCCCACCCACGCGCAACGGCCAGCCGATTCGGCAGCCGATGTGGCCCAGGCCGTCGCGGACGGTCGCGCGAGTGCGACGGAGCTGCTGGTCCAGTTTCGTTCAGGCGTCAGTGCCGGCGATCAGCAGAACGCGCGGGGATGGGTGAATGCGCAGCGGAAGGAGCTGTTGCGCGGGCGCGGCACCGCCGAACTCGAACTGGCGGTCATCCCGCCGGGCCTGTCGATGGCCAACGCGATCGCCGTGCTCGCCCAGCATCCGGCCGTCGCCTTCGTGGAGCCAAACTGGATCTATACCCACCACGACACCTCGAACGATCCCTACTTCACCGACGGCTCGCTCTGGGGCATGTACAGCGCCGACACGGCCCCGGCGAACGCTTTCGGAAGCGGGGCGGCCACGGCCTGGGAGAATGTTCAGACCGGCAGCAACAGTGTCCTCGTCGGCGTCATCGACGAGGGGATTGACTACAACCACGAGGATCTCGCCGCCAACATCTGGACGAACCCGTACGAACAGGTCGACGGGGTCGACAACGACGGCAACGGCTACGTAGACGACGTTCGGGGCTGGGACTTCGCGAACAACGACAGCTCCGTCTATGACGGCAGCAACCGGCGGCTGAGCATCGACGCGCACGGCACGCATGTATCCGGGACGATCGGCGCCCCGGGCGGCAACGGTGTCGGTGTCGCGGGGGTCAACTGGAACGTCCGGATTATCTCTGCCAAGTTCCTCGGCACGAACGGAGGAACGACGGCCAATGCCATCAAGGCGGTCGACTATCTCACAAACCTGAAGCTCCTCCACGACCTGAACATCGTGGCCACGAACAACTCGTGGGGAGGGGGCGGCTATTCGCAGGCGCTGCACGATGCGATCATCCGCGGAGCGAAGGCGGGGATTCTGTTCATTGCCGCCGCCGGCAACTCGACCACGAACAACGACACGACGAACAGCTACCCGTCGAACTACAACACGGCCATCGGGACCGGGACCGAGTCGGCCGCGAGCTTCGACGCCGTCATTGCCGTCGCCGCTCTCTGTGGGTCGTCGGCCTCCTCATACTGCTCAGGGGGAGCGGGCACACTGGCCTCGTTCTCGGGCTACGGGGCCACCACGGTCGATTCTCGCCGCCCCGGGCGTCTCGGTCTACTCCACCACGCCCGGCAATCGGTACAGCTCGTACAACGGCACATCGATGGCCACGCCGCACGTCACCGGCGCCGCTGCGCTCTACGCGTCGATGCATGCGGATCCGACCGCCGTCGAGGTCAAGCAGGCCATCCTGGCGTCCACCACGCCCACGGCCTCGCTGGCAGGCAAGACCGCCACGGGAGGCAGGCTGAACATCGCCGGCTGGTTCGGCTCCATTGGCGGGCCGGCGCCCGACGCGCCCACCAGCCTGACCGTGCAGGTTTCCGATGCGGACGTGAGTCTCGACTGGGATCCCGCCGAGGATGCGGACAGTTCGACGACGTACAGCGTCCTGCGGAAGCTGAACGGCGGGTCGTACAGCACGATTGCATCTGGTGTCTCGGACACTGGCTACCTCGACACGGTTCCCGCGTCGGGTACGTACTGCTACGTCGTGCAGGCCGTGAGGGGAGGCTCGTCGAGCGGCAACTCCAACGAGGCGTGCGCGGACGTCACCGTCCCTGTCACACCCGCCCCTGCCGCCCCGACCAATTTCGTGGCGCAGCAGATGACGGCGAAGAAGCAGATCGGACTGTCCTGGACCGGCTCGGCGGGCGCTGCGAGTTATCGAATCTACCGGAAGACCGCCACGACCTCGTTCGCCTATATCGGCAGTGCCTCGGGGACGAGCGCCGTCAATTCGGGGCTGACGAGCGGAGTGACGTATACCTACTACGTGGCGGCGATGGGCACCGCTGAGAGCGGACCATCGAACGAATCATCCGCCACCGCGCGGTAACCATTGGGAGCGCGGGGCGTCGGATAGGCCAGCCGCGCGCGAGACCAGTTCGTACGACGCCACGCGGTCTTCTCGGGTCGACGTGATCGTGGACAGCATGAGTTCGTCGGCGCCCGTGTCTCGCGCCAGCGCCGCCAGTTTGCTCAGCACCCGCTTGGGACCTCCAACGATCGAACCCACGACGAACTCCTCGGCGATCGCCTCTTCCTCCGGCGTGTAGCGGTAGGCCAGCGCCTCTTCGATGCTGGCAATCGGCGCGCGGCGTCCAGTCCTGTTTCTCACGACCGCAAGTCGGGCGGGCGCCGCCATCCGCTCCGCCTCCTCGTCATCGGGACCGCAGACGACCGCGACCGCCAGCATCGCGTAGGGTCTCTCGAGCACGGGCGAGGGCACGAACTGTTTTCGATACCAGGCCATCGCGCTCGTGGCGTTGCGCATGGCGAAGTGGCCTGCGAACGCGTAGCGCACCCCGAGTGAGGCGGCAATCGATGCGCCGGCGAGCGTGGATCCCAGCATCCAGATCGGGGGAAGCGTCACGTCCGACGGCATGGGGACAACGTCGCGAAACGGGTGCCCCTCCGGGAAGGTGCCGTTTGCGTACGCGAGCAGTTCGGCCAGGCGGCCATCGGGGTCGTCGGCCGCTCCCCGTCGCAACGCGCCGGCGGTGACCGGGTCGGTGCCGGGCGCCCGTCCCAGTCCGAGGTCGATGCGGCCGGGGTGAAGGGCCTCCAATGTCCGGAAGATTTCGACGACCCTGAGCGGATTGTGGTTGGGCAGCATGATGCCGCCGGCGCCGACGCGAATGCGCGGGGTGGTCGCGGCGATGTGAGCGATCAGCACTTCGGGTGCGGACGTCGCGATATTCGGCAGGCTGTGATGTTCAGCGACCCAGTAGCGGGTGTAGCCGAGTGCGTCACATCGCACCGCGAGCGCGGTCGAGTCCAGAATCGCCTGGCGTGGTGTGGACGAGGCCGCGACCGGCGAGAGGTCAAGGACGGATAGTGGAACCACGCGGCGGCTGTCCGAACCAGCGCTGAACCCGGCTCGATCCGAAGTTGGCCTTCTCTGCGACGAGGGCGTCAGACGGCTCCTGGAAGGTGCCCGTCGGTTTGGGGCCGCTCAGAAAGTCCACGTCAACGCGTCCCACCTGGTCATGACCGAACTCCACGTAGCAGGAGCCGGCTCCCTTGTAGGCTTCCGGTGACGGCCCTCCGCGAAGCTGCGCGACGATCGCGGCCGCCACGACACGGGCCGCGCCTTCCGCGAAGACGCCCGCCTTGGGTGTCCCCACACCATTCACGTCGCCCACGGCGTAGACTCCTGGAAACGTCGTTTCAAGCGTCTTCTTGTTCACCGGCACCCAGCCGTAGGCGTCGGCTGCCAGCCCGGACTCGACGACAACCGCCGGCACGCGATGAACCGGGACGCCGAGGAAGAGCGCGTAGGGCATCTCGGTCCCGTCGCTCAGCACGGCCACTTTCCGCGCCGGGTCGAGGGCCTTCACCAGGCTGTCTTTCACGAACCTGATACCGCGCTCAGCGAAGGCGGCGAGGATCGCCCGCGACGTGTCGGGCGACGGGGGGATAGGCGTGCCGAACGGCATCACCACCGAGATCTCGGTGGCTTCGCGGCGGCCCCGGGCGGTGAGGTAATCGTGCAGCAGCAGCGCCGCTTCACTTGGCGCTGGAGGACACTTGAACGACTTTCCTGTCACACCGACGATGGCCGCGCCCCGCTCGAAGTGCGGGAGCGCGTCGCGCAGCGCGATGGCTCCTGCCACTGAGTAGAACTCGTTGCCGCCTTCGACCAGCCCCGGGGTGGCTCCGGGGTCGAGGTCGGCGCCGAGCGCGACCACCAGCACCTCTCCCTCGAACGCTCCCGCGTCGGTGACCACGCGTCGGGCGACCGGATCGATGGACCGCACCGTGGACTGCAAGAATCGCACGCCCGGTTTGACGATGTCGCGGTATGGATGGCGCACGTCGGCCGGCACCTTCCGCTCGAACATCACGTCGAGCTTCGAGAAGCCGAAGACGAACGCATCGTCTTTGTCGATGAGCACGATGTCGATGGCATCGCCGAAGGCATCCGAAAGGATCGTCGTGAGCTCGAGGCCTCCGAATCCCGCGCCGAGCACCACCACACGTGTCTTCATCGTCTCTACCATTTTTGCAACTCTTTAGCGGTCGCCGCTCGCGCAGGCGGGGCGGGGGTGGCGCGACGTGTTCGATATGGTTGGATGGTACAACGCCGGGGCCGCGGTCATTCTTCTACGGTTCGCACGCAGCGCCGCATCTTCGTGTACAGCTCGGGGCCAAACCCCTTCATGCCGTGCTCCTGGATGCCGTGCTGGGCACACTTCTCCATGACTTCTTCCAGACTCGAACCACGCGTCTCGAAGTCGCAATCGACCCCGGCGTCACGGCAACTGATCACATATACCTTCGCCATATCAGTCCTCTCCTCGGCGGACTGTTTACGTATCACGCGCAGGCTGAAGCCTGCGCTCTACACCGACATCCTGCGGACGCGCAGGCTGAAGCCTGCGCTCTACACTGCCATTCCAACCCACGCACAGGCTAACTCTTGCACGCTGCGCTGCTATCCAACCCGCGCGCAGGCGGAAGGCGGGCCACAGAGTCACGGAAGCGCAGAGGTCGTAACCTAATTTTCTCTGTGTCTCTGTGCCTCTGTGGCTCGTGATCAACCCTCTCCGGTCCCGACCTTCAGCGGCGGCAGGCCGAACGGTCGCTGGACGGCAGGGTAGAACGACCCCAGCAGTCCCGCTCCGACGAGCGCACCGGCAAGCGCGGCGAGCGCATACACCTTGCCCTCTCCGATATTCACGAGAATCGGTCCCGGACACATGCCCGTGAGCGACCAGCCTACTCCGAAGATTAATCCACCCGCGACGTTGCCGCGGTGGAGGGCCTTCAGTTCGATCGTCACGGGCCGTCCGAAGAGCGTCCGGCCTCTGCGCTTGATCAACCAGATCCCCGGAGCCGTGAGTCCCACCCCGACAGCCAGGATTCCGTACAGCTGAAACTCGGTGAACAGGAACATGCCCTGGATGAAGCCATAGTCAGCCGCCCCCGATCGACTCAGGACAAACCCGAAGACCGTCCCGAGAATGAGATAGAGGAGTGTCACGGCGCGCCCACCAGCGGAAAGAGCACGCGGTAGACGATCTGTGTCGTCGCGATGCCGGCGGCCATGAAGCTGATGGTCGACAGAAGGCTCGGTAGTTCAAGGTTGGCCAGGCCGAAGATCCCGTGACCGCTCGTGCATCCCCCCGCGAGCCTGGTGCCAAACCCGACGAGCAGTCCGCCCGCGAACATCCACGCCACCTTGCCGGCAGGCCCGAACCCAATCGCGCGGTCGAACACCCCGAGCGCCCAGATCGGCTCCCATCCGCCCCCGAGCACCGCGGACAGAGCGCCCCCGAGCACCAGTCCCGAAAGGAGCGGGAGTCGCCATCCCCGACCAGAGAGCACGGCGGAGCGTCGGAAATAGGGAGCGGGCAGCACGAGGCTGCAGATGTCCTCGAAGCCGGTGGAAATGCCGAGGCGCCGGTTGCCGAGCAGCAGGAGGGCCAGCGTGACGCCCGCGATACCAAGACCGGCTAGCGCCCAGTGCAGCGGGGCTAGATCGTGAAGGATCAGAGACAGGCGCAGCCCCTACTCACTGCTCGTGCGAACGAAATGGACGCCATGGGCGGCCTGCCGTTCGGGCGGCGGAATGGCCATGAGCGCTGGATGCGCGGCGATGTGGGCCTGAACGAGCGCCCCTGCCTTCGCGACCGCGTCGAGCTCACCGCTGCGGTACACGCTATTGGCTTCGATCAGGTCCTTCTGGTGCGAGGGGGTGGCATCGACGCTGTCGTAGATGGCCACCACCGGGCACGCCGGGACACACGCTCCACAGTCGATGCACTCGTCCGGGTGGATAAAGAGCATCGCCGTCTCGTCGAACTCCGCCTCGTCCTTCCGCGGGTGGATGCAGTCCACCGGGCAGACGTCCACGCAGGCGGTGTCCTTGGTTCCGATGCACGGGTCGGTGATGATGAAAGGCATAAGGGCGCGATCCTACACCCATTGCCTCGCGTGTGGCTGGGCCGGGCGCAGCGCGCCGACGGCCCCCGGCTTCGCCCAGCCTCGATCGGCAAGCCGTTTTCTGGCACTATTGCGGCGCACAGTCAAGGGAGGTTCAGGTTATGCCTATCGCGGCCATACTTTTCGCGCTCGTGCTGTCGATGCCAGGGGTCGCCGTCGCTCAGGAGTGGGAGGAGGTACATCAGCCGGCAGGACAGCTTCACGGTCAATTTTCCTGGGCAGCCGAAGATCACGGAAACGACATGGATGTCGCAGCTCGGGTACACGCTGCCGGCGCGCGTCTACAGCGCCGAGCGCGGTCGAGAACGGTTCACCGCCACGGTGGTTGATTACAGTTCTCTCGAGCAGCAGGGGATTGCCCGCTGGAAGCAGTGTCCGTCGGGAAACTCCCAGTGCCGCGATGGGGGCCCGACGATTGGACCCGGCTACTGGAAGCAGGACGAGCGTGGCGCCATCGTCTTCGCCGTCGCCAAGTATCTGAAACGTCCCACCTTCGAGGTCACCGACTACGCGTGGGATTGGCAAGACATGGTCGAGGGGCACGTGCTGCAGCTCAAGGGCGAGGGGATGAGAACCCTCGTGTACATAGCGATGCACAACCGCAAGCTGTACATCCTCGAGGGGGCCGCTCCGGAAGAGCACCCCGAACCAGGTCTCTTCACGCAGTCGATGGGATATCTCGACAAGGACGGCAAGCGGATCCGGTACACGGATACGGTCTACTCCAATTCGTACCACGGTCTCGGCGTGTACCCGGCACCGGGGTACCGGGTCAGCGGGCAATAGATGGGGAATCTCTGAAGTAATCTAATGGCCTTTGCCAGCAGGCGCTGGCTCGGAGGAGTTACATGAGTAAAGCGATAGGGTGGGCGGTGGCGATTGTTATCGGCTTCGTCGCCGGCATGATGATTGGCGGTGGCGCGGCGCCTGCGGAGCCAGCGCCCGCGGCGCCAGCGGCGAGCGGATTCGCAGCCGTCTCGGGCGAGGTCGGTGGACAGGATCTCTTCGGACCGTACGACGTCGTGGAGGATTGGCCGAAAGGTGTCGAAACGCTGCCAGGCCACGAGAAGTGGACCTCCGGCGCGGCGCAGGGCATCTTTGCCGAGAATCCGAATCGGGTGTACCTGCTCGCACGCGGCGAGCTGCCGCATTTCCCGGATCCGCCGAACGCGAAGCTCACGAGCGTCGGTCCGAGCCTGCAGTTTCCCATCGGCGGTGTGCCATGGCGCAGCGCCACGCAGACGGCGCTGCCAGGCAATGGCGGCACCGGCGGTGACCCGGCGACGGGATTCGAAGCGTGGCAGGGCAAGGGGCCAAATCGACGGGAGCTCGGCGTCGATGCCCGCTGGGAGCACTGCCTCGTCGTCGTGGACGGACAGGGCAACATCATCGAGGAATGGACGCAGTGGGACAAGATCTTCAAGCGTCCGCACTCGGTGTACATCAGCCCGTACGATCCCGAAAAGCACGTCTGGGTCGTTGACGACCACAAGCACGCGATCTACAAGTTCACCAACGACGGCAAGACGCTCGTCCAGACGGTCGGGACCCCGGATACGAAGGGCGCGGACGGCACGCACTTCAACCGACCGACGTTCATGGCATGGGCGGGAGATGGCAGCTTCTACGTGGCCGACGGCTACAACGGCAACCGTGTCGCGAAGTTCGACAAGGACGGCAAGTTCCTGCTGGACTGGGGCATGCTGGGTGAACGGGGTAAGGAGACGCGGCCGAACTACATGAACAACGTGCACGGCGTGGCGGTTGACGTCGAGACCGGGCGCGTGTTCGTGAACGATCGCGACAACCACCGCGTGCAGATCTTCGATTCGGAGGGCAAGTACCTCTCCGAGTGGTCGATCAAGCAGCGGCCGTCCAGCATTCACCTGATTCAGATTGGCCAGGATCGCAACGTCGTGGCCTACGACCAGGGAACACAGAAGATGCTGAAGTACGACCTCGAGGGTCATCTGGTGTACTCGTGGGGCACGGTTGCCGATCTCCAGGGCTCGCTCTGGGGCATTCACGGCATCAGCACCGACCAGGAGGGCAATCTCTACACGGCGGGTGTGAACTCAGGTCGCTTCAACAAGTTCACACCGCGCGCCGGTGCGAACCCGGCGTACATGGTGGGCAAGCCGATCTACTCTGCCTGGCAGCAGTAGATCTTCGTTCGGCCCTAGAGCGCTTTCGTAGTGTCCGCCTTCAGGCGGACCGAGGGAAGGCCGGCTAAAGCCGGCCACTACATGGTTGTAGAACGCCGGGCAGGCCTTGCCTGCCCGGCGTTTCCACCCCACCGGTAAACGTCAGGCGGTCCACCCGCGTAACCCTTGTGTCGAGCTATCCTTGGATGCGGACTGGTCTGCCAGTACGCCTTCACATTCCTCGAAACCCCACGGAGCACGGCCGTTTGATGTCGTCATTGTGTACTTTTCTTGCCCCGGTTGCCGCCGCTGCCTTTGTGGTTGTCGCCTTCGCTCATCCCGCCATCGCCCAGCAGCCGCCGGCGGCTCCTGGTGCCGCCTCGGTGGTTCCGGAACGCAAGCTCGCTCCTTCCAAGCGCATCCAGACCGCGCCGGTCATCGACGGGGTGCTCGACGATGCCGCGTGGCAGGACGCACCGATCATCAGCGGTTTCGTTCAGGCGGATCCGTTCGAGGGAATGGCCGCCTCCGAGGAGACAGAAGTACGCGTCGTATACGACGACGACGCGATGTACGTCGGGGTGCTGCTGCACGACAGCGATCCGTCGCAAATTGTGACGACCGATACGCGACGTGACTCGAATCTGAATCAGCAGGACTCGTTTCAAATGGTGTTCGATACGTTTCACGATTTGCAGAACGGATTCGTCTTCGGCACCAACTCGGCCGGCATCGAGTACGACGCACAGATCCGCAACCTCGGCGAGCCCAGCGCCGAGTGGGACGCCAGCTGGGAAGTACAGGTTCGCGTCGTCGAAAACGCCTGGATGGCTGAGTTTCGTCTCCCGCTGCGGACGCTGCGGTATGCCGCGCCGCCGCAGCGATGGGGCGTCAACTTCAGGCGGCACATGCCACGACATCGCGAGACGTCCTTCTGGGCGCCGCTCGAGCGGATCTACGGTATCAACCGGTTGTCGTCCGCCGGACAGTTGACCGGACTCACGCTTCCTGCCCCAAGGAATCTCAAGATCCTGCCGTATGTGGTCGGCTCCGCGAATCGAAATTTCGTGCCGAACCGCCCGACGGATGGGGACGGCGAGTGGGGCGCCGACGCGAAGGTCGGTGTCACACCGAGCCTGAATCTCGACCTTACCTACAACACGGACTTCGCGCAGGTCGAGGTCGACACTCAGCAGATCAACCTCAGCCGTCTCAACCTCAGGTTCCCCGAGAAGCGGGGCTTCTTTCTGGAGAATTCCGGGTTGTTCCGAGTCGGGATGGGCAACGAGCTCGACCTTTTCTTCACGCGCCGCATCGGCATCGATGAGAACACGGGTGGGCTGGTACCGATTGTCGGCGGAGGCCGTCTCAGTGGGCGAGCGGGAAGCCTCAACGTCGGCCTGCTCAACATGCAGACCGAAGAGTTTGGCTTCACGCCTGCCAACAACTTCACGACCGCGCGCGTCAGACAGGAGCTCGGAAACCGGTCGAGCGTCGGCGCGATCTTCGTGAACAGGACCGGCACCGGCAGCCTCGCGACCGATGACGATTGGAACCGGACGTGGGGTGTGGATGGCGCGCTCGGCGTGGGCGAGCGGGTGACGGTGAACGGCTTCGCCGCACGCACCAGGACGCCGGGGTTGTCCGGGCGCGAGTATGCCTACAACACGAACTTCAACTATGAGGACGATCGCCATCAGAGTCTCTTCGAGTACGGCGTGACCGGAGAAGACTTCAATCCGGAAGTCGGGTTCGTGCAGCGTCCCGGCGGATACCGCCGCGTGCGGGCGGGGTTCTGGGAGACGTTGCGTTCTGAACGAATCCGCGAATGGGGCTTTCGAGAGTTCCTGCCGCATGTGTGGTACCGACGCTTCGATCGTCTCGACGGCGGCGGACTCCACACGGCGGACTTGCACATGGACTATTACTGGGACTGGGAAGACGGGTACTTCCTGTCAACCGGGCTGATGGGCACGTGGGAAGGTTTCGATCAGCCGTTCGAGATTTATCCTGGCGTGATCGTCCCGCCCGGCGATCATGGCGGGCTCTTCTTCGAAACAGAACTCTACTCCGATCGCCGCCAGCCGATCTTCGGCCGCGTGCAGTACGCTGTCGGCAGTTTCCTCACCGGCTCGCAACACAGCCCGACGTTCCAGGTGACCCTTCGCGACAGCGGCCGGTTCACGTTGGACACGACCTGGAACTACCGGTCGATTTCGCTGCCGGAAGGCTCGTTCGTGACGAACCTCGCCAACATGCGGGTGACCTACAACTTCACGCCGCTCATCTTCGTGCAGAGTCTGCTCCAGTACAACGATCGGACCAATCGCTTCTCGACGAACCTCCGGTTTCACTGGCTCGACACGGCCGCCACGGGGCTCTTCGTCGTCTATAACGACACGGAGGGTATGGACGGCCTGGGTCCGGTCAACCGTACGTTCATCGTGAAGTACGTCAGGCAGTTCGACCTCTTCAACTGATCGAGCTTCGCAGTTTCACGCAACATATTGGGCCAGGACGCATCATCCGATAAATGACACAGAGAAGGCTCGTGCATTCCCGCCACACCCTCCGCTCACTGAGCTTGGCCCTGGTCATCGGCGTTCTGCTTGGCCCAGAGGTCGCAGCCGAGCCGCAGACCTACGTCGACGCGCGCCTGCAAGCCGACCTCGAGGTCGTAAAGACGTTCCGGCCGGCCTACCCGTTCTGGCAGCACATCTTCACGATTCCTGACGGCCGGATCGCGTTCGGCAGCGAGCAGGACGGACGCCTGCTGGTGACCTTCCCGACAAAAGGCAACTGGTCGCACGACGCCGAGTGGGAGGATCCGGGGCTGGCCGCGTATCTCGCCGGCACCGCGTTTCCGACGCGGCTCGACGATCGCCGCGATTTGGTGGTGAGTAAGCTCGCGCCTGCGCTTGGGCCGCTCGTGCACAACCCCACTCGTGGGCAGTTCCTGATGCCGAACGTGCCGCGATACGGACCGTTCCTGCAAGAGTGGAGTCTCATCTACGAACGCTTCGGCGTGCCCGCCGAGGTTGGCCTGTCGCAGGCGATTCTCGAATCGGGCCTGAACGGCACCGCCCGGTCGCGCTCCAACGCGCTGGGGCTGTGCCAGTGGTTGCGGCGCAACTGGCAGTTTCTCGACAGCTTGTCGCCAGCGGTCATAGAGGCCTATAACCAGACGACACAGGCGCCGTACTGCGCGGCTTACCTGTCGATCCTGGCCACCATGTACGGCAGTTTCATCCCAGCGCTCTCAGAGCATCACTCGGGGGGCGTGAACGTGGGCCGCACGGTGATCAACGGCGAGCGCCTGGGCGGCGTCACCGCGAGCGAGCAGTATCTGCTCGGGTCGAAGTTCGCCCACGATTTGCGTGCCGTAGATCTGCAAGGCTACCGCGACCTCTACCGGACCTACGGGCCGCGCTCGTTCCGCTACGCCGAAATGGTGTTCGGCAACACCGTCAACGTGAGGCGGATCCGGGGGGAGGTGCCGCAGCAACTCGTCTTTGCGATGCGTACGCCGCGACCCATCACGGTGAGCGAGATCACCAAGCGCACCCGTTTGACGGCCGCCGAAGTCCAACGTTTCAATCCCGCGCTTACGCGGCAGGTGCCGGCCAAGGGCACTGTCTATCTTCCGATGCTCGTACCCGAATTCGGTGCTGATGTCTCGTTCTGGCACCGGGCTCCGAGTGCCGCGTTCACCGCTGCCCTGGATGCCTTTCTCCAGCTCGATGGCGGCGTGCAGCGCTGGCACGAGGCGTCCTT
>CAWHBF010000011.1:0-27802 GCA_963827515.1 uncultured Acidobacteriota bacterium | reverse complement strand
GTTCCCCTCTTGATCCACGCTCATGCCGTGCACGCCGAACATGCCGCCGGGGAAATCCCCAAAGGTGCCCCACGTGTAGACAAGGTTGCCCTGCAGGTCGTAGCCGATGATCTTCGACGTGCCGCGGTCCGCGGCCCAGAGGACACGGTCGGCGCCGATGTAGATGAGGTGGATGTCCGACACCGGCGGCGCCCCGATTTTCCACTCACGCAGGAACTTGCCGTTCTCGTCGAACACCTGAATCCGGCGGTTGCCGCGGTCGTTGACGAACACCTGGCGCGTCTGGTGATCCGTGGCGATCCCGTGCACGTTGTTCATGAATCCCGGACGGGTCTCGTTCGGTTCCATCCCCGGTTGTCCCCACGTGGTGAGGTACTTCCCATCCTTGTCGAACTTCACGACGCGCGTATTGGCATAGCCGTCGGCGACGAACATCGTGCTGTCGGGCAGCCACGCGAGGAACGTCGGCCGCGAGAAGTGCGTGGCGTCGTTGCCCGAAACGTTCGGAACACCGAGCGTCTGCACGAGCTGCTTGCCGTCGTGCGTGAACTTGAAGATGGCGTGGCGGTAGTCGTCCACCACCCACACGTGCTTTTCCGC
Source organism: uncultured Acidobacteriota bacterium (assembly GCA_963827515.1). Classification (GTDB taxonomy): domain Bacteria; phylum Acidobacteriota; class Vicinamibacteria; order Vicinamibacterales; family UBA2999; genus JABFSA01. The sequence continues at coordinate 27,202 of CAWHBF010000011.1, read as the reverse complement.
GTCGTAGGGGTTGACGTAGACCGTGTGCGGCCGTCTGAAAATCTTGTCCCACTGCGTCCAGCGTTCGACGATGTCGCCGTTGCGGTTGGCGATCACCAGAATGTTCTCCCAGAGGTGATCGACGCCCGGCGTGCCGCGATCCTTGTCGCCGCCGTCGAGCGCGCCCGGGAGCGCCGACCGTGGGCCCACCGATGCGTTTCGCCACGGCACCTGCGCGACCGGGAACGACACGGCAGGCCCGGCGTCGGGATAGACCTTGGCGTCTGGCCGCTTGATGTTCGGGAGTTGTCCCCGATGCAGCAGGTACACGCGATCCGGGCTTTCCGCGAAGACGCTCTGACCGGAGCCCCACGTCCACTTCTCATTTCCCGGGACGGTAGCAATGTCCTTCGGCCAGCCGGCCACGACATCGTAGGGCCCAAAAATATCCTGCCCGCCTCGTTCCCCTGGCACGGCCGGGAAGGGGCGTCCAGCGCCACCCTGGCCACTCACCGTGGCGAATCTGTCGCCGAACAATCCTACGGCCAGCCCCGCGAGAGCCAGCGCTATCCACACTGTGCGACTGCGCATGTAAATCCTCCGGTATAAGAGCATGTTGTCGCCAGAAGGTACCATGAGTCGCCTTCAACCCACAGATGGAACTCGATCTGACGCCGCCAGCGCCTGGAGTGCTAGCCTGTTGCGCATGTTCCGAAGAAGCGTCTATGCGGCGGTCGTTCTGGTCTGGTGCGCGACAGTTCCTGTCGCCGCGCAGGATGGACCGAAGCATTTTCTCTGGAAGGTCGAAGGGCCCGGGGCCTCGACGGCGTACCTCTTGGGGTCGCTACACGTACTGACGTCCGACTACTACCCGCTCAGCCCCACGATCGACCGGGCGTTCGCCGCGTCCCTGACGCTGGTCGAGGAGGTCGATCTCGACGAGATGAGCGACCCGACGCAGATGATGTCTGCGATGGCGAAGGCGATGTTGACCGACGGGCGGTCGCTCGATCAGCTCGTGTCTCCAGCCACGTACACCGAAGTCGGGAAACGAGCAGCGGCGGTGGGGCTGCCCATGGCGGCTCTCCAGCGCATGAAGCCTTGGCTGGTTGCCCTCGTGCTCATGGCGCCAAGCCTGCAAGCCGCAGGACTCTCGGCCGAATACGGCGTGGACAAGCACTTTTTCGATCGAGCGAAGGAAGCAGGCATGAAACGGCAGGCTTTCGAGACGCTCGCATATCAGCTCGATCGCTTCGACCAGTTGTCCCCGAAGCTCCAGGAAGACATGTTGACGTCCACGATGGCCGAGCTCGACACGTATGCGGGTAAGCTGCGAGATCTGGCGCGAGCCTGGGCCGCCGGGGATGTCGCCACGTTGGAGAAGGAACTGCTGTCGGCCTTCGACAAGTCACCGGAAATCTACGACCGTCTGCTCGTCGAGCGCAATCGCAACTGGCTCCCGCAGGTGGATACCTGTCTCCAGCAGAATGCCGGCTGCTTCATCGTGGTCGGCGCGGCCCACCTCGTGGGCCCCGACGGTCTACCGGCGCTTCTGGCGAAGAGAGGCTACCGCGTTACCCAACAGTAGTCATCGCCTGATGTTCGAGAGCGGTTTGCGCTTCGCCGTAGACGACGCTACGCTGTCCGCGGAGGCTAACCGCCTCCGCCAAGGCGTACGGCGGTCCGCCTAAGCGTTACGCGAAGGCTGAAGCCTCCGCTCTACGCCGAATCGAAAAGCGGTCTGAAGGACGCGATCAACGCCGCGCGGTACGATCGATGAAGTCGAGAATCTCGCGCGACACGCTCGTGTCCACGGTCCCGACCGACAACAGTTGCGACACATGGTTGTGTCCGAGGCTCTGTCTGAACCGCGGTCGCGCACGGTGCGTCTCGACGAGCTCCCTGAATAACTGGGCAAATGGACCCAGGTACCGAGGATCGTCCCACTCTGCCGTGGTGAACAGCACCGGTGTGTCGGCCCGCGTGACGTTGCCCGTTACGACCATCTCCGGCCAGCGTGCCTTGTCTTCGCCGAAGTAGGTGAGCTCGCCCTTGGTCGGGGCCGCAAAATCGAACGTGTAGGGCCCGGAGACCAGCACCGCTCCCGCCGGCCTAGCGGTTCCCGCAGGCATCAGTTCCGGCCGGAAGAGGTAGGTGGCGATGTGCAGAGCACCGGTCGAAACGCCGACCACGAAGATCTGCTCGGGATCGCCTCCGTGCTCCGCCGCGTGGTTGCGCAGCCACGTCACCACGGCGCCGACATCGCGGCCCCCCTCGGGCCACTTGGAGTCAGGCGCCAGTCGATATCCGGCGTTGACCCCCACGAGCCCGATGCTCGCGAAGTAGTCTGCCACCGTGGTGGTATTCGCGCGGCTCCCGCCGACCAGTCCGCCACCGTGAAACACCACGACAATCGGCACGGGGCGTTCCGCGCGACGCAGCGTCGCTGTGTGGATGTCTAGTTGCTGTCGCTCGTGCGGTCCGTATGCCAGGTTCTTGGTGATCTTGATCTCTGCCGCTTCGTGCACGCGTGGCTGCGATGCATAGATCTTGTACGTCTCCGCATTGGCGCCGCCGACCGATCCAAGAGATGCGAGCTGCTTGGCCACGTCCGGAGGCATACCGCTGCGCGCGATCTCCGCAGTACTCAGAGCACGCTCATCGTGGAGTGACCAGCGGAAGGATTGCACCGCCTGCCTCGCATCGGCACACCGCTCGAGGCTGACATCGCGGCGGTGATACACGGGAGAGATGAGGATTGGCGTGCCGGCGGGCTGGCCTTTCTCGCCCGCCACCGAGACGCACAGGTCAGGCCTCGACTCGGGGCTGATACGGCCCCACGCCATCGACCATCGCTGCGCGGCCGAGTCCCCGCACGCCCGCAGCAGCAGGCCGGCGCCAGGCTCGAGCGCCGCCGCAGCCAGGCAGCGGTTGTACATCGTGGCCCTGATCGCACCGTTCGGCGCGCGCTCGAACCGTTGATCGTCGAGCGGGCCTCCGTACTTACACGTGTGAACCTGAAGCCGGTCGTCCAGCCTGAGCGTCGCCCCGGCGCCACCGATGTCGAGGCAGTATCCGCGCACGTCATCGAGCACCTGCACCGTGCGCAAGAGTCCGACGTCAGCGCGGCCTACCGCGGGGCACGACAGCACCAGCAGCAGCGTGATGAGCACTGGCTTCACAACCAAGTCGTGGCCGGCTCCAGCCGGCCTTCCGCGGTCCGCCTGAAGGCGGACACTACGTACAACGGGGACAACGATCGCAAGACCGACGATGGCGGCAAGACGGGCAAACCGTGTCATGGCTGTGTCCCTTCCAGAGGCGCGGTGACCGCGGAGCCGCGATCTTAGATCTGTTTTCGTCCCTGTGCGTGCGCGCTGGCCTGTTCTGCGCGGGAGTCGCACGCCAGGCCGGGTTCACGCTAGAATCGGGGGGTTTCGCCGGACCAGACACGACAGGAGATCTGCAATGAAAAGGAACCTACTCGTGGGCACGGCTCTTTCCCTGAGCCTGATCGGTGGCACGGCCTCTCTGCTGGCGCATCACAGCGCCGCATCGGCTTACGACACAGAGAAGAAGGTCACGTTCAAGGGGACGGTGACCAAGCTGGATTGGAAGAATCCGCACGTCTTCACTTACATCGATGTGGTGGATGAGTCGGGCAAGGTGACGAACTGGGCGATTGAAGGTTCGACACCCAACCAGCTGTACCGGGCGGGCTGGAGAAAAACGGATCTCAAACCCGGGGACACCGTCACCGTGACCGATTCGTCCCCGGCCAGGAATGGCACCGCAAAATCGTACGGCGGCATCGTGACGCTGCCCGATGGACGGCGCGTGCTTGGCGGCTCCGCAGCCACCGATCGTTAGAGACCGCGTTCACAAGCGTAGTGGCCGGCTTCAGCCGGCCTTCCTCGGTCCGCCTGAAGGCGGACACTGCGCACAAGGACTGAAAGCGTGCGCTCTACGGGAGCGCTGGTCAGACTCGCCCCTACTGAGGCAGCTTCGGGCGATTCTTGTGCTCGGGACCTTCCATCCCGGGCAGGGCGTCGGCCAGCGAGTTCTCGTTGTCCGCACAGCGCGCCGGCATCAGGCGAACATCCTTCGCCATCCGTCGAGCCACACGTGAATAGGTAAACGGCTTCGTGAAGAACACCGGGTCTTCGACGGTGACGTTGATCCGGAAATTATCGGGTCCGGTTTTCTGAAACCGCTCGGTCAGATGCAGCATGGCGCTGTGCTCGAAGCCCGCGGTGTCGAGCCAGGTTTCTTCCCGCATTCCGATCGTGTCCACGACCAGCGTATCGCCCTCCCACCGGCCGATCGAATGTCCCATCCACTCCGGGTAGTCAAGGATGTCCTCCGGATGGCGACGTCCGTCGGTGTAGACGAGGCGATAGTCGATGTGTTCCGTGATGATCGCGAACAGCCCGTCGTTCTGGATGATTTGAAACGGATTCGTAGACTGCAGGCCTCGCGTCGGGCCATACGGCAGGCACTTGTACGAGGGCGAATTGGCCTGGTCGAGTTTCTTGTATCGATCCGCACCGTACGGCGTGAACGAGATTTCTTCTCCCGGCAACAGGAGGAGGGTGATATCGGTGGCGCTTGCAATCCAGATCCCGCTGAAGTCGGGACGCGTCTGCGCCGTGGCAGCGACAGGATGTCCGACGCCGATCGTCAGAAGAACCGCGGTCGCGGCAAGATACTTGGTCATTCCAGCCCCCATGGGTTTGAGATTGTAACCCCGAAGTGGAGACGTCGATCGGTCTCCGCCGCGTTACGCAACAGGCCGCACGACGACGGCTGCCAGCGCATGTGGACGTCGGGCAGGCTCGAGTTGCGTGCCTAGACGCCGGACCATCGCCCGCCAATCGCTGCCTTCGACGGCATCGTCGCGCACGGCGCGTGCGAGTAGCGGGCGCTGACGGATCGCCGCCGCCCAGTCTGGCCTGACACTGCCGGTGGAGTCGAGCGCGATGATCTCGAACGCCGGTCCGTCCTTGTAGACGGCCACGAGCCCTTCACCGCGTTCCAGACCGATCTGCATCTCGAACCGCACGACCCGGCCGAGGGCGCTCTCTTCATAGTGAGCAAAGATTCCCTCCACGAGCGGATGCCCGGAGGCGAAGAAGTCGATGTGTTCGTTTTCGACCGCTTCCTCGCGATCGAACGTACCGACGTAGGTCGAACCTCCAGGCACGCCGGGCAACCCATCGACGAGCGCTCCGCTTCCGATCTCGATCGAGAAGACCCTGTGCCCGCGCGGGTGGGCGATGGTGAACCCCAGCCCGATGCAGGCCGTGACCACGACCTCCTGATTGAGTGTGTCGAGCTCCGCCGGCACGCGTGCGAGAATACCGGCCGCCATCGCCGACTGGTACGGATCCCGATGGAGCTGTTGGTATGCCGCTTCGCGGATGCGTGTGCGCGCTGCGTGCGCTTCGGCGACGAGCGCGTCGAACCTGTCGTCGGAGAGCGCCGCCTGAGGATCGAGCGCGATCTCTTCGAGCGCCCCCTCCACGTGGGCGAGTTGAGGCTCGAGCCCGGCGAGCGGGTCCCGGAAGATCTCGAGCGCTTCGAAGAGCCGCACGACATCCCTGCCGATCCCCCCGGGTGGACGAAAGTACACGACCTCTACCGGGATGCGCCGGCCGATCCGGTCGAGCCGTCCAATCCGCTGTTCAACGACCGAAGGTTTCCAGGGCAAGTCGAAGAGGACGAGACGACGGCAGAACTCGAAGTTGCGGCCCTCGCCTCCGCATTCCGTGGAGACGAGCAGGCTTGGTCCGTCGTGCTCGCGAAAGCGGGCGACCTCTGTGTCGCGGCGCGCCGAAGACAGCTCTTCGTGGAAGACGCCACTGGCCAGCTGCGCCCGGTGGCTGAGCGCCGTTCGCAACATCTCCAGCGTTTCCCGATGCGCCACGAAGACCAGCGTCTTTTCCTTCGCGTCGCGCCAGCGGGGCGCCTGCGACAACAGCCAGTCGAGCCGAGGATCCGCGACGTCCATCGCCTCGGCCTGCGCGCGTAGGTTCGCCGTCATCTGGGCCAAGCGCAGCGGCGAGTGCAGCTCCGGACGCGAGCGCGCGTCGGACACGATCGATCTTCTTCCGCTCCACGGCCGCGTTGGGTGCCGTCATGCTGCGCACGGCGCGTTCCACGGTGTCTCGCAGTTGCCAGCGCTCAGGATCGTTGAGATCGATCGGGAGACCCACTCGTGGCGGCAGGCCTCCGATGTCGGCGCGGCGCGTCGAGCTGGTGCAGGCAGGCAGAGGCGTGCCCAGGGCGAGACGCTCCTCGAAACTTCGGTCCTCCGGAAACTCCTGCGGACGCAATAGCTGAAGCAGACGGAAGAACCCGTGGGCGTCGTCTTCGAGAGGGGTGGCGCTCAGGAGCAGGACATGACGGCCCAAACCGGCGATGGGTGCGACCGCCCGCCAGGACGCGTCACCGGGATGCCCCGGAGGACGTCGGAGCCGTTGAGCTTCGTCGACCACCAGGAGGTCGATGCCCGCCCGCACTGCCTGGTCGGTGAGCTGCGGGCGCTCGATCAGCATCTCCAGCGCGATCACCGCCCGTCGATGAAGGTCGAAGGGATTGAAGTCTGAACCAAAATCGCGCTCCACGTCGGCGAGGCGCTGCGAGTCGAGGAGCGTGAAGACCTGGTGATACTTCCGCCAGAGTTCGCCCAGCCATTGGACCGTCAGCGCATCCGGCGCGACGACGAGGCAGCGCTCGACCTTTCCGGCATGCACGAGTCGATTCAGGATGAGCGACGCTTCGATGGTCTTGCCCAGACCGACCTCGTCGGCGAGCAGCCATCGCACCGGATCCGTGACGCTCGCCCGTTCGGCGACATGGAGCTGGTGAGGGAACAGCCGGACGCGTCCCCCCAGGAAGGAGCCCAGGCCGTCGGCTTCACGAAGCCACAGGAGGTGCAGGATGCCCATCCGCGTCACGAAGTCCTCGACGTCGTCGAGGTCACCGAGGACGAGACGCTCGAGGAATGCGCCTTCGAGCTCAAGGGGCCAGAGCGTGTGTGGAGACGCAGTGCCTCCGTTCGCGAGCTCCAGTGTTCCATCCGGGAGACGCGTGACGATCCTGGTTTCTTCTCGGGTAGCGGTGATTCGGACGGGTCGTCCCGGACTCAGATCGACGGGGATCAAGGCGTCAGTGCTAGCTGCCAGCCGGAGCGTCGCTTCCGATCGTGGGAACTCCACGACGAGCGCCCGACCCTCGAGCGCCGTCACGCGCCCGATTCCCAGCTCTGGGTTGAAGCGGTGTGTGAGGTAGTCCCCGACCGTCCAGCGGAGTTCAGTGGGGGGCACAGTTCTCGAACGGTCCTGCGTCAGTCGGCCGCGGCCTGTTGGGATCGCCTGGGGTGTTGTGCGTCCGCAGAGCTACGACGTTACACCAGCGGACGGCACGATGGTGGAACCCCGATGGCCGATACGGCCATCGGGGCTCGCGTGTGAAGAAGACTAGGCAGGAATGACGTTCTCGGCGCGTGGGCCTTTCGGGCCCTGGCCGACCGTGAAGCTCACCTGCTCGCCCTCGCGCAGAGAGTCGAATGGCGTGCTCGTGCATGCGGACTGGTGAAAGAAGTACTCGGTGCCGTCCGGTGTCGCAATGAAACCGAAGCCCTTGTCCGTAATGCGCTTGATCGTGCCGGTTGTTGATGCCATGTGTAGATCCTTTGAGGAATGGGCCGAAATTGGCCGCTTGCCGTGCCGAGTGGTTCTGGTCTCGCACACCAGTCGCGCATCGAGGCACGGGCGAAGCCCGGTTCCCCAGCGTGAGTTGTGTCAGTGAGTGAGGGTGTCGTTGGGATCGTTTCGAACTGATAGTGCGGTCTGGCAGACAGTGTAGCAGCTATTGCCCGTCAGCGGGGATAAATACTCCGAGCACCGCTAGACAGGGCCACCGAGACGCCAGCCCGCCCCGCTGATCCGGCCTCCGCGCGAAGGCTACGGGCGGTCCGCCGAAGCTTTACGCGAAGGCCGAAGCGTGCGCTCTACGGCGAAATGCAAACCGCCCGTGGTTAGCGACGTGCCCCAGTATCACGAAGAAACTCCGCGATCGCGCCGTAATAAACCGATCTGTCGACGCGATAGGCGTTGTCATGGCCTCCGCGAACATCGACGAACTGCTTGGGATCCCGTGCGGTGTCGAAGAGGCGCCGACCGTGGGCGTAAGGAATGACCGAATCCTCTGGGGAGTGCAGGAAGAGCTTGGGCATCTTGATGAGCTGAATGCGATCGAGTGAGGGGAACCGCTGCGTGGCCATGAGCGCGATGGGGAAGAACGGGTAGAGTTCCTGTCCGCGATCGACGATTGAGGTGTAAGCCCCCTCCACGATCAGCCCTGCGGCCGGCACGCGCGAGGCGAGTTCGATGGCGACGCCACTTCCGAGAGAGTGTCCGAAGAGAACAATCCGTTCTGGCGGAACCCCGAGCGAACCGGTGAGATGCCGGTACGACGCCGTGGCGTCGTCGTACAGCCCACGCTCGTCGGGTGCTCCGTCGCTCTCACCAAACCCACGGTAGTCGAACGCGAGCAGATTGATCCCGAGGTCGCGCATCGAGGCGTAGAACTCCGGGCGCCCGCCATGGCCAACGCTGCCGAAATTGCCATGACAAATGAGGAGCCACAGGTCCGACGGAAGTGGGGCGGCCGAGGGGACGACCCACGCCGACAGCGTGACACCGTCGCTCGAGGGGTACGTGACGCGCTTCTCACGCAGATCGAATCGGGATGGTGACGGGCTGACTCTCCGTTCCCCAGGCCGAAAGATGAGGGTCCGCTCGTTGAGCTTTACGTATCCGACGGCGCCGAGGTAGCTCAGCGCCAGGACGACGCCCGACAGCAGAAATGCCACGAATCGGGGACGAAGCTGGAACGCCACAGCGCGAAGAGTTCTACCACACGCCTCTTCACCAGCCCGCTCTAGCCCATCGCGTCCCCTAGTAAGCCCAGTCCACAACAGAGGACGCTTTCAGACCGGGCATCCGTCTGGGGTGTGGGCCAACACTATATTTCTGAGCCACTTAGCCCTACGAGGGGGATGGCACGCTCCTTGGAGCAATGACTCCCAGAAACGCGGAGTCGTCAAATTCGGAGTCTGGAGGGTGTCGAGATGGTGAAGCCGGTTGTCGCAGTCGCAGTGGTCGTAGGGTCGCTGATTTCAGGCGCCGTGATGTACACCGTGGGCGCGAGTCAACGGGTCGATGCTTTTGAGACAGCGGAATTTGTGCAGACCGTGGACGGCGGGTTCGTACCGGTCTCGCGAGTGTCGTACCCCAACGGCGTGCGACCTGCTGCCGAACCGATTCGGATGGTGACACCTCGCGCGACCCCGACTAGAACGGCCTATCGTACGGCCAGTCCGGAGCCTGTCTATCGCACGGTCAGCTCAGCGCCTGTTCAGGAGCGCGAGGTGATCAGGGAGACCGTTGTGACCGAAGAGGTCGCGCCAAGTGACGAACGGTCGTGGACGAAGACGGCGATGATCATCGGCGGTTCGGCGGCCTCGGGCGCCGGCGTCGGGGGCATCGTCAAGGGTAAGAAGGGCGCACTGATCGGTGCCGCTATCGGCGGCGGCGCAGCCTCGATATACGAAGCAACTCGCCGTCGATAAGCTGATACGACACCGACCGTGGGAGGCGAGGGCGCAAGCCCTCGCCTCTTTTTTTGTCCACCGGCCAGATAGCGCCTATCGTCTCCAGGCAGCTCTGGGCGCAGAAATAGTGGGTCCGGCCGCGATGCTCGATCTGGCCCACCGCATCGGCCGGCGCGATCGTCATGCCGCACACCGGATCGACGACCTCAGCGGCCGCAGGAGGCCGCTGATTTATCAGACGGCCCTCACGCCGGTCCCCAGGCGTACTATCGCTGGAGGTGATGGTCGTCGTTCAGCAGCTTCGGACCATCGGTCTCGACACACTTGGGCGACTCCTCCAGCGAATCCATCGAGGGCCTGACCAGCCGTGCCGGAATCGTCCAGGGCGCCGTCAACACGTTGGGATCCTCAACCGTCGCCTGCCAGACAAGGTTGTCGCCGTCTTTCCAGATCCGTTCGGTGACGCGCATCGCGTCGGTATGGAAGTAGCCGTCCTCGCCGAACCAGGTATCCTCCACGAAGTTTCTCACGTCAACCACGAGCACATCACCCTCCCATCGACCGACCGAGTCGCCGTAATGCGACGGGTTCGCTCTGGCACGATGCGGACGACCGTCGGTGGGGATGATGCGGTACGGGTCGCCGGAAATATCTTCGTAGAGAAAGATCAGTTCGTTCGGCAGTTGCACGATCTTGCGGGGCGGGCCGATGCGTGGCACGCCGGGACTGCCGCAGTAGAACACCGGGTCGGTCTTGCTCTGGTGATCGAAGAGATCCTTCACCTTGGCTCGGAACTCCGGCTTGTAGGACGGCGCCGGCGTGGAGGGCCGCACACCGCGAACGGCGGACGTATCTCCATACCTTGCGCTCTGGTCGATCCGCTGGATGGTGACTGTGCCATTGACTTCCTTCTTCAGGGCGGCCGGCGCACGATCGATGGCATAGGTCCACACGCCGCTGAGATCCGGGTGGGCGGCGACGCCGCCGCTGCCAGAGGCGCCGCTCGACTGTTGCGCCAGCGCTGCGACCGGAAACACGATCGCACACGCGAAGGTGGTGAAGCGTACGTTCGCCATGTCCTCACTCCTCCTATTTGGGATCCGCGCTGTTGACGAGTTCGAGCGATGTGCCGTCCGGCATGGCGATCTTCCGCATGTACGCCGAGAGCGACCCGTCTCTGGCCCGGACACCCTCCACGGTCACCGTCTGACCCAGTACGTTGACAAAATCGGCACGGGCAAGGCCGACGCCGCGATACCACGACGGTGGATTACTTTGGAACGTCCAGTGATCGACTCTGCCGCTATCGCTCCTGGCCTCCACCGTTATCATGATGTGCGGATTGATCCAGTCAACCTTCGTCAGAGTCCCGGTTACCGCGACCCGTGTCGCCTGGTCGAAGATGGCCGAGATCGAGTGGTGGGCCGAGAGCGATGTGACAACGAACAGCACCACGACGGCGCTGCCAACCGCGGCGATCTTGTGACTCACGATCGTCCTCCTCGTCCTGCGCACGCGCGGATTATTTCACATAGACCTTCGGGCTGGCGGTCGGATCGCAGGGCCCGCCCGGGGTGCGTCCAGTCCACTACCGACACCTGACCTTGTCAAGCGAAGGGATGATACTCTCGTCCTGAATTGCGGATCCTCCAGAGCAACAACGCCGGGAACACCCACCACATCATCGATCCAACGACGCAGCTGGTGGTGGGCGTCATCAAGGGCTGTCGCACGCGCACAATCTGACCGTGCACCCGGATGTTGCCCGAATCTACCGTCGACGCGACGTGGTGATCGCATGATCGCGCAAACCCGCCTCTGCCTGCTTCCTCTCGCGCTCCTCGCGACGGCTTCGTGCGGTCCGAGCGCCGAGCGGTCCACGTCTGCGCAGCAAGCCGGGGCCGTCACGGTGTTCGAGGGTGCGCGCCTCATCGTTGGCGATGGTTCCCCGCCCATCGAGGGATCCGTCTTCGTCGTCCAGGGACGGACCATCCTGGACGTGGGCCGAGCAGGCGAGGTCGACGTCCCTGCGGGAGCCGCCCGCGTCGACCTGACCGGCAAGACGGTCATGCCCGCGATCGTCGACCCTCATAGTCACGTCGGCTACTACGACGAGGTCACCGACACCGAGATCCAGGACGACTTCGCGCTCGAGCGCATCCTGGATCATCTGGATCGATTCGCCTACACGGGTCACGCGCTCACGTACAGTCTCGGCAGCGACATGCCGACGTTCATCGACGCGCGCTACAGCGACGATCCGAAGAGCTTCATCGACCTGCGCGACGCGTCGGAGGAGGATTCGTTCACGGGCGCCCGCTACTTCACGGTCGGCAGGGGCCTCGCCTGGCCTGGCACGGGCAATCCGCGGAGCACGAGCTTCTATCCGGCGGTGAGTCCCTGGGTGGCCGAAGCCGCGGTCCGCGAGCTTGCGGCCCAGCGAGTGACGCTCATCAAGCTCTGGATCGAAGACCGATGGGGGTTCGACGACCCGCGTAGCGAAGAGCCGGCGTACATGCCCGCTCCGATCTATGAGGCGGCCATCGCGGAGGCGCACCGCCTCGGCGTCCGCACGATCGCGCATGTGAAGACGGTGCGCGACTGGAAGGGCGTGATTCGCGCCGGCGTCGACGCGACGACGCACACGGTCGAGGATCTGCCCGTCGACGAAGAGCTGCTCGCGATGATCAGGAAGCGGCCGGGCTTCGTGAACGTCCCGGCGCTGACGTCGGAGCTACAGGGCGGGAGCGCGCCTCGCGCACCGGGCCAGCGCCCGGAGTGGCTCGCCGATCCGCTTTTCACCGCGCTCAAGTGCCGCGTCTTCTTGGAGGATTGGGGCCGCTCGTTCGAGCGACAGGAGCCAGCGCCGCGCGACGGCGGTCTCTGGTCGCAGAACACCGTCCGGGTTCGCGCGGCCGGCGCTACGGTGCTCATGGGGAGCCACGATGCCGGCGGTCGGCGCACGCTCGGATGGGGCAGCCACATGGAGATGGAGGCGTTCGTGAACTGGGTCGGGCTGACGGCGAGCGAGGCAATCACGGCCGCGACGAGCGCGAACGCCGAGTTCCTCGGCGTCGCTGACCGGCTTGGAACGATCGCTGTCGGCAAGAGCGCCGATTTCATCGTCCTCGACGCGAATCCGCTCGAGGACATTCGCAACACGCGGCGGATCGCGCACGTGTACCTGCGCGGCCACGAGGTCGATCGCGCGGCGATGAGCGCACGCTGGGCGGAGCAGTGCCGCGCCGCGGGGCGATCGTAGGCGCAGCTAATTTAGCTAGTGCGCCGGGCCGGTTCGTCGTGGGCGCTTCGGGACACGAGCGTCGGCTTGCGCTGCCTCAGTCCAGTGGCCGCTCATGAACTACCGCAGCTGGCCGCGTAGAGCGTTCGGGACGCGGACCACCGTGCCTTGGCGGAGGCTGTGTTAGCGTGCGCGGACACGACCTCGCGTCGTTACTGAATCAGAGGCGTTGACGCGGGCGCCATGCCCTTGTAGACGAACTTCTGAACCCGTTTGCCTTCGTAGGTTTCGGTGATGAAGAGGTTTCCCTTCGAGTCCATGGCGAGGTTGTGAGCCCCGTAGAACTGCCCGGCCCATCGTCCAGCTCCGCCGAACGCGCTCACCACTTCCAATGTGTCTCTCAACAGCACCCAGATCTGCTGATTGGTTCCGTCAGGCACCAGGAGATACTTCTGCTCCGGGTCAGTTGAGAACCCGATGTCCCAGACCGATCCGCTGCCGAGCGTCCGCTTCGCGACGAAGCCCTCCTTGACGAACGTGCCGTCCTTGCGGAACACCTGAATGCGATCGTTCGTCCGGTCGCAGACGTACACGAGCCCGTCGTTGGCGATGCGCACCACGTGGACGATGCGAAACTGCGGCGGGGGCGGGCCGTCGGGGTCGTAGTTGCTCGGTGCGTTCTCGTGCTGCACGACGCCGCTGAAGGGGCTCGGGAGACGTTCGCCGGCGCGGGTGAAATACTCATCGTCCGGACGTTTGCCGTACGCCCCCCAGTGCCGTTTGTACGCGCCCGTCGTGGCATCGAACACGATGACGCGGTGATTCACGTAGCCGTCAGCCACGTAGAGCTCGTTGGCCGCGCGATCGATCGTGACGTTCGCGGCGCCGCCAAGATTCTGCGTGTCGTTGCTGCCTTTGCCTTGGCCTTTGCGCCCGATCTGCATGACGAACTTGCCCTGGCGGGTGAACTTGAGCAATTGCGCGTCCTTCTCGCCGCCACCCCCGAGCCAGACGTTGTCGTCGGTGTCCACGTAGATGCCGTGCTCGAGATCGGGCCATTCGTAGCCGGCACCAGGGCCGCCCCAGGAGGACACGAGATTGCCGTCCGCATCGAATTCGAGAACGGGCGGCGCGGCTCGCCAAATTGATCGCGTCTCGTTGGGCTGTAGGGTTCCAGGGCGGTGCACGACCCAGACGTGGTCTCTCGAATCAACGGCGACACCGACGACCGATCCGACCAGCCAGCGGTTCGGGAGCGGCCGAGGCCACGCGGGATCGACTTGGTATGTCGGCGCCAGGACCTTACTCTGTGCCACGGCCGTCAGGACGTGGCCAGCCTGAACGCACAACACAGTGCCTGCGGCCATCGCCGAAACCAGTTGGAGCGCTCGTCTGTGGGTCACGAGGTCGGAGAATACCACGCGTGGCGTGGACTAGAATTCAGAAGGCCATTCAAGGAACTCCCCCTGTGGACACTTACACGATCAGCTACCGCGTTGCCGACTTTCTCAAAAAGCATCCGCCCTTTCAGGCCGTTGAAGAGCGCGACCTCCTCGAACTAGCGGCTCGGGGGCGCGTGAGGTTCCACGAGGCAAACGAATACATCCTCTGGCAGGGCGAACCGCACAAGCTCCACGTCTTCGTGATTCAGCAGGGGACCGTCTCCCTGTGGGACGAGGCGGACGGGCAGGTCGTCCTGAAAGACGTCCGCGGCCCTGGAGACATGCTGGGAATCGAGCGCTTCAACGATGCGCCGTGGTGTCTGCACTCGGCAAGGTCAGCGGGCGACGTCGTGATCTACTCCTTTCCGGCGTCAGATTTCGAAGAGCTGGTCCTGAAGTATCCGTACGCCCGCCGGTTCGTGGAAGCGCACGACACGGTCAGCGCGGATTTCGAGTGGGCGAAGGATACGCGCGCTCCTGAAGACGTGTTCCTGCACGATGTGGTCGGTCGCAAAACGCTCGAGAGCTGCAGCGCACTCACGAGCGTCCGCGAGGCTGCAGCGCTGATGCTGACCACCGGGTCCGATTCCGTCGCCGTCGTGGACGAGGGCCAACGCGTCCAGGGCGTCGTCACAGCCAACGCCGTCCTCACATGGGTCGCCGCCGGCGCAGAGAATCCCGACCAGCCGATCACCGGTCTGCTGCGGGGTGTCCCGCCGGCGATTGGCTCGGCGGCGTCTGTCGTCGACGGTGTGCTGGCCATGGCGGAGACCGGCGCCGATGCCCTGGCCCTGACGACGGACGGTTCGCCAACGGGACAGCTTCAGACGCTCGTGACACCGCGAGACATCGCTCGAGCGTTTGGGGATCAACCGCTCTCGATCCTGCGCGAAATTCAAGTGGCGCCCAACACCCAGAAGCTGTTGGAGCTCAATCATCGCGCGCGTGCGTTGTCGCTGCGGTACCTCACGAGCACGGCGTCGCTCGACTGGGTGGCGCGTTTCGCGTTTCTCACTGACGTCAACATCGTGAAGCGGGTCATCGGCCTCGTCGGTGAGGAGGCGCCACCCGCGTGCTGGTGTGTCTGTGGGGCGTCCGGCCGGGGCGAGTCGCTCACCAGGCACGCGCCTCAGCTGATCCTCATCGCCGATGACGAGAGCGCAAGTAAGGAGCTGCAGCAACAGTACGAACGGGTCTCCGACGCGCTCGCCGCGTGTGACTACCTTGCGAGAGCCGACGTGACGTTCGATCGTTCGTTTCTCGTGGCGAGCAGGGCGGAATGGCAGACGCGTTTCGAGGCCTGGCTGCAGGATCCCGTGCGTGCGCAGATGTACCTGGCTCGCCCGCTGTTCGATCTCCGCCCGGTTCATGGCCGTGAGTCGCTGTGGCACGACGTTGAGCGCACCGTGATCGCCGCTGTCGATCGCGACATTCTTCACGTGCTGGCGAATGACTGCCTGGCCAGTTTGCCGCCGCTGACGTTCTTTCAGGACGCCGTGGTCGAGAAGTCGGGTGAACAGACAACCGTATTCCGGCTGGAGCACAGTGCGCTCCGACCGCTCGTGGACGTCGGGCGTGTCTTCGGCATGGCGGCGCGGAAGGTGCTCGGCACCTCCACGGTCGAGCGTTTCGCGCTGGCCCGAACGCTGCTGCCCGAGCACGAAGCGATCTTCCGCGAAGCCTCCGAGACGCTGCGCATCCTGCTCTGGCAGCAGGCCCGCATCGGCATCGGACAGGGCACCAGCGGATCCGAGCTGCCGCCTGCGCTGCTCAGCCGCCACGACCGGCACGTGCTGAAGAGCGGTTTCCGGTCCATCCTGCAACTCCTCGAGTTCACCGGCAACACGCCGTGGTTTGCGGCGCTATGACGGAGCCCTCGTTCATCGAGCGCTATCGAACGTGCTTCGACACCACCTGGACCGATGAGACGCCGATCGAGCAGGTGCGTTTCGTCGGTACTCGACTCCGAGACGACCGGACTGAATCCGAAGACCGACCGCCTCATCACGATCGGTGCCGTCGCCGTCTGCGCGTACGAGATCGTGCTCGAGGACTCTTTCGACGTGCTCTTGAAGGTGGCCGAGAACACGAGCGCCGTCACCGTGCACGGCATCACACGCGACGAGGCTCGCGGAGGATTGGAGGAAGAGGAGGCCCTGGTCCGGTTTCTCGACTATGTGCGGGACGGCGTGATCGTCGGACACCACATCGGGCACGACATCGGGACGCTCGATGCGGGTTACCAGCGCGGATGGGGTTTTGACACCAAGAATCGAAGCCTCGACACGATGGATCTGACCCTGCACCTCGAACGCGACGGCGCGTTCGCCGGGCGCCCGCCGATCCGTTCGTTCACGCTCGACGCACTCTGCGACATGTTCGGTGTGATTCCTCACGACCGGCATACGGCTGGGGGTGATGCGTTTCTCACCGCACAGGTGTTCCTTCGCCTCCTCAAGCTCGCGGCACGTCACGGGCGAACGACGCTCGGACGGGTTGGAGAGCCGTTCGTCGAACCAACGGAGTAGCGCGTTTTCCTGTTGTACGTAGTGTCCGGCTTCAGCCGGACCAGCGGGATGTCCGCCTCAAGGCGGACACTACGCCGTTGTGGAAACTGTTCAGCAGTTTGCGTTTCGCCGTAGAGCGCACGCTTCAGCGTGCGCGTGTCCGCGGAGGCTAACCGCCTCCGCCAAGGCTACGGCGGTCCGCCGAAGCTTTACGCGAAGGTGGAAGCCTCCGCTCTACGCCGAATCGAAAAGCGGTCTAGCCTAGCGCGCCTCAGCGGCGGCCGAGGGGTTTCACGCTGCCCCAGATCGCAATCGACCCGACGACCAGGACCCACGCGGGCATCAGGGCGAGACCGGGGATCGCCTCGGCCACAAGCGCCGGCAGAATCGCCCACTGCCGGCCGAGCGTCAGGAACAACAGCAAGGCGGTGGCCACATCGAGGCCCCATTGCATGGGTGGTGCGAATGTGAGCCACACCGAGAGGACGTCCGATACCGCCGCGACGGCGAACGCCGCGGCGAGACGCGCGCGACGACCGAACGGATCATTCGGGGGCTCCGGTCGCGACGGAGCGTCCGGCGGCAAGACTTCCCACACTGGCTCCGCCACGTCGTGCCACCAGCCTACTGCGGAACGAACTTCTGAATGCGTTTGCCGGTCTCGACTTCGCCCGTGTAAATGTTCCCTTTGGAATCGGCGGCGACACCGTCGATGAAATGGAACATGCCGGCCATGCGGCCGTTGTCTCCAATCGAGCCGACGGTCGTGCCCGTCTTGCGTTCGACGATCCAGACCTTGTTGTTGGCCCCGTCGGCGACGAAGACGTACTTCTGCTCCGGGTCAGCCGAGAAGGCGAGATTGTAGACAGTTCCACAGGGGCCGAACTTGTCGCTGCCAGGCCCTCCGCACTCCTGTCCTCTGGCCGGTGTGGAGGGATGAATCCAGAACTGCGACACGAACTTGCCCTGCTTCGTGAACACCTGCACCCGGTTGTTGCCGCGATCGCACACGTAGACCAGGCCGTCCCTCGAGAGATGGATGCAGTGCAGGACCACGAAATCGTCGATGTCGGGAGGCGGGCCCGACGTGTCGTACGGCGGCACTCTTTCGTTGCTGATCGCGCTCAAGGGTTGCCCCTTGCCGCCCCATCCACGTTTGAACGCACCCGTGTCCATGTCGAAGACGAGGATGCGCTTGTTGATGAATTCCGTGTCCGCGATGTAGAGCTCCCGCGCATCGTCATCGAAATCGAAGCCCGCGACTCCGCTGATGAGCACGTCGGTTTGCTGGTTGTTCTCGACGAGCGGCGGAGGAGTCTGGCCCGGCGGCCATGCTCGGCGGGCGCCTGCCGAAATCCCAGAGCAGCTTGCCGTCGCGGGAGAACTTGAGGATGCTGTCGCCTCGTTGCGTTCCAGAGACCCAGACGTTCCCCATCCCGTCCACGTTGATCGTTTGCTCGCGCGGCCAGTTGGGGACGTATCCAGGGCCTCCCCAGGCGTTCAGCAGGTTTCCCTCTGCGTCGAACTCGAGCACGGCGGGTCCGGCGATGCAGCAGTCGGTGCGAGGAGGCGTGGTCGATGCGCCGTTCTCATCCGGTCTGATTCCCCGCGAACGGTTGAACACCCAGATGTGATCGTCCTTGTCCACGATCAGCGTGGGGACCTGCTGCATGATCCACTTGTTCGGCAGCGGCTTGGGCCAGAAGGGATCCACCTTGTAGGCGGGTGGACTCTGTTGTGCCCGCAGTTCCGACGCCACGCCTACCAGGAGGCCGCACGCCACGATCGTCCACGCACATGCCGCTCTACGTGAGTTCATACAGGACCTGCGGGTCATCTTATGCCTGACTGAGTGCGGGATCCAGGTTGCCGAACTCCTTCGCGGTTGCGACGTAGATATCGCCTATTGCCGGCGCCGGTTGGAACGGGTATTCCGGCGGCGCCTGGCCTTGCGATTGACCTCGGCGAGCGTCATGTGGTCGAGGATGCGTGCGGTCGACTCACGGACCTCGCGCATGGCCAGCCTGATGCCGCAACCCTTCTCGTCGGCGCAGTCGGAGCACCGCTCGTAGGCGGTGCGGCTGACGCACGGCACGAGGGCGAGGGGGCCTTCGAGAGCGCGCACGGCGTCGCCGAACGAGATGTCCTCCGGGCTGCGCTTACAGATGGGCCCGATCACATCCGGTACCGGGTACGACTCGAGGACCCGAAGGTCTTCACGCGGCCGTGGGAGGTCGAGACGATCCTCTACCGCCGCAAGGAAACGAACCCACAAATTCTTGAGTACAACTGCTACGGTTTCGAGTACCGAAGGACTGTATCCATGAGCGGGCATACGAAGTAACGTCGTGTGGATGAGCTGCTCCACGATGGCGTGGAAGAGGAATAGATCATGCGAGCCGGAACCGCGAAGGGCGCTTTCACATGGTCGGACTTGCAGTGGCGCGTGCCGTCGTGGACCTGGACGTAGTGGACGCGACACGCTTCAGTACCCGGCGGCCGTCGCGACCCGCGGGCCGACAGCCAGCCCTGGACGGTCACGTGGCGCATCGTGCGGGCAGACGTCCGAGCCCGAGCCCTACGGAGATGAGTGACTGGGAGGGCGTGTCATGAGTGGCGAGCGAAGCGTGGAGCACATGCTACTGACACCTGAGCCTTCTCGATGACGACGACCCTCGCGGCCCAGACGCCCGTGGCGTCAGGCCGCGCGACCGGTCGCCGGAAGTCCGCGACCCTCTTTCTTGCGGTTGCGATTCTGGTTGGCATATACGTCCTGCCGGAGCCGGAGCCGCTCCAGCGCGCGGGCAACGTTATCGCGCTGACGTCTGAAGGCAAGGCCTGCCTTGCCATCCTGGCTTTTGCGGTCACCCTGTGGGTGACGGAGACCCTGCCGTTCGCGGCGACATCGCTGCTCATCGTCCTGCTGATTCCTGCATTCGGCCTTGCCTCGTTCAACTCGGTCGTCGCCGCCGGTTTCGGGTCGCCAGTTATCGTGTTCTTCATTGGCGTGCTGATCCTGACGTCGGGCTTCAGCCGGTCCGGCCTCGGTACGAGGCTCGTGTACCTCCTGCTGATGCGCGTCGGGACGCGCGTGGACCGCGTGCTCCTGGGACTACTGGCCGCTGGTTCATTCATCTCGTGGTGGGTCACGGACATGGCCGTCGCGGCGATGCTCCTGCCGCTTGGCGTCGGCCTCCTCCGCGACGCCGGTCTTCGTCCTGAGAACGGCGGCAACGTGGGCCGTGCCGTGATGATCGCCACGGCGTTCGGCGCGCTTATCGGCGGCATCGCAACACCCGCGGGTACGGCGGCGAATATCGTCGCGATGGCTCAACTGCGTCAGCTCGCCGGTATCGAGATCTCGTTCACGGGTTGGATGGCCTACGGCGTACCGGCCGCGATGCTGTTGGTACCGCTGACCTGGAGGGTGCTCCTGTGGCTGTTTCCACCGGAGTTCGAAAACTTTCCGATCAGCGACGAAGCAGTGCGCGACAAGCTGGCGGCGCTGGGGCTGCTCAGCGGGATCGAATGGCGCACGCTCATCGTGTTCGGGACGGTGATCGCCATGTGGCTGGCCTCGCCTGTTTTGGGCGCGTTGACAGCCGGCCGGGTTGAGCCGCCGATTGAAGCGGTGGCGTTGGCGGGCGGCCTCGCTCTGTTTCTGCCTGGTATTTCGGTGCTGACGTGGAAGGAGGCGGAGCGAGACGTCGAGTGGGGCGGCATCATGCTGATCGTCGCCGGGCTGTCCCTTGGGCTGGTGGTGTTCGAGACGGGCGCCGCACGATGGCTCGCCTGGGTGCTGCTTGGCGGGATTGCCGGTGTGCCGGGCGTGCTCCAACCGTTCGTGATCGTCCTGGCGGTTGCGGGGCTGCACCTGATGTTTTCGAGCAATACGGTGACGGCGAGCATCATCGTGCCGATCCTCGTGGCGCTGGCTCGGGATCTCGGCCTCGACGTGTGGACGGTGGTGGCGCCCGCGGCGTTTGCGTCCTCGCTGGCGTTCATCCTCGTGAGCGAAGGGCCGACGACCATCATTCCGTACTCGTCCGGCTACTTCTCCATCAAGGACATGGCCAAAGCCGGCGTGGTTGTGACGGTGTTGGCGGCCGCCTGCGTCGCAGTGTCGGTGCTGGCCAATCGTCTGCTGGCCCCATGAAGGCGGTCAGA
The DNA here is from genome assembly GCA_963827515.1 of uncultured Acidobacteriota bacterium. GTDB lineage: Bacteria > Acidobacteriota > Vicinamibacteria > Vicinamibacterales > UBA2999 > JABFSA01. The sequence goes on along the minus strand of CAWHBF010000011.1, from coordinate 6,247 downwards.
AAGCCGAACGAGGTGGAGATGAGGTCCATGGCGCCTGGCGTCGGCCACTGCTCCGGCGGCGATGAACACCGCTTCCAGCTTCTCGTGTGCTGATCCCAGCACTTCCAACGAACAGACGGCAGAACGATGAAAACCGCGACGACAAATGAAGTCCGGCAGGCGCTGATCGATCGACGTGAGATTGCGCTGTTCGACGTCCGTGATGAGGCGGTGTTCGCGGAGGCGCACCCTCTCTTTGCTGCCAACCTCCCGCTCGAGCGGCTCGAACTGGATATCCTGGATCGCGTTCCGCGACAGACAACTCCAATCGTCGTGTACGACGAGGGCGAGGGCAGGGCTGAAGAATCGCTGCCCCGTCTCGCGGCGCTCGGCTACTCGAATGTCTCGGTTCTCAAAGGGGGCTTGGAGGGCTGGCGCTCGGCCGGCGCCGAGATCTTTCGCGACGTCAACACCCCGAGCAAGGCGTTCGGGGAGCTGGTCGAGTCACGACGTCACACGCCTTCGCTGACGGCGTCCGAGGTCCACGCCCTCATCGAACGCGGTGCCGATCTGGTGGTGCTCGATGCGCGCCGGCGTGACGAGTACCCAAACGATGAGCATTCCGACGGCGATCAGCGTGCCCGGGGCAGAGCTGGTATACCGGGCGCCTTCGATTGCGCCCCGCCCTGACACGCTGGTTATCGTCAACTGCGCCGGCCGTACACGAAGCATCATTGGCACTCAGTCCCTGGTCAACGCTGGGGTCGTGCAACACGTGGCCGCGCTGCGGAACGGCACAATCGGGTGGGTGCTCGATGGATTTACGCTCGACCACGGGCAGAAGCGAACGGCGCCCGCCATCGACGCGGATGCAGCAGCGCGTGCACGGTCGGCCGCGCGCGACGTAGCCCGTCGTGCGGGCGTGCGACGCGTGACGTCCTCGGAGCTAGCGGCCTTGCTCGGCGATTCTGCGCGGACGACGTACAGATTCGACGTCAGGACACCGGAAGAATACGAAGCCGGTCATCCATCAGGATTCCGTTCGGCGCCGGGCGGCCAACTCGTTCAGGAGGCCGACGTTTTTGCCCCCGTGCGGGGTGCGCGAATTGTGCTCTGGGACGACCAGGCGGCTCGCGCCGACATGACTGCGTCGTGGCTCGCGCAGATGGCGTGGGAGGTCTATGTTCTCGACGCTGCTTTCGCGCCCACCGATCTTGAAGCGGGTCCCTGGCGGCCACCGCAGTTCCGCGTGCCTGTCGCGGCGGAGGGAAGCTCATCCGGCCAGCGGCGGTACAAGCGGCCGTATGAAGGCACAGACAACCCTCGAGAGGCGATGCAGGCGTATCTCGACTGGGAGTACGGTCTCGTGGCTCAGCTCGAGCGTGATGGCACCCACGGGTTCTTCGTCATCTGACGATCTGATCACGCCACCATCTCCCCCCTGACTAGGTTAGCGCCCAGCGATCGCCACTGCTATATGATTGCGGGCCTGCCTTCGCTCATAGGGGGGATTCCATGAAGATCGCCGATCGTCGCCGGGCCCTCGCGCGTTTGGTCCTGGGCGTTTTGATAGTTGGTGTCAGCCTGATAGGCATCTCGTGTCAGCAGTCCTCACCAGAGTCGACTGCCGAGTCTGAGACCTTCCGGATCGAGGAGGCGACGATTGCCGATGTGCATCGCGCCATCCAGCAGGGACTCGTGACCTGCCGCGGCGTGGTCGAGGCCTACGCCGAGCGCGCACGGGCCTATAACGGCGTGAGCGATCGCCTGGTCACCGCGGATGGCGCTGCCGTCGCGGCGGCTCCAGGAACGGTGCGCGCCGGCACGCCGCTTCAGTTTCCGACCGAGACCGTGGCCGTCTCAACTCTCTTGCCAGATTACGACCGGTACATCGGACCGCCCATCGAGCTGGGTCGCATGGAGGCGACCGCGTCGGACCCTGACGTGCAGCAGCAGTACGGCATGACCGTGGGCACACCGGACACGAACCAGATCAATGCGCTCGGCACGCTCAACCTGCGCGGTGAGCGGTCGGTCACCTGCAAGGGCGATCGCGACCGGCATCTCTCGGCGGGACCGTTGCCCGCGGGGTCGCCGGCGGTCTGCGAAGAGTTCCGCAAGCAGCCGGACGCGCTCGAGCGCGCGGATGAGCTCGACAAGCAGTACGGGACCGCTCCGGACCTGGCGGCGATGCCGATGTACTGCATCCCCTTCTCGTTCAAGGATCCGTTCGACACGATGGACATGCGATCGACGTCGGCGGCCGACGCAGCCTACGACATCGATTTCCCGGCCCGCGACCACACGCTCGTCGCCCAGCTTCGACAGAAGGGCGCCATCATCTACGCCAAGGCCGTCAACACGGAGTACAACGGCATTCCGGGCGACCCGGGCGGCCGCCACGAGCCCGCAAAGGTGCTCGCATCCGACCTCGGGTATCAGCGGAGCAGCTGGTCGGGCAATCCGCACAGCGCCTACGACTCGACACGCGCCGCCTCGCTCGGGTCGAGCTCGGGTTCCGGCGCGTCGGTCAGCGCCAACCTCGTGATGTGCAGCATCTGCGAGGAGACGAGCATGTCGTGCCGCGGGCCGGCCAACCACAACTCGGTGGCGCTGCTCCTTCCCCATAAATCCATGATCTCGTTCCAGGGCGGCGCCATCGGCGCGGATGTTCACAACGATCGATCGGGCATCCACTGCCGGAGTATCACGGATTCCGCAAAGGTGCTCGACGCATTGAAGGACCCTGCGAACGGGTACTACGATCCCCGCGACGTCTTCACCACCGTGCCGCGCGCCAGCGTCGTGAACGGATCGTTTGCCGCCGCGGCCTCATCGCCAGGCGCTCCTGGATCGCTGAAGGGCGTGCGGATCGGCGTGATTCGGGAATCGATGCTCACGTTTCCCGGGATCAAGGCCGACGAGCCGATCGCACAGGCGGCGGCGAAAGAGATCACGGATGTGCTGGCGACTCAGCTCGGTGCGACGTTGGTCGAGTCCACGGATCCGCTGTGGACCGACGACCCGTCGATCGAGAACATGGCCACCAGCTACACCCGCGCGCTGGCCGAGCTCGTGCCGATCTTCTTCCCCGACCTGCTCTACCGCCTGAACGGGCGAGGCGAGCCGGTCTTCCCGGAGTTCGCAGCGGCGATCAAGCCGACGGAGTTCGCCCCGGGCAAGCGATTCGGATCAGGTTCGATGACGCCGGTTGACTACATGCTCGCGATGACGGAAGGGCGGATCCCGCCGCCGCGCGCGCTGAACATTCGCACCATTCAGACACTGGCCGCCGAGCGCCAGTTTCGCTTCCACGTGGCCCAGTATCTATCTCGCCGCGCGGCGGACTGGAAGGCGCGCGGCTTCACCGAGACGCTCGTCGACTGGCCGACGCTCAATGCCCGCTCGAAATTCTGGAGCGACGAACAGCGCGCGAGCTGGAAGAACTGGGAGGAGGTCGAGACCATGATGGCGCCGCTCGGCGAGCGCCAGGGTGTCGCCGAGCGCCTGATGCTTCGCGAGCTGCTCCGACGCGTCGAGATGAAAGTGATCCAGGAGAACAAGCTGGACGTCGTCGTGCGGCTGCACACGTCGTTGCCGCCTGGGAAGATCGGCCTGGCAGGCTGGCCTGGGCCGGCGGGCGAAACGAGGGGCGATATACGCATGGGGCCGTATTCCGGCGAGACGGAAGTGCTGATCCCCGCCGGATACGTGCGGGAGGTGTACGACGGGACGTTCGTGCTCAGCCCGGACCGGCGACGATACATCGCCCAGAACAGCGACGTGTCGACAACCGTACCAGAGCCTGGGCTGCCATTTTCACTGGTGTTCCGCGCCGAGCCTGGCGCCGAGGACCGAATCCTGAAGGTGGCGTCCGCCTACGAGGCGGCGTCGAAACGGCGTGTCGCGCCGCCGGCGTATCCAGAGCTGCGCGAAGAGTGACCCCAGGCCACAGAGTCGCAGAGACACAGAGCATTTCGGTTTTCTCTGTGGCTCAGTGTCTCTGTGGCCGTCCAGCGGACACGCGCACGCTGAAGCGTGCGCTCTACGGCGAAACGCACGAACCGTTCTAGCTCGCGCCGTCCTGGCTCGTGGCCCGATTCCACCACATCACGAAACCGGTGGCGAGGAGGAACACGGGCACGAGGCCCAGGAGCGCCCACACCACCTTGAGCGTCGTCCCACAGACGACTCCACATCCGGGAAGGCGTCCGGCGAAACGGCCGAAGTGGGCGTAGGTCAGCCAGTACAAGATCTTGTCGCCCATGTTGCGCGCCGGGTTCGATTCGTCGAGCGTCTCGAGCCACCCTGCGGCTGCCGACAGCGGACCCGGAAAGGCCAGGTGAAACCCACTGACGCCCCACATCAGGACGAAGGTGAGGCACCAGAAACCGAGCGCGCTGTGCAGCCGCCAGTTCAAACTCTTCCAGGGCGCGCGCGCGTCGATCGTCAGGCTGCGCCGCCAGTTCCTGATGCCCGGCCACCACACCACCGCACCGGAAACAGCGACGAGCATCGTGAGCAGCGCCCCGATCGCGTTCGTACGTCGGCCGGTGGGTCCGGAGAGAAGGTTGTCGTGCAGGTCCAGGAGCCACACGGTGAGCGGGATGTCGGCGGCCGTCGGGCGCCCCTGCTGCGGCTGAGGCGCTGAGATGAGGTTCAGTTCATCCCGAAAGACCAGCACGCTGCCCGAGAGGGAGATGACAAGGACATAGAGACCCAGCCCGATGCCCGTCCACAGATGCACTTGCAGCACGGCCCTGCGGAACCACAGCGTCTGAGGCTGGCGAACCCAGCGGTCCCATCCCGTTCTTGCGGAGCCGGCCAACGGCACACGTCAAACAGGCCACAGAGTCACAGAGACACAGAGCATTTTGGTTCTCTCTGTGACCCAGTGCCTCTGTGGCCCTGTGCGGGTGCGTCGCCACAGGGCGGCGCTTGGCCTGATCACGTTCACGCGACTGCGCCGCCGAGCGACGGGGAGCGCTGCGCTTCACGCCGCAGCGGTTGTCGCTGCCAGTACGTGAGCGACCGCCACAGCCACTCTGCCGGTCCGAAGCGGTAGTGCGCGAGCCATACCGGGCTCAGAGCAAGCTGGACCGCCCAGATCGTGACGACGACCGCCAGTTGCTCCGCATAGTCGAACTGTCCACCCAGGCCGAATCCCCAGCCCAGGAAGAGCACGGACGCGACGATGCTGTGGAGGAGGTAGTTGGTCAGCGCCATCTGCCCGACGGCGGCGAGGGACCTTCGCAGGCCGCTCAACGCGCCGTGCTTGACCGCCAGAATGATCAGGGCGGCATAACCTATCGAGACGAAGATCGCGCCCGTGTAGTTCCAGAGGTCGAGAATGATGCGTTCGGGCAAGGCGAAGCCGGCACGATCCAGTTCGAGCGCGCCGTACGTGCAGAGCGCCAGTCCGATCGGGAGAGAGAGCGACGCGGTCAGGGCGTACGTCCTGGTCGCGCGGCTCCCGTCCAGAAATCCCCACTTGTACAGCGCCATCCCCAGGAGCATCATGCCGCTGCAGCGCCAGAGAAAGAACGTCAGGAAGATCACGGTCTGGAACAGGAACACGATCGGCGCGTGATTCGCGACCGTTTCGGTGTACGGACCGAGCATCCATCCGACATGCTCGCGCGCCTGCTCGGGCGTGGGCATCATGATGGCCGCTTCCTGCGCCCGTTCGGCCTCGCTCATCCCTTCCCAGCCCAGGCCGTGTGCAACGGTCAGCGCGGCGCCGATGGCCAGAGCGGCGATCGACGCCGCCAGCAGCGCGCCAGCCGATAGCCGGCGCGCCCACCAGAGAATCAAGATGCCGCAGAGCGCGTAGGGGACGAGGATATCGCCACCCCAGATGAAATAGGCGTGTACGAGGCCGATCACCAGCAGCCAGCCCATGCGCCGGAACCACAGTCCGCGCGGGGGCTGCCCCGACGCGGTGAGCTTCACGGAGTAGAGCAGCACGCTGACACCGAAGAGCATCGAGAAGAGGCCCATCATCTTGAGGTCGGACACCACGTTCGTGAAGAGGTACGCGAGGCGGCTGGCGCCCGAGTACTCGAACACCGCGGCGGGGTACATGTACGCGCTCAGCGGCGCGGCCATTCCGCGAATGTTCATCGTCAGGATGCCCAGGAGCGCGAAGCCCCGCAGCACGTCCAGCGTCTCGATGCGGTCCTGCCTGGAAACGGGGGTGGGATGAGACATGGGCTACCTCCGGATGCTGGCGGATGATATTCCAGGTCGCGGCCGAGGTGAAGTCACC
>CAWHBF010000010.1:0-333083 GCA_963827515.1 uncultured Acidobacteriota bacterium | reverse complement strand
TCAGTCCCGCGAATCGGCGGTCATGGGGACCGCTGCCAACATGAACTACGCCGTCGTCGCCACCGAGCGGGATGAGGACGTGACCGTTACGGCGGTGGTTACGGCTGGCGTTCAGACGAACGCGACGTGTGCCGGCGATCCGGCCGGCTGGCGGGAGACACGCGATGGCACCGTGAAAGTGCCCGCCGTGGCCGGCACGATCAACACGATTCTCCTGATCAATCAACCGGTCAGGGTGGCAGCGTTGGCGCGGCTCGTGGTGACGATGACGGAAGGGAAGAGTGCGGCGCTGCAGCGACTCGCGGTGCCGAGCTGCTACTCCCAGGATCTTGCGACGGGGACGGGGACCGATCAGTTTTGCGTTGCGGCGCCGCTCGACGGCGGGATGGCGCTGACCTCGGCCAGTCCCCACATGAAGTTCGGGGAGATCGCCGGGCTCGTGGTTCGACGGGCGACCCTCGAGGCCCTCCGCTGGCAAAACGGCTTGGAGCCCAGCTACACGCGCGGGCTATTCCACGCGCTGGGCCGATACGGGTTGCGGGAACAGACCGTATTCGACGACTTGTCGACCCTTCTCGATCCTCCCGATCTCGAGTTACTCCGCAGGAATAGCAAGGCCGCGTTCTACGAGCCGCTCGTGGGCGCCGCCGCGCATGCGCTTGCGGCCGTCCTCGATCGTGTGCGCCACCAGACCCTGCCGGCATCCGTTGTCGCCGGATGCGGTCGTTCAGCAGGCGGCGACCTTGGCCGCCTCTCTGGCCGCGCAGACGGATCGCTGGGCAGAATTTCGAACACGGTTGCACGGCGGTGGACAATTCGAGCCGAAGCCGCTGATCCTCGCCGCCATTGCGCTCGGCTGGAGCGAGAAATGGCGAGCGAGCTGAGCGCGCTGCTCCTCGCACATCCGCTCGCGCTTGCCGTAGCCGTTCTCGCCGATCTCGTCGCCGGCGATCCCGTGTATCGGTGCCATCCCGTTCGTGTGATGGGCAGCACGCTGACAGCTCTCGAGAAGGGACTGCGGCGAATCGGCATCGATGGCTACGGCGGCGGCGTGGTCCTGTTCATCTTACTGGCCGTGATCTGGACCGTCGGATTGTCGGCGTTCACCGTTGCCGCTGGACTCGTGGCCTCGTGGTTGGGCTGGCTGGCGCACGCGTTCGTGCTGTACAGCCTCCTGGCCTTGGGCGATCTGCTTCGTCACGTCTGGCGCGTCGAGCGGGCCCTGATTCGCGACGACCTCCCTGCGGCCCGCACGGCGATCGGACATCTTGTCGGCCGGGATACCTCACCCATGGATGCCGGCGCCTGCCGCCGCGCCGCCGTCGAGAGTCTGAGCGAAAACCTGACGGACGGATTCACCAGCCCTGTGTTCTGGTACGCGGTTGCAGGGCTACCCGGACTCGTCCTCTTCAAGGTCGTCAGCACGATGGATTCGATGGTGGGCTACAAGACGCCGCGCTATCTCCGGTTCGGCTGGTGCGGTGCGCGGCTCGACGATGTGATGAACTACGTGCCGGCGCGGCTGACATGGCTGCTCATGGCCGCGCTGGCCGCGATACTGCCACGATTCTCTGGCAGGAAGGCGATAGTGGTCGGCTTCACACAGCACGCGGTGCTGCCGGGGCCAAACTCGGGATGGAGCGAAGCCGCAACAGCCGGCGCGCTGGAACGGAAGCTGGTGGGTCCGATCTGGATGCAAGGGCGTCTCGTGACCGACACATGGCTTGGCGATGCGGCCGACCCTCCGGTGGAGACCCACGATGATCTGCAACGCGCGAGCGTGCTCGTCACGATGACCGGCATGATGGCTGCGGTGCTCGCGTCCGGCCTGCTCTTCGCGTTTCGCTAGACCGCTTCCAGTTGTGCGTAGAGCGGCGGCTTCAGCCGGCCTTTCTCGGTCCGCCTGAAGGCGGACACTCGTACACCGAAAAACGCTGTAAACAGTTCTCACAGGCCACAGAGTCGCAGAGGCACAGAGTGATTGGTTTCTCCGACTACATGTCTCTGGGGCCCTGCGTGTTGTGTGCGATCGAAGACTCGTGGTAACGTCCTCGCTGCCTTAGGTGCCCACAACGGGCCTAACAGGGAAGTCCGGTGCGAGTCCGGCGCGGTTCCGCCACTGTAAGTGAAGGCGTTGCTTCGAAAGACCACTCAGCCTGTTGGCTGGGGAAGGTGAAGCGACCGGCAGCAGCACACGCTGTCCCTTCCGAGCCAGGAGACCTACCCAGGGTGAATCGGCTGCCTTTCTGCGGAGAACAGAAAGCATGCTCTGGCATCTGGGTCTTCGTCCCCCCTCGATCCCAATAGCACGCCATCTGTTGCCGTGGTCTGTCCGCCGACACGTTTTGGAGGACATGCATGGGCAGTATCGCCACGACCCGCGGTGACAGCGGGCAGACGGGTCTCGCAGGCGGCATTCGCGTTTCCAAAGCTTCTCTTCGCGTCGACACCTACGGCAATGTCGATGAGCTGATCTCGACACTCGGCTTCGCGCGCTCGATCTGCGAGGACGCGGCGATCGCCGAGTTCACACGCAACGTCCAGCGCGAGCTCTTCAAGATTGGGTCGGCGCTCGCCACTCCCCCTGGGAGCTCCAAGCCGCAGGTGCCGGTCGAGGCCGAGATGGTGGAGCGACTGACGGCGGAGGTGCATCGCCTCGAGGCAATCGATGGCATGCTGTCCGACTGGACCGTCGCCGGTGCGCACACGGCTGCTGCTGCCTTTGACATGGCCAGGACCGTGTGCCGGCGCGCTGAACGAGGGGTCGTCCGGCTCGCGGAAGCAGGCGAGCCCGTGCTGCCGACGATTCTGGGCTACTTGAACCGGCTGTCCGATCTCTTGTGGCTCTTTGCGCGCAAGCTCGAGCTCGGAGCAGGTGTGAGCGGGTCGCTGCGTGCGGAAACCGGGAGAGCAGGTAATCGCTGGTCTCGCGCGTGGTAAAGGCATCGGCCGCGCCGCTCGTCGCGCTTGTCGGGGCCCTGGTACTGGCCAGCGTCGTGGTCAGTCAGGTGACGCCCGCGGGCCTTCTTCCGTCACCTGAGCGGCCATTCGAGGGGTACGGCAATCCGGACGTTCGGATCGAGTCTGACGAATATCCTCGGCATGCGACGGGCGCGGACGACGTTCGGGTGCAAGTCGATCGGCCGCCCCGACGCATCGTCTCGCAGTTCTCGTCAACCGATGAGTTCGCGTACACCGTGGTCCCGCCGGAACGCATCGTCGGCGTCAGTGAGAACGCGTATCAGCGCCGAGTCAGCAATGTGTACACCCTGGCCGAGCGGTACCAGCCCGTGATCGCAAGCGATCCCGAACGGGTGCTTCGCGCTGCGCCCGATCTCGTGCTCACGCCGCAGTCCGCGCGGTCGGACCTTCCGGCCTTGCTGAGAACAGCCGGTCTTCCCGTCTATCGCATGTACACGATGTTTTCGACGTTGGCGTCGATCGAGGCGCACATTCGTCTGCTCGGCTACCTGAGCGGTGAAGACGAGCGCGCAGCCATCGAAGTGCGACGGTTTCAAGACGTGATTCGTCGCGCTGCGTCACTCAAGCGTCCGGGGACTGCACCACCACGCGTGATGGGATTCGGTGGTTCCTACAGCTACGGATCGCAGACGCTGTTCACCGACATCATGCGGGTGCTGGGTGCGGAGAACGTGGCCGCGACCCACGGGTTGGTTGGCTACGACCGCGTCACCGACGAGCGGATCGTGCAGTGGAACCCCGACTGGATCGTGGCGGGTGCGGATCGCGGTACGGTGGAGCAGGTGCGTGCCCGTTTGCTGGCATCACCCGCCATCGCGTCGACGAACGCAGCCCGCCGTGGACAGATCGTCGTGCTGGAGCACCATGTGTTCCTGCCGCTGTCGCCCTTCACCGCGCGCCTGGTCGAATCAATCGCGGAAGCGCTCTACGGGGACAACCGATCGTGAGAGCCGCGGCTGCCGTTCCTGTCCCGTACGTGCCGAGCCCTCAGCCGAGGGACGTCTCAGCCCTGTGTACTTCTACCTCACGTTCGTTCCGCTGCTCGCCGTGGTCGGGATGGCCGGTGTGGCGGTGGGGAGCACATCCCTCGACTGGGCGGCGGTCTTGCGCGTCCTTGGGGTCAAGCTCTTGCCGGCGTCCTGGGTGGATCCTCTCACCGTCACGCGCGCCGACGAAGCGATCGTCTGGCTGATCCGCGTGCCGCGCGTCATTGTCGCGGCGGTCGTCGGCGCCGGCCTGGCGACGGGCGGTGCGATCATGCAAGCGCTCTTTCGGAATCCGCTGGCCGAACCGAGTCTCACTGGCGTCGGACCGGGCGCGGTTCTTGGCGCGGTCATCGTCTTCGTGACCGGGTGGGGCGCGACATCGGTCGTCGCGTTACCACTGGCATCCATCGGATCAGCCCTGCTGGCGCTGTTGCTCGTGTACGGCATCGCCACACGTGGAGGCGTCACACCGATTACGACGCTCCTGCTGGCCGGCATTGCCGTGGGCGCCTTTCTCACCGCCGTCTCGAGCCTGCTGATCTCGCTCAACATCGTCACCTGGCAGGTGGCACAGGACATCGTGTTCTGGATGATGGGAGGGCTCGATTCCCGCACATGGGCGCACGTGTGGATTTCGGCGCCGTTTGTTGTCACGGGACTCGTCGCGGCCCTGTTGCAAACCCGGACGCTCGACCTGCTGCTCCTTGGCGAGGACACGGCGGCGGCCCTCGGCGTCGACGTCGAGGCTTCCAAGCGACTGCTCGTGCTGACCTCCGCCGTGCTGACCGGTGCGTCCGTTGCGGTGGCGGGCCTCGTCGGCTTCGTCGGCCTCGTCGTGCCGCATGCGGTCCGCCTCGTTCTCGGGCCAGGCCATCGCACGCTCCTGCCCGCCAGCGCGCTCGCCGGAGCGACGTTTCTCATCGCCTGCGATCTCGTGGCGCGGACCGTGCGTCCGCCGGCGGAGATTCGTCTCGGCGTGGTGACAGCACTGTGCGGGGCGCCGCTCTTCCTGGTGTTACTGCTCCGAAACCTGCGGGAGGGGGCCGAGTGATTCCGGTCGTCGAAGGGCGGGATGTCTCGGTTGTGCGTGGTGGTCGCGCGATCCTCGCACGTGCGACTGTCAGGCTCGCCCCTCACAGCTTGACAGCCGTCATCGGGCCCAACGGGAGCGGCAAGAGCACGCTGCTCCGCGTTCTTGCGGGCCTGTGGAACGTCTCGAGTGGCGACCGTCACCCTGGGTGGTCTCGCGATCGGAAGCTTGCCGAGACGTGACATCGCGCGCCGCTTGGCATTTCTTGCCACAGGACACACGATGCGATTTCGCCCTCACCGTGGACGAAATGGTCTCGATGGGACGCCATCCGCACCGCGGACGGTTCGAGCGCGAACGCGACCGCGATCGTCAGGCGATCGAATCCGCCATGGCGATTTGCGATTTGGGACATCTTCGCCTTCGCAGGGTCGACCGGCTGTCGGGTGGCGAACGGCAGCGCGTCGCAATCGCCCGGTGCCTGGCGGCCGAGCCGGATATCGTGCTGCTTGACGAACCCACCGCCCACTTGGACCTCGAACATGCGTTGTCCATCCTGACGCTGTGTCGAAGTCTGGCCGACGCCGGCCGTGCGGTGGCGATCGCCACGCACGACTTGAGCGTCATCGCGCAATTCGCGACGCAGGTGCTCCTGCTCAATCACGGACGGATCGTCGGTGACGGCACCCCAGAGCAGGTGCTCACGCCAGCCAGTTGCCGGAGCGTCTTCGCCGTGGATTCGGAGATCGTGGCCACGGCCGATGGCCGCCGCGCGTTCGTTTTCAGCAAGCCCGCCACAGTTACGCGGTCGGGATTCCAGCACGGAGTGAATAGGTGACGATAGCGACACGTTGTAGAGCAGGAATCGTGGTGGCCCTGGTCGCCCTGTGGGTTGCGCCCGCGCTTGCACAGGCACCCGCGTTGACGGGCCGCGTCACGGATGCCCAGGGTGCGGTGATCGTCGGCGCCGAGGTGCGGGCACACCGTGAAGACGGCGCCGCGGCACAGCGGACGACCACAGACGCCACCGGCTCGTTTCGTTTCGATGCACTGGCCGCGGGCAGCTTCGTCATCGAGATCGAGGCACCAGGGTTCCGTCAGCAAGTGCAGCTGCTGACGCTCGCTGGCGACCGGCCGGGCACACTCGACGTACAACTCGACGTCGCCGGCGTGGACGAAGGGATCGTCGTCACGGCGTCCGGGCTTCCTCAGGTCACGCAGGCGACATCGAAGGCCATCACACTCATCAGCGCCCAGGAGATCCAGGCACGGAACGAGGCCACGCTCACCGAAATCGTCCGCTACACGCCCGGCGTGCAGGTTCGAGACAACGGCGGGCCTGGACAGTTGGCCTCGATGCGGATCCGTGGGTTGCGCCCCGACGCTGCTGCCGTGCTCGTCGACGGATTACGTCTTCGCGATGCGGCCACGGCCCAGGGCGACGTGACGTCGTTCATGTCCAACCTGAACTTCGTCGCCGCCGACAGGGTCGAGGTACTGCGGGGCTCAGGCTCCTCGCTGTATGGCACGAACGCCGTCGGTGGGGTCGTGAACATCGTGTCGCGCGAGGGTGGAAGTCCCACGCACGGCGACGCGCAGATCGAAGCGGGATCCCTCGGGCACCTCCGGGCTCGAGGCGCCGTCAGCGGCGGCGCGCGGAGCGACCGCGTCACCTATTCGCTGGGGGGCGTACAGTGGAACGTCCGTGACGGTCTGGATGGCAACGACAGCGCGCGCAGCACCGGCGCACAAGGGATGCTTCGCTATCAGTTCACGCCGACGACCAGCCTGACGGCGCGCGTCTTCGGTTCGAACGATCGCGTCGAGATCAACGCGAGTCCGACGGCGAGCGGCGTTCCGGCGGCGAACGTTCCGAACGCGATCATCGTCGATGCGATCGCGGTCGCGCCTGAAGCGATCGAGCGCGTGAACAGCGGCCTCCCTCTCGACGTCGGCAACGCGACGTACATTCCTGGCCGCGACGATCCTGACAACACACGCGCCTCGTGGTTCCACACGACGGCGCTGCAGTTCAAGCAGGCCCGCTCAACAAAGTTGAGCTGGCAGGGGAGCTACCAGCGGGTGCACACGTCGCGGACGTACATCAGTGGACCAGCCGGACCAGGGTTCCAGTCGGCCACCGAGACGCTCGGGAACTACGACGGTGATGTGGACACCATCGACGCGCGCGCCATTCTGCAGCCGACGCCGTGGTTGGGTGTCACGGCTGGATACGAGTTCGAGCGCGAGCACTACCACGACCACCAGGACGATCATGGTCCGGCGCCTTTCCGCGTGCTGACCGAGACGAGCATCTCGCAGACGGCGCACGCGGGGTTTGCGGCGGCACAGATCGCGCTCCTCGATCGTCATCTCCAGATGTCGGTGTCTGGCAGAATCCAGGGATTCACCCTTGGTACGGTGGACTCGTCGGCGACCGGCGTCGAGAATGTCTACGACAGCGTGCCCGTCGCTTCCCCTCCGCGCGCACTCACCGGCGATTTCTCCGCAGCGTATTTCGTCGAGGCGTCTGACACGAAGGTGCGCGCCCACGTTGGCAACGCCTATCGCGCTCCCGGCCTCTACGAGCGATTCGGAGGCGGCTTCTCGAGCGACCCGGTCAGCGGCGAGATCATCTTCACGCCATACGGCGACCCACGACTCAGGCCTGACCGCTATCTCTCATTCGATGCGGGCATCGATCAATCGGCATGGCGCGATAGGGTCAAGGTGTCGATGACGGCGTTTCACGTCGACGTGGAATCGCTCACCGCGTTCGACTCGTCCGGAGGCATTCGCCCGGCCACGGATCCATTTGGCCGGTCGCTCGGATACGTCAACGGATCGGGCGGGTTCTCGCGCGGGCTCGAGTTCGGCGTCGATGCGCGGCCCACGTCGACCCTTAGCCTCTCGACCTCGTACACCTTCACTGACGCGGAGACCAATCAGGACATCACGGTCCCGGGCTTCTATACGGTACCTGGCGTCTTTCGTCACACGGCGACGATGGTCGTGACGACGAACTGGACGTCACGACTCGACACCACGTTCGATCTGTTTCACGGATCGGAACACTACGGGTCGTTTTTCGCCGCCGGACGACCCAGAGCGTACAGGTATCCGGCGATTCACCAAGGCCGCGGTGATTGCCGGCTATCGCCTGTCGTCCACCCCTCGCGCCCTTCGTGTGTACGCAAAGGTCGACAACCTGCTCGATTCCACCTACTACCAGAGCGGTTGGCGGGCTCCGGGACGGACGGCGATGGCGGGTCTGAGCTTTGGGATCTAGGTGCCAGTACGATTCCCAGATCTCCGTAGCGCGGGGGCTTCAGCCCGCGTGCCGTTCACGCGCAGGCTGAAGCCTGCGCTCTACATTATTCGGATGACGATCAAAGGCGACGGTTAAGGCAGAGACGAAGCAGCTCATGTTGCGATTGACGGTTCTCATTGCATGCTTGTGGTGGACGACGCTCGGTGCCGCGCCGGCGACTCGCATTGTCTCCACGTCGCCCAGCATCACGGAAGCGCTCTTCGCACTCGGGCTCGGCGATCGTGTCGTGGGCGTGTCAACATTCTGTCGGTTTCCAGATGCCGCCGGAACCTTGCCGAAGATCGGCACGTTTCTCCGCCCGGATGCCGAGCTCATCGCCCGACTGCGGCCGGACCTGGTCGTGATCCACGCGGGACCGAGTGGGATTGAGCAGCGATTGTCCGCGCTTCGCATCCCCTTCGCGACGGTTGAGCGAGGTCGGTTGCCCGGTGTGTATTCGTCGATCCGGACGATCGCGGTCGCGGCAGGCGTTCCGGATCGTGCCGCGACGCTCATTGCTCAGTTGGAGAGTCGCCTCCAGCGAGTGCGCGGCGTCGTCGCCGGGCGAGCACCTCAGCGGGTCCTACTCATCATCGGACGCCGGGCCGGAACGCTCACCGACTTGATTGCCGTCGGACGTGAATCGTACCTGACGGACCTGCTCGACCATCGCGGGCGGCGTGAACGTGCTCGCCGACGAAGGCCTCCCCGAGTATCCACGGATCTCGATGGAGACCGTCATTCGCCTCGCGCCCGACGTGATCATCGACGCGGGGGATATGGGCGACGCTCTCGAGGAGCGGCGGGCCCGGAGGGTGACCACGGAAGCGCTCTGGAAAGGGCAGCCGCTGGCCGCATCGCGCGCGGGCCGTGTCCACGCCGTGACGAGTGACGCATTCGTGGTTCCTGGGCCTCGAGTCGTAGAAGCGGCCGAAACGATGGCCTTGTGGCTGCACGGCGTTACCGTCGCCCCATGACGATGGAACTGCAGGTGGCCGGCGTCGGATGGCATGCCGGTGACGTGCCGGTGCTGCGCGACGTGACGTTTCGCGTGGGATCCGGTGAGTTCGTAGCGCTGATGGGCCGGAATGGCGCCGGCAAGAGCACGCTGCTGGATCTCATCGCAGGCTTGCGGCCGCCGAGTGCCGGCACGGTGGTGCTCAACGGCCGGCCCATCGAGGCGTGGTCGGCCCGAGAGCTGGCGAGGACCATGAGCCATCTACCGCAGATGTTCCGCGCGGAGGTGGCGTTCTCAGCCGAGCAGCTCGTCCTGATGGGACGCTACCCGCACGCGGGCGCCTGGACAGAGACGGAGGCCGATCGCCTCGTGGCGGAGGCGGCGATGGTGCGATGCGGCTGTCTCGAGTTCCGCCACCGCTCTCTTGCCACGCTCAGCGGCGGCGAACGGCAACGGGTGCTGCTCGCGGCCTGTCTGGCTCAGCAGCCGACGCTGCTCCTGCTCGACGAACCGGCGACATTTCTCGACATCGATCAACAGCTGCAGTGCTTCAACCTTCTTCGGGAGGAAGCCGACCGCGGAGGGACGTGTATTGCGGTGACGCACGACATCAACCTCGCACTGAGGTTTTGCACCCGATTGATCGTACTTGCAGACAAGACACTCGCGAGAGACATGGCCGTTGACGTCTCGCTGGAGACCCCCGAGTGGCTGCATCTGTTCTCCCCGAGACTCGACGTGACACGAACCCCTGTCGGTCGGCCGTGGGTCTGGTACACGTGAGCGACCGCGAGACCAGGCGCGCTCGGCAGTGGATTGCGGGGTCTGCCGCTGGCGTTCGGTGCGGCGGCGTTGTTGCTGCCTTTCGCGGGGCCGGCTCCGCTGGATCTGGCTCGCGTGTGGGCGCGCGAGGAGCCGGACTGGTCGATCCTCGTCTACCTCCGCGTGTCGCGGACGCTGCTCGGACTCTTCGGCGGCGCGGCGCTGGCATTGGCAGGAAGTCTCTTCCAGTCGATGCTCCGTGACGCGCTCGCCACACCGTACACGCTGGGTGTATCGACGGGAGCCTCGTTGGGCGCCGTGGTTGCGATTGCCTTCGGGTGGCACGTGAACGCCGGCATTGCCGGCGTGTGGGCCGGCGCGTTCGGCGGCGCCGCGGTGGTGCTCGTGCTCGTCGTGGTCGCGGCAACCCGTCAGCGCCGGGTCTCGGCGTTCGGCCTGTTGCTCGCGGGAGTGGCGACCAATAGCGTGTGCACCGCCCTGATCCTGCTGGTGCATGGGTTTGCCGGCATGTCGGAGTCGTTCGCCATCACGCGCTGGCTCATCGGCAGCCTTGACGCGATCGAGTATCCGGCCCTCGGAGCCTACGTCTCGGTGGTCGTGCTGACGACGGTGCTGATCGTGCGTCAGGCGAGATTCTGGAATCTTCTCGCCGTCGGCGAAGCCTGGGCTGCCACGCGCGGGGCCCGCGTGACAGGGCTGCTGTTCACCGGCTATGCGACAGGGTCGGTCCTGGCTGCCGCGACCGTTGCTCTCACTGGTCCCATCGGGTTTGTCGGACTGGTGGTGCCGCATGTGGTCCGCGCGCGCGTGAGCGCGGACGATCGCGTGCTGATGCCGTGCGCGTTCTTTCTAGGTGGCGTGCTGCTGGCGTCGTGTGATGCGCTCGGCCGAGTCGTGATGGCGCCCGCCGAAGTGCCTGCAGGTGCCATCACCGCGTTCATCGGCGGTCCCTATCTGGTCTGGCTCGTCCGTCGGCGTGTGTGATCTCGAAACATTGAAGATGGCCGACACATCTCGACAGCGCGTCGTCCGGGCCGATGGCCGCACGATCAGCGTCGTGCAGCGACGCGCGCACCTGTCGTACTGCTTCACCGGATGTTGCTGTGGCAAGACCGAGCGCGGCTACGCCGCTGTGCCCGCCGATACCTTCACGGCTGAATGGCGACGGCGGAAGCTCCGGAGCGTCGTTCACCTGACGAAGGCGGGATGCCTCGGGCCCTGCGCACTCGCAAACGTCGCCAGTCTTGTGTTCGACGGCCGAGCCGTCTGGTTCCACTCGGTGAATACCCCGTGGCATGTTCGGCTCATCTTCGACTACATCGAGACGATGGTCCGCGCGGACCGCTTTCTGGCTGTGCCGATCGATCTGGTCGAATACTCCTTCAATTTCTACGACTGGGAGAGTCAACCGCGGACGGCTCCGGCACGAGTCGATCCGGGTGCGTCGGCCGATCACGGCCCGACGTTGGCCTTGCTTTCGCACGCCGACACCGACCTGCTCGCGCTTGCCCAGGCGTCTCACACGTTGCCGCGCGATCTGCGTGTCGCAAGCGTCTCGCTCCTTCGCGTGCAGACCGATGAGCAGATGGCTCTGATCCTCGAAGGCGAGGTCGGCCGCGCACGTATCGTCGTGTTGCGGCTGCACGGAGAGCTCGGCTCGATTGCGGGCCTCGAACGACTCCAGCAGCACTGCCGTGAGACGTCCCGACATCTCATCATTGTCAGCGGTACTGGGGAGCGTCGCGCCGACTTTACCGAGGCTGGCACCGTTCCGCTCGACGTCCTCGATGCCGTGACCGCGTACCTCATGCAAGGCGGTGAGCGCAACGTGGCGGAGTGCGTCAAGCTGCTAGCCGACCGTCTGACGCTCACAAGCTACCGGAGCAGCCCTCCACTTGCCGTGCCCGAGCACGGCGTGTACCTGCGCGATGTCGAAGCGGCGACCATCGGGGATTGGCAACAGCGTGCGGATCTCACGAGACCGACTGCCGCCGTCCTGTTCTACCGCGCGCATCTTCTCAGCGGAAACGTGGCGTTCGTGGACGCGCTGGTCGACGCGCTCGACAGCAGGGGTCTCAACGCCCTTCCGGTGTTCACGTCGAGTCTTCGCGCACGCGACGGCGATCTGCCCGCGGCCCTGCGCATTGTCGAGGGTCGGGCGGATGTCGTCGTCTCGACATTGTCGTTCGCGCTCGGCGAAGTCAATGCCGGGGGCATCACGATGGGTGCCCACGTTCCGGTATTCGAGCGGCTCGACGTGCCTGTCGTGCAGGCGATTGCCAGCGGCATGTCTCGCGAGAGTTGGGAAGTGTCGCGGCGGGGGCTGACGGCGCTCGACACGGCCATCAACGTGGCGATCCCCGAGCTCGATGGGCGCATTATTTCGGCGCCCATTTCATTCAAAGATCGGTCGGACGAGCGAGCCGGCCTCTATCAGCCGAATCCGGACCGCGTCGATCGAGTGGCAGGCATCGCCGCCGCGCTGGCACGTCTGCGTCACCTGCCGAGGGATGAGGCGCGCGTAGCGTTCGTCCTGACCAATTCCTCGTCCAAGGCCTCGCAGGTTGGCAACGCCGTGGGGCTCGATGCTCCCGCCAGCCTCCTGAACCTGCTGAGGGCGATGTCGGCGCGCGGTCATGTCGTCGCCGACCTGCCCGCCGACGGCGATGAGCTGATGTTTCGGCTGCTAGCTCGTGGCAGCTACGACGAGTCGCATCCGTTGGACCCGGCATTGGCCATGCGGATGCCGCGTTCCCGCTACGCTGTCGAGTTCGAGCGGCTGCCTGAGTCAGCGCGGCAACGCATGGCGGAATGGTGGGGAGAGCCGGTCGCGCGCGGATACGCCCGGCCGAGTGCCGACAGGCGTATCGACAAGAAGATTGCGCCTCCGCGAATGGCGCTGAGGGCCGCGCCCGCTGATGAGCCATGGAGCGATCCGGAGCACTACCTCTTCGCGGCGCTCCCGCTGGGGAACTCGCTCGTCGCGTTGCAACCGCCGCGTGGGTACGGATTGAATCCTGACGCCATCTATCACACTCCGGATCTGCCACCGACGCACCACTACGCGGCATTCTATCGATGGCTCGCCACGCCAACGCAGGACGGAGGCTGGGGAGCCGATGCCATCGTCCACGTCGGGAAGCACGGGACGCTCGAGTGGCTTCCCGGCAAAGCCGTGGGCCTCTCCAGCGAGTGCTACCCGGACGCCCTGCTCGGCGATGTGCCCCTCGTGTATCCGTTCATCGTCAACGACCCAGGGGAAGGGACCCAAGCCAAACGCCGCGCGCACGCGGTCATCGTGGATCACCTGATGCCGGCGATGACCAACGCCGAGACGTACGGTCCTCTCGCAGCCCTCAACGAGCTCGTCAACGAGTACTACGTCGTCGAGAAGCTCGATCCGTCCAAATTGCCCCTCATCCAGCAGCAGATTTGGGATCTGATGCAGGAGACGCACCTGCACACCGATCTCGACGTCCGGACGATCCTCGCACGCGACCATGGCGACCACACGCACGAATGGGACGACGAGCTGACGCCAGAAGGCGTGCCCGTATCGCTCGCGGAGATGAGCGGAAACGAAGTCGCCCATCTCATCGAAGACATTGACGGCTATCTGTGCGATCTCGGCATGGCGCAGATTCGTGATGGATTGCACGTGCTCGGCGAGATGCCGTCACTTGCCGGACACGATGCGAGCTCTCACGCGGCTTCCCAACGCTGCTGTTCCCAGCGTGCAGGTGGGTCTCGCCAGGTTTTTGGGGTTCGACCTCGACAAGCTCCTGGCCCAGCCGGGCGCGAAGTTGGATGACCAGCGCCTCGTCCTGGACGTGCCCTGCGTCACCAACAGCGACGTACTCGAGAAGCTCGAACGCGTCGCCCACGATCTGTTCGTCCTTCTCGAGCACGAGGGATTTCGTGCCGGAGCCGTTCATGACGTGCAGACTGCGGTGCTCGGGTCCACGTCCGCCGAACTGGATGTCGCATTGACGTTCGCATGCCAGACGCTCATGCCGGCGCTGGAGCAGGTCAGCGACGAGGTTGCGCATGTGCTCGACGCGCTTGAAGGACGCTACGTTCCCGCGGGGCCGGCCGGCGCGCCCACACGAGGCATGGCCCATGTGCTTCCGACGGGTCGGAACTTCTATTCGGTCGATCCGCGTGCGCTCCCGTCCCAGGCGGCATGGAGCGTCGGCCGGCAACTCGCACGGGAGGTTGTGGAGCGCCATCGCGCCGAAGAGGACCGGTATCCCGAGATGATCGGGCTCGGGGCCTGGGGTACGTCGCAGATGCGCACGCAGGGCGACGACATCGCCGAGGTGCTGGCGCTGCTTGGCGTCGAGCCCGTCTGGGACCCTCGTTCGCGTCGCGTGTACGACCTGGCTCTCATCCCGCTCGACCGGCTCGGCCGTCCACGAATCGACGTCACGCTTCGTATCAGCGGTTTCTTCCGTGACGCGTTTCCGCACCTCATCGATTTGGTCGATCGCGCGTTCGAGCTCGCGATCGATGCAGACGAGCCTCTTGATCGGAATTATCCCAGGAAGCACTACCTCGCCGACCTTGCATCCCACGATGAGATGGCTCCGGAAGAGGCGGAGGCTTCCGCGCGCTACCGGATCTTCGGCGCCAAGCCAGGTTCATACGGCGCCGGCATTCAGGCGCTACTCGAAACCCATCACTGGCAGTCAGACGATGACCTGGCGCAGGTCTTCGTGGAATGGGGCGGGTACGCATACGGTCGGGAGGCTGATGGCGTAGACGCGCGTGCGGTGTTCCGGCATCGCTTCTCCACAGTCGAGGTGGCCGTCCACAACCAGGACAACCGCGAACACGACATCTTCGACTCGGACGACTACTACCAGTTCCACGGAGGGATGATCGCGAGCGTGCGGGCCTTGACTGGCCGGCAACCCAAGGCGTACTTCGGTGACAGCTCCAGGCCCGATGCTGTCCGCGTACGCGATCTGCGGGAGGAAGCTCTGCGCGTCTATCGCTCACGTGTGGTGAACCCCAAGTGGTTGGACGGCATCCGCCGCCACGGCTACAAAGGTGGCCTCGAGCTCACCACCACCGTGGACTACATCTTCGGGTTCGACGTCACGGCGCACGTTGCGCCCGATTTCGTCTACGAAGGACTGGCCCGGGAATACGCGTTGTCCCCGGTGATGCGCGACTTCCTGGCGCAATCGAATCCGTGGGCGTTCCAGGCCATCGCCGAGCGCCTGCTCGAAGCCAGCGACCGAGGTCTCTGGGAGCATCCCGAGACCGAAACCCTCGACGCCTTGCGTCAGGTGCTGCTCGACGCCGAAACGCTCGTCGAAGCACGTGGTGAACGCCTGCAGGAGACGCCATGAGCTCGTTGAATTTTCCCTTTGCCGCCCTCGCCGGACTCGAGCGCTTGCAGCTCGCGTTGCAACTCGCCGCCATCGATCACCGCTTGAGTCTGCTGGTTCGCGGCGATAGGGGCGCTGGAAAGAGCACGGCCGCCCGCGCGCTCGGTGCTCTGTTGGACGAGGGATCTCGATTCGTGGATCTCCCAATCGGGGCAACGGAGGACCGGGTGCTCGGAGGTCTCGATGTGGAGCGCGCCCTCAAAGGCGAGTCCGCGCTCAAGCCGGGTCTCCTGTCAGAGGCGCACGGTGGCGTCTTGTACATCGACGAAGTCAACCTCCTGTCAGATCACCTGGCCGATGCGCTTCTCGACGCGGTTTCGAGCGGGGTGCACGTGGTCGAACGCGAGGGATTCAGCGCGCGGCAGGAGGCTCGGTTCGTTCTCGTGGGCAGCATGAATCCGGAGGAAGGTGGACTCAGGCCGCAGCTGCTCGATCGCTTCGCGTTGGTCGCGGACGTGTCGACGCCGACGGACCCCTCGACGCGCAGCGATGCTGTTCAGAGACGGATCGCGTTCGATGCGGACCCTGAGGCATTTGCCCACACGTGGCGAGACGAGCAGCATGCACTCTCCCAGCGGTTGCATCGGGCGCGGCAAGGCGTGAAATCCGTCTCGTTCGGCAAAGAACTGTTCGGTGTCGTCAGCGAGCAGGTCTGTGCGCGAGGCGTCCGGTCGTTGAGAGCGGACCTCGCCATCGTGCGTGCGAGCGTGGCGCTGGCCGCGCTCGAAGGTGTCACTGACGTGACCGCCTCGCACGTCGAGATGGTCCTGCCGTTGGCCCTCGATCACCGGTTATCACCTCGACGTGCTCCATCGCCCCCTCCACCCGGAACGACCTCTGCGGGGACATCGGCACCCGAGGGTGCCGGCGGTCGTGATGCTCAGCCGGACAAGGTGTTCGACTCCAGCCCGATTGCGATGCCACGACTCGTTGTGCGAGCCCAGGACGGCGCCTCGGGTGGCGGGAATGGCGCCGTGCTTGGAGCCCCCAGGGGTACAGTCGTCGGGGCACGGCCGGCTACCCAGCCAGGCGAGCTGGACATGCGGTCGACGCTCGTCCACACGCTCGTGCGTACGGGCACGCCTCGAACGCGCCCGGAGGATCTTCACGAGAAGCTCCGTGCTCGGGTCGCCGGCCGGCGATTCGTGTTCGTGGTCGACTCCAGTGGATCGCAGGGCGTCCAGCAGCGCATGCGCCTCGTCAAAGGCGCCGTCGCAGGACTCATGGACGCATCGGTACGACGTCACGACGAAGTCGCGGTTGTCGTGTTTCGAGGGGCCGCGGCGGAGATCGTCCTTCAACCGACGTGCGATGCCCGGGAGGCAAGAGCCGCGCTGACCTATCTGCCAACCGGTGGCAGGACGCCGTTGGCGCATGGCTTGGAGCTCGCCGCGACCCTGGTCACGGAGGATACAGCCGTAGTTCTGCTGACCGATGGGCGTGCGAACGTACCCAGCCGGACCGCGGATCCCTGGGCGGACGCCCTGGATGCCGCAGCGGCCATCACGTGTCCCGTACTCGTCATCGATTCGGAGACCGGCCCACATCCATCCGGTCGCGCGCGCGAACTAGCCGATCACATGCACGGCACGCACCTCGCACTCGATGCACTCGACGAGGTGCGGCTCCTGGATCTCGTGCGACCGATGGCCGAGCGCACCACGGCGCATCCGTGACGGCGAAACCGATCTTCGTTGGCGGCACGTCGTCCAATGCCGGCAAGAGCTGGATGACCACGGCGATCTGTGCCTGGCTGACGAGGAAAGGCATCCGCGTCGCGCCGTTCAAGGCGCAGAACATGTCGAATCATTCGTACCCGTGCCGTGCGGGCGGCGAGATCGGCCGCGCACAGGTGGCGCAGGCGGAGGCGTGCGGGCTCGAGCCAGAGCCCGCCATGAATCCGATTCTCTTGAAGCCCAATGGCGACGGCACGAGCCAGGTGATCGTCAATGGGCGTGTCTGGAAGACCCTGCCGGCCCGCGGCTACTACGACCACTTCGACGAGCTGCTGACACACGTGCTTGCGGCATACCAAGACCTCTCACGACGCTTCGACGTCATCGTCGTCGAAGGCGCGGGCAGCGTGAGCGAGCTCAATCTGCGCGCGTTCGATCTGGTGAATCTGGGTCTCGTGACGCGGATTCGCGCTCCGTGGGTGCTCGTGGCCGACATCGAGCGCGGCGGCGTGTTCGCCTCGATTCTGGGCACCGTGTCGTTATTGACGACGGAAGAACGCAGTCTCTTCCGCGGCTTCATGATCAACAAGTTTCGGGGAGACATGTCGTTGTTCGACGAGGGACGCCGGCTGCTCGAATCCAGGAGCGGCGCACCGTGCCTCGGCGTATTCCCGTACGCCGACGACCTCAGGGTGGACGCAGAAGATAGCCTCGCGCTCGATCGGAGACCGAAGCGCCCGGCGCCACCGGGAGCGTCGATCGCGATCGTAGAGTTCCCACGCCTCTCGAACGGCACCGACTTTCGGCTGCTGCAGTGGTCGGACTGGATCTCGACACCACGAGACCGAGCCTATGACTTCGTGATCCTCCCGGGCTCGAAGGACACGCTGTCGGACCTGGCATGGATGCGCGATCGGGGACTCGACGGGTGGGTGCGCGATCAACATCGACGCGGCGCCACGGTGATCGGGATTTGTGGCGGGTTCCAGATGATGGGTGAGGCCATTCACGATCCGCACGGTCTCGAGTCCTCGCGCGGGAGCGCGACGGGGTTGGGGCTCTTACCAGCCGAGACAATTCTCGCCGTCGACAAGACGACGACACTTCGACGCGCGACGATGGGGGAGAACATCTCGTTCCCGGCCTATGAGATTCATCTTGGGCGGACGACGTGCAAGCAACAACTGCCGGCGTTCGCCCGACTCGACGATGGAACGGCGGAAGGGGTTCGGCTCGATCGGCTGGTTGGCACCTACCTGCATGGCGCGCTCGAGGACCCGAGTGTGTGTTCGACGCTTTTCGGCGTCAGCGTGGAGTCTGGATTGGGAAAGGACGCCGAGCACGCCGCGCTCGCCGACTGGTTCGGGCGCTTCGCCGAGCAGCCGGACGCGTGGCTCGGGTGATGTCGGCTGACACCTCGCCTGTCGTTGGCATCTTTCGCGAGATCCAGGCAGCCGATCCCAAATGGCGCGTTGACATTGGCGACCCCCGAGGCGATGTCGGCTGGATCCGCGGAACGGATTTCGTGCGCGCCACGGAGGGGCCGTTCAACCTGCTGCTGCGCGCGACGGGGGATCGCCTCGGTACGAACGATCGGAAGACCGTCGCCGCCTTGTTTGCGCTGCGGTTTGGCTGGGCGGCATCAGTCGCGATCGCCCCGTATCTGACGCACGCATGTGTGCCGGATATCAGCCTCGACAATGTCTCTCTGAAGTTCAGGGATGACACCCTCTACGAAAGGTCCGCCCTGCATCGTCCGATTGCGACGATGCTCCGTGACGATCACACGGCAGCCCATCCGCTGATCGAGAGCGTCGCGGATCGTGCTGCGCTTCGGCGCGTCCTCAGGCATCGCCTGTTCGAGCAAACGAGTCCGGTGGTGCGCGCGCTGCACGAGTGGTCGGGTTTTTCGGTCAAGGGTTCGTGGGGGATGATCACCTCGTCGTGGGCCTCCCACGTCATTGCCGGCTGCGATCGTCTGGAAGGGCAAGTACAAGCGATCCCGCTCCTCAAAGAGCTGTGCTCCGGAGACGATGACGTTGCACAGATGCAGCCGAGGCTGCACCCCGTAACGCTCGGCGCCGTCACGCACGTGTTTCAGCGCCGCGCCAGTTGCTGTCGCTACTATCTGCTACCGAAGGGGAGCCTGTGCGCGAGCTGCCCACTCGTGTCCCACGAGGAACGTGTGCGGCGGAACACTGAATGGATGCAGCGCCTCCTCAATCGAGCCTAGCGTCAGGTGATGCGACTTGGCCTCGCGGAAGAAGTTTCGCAATCCTGAGCATGGGTGCGCCTCGAGCCTGCAGCAGCCTAGTAGAGCGGTTTGCGTTTCGCCGTAGAGCGCACGCTTTAGCGGTGTCGCTCGATCGGAAAAAGTAGCCTAATGGTTGCGAACCACCGGCGGCTGTTCTGCGTCTCCTACTGTGCCCATTCAACGGCACGGGGATTGCTGCAGTACCGACCATGGACATTCTGAATGTCGAAGAGATGACACGAATCGCGGTCGATGCTGCCCATGAGCAATCGGAGGCACTCGAGGTGATTGGCGTCACGCTCAGTGCGGGGGGCGGCGACTATGTCGAGGTGCTGCTCAATATGCATGGCTGCCGCATGCCACCGTGTCAGATGTCGCTCGGTGTATTCCGAAACATGCCGGAGCCGGAGCTACGCGCGGAGCTCGCGCAGAAGCTGCAGCGTCATCTCAAGGAACATGGATCCGAGCAACGCGCTGGCTCGAGGAATGTCGACACTGGTGCGCGTAAGAGCGCCACGGGAGTGGCTCCCGGCGAGGGCGGCCACTTGTAGTGCTCATCGGCGGGAACGCTAATCCTGGAGCGCGTGCACCGGCACGTCGAACTGAACCGTATTCACGATATTGCGTTTCTGAAATTGGACCCAGATCCGGTACGTCTGCTCCCGTGGGAACACCACCTCGAACTCCACCTGTGCTCCCCCGTCTGTCCGCGACGGATGCTCGTGCATCATGTCGATGAGATCTTCACTGACCGCCAGCAAGTGGCCCCAGACACCGAGGTACTCCTGCAAACCTTCGGCGTCGTCGATCGTGAACCGCAATTGTGTGCGGTTCCCGACGACTGCTTGCGGTGGGATGGATTCCAGGGAGACGGTCATGTTCTGCCCGGTCTTCGCCGAGTAGTCCCGCGTGAGCTGAGCGGGATGGCTGGACGAGGGACCCGGAATGAAGACCGTCTGCGTTGTCAATTGCGGCGTCGCGCCGACCGGATAGAAGTCACTGAGAACCCTGTACATGCCGGGGGCTGGGAAGCGAATCGGATACTGAAAGGTGCCGTCGCTGACGAGCGTCGGGTGGCCGTGTTCGAAGAACTGCAAGTCTTCGCTCACCACGAACGCGTGAAAGAGACGTTCGTGAACGACGTTGAACGTCCCCACGGGTTTCTCCTTCCACGGGTCGTGAACCGAGAACTGGAGGACAGCGGTCTTCCCCGGAGAAGGTGAAGGCGGTATGAGTCCGACGTCCAGATGGAACTCGACTGGATCCGGAATGCCTGAAACGAGGGTCATTCCGCAACGTCTGCACGTGCCTGGATTGTGCGAGCGGATCTCCGGATCCATCGGACACATGTACACCACATCGGTGGACGGGTCGGGTGCCGATTGAACCTGTTGGGTCACAGCGAGAACGACAGGTTCGGCGCGAAAGGGAGTATCAGCCCTCACAGCGAGGCAGGTTGTGGCAACCACACCGAACACAAGGCTCCTCGCGACCATCTGATTACCTTGTAGACCCTTCACCCCTGGAAGTCAAAGCGCCGCTACGACTATCCTTCTTGACGTAAGCAGATGAAACAGTTGGTCGTGTTCGTCGGGCTGGTGTGCCTGTTGGTGTGCTTGAGTGTCACACACGGCGGCGCCCACGGTAGCGCGACAGCTGTGACGTGGAACAGGGAAGTGTCTCGCATCGTGTTCGAGAAGTGCGCGTCGTGCCACAACCCCAATGGGACCGCGTTCTCGATGCTGACCTACCTGGACGTGCAGCCGCGCGCCAACGAAATCAAGGACGCTGTTCTGTCCAGGCGGATGCCGCCGTGGGGCGCCATCAAGGGATTCGGGACCTTTCGGAACGATCAGAGTCTCAGTCAGGAGCAAATCGAGATTCTGACTCGGTGGGTGGACGGCGGCATCAGGCGAGGCAACAACCCGCAAATGTTGCCCAAGCCCCCGGACCTGACGCCCAAGCCCGTCGTCCCGCTGGAACCCACCGTCGTGGTGCGGGGAACGACTCGGTTGAGTCGAGCCCTTCTGCTCGATGGCGTGATTCCGGAGGACGTGCCCGCCGGGGGCTCCGCCCGCGTGATCGCCATGCTGCCGAATGGCCGCGTAGAACCGTTGGTCTGGCTGCACGGTTACGCCGATCGCTATCGACATCCATTCCTCTTTCGCCGTCCGATCATGCTGCCCGAAGGGACCACCATTCGCGGCTTGCCTGCGGAAGCCGCTCTCGGACTCATCTCCCGTTAAGCGTCGATTCCTGACGAAAGGTTCAGGAAATCTTCAGGAAGCGGTGTTGCTACGGGTGCCTATAATCGCCCGGATGCGCGCCTGCGGAGTTTCTGGGGCGCGGTGGAGGAGCATTGATGATCTCTCGTAGTTACCAACCGGCGATAGCGATCGCCGTCTTGTCGATGCTGGTGGGAGCAGTGACTACGGTCTCTGCGCAAGCGCCGGCCGCCCAAGCGCCGATGAACATGCCGAACATGGATCAGCGTGGCGTTATTAGTGGGACGGTACGCGGCGCCACCGGTCCAGCGGCCGAGACTACCGTGGTCGCTATCGACATGGCGACCGGTGCGCGCTTCGAAGCGATGACCGACGCCCAGGGCGCCTACGCGTTTGGCGCCCTGCCGGTGGGCAGTTACACCGTGACGGTCGCGTCGGCGGGAATCCCCGCCTTCCGGAGGCAGGGCGTGGCTGTCGCCGCCAATCAGACCGTTCAACTCGACATCACACTGGACGCGGCGTCGGCGCAGCAGGCCGCCGATGCCGAGCGGCAGGAACTCCTCCAGGAGGTCATAGATCTTAGGCAGCGCGTGACTGATCTGGAATCGAATACGGTGTTGTCGGATCCTGAAACACGCGTGCGGCGTGTTGAAGTCTACGTCGACGAGAACGGTGCCGAAACTGACGAGCCGGTGCCCGGAGCCACGCCCGTCGTCACGTACCGTCGAGAGCGGGTCTATCGCCGGCAGACGATCAACGAGAAAATCGAAGAGGCGCTGGCGGATGCGGAAGAGCACAACGTCGGGATTGGCGTCGACGCGGCCATCACGGCACAATTCGCGAAGCGGACGGAGGGCGGCGATGACTTCATCGACAACCGCGCCTACGCGCTGGCGTCCGCCGATCTGTTCTTTACCGCTGGCATCGCGCAGAACACAGTCTTCTTTGCCGACATCGTGGCGCTGAGCGGTTCGCCGCCCGATGCCGAGATTCCCAGTCTGACGCTGCTCAACGGCTACACTGCGCGGCTGGAACGCCAGAACGAGCTGAACCTGCGGGAAGTCTGGCTGCGAACGGAGCTTTTCGGTCAGCGACTGGCGCTGACGACGGGGCGACTCGATCTCACGAACTACTTCGATGCGAACGCCCTGTCCAACGACGAGGGCACGCAGTTCCTGAGCGATGCGCTGGTCAACAATCAGATGCTCGGTCTTGGGAGCAACGGCACGGGTGTAGCCGCGGAGTTCGATCCCAAGAATGGATTCAGGCTGAAGTTCGGCTTGCAGCAGAGCAACAACGACGCGACGAACCTGTCGGAGTCCCTGTTCACCCTGAGCGAGGTTGGCTACACAACGACCCCCTTCGCGTTACCTGAGGGCAATTACCGTGTGTGGTTCCGCACGGACAACACGTCCTCGGAGAACAGACAGGGCGTCGGCATCAGCGTCGATCAGAAGCTCAGCAACGCCGTGGGCCTGTTCGCGCGCTACGGAACGCAGGACCTGGAGGATGACGGTCGCGATCACTACTGGAGCGCAGGAATCGGCTTCCAGAACGGATTCATCTTCAATCCGCAGGACACCTGGGGCGTCGGATACTCGCAGATGGACTTGGAGTCTGGCGACCGTGAGAAACTGGTGGAGGGCTATTACAATCTGCTGCTCACCGAACGGCTGCGCCTCTCCTTCCATCTGTCGCATGCGACGGAGCGACCAGCGGATGGCGAACGGTTCGGTTATCTGCTGCCCGGCGTGCGCTTGCAGGCGGCGTTCTAGGGTCGGGCCCAGTCAGGAGTAACAACCATGTTCAACGCAGGACGACGCATTCTCATCGGCACGTGCATCGCGGCCGGAGCCGCGGCCGCAGCAGTCACTGGCCTCGAGGCCCAGGGAGTCAAGATCACCGACCCGACGTCGGTCGTGATGATCGTCAACCGTGACTCGAACGACATCGGGTTCATGGACATCGCCACCAAGAAGATGATCGGGAACGTGTTTCTCGGCAACAACGTGAATCCGCACATGGTCATGATGTCGCCGGATGGGCGCTACGTCGTGACCGGGCGGTACCCGGGCGAACAAAGCGTTCATCATCGACACGCGAACGCTGCAGCTCGTCAAGGTCATTGCGACGGACATCGCGCCGGAGCACCTCGCCTTTTCGCCGGACAGCCGGTGGTACTACCAGGGCAATCCGGATGGCGACTCGATCTCGGTGATCGACATGCAGTCGCTCAGCAAGATCAAGACGATTCCGGGATTCGTCGAGCCGCTCAATGTCACGTTCACGCCTGATGGCACGAAGGCGTACGTCGGCAACTACGGCGCTCATTGGCTGGGCGTGATCGATGTGCGACGGCACGAGCTCCTCAAGAAGATTCAGATCGGCAGCGTGCCGGGCATTTCGAAGCTCGATCCAGCCAAGTACCTGGGGGAGATCAAAGGCATCAACATTGCCGCGCCCTCGATCGATGGCCGGTATCTCTACGTGGCGGACAGCGACCTGGCCATCGTCGCCGTCGTGGACACACGCGAGGACAAGGTCATCAAGACCATTCGCGTCGGTCGTGATCCGTGGCGTATCTACATGAGCCATGACGGCAGGTACGGCATTACCATCAACAACGGTGACGAGACGATCTCGATTATCGACACCAGGTCCAACTCGGTCGTGGCCACGCTCGAGGCAGGACCGGACATGACCGGCGTCAACTTTGCCGGTGGCAAGGCCTACGTCATCAGCTCGACCAGCGGCTTCCTGTATATGTACGACATGGGAAGCCTCAAGCCGGCCGGGCGGCTTCGCATCGGCACGAACATCCAGCTCGAGACCGCGACGACGGACACCCAGGACCGGAAGATATACCTGGCCGAGTCGACCAATCACGAGGTCGTCATCATCGATTCGATGAACAACTCGATCGAGCGCGTGCGAAACGTCGGACTCTATCCATGGGGCACCCACATCATGGATAGTAAGGACAACTACTGCCACTGAGCCGGACGGAGGCTGCCAGGCCGGCCGTGCTCGGCCTGGCAGCCTGATTTACTACGCACGGATATGCAGGTCACCCTTCGCCTCGTCGTTTTCTTCTCGCTCGGCATCACCCTGTTCGTCCCGCCGGCGTTCTCTCAGAGCATCAGAGATCGCATTCGGCTCAGCCGGGACAAACTCACGCCGATCACCGAGGAACAGGCCAACGAGCTAACGCTCACGCTCAACGACGCGGCGGTGCGCCCGATTCAAATCTGGGTGAGGACGGCCGGCGTGATGGACGCCGCACGACGGACTATCACTGCCAACGTTCCAGCGCACGAGGCCGGCCATGTCAAAGTGGGACAGCGGGTCAGAGCGTTTCCTCCCGAGTCCCGCTCGTCGATGTTTCAGGCGAAGGTCGTGCAGGTGACGTCCGACGGCACCAGGACTTCGGTCAGTGCCGTACTCTCGGGGCCAGGCCACGACGGAAGCTCTCGCTACATCCTTGAAATCGTGACCGAGCCGATCGAGTTCCTATCCATACCGAACGAGGCGATCATCGAGTCTGACGGCACGCACGTCGTGTACGTCCAGACGGAGAAGGGTCAGTACGTCCCTCGTGAGATTCAGCCTGGAATCCAGGGTGAGCTGTATACGCAGGTGCTGGGCGGATTGATGGCGGGCGAGCAGGTCGTGACCTTCGGCAGCTTCTTCATCGACGCCAATCACAAGTTGAAGGGGTTCTAGCAGGGTTCGATGATCGTTACCATCATCAGGAACGTCATTCGCTTCCGGTGGGTGGTGTGGGGCATCACCGCGGCGCTCGTCGTTGCGAGCGTCTATGCCCTCCGTACGGCGCCGCTCGATGCCATTCCGGACATTTCAGATCCTCAGATCATCGTATACAGCAAGTGGCCGAGAAGCCCGCTCGTCATCGAAGCGGAAGTGACCGAGCCGATCATCCGAGCCTTGGCCGGCTCTCCAGAGATCCAGTCGATCCGAGGCACCTCGCACATGGGGTACTCGTTTGTCTACGTGATCTTGCAGAACGCTGGGAGCCGGGCAGCCGTTCGGCAGTACGTCAGCGACCGTCTCAATGCCATCCGGACGCAGTTGCCTGCCGATGCGAACGTCGTGATCGGCCCGAACGCCAGCAGCGTCGGATGGATTTTCCAGTACGCACTCGTGGACAAGGAGGGGACCCGCGACCTGCGTGAACTGCGCCTCCTGAACGAGAGCACGGTCAAGCCAGCCTTGCAGTCGGCCGCCGGCGTGGCTGAAGTCGCGTCGGTGGGAGGACTCGAAAAACAGTATCAAGTACGGCTGCTGCCGCCGTTGCTCAGTGAGCGAGGCATTGCGCTCAAGCAGGTCCTGGCCGCGTTCCGGGATGCGTTTCAAGAGGCAGGCGGACGAACGATTGAAGTCACGAATCGTGAATACCAGCTGCGCGGCTCGGTCAATGGCGACGACCTCGACAAGCTCGAGTACCTCGTGCTGGGCCGGGACCGGGCCGGCCAGGTCGTGCGGCTGCGCGACGTGGGCTACCTGCAGATTGGCTACGACCTCCGACGGGGCATTGCCGACTTGGACGGCAACGGCGAGGTGGTGGGCGGCATTGCCATCATGGAGCAGGGGCGTAACGTTCTGGCGGTGACGGACGCCCTCAAGCAGCGCCTGATGGCCCTGCAACCCTCCCTGCCAGCAGGCATTGAGATTGTCACGACCTATGACCGCTCGTCCCTGATCTGGGAAACGCTCAAGAACTTCTTTCAGGCGATCGGCTACGAGCTGGTGGTGGTCATCCTCGTTATTGCCGTTGCGCTCAAGAACCTGCGGGCGGCCGTGGCGCCCGTGTGCGTCCTGCTGCTCGGCACGCTCTTCACGGCCCTGCCCCTTTCGGGCGCCGACCAGACCATCAACCTGTTTGCGCTCGCCGGCCTGGCCATCGCCATCGGTGAGATGGCCGATGCGACGATCGTGATCGTCGAAAACTGCACGGCGGAGCTCGCGCGGCGCGGCAAGGTGTCCGCGGCGGAGCGTCTGGAAACGATCATCCATGCCACGGCCACGATGACCAGGCCGCTGCTGTTCTCGATGCTGATCATCGTGACGTCGTTTCTCCCGATTTTCTTCCTTGGTGCTCGGGAGGGTCGCCTCTTCAACCCGCTGGCGTTCAGCAAGACGTTCGCGATGGCCTTTTCGAGTCTGCTGACGCTGTTTCTGCTCCCGGCGATCATCGTCTGGATATTCAAGCGCAACGTTGTCCCCGCGGACGGACCCCGGGAGAGCCGATTTGTCGCTGGTTACCGTCGCGCGCTTGGCGTGACGATTCGACACCGCTATGCGTTCGTCGGTCTGAACGTCGTCCTGCTGATTGGTGCCGCGGTTGTGATGATGAGCGTTTCAGAAGGACTACATGCCGGAGATGGAGGAGGGCTCCATCCTGTACATGCCCACCACGCTGCCAGGACTGCCGTCGAAGGAGGCAGGCTGGATTCTGCAGCAGATGGACAAGAAGCTGAAAGCGTTTCCGGAAGTCGAACGTGTATTCGGCAAGCTGGGGCGTGCCGATACCGCTACCGATCCAGCGCCGGTCGAAATGATCGAGACGACGGTGACATTGAAACCTCGCTCGCAGTGGCGCGAGGGGATGACAAAAGACAAGCTGATCGCCGAAATGAATCAGGCGATGCAGATCGTCGGGTACGTCAACAGTTGGACGCAGCCCATCAACACGCGTGTGATGATGCAGGACACGGGGATCCAGACGCCCGTGGGTATCAAGATCAAGGGACCCGACGTGGTGACCGTCGGCGAGATGGCCCAGAACGTCGAGACGCTGCTCAAGGACTTTCCGGGCACGCAGGCGGTCATTGCCGAGCGTATCGCGCGCGGGTACTTCGTCGACGCGCGCCTCGATCTCGAGCGAATGGCCGCGCATGGGGTCACCGTCGACGAAGCGATGCCCACCATCCAGTTTGCGATCGGCGGAGACAACGTGATCGGTATCCGCCAGTCCGACAAGACAGTCGTGCCTCTGGCCGTCCAGTATTCTCCCGAGTACGTGGACACTCTCGCCAAGGTGAGGAATACACCGGTCATCACAGCTGACGGCCGCTCGGTGCCTTTGGCGGATGTCGCTGACGTGGCCGTGCGCGAGGCGCCGGAAATGATCCGGAACGACAACGGCGACCTCGCCGGTTATATCTACGTCTATCTCGACGGCGTCACCGCACCCGAGTACGTAGAACAGGCGCAGGAGTACCTCCGGACACGGCTTACCTTGCCACCAGGCTATTCGATGGAGTGGACCGGGCTGTTTCGGTACGCCGAAGAAGCGCGATCGACGCTAGGCGTCGTCGTGCCGATCACGTTGATCATCATGTTCCTCCTGCTGGTAGCGGCATTTCGCTCCGTCTCCGATAGCGCTCTCATCATGCTGTCGGCGCCGTTCGCCTTGGTCGGCGGCGTGCTCCTGCAGTGGTACCAGGGGTATTCGATGACGACGGCCGTGATCATCGGCTATGTGTCGTTGTTCGCGGTTGCCATCCAGACGGGTATCATCATGATCGAGTTCATTCGCGAGGCGCTTGCGCGTCGTCCGGTTTCGCAGAGCTATATGGATGCCGTCGTTGAAGGCTCTGTCGCCCGTTTGAGGCCGAAACTCATGACCGTCGCGACGACCGTGCTGGGACTGCTGCCGATCATGTTGGCCACCGGCTCAGGCATGGACATTACCAAGCCGATTGCCGTTCCAACGTTCGGCGGAATGTTCACGTCGACGATCTACGTCCTGTTTCTGATTCCTTGCCTGTTTGCCATCGGTGCGGACGTTCGCGCTCGTTGGCCCCAGCGCTTTGTCGCGCAGCCCATACTGGAGGGACAGGCACAGTGACATCAGGAGATCGACGACCGGCTACGTCCGCCGGCATTGTGTTCGCCGCGGCGATCTGGTTGGTGGGGTGCGGCGGATCTGGGGCGCCCCCGGCCGGTGACGCGACTACGGGGACGGTGATTCCGGCAGGAGAGGTCTCCGATGGCCTGGTGGTGACGTTCGGCACCGAACCGAATCCACCCGAGAAGGGGGACAACGCGATTCAGGTGACGGTCACTCGGTCCGATGGCTCTCCGGTGGCTGCTGGCACTGTGACCGCCGTGTTCTCGATGCCCGCGATGCCCTCGATGAACATGCCGGCGATGCGCAGCGATGCCGCGCTTCAGCACGAGGGTGGAGGCCGGTATCGGGGCACCGGTCAGCTGTCCATGGGCGGAACCTGGAGCGTCTCGATTCGTGTTGCAGAGGGCGGCAAGGACGTCGCGACGCGACAGACGAGCATCGTCGCCAAGGAGTAGATCCCGCCAACCCGCAGCCGGAGTGGTCGGATTTCAGGGGGCGTCGGCTTCGGTGACGGGTGGGACGAAGTCCTCTACGGTGTGGTCCCTGGTCGTGCCGTCGTCCTTGAACTCTTTCGAAGCGCTGTAGAAGCCCACCGTGGTCACCGTGATGACCACCGATGTGTCCCCGGCGTTCTCCCAGAACCAACCGTGGATCCCGGCATACGGCGCGGTGTAAGACCCGCGACCTTCGCGGGCGGTGCCCCGTTCGAAACTGTCCGATGCTTCAGGCGGTTTGCCTGCCGGCTCGGTGTGAAAGTCGAAATTGACATCGCCGGTCGCCGTCCATTTGTACAGGATCGTCGCGCCGGGCTCGAGCGGGTACTTGTATTCCACGAACCCGCCGAACGGCAGCAGACCGAACTGTCGCGTGTCGACCTTGAAATCCGCCGGCTGCGGTCGGACCGGTCCGGACGTGGACGCGACGATCGGCGGAGCCTGTGTTTGTGACAGGCCAATGAGACCGGTGCTCGCCCCGGTGCCAAGTGGATCGATGCCGTACTCCGCGGGCAGCACGATGGTGACCAGGATCACGGCTGCAACGATGAGCGCGACGATCGCAGCCTTTGCGAGCGCGCGCGA
Organism: uncultured Acidobacteriota bacterium; assembly: GCA_963827515.1. Lineage (GTDB taxonomy): Bacteria > Acidobacteriota > Vicinamibacteria > Vicinamibacterales > UBA2999 > JABFSA01. Next base: position 303,530 of record CAWHBF010000010.1, on the reverse strand, counting down.
GGACGGCGCGACTCCTTGCGCCGCGAGGGTTGAGGGTTCGTTGGGTTCGCTCATTCGATGAAATAGCCCGTGAGTTGATAGCCCATGAGGATGAATCCGCCCGCCATCAGCGCCGTGTTGGTCGCGAACGCGTGCGACAGAAAGCCGCGCTTGGTGCGCCAGTAGGTCAGGCCGATGAGAATCGCCGTGAGGGCGAGCAGTTGTCCGAGCTCGACGCCGATGTTGAAGCTGACGATGTTGGTGACGAGGCCGTTCTGAGGGAGCGCGAACTCCTGGAGTTTCGTGGCGAGGCCGAACCCGTGGAACAGGCCGAACACTGTCACCGCCGCGCGAGTATTCGGTCGAAAGCCAAGACGCTCGAAACCACCCATGTTCTCGAACGCCTTGTAGACCACCGACAGACCGATGATCGCGTCGATGATGTGGGCGTTCGCACGGACGTCGCCAAGGACGCCGCCCAGCAGGGTGAGACTGTGGCCGAGCGTGAACAAACTGACGTACAGCAGCACGTCCTTCAGCCGGTACAGGAAGAAGATGACGCCGACCAGGAAGAGCAGATGGTCGTAGCCGGTCACCATGTGTTTGGCGCCGAGGTAGAGAAACGGTGCGATTGCGACCCCGTCGATGGACTGAACGAAGTCGGCGTCGCGTGCGGACACCCCGTGCGCGGCGGCGGTGGCTGGCCACAGCGAGGCCACGAGGATGCACGCGATGAGTAGCCCGATGACTCGTGCTCGTGCGTCCATTGCGTCTCCTCTCGAAACAGAATCTTATCCCGCCATCGCGGCCGCGCCCTCATCTCTGACACAAATTTCAGGAACTCGTCACTTGCGGGGAGCATCGGCTGCCGGATAGCATGTCGCTCACACCCCACTGCGCAGACCGGCGTCCCCATCGCGTACGCCCGTGTGATGGGATGGGGGTTTGCGCGGCGGGATCCCAGTGGAGGTGCCCAAGATGCGAGTCCGCAACCTGATGTGTACCGTGGGCCTTTGTGTGTGGACCGCCGCGTTGGCGGGCGCTGCGTGCCGGCCTGCACTGGCACCGGCACCAGAAGGAGGCGCCGCTGCGCCGGCAGCGAGCGCGCCGCGCGTCCACGGCAACCTCGCGCAGGTGATGCGCGGAATTCTGTTTCCCGCTTCCAACGTCATCTTCACGGCACAGTCCACCGACCCAGCGACCGTCAAGCCCGAAGGCGACCCGTCGACGTCGCCGAATCCGCTCAGCAGCAGCTATGGGGGATGGGAGGCGGTGGGGAACGCGGGCATCGCCCTGGCGGAGGCCGCAAATCTGCTCAGCATTCCCGGGCGGGTATGCCTGAACGGCAAGCCGGCGCCCAGCCAGAACGCAGACTGGCAGAAGTGGGTCGAGGAGTTGCGCGCGGCCGGTATGGCGGCGTACAAGGCGGGCCAGGCGAAAAGCCAGGATGCCGTCCTCGAAGCTGCCGATGTGATGTCGGTTGCCTGCTCGAACTGCCACGAGAAGTACCGCGAGGTGCCGGGAGGCGTAGCCGCCCGCTGCCAGTAGCTCGGCTCCTTCCGGGACTCTATCGTTCACACTTCTCAGCTTCTCGTGCTCGGTTCGTGTTCACGTTCGGTTCAGAGCTGCTGAGTTCGAGGTTCTGAGTTCGGTGTGCGCACTCTTCGAACACCGAATCTGAACCGTGAACCTGAACCCCGAACCGAACCTGAACACGAACCGAGCACCGAGAAGCCAGAAGCGTGAACGACCGGCTTCTGGGTCCGTGACGCTTCAGAAACGCAGGAGCCGGTTCACCTTCACGATGAGGGACCGGTTGTGCAGGTCGGGGATCCCGCGCGTCTGGGTATCTCGTCCCTCGTTGTAGACCACGAACAATTCACTTCCCGGGCGGTACTCCCAACGTAACCGCGCGTTGGTCGAAACGGAGTTGTTGCTGGAGTTGAACTGCACGAGGCTGCTGACGAACATCAGCGGGGTAATCGTGTACGTGACGCGCGACGTCATCAGCTTGGCGGTGAACGATCCATATGGCAGTGTGACGCGGTTGATCGAGAGTCCAGGTTCGACCGCGAGGTGCGAGTTGATCTTGACCCGGCCGCTGCTGTAGCCGAACACCCTGCGGTCTCCGTTGTAGAAGGCACCCTGCTCGAAGAACAGCAGGCCGGAGGCGGTCCGCTGCTGTCCAATCGTCACCTCTCCGCGGAGCGTGGTGTTGTCGTAGTCGCCTATCGGCACGGTCACACCGGGGGCGATGTGGAATGGCACGAAGAGGCGTTCGAAGTTCGAGTGATAGCTCAGCTGGATTTCGTCGCTGCTCTCGAACTCGGTTTTGAACTCCCCACTGAGCTCTTCTGACTCGAGGTGGCCGTCATCGTTTCTGAACGACTGCGCGCCCGCCTGGTAGTAGAACTTGCGGACACCGCGAATCCGTGTCGGCCGCGGACTGAACCTCGCATTGAGCTGGTACTTGGCATAGTCACGGCGGCGCACGTAGCCCATCTCCGCATTGAAGTTCCGCCCCACGGCGAGTCGTTGTCCGGACAGGCCGTAACGGTCTCCGTTGTAGTTGAACTGCGCGCGATAGCTGGTGTCATTCCCCTCGAGCCCCGGCGTCGATGTCTTCGCCCAGAACGTCTGCATCGAGAGATTCGTGAAGAACGCAAACGTGCCGTCCACGCCGAACGTCTCGCCCGCGCCGGCACCAGCGCTGATTGGCGACCGGCGTGTGGCGATCACGCCGACCGTACTCCGTCGTAGGATGTCGCGCCTTACCCGCGCCAGACTGAAATTGGTGGAGGGTATCCCCGCGATATCGACGTCGCCGGTCTGAATATTGAGAAGCCCGATGCTGTACGCGCCGGCGCGTCCAGTGAGGCGTCCGCCAACCTCGATGGGAATGACCTGTCCCTGGTCGAGGCCGATCCGCCGGCTGTAGAACAGCGTCGGCGTGTCTCCCCCGAAATTGCCGGCGCCGCCGAAGTTGAAGATCCCCTGGTTCTCGAGGAAGAAGTCGCGCTTTTCAGGAAAGAAGAGACTGAAGCGCGTCAGGTTGACCTGCTGCTCGTCCGCCTCGACCTGCGCGAAGTCGGTGTTGTAGGTGACGTCGCCCGTCAGGCCGCGTGTGACGCCGTACTTCACGTCGAAGCCGACGTCTCGGCCGAACACGTCGCTGCCACCGGGTGACGGCGCGGTGCGCGTGACGTCGGCCGTCACGTACGGCTTGACATCGAACATGCGTGAACCGCTCGGCGCCTCGACGCCGACGAGGGTCGCGAACATCGACGTGCGCGAGAGGCCGTTGTTGCCCGACCCGTCCGGGACCTGTGTAAGGAATGACACTTCGTTCTTCCAGCGATTCACGCGACGGAGCTGGACGCCCCATATCTGTGCCACACCGGCCTGAAATCGAAGCGACTTGAAGGGCACCGCGGCCTCTGCCGTCCAGCCATCAGGGTTGCGGCGCACCGCCAGATCCCAGATCGGGTTCCAGTCCCCGTTCCAGGTTCCCTCGTTGGTGTTCTGTCCGTCCATCCGTCCGGCGATGGGATTGAAGATGAAGTTGACGCTATTGCGCCGATCGTAAAAGGTGTCGAGGGCGAACGCGAAATTCTCGTTCTCGGTGAGGTTTGCGCTGTCACGACGCATCTCGTTGACGATCATCCGGTCCGGCTGGCTCTCCGAAGCGCGAACGGACACGTAGATGTTGTCGCTGTCGAACGAGATCCAGACTTCCGTCCGTTCGGTCGCGGGCGCCGCGGCCGTCGGTTCGGTCTGGAGGAAGTCCGAGATGGGTGTGACCGTTGTGTAGATCGCTTCGTCGAGTTGACCGTCCAGGCGAAGCGGCTCGCTCAGCCGTACCGCGCGGACCGTGGTGCGCCCTTCGGCGTCGCGCGCGGACGTGGCCGGGAGGTCCGGCGGCGGGGGGCCCTCGATCGCAAACGGCAGGTCGAGCCGTGACTCCACGACGGCCGGCGAGGCGAACGCGGCGGGTGGTGCCTGGTCTGCAGAAGCATCGGCCACGGATGCTGCGATGAGCAGACAGACAGCCAGTAACAAACGTATGAAACGTATTGAGCTCATCTGGGAGTGGCCGTCCGGGTGTCAGCGCAGTTCCGAGCGCCGCTACTGGATCAGTATTGTGACACGGATGCCTGGCGAGGCGGTTTCCCTGACGTTTTCTTCAGCGAGGTTTCGCCTCCCTTGCGCCTGTGCGAGGTCGAGGGGCTAGAGCGCTTTTCGATTCGGCGTAGAGCGGAGGCTTCCGCCTTCGCGTAAAGCTTCGGCGGACCGCCGTAGCCTGACGGAGGCGGTTAGCCTCCGCGGACACGCGCACGCTGAAGCGTGCGCTCTACGGCGAAACGCAAACCGTTCTAGTGGCTATTGAATCCGTCCACCGACGGGCAGTCCGCTCGGCACCCGTGCGGGGATGACTCGGTCGAATGTCTCGTCGCTGAGCGCCCGGAGGAAGGCGACCAGATCCGGGTCGTCCTCATCGACTCCGCGGAGGCGCCGCAGCAGCGGGTCGAGCTGTTCCCGGTCGACGTACTGGTTGCGATTGCGCGCGCGCCCGCGTCGGGAGCCGACGTCGTCGTAGAACTCGAGGACGTCCTCGAGAGTCGCGAAGACACCGCTGTGCATGTACGGCGCGGTGAGCGTCAGGTTCCGCAGCGACGCCGTGCGAAAGGCGTACGAGTTTTCCTTCCCGGCGTCTGACGCCGCCAGCTTGGGGTTGTCCGGCACGCCAAGCACGTGGAGCTTGAAGTCGGAGAACATCGGTCCGCTGTGGCAATTGGCGCAGCCGATCCGTTCGAACCGTCGCATCCCCCTGATCTCTGACGCACTCATCGCGTCCGATTCCCCACGCATATACCTGTCGAACCGGGACTGCACAGCGGTGAGCGATCGCTGAAACACCGCGAGTGTCTTGCCGAGGTTGTCAGCGGTGACCGGCTGTTCGCCCCCGAAGGCCTCCGCGAAGAGCCGTCGGTACTCTGCGTTCGCCGCCAGTCTGGCTACGACGGTGTCAACCGCCGTCGCCTCCGGGTATGTGCCGCCTCGCATCTCTTCGAGGGCCTTGATCGGCTCGAGGGCCTGCTGTTCAAGGCTGAGTGCGCGCACGTCCCAGAACATCGGCGCCGTGGCAGGCACGTACGTGCCCGTCTCGTCGATGCCGTTGAAGGCGACGTTCAGAATCGTCTGACTGTTTCGCTTGACGAACGGGATGGCGCTCCCTGCGGCAAAACGACGACGGTCGCCGAGGCCGATCCCGCTGGCCCCGATGGAGAGATCTCGATCTTCCGCGTACCCGAAGCGCGGATGATGGCAGGTGCCGCACGCGACGTCCCTCTCGCCCGACAGGATGGGATCCCAGAAGAGAAGCCTGCCGAGCGCCACGCGCGCCGGGGTCGACGGATTGCCCGGTGGCGCGCTGACGGCCGTGGGAAGCGCGGAGCCAAGTGTCTGGCCCTGGCCGACGTCCGTGTACCAGATCGTGCCGCCGAGTGCGGTTCCGACAAACAGCCAAACGGTCACGCCTCGTTTCACGGTTGTCTCACCTGTGTTGAGGGGCGCAGGGTATGCGCCCGTGCTCGACGTCAGCCGCTGACAGCGCAGTCTACGGCCGACTATGATTACGTGCAATGAAGCTACGGTGTTTCATCTCAGTGCAGCTTTTTGCGGCTGCGAGCGTCACCACGTCACTGCTTGCGCTCGCCTCGGCTCCGGCTCCTCAGGCGACCGCCGACAAGCTCCCGGAGGCGCCTGGCAAAGCTGTCCTCACGAAAATGTGCACCTCGTGTCACGGAACGGACGTCATCACCGACGCTCCGCGAACGGTGCCGAGCTGGGTCGATACCGTCCTATCGATGAAGGATTTCGGCGCAGAGGGTTCGGACGAGGACTGGAAAGCGGTGACCGACTATATCGTCGTCAACCTGGCGCACCTGGACGTGAACAAGTCAACGGCGGCCGAGATGGCGCAGGTGCTGCGGGTGAGCGAGAAAGTGGCCGAGGGGGTCGTCGCCTACCGCGAGAAGCAGGGAGGTTTCAAGGCGATAGCCGACCTGAAGCAGGCGCCCGGGCTCGACGCCGCGACAATCGACACGCTGGCGCCGAGACTGATCTTCTGACGAACCAGTCGCCTGAACGTTGAATCGTCGAACCTGAACACTGAACCAGTCGTTCACGCTTCTGGCTTCTTCCTTCTCAGTTCGTGTTCAGGTTCGGTTCGGTGTTCAAGGTTCGGGGTTCGTGGGTTCGGATTGCCCAAGCTCAGAACTCTGCACTCTGAACTTCGCACTTCGAACCGAACGTGAACACGAACCGAGAAGCAGAAGCCGAGAAGCGTGAACGACGGCTCCAGTCTCTACTCGCCCGCTGCTCTCGCCAATCCTGGGTGAGAAATCCACCGGCGGGAGGAAGAACGTCGCGGCGAACGACAAGCCAGCCATCGCCGTGCCGGCCACGAACACGTAGTGCAGCGCGTCGGCGAACTGGAGCCGTGCGGCCCCTGTGAGCATGGCCCCGCTGGCCGCGACGGCCTCTGCACCTCCCGGAATCGAGACCCCGGTCAGTTGCCGGGCCATCAGCGCGCCCATGCTCGCGACGCCGACGGCTGCACCGACACTCCGGGAAAACTGGCTCAGGGAAGTCGCGATCCCGAGATGCGCCCGATCGACGCCGTGCTGAACGGCCAGCAGCAACGAGAGCATCGAGAGTCCCATCCCAGCGCCGATGAGCAGGCCCGAGAAGAGAACGGAGCTGCGCGGCGAATCCGCGCCAACCAGCGTCAACCCGATGAATCCCAGCGTCATCAGCAGGCTCCCGGTCGCGGCGAGACGCCGGTATCCAAGCTTGACTGTCAGCCGGGCCGCGGCGATTGACATGACGACCCAGCCAAGGAACAGCGGCGTGAGCACCTGACCGGCCTCGGTAGCCGTCGCTCCCATGACTCCCTGCACGAAGAGCGGGATGAAGGCGATGGCACCGAAGAGCGCCATTCCAACCAGGAAGACCACGACGAACGCCCGAGCGATCAGCGGGCTCTTCAGCAGGTCGAGCGGCAAGATCGGATCAGCGACACGCTGCTGGACGACCACGAACGCGGCCAGCAGGACCACCGAGGCAGCGAAGACCCATCCAGACGCTCCCGTGTTCACGCCAAGGGCGATGAGAAGCGCGGTGATGCCCGCGAACAGGAGCGCCGCGCCCAGCCAGTCGACGCGGACGTTGTGGGTGCGCTGTGCCGACGGATGCGCCAGCATGATGACCGCGGCTGCCAGAAAACCAAAAGGCAGATTGAGATAGAAAACCCAGCGCCAGGAGAGGGCGTCGGTGATGTACCCGCCGACGAGTGGGCCCGCCACGGACGCGACGCCCCAGACGCCGCTGAAGGTTGCCTGGGTTCGCGCGCGCTCCGAGAGCGTGTAGAGTTCCCCGACGATCGTCATGCTGAGCGGGATGATGGCTCCGGCGCCGAGGCCCTGGAACGCGCGCGCGGCGATGAGCGTCGTCATCGAGGTGGCAGCGCCCGAGAGGGTGGAACCGACCAGGAACACGGCGATACCGGTGAGATACATTCGCCGCCGGCCGTACAGATCGGAGAGCCGGCCCCAGATAGGTACCGAGGCGGTCGAAGTCAGCAGGTAGGCCGAAAACACCCAACTGTAGTGCGCCAGTCCGCCGAATGTCGCAATGACGGTCGGCATGGCCGTGCCGACGACTGTCGCTTCGAGCGCGCCGAGGCTCATCCCGAGCAGGAGGCCAGCCGTGATGGCTCGGCGCCGACCGAGACTGATCCCCGTAGGCAAGTGTGACGCGACCATCCCCTGAGCGTACCACTGCCAGTTCGTCTGGTCCCACTCACGTCTTGGTCTCGAGCACAAATAGGCCTTGACATCGCGAGCATCCGAGCCTAAATAGTGCAGCACGTCACCCGCTGTGACAGTGCGAAGACCTCACCAACTCGGGTTCGAGACAGCCCGTTCGGACGCGTCGTCGGCGTTAGGGACACTGGACAGTTCTGCCCGCGGTAGCCATCGAGTCGGGGACCTCTCCCGCCTCGACCACGGAGGGTGTGATGATTCGCGTGCTCAGGACCTGGTCGGTCGGTGTAGCGGTTCTTCTCCTCACGAGCGCCCCCGCCTGGGCGCAAGCGACGGCCGAGCTCAACGGCCGTGTGACAGATGAAAGCGGCGCGGTCCTGCCCGGTGTGACAGTCACCGCCACGCAGACCGAGACGGGTTTCACCCGAACCGTCGTCACCGGCGGAGATGGCAATTATTTGATCACGGCGCTGCAGACCGGACCGTATCGGCTCGAGGTGTCGCTGCAGGGGTTCCGCACCTACGTGCAGACGGGCATCGTCCTGCAGGTGGGGGCCACGCCGACGGTAAACGCCTCGTTGGGCGTGGGAAGCCTCGAGGAAACGGTGTCAGTCGAGGCGGCAACGCCGCTGGTCGATGTCCGCAGCGCTGGCATCTCCGAGGTGGTCGAGCAGGAGCGGATTCTCGAGTTGCCGCTGCAGGGCCGCCAGGTCACCGACCTGATCGTCCTGGCCGGCGCCGCGGTGCAGTCCGCGCCGAATGTGAAGAGCATGCCGGGCTCGGTGTTTACGGCTGTTGCCGGCGGGCTCCCGTTCGGAGTGGCCTATCTCCTCGATGGTGCGACGCACAACAACCCCTACGACAACCTGAACATGCCGCTGCCGTTCCCGGACGCCCTCCAGGAGTTTCGTGTCGCGACGAGCGGCCTGTCGGCAGACAACGGCGTGCACTCGGGCGGTTCGGTCAACGCGGTGACGAAGTCGGGAACCAACGCGTTCCACGGCGCGCTGTTCGAATTCATGCGAGACAAGCGGTTCAACGCGCCCGCCCATTTCGCACCGGTGGGGCCGGACGGGAAGCAGCTCGACGACGGTTTGAAGCGCCACCAGGTGGGGGGCACGTTCGGCGGTCCGATCGTCACCGACAAGCTGTTCTTCTTTGGCGGCTACCAGGGCACCTTCCTGCGGGTGACGCCGGCCGACGCGACCACCAAGATTCCGACGGCCGCCATGCTGGCCGGCGATTTCACCGCGTTCGCGTCTCCGGCGTGCAACCGGGGCACGCAAGTGACGCTGCGCGCGCCGTTCGTCAACAACCGCGTCGATCCGGCTCTGTTCAGCCCGGCGGCGATGAACATCGCGAAGCGTCTGCCGAGCACGACGAATCCGTGCGGCGATGTCCTGTTCTCGTCGCCCATCGAGAACGACATGGGGCAGATCATCTCCAAGGTCGACTATCAGATGAACGGGAATCATTCGATGTTCGGCCGCTACATGCTGACCTTCGACGAGCAGGTGCCCGGTTATCCCACGTCGGGCAACGTGCTGACGACGAGGCCGGAGGATACGGCACAGAAGCACACGGCCCATTCGTTGACTGGCGGCGACACCATGGTCTTTGGCTCCAACATGGTGAACTCGTTCCGAGTCGCATGGAATCGGACGAACTCCCACTATCACCTGGAGGAGTTCTTCGGCCCCGAACAGGTTGGCGTCAAGAACTTCCACAACTACGTGCCGGGTGTCATGGCGCTCGCCGATCAACGGCGCGTTCACGACCGCATCAGGCGGTTCGGTGCTGTTCCAGGCCGACACCGACGCCTACCAAGTGTCCGACGATGTCACGCTGATACGCGGGAACCATCAGTTGGCGGTCGGCACGAACGTGACGTACTGGGAGCACGCCACTATCGACGGCCAGCGTGGTGTGGGGCTGTGGACCTTCGATGGATCGTTCACCGGCACGGGCCTGTCCGATCTTTCTCACGGGGAGGCTGGTGTCGCTGGAGCATGCCAGGCCAGGCGTCCTGGACCTCGAGATGTGGTACGTGGGTGCCTACGCTCAGGACACCTGGAAGGTTGGCAGCCGTGTGACTCTCAACGCAGGTCTGAGGTGGGAGCCGTTCTTCGGGCAGAACGTGAGAAACGACGCGGTCTCGAATTTCAGCCTCGACAATTTCCGCAACGGCGTGAAGACCACCAGTGTACACGAACGCTCCAGCCGGTCTCATTTATCCAGGTGACCCGGGATTTCCGCCCGGCAACTCGGGCTTGAACAAGCAGTGGCTGAATCTGGCGCCGCGCGCCGGGGTCGCGTGGGATGTGTCGGGAGATGGCCGCACGGCCGTGCGGGCGTCCTATGGGCTTGGCTATGATTTCCAGAGCGCGTCGTATCTCTTCATCAGCGCCACGGCCCCGCCCTATGCCGGCCGCATCAGAGTGAACGCGCCGGTTGGCGGTTTGGATGATCCGTATCTGAACTATCCGGGTGGACCTCCTCACCCGGTTCCGGAAGTGCCGACCGCAAGTGCCACTGTTCCCTGCCGCCGGAGCGTTTGGCGCGATCGACCCTGACATCAACTCGACACGCGCCCAGTCGTGGAACGTCATCGTCGAGCGACAGATCGGCTCGTCCTGGCAGGCCTCGGCGAGCTATCTCGGAAGCCGCCTGGACCGTATCTGGGGCCAGGTGCAGCTCAACCCCGGCGTCTTTCTCGGGCTGGGCCCGTGCACGCTCAGCAACGGCGTGTCGTATCCCGTGTGCTCGACCACCGCGAATCTGCAGCAGCGGCGCTACGCTGTCGCTCGAGAATCCGGCGGCATCGGGACAGCTGGGGACCATCGATCAGCATGCCGCCGTGGGCACGCAGGACTACCGTGCGCTGAGGCTCTCCTTCCAGCGACGCGCGGCCAGTGGCCTGCGGTTGAGCGGCAATTACACGCGGTCCTACTGTTTTGGCAACACCGCCCAGCTGACGTTCGGTCAGGCCGGCCAGCGGCTTCCTGAAACCGGACGACCCGTCGTTCGATCGCGGCAATTGCACGCAGGACCGGCGCCATATCGCCAACCTCACGGCTGGTGTCGAGACGCCGGAGTTCGAGAATGCGGTAGTGCGCGCCCTGGCGTCACGCTGGAACGTCTCGGGCATCATCAACGCCCGCTCGGGCACGTGGCTCACCGTGACGACGGCCAGGGACGTCGCCTTGATCGGCATCGCCGCTCAGCGGCCCAATGAGGTTGGCGACCCGTACGGTGACGGGACCTTGACCAACTACCTGAACCCGGCCGGGTTCGCGTATCCCGCGTCAGGCGCGCTCGGCGATCACGTCCGTAGCAGCATCGAGGGGCCGGCATACTGGAACGTGGACCTCGCGCTTGCGAAGACCATCCCCATCGGTGGGTCGCAGAACGTCGAGTTGCGGCTGGAGACCTTCAATCTGCTGAATCACTTCAACTGGGGGAACCCGGTGGTGAATCTCGACGCGGCCAACTTCGGTCAGATCCTGACCCAGACCGGCAGTCCGCGCATTCTGCAGTTCGGCATCAAGTACGCGTTCTAGCTAGCCCTCTTTCGTATGCCGGGTTCCGCGCAAGCGGACCCGGCACGCTCGACTCTCGTAGGCCGGGTGCCGCGCAGCGGACCCGGCACGCTCGACGAGACGGTGCGGCGTTGTACCGCTCCTCGTCCCTGCGACGTGTCCCGCCCTCGTGACCCCTCCCGCCCGTGGTAGATTTGCGGCAGAGGCGTTCGCCATCACCGAGGGAGACCACTGCATGACGATCGGACGGAGGCGCGCGGCATTTGCTGCGCTGGTACTGTTTCAGGTGTGCCTGCTTGGCGCCGTGTCGGCTGCTCGCCAGGCCGGGCCCGATCCGGCCCCTCTGATGGCGGAGAACTACTTCAAGAACGTCCAGGTCTTGAAGGGGATTCCCGTAGACGAGTTCATGGATGTGATGGGGATGTTTTCGGCGTCCCTGGGATATGACTGCGTCAGTTGCCATTCCGATCAGCTCTATAACGACCGAGCCGCGTTCGCCATTGCCACCCCGATGATCCAGCGTGCGCGTCAGATGCTGGTCATGATGAACGCCATCAATAAGAGCTATTTTGGTGGCCAGCCGCGGATGAGCTGCTTCACGTGTCACCGCGGCCAGAACCAGCCGGGGAACATTCCGAGCCTCGCCATTCAGTACGGCGAGCTGATGGACGACCCCAACTCGATCACCTTGTTCCCGGACACGCGGACGACCGTCGAGCAGCAGTTCAACAAGTACATCCAGGCGCTAGGTGGAGCGCAGCGGCTGGCGGCGCTGACGAGCTTCGTCGCGAAGGGCACGTACGAAGGCTTCAATACGGGCGGCGGCCCCGTGCCCATCGAGATCTTCGCTTCGGCGCCCGACAAGCGAGCGCAGATCGTCCAGGCGCCCGAAGGGGAGAGTATCAAGACGTTCGACGGCCGATCGGCGTGGGCCGCGGAACCGTGGAGACCGATGCCGCTGCTGCCGCTGACCGGGGGAAACCTGTCGGGCGCCAGCCTCGAAGCGATCGTGCAGTTTCCGGCGGGGCTCCAGAAGGCGTTCAGTCAGTGGCGGGTGAGCAGCACGACAATCGACGACAAGCGAGTGCAGATTCTCCAGGGCGTCAACGGTACCGACCTGCCGGTCAACTTCTACTTCGACGAGGCTGGCCTGCTCGTGCGGATCGTTCGCTGGAACAGAACCGCCTCCGGCGTCGTGCCGACCCAGATCGACTACTCGGACTACCGCGATGTCGCCGGGGTCAAGATGCCCTACAAGATCCTGATGACCTGGACCGACGGGCAGAACACGTTCCAGCTGACCGACATCCAGCCCAACGTGGCGATCAATGCCGCGCGTTTCGCTCGACCCGCGCCGTTCACGCGCAAGTAAGTCGGCTCACGCTGCTTGTTCGGGCGGTCCACCTGCCGGGAATGGCTCCCATGACGACACCCGCTGCCGATCGCTACACCAAGGAGTTCCTCGCGGGTTGGGGCGCCATGGATTTCAACGGTCACATGGCGAACTGGGCGTACCTCAACCTGGCGGCTGACATTCGCATGGCGTTCTTCGCCGAACACGGCTTTGCGCCCCGCGAGTTCCGTCGGCTCGCGCTCGGGCCGGTCCTGCGCAAGGATGAGCTCGAGTACTTCCGCGAGGTCGGACTTCACGAGACGGTGACCGTCACGTGCGCCGCGCTCGCCATGAGCCCGGACGGAGCCCGATTCATCTTCGAGAACGAGATCTGGTCGGCGGCTGGGGAACGCGCGGCGACGGTGAGATCGACCGGGGGCTGGCTCGATCTGCGCGAGCGGAAGCTCGTTGCACCGCCGCCGGATCTCCTCGCGGTGCTGCAACAGGTTCCCCGTGCACCTGGCTTTGTAGAACTGCACGTGGCCCGTGGTGCTTCCGCGGCGACGGATCGCTAGACCGCTTTTCGATTCGGCGTAGAGCGGAGGCTTTAGCCTCCGCGGACACGCGCACGCTGAAGCGTGCGCTCTACGACGAAATGCAAATTGCTCTACGGGAGTCCAACGAGGAATCTATGCCGAAGTATCGTGACAACCTGCCGCAACTGGGCGACCGACTGTTCCTGACAGACGGCGGCATCGAAACAACCTTGATCTTCCAGGAAGGGTGGGAGCTGCCGGAATTCGCCGCGTTTCACCTGCTGAAGACATCGAACGGCGAAGCCGCGCTCCGGAAGTACTTCCGCACGTATGCGGAGATCGCGACACGCTTGGGGACTGGTCTCGTGCTCGAGAGTGCCACGTGGAGGGCCAGCCTCGACTGGGGAAGGAAAATCGGCTACGGCTCCGACGAACTCGTCCACGCGAACCGGCGCGCGATCCGGATCCTCGAGGAGATTCGGGACGAGTTCGGCACCGAACGGACTCCGATGGTGATCAGTGGATGCGTTGGTCCAAAGGGAGACGGCTATGTTCCGGGCGTCGCGATGTCGCCGGGTGAAGCGGAGTCCTATCATGCGCAGCAGATCGAGGTCTTCGCGAACTCAGCGGCCGACATGGTGTGCGCGGTGACGATGAACTACGTCGAAGAGGCCATCGGCGTTGTCCAGGCTGCTCGTCGAGCGGGCATGCCCGTTGCCATTTCTTTCACGGTCGAGACGGACGGTTTACTTCCAACAGGCCAGACCTTGAAGTCCGCTGTCGAGCATGTCGACGCCGAGACCTCCGGGTACGCCTCGTACTTTGGGATCAACTGCGCGCATCCGTCGCACTTCGAGCATGCGCTGGCTGGCGACGACCGATGGTTGCAGCGAATCGGCGCCTTGCGCGCGAACGCTTCGACCAAGAGCCATGCGGAGTTGAATGAATCAACCGAACTGGACTCTGGGGATCCGGTTGGTCTGGCCGAGGACTACGGCCGTCTCAAGAAACAGTTGGCGCGGCTGAACGTCATGGGCGGATGCTGTGGCACCGACCATCGTCACATCGAGCGGATCGGCGAAACGTGCTCGAAACTGTTTCATACCGCGACCGATCAGATACGAGGCGCCGGCGCACCAGCGGTTGCGGCGAGTCCGATGCGCATCCAACAATGTGAGGGCCGCAATGACAATGCATAGACCGACCACAATCCTCGCTCTCGCGGGTCTCCTTGCTGCGTGGCCAGCCGCAGCGGTCGCGCAGTCGAGTCCCAGTCGATTCGAATTGGGCGTCCAGGTGACCTCGGCGGTTTTGAGCGAATTCGACGAAACCGACGTCGGTGTGGGGGGACGGCTCGCCTGGCTTCCGGCCGAGATCATCGGCATAGAGGCCGAGATCAACGTCTATCCGGAAGAGTTGATATTCAGTGGCAATCGAGTGGAAGGTTTGTTCGGCGTGACTGTCGGGCCGCGGTTCGACGTCATAAGGCCGTTCGCGAAGCTGCGGTTCGGCTTCCTAGACGTTGGCGACGCGCCGAGGCCATTTGCGTGCATCCTGATCTACCCTCCGCCGCTGTCGTGCGAGCTGGCGTCCGGCCAGACGCTCGCGGCGTTCGACCTTGGCGGCGGCGTGGAGGTGCCCATGTCGCAGAGGACATTCGTTCGCGTCGAAGCTGGCGACCGCCTCGTGAAGTACCCGGGTCCGGTCATCGATCGCGACGGCATGGTGCACGACGATTCGTTCTTCGGTCACGACTTTCGATTCGCTGTTGGCGCGGGATTCCGATTCTAGCGACTAGACCGCTTTTCGATTCGGCGTAGAGCGGAGGCTTTAGCCTCCGCGGACACGCGCACGCTGAAGCGTGCGCTCTACGGCGAAACGCAAATCGCTCTAGCCGCACGCAGTGGGCCGGCCAGCGGGGCCTATCCAACCTGGTAGAGAGGTGACGTCATGCGTGCTCTGGGCCTCCTAGGCGTGATCGCCGTGCTGGCCGTGGGGTATTTCGTAGTGCAGCGGTCCGTGAGCAGCGGTCCCGATCAGGCTTCACCGCAGGAGCAGATCGACGTGGTCAGCATCCGTCAGCAGTTGCTGACGATCGGACAGGCGCAGCGGCAGTACCTCGCGACGCATGGCGAGTACGCGACGATCGAGCAGCTCGCGCAGGATGATCTTCTGCCGGGTGGAGCAGAGGTGCGCGGGTATGTCTTCAGCGCGGTTCCGGCCGGCACCAGAGGCTTCACAATCACGGCCACTCCGATCGACGCGGAGAAGGTCGACTGGCCGGTGCTCGAGATCGACGAGAGCATGCAGGTCGTCGAGCGGTAGTCGTCGCGGAACGGCCTGCGCTGTAAACGAATAGCCGCCACGCGGGGTAAGAGCGTGGTGAGAACGGAGGAATACATGGTTCGACACTCTCGTAGTCTTGCGGCGGCCGCGCTCGTGGCCTCGGTGGTTGTTGGTGGCGTGGTCGTGTCGGCGCAGAGGCCCGGGTTCGGCCCCGGGCAGCGGCGGGCACAGGCAGGGCTCGCGCTTCGGGGGTTGGACCTGACAGAGGCACAGCGAGAGCAGGTGCGCCAGCTCACGGAGCAAAATCGTGAGCAGACTCGTACGCTGCTCGACCGCTTGCAGACGGCACAGGAGGCGCGGCGGAAGGCCGTGGAGGCCATTCCGTTCAGTGAGCCGCAGATTCGCACCGCAGCGCAGGCGCTGGCCGAGGTAGAAGCAGAACTCGCGGTCCAGCAAGCGCGCCTGCAGGCCGACGTCTACGCCTTGCTGACCCCGGAACAGCAGACGAGGCTTCAGACGATGCGAGCCGAACGTGACGCGAGGATGAAGGCGCGCATGGACCGATTCCAGCAGCGCGGACAGCAACGGCCTCGGCCGCAAGCCTGATCAGTTTTGTAGAGCGCACGCTTCAGCGTGCGCGTGTCCGCGGAGGCTAACCGCCTCCGCTCTAGCGTCGAATTTGCGAAAGCGAGGCTGTCAGCGCTGCGCGCGAAACTGCG
Source organism: uncultured Acidobacteriota bacterium (assembly GCA_963827515.1). GTDB lineage: Bacteria > Acidobacteriota > Vicinamibacteria > Vicinamibacterales > UBA2999 > JABFSA01. The sequence continues at coordinate 287,312 of CAWHBF010000010.1, read as the reverse complement.
CGGCCTGCGCGGGCGCTGCCGCTACGCGTGGTGGTCGTGGTTCCCGCTACTGTTGACGCTCGAGAATCCAGCCCACCGTACCGAGCAGCTTCTCGACACGCGATCGGTTGTTCCAAATCTCGAGCGTCACTTCGTCGCTGGCCGCCAGGTCTGACTGGAAGTCGAGGTTCAGTCGAGAGGTGACGGCGGCGTCACGAAACGCGACGTTGACTTCGTCGTTGTGCTCGAACGATCGGTTGTCGATGTTGGTGGTGCCGATCACCGCCCACGTGTTGTCCACCATCAGTGCCTTCACGTGCGTCATGGCGGGGCGGTATTCGTGGATCCGGACGCCCCCTGTGAGCAGTTCCCCATACATGCGCCGGCTTGCAAGCCGTACGAGCCGTTGATCCGTGACGTTCCCAGGCACGATCAGTCGGACGCTGACACCCCTGCGCGCCGCCCGCACCAGTGCATGTCGCAGCGCACGATCGGGGAGCAGATAGGGTGTGCTGATGTCGACAGACGACGCGGCGCCCTCGATGAGCATCTGAAAAAAGACGCGTGAGGTGGTGGCGCGGTCCGACGGCGAGCTCTTCACGAGCATCGCCTCGGTCGTGCCGGCCGGTTCGAGCGTCGGCCAGTCCCCCGGCGACGTCAGGATCTCGCCTTTACACGCGAGCCAGTTCTCTGCGAACACCCCCTGCAGCGCCGCGACCAGAGGCCCCTCGATACGCGCCATGGTATCGCGCCAGGCCGCGTGCTTCCCCTCCGGCGCGCTCCACCAGTCGGCGACGCCGGCGCCACCCGCAAACGCGACACGGCCGTCAACGATCAGCAGCTCGCGGTGGGTGCGATTGTTGATGCGGTGAACGCGATACCACCGGAACGGCTGATAGAACTGTACGTCGCATCCCGCGTCGCGCAGCCGCTGCAGAGGCGCCCCCCCGATGCCCGAGCTCCCGATCGAATCCAGCACCAGTCTGACCGCGACGCCCTCCCGGGCGCGCGCGACCATGGCGTCGATCAGCATGTCGGCGATACGGCCGGGGTGAAAGATGTACGCCTCCAGATTGATCGACGTGGTGGCCTGCAATATCGCGTCGCGCATCGCGGGGTAGAACTGCGGGCCGTCGGTCAGGATCTCGACGCGGTTCGAATAGTGCAGCGAAGCCTGGCAGCTCGACTGAATGACGTGGAGGAAATGGTCGCTGTCGGGCCGGATTGGCGTGCTCACCCGGTAGTCGATGCGCGGTGTGAAGAAGATGACGAAGACAAGCCAGGCGACGACAATCAGGAGGATGGCGACGGTCAGGCTCATCTGACGACCTCGGTCCGGGTCGCAGGGAAAGCCCTACCCGCGGTAGTTGCCAAACTGCAACGCGACCCCGAAATCCTGCTCGCGCAGGACGCGCATGACTTCCTGCAGCTCGTCCTTCGACGGAGAGGTGACGCGGAGCTGATCGCCTTGAATCGACGCCTGCACCTTTTTCAGCTTGGCCTCCTTGATGAATTTCACGATATCGCGGGCCTTGTCGGACGGAATGCCCTGCTGCAGCGTGATCTCCTGTCGGACGGTGGTGTTGGCGGCCGGCAGCACGGCGCCTCGATTGAGGTTCTTGGTCGGCACGTTGCGCCGTACGAGGCGTGTCTGCACGATCTCCCAGAGTGCATTCAACTTGAAGTCGTCGTCAGCGGTCAGCACGAGCTTCGATTCCTTCAAGTCGAAATCGATGGAGGCTTTCGAGCCCTTGAAGTCGTATCGCTGGGCGACTTCCTTGCGTGCCTGATTGAGCGCGTTGTCCACTTCCTGCAGATCGATTGTGGACGTGATGTCGAAGGATGATTGCTCGGCCATCGGCGCCCAATGATAGACCATTCGAGGCGCGAACGGTCCGTTGGTGCATCTCGGCGGTTGCGCCCTGCTCACAATTGACGTCGAGATCCGTATAATCAGAAGTATGGGTGACGCTGGAGAAGGGCTCGTCGACGCGGAATCACGTCTCGCCGAGCGGATGGACGAGCGGGAAGAAGAGAAGAAGAAGGCCCGGCAGATCGTGAAAGCCGGCGACCCTGAGCGCGCACGGCAGCTCGAGTCGTGTCGTCTGGCGCGGACGGAAATGCAGCGCCAGCTGGATCTTGCCACGCATCAGGCCCGCAGGCAGCAGCTCGACGCCGCCATCGCCGAACTGGATCGACGCATCACGCAACTTTCGAAGAAGTAGCCGGAGGCCCGGGGTCTCCAGACGGCACGCGTGATTGCGCTCCGCTATCACGATCGGACGAAGCATCACTTCAACCGCTTCGCGCGGTCGCTGGGGTACCTCGACTGGGCGACTCAGCCGGACCCGTTTCGGCGCTACGAGGGCTCGCCTCTCGTAGAGTTGCCGCAGGTGGCCTTGGCGGACCAGGTGCCGTACACGGCGCTGTTCGACGGCACTGCCGTGCCCGCCCCGATCGACCAGCGATCCATAGGGGAGTTCCTGCGCTGCTCGATGGGGCTGTCGGCCTGGAAGCAGTACGGCCATTCGCGGTGGGCGCTCCGCGTCAATCCATCGAGCGGCAACCTCCACCCAACGGAGGCCTACGTCGTCCATGACGGCCGGACCTTCCACTATGCTCCGCGCGAACATGCGCTCGAAGAGCGCTGTGTGTTCGACCGAGAAGAGTGGCGTCGCGTCATGGGCACGCCCGACGGGGCCTTTCTCGTTGCTCTGACGTCGATTCATTGGCGAGAAGCGTGGAAGTACGGTGAGCGGGCGTTCCGGGTACTGTCAGCACGACGTCGGCCACGCTCTTGGTGCGCTGCGGCTGGCGGGGGGGATGCTGGGTTGGCACGTCACGCTGCTGACGGACTGGTCCGATCGTGACCTCGGCCGGCTGCTCGGCGTCGACCGGGACGCGGACTTTTCCCATGCCGAGCGGGAAGAGCCCGATTGCATTGCGATCGTGAGTGCCGGCCCTTATTCGGCCAGGTTGAGCCCGGACCCGTCAGCGCTCCTGTTGGCAGTAGCTCGCGGTTCCTGGCGCGGCGTGGCAAACCGCCTGAGTGCCGGTCAGGTGGAGTGGCCCGCCATCGACGAGGTGGCGGAGGCGACGAGGTATCCGGGACAGGAACGGTGCGAAGGTACGACGGTGCCCGAGTGCGTCGCCTGCACCCGGGCCTTCCGTCGCACCCTCGCACAATCGCACCCTCGCACCTCTGAGCGCGGTTGCTGCTCTTGACGGGCGCGGAATCGTGTTATCGCGCCGCAGCGCAGTGGCCTTCGACGGTCGCGGCACGCTCCCTCGGGATCGGTTCTTTTCGATGCTCCGCCGGTTGCGTCCACCCGGCCCCCCTTGGGACGCGATTCACTGGCCCCCGCACGTGCACCTGGTGCTCTTCGTCCATCGCGTGGACGGTCTCGACCCGGGTATCTACGCGTACCTTCGCGATGACGAGGTGCTCGCCGAATGGCGGTCGGCGATGCGTCAGGAATTTCTCTGGGAACCCGTGCCGAACGATCCGAACGCCTCGAACGATCCGAACGATCTGTTTCTCCTCGTCCCGATCGACTGTGGTTCGACGGCGATGCGGCTTTCCTGCGACCAGGAGATTGCCGCAGACGGCTTTTTCAGCTTGGCGATGGTGGCACGCGTGGAGGGTTCGCTGCGCGACCAGGGCGAATGGTTCTACCGCCGGCTGTTCTGGGAGTGCGGTGTCATCGGCCAGGTGCTGTACCTGGAAGCCGAAGCTGCTGGTGGGAGAGCCACCGGCATCGGCTGTTTCTATGACGACCCGGTCCATGCGCTTTTGGGCTTGACCGGTCACGGGTGGCAGAGTCTCTACCATTTCTCGATGGGGACGCCGGTCGATGACTCTCGGCTCACCACCGAGCCGGGATATGCGTGGGAGACGACTGTCCGCGCACGCTAACCTGTTCCGTCGCACGCTAAAGCGAGCGCTTGAGCCTCCGCGGACTTACCTGGTTATGTATGGGCGGCCTCAGCGACCGCGCACGCTGACCTCGTCCGCGCACGCTAAAGCCTGGTCCGCGCACGCTAAAGCGTGCGCTCTACAGGTACTTCGCTGAGAATCCGCGTCCAATCCGCGGCCGCGTGTCCGGGGGTCGCGTGCGTTCGCCACCAAAGCTCGGCAGCGGTACCAAGTCGCGTTCGCAGCGCCGCGTCGGCTGAGAGCCGGGCGAGCGCCAGTCCAAGGGAATGCTCTTCGTCGAGCGGATCGACGGACACGACGACGGGTGCTTCAACTCCTGGGCCGCGCGGCTGCCACGTTTGCGGGTCGAGAGCAGGCCAGTCGGCCGTACCGGCGGTTTCGAGCACGACCACCGGCTTGCCCGCAGCCATGGCAGTGAGCGCCTCGGTGGCGGGTTCTCCGGACCAGGGCCATTGCAGCGACACGATCACGTCCGCCTCGCGAAGTACCTGTTCGGGGGATCGGTCGGTCATCAGCACCACGGTCTCATCGCCAAGGCCCGCACGGTCGCGCGCGCGCCGAAGTACGTCGGTCCGGCCGTCCGAGATCAGGCCGAAGCCGACTGGCGATTTCCGCCCTTCAAGGCGCGGAACTTGTTGAGCACGTTGGACCTCTGACACTCCGGTGACGGCGACACGCACCTGGCACCCTGGGTACTGCACTCGGAGGTCTTCCGCGACCGACTCGTACGGCACGACAGCCACTCGCGATGCCCTTAGGGTCGCCCGCAGGTCAGGCAGCGCGAGCGTGCGGAGCATGAGTGCTCCACGGAACCGGGAGAGGAAGGGCCAAAGGGTCGCGTGCGTACTCGCGCTGTCCAGTTCGTACACCGGCAGATCGAAAGGGCTCCGCTCGTGTGCCGTCGCAAAATCCCGGACGGTGTCGGACGTAAAGATCTCTATCTCGTGGATGAGTCGCAGCGCATCGATGAGCGATGCGCTGTCGTCGAATGTGGTTGCCGCGTGAGCGTTTCCGCGAAACCAGGCGAGTCTCATGTCGTAGACGCAATTGACGTTTCCACGGTGGTTCTATAGCATGAACAGAGTTTGGGAAACTCTTCACAAGAGTAACCGACTCGCGTGTGTGCGTGAGTTCCGGGGGCTCGAACGCCCCAGACCCCGCGTGTAATTGAAGGACGCACTGAAGCATGGACGGCTGGCTTGGCATAGTCATCATGATCGCCCTCGGCCTGGGCTTCGCCGGCGTCATGATCGGTCTCTCGCTCCTCCTCGGTCCCAAAAACCCAACCCCAGAAAAACTCGCGCCCTATGAATGCGGCATGCCGGCGGTCGGCGACGCCCGCGAGCGACACTCGGTCAAGTTCTATCTGGTCGCGATGATCTTTCTGCTGTTCGACATCGAGATCGCCTTCCTGTATCCCTGGGCCGTTGCCTTACGGGATCTCGGTTGGGCCGGACTCGTTCAGCTGATCAGCTTCTTCTCGATTTTGTCGGTCGGTTACGTCTACGTGTGGCGGAAGGGTGTGCTCGACTGGGGTCCGGCCGCGCGAGTGCGAGGCCAGGCCCAGCGACCGGCAGCGTAACATCATGGCTGAGCCGAACCCTCACGATCACGGGCTCGACCCGGAGCTGCCGATCCTCACCACGACGGTGGAGCGGGTCGTGCAGTGGGCGCGCCAGTCGGCGATCTGGCCGGCGCAGTTCGGCCTCGCCTGCTGTGCCATCGAGATGATGGCGATGGCTGCGAGTCGCTACGACATCGCGCGCTTCGGTGCCGAGGTATTCCGTGGTTCCCCACGGCAGTCGGATCTGATGATCGTCGCGGGACGGTTGTCGCGAAAGATGGCGCCGGCGATGCGGCGTGTGTACGACCAGATGCCGGACCCGAAGTGGGTGATTTCGATGGGCGCCTGCGCGTCGATCGGCGGCGTGTTCGACAACTATGCCATCGTTCAAGGTGTAGACCAGGTCGTCCCGGTCGACGTCTACGTGCCCGGCTGTCCGCCACGCCCTGAATCACTGATCTACGGAATCGTGCAGCTTCAGCAGAAGATCTCGCGCTCTCGCGCGTGACGGACCCCCCTCGGATGGATGCTCCAGCAATCATCAACGCGCTCGGTTCCCTTGTAGCTGATGGTGTCTACGAACCGGGGACGAGCATGGACTGCCCGACCATCTATGTCCCCGCAGAGCACCTGGTGGCCACTTGCACGGCGTTGCGCGATGCGGAGTCGCTCCGTTTCACGGTCTTGGTTGAGGTGACGGCGGCGGACTATTTCCCCCGCGACCCGCGCTTCGAGGTGGTGTACCACCTGCTGTCGATCCCGCACCGGCTCCGCCTTCGGCTCAAGGTGCGTGCGACGGCGTCCGCCGGTGTGCCGACGGTTCAGGCCGTCTGGCCGTCCGCGGGATGGCTCGAACGGGAAGTCTGGGACATGTTCGGCGTCGTCTTCGACGGTCACCCGGATCTCCGTCGCTTGCTGATGCCGGAGGACTGGGAAGGGCATCCGCAGCGGAAGGACTATCCGGTGCAGATTCGAAAGACCGTGCAGACGTACGAGCCGCTCGAAATCACCCAGGAGGAATTCCGCGCGAATCTCGAACGAGATCGCACGCGGCGGACGACGCATTAGAAAGGTCTTTGGGCTCTAGACCGCTTTTCGATTCGACGTAGAGCGGAGGCTTTAGCCTCCGCGGACACGCGCACGACTGAAACGTGCGCTCTACGGCGAAACGCAAATCGCTCTTTGAGCCCAGGGCCTAGAGACCTAGGGCCCTCGGAGACGAAGTCGAAGATACATGGCTGAACTGCGCACGGAAACGATGACGGTGAACATGGGGCCGCAGCACCCCAGCACGCACGGCGTGCTGCGTCTGGTGCTCGAGCTCGATGGCGAGGTCATTCGTTCCGCGAACCCCACGATCGGGTATCTGCACACCGGGATCGAGAAGACCGCCGAGCAGAAGAAGTGGCAGCAGGTGATCCCGCTCGTCGAGCGGATGGATTACCTCGCCGCCCAGTCGAACAGCCTCGCGTACGCGCTCTGCGTGGAGAAAATGCTCGGCCTCGAGATGCCGGCGCGTGTGCAGGACATCCGTGTCCTCCTCGCGGAACTGCAGCGCCTGTCCAGCCATCTGATCTGGCTTGGCACCCACTCCATGGAGATCGGCGCCGTCTCGATGCTCTTCTACGCCATTCGCGAGCGCGAGCTGCTCCTCAACATCAACGAATTGCTCGCCGGATTCCGATTCTTTCCGAGCTACATCCGCATCGGAGGGCTGCGCGAGGACCTGCCGAGGGGGTTCCACGACACGGTCAGCGAGTTTTTGGCCAGGTTTCCGGCGAAGCTCGATGAGTACGAGGGGCTGCTCACGAAGAACGACATCTATCGTCGCCGCACCGAAGGTGTGGGCCGGGTCTCCAAGGAGGACGCGCTCGCGTGGGGTCTGCTGGGCCCGATCGCGCGCGCGGCAGGGTCGGACTACGACGTCCGGAGGTACTTCCCGTATCTCACCTACGACAGCTACGACTTCGACGTGCCGACCGCCACTGAGGGAGATGTCTACGCGCGGTACCGCGTCCGCATGCAGGAGATGCGTGAGAGCGTCAAGATCTGCAAGCAGGCCATCGCGCGCATTACCCCGACCGGCGCGTTTGCTTGCGACGATCGGCGTGTGGTGCCGCCCCCCAAGGACAAGGTCTACACGGAGATGGAGGCGCTGATTCAGCACTTTCTGATCTATTCGCAGGGATTCACGGTGCCGGCCGGCGACGCGTACTTCCCGATCGAAGGCCCGCGCGGTGAGCATGGCGTCTATGTCGTATCGGATGGCGGCAATCATCCCTGGCGTGTGAAGATGCGGGCGCCCTCGTTCATGGCCATCCAGGCGCTGCCCATGCTGATTCAGGGTGGGCTGATCGCCGACGTCGTGTCCGTGATCGGTTCGAACGATGTTGTGATGGGAGACTGCGACCGGTGAGCTTCCATCCGCAGATGGAGTACGCGCCGGCGAAGTTCCACAAGTCGGCCCGGACGCTGGCCGACGAGGGCCCGGCGTTCGCGTACACCCCGGAGAACCAGGCCAAGTTCGACGCCAACGTTGCGCGCTATCCCGCGGAGGAGCGGAAGTCGGCGGTGCTGTACGCGCTCTACCTTGCACAGAAGCAGCAGGGATACCTGACCGCCGCCGCGATGAGCCACGTCGCCCAGCAGATCGGCTGCACGGCCGCCGAAGTCGAGGATGTCGTCTCCTACTACACGATGTTCTTCACGAAGCCGGTCGGCACCTACGTGCTCAACGTCTGCCGGACGCTGTCGTGCGCGCTGCGTGGCGCCGAGCGGGTCACCGAGGAACTCAGCGCGGCGTTGGGCATCAAGCCCGGTGAGACGGATTCGACGGGTACGTTCACCCTGATCGAGGTCGAGTGCCTCGGGGCGTGCGATCGCGCACCGGTCGTCATGGTCAACGACGACTGGCACGAGCGTCTCGCGCCCGAGCAGGTGCGACCATTCATCGAGGACGTCCGCACGCGCGGACGCGCCGCCTTCACGGGATGCCACCTCCACAAGGAGACGAAGGCGTAGTGGCGTACGAGCCGATTCTCACCAGTCACATCGACGAGCCGGGCTCCAGTACGCTCGAGTTCTATCTACAGCGCAGGCGCGGGTACGAGGGACTCCGGAAGGCGCTGACGCTCAAGCCGAACGACATCATCGAGCAGGTCAAGGCGTCGGGTCTTCGCGGCCGTGGCGGCGCGGGGTTTCCGACCGGCTTGAAGTGGCAGTTCGTGCTGAAGGACACGCCCAAGCCGAAGTACATCTGCTGTAACGCCGACGAGAGCGAGCCGGGCACGTTCAAGGATCACGTGCTGATGGAGCGCAATCCGCATCTGCTCATCGAGGGATGCGCGATCTCGTAGCTACGCCATCGGCGCGAAGGTGGCCTACATCTACATCCGCGGCGAGTTCTACCACGTCCAGGAGATCCTCGAGGCCGAGATCGAGAAGGCCTACAAGGCCGGGTATCTCGGCAAGAACATCCTGGGTAGCGGATTCGACTGCGACGTCTTCATGCACCGGGGCGCGGGGGCCTACGAGGCGGGCGAAGAGACCGCGCTGATCGAGTCGCTCGAAGGCAAGCGCGCGCAGCCGCGGATCAAGCCGCCGTTTCCCGCGGTCGCGGGCCTCTATCAGTGCCCGACCGCGGTCAACAACGTTGAGACGCTCTGCAACGTGCCGCTCATCGTTTTGAACGGCCCGGAGTGGTTTACCGCGATCGGTCCCGAGAAGAACGGGGGACCGAAGCTGTTCTGCATCAGCGGACACGTCAAGAAGCCAGGCGTCTACGAAGCGTCGATGCACACGACGATGCGGGAGCTGATTTACGACTACGCCGGCGGGATGCTCGACGATCGCCCGCTCAAGGCGATTATTCCAGGGGGATCGTCCGTGCCCCTGTTATTGCCCGATCAGCTCGACGCGCCCGCGAGCTTCGACGGCGTGGTGAAGGCAGGATCGATGCTCGGCTCCGCCGGGTTGATCGTGCTCGACGACACGGTGTGCATGGTGTGGCTGGCGATGAACCTGCTGCACTTCTATCGCCACGAGTCGTGCGGCAAGTGCACGCCATGCCGAGAGGGCACCAACTGGCTGTTCCAACTCCTCGGCCGGATCGAATCGGGGGAAGGACAGTCCAAGGACCTCGATCTGCTGTTCGGGGTGTCGAACAACATCGTGGGCAAGACGCTCTGTGCGTTCGGTGACGCGGCGGCGACGCCCGTGATCTCGACGATGAATCTGTTCCGGGCGGAGTACGAAGCCCACGTGCGGGAGGGCCGCTGCACGCTGCCCGCCGAGTGGCGCGCCAAGCACCCCGTGTTGGTGGGGCATTGACGACTGAACCACGAAGGGCACGAAGATCACGAAATCCTTTTATGGGTTCTTGTGTTCTTCGAGACCTTCGTGCGCTTCGTGGCTAGGACTCATGGACCTTCGAACCATCGTCCAACTCGGCATCATCGGTCTGACGTTCTTCATGCTGATCAACGCGTCGGCGGTGCTGGTGCTCGCCGAGCGGAAGATCATGGGGTTCATGCAGCAGCGGTTCGGACCGTACCTCGTGGGTCCGCACGGGGTCCTGCAGCCGTTTGCCGACATCCTGAAACTGCTGTTCAAGGAGGAATTGCGGCCGAAGGGCGCCGACAAGTGGCTCTTCACGCTCGCGCCGATCCTCTCGATCACGGCGGCCTTTGCCGCCTTCGCCACGGTGCCGTGGGGGGCGCAGACCACGTTCTTCGGTCTGCTGGACGAACCGGTCAAGTTGGGCGTCGCCGACGTCAACGTCGGCGTGCTCGTGATCTTTGCGATCACCTCGATGGGTGTCTACGGCATCGTCCTCGCCGGCTGGTCGTCCAATAGCAAGTACTCACTGTTTGGCGGACTGCGCGCCTCGGCGCAGATGATCAGCTACGAGCTGTCGTACGCCACGGCCCTGGCGGCCGTGATCTTGTTGTCCGGCACGCTCTCGCTCCGAGAGGTCGTGGACGCGCAGGCTGGAAGCTGGCTCGGCTTCATCCCGCGCTGGTACGTGTTCCTGCAGCCAGTCGGCTTCATCATCTACATGATCGCTGGCGTGGCCGAGACCAACCGTGCGCCGTTCGACTTTCCAGAGGCGGAGCAGGAGCTCGTGGCCGGCTACAACACCGAGTACAGCTCGGTGCGGTTCGCGCTGTTTCCCCAGGCCGAGTACATCAACATGACGACCATGTCGGCCGTCGCCACGGACCTCTATCTCGGTGGATGGCATGGCCCGTTCCTGCCGCCCGAATACGGATGGATCTGGTTCCTTCTCAAGGTCGGCGCGATCTTGTTCACGTATATCTGGGTCCGCTGGACGTTGCCGCGGTACCGGTACGACCAGCTGATGCAGTTCGGATGGAAGTGGCTGTTTCCCGCGGCCGTCATCAACCTCGTCGTGACGGCTGCCCTGGTGTTGTACTTCAATGCCTGAAACGCTGACGTTCTATCTCCTGTCAGGTTTGGCGATTGGCGCCTCGGCGCTCGTGATCGGGCAGCGCAATCCCATGTACAGCGTCCTGATGCTGATTGCGTCGTTCGGCGCGCTGGCGGGCCTGTATATCCAGCTCGACGCGCCGTTCGTGGCGGTGGCGCAGATCATCATCTACGCGGGCGCGATCATGGTGCTCTTCCTCTTCGTCGTGATGCTGCTCAACGCGCCCAAGGAAGACGGCGCGGATTGGGACCAGGCCCACCCGTTGCGCCTTCCCCCGGTGACGCGGCTGGGTTCCATGCTCGCGGTGCTGCTGGTGGTTCAGCTCGCGTGGGCGTTGATGGAAGCCAACGGCATCGGAGGGCCGGTGTCGGGTGAGAGCGGGGCGGAGAGCGTGAGCTCGGTACGGCAGCTCGGCCGGGTCCTCTTCACCGACTATGTTTTTGCGTTCGAGGCCACCTCGATCCTGATCCTCGTCGCGATGGTCGGCGCGGTGATGTTGGCGCGGCGTGAAGGGGAGCGATCGTGATTCCCCTCAGCCACTACCTCCTGGTGTCGGCGGTGCTCTTCGCGATCGGCACGACCGGCGTGTTCCTCCGGCGGAATCTCATCACGATTCTCCTCTCCATCGAGATCATGCTGAACGCCGTGAATCTCTCGTTCGTGGCGTTCGGGCGCCAGATGGGCACAGTCGATGGACAGATCATCGTGTTCTTCGTCATGACCGTCGCGGCGGCGGAGGCTGCCGTGGGCCTCGCGATCGTCATCGGTCTCTACCGTCACCGTGAGTCGCTCAATCCGGACGCGTTCGTGTCGTTGAAGTGGTGATGGACGCCGCGCTCGCGCTCATCCCGCTCTTCCCACTGCTCGGGTTCCTCGTCAACGCGTCGTTCGGACGACGGTTGTCGAAGACCGTGTCTGGGGGCCTGGCATCCGCTGCCATGGTGGCATCCTTTGCCATCTCGGTGATGGCCGTGTGGCAGCTCAGCGGCATGCCCGTCGAGAGCCGGGCGATCGAGCAGAAGGTCTATACCTGGATCGCGTCGGGCGATCTCGTAATCGATCTGACGCTGAGAGTCGATCCACTTTCGGCAGTGATGATCCTCGTCATCACCGGCATCGGTTCTCTCATTCACATCTACTCGACCGCGTACATGCACGACGAGCCGGACGCGGAGTTCGCACGCTACTTCTCGTATCTGAACCTCTTCGCGGCGTTCATGCTGGTGCTCGTGCTCGGCGCCAGCTTCCCGGTCATGTTCGTCGGCTGGGAAGGTGTGGGGCTGTGCTCCTACTTGCTCATCGGATTCTGGTACACGAAGCAATCCGCCTCGGACGCCGGGAAAAAGGCATTCGTCGTCAATCGAATCGGCGACTACGCGTTCATCCTCGGGATGCTGCTCCTGTTCGCGCACTTCGGCACCCTCGACTTCCAGCAGCTCGCCACCAGGATTGCGGGGATGCCAACGGAGGTGGGCACGTTCGGGCTGCTGTCGCTCGCTGCCCTCCTCCTCTTCGTGGGCGCCACCGGCAAGTCGGCGCAGATTCCACTCTACGTCTGGTTGCCGGACGCGATGGAGGGGCCGACGCCGGTCTCCGCGCTCATCCATGCAGCGACGATGGTGACGGCCGGGGTGTACATGATTGGGCGCAACGCCGTGCTCTTCAGTCACGCACCGGAGACGCTGGCGATCGTGGCTGTGATTGGAGCGTTAACGGCGCTCATGGCCGGGACCATCGGGCTCGTCCAGAACGACATCAAGCGCGTGCTGGCGTACTCCACGGTGTCGCAGCTCGGGCTCATGTTCCTGGCGATGGGTGTCGGCGCGTTCGGCGCCGGTATTTTTCACTTGTATACCCATGCGTTCTTCAAGGCCCTTCTCTTCCTCGGTTCGGGCGCCGTCATCCACGCGCTTCATGGTGAACAGGACATTCGCAACATGGGTGGCCTGAAGCGCGAGCTGCCCGTGACGTACTGGACCTTCCTCATCGGCTCGTTGGCGATTGCCGGCGTGCCGTTCCTCTCCGGGTTCTTCAGCAAGGACGAGATTCTGTACGAGACCTTCCATGAGGGGCACACCATCCTCTGGTTGGTCGGCGCGATAACGTCGCTCCTCACCGCCACGTACATGTTCAGGCTCGTATTCATGACGTTTCACGGCGAGCGCGCGACCACGCCGCACGCCGCACCGTCGCACGCCGCACCCTCGCACCACGCACCGTCGCACTCCGCACCCTCGCACGTCGCACCGTCGCACTCCGCACCGTCGCACCTGCATGATGCCCCTCCAGCGATGGCCTTCGTGCTGATCGTGCTCGCGCTGGGATCCGTGCTTGCCGGCTACATCGGCGTGCCGCACGCTCTCGGCGGGCACAACCAGCTGGCAGCGTGGCTCGCGCCGTCGTTTCAGGTTTCGGCCGCTGACGGTGAGGCGGGAGGAGTGGAAGCCGCAGCCGCTGAAGCGGGCGAAGCTGCCGCGAGCGCCGTTGCGCTCGAGCTGACCCTGATGGGGGTGTCGAGTCTGATCGCGCTCGCCGGCATCGGCTTCGCGGCCCTCGTGTGGTTGAAGCGCCGTTCGATCGCCGAGAACATGGCGAGGAACTACCCCGTCCTGCACCGGTTGCTCTTGAACAAGTACTACGTGGATGAAATCTATGACGCGGCGATCGTCCAGCCGATCCGGTTGGGATCGGAGCAGTCGCTGTGGCGCCGGCTCGACGTGGGCGTGATCGACGGCGCCGTCAACGGCACGGGGACGATCGTCGCCGCCGGCGCCGGCCTGCTGCGTCGGCTGCAGACCGGTTCGGTGCGGTCGTACGCCGGCTCCATGTTCGTCGGCGTGGTGGTCATCCTGGGCTACTACCTGTGGAAATGATGCCGGTGCTCTCGCTTTCGTGGCTGGTGCCGCTCGTGGGAGCGCTCCTGTTGTTGCTCATTGGGAACAAGGAAGGGCAGCGAGACAGCGTCATCCGGTGGGTGGCCCTCGGTGTCTCGCTGGCGACGTTCCTCGTCACTGTGCTGATCTGGGCCACCTTCGACGACGCGTCCGCGGAATTTCAGTTCGTCGAACGGCACGCATGGATTCCCACGTTCGGCGTCGACTATCTCGTGGGTGTTGACGGCATCAGTCTCCTGCTCGTCGTGCTCACTGGATTCCTGACGCCGATCGCGCTCCTCTCGTCGTGGGGATCGGTGAAGCGGAAGGTGAAGGAGTTCTCCATCTTCGTCCTGGCCCTCGAGGCGGCGATGATTGGCGTCTTTATCTCCCTTGACCTGTTCCTGTTCTATGTGTTCTGGGACGCGATGCTGATTCCCATGTATTTCCTCATCGGGATCTGGGGCTACGACCGGCGCGTCTATGCCGCGATCAAGTTCATGCTTTATACGATGGCAGGGAGCGTCCTGATGCTCGTGGCCATCCTTGGTCTGGCGTACCTCCACAACGCGTCCACCGGCGCCTATTCGTTCGATCTGCAGAAGCTGTCAACCCTCGAGATTGGGCCGCAGGCGCAGATGTGGTTCTTCCTCGCGTTCACGATTGCCTTTGCCATCAAGGTTCCGCTGTTTCCGTTCCACACATGGCTTCCCGACGCGCACGTGCAGGCCCCGACGGCCGGCTCCGTGATTCTCGCCGGCGTGCTGCTCAAGATGGGCACCTACGGCCTCCTGCGGTTCTCGTTCCCGCTCTTTCCCCTCGCCGCCACCTACTTCGCGCCTGCGCTGGCGCTCCTGGCCGTCATCGGCATCGTGTACGGCGCCCTCGTCGCGATGGTGCAGCCGGACATGAAAAAACTGGTGGCGTACTCGTCCGTGAGCCACTTGGGTTTCGTCGTGCTCGGCATCTGCGCGATGAACGCGCAGGGCGTACAAGGCGCGGTCTATCAGATGCTGGCGCATGGCGTCAGTACGGGCGGGCTCTTCCTGCTGGTCGGGATGCTGTCGGATCGCCGCCACACGCGGCTCATCAGCGCGTTCGGCGGCTTGAAGGCGGTGATGCCACGCCTGACGGCGGCCTTCCTGATCATCACGCTCGCATCCATCGGCCTGCCAGGCTTGAACGGGTTCGTCGGCGAGTTCCTGATCATGGTGGGCGCCTTCCGCTGGAATCCGGGATTCGTGGTCGTCGCCGGCCTTGGCGTCATTCTGTCGGCTGTCTACATGCTCTGGATGTTCCAGCGCGTCTTCTTCGGTCCCGTCGTCCACGAGGAGAACGCCACGTTGGCCGACCTTCGCCCGCGCGAGTGGGCGGCGGTGCTGCCGTTGTTGGCAATGTCGCTCGTCATGGGCGTCTTTCCGGCGCTGTTCCTCGATCCGATGCAAGCCTCCGTTGACAAGCTCGTCCAGCGCGTCCAGGCCACGCAGACGCTCCAGGCAGAGAACGTTGATGGTCCCTGACCATGGTTGATTCGAATCTCGACGCCATCGTCCCGCTGCTGTGCGTGGTTCTGTCGGCACTCGCCGTCATGGCCGCCGAGGCGTTTCGCTCGCCGGGCGAGGACATGCCCCTTGGCGGGCTCGGCCTCGTGGGCCTCCTCGGCGCGGGGGCGTCGGCCGTCGCGCTCTGGGGACGAAATGCCACGAGCTTCGGCGTGATCGTCGCCGACAACTTCGGTCTTTTTGTCACGATGGTGCTCGTCATCGTCGGCGTCCTGACGATCATGTTTTCGGGGCCGGTGGTGGCTCGAGACGGGCTGCCGAAGGGCGAGTACTACTCGCTGCTCCTGTTCTCGATTGCCGGCATGATCATGATGGCGATGGCGAACGACCTGCTGGTCGTGTTCATCGCGCTCGAGATCCTGTCGCTCGCGGTGTACGTGCTGACCGGCATCCGGCGCGACGATGCCAGGGCGACGGAGGCCGCGTTCAAGTACTTCCTGCTCGGGGCGTTTTCGAGTGCGTTCTTCCTCTACGGCATCGCGTTCACGTTTGGCGTCGCCGGCAGCACGCGGCTCGATCGTGTCGGCTCCTTCCTGGCGGCGCAGTCGATGAGCGACAACCCACTCATCCTCGTCGCGATCGGGCTCCTGCTCGTCGGGTTCTCGTTCAAGATCTCCGCGGTCCCGTTTCACATGTGGACGCCGGACGCCTACGAGGGAGCGCCGGCCATCGTCACCGGCTTCATGTCCACCGGCGTGAAGGCCGCGGCGTTTGCCGCGTTCACACGAGTCTTTCTCTCGACCTTTGAACCGTTCACCGCCGACTGGGTTCCCATGGTCTGGGTTCTCGCTGTCGCGACGATGATCCTGGGGACCGTGGTCGGGGTGGCGCAAAGCAACCTGAAGCGGATGCTCGCCTATTCGAGCATCGCCCACGGCGGGTATCTGCTGGTCGGGCTCGTGTCGGCCAACGACGTCGGCAAGGCAGCGATCCTCTTTTATCTGCTGGCGTACGCCGTGACCAACGTCGCGGCGTTCGGGGTGATTGCGCTGCTCGGTACGCGAGACCGTGCCAACGATGAACTGCGGGACTTTGCCGGGTTGTGGCACACGCGCCCCGGACTGGCCGCGCTCATGACCGTCTGCCTGCTCTCGCTCGGCGGCTTGCCGCCGACGGTTGGGTTCATCGGCAAGTGGTACGTCTTCAGTGCCGCCGTCAGTGCCGGCTACTACGGTCTGGCGGTGATCGGCGTCCTGACGAGCGTCGTGTCGGTCTTCTTCTACCTGCGCGTCGTGGTGATGATGTACATGGTCGACCGCGACGCGGCATTGGCTCCTCCCACCCGGATTGCCGGGATCGGCATGGCCGCCCTCATAGCGTCAATCGCGGCGATCTTCTACCTTGGGATCTTGCCGAGTCAGGCGCTCGCTTTCGCCGCCCAGTCGATCTCGACCATTTTTTGATCGGCCGTGTCAGAATAATCGAACGTGGCCGACACACCAGAGAGCGTCGAGCACGAGATCGACATGCTCGAAGCCGGGCTGAGACGTCTCGAAGCGGAGTACAACATGTACTTCGCCGGACGGTTGCCTCGTCCGCCTCTGGAGAACCGCGCTCAAATGGCGGCGCTCGTCAGGCGCCTCGACAACGCTTACATCGCCAACTACGGCATCCGTTTCCGTTTCACGACGCTGCAGACCCGATTCGCGAAGTTCGCGAATCTGTGGGATCGCAGCCTGCGTGCCAAGGAAGAGGGACGCGCGGGTCCCTTCGTGCAACCGCGCGAGACGGTGCGCGGCGCGAAGCCGGAGCCGAAGCAGGAAGGTCCGAAGCCGCCGGATCGTGTTCTCAGCGTTGCGACGTTCACCGATCCGGTACGCGAACTCGAGCGGGTGCAGGGGCTATACGAGAAACTTGCCGCGGCACGGCGAGAGACGGGGCAGGAGGACATTCCGTTCCACAAGTTCGCCGAAATGGTGAAGACACAGGTGGGCGCGCTCAAGGCGAAGGGCAGCAATGAGGTCGCCTTCCGCATTGCCGTCAAGGACGGTAAGGTCGCGCTGACGGCGCGCGGCGTGTCGGGTGGAACAGGGCCGAAGTCGGGTGGAACAGGGTCGAAGAAATGAACGGGAGAAGCTGGGCGGGAGTGTCGCCCGGCGCCGAGGACAGCGCCGGGCGGCAGGTCGTGCAGTGGATTCTAGGGCTTGCTGACGTTCCCTGCCTGGGGGCCCTTGGGACCGTCAACGATCTCGAACTCGACTGCCTGACCCTCTTCCAGGGACCGGAAGCCGTTGCCACTGATCGCGGAGTAGTGGACGAAGACGTCGCTGCCGCCCTCACGCTCAATGAAGCCGTAGCCTTTGGCGTTGTTGAACCACTTGACCTTGCCTGTAATACGCATCGTTCTTCTTCCCTGCTTGCTCTGACACTGAGCTTCGAGACACAAAAAAAGACCGCGAGTGCTTGCGCGGCCTCGACTCCTACGTTGAGGGAACACCCCTAAACGCAGGGCTATCCTAAGCGTGCCCCCAAAGACCTGTCAAGCCAACCCATGCCCAGAGCTTTACTGAGCGTTTCGGACAAATCCGGCCTGATCGAGTTCGCCTCCGCGCTGGCGCGCAGGGGCTTCGACCTGGTCTCCACGGGTGGCACTGCGAAGGTCCTCCAGCAGGCAGGGCTCGCCGTCATCGGCATCTCCGAGGTCACGGGATTCCCCGAGATGATGGACGGGCGCGTCAAGACACTGCACCCCCTGGTGCACGGCGGTATCCTCGCCCGGCGCGGGCGTACGGACGACCTCACGTCGGCATCGGCGCACGGGATAGTCCTGATCGATCTGGTTGTCGTGAACCTCTACCCCTTCGTGAAGGCCGCGTCGAATCCGGACACGCCGTTCGACGCGCTGATCGAGGAGATCGACATCGGCGGTCCGAGCCTGGTGCGCGCCGCGGCCAAGAACTTCGAGGACGTGCTCGTTGTCGTATCGCCAGCCGACTATGGCGCGGTGATCACGGAGATCGACCGGAGCGGCGGCGCCTCGCGGGAGTTTCGCTTCGGCCTCGCGCGCAAGGCGTTCGAACATACCGGCCGCTACGACACCGCGATCGCCGCCACGCTCGAGACGATCACGGCTGGTCCCGCCGGGTTCAGCCGTGGCGCGGCGGATCTGCTGCCGACGTCGATGTCGATGGATCTTCGGAAGGTTCGCGATCTCAGGTACGGAGAGAATCCCCACCAGCGTGCCGCGCTCTATGAAAGGCGCGGCGCAGGCCAGGGCTTCGCGGTGCTGCAGGGCAAGGAGCTCTCGTACACGAACCTCCTCGATCTCGATGCGGCGGCACGCATCGTCGCCGAATTTCAGGAGCCAGCCGCCGCGGTCATCAAGCATACGAATCCCTGTGGCGCTGCCACGGGCACGGGAGCCGCCGATGCCTACGTCCGGGCGCGCGATGCCGATTCGCTCGCGGCCTTCGGCGGGATCATCGGGCTCAACCGTTCAATCGATACGGAGACCGCGCGGGCCATCGTCTCGACCTTCATCGAGGCGGTCGTCGCGCCGGCCGTGGACGAAGACGCCCGCGCCATTCTCGCCACGAAACCGAACCTGCGCGTCGTCGTGCCCGAGGCGCCGGCCGTTGCCGGCGGTCATGGTCCTGTCGAGGAGATCGAAATCCGGTCGATTGTCGGCGGCGTGCTCGTGCAGACGCGGGATGTCGTCCGCGAGGCGCACGAGAAATGGCCGGTCGATGGTTTGAAGGTCGTATCCAAACGACAGCCCACCGAGTCCGAGTGGCAGGCGCTTCGCTTTGCCTGGCGCATCTGCGCCCATGTGAAGTCGAACACCGTGATGTTTGCGGCGGCCGATCGCACGCTCGCGATCGGGGCGGGTCAGATGAGCCGTGTTGATGCGGTGCAGGTGGCGCGAATGAAGGCCGGGGTCCCCGGGGCGGCGTCGCTTGCGGGATCCGTGGCGGCGTCGGACGCCTTCTTTCCGTTTCGCGATGGCCTCGATGCCGTGGCTGAGGCTGGTGCGACCGCCGTCGTGCACCCGGGCGGGTCGGTGCGCGATCAGGAAGTGATTGCGGCCGCCGACGAGCATGGCCTTGCCATGGTCTTCACCGGGCGGCGGCACTTCCGGCACTAACGATCTCTCGTAGATTAAGGACCACGAAGGCACGAAGGCCACAGAGACACAGAATCATAGAGGATCGTACTCGTGTCTCGTGCGCTTCGTGGTTTGGACATGATCAATCGAGAGTAGAATCGGCGGTTTCGAACACTGTTCGATTTGGAGGCGGAAGCATCATGAATAAGACATCGTTCGCGGTGATCCCGGCGATCGTGCTGGCGGCGACGTTCGGCGTTGGCGCGCAGGCTCCGGCCCAGGCCCCCGCGGCGCCACCGGCGCCCATGGCCATCAAGCAGGTCAAGCCGGGTCTCTACATGGTGACCGGGTTCGGCGGCAACAGCACCGTCCGCGTCACCGATCAAGGGGTGATTCTCGTCGACACCAAGAACCTCGGCGACGGGCCGTTCAACGACCTCGTGGCGCAGATCAAGACGGTGACCAATCAGCCGGTGAAGCACGTCTTCATCACGCACGTGCACCAGGACCACTCCGGCAACATCGGCCGATTTATCAAGGCCGGAGCCGAAGTCATCGCGCACGAGGGGCTCAAGAGGAATCTCGAGACCGGCGGTCTCGATGGCAAGGGCTATACGGCGCCGGCCGGCAAGCCCGATCCGCCGAACGTGACCTACACGACCAACCGCGAGGTCAAACTTGGAAACGGCATCGCGAGGGCTCATCACTTTGCCAACGCGCACACCGGAGGCGATACCGTCGTGCACTTCCCGGATCTGAGGGTCATTGCGTTCGGCGATGAGTTCGTCAATCAGCCGCCGAATGCCGACTACCCGAATGGCGGCAGCGTGCTCACGTTCCCCACGGCTCTCGCGGAGGCGCTCAAGCTCGACTGGGACACGGCCATCCCCGGACACGGCAACGATCCGATGACGAGAGCGGACGTCCAGGCCTATCAGAAAAAGTGGGACGCGATCGCCAGGAAGGCGCTGGAGCTGCGCAAGAAGGGTGTGGCGAAGGAGCAGATCCGTCAGCAGATTCAGGCCGAGCTGCCCGAGATTGCTCCATGGATGATGACCGGCATCGTCAACGACATGCGCCTCGACGGCTTCTATGCCGAGCTGACCAACGCGGTGAAGTAGGTAGAAATTGTCGATGGCCGCCGGCAGATCGATTCTTGCGCTCGGAGCTCTGCTGGCGGGGCTGAGCGCGGTGCCGGCTGGTCAACAGGCAACCGGGCCAGCAGATGACCCTGTGAAGGTACTCGTCGGGCGTCTGGATCTCGAGCGCTACAAAGCCACGATCAAGGCACTGACGCAGTTCGGTGACAGGCGGCAAGGCACCGAT
The DNA here is from genome assembly GCA_963827515.1 of uncultured Acidobacteriota bacterium. Classification (GTDB taxonomy): domain Bacteria; phylum Acidobacteriota; class Vicinamibacteria; order Vicinamibacterales; family UBA2999; genus JABFSA01. The sequence continues at coordinate 266,577 of CAWHBF010000010.1, read as the reverse complement.
CGCAATCGGGCGGCCGTGGACTGGATCGAGGCACAGCTCAACAGCTACGGCTGCGCAACTGGTCGCCTCGCATACGTGCAGCCGGCACCGGCGCCGCCGGCTCCACCGCGGGCCGGCGGTCCGCCGAATCCCGTGATCGCGAGCGGTGAGATCCGCGCCGGTCAGGGCGGCTCCCGCTACTATGGCGTCACGCGTCCCACCGGTGCGAACAATGACCCGCAGGCGCAACCCGACGTCGCGTTGCGCACCCTCAACATGCAGCCTGGTGTCCCCGGTCCACGCGAGCAGGTGTACTGCACGAAGGTCGGCGCGACCACTCCTGAGGAAATGTACATCGTCGGCGCCCACATGGACGGCATCGGCTGGGGCGAGGCCGCCAACGACAACGCCTCCGGAACGGCGCTCGTCATGGAGATGGCCCGGATCCTCAGCAGCCCAGAGGTGAAGACAGGGCGATCGATTCGTTTTGCGTTCTGGAACAGTGAGGAGACCGGTCTGACCGGCGCGCGCGCGTACGTCGAGCAGCGAGCGGGTCTGCAGGGCCGCGAAAGTCCCGCGGGGTCAGGTCAGTACCCGGAGCCCTGGTGGCTGGCAATGATCCAGCACGACATGATGCTCTGGGATCACGGCATGCCTCGCGCCGATGGGAGCTTCAGCCCAGACCAGCGGCCCGAAGCCGACCTCAACATCGAGTTCCAGTCGAGCGCGAAGCGTGCCGACGAGGCGATGAAGCTGGCGTTCTTCTTCCGCAGCGCGAACGAGAAGTACGCGACCGACTATCCGGCGGCGGTGGGCTCGCACATGACCAACACCGACTCCACGCCGTTCATGGATCTCGTGCCGTCGATCAGCCTTCGCGAGAACGAACGCGGCATGCACACCGGCGCCGGCTGGAACCCCCACTGGCATCAACCCACGGATCGCTTCACGACGTTCTCCGACAAGGATTTTCGCCTCGGCCTGAACGCCGCACAGACCACGCTCGGCGCGATCGCGCAGCTCGCTGGCGCGACACTGAAGTGACAGGCCACAGAGTCACAGAGACACAGGGGAATTCTTCTCGCTAAGTTCTAAGGGAGAACTACAGTGTCCGCGCAGGCTAAAGCCTGCGCTCTACATCGTGCTACCAGCTACCAGCTACCAGGCTACCGAGCTACAGGCTAGTAGAGCGCATGCTTTAGCGTGCGCGATCGATCTGATCCAGAGTCGCATCTGTGGCTCTGAGTCTCGGTGGCCTGTGGAGGTGAAGGTGCTCTACGCGCCGGAGGACGCGTCCAGCGCGCGGAGTAGTTCAATCGGCGTGACGACGGCGGGACCGAATTTGCCGACGGAGACGCCGGCCGCTTCGTTCGCCAGCCGTGCGGCTTCGGCCAGCGTGGCACCGGCCGCCAACGCGAGGGCCATCGTGGCAATCACGGTATCGCCCGCACCGGTAACGTCGGCGACTGCGCGCGCCGTCGCTGGCAGCGCGCCCTCGACGTCAGGTCCGAGCAGCCACATCCCCTGATCGCCGCGCGTCATCAGCACCGCGCCGCACCCGGATCGCTCCAGAAACGCGCGCGCCGCTGCGCGCGCATCGGCGTCGGTTCGGATCCGCATGTGGGTCGCGAGCTCCGCCTCGTGATGGTTCGGCGTAATGATGGTGGCCCCGACGTAGTAGTCGACGTGGGGAATCTTGGGATCGACGAGCAGTGGAATGCCTCGTTCAGCGGCGATCGCCACGGCGGCTCGTGCGACGCGTGCCGTGACACATCCCTTCAGGTAGTCCGAAAGCACGATCGCGGAGGCGTCCGATGCGTACTGCTGCACGGCCGATACAACGCGCTGTTCGATTTCACCCGAGACCTCGCCGTCCATCTCGTAGTCCACACGCGCCACCTGTAGGTTGCGTTCGGTGACGATGCGCATCTTCGTGGTGGTGGGCCTGGCTCTGTCACCGATGAGCGCCGGGGTGATGCCTGCGTCACGGCAAGCGCTCGCCAGCGAGGTGGCCGCGTCGTCCAGACCCGTGACAGCGACGAGCGTTGCGCGTCCGCCGAGCGCCGTGACATTGTGCGCCACGTTGGCGGCGCCGCCGATCCGCAGGCTTTCGTGATCGAATGTCACGACCGGGACCGGCGCCTCGGGTGAGATGCGCGTGACGCGGCCCGCGAGGAACTTGTCGAGCATGGCGTCGCCCACGACGAGTACGTGGGCCCCCGCAAGACCGGCGGCTATGGCTCGCCCCCGCTCAGGGGCGAGCGGGGGCAGCATGGTCCTGGCGAGCCGCTGCGAACGGCAGCGTGATCAACACGAGAAAGAGCATGAGAAATTCCGAATCGCCGAAGTTGTATTCGAAGAGTCCCGCGGCCAGCATCCCGGCCACCGCGGCGAGCCCCGTCGCGACGAGCACCCGTTCCCGCCCCTGCCGGAACATCCTGAAGAGCGCCAGCGTAACCGCACCGACGAACCAGAGCCAGACGGCGAGCGCCGGCAGTCCTCGCTCCGCTGCGATCTGAAGCGGCACGTTGTGCAGGTGGGGGTTCGTCGCGTTCACCGCATAGTCGGGACGGTATTGGTCGTACACGCGCGGCACCATGTTCGGACCGACGCCCGTAAGCGGATGGTCCGCAACGATGCGTGCGCCGACTTCGATCATCGCGAAGCGGTCCTGATTGCCGGGATCCTGTGCGTTGAACGTGGACGTCAGGCGGTTGACGACGCCGTCTGGAGCCACCACGAAGAGGACCGCCAGAATGACGGGGAGGAACGCCGCGAGCCTGAAGTCCTTGAGGATGAAGAGGAGCCCCGTGGCGAAGCAGGTCCCGATCCAAGCGTTTCGGGTGAACGTGAGCGCCAGGGCCACGACCAGCGCCGGTATGACGAGGGAGGGCCACATGCGATCGCGCGAGCCGAAGATGATCCGTGCCGCCGCGGTCGTGGTGACCAGCATCAGCGTGCCGGAGTACGTCATGTAGTGCGTGAGTGTTCCCTGCGGACGCTGGCCGAGGTTGTCGTAGTGCAGCACGCCGTACTGCAGGATGCCGACGAGTGCGCTGGCGGCGCCCACCGTGATGACCAGCTCGGCCACCGAGGTGGCCCGTGGTCCGCGGGCAATGTCGTAGACCGCCGGCACGATGGCCAGAAGCAGGAGTTGCTTGTTGTCGATGAAGCTGGCCGTGGGATCGACGGAGAACACGGACGAGACGAGCGTGAAGATTCCGTAGGCCACGAGGGCGATGAAGAAGGGCGGCACGGCTGGGCGCGTGCGGTCGTGGATACGCAGCGCGACCCACGAGACGAACAGTGCCGCGAGCAGAATCTGTGACACCGCGATCGAGATCTGCAGCGCTGCCACGAACCCGAGCAGCAACACCATCGTCAGACGATCCAGTGCGTGCTCGGTACCAGGTTCCGTGACGCTCATCGTTGCACTGTTCATGCATGCACCGCCTTCAACGCCCGCTCCACGGCAGCCACTACGCGGCTTGGATCCACGCCCGTCAGACAGCGAAAGTCGCCCGGTTGGCACGTTCGCTGGTGACAGGGCCGGCAAGGAAGCGGCCCCGCGTCGATCGCCTCTGCAAACCATCGCGGGTCACGCCATGGCATCGAGCGCTCCGGGAGCGTCGGGCCGAAGAGCGCCACGATGGGCGCCTGGGTCGTGGCCGCGATGTGCAGGGGACCGCTGTCGCCTCCAATGTACACCGCAGCACGGGCCGCAAGCGACCGAAGTTCGGCGATGTCGTATTCAACGTGCGACACCGTTGCGGCGACCGGGCCGAGACGCTCCCGGATGCGGTCCGCGATCGCTCGCGCGGCATCGGCGTCCGATGGCCCGGACGTGAGGATGAATCGCCGCGTCGGATCGCGGCGCGCCAGCTCGGTGATGGCCTCGACGAAAGACTCCGGCGGCCACCGACGAAAGGGATTGCCGGCGCTGACGTGGACGACGACCAACGGTGCGTCGGGGCGGATGCCGGCATTCTGCAGTTTCCTGGAGACGCTCGCCTCGGCGTCGGAATCGGCCGCCATCTCCACCGCGTCGCGCGACGGGTCGCAGGCCTCGAACCCAAGCGGCGCGAGCAGATCCCACTGATTTCGCACCGAGTGGCGCGGGAGCAACCCTTCGGGGCGCCCTACCGCATGGGTGTATATCCAGGTGCGCCCGGCGGTTCGATAGCCGATGCGCATCGGGGCTCCGCTGGCCCAGGTGAGCCATGCCGCGCGGGGACCGCCGTGCAGGTCGATCGCGATGTCGAATCGCGCAGCGCGGAGCCGTCGGGCCCACGACCAGTCGTCCCGCCAGCGGGCCACTCCCTGCCGTTTGGGGATGACGATGATTTCGTCGAGATGGGGGTTGCCGCGAACGACCGGCTCGGCCATGGGCTCGACGACGTAAGTGATGTGAGCGTTCGGGTAGCGCCTTCGCAGCGCGCGCGGGATCGGCGTCGTGAACACTACGTCGCCGATGAGTCTGAGACGAACAAGAAGGATCCGGCTACCAGCTGCCACCCTACCGGCTACCAGCCACCTAAGGCTCGATGGTGGCTTCGTCGATAAGCATCACAGGGATGTCTTCTTTGATCGGATACACCCGGTGACACTGGTCGCACTTGAGGCCGGTGCCGTTCTTGACGAGCGTCACGGGCGTCTTGCAGTTCGGGCAGGCCAGAATTTCGAGCAGTTCCGCGTCGATGGGCATGAGTTCTCCGGATAACCGAAGGAAACCCTCGAACTATAACATCTTGAGCTAGAATCCCTGATCACGATGGTCCCAGGAATCGGATCCGTCCGCGCCTCGTTTCGATGTGCTCTCGTGGTGCTGGGGATGTTGTGCGTGGCGGGTGACGCCGCCGCGCAGGTGTCCGAAGCGTACTTCCAGTTCCTGATGGCGCAGCGCCTCGAAGGGCTCGGCGATCAGGCCGGCGCCCTCGCCGCGCTCAATCGGGCCGCGGCCGCCGATCCTGCATCGGCTGGAGTCCGGGCCGAGATCGCGTCGTTCCATCTCCGGCGTAACCAGCGCAGCGAAGCGGAGAGCGCCGCGCTCCAGGCACTCGTGCTCAATGACGGCAGCGTCGAAGCCCATCGCGTCCTCGGGCTGATCTATTGGACCGACGTCGACGCCATGAACGCGCGCACCCCGCGCGCGCAGTTCGAGACCAGCGTGCGGAACGCCATCACCCATCTGGAGCGGGCAGCGAAGGACTCGTCCCCCGGCGCCGATCTGCAGGTCGACTTCGCCCTCGGACGTCTCTACCTTCGTACCGGCGAAGCGGCAAAGGCCGTGGATGCGTTCAACCGCGTCGTCAATCAGAACTCGGGATCCGTGCAGGGGCGCTTGTCCCTGGCTCAAGCCTACGCCTCCGCCGGCGATATCCCGAATGCGATTGCGGCCCTCGAGGTGATCGTCGAGGACGAGCCCCGGGTTGCGTCCTCGCTCGCGCAGTATCAAGAGCAGGCGGGTCAGCTGAAGGCAGCGATCGAGAACTACACACGCGCGCTGACCGTGGAGCCGATGAGCCGTGGGCTGAAGGCCAGACGCATCGCGGCCCTGTTGAATGACGGGAGCGCTGCCCGGGCGGCGACGCTGGCCGCCGAGGCCCAGTCGCAGCATCCGGAGGATCTCCGCTTTCCGCGTCTGCGGGCGCGTGCGCTGTTCGCCGCGGGCGACAGGGCGGGTGCGGTCACCATGCTCGAGCCGACCGCTCGCGCCAACCCGAGAGACGTCGATACTCAGCTGGCGCTCGCGGATCTCTACAACGACGCCGGGCGGGACGTCGAAGCGGAACGAACGCTCCGTCAGGTCTTGACCATCGCGCCGGGGAGTGCCGAGGCGCTGAACTATCTCGGATACCTGCTGGCCGACCGCGGGCGTGCGCTCGACGAAGCGGTTCGCCTCGTGGAGCGGGCTCTCGAGGCGGATCCCGGAAACCCGTCGTACCTCGACAGTCTCGGGTGGGCGCATTTCCGTCGAGGTGATCTGCGGGAGGCCGAGAAGTATCTGACGCCCGCTGCGGAGCAGCTGCCCCGAAACGCCGTCGTGCAGGATCATCTCGGTGACGTGTTCGCCGGGCTCGGCCGGTGGGAAGAGGCGATCGCTTCCTGGACCCGAGCGCTCGACGGCGAAGGTACGGTCACGCGTGCCGTCATCCAAAAGAAAATCGAGGACGCCAGGAGCAGGACACAGCGCTAGTGGCTCTAGCGAGGCTCTGGGCTCTGGGTGTAGCGAGCCTGCTCACGGCCGGGTGCGCCCCGCGGCTCCTTTCTCTTCCGACCGACCCAGGCGGTCCCCTTCCGAATTTCGATCAGGTTCACCGCGAGGCCACGGCGGCGTGCGTTGGCGTTCGGACGCTGACAGCCGAACTCTCGCTGGCAGGACGGGCCGGCGGACAGCGTGTCCGCGGACGCGCCATCGTCGGATTCGAACGACCGCGTTCGATGCGTCTCGAGGGTGTCGCCCCGTTTGGCCCGCCTGCGTTCATCCTTGCCGCGCGTGACGACACGGCAATTCTGCTGCTGCCGCGAGACGGGCGCGTGATTCGAGGCGAACGCGCGGAAGACATCCTCGGTGCGCTCACCGGTGTGGGCCTTGCGCCTGCGGAACTTCAGGCGGTCCTCACCGGATGTGTCTCGGCGGCACCCGGTGCGATGGGCGGACGTCTGCATGGAAACGGCTGGGCCTCACTTGATCTCTCAGCGGGCGGTGTGTTGTATCTCGAGCGCGTGAACGGCCAATGGCGAACGAGGGCGGCGAGCCGGTCTGGATGGCAGATCGAATACCCGACGTGGCAGGGATCGTTCCCCCAGGTCGTGCGCCTGCGCTCTACCGATCCGCGTGTTGTCGTCGACATGACCGCGACCGTCTCCCAGGTGGAGACCAATATCTCGGTCGATCAAGCGGCGTTCACGGTGAGCGTGCCGTCTGATGCGCGTGAGCTGACATTGGCCGAGCTCCGAGCGAACGGACCGCTGGGTGAGCGTTAGAGTGATTACATTTCGCCGTAGAGCGCACGCTTCAGCGTGCGCGTGTCCGCGGAGGCTCCTCCTTCTAAGCCAAGGTTCTCCGTCGTCCGCCGGAGCTTTACGCGAGGCGGAGCTCCGCTCTACGTCGAATCGAAAAGCGGTCTAGCTAGGTGGATGTGCATGGACGGCACGTGGTGAGCGCACCCAGAGCGGTGACCGTGCGGGCACATGGGAAGATCAACCTCGATCTGCGCGTGCTCGGCACCCGCCCCGATGGATTTCACGAACTCCGTACCGTCTTTCAGGCGATCTCTCTGCACGACACCCTGGAGTGTGTGCCGCGCGAGGGGCCGTTCGCCATCGAGTGCGCGGCGGCCGGCGTGCCGTTGGACCGTACGAATCTCATCTGGCGTGCGGCGGATGCATTGTGGCGCGCGTTGCGGCGAACCGGTCCAGCGCGCGACATGGTGGTCCGGCTCGAGAAACGGATCCCGCTCCAGGCGGGTCTCGGCGGCGGCAGTGCCGATGCCGCCGCCGCTCTTCTCGGGCTGGCGCACGCCTGGCGCGTTCCCCTACGGCCGGTGCAGTTCACCGACGTGGCGGCGGGGCTTGGCGCCGACGTGCCGTTCTTTCTGGCCGGCGGTACCGCGCTTGGCCTCGGGCGCGGCGACGAGATCTATCCGCTGGCCGATCTCCCGCGTCACTGGATCGTGCTCCTGCTGCCAGGGTTCGGCGTGTCGACGGGAGAGGCGTTTGGCTGGTACAACGCCGAGCGCGATCTGGCGCGCGGTCCGCTCGTGCGCGAGCCGCAGCACGTGCCCGGTCCCTGGCCGTCGCGCGCCGCGCAGATGATCAACGACCTCGAGGCGCCGATTGCGAGGCACCATCCCGAGATCGATCAAATGAAAGCGGCGCTGCGGCGCGCCGGCGCACTGGCGGCGGCGATGTCCGGCAGCGGGTCGGCCGTGTTCGGACTGTTTCAGAAGCGCGGCGATGCCCATGCCGCCGTCGAACGGTTGTCCGGATCCGGTTGGCGCGTGCTGCTGACCGAGTCGCTCGACCGGGTCGCGTACGCCAGGCTCAGTCGACCCGTTCCGGCGCGCGCCACCCGCCCACGTCAGGCTCTGGCGAAGAGTGGATAGCCGAAGCTGCGAACCTGCCTTCGTAGGCCGGTGCCGCGTAGCGGACCCGGCATGGTTGACGAGATCTGGACGAAAGCGCGCAGCCCCGGGCGGAGTAGTCGCGTCCGCGCGGCCTACCCGCTATACTCTCAGCCGTTTGGTCCTGGCACCGTCGCGGCGTGAACGAGGTCACGCCGCCGATCGACACCGCGGATTGGGCAGGTTGCATCGGGACCGACCAACACGAAACACGGTATCCGGGAGGAAGCCATGAATCGACATCACAGACTCGCCAGCGCAATAGTCGCGGGCATGCTGGCGACCATACCGTTCTCGGTCGCCGCGCATCATTCGATGTCGGAATTCAATCGCGACGCCGTGACGGAAGTTGAAGGTGTGGTTTCGAGGGTCTCGTGGACGAATCCGCACATCCTGCTGGAAGTGACGAGCACCGACCCGAAAGGCGTGAAGGCTGTGTGGACACTCGAGGGCGGCGCCGTCAGCGCGCAACGCCGCCGAGGGCTGTCGGGCGATAGGCTCGCGGTTGGGGACCGGGTTCGCGTGGCCGGCTGGCCGTCGACTCGCAGGGACCGCTACCTCCAGGTCAATCATGTGTTGTTGCCGGATGGCGTCGAACTGCTCGTGGGTGGTGCCCGGGAGCCGCGATGGTCTAAGAACACCGCGGGCGGTGCGGTGGTTGCCGGCAACAAGAAGCCTGCCGCTGCCTTGGGAGACAGCCTGTTTCGAACCTGGAGCCAGGGCACTCAGGCCTGGTTCTTCGCGGGGCGCTCGAACTACCAACTGAACCCGTCGGCAGCGGCGGCGGTAGCCAAGTGGGACGACATCGCGGACAACCCGTTGATCAAGTGCGTGGCCCCAGGCATGCCGAGCCTCATGGGCAACCCCTACCCGATGGAGTTCGTGCAGGTCGGCCGCGATATCGAGTTGCGATTCGAGGAGTTCGATGCGATTCGGAAGATTCACATGGGTCCCGCTCCCGCTCGTCCGGCGGACGTACCGCTATCGCCCCTTGGCTACTCGGTCGGACGTTGGGAAGACAAGACGCTCGTCGTCGATACCTCCAGGATCAACTGGCCGTACTTCGACCGCTCGGGCGCACCGCAAACCCAGAACGTACGGGTCAATGAACGTTTCACAGTGGTCCAGGCCGGCAACCGGCTCGAGTACGTGATGACCGTGACTGAACCTGCCACGCTCGTCAAGCCGTTCGTGTGGAACGCGTATTTCGTTTGGAATCCGGGCGAAATGGTGAATCGCTACGAGTGCACGCTCGAGGAGTGGGCCTCAACCACGAACCCGCTCAAGAAGTGATCCCGGGACGGTCGCCCGAAGGCCACGTGTGCGGATTGGTTGTAGTATGCGAGACAGGGAGGGGACTTCCATGACACGCACGGTCCTCGCGGTCGTCGGCGTCATTTTCCTTTTCAGCGGCGCGGGTGCACGTGCCCATCACTCCTACGCTGGTTTCGCGGACGAGACCGTATCAGTGGAAGGCACGCTCGAGACAGTGGAGTTTGCCAGTCCCCATACCGTTCTGACATTTCGAGCGAAGGATTCGGTTCTCTACACCGCCATCTGGCGCGCCGCGTTCCAGTTGGACACCATGGGCGTGAGCCGCACCGCGCTCAGGGTCGGTGACGTGATCGTCGTCACTGGCACGCCGTCGAAGGACCCCGCCCTCCACGAGTTAGCGAGGTTGAGCGGCGTCCGTCGGCCAGGTGATGGATGGGAGTGGCAGCTCAACGGTGGGCGCGCCTCTGTCGCAGTCGCGCGGTAGCCTGAAGCCCTCAAAGCGATCGAAAGCTGCGGGTAATCGGCCATGACCAAGTGGCGGCCGTCGCGCCAGGGTGTCGTCATCGGCTGTGTGTTGAGCACCGCCTGGGCTGCGGTGTGGCTCGCGATGGCGAAGGCGCAGTGTCGCGTTGTCGAGGCTGGGTTCTGGTTCGAAGACGTGACGTTCAACTCGGGGAAACTGGGTGGACCGATCACGCGGCAGGAAATGGGCACGCTTGATCTCCATTGCTCGCGCGGAGGTCAGTGGCGCGTTCACTGGTCTGAATATCACGTTCACCGATCGGCGCGACACGGCCTATCGAGTTCGCGTTGTACAGGAGCTTCGCGACCAGCGGTTTCGTCGTCTGGTTTTCATTCCCGCCGAAACCCGCGCTGCGTCAGGGCTAGGCGGCCAGGGCGCGGTCAGCTTTTCCTGGCTGGCAAGCAGCGCCGTCGTCTACGCACCTGAGGATGCTGATCGCGCCACGATGATCCAGGCCATCGCCAGAGGCATCGGTCGCACTGCAGTGCATGAATTCGTGCACGTCTTGTTGCCGCACGTACCGATCCATGACTCCAAGGACATACGGAGCTACGAATATCACTCTGCCGCACGGCGCGAGCAGTATTTCGGCGACATGCGTTGGGATCTCGCGCGGCCCCTCCTGCAGGAACGGCTCGGGCCCTGCACGGATGGGAGGTCGTCATAGCCCCGTTAGGTAGCCCTGCGCTGTGAAGCGACGATGTCGCGGTTGATTACCCACTGCAGGTAGAAGATTTGAAGGAAAAATGTCTTGAGACCGGATAGCTTTACGGGTCCCGCTGAAGAATGAGGCCGAGACGTGGTCTTCCGGCACGGTCAGATGGTCTTCCAGGATGTCCTTGATGATGAAGCACTGCACGATCATCAAGATCCCAACCGCGATCTGGCTGAAGTTGAGCAGCGCATCTCCCTCCTGCCCCGATGGTCTGCTCGTTTGGCTCAAATCCAGCAGTAAAGGCCACAACAAACTCGACCGCAAACAATGCGAACCAGACCAGGAAGGGCCAGAGTCGAAGCTTCCTCGGAGAATCGAGTCGATTCAATGCGACGCGACGACGCAGGAACCAGATCGGGTAGTACAGCCCGAAGGTCACAATGATCAGAACGATCATGAGGACGATGCTACGTCGCTTGAGTCCTCTTGCTGAAATGTCTGCGACAGCTGCCTTCGGCGGTCCGTAGGGGTTGGTGTCCATAGTCTGTCTGCAAGAGGGACGGCCGTAGTCCTCTAACTCGTAGTCGGCCGAATTTCCACAGTCCGATAGTTCTGCGGCCGTGGCAGTGTAGCGCCTGAGGGGACCACGTGCCGGCCCAATTTCACTTAAGGAAGGTGGTTCCTGGCTTGTGAGGTGATGTCCGCTCGCGCACTACCCGCTGGGTGCCATTTCGTGCGCGCCAGCTCCTATCCCCCGCCGGGGTTGCCGGGGGCGCTAAGTCTCGACTACACTATGCGTTTGCACCACTCCGGTTGAAGGCACCCAAGGGGTGCATCGGCGGGAGTGGGTACGCGCTGCGCGGTGCGGTGCCGTGGTGGGGCGTGGCCAAGCGGTAAGGCGCGGGTCTTTGGATCCCGTATTCGAAGGTTCGAATCCTTCCGCCCCAACTTTTCCAGCCGTCCGTGAACAGCGACCAGTATCGAGATGAGACGACCCCTCAGCGGCGAAGGATTGATGTCCACCGGATTCGGCGATTTGAAGATCTTTTCCGGCAGTTCCCATCCGTCGCTGACGAAGGAAATCGCGGAGTTCCTCGGTATTCCGGTCGGACAGGCGCGGCTGCGCCGCTTCCCGGACAGCGAGGTCTCCTTCCAGATCGACGAGAACATTCGCGGCGCCGACGTCTTCATCGTGCAGCCGACCTCCAATCCGGTCGACCTGCACCTGATGGAGCTGCTGGTGATGATCGATGCGTTCCGCCGCTCGTCGGCGGCGCGGATCACGGCGGTCATCCCGTATTACGGTTACGCACGGCAGGATCGCAAGGACAAGCCGCGGGTGCCGATTTCGGCGAAGCTCGTGGCGAACCTGCTCAGCGCGGCGGGGACGAATCGGGTGCTGACGATGGATCTGCACAAGGCGCAGATCCAGGGGTTCTTCGACATTCCGGTCGACCATTTGTTCGCGGCGCCGGTCATCATCGAGTACCTGGCGCGGCAGGACAACCCGAACCTGACGATTGTCTCGCCGGACGCCGGTGGCGCCGAACGCGCGCGGGCGTACGCGAAGCGGCTCGACGCGGAACTGGCGGTCGTCGATAAACGGCGGTCGGAGGACGGCACGGCCGAAGTGATGAACGTCATCGGCGATGTCGCAGGTCGGACCTGTATTCTGCAGGACGACATCATCGACACGGCCGGGACGATTCAGAAGGCGGCCACGGCGCTCAAGGCCGCCGGCGCCGTGCGTGTCCTCGCGTGCGCGGTGCATGGCGGTGCTGTCAGGGCCGGCCATCGAACGGATCGAGCACTCGCCGCTCGACGAGATGATCGTGACCAACACGATCCCGCTGCGCGGCGATGCGAAGCAGTGCAAGAAGATCGTCGTGCTCTCGGTAGCAAGGCTCCTCGGGCAGGCGATTCGGAGTATTCACGAAGAGACCTCGGTATCATCGCTTGTTTGTATAGGAACGTATCGTTCACGCTTCTGGGTTCTCTGTTCAGTTCGGTTCAGTTCGGTTCAAGTTCGAGCTCGAACGGTCGGCTGAACCGAACCTGAACACGAACCGAGAAGCGAGAACTTAGAAGAGTGAACGACAGGGTTCAGTCGACAAGGATCAGTCATGGATGCAGTACCTAGAGGTAGTGAAGCGCGAGGGTCGGGGCAAGAACGAAGCCCGACGTCTGCGAGTGACCGGCCGGATTCCGGCCGTGGTCTACGGTGCTCAGAAGGCTGGAAAGACGCCCACGGGGGTCCCGGTGGCGGCAGACCCGAAGGAAGTGCTCCGCATTCTGCACTCCGAATCGGGGGCCAACACGCTGATCACCCTGAAGCTCGACGGCGCCGAGTCGCAGGTGATGGTCAAGGAATACCAGCTCGACCCGGTGACGCACCAACTCCTGCACGCCGACTTCTATCAGTTGGCGATGGACCGTGAAATCACCGTGACGGTGCCCATACACATAAATGGCGAACCGAAGGGGGTCAAGCTGCAGGGCGGCATGCTCGACTTCGTGACGCGCGAGGTGGAAGTGCAGTGCTTGCCGGCCAACATCCCGGAGCGCATCGAGATCGACGTCACCGAGCTGAATCTGCACGATGCGATCCGACTGCGCGACCTGCCGGTCAACCCGAAGTGGAAGGTGCTCAACGAGCCCGAGACGATGCTCGTGCACGTCGTGCTGCCGAAGGCTGAAGAGGCGGCGGCGACGGCCGATGCGGACGCGGCCGCGGCGACGCCGACGAGCGAGCCCGAGGTCATCAAGAAGGGCAAGACCGATAAGGAAGGCGAGGAGCCGAAGAAGTAGGCGAGGACCTTCGGGTCCGCCCGGCCGGTATGAAGCTCATCGTCGGGCTCGGGAACCCTGGACGCGAATATCGCGATACGCGCCACAATGTGGGGTTTCTCGTGGCCGACGAGATTGCGCGGCGGCACCAGTTGACGATGGCGATGGCGCCAGCGCAGGTGCCTGAAACGTTCGTGGCCAAGCGGTTCGGTGCCGAGCCGATGCTCGTGGCCAAGCCGCTGACGTTCATGAACCGCAGCGGCGATGCCGTGGCGGCGTTGGCGCGCTACTATGATGTCGGCCCGGCAGAGCTCCTGGTGGTGGTCGACGAGGTGGCGCTGCCGTTCGGCCGGTTGCGCGCGAGGGCGCGAGGATCGGCTGGCGGTCACAACGGGCTCAAGTCGATCGTCGAACGGCTTGGGACCAGCGAGTTTGCCCGGCTTCGGCTGGGGGTTGGGCGCGGCGATCCGAGGCGAGAGCTGGCGGATCACGTGCTCGCGAAATTCGAGCCCGACGAACGAGAGGGGCTCGAAGAGTTCATTGCCAGAGCGGCCGATGCCGCCGAGATGTTCGCCGTGGAGGGCATCCAGAAGGTGATGAACGTGTACAACCCGGAAGCCACGGGTCCGGAAGTCGATTAACTCCTTGCTGTCGGAGTCCGGCTGAAGCCGGACCGTCAAGACAGCCATTAGTCCAGAAGGAGACTGAATGAACAGGAAGTACGAGCTCGTCTACGTCGTGTCACCCGACGCGACAGACGATCAGGTAACGGACCTGCACACGCAGGTCGAGGTCATCGTCCAGCGCATGGGTGGCCAGATCGAGAAGACCGAGAACTGGGGCCGCCGGAGGCTTGCCTACGAGATCGGCCGGCACAAGGAAGGCACCTACGTGCTGGAGCTGATCAACGGTTCCGGCGAGCTGATGAAAGAGATCGACCGCCGGCTGAAAGTGTCGGACCTGGTCATTCGTCAGCTGGTCGTACGGATCGACGAGGTGCAGGAGGTGATCGAGCGCACCCGGAGCAAGCGCAGCGAAGGATCTCGCCGCAGGCGCATCGCACGTGGCCTGCCACCGGATCGGCAGCCGGGCGAAGGGCAGCGCGGCGACTCGGATGACGATCGCGACGACCGGTTCGATCTGTCGGAGGATATGCGATGAACGGGCGAAAGAGTTTCGGCGGCGGCGGGAGCAGCAGCGGCGGCGGTGGCGGCCGGGGCGGACGAGCCGGACAGAACCAGCAGACCGGCAAGGACGGACAGCAGCGACGCCCGATGTTCCGCCGGCGCAAGGTCTGCAAGTTCTGCGCGGACAAGATCGACGACATCAACTACAAGGACACCCGGTTGCTGATGCCGTTCGTGCCGGAGCGCGCGAAGATTCTGCCGCGCCGCATCTCGGGCACCTGCGCGTTGCACCAGCGAAAGCTGCGCGTCGCCATCTTGCGCGCGCGTCAGCTCGCGCTGATTCCGTACACGGCGGAGTAGGAAGTCTGTGGAAGTCTCTAGTCTTTGGTCTCTAGTCTTTAGCGTTGGTCTTTAGATTGCCTCGCTGACAGCAGACCAAAGACTAGAGCACCAAAGACCAAAGACCAGAGACCAGAGACTAGAGACGACAAGGATCACCATGGAAGTCATTCTGAGAGAGCACGTAGAGCACCTGGGCAAGCGCGGCGAGATCGTCAAGGTCGCCGCCGGCTACGCCCGCAACTACTTGCTGCCGCGGAAGCTGGCGCTGCCGGCGACGGATGGCAACAAGAAGCACGTCGAGCGCGAGCGCCGGATCGTCGAAGCTCGCGAGTCGCAGGAACGAGGGGTCGCCGAAGCGCTCGGTGCGCGTCTGGCGGCGGTCGACATTACGATCGCGCGGCGGGTCGGTGACACCGAGCAGCTGTACGGGTCGGTGACCTCCGGTGATATCGCCGACTTCCTGAAGGAGAAGGGCTTCGACGTCGACAAGCGGAAGCTGATCCTGCCCGAGGCGATCAAGGCGATCGGCGACTACGACGTGCCGCTGAAGCTGCACCGTGAGGTCACCATCCCCCTCAAGGTCCACGTCGTCAAAGAAGGTGGAGCCCGCACATCATGAACACCCGAGCGGCACGCGTCGCAGTCCTCGCAATCGGCGTCGGGATCAGCGTCGGGATTAGCAGCGTCCTGTTCGTTGGTTGTGGCGGGGCCGCTCCCGAAAGTCAGCCCGCGCCCGCGGCGGCGCCGCCGGCCGCGTCTGCCGCCCCCAAGGGCGGACAGGACCAGACTGGACCCTACACGGTGGATCCGAACTGGCCAAAGCCGCTCTCGCAACTGCCGGGTCATGAGAAGTGGACGTGGGGAGCGGTGCAGGGCATCTTTGCCGAGTCTGCGAACCGCGTGTTCATCCTGCAGCGCGGCGAACTGCCGGAACTGCCGCGTCCAGCGGAACGGGTGTATCCCAGCGTTGGACCGAGTCTCTCCTTCCCGGTGTCAGCCGCGCCGTTTCGCAATGCTTCCACCGGTATCAACTCGAGCCCGGGGAACCAGGGCAGCGACGGATGGGAAGGCTGGCAGGGGAAGCTCGGCGTGGACGCGCGCTGGGAGCACTGCCTGATCGTGGTGGACGCGCAGGGAAACATCACGGAGCAGTGGACGCAGTGGGACGACATCTTCCGCCGCCCGCACTCGGTGTTCATCAATCCCTACGATGCCGAGAAGCACGTCTGGGTCGTCGACGACAGACAGCACGCCGTCTACAAGTTCAGCAACGACGGCAAGCAGCTGGTGCAGACCCTGGGAATCCGCGGAGAAGCCGGCACCGACGAGACGCACTTCAACCGGCCGACGTTCATGGCCTGGGCGCCGGACAGCACGCTCTATGTGAGCGATGGGTATGCGAACACCCGCGTCGTGAAGTTCGACAAGGATGGAAAGTACCTGCTCACGTGGGGCGAGAAGGGTGAGCCACCGAACGACACGCGTCCGGGCACCTTCGACGCCGTGCACGGCGTGGTCTTCGATCCGGAAACGCGCCGGGTGTACGTCACCGATCGCTCGAGCCGCCGCGTCCAGATCTTCGATGAGAACGGCAAGTACCTCGACCAGTTCGTGATTGGAAACCCATCGACCCCGCAGGTGTTGTACGCCTCCGCCGACAGGCACCTCTGGGTGGCGGACAACATGAGCTCGAAGATCATCAAGTACGACATGGAGGGCCGGTACCTCTACTCATGGGGCAGCGGCGGACAGTGGCCCGGCGCGATGTGGAACGTCCACGGGATGAGCGTCGATCCCGACGGCAATCTGTACTTGGCGGAAGTGAACAACGGTCGAGCACAAAAATTCATCCCGCGTCCGGATGCCGACGAGACGCTCTTGGTCGGACAGCCGCTGCGCGCCAACTAGAGCGAGTTGCATTTCGCCGTAGAGCGCACGCTTCAGCGTGCGCGTGTCCGCGGAGGCTAGAGCCTCCGCTCTACGTCGAATCGAAAAGCGGTAGGCGCGGACCCGCCGTGATCTTGGAGTATTGACGTGAAGCAGCTCTTGGTCGTCTCCATCGCACTCGCCACGCTGGCGCTGCCGGTCTGGGAGCATCTCCAGGCGCAGCAGAACAACAGCATCACGGTCGAGAACGGGGTAGCTTTCATCAACCCCGGCAGTCCGGTCCTGCCGGAGTCTGAATTCAACTCCAAGCCCATTCCGCGACTGCCCGATGGCAAGGTCGATCTGACCGGCCCCTGGGTTGGTGGCGGGGCGGTGGCCGATATCGAAGCGAACGGCGGGTTGAAGCCGGGCGAACTGCCGCTGCTTCCCTGGGCGAAGGAGCTCAGGGATAAACGCCGCTCGCAAGACGACCCGTATACGGTGTGCCTGCCGATGGGCCCGCTCCGTTCCAATCCCTACCCGTGGAAGTTTGCCGCGTCGTACACCTCGAAGGGCCTGTCACACATGTACATCCTGCACGAGCTCGGCGACGCCGGGAATCACCGGGTGGTCTACATGGATGGCCGGACGCATCCCGAGGACTTGATCCCGACGTGGACGGGCCACTCCATCGGACGCTTCGAAGGCGACACGCTCGTGGTCGACTCCGTGGGCTTCAACGACAAGTGGTGGTTCGATCGTCGTGGCACGCCGCACACCGAGCAGCTTCACATCGTCGAGCGGTACACGCGTCTGAGCTACGGACAGATCCAGAACGAGGCGACGATCGACGATCCCGGCGCCCTGTCGCGTCCGGTGAACGTGAAGTTCATGTCCCGGTTGCTCCGACCCGATCCCAAGTCCGGCGTCGGCGACCTGCTGGAGTTCATCTGCAACGAGGACAACCAGTACGGTCGAGCGGGGAACTTCCAGCCAGGCACCGGGGCAGGGAACAAGTAGCGCGGGGGCTTCAGCCCCCGCGGGCCGTTCACGCGCAGGCTGAAGCCTGCGCTCTACATCCAAAAAAGAATCCCTCGAGGCTAGTCGCGCCTAGTACACCTCGGGCACGAACGTCTGCGAAGCCATGGGCGCACGCACGTACCCCGTGGGCTTCTGACGCTTCGGCACCTTCAACTTTGCCGGCTCGATGTCCTTGTACGGGCACGGCACCTGGCTGAGCAGGTGGTGGATGCAGTTCAACCTGGCCCGGCGCTTGTCGTCACCCTCGACGACGTACCAGGACGCTGGTTTCAGGTCTGTCGCGGCGAACATCTCGTCCTTGGCCCGCGCGTAGTCGAACCAGCGCGCCCTCGACTCCAGGTCCATCCGGCTCAGTTTCCACCGCTTGGTGGGGTTCTCAATCCGCTCCTTGAAGCGACGTTCCTGCTCGGCATCGCTGACCGAGAACCAGTACTTGATGAGCAAAATGCCCGACCTGATCAAGGCGTGCTCGAACTCCGGGCACGACCGGAAGAACTCCTGAACCTCTACCTTTGTCGCGAAGCCCATCACTCGATCCACGCCGGCGCGGTTGTACCAGCTTCGATCGAAGAGCACCATTTCTCCCGCCGCGGGCAGATGGGCTACATAGCGCTGGAAGTACCACTGCGTTCGCTCGCGCTCGGTTGGCTTGGCCAACGCCACGACGCGGCACACTCGAGGGTTCAGGCTTTCCGTAATCCGCTTGATCACCCCGCCCTTGCCCGCCGCGTCCCGCCCTTCGAAGATCACCAGCACTTTCAATCCGTTCTCGACGATCCACTCCTGCATCTTGACGAGATCGAGCTGAAGCTTCGCGAGTTCCTTGCGGTATCGTTCGCCGGTCAGCGGATCGGGCTCGACGCCCCGCGCCTTACCTGCCTTGTTGTTCGTCTTCATTCTCGTGAGACCCTATGGCATCGCCTGCTGAGATTCGTGCGTGCGCGATGGTCCGCAGTCTATCGCGAGGGTGGCCGGACCTCAATCGGTTGCCCGGCTCCAAGAACAGCACTCGCGCGTCCCAGGCCGCTTTTTGATTCGGCGTAGAGCGGAGGCTTCCGCCTCCGCGGACCCGCGCACGCTGAAGCGTGCGCTCTACGGCGAAACCCAATCGATCGCCCGGCGCCAGGCACCGCCAAGTACCTCTTAGCGATCGCTCACCACCACGACAAGCGACGCGGTGGCGGTCAGCGGCACATCGTGAGTGCCTGGCGAGAGCTCCAGCGGTGCGGCCACCGGTGAGAGCACGGTCGCGTCCAGCAGTTCCAGCGTGGACGCCACCCGGACGTGCACGCGCACGCCACCATTGTTTGGCGGAGCCATCGATCGCACCCATGCGGCCGCTCCTGTCGTGCCCTCGACGATGTAGAGCTGGGCCAGGTTTCGGACGTCGTCGATGCGTCCACCCTGGTCGGTGAGTCTGACGAACCGCGGGCGCGCGCCGAGCCTGTTCAGCACGGAATCGAAACGGGTCATGTTCTTCCACGTCCAGGCGTGGTTGATCGCGGTCTCGAAGGCGAATGCGTGTTGGCGAGGGGCTTTCGCGAACTCGCCGTCGTTCACATAGCAGAGCGCGCCGGCTTCCGTGCAGACGTCCGGCGCTGGTCTGGCAACGCATGGAAGAGGCCACCATGCGTCCTGGCCATCCCCTGCGATGAGCGCTTTCTCGCACCCCGTTGTCGCTGACGGGACGAATGATTCGTTGGTGCTGCCGGTGGTTCGCTCGGCAAAGACCTCGGGCAGTGGATTGTCGATCGCCGGCCATTGCGTCCAGAGTGTCGAGGCCAGCCAGTTCGGGGAATCACCCGCTCGATCGGTCCAGGCCGGGCGAAAGAGAAAGACGCACGATTGCAATCGACACCGCCGCGGCGGCGCGCCAGATCGCGGGGTGGCGTGCGCTCCACCAATGGCTGCCGGCGAGGAGGAGCGGTGTCGAAAGAGCGAGCAGCCACAATGCGTAACGGCTCATGCCAGGGGTGCCACCGTGATTGATGTTGGCTGGCATGGCGAAGACGATGAGCTGGGAGATGGCGACGGCCGTCGTCGTCACCAGCGTGCGTCGTGATTGTCGCCAAAGGCCAACGGCGGCGACCGCCACGAGGATCGGGGCATGCGGAAGCAGTCCGAGGTTCGGATCGACGAGCGGTGTGACCAGCGCTCGCACACCCGGAAATTCGCGACCAACCGTTGACGACAACGGCGACCAGATGCCGAGATGCCACTGGTAGTACACCGGCGCTGCGGCAGCGAGAACGAGCGCGACCACCATGGCCGGTATCGGGATATCTCTTGTGCGACCGCGGAGCAGCGTTGAAACGAGGCATACCAGGAACACGACACCCGCCGCCGGATTCTGTGCAGTCGCAATCCCGGCGGCGATCAGGGCCGCCGCCGGCCAGGTGTCCATCAGCAATACGGCAAACGCCAGGGTCACGAACAGGAGGACTTCGGCGTGTGCCTTGTCGATCCACCAGAGCAAGGGTCCGGCCGCCAGTAGCGCCGCGATGTCCGGGGCATCCTTGCGGACGAGCCACGAGAGGAGTCCAGCAAACAGCAACAGATTCACGGCGGTGAACGCGTAGTTCACATGGACGGGAGCCCACTGCGACAGGAAGACGAACGGAGAGACGATGAGCGGGTAGAGCCAGAAGTGGTAGAAGTCTTGTCGCGCGTCGCGGCCAACGAGGGGCGTGTCGATCGAAGACTGCTCGAAGCCGGGCATCCGGCTCATCTCGTTCGTCAGCGATTCACGCTCGCCAGGCATCACCGAAGGGGCGGCGCCCCGGCTGAGATTGAGCGCCATGGCGACGTATTCCGCGCCGTCGCCGACTCGCGCCGGCGAGGAATCGGCCACGGCGGCCAAAAGGAGCGCGCCAATCGCCAGGGAGATCCCGCGCCGGCGTCTGGGTCCTGAAGACACCACCTCTGCGATGAGCCAGATCGCCGCCGCTTCCAGAAGGAGACGATAGGGGTCGGTCGCTGAGATCCGGAGCGGTCCCAGCGTCATGCGTAGCCCGCCGCTTGCGAGGGCCACCACGGCGAGCACCGCCAGGCACACGGCGACCCAGATCAGGATCGTTCGAGGCCACCGTGGACCACCGCCGGCAGGCGGATCGCTCTTCAAGACCAATCCTGCATGGGCGATACTCTACAGTCTCGCACTCGCGCAGGGCTGGCGCCTGCACACCAGAGGTGCGTTATTGTTAACCGGGCATGGCGAACCTCGGATACATCGGTCTCGGCGCGATGGGTGGCCGAATGGCTGCTCGGCTTCTGTCGAAAGGGCACAGCGTCACCGGCTACAACCGCACCCGATCCAAGGCACAGTGGCTGCTCGATCGGGGGATGACCTGGGCGGATTCTCCGCGCGCGGTGGCCGAAGCTGCCGACACGGTGTTCGTCATGGTCACCGATTCGGCGGCGCTCGAAGCCGTCGCGCTCGGACCTGATGGATTTCTCGCCGGCCTTACTCCCGGACGGACGGTGATCGACATGAGCACGATCAGCCCGGCCGTCAGCCGCGCGATTGCCGCTCAGGTGCGTGAGGCCGGCGGCGACATGGTGGATGCCCCGGTGTCCGGCAGCGTCGCGACGCTCGAGCAGGGCAAGCTTTCGATGATGGTGGGCGGCGACGCTGCGACGTTCGATCGCGTGAAGCCGTTGCTCGAGGATGTCGGACCGAAAGTCACCCATGTCGGCGGCAATGGCCTGGCGGTTTCCATGAAGATCGCGGTGAATCTCAGCCTTGCCGTGCAGATGCTGGCGTTTTCGGAGGGGGTGCTGCTCGCCGAGAAAAGCGGTATTGCCCGCAGCACCGCAGTGGAAGTGCTGACCCACAGCGTCGTCGCCTCGCCGATGGTCCAGTATCGCGGTCCCTTTGTGCTGGGCATGCCCGATGAGGTCTGGTTCAGCGTCAACATGATGCAGAAGGACATGTCGCTCGCGCTCGAGATGGGCCGCGAGCTGAGCGTGCCCTTGCCGACGACGGCCGTGACCAATGAGTTCCTGACGGCGGCGCGCGGCGCCGGCCTGTCCGAGAAAGACTTCGCCGCGCTGTTCAGCCTCCTGGCGCGGCTCTCTGGAGTGTCCGCATGACGACGGTGACGAAGCAGACGGAGCTCGTGGGCGGTGTGGACGCACTCTCGATTCGCATGTATCGCCAGATGGTGGCGATACGGCTTTTCGAGGAGCGCGTGAACGATCTCTATACCCGGGCGCTCATGCCTGGGCTGGCGCATCTCTATATCGGGGAGGAGGCCGTGGCCGTCGGCGTCTGCGAGGCGCTGAACCGCACGGACTACATCACCAGCACACATCGCGGGCATGGGCACTGCCTCGCGAAAGGCGCGGCACCGAATCTGATGTTCGCCGAGTTGTTGGGCAAGGAAGTGGGGTATTGCAAGGGGAAGGGCGGCTCGATGCACATCGCCGACCCGGCCACCGGCAACCTGGGTGCGAATGCGATCGTCGGCGGCGGCGCAGGCATTGCCACCGGCGCGGCGTTTTCGTCCAAGTATCTGGGGACGAAACAGGTGGCGGTCTGCTTCTTCGGCGAAGGCGCGCTCGGCCAAGGCGTGCTTTACGAGGAGATGAACCTTGCGCAGCTCTGGAAGCTGCCGGTGATCTTCGCGTGCGAGAACAACCTCTACAACGAGTACACGCACTGTTCCGAATCGACGGCGGGAGACATGCTCGCGCGGCCGAAGGCCTTTGGGATTGCCGCGGAGGCGGTGGACGGTCAGGACGTGCGGGCGGTACACGCAGCGGCGATGGGCCTGGTGGAGCGGGCGCGGCGGGGCGACGGTCCGGGGTTCCTGCTGCTCCATACCTATCGTTACCGCGGCCACCATGTGGGCGACATCGCCCGTGAGTACTACCGGCCGAAACAGGAGGAGCAGTACTGGACGTCGGAGCGCGATCCGATCACGCTGCACGGCGCGTGGCTCATCGCCCAGGGGTTGATGGACCAGGCCGGGCTGGAGCGTATCCAGTCTGAGGTGGCGGCCGAGATGGACGCGGCGATGGAGTTTGGGATCAAGGCCCCGTATCCAGATCCCGGCAGGGTTGGAGAGGATGTGTATGCCTGAGACGGCGGTCAAGGTGCGAGAGCTCACCTTCGGCGAAGCGATCCGGGAGGCGCTCGCCGAAGAAATGCGGCGCGACGCGCGCATCGTGCTGCTTGGCGAGGACGTCGCGGAGGCGGGCACGACCTTCAAGGTGCTCAAGGGGCTCGTCGACGAGTTTGGGACGTCACGCATCGTCGATACACCGATCTCTGAGCCGGGTTTTACCGGCCTCGGTGTTGGCGCTGCGATGACCGGCTTGCGTCCGATCGTGGACATCATGTTCGGAGACTTCCTCGCGCTGGTGATGGATCAGGTGGTCAATCAGGCCGCCAAGGTGCACTACATGTCTGGCGGCGCCTGGAAGGTGCCGATGGTCATCCGCGCGACGATGGGCGCGACGCGCCGATCCGCGGCGCAGCACTCGCAGTCGCTGCACGCGTGGCCGAGCCACGTGCCTGGGTTGAAAGTAGCGATTCCCTCGACGCCCTACGATGCCAAGGGACTCCTCAAGACGGCGATCCGTGACGACAACCCGGTCGTCTTCTTCGAAGACAAGATCAGCTACACGAAGGTGAAGGGTCCGGTGCCGGAAGGGGACTACACAATTCCGTTCGGTCTGGCGGACATCAAGCGCGAGGGGCGCGACATTACGCTCGTGGGCACGAGCAGCATGGTCCAGGTTGCGCTGGGCGCTGCAGCAATGCTGGAAGAGATTGGCGTCAGTGCCGAAGTCGTGGACCCGCGTACCACCTGGCCGCTCGATGAGAAGACGCTCATCGAGTCTGCCAAGAAGACCTCGCGGGCCATCGTGATCGATGAAGGGTCGTTCAGGTATGGCGTGACGGGCGAGATCGCGTCTGTCATTGCCGAGGGCGCGTTCTACGATCTCGACGGTCCTGTGCGCCGGATAGGCGCCATGCATGTGCCGATTCCGTTTTCACCGCCGCTCGAGGATGCGACGGTGCCGACCGAGCGCGATGTGTTCGAGATGGCGCGCCGTATGTGCAATAAGTGATTTCGACGGGCCACAGAGGCACGGAGACGCAGAGGTTGTGAATGTGTGATTGTTCTGTGTCTCAGTGTCTCTGTGGCTTGTGGCAAGGAGATCTTGGATGGGGTTGAAGACCTACGGGACGATGGCGGTCGATTGGGAACAGCGGATCGATTTCGATCGGCTGCGGCGGGAGCGGCTCGCCCGAATCAAGGGACTGCTGGCGCAATCGAGCATGGGGGCGGTCCTCTGTTTCGACATGAACAACGTCCGCTACATCACGGCGACGCACATCGGGACCTGGGCGCAAGACAAGATCAGCCGCTTCACCCTGTTGCCGCAGAAGGACGAGCCCATCCTCTGGGACTTTGGCTCCGCTGCGCGACACCATCAGCTCAACTGCCCATGGCTCGGCGACCGGTCGCGCGCCGGCATCCCGTCGATGCGGGGCGCGATGACGCCCGAAATGGGGCGAGCGGAGGATGTCGCCAAGAAGATCCGCGTGGAACTCGAAATGCGCGGCCTTCACAAGGAACCGCTCGGCGTCGACGTGATCGAGCCGCCGGTGATGTTCGCGCTGCAGCGCGAAGGTATCACCGTGGTCGATGGCCAGCAGTTGATGTCCGACGCGCGTGAGATCAAGACGAAGGACGAGATCACGCTGCTGAACATGTCGGCCATGATGGTGGATGCGGCCTACTACGACCTGTACAAGGCCATGAAGCCAGGCATGCGCGAGAACGAGGCCGTGGCGCTCGTCGCCGAGCGGCTGTACGACCTGGGCTCCGAATACGTCGAGGGCGTGAACGCGATTTCTGGTGAACGCTGCAGTCCCCATCCGCATGTGTTCTCGGATCGCGTGCTTCGTCCTGGTGATCCTGTCTACTACGACATCCTCCATTCCTACATGGGCTACCGCACGTGCTACTACCGGACGTTCGCCGTCGGCTCGGCATCACGCGCGCTCGTGGATGCGTACAAGAGATGTCGCGACTACCTCGACGCGTCGATTGCCCTGATTCAGCCGGGTCGGACGACGGCCGAAGTGGCGGCGGTGTGGCCGAAGGCGCAGGAGTTCGGCTTTCCGAACGAGGAGGCGGCGTTTGCGCTGCAGATGGGTCACGGCATCGGCCTGGCGATCTGGGAGAAACCGATGATCAGCCGTCTCGTCTCGTTCGACCACCCACACGAGATCAAGCCGGGAATGGTGTTTGCGCTCGAGACCTTCTGGCCCTCGACGGATGGCTGGAGCGCTGCGCGCATCGAGGAGGAGATTGTCGTCACGGAGACCGGGCACGAGGTGATCACACGGTTTCCGGCTGAGGAACTGCTGGTGGCCGGTGCTCCGTTCGTCACGGTTGGGGGCACGCTGCCGACGTTGCGGGAGGCCGAGAGCACCCCCAATCCACAGGTCGTCGAGTTGATTACCGCCGCGGCGCGTGCCGAAGCGCCGAACTTGGGAAAGGTCGGCGTGTAACACATGGCCCTCAGCGTCGTGATGCCAGCGCTCGAGATGGCGCAAGAGACCGGCAAGCTCGTGTCATGGATGAAGAAGGAAGGGGAGCAGGTTCGCAAGGGAGAGATGCTCCTCGAGGTTGAAACCGACAAGGCCGTCGTGGAGATCGAGGCGGCTGGAGACGGGCTGCTGTCCGGTATCACGGCACGCGTGGGAGATGTGGTTCCGGTTGGACAGACGATCGCCTGGCTGCTCCAGCCCGGCGAATCACTGCCAACCGCGTCGCACGCGCCCACGGTGACTGGGCGAAGGACGGACGCCGCGCCTGTTGCGGCGGCGGCGAGTGGCGAAGTCGTTGGGTCGCGCGGCGGGGGCGCCCGTGTATCGCCAAAGGCACGCCGGCTCGCGCAGGATCACGGCGTGGACCTCGCCACCGTGCACGGGTCAGGGCCCGGCGGCGAGATTCTCGCCGACGACATCCTGGCTGCGGCTGAAAAGGTCCGGCTAGACCCCTTTTCGACTCGACTAGAGCAGACTTTAGCCTCCGCGGACACGCGCACGCTAAAGCGTGCGCTCTACGACGAAACGCAAACCGACACTACGGCTGGGACCGACGCCCCCGCAGTGGAACCGCTCAGCTCGATCGCTCGCCTCATGGCCGAGCGCACCACCCAGAGCTGGACCTCCGTTCCGCATTTCTTCCTGACTCGCGACGTCGATGCGAGTGCCCTCAATACCGCACGAGAGGCATTGCTCCCGACGGTCGAAAAATCGCACGGCGTTCGCATCACGCACACAGATCTCCTCGTTGCGGCTGTCGGGCGCGCCCTGCGCAAGCACCCGCGGATGAACGCGAGCTGGACCGCGGACAGGATCGTGCAGCACCCTGATGTCCATGTAGCCATCGCGATGTCCGTCGATCAGGGCGTCGTGACCGCGGTCGTCCGCGGCGCCGACACCGCGGGTCTTGGGGAGATCGCCGTGCGGCGGCGGGAACTCACGGAGCGCGCGCGCGCCGGGCGTCTGCAGCCCGCCGACATCTCGGGCGGGACGTTCACGATCAGCAATCTGGGCATGTTCGACGTGGACGCGTTCTCGGCGATCATCGTGCCTCCTCAGGCGGCCATCCTTGCCATCGGCGCCATCGCCGATCGTGTCGTCGCGGTCGGAGGCCAGGCTGCGGTGAGGCCGATGCTGACGCTGACGCTGTCTTCGGATCACCGGGTGATCGATGGCGCCGGCGCAGCCCAGTTCTTGAAGGACGTCGTTGCCGCAATCAACGATGCACACGCACTATGAAGACTGACCTTGCTGTGACGGGCGTGACGCTCACCGATCCGCGGCTCTTTCGCCAGGCCTGCTACGTGGACGGTGCCTGGCTCGCCGCGACCACAGGAGCGACGATCGCCGTAGACAACCCAGCGACGGGCGAAACCATTGGCGTCGTCCCCAAGCTCGGTGCCGCCGACACCCGCCGTGCGATTGACGCTGCGGCGCGTGCTCTCCCAGCCTGGCGGAAAACCCCTGCGAAAGAGCGCGCACGAGTGATGCGACGCTGGTTCGACCTCATGATGGAGCACCAGGAAGATCTGGCGCGTCTCATGACGACCGAGCAGGGAAAGCCGCTGTCTGAATCGCGCGGCGAGACGGCATACGCAGCATCCTTCCTCGAGTGGTTCGGCGAGGAGGCCAAGCGCGTCTACGGCGATACGATCCCGGGCCCGCAGGGTGACAAGCGGGTCGTGGTGATCAAACAGCCGATCGGCGTCGTGGCCTGCATCACGCCCTGGAACTTTCCATTGGCGATGATCACCCGCAAGGCCGGTCCCGCGATCGCCGCCGGCTGCACTGTCGTCTTGAAGCCTGCGTCACAGACACCCTTCTCCGCGCTCGCGCTCGCCGAGCTCGGCGAGCGTGCTGGTATCCCGAAGGGGGTCTTGAACATCATCACCGGGAGCGCCACCGAAATCGGCGAGGAACTGACCTCGAATCCGCTGGTCCGGAAATTGTCGTTCACGGGATCCACCGAGATCGGGAAGCTCCTCATGGCGCAGTGCGCGGGCACGGTGAAGAAGGTGTCGCTGGAGCTTGGTGGCAACGCGCCGTTCATCGTGTTCGACGATGCAGATCTGGACGCGGCAGTGGAGGGGGCGATCGCCTCCAAGTACCGGAACAGCGGCCAGACCTGTGTGTGCGCCAACCGGATCTACGTGCAGGACAAGGTGTATGACCTGTTCGCGGCGAAGCTGGCCGCCGCCGTCGAGCAGCTGAATCCCGCGCCAGGGTTCGAGGCCGGCTCGACGCAGGGTCCGCTGATCGACGACCGAGCCGTTCAGAAGGTCGAGGAGCACATCAGCGACGCGTTGACGAAAGGCGCGCGTGTCGTGCTCGGCGGTCACCGCCATGCGCTCGGCGGGCGCTTCTTCGAGCCGACGGTGCTCGCCGATGTGACGTCTTCGATGCTGATCGCGCGAGAAGAAACGTTCGGCCCCGTGGCGCCGCTGTTCCGATTTCAGACCGAAGGTGAAGCGATCGTGCTGGCCAACGACACACCATTCGGGCTCGCCGCCTATTTCTACGGCCGCGACATCGGCCGTGTGTGGCGCGTGGCCGAGGCCCTCGAAACGGGAATGGTGGGCATCAACACGGGCGTCATCTCAACGGAGATCGCCCCGTTCGGCGGCGTGAAGGAATCGGGCCTCGGGCGCGAAGGATCAAAGTACGGGATCGACGAGTTCCTCGAGGTGAAATATCTGTGCCTCGGAGGGATCTAGGAGTATCGATGACACACGTGCCGCACCGGGCCGGTGGCCCATGGTGGATGCTGTTCGTGGCGGCGCTCGCGTTCCCGACTGTTGCCGACGCGCAGAACATCCGTCCCCAGAAGGACATTGTCTATGTGACGGTTGGTGGCAAGCCGCTGGCGTTGGATCTCTATATGCCGTCCGGTGTAGATAGACCGCCGCTGGTGGTGTGGATACATGGTGGCCGCTGGATGAACGGCGACAAGTCAGATGTGCCGATGGCGTTCGTCAACAACGGCATCGCCACGGCCAGTCTCGATTTCCGCCAGGCCACCGAGGCGCGTTTTCCGGCGATGGTTCACGATATCAAGGCGGCGATCCGATTTCTGCGTGCGAAGGCGCCGGAGTATCGGTATCGAGCGGATCGGATCGCTATCGGCGGAACCTCGTCGGGGGCGCACCTGGCCGCGCTCGTGGGCGTGACCAACGGCCACAAGGAGCTCGAGGGCACGCTCGGCGAGCATCGAGCCACATCCTCCGATGTTCAGGCGATCCTGAGCTACTACGGCGCTTCGAACCTCACGACCATTCTTCCGCAGTCCACGCCGTATGGTCTTGGAGTACGCCGGCCCGCGCTCGAAGCGCTGCTCGGCGCGCCTCCCGAGCAGGCGCCTGATGTGGCGAGACTCGCCAGTCCTGTTGCGCACGTCGATCGTTCGGACCCGCCACTCCTCCTCCTGCACGGCGATCAGGATCCGCAGATGCCCATCAATCAGTCGCACGAACTCGAGGGG
Source organism: uncultured Acidobacteriota bacterium (assembly GCA_963827515.1). GTDB lineage: Bacteria > Acidobacteriota > Vicinamibacteria > Vicinamibacterales > UBA2999 > JABFSA01. Next base: position 237,808 of record CAWHBF010000010.1, on the reverse strand, counting down.
ATGTACGAGTCGCTCGGCCTGGATGTCTTCTTCGACGTCGTGCACGGAGCCGTGCACGGGGACGGCAATCGCGAACCTCGCTTCTTCTCTCCGGCGCGCATCGAACGAGCCGTGGCGTTTCTGAAGCGAACCCTCGGCAGTTAGAGTGATTTGCGCTTCGAAGTAGAGCGCACGCTTCAGCGTGCGCGGACACGCCGAATCAGAAAGCGATCTAGACAGGAGCGTATGGGTCAAGAGTCAAAGGTCGTTCCAACAGGCCACAGAGTCGCAGAGACACAGAGTATTTTGGTTCTCTCTGTGACTCCGTGTCTCTGTGGCCCTCTGTAGAAGCAGGCGATGATCGTTGACCGTCGAACATTTCTCGCGATGGTGTCGGCCGGGGCCGCGGGGGCAGGTACGGTCGGCATGAGTGCCCAGGCTGCCCGGCTCGAGACCTTCACGCAGTGGATGAACGCGTCCCGTCAGGCGCGCGTGGCAGCCTTGGAAGCCACGCTCAGCCACGCAAGCTTGGCCGATTCGTCCATACACGCGTGGGTCCAGGTGCTGCCGCAGCGGCCCACCGGCGACGGTCCGTTGGCCGAAATCCCTTTCGGCGCCAAAGACATCATGGAGACGCGGGGGCTGTCCACGGAGTACGGCTCGCCGATCTACAAGGGGCGTGTCGGTACAACAGATGCCGCGATCGTGCGCGACCTCCGTCAGCGCGGTGCGGTCCTATTTGGAAAGACGCACACCACATCGTTCGCGTACCGAACACCTGCTCCGACGCGTAACCCCCGGAACCTGGCGCACACACCTGGCGGCAGCTCGAGCGGATCGGCCGCGGCCGTCGCGGCCGGAATGGTGCCGTTCGCGCTCGGCACGCAGACGATGGGGTCGGTGCTGCGTCCGGCCTCGTACTGCGGCGTGACGGGCTTCAAGGCGAGCTACGGGGTGTTGTCCCTGGACGGGGTGCTTCCGTTTGCCGCGAGTCTCGACACGCTCGGGTTCTTCACGCACACGCCGGTCGACATGCTTGCGCTCTGGGAAGCCATGGGGCGCTCGGGCGGTGTCGCCGAGGAGTTCGACCTCGCCGTTCCGGATTCTGTGCCCGGCGTGGAGCCTCCGATGGCCGCGGCGTTTCAGAGCGCCGTGGCAACGTTGCGCCGTGGCGGTATGTCTATCCGGTCGATTGACATCGCCGGCATGCTGACCGAGCTTCATCCAGCCGCGCTCGACGTCGAGTTCTACGAAGGTGCCCGGTTCCACGAGCAGCGATTCAAGGAGTATGGGGAGCGACTCGAGCACTTGGGGGCGCTGGTGCGCGAAGGGCTCCAGATACCCGTCGAGCGTTACGACGAGGCGAGGCGTCGTATCGCGTCGTGGAAGACGAAGATCGCCGAGGTCTACAAATCCACTCCCGTCATCCTGGTGCCGGCCGCCACGGGACCTGCGCCGGAGGGCCTGGCGCTCACCGGCGACGCCAGAATGAACTCACCATGGACCGCGCTCGGGACGCCGGCCATCACGATTCCCATGCCCGTCGGGAGTGCGCTGCCGCTTGGGTTGCAGCTGACCGCCGAGCACGGTCAAGACGCGAGGGTGATCCGCACAGCCGTGCGGGTGCACGCGATACTCGGCCGCGACACGCCGCTGGGCTAGAGCGATTTGCATTTCGCCGTAGAGCGCACGCTTCAGCGTGCGCGTGTCCGCGGAGGCTAAAGCCTCCGCTCGTCGCCGAATCGAAATGCGGTCTAAGGCTTGCCTCGGAGCCACAGAGTCACAGAGACACCGAGAAGAGTTTGGTTTACGAACCTCTGTGTCCCTGCGCCTCTGTGGCCTGTGGCCGTCCTCAGGCCTCCAGCGCCTGTCCGCTCCTGTCCGGCAGTGTGAAGATCAGCCCGGCTGCGAGGAGAAAGAACGCGGACGTAATGCCGAGCGCGAGACCGATCCCGATTCCAGGCAGCGCCGCCACGGCGCCAATCGTGTAGGGCGCGATCGCGCCGGCCATCCGTCCGACGTTGTAGCTCGTCCCCTGTCCCGTTCCGCGCACGGCGGTCGGGAAGAGTTCCGCGACAAAGCTGCCGAACAGGCTGAAGTATCCGTGCCCGAAGTAACCGAGCACCGGCCCGAGCAGCATCAGGACGAGAGGGCTCCTGGCCATCTGGCCGTAGATGGGCACGAGCAGCGCCGCGACGATCATGAAGACGATGAAGGTTCGGCGTCTGCCGAAGCGATCGGCGATGAAGCCAAACGTCAGATAGCCGAAATACGCGCCGATTTGCACGGGGATGATCCATCCGAGCGAGCCCACGACACCCATGCCCGCGCCGCCCTGTGCCACGGGCCGGGCGAGAAAGGCCGGAAGCCAGAAGAAGATGCCCCAGTAGGCGAATTGAACCGACGACCCGAGCAGGATGATGAGAAAGGTACGACCTCGAAGGCCACGCCCGAAGATCACCGCGAAGGGGTTGTCCACGCGCGCGGCCGCCGCGCCTCGGGTCACCCATGCCTCTGGCTCACGCACGTGACGCCGGATCCAGAGCGTGAAGAGCGCCGGCAGCACGCCGACGACGAACAGCCACCGCCACGTCTCGGGCCCTGCGCCTGGTGCGCCGAGCACGAGCGCGGCTGTCAGCGCCGCGGCGATGTAGCCGATGGCCCAGCCCGACTGCATGATGCTGATGGCCTTATTGCGGTGGGCCGGTGGCCATGTTTCGCTGATCAGGACCGCCCCCGAGGCCCATTCACCGCCCATGCCGATGCCGAGCAGCGCGCGCCACAGAAGCAGTTGCATCAATGTTTGTGAGGTTGCTGCTCCCAGCGAGGCGAACGAGAAGAGAAGAATCGTCGCCATCAGCGCGCGCGTCCGACCCAGACGGTCCGAGACCACGCCGAACAGGATCCCGCCGACGCCCGACATCAGTAGCGTCACCGTGCCGAGAAGGCCAGCCATCGCGTCGTTGATACTGAAGTACGTACGCAGCTCGCCGATGGCCATTGCGTAGAGCATGAAATCCATCGCGTCCAGCATCCAGCCGGCTTTGGCGGCTGCGAGCACCCGCCACTGATCTGCGGTGATCGTGCGATACCACGCGGTGGGAGCGGGTGTGTTGGGCAAGGTGACTTGCATTCGCGAGAGGTTCATGAATCGGGCGCAGCCTATCACGATCGTCGTGTCACAATTCTGCTAGACTCCTGGTTCCTCCAACCCTCGTTCATCGATTCATGGCCGACACTGTCGTTGCTGCTGCGGACCGTACGCTTCCGCACAATCTCGAAGCCGAGCGTTCCGTGCTTGGCGCCATCCTCGTCCACAACGACGCGTTCAATCAGGCCGTGCAGGTCATCGACGCGAGCGACTTTTACCGCGACGCGCATCGCCGGATTTTCGACAAGATGGTGGCGCTCAACGAGCGGCACCAGGCGATCGATTTCGTCACTCTGAAAGAAGAGCTGTCGCGTGGTGGCGATCTCGATGAAGTAGGCGGGCCCGCCTACGTGGCGTCGCTGGCCGACGGCGTGCCACGGGCGACCAACGTCGAGTACTACGCGCGGATCGTCAAGGAAAAGTCGACGCTGCGAAATCTGATTTACGCGGCGAACAAGATTCTGACCAACGCGTACGGCGCGGACCAGGAGTCGGACCTGATTCTGGACGAGGCCGAAAGCGCGATCTTCTCGGTGGCCGAAGACCGGCTCAAGGCCGGTTTCGTGCCGATGCGGGACCTGGTCAAGGAGAGCTTCCCCAAGATCGAGCTGCTCTTCGAACAGAAGAAGCTCATTACCGGCGTGGCCTCTGGCTTCGTCGATCTCGACACGATGACACGCGGCTTCCAGGGCGGCGACCTGGTGATCATCGCGGCGCGGCCGTCGATGGGCAAGACGAGCCTCGTGCTGAATATCGCTCAGCACGTAGCGTTGCAGCCGGAGCACACGGTCGGTGTCTTCAGTCTGGAAATGTCGAAGGAGTCGCTCTTTCTGCGCCTGCTCACCTCCGAGGCGCAGATCGATAGTCATCGGCTGATGAGCGGTGCGATCGGGCAGAAGGACTACTCCAAGATTTCACACGCGTTGGAAACTCTGAGTGCGATGCGGCTCTTCATCGACGACACGGCGAACCTCGGCGTGCTCGAGATGCGGGCGAAGTCGCGACGCCTGCAAGCGGAACAGAAGGGGCTGAGCCTGCTCGTGGTCGACTACATCCAGTTGATGAGCGGTCGGGGCCGTTTCGAGAATCGCACTCTCGAGTTGGGCGCAATCTCCCGTTCATTGAAGGGCCTCGCCAAAGAGCTCAATGTACCGGTCCTCGTGCTCTCGCAGTTGAGTCGAGCTCCGGAAGCGCGTTCCGATCACCGCCCGCAGCTGTCAGACCTGCGCGAGTCCGGTGCGCTCGAGCAGGATGCCGATGTGGTGATGCTCATCTACCGGGAGGATGCCTACAACAGGGATCCGAATCATCCGGACGCCGGCACGGCCGAGCTCATCGTCGCGAAGCAGCGGAACGGTCCGACCGGTGTCGTACGCCTCGCGTTCCTGCGAGAGCAGACGAGATTCGCCAATCTCGCGCAGGGCGCGTGATCCGCAGCACCGTCGCGCGCGTAGATCTGGCTGCACTCCAGTCAAACTTCCGGGCGATCCAGGCGTTTCTCGCGCAGTCGGTGCCGGATCGGGCAACCCCCGACGAGACCTCCCTCGCACCCTCGCCCCCCCGCACCCTCGCACCCTCGCACCCTCGTGTTCCCTCCGTGATCGCCGTCGTCAAAGCGAATGCTTACGGGCACGGCTCGGAACGGGTGGCGCTCGCACTGGAGCAGGCGGGCGTGACGATGCTCGCGTGCGCGGATATCGAGGAGGGGATCGTTCTCCGGCGGGCGGGTGTGCGGGCTCCGATTCTTGTGTTCGGCGCGCTGAGCGTCAGCGATCTCGAGGGGCTCTTCGAGTACGCACTCACGCCCTCGATATCCACACCATCGGCGGCACGCGCGCTGCAGGCGGCCGCAGCCACACACGGAGCGAGCCTCGGCTATCATCTCAAGCTCGACACCGGCATGAACCGGCTCGGCTTTCGGCATGACAATCTGGCTCGCACGCTGCCGGGGGTGTTGAGCAGTCCGAACCTGCGGCTCGAGGCGATCTACACGCACTTTGCCACGGCCGATGCTCCCGGACATGCCTTGTTCGCCGACCAGCGCGAGCGCTTCGAGCGAGCCGTGCAGACAATCCGTGGGCTCGGCGTGCCGGGCGATGTGCCCCGGCATGCCGCCAACAGCGCGGCGCTCTTATGCGATGCACGCACCTGGTACGACGTGGTGCGTCCGGGCTTGCTGCTCTACGGCATCGTGCCGCCACCGCTCGCCTCCACGATCCCGTTGCAGCCGGTGATGTCGTTGACGAGTCGGGTCGTCGCGGTCAAAGGTCTGCGCCCCGGGGAGTCGGTCGGCTACGGGTGCCGGTTCAGTGCTCCTGGTCCGTCCACGATTGCCGTCGTGCCGGCGGGCTATGCGGATGGTCTCGACCTGCGGCTCGGCCAGCACGGGCAGGTGCTCATTCGAGGGCGCCGCGTGCCGATCGTCGGCGCCGTCTCGATGGACATGATGACGGTCGACGTGACCGACCTCGGTGACGTGCAGCCGGGCGACGAAGTCGTGCTCATCGGTCGTCAGGGCACGGAAAGCTGGCAGCAGATCGACGCCCGCGAGATGGCCGCGGCGATTGGAACGATCCCGTACGAGATCGTCTGCCGCATCGGATCGAGAATCGAGAGACACTATGCAGTCTAGAGTGTCGTTCACTCTTCTGGGTTCTTTCTTCTCAGTTCGTGTTCAGGTTCGGTTCGAAGTTCGAAGTTCGATTTTGGTTCGGCGTTCGGTTTCGACGTTCAACTTCGTGCTGACCCGAACCTGGAACTGTGAACCTCGAACCGCGAACCCTGAACCTCGAAGTTCGAACCGAACTTGAACACGAACCGAGAAGCGAGAAGTCAGAAATGTGAACGACAGTTCACGTTCTGAGCGACTGTTCACTTGGAGTCATGAAACCTAAGGTCGTCTTCGTCTGTCAGGAGTGCGGGGCCCAGGCGCCAAAGTGGGCCGGGCGCTGCAATGACTGCGGCGCATGGAACTCGCTGGTGGAAGAGCGCGCGGTCGAGGCCGCTGCAGCGCCCGGTGGGACCAACCGCTACGCCGGGCTCGGCGCTGCAGGCGGAGCGAAGCTATACGCCGAGGTCGAGTTGGCGGACGCCGCGCGCCTCTCCACTGGCATCGGGGAATTCGATCGGGTGCTGGGCGGCGGTATCGTGCCGGGCTCCCTGGTGCTGCTGGGCGGTGAGCCTGGCATCGGCAAGTCAACGCTGTTGCTGCAAGCGGCGGCGCACTTCGCTCGGTCGGTCGGCCCTGTCCTCTACGCGTCGGGGGAAGAGTCCGAGCACCAGATCAAGAGCCGCGGCGATCGGCTCGGCGTCGGCGAAACGCCCCTCTATCTGCTCTCGGAGACCTGCATCGAGCGCATCCTGGACGAGATCGCGCGCTTGAAGCCGTCGCTCGTCGTCATCGACTCGGTGCAGACGGTCTTCTCGATGAAGTTTCAGTCTGCGCCCGGGAGCATCGGACAGGTGCGTGAAGCGGCTACGCAGTTCCTCTTCACCGCCAAGGGACAGAACGTTCCGACGATCCTCGTCGGACACGTGACGAAAGACGGCAGCCTCGCCGGTCCGAAGGTGCTCGAGCACGTGGTGGATACGGTGCTCTATTTCGAAGGGGAGCGTCATCACGCGCACCGTGTGGTGAGGGCGGTGAAGAACCGCTACGGCGCCGTCAGTGAGCTTGGGGTGTTCGAGATGACGGGTGAGGGGCTTCGGGCGGTTCCGAATCCCTCGAAGCTATTCCTGTCAGAACGTGCGTCAGGCACGCCGGGATCGGCCGTGTTGTGCTGTGTGGAGGGCTCGCGTCCCATTCTCGTCGAGGTGCAGGCGCTCGTCAGCACCAGCACGTACGGCAACGCGCGGCGGATGTCGATCGGCATCGACCAGAATCGCGTCTCACTGCTGCTCGCCGTGCTGGAGAAACGCGCCGGCTTGAGCCTGGCTGGCGACGATGTGTACGTGAACATTGCCGGCGGGATGAGCATCGACGAGCCGGCGGCGGACCTGAGCGTCGTGGCGGCGGTGGCGTCGAGCGTCCGCAATCGTAGCCTCCCGACCTCGACGGCGCTGTTCGGTGAGGTCGGGCTGAGCGGAGAGATTCGAGGGACACCGCAGGCCGCCCTGCGCGTCCGCGAAGCGGCGCAGATGGGATTCACCCGGATCGTGATGCCGGCCGCCAACGCGGACGGGTTGCAGATCGCGGGGTGTGAGCTGATCGGGGTGCGCACGGTAGGTGAAGCCCTCGACCAGCTCATTGTGTGAGGCGTCCCATCGTTCCCCCCTTCCACTGGTGGCGCACGGTCTTCTTTCTGATTCCCGCCATCAGTGTGTACACGATCGTGCTGGGCACGCTGTCCATCGGTTCGAGCGTATTCGAACGACGTGGATATTTTGCCCATTGGTGCGCGCGGACCTGGTCGAGGCTGATTCTCGTGACGACCGGCGTCCGCGTAGACGTGCGCGGTCTCGAACGGCTGGTGCCCGGCCGCACCTATGTCTTCGTCGCCAATCATCAGAGCATCTACGACATCCCGATCCTGTTCTGGTCTGTGCCGTACCAGCTCCGCATCATTGCGAAGGACTCGCTGGGACGATTTCCATTTCTCGGTTGGCACCTGCGCCGCACGGGACACATGCTGGTCGACCGCCGACGTCCGGATCGCGAAGCGATCTTCGGCTGGGCATCGCGGCTCACGTCTCAGGGGCTTTCGCTCATCGTGTTCCCGGAGGGGACTCGCAGCGGCGATGGCCGTGTCGGCCGGTTCAAGCGCGGCAGCTTCTACCTTGCGCTGGATGGCGGCCTGCCCGTCGTGCCGATTTCAGTCATCGGGAGCCGGCATGTGATGCTCAAAGGGCGGCTGGCGACATACCCTGGACATGTGCGGCTCGTGGTGCACGACCCGATCGACACGACCGGCCTCGTTGGCACGGATCCGAAGGCGTTCGCCGAACGCATCCGGGCGATCATCTGTCCCGATGCCGAATCGGATGTTCCCACCGCATGATGTTCAGCCTCGCGCCTGACCTCGCGGCCATCGTTCGTCCCGGCGTGCTGTGGCTGGATGGCGCCCTCGTCGTGGAGGCTGATTCACGCCTCGATGGTCCTCTTGCGCGAGCGGAACTCGCGGTGCGCGCGAACCCCCCGGACGAAATCTCCGCGGTCAGGACGATGTACAAGCGCGTGGGCATCGACCCGACGAAACGGCGCCCCTCGTCCGAGGCGCTGCTCCGGCGCGTGAGAAAGGGCGAGGGGTTGCCACGGATCAATTCCATGGTGGACGTCTGCAACTGGTGCTCCCTGGAGTTTCAGCTGCCCTACGGTCTGTACGACGCGGCTCGCATCGAAGGAGACGTGGTGCTGAGAATCGGTGCTGAGGGGGAGTCGTATCCTGGGATTCGCAAGGACGACGTTCACGTGGGAGGCCGAATCACGCTGGCTGACGATCGTGGTCCTTTTGGCAATCCGACGTCCGACTCGGCGCGGACCATGGTCACCACGTCGACGACTGGCGCTCTGGTTGTCGTGTTCGCACCCACAGAGATCGCGCAGGAGCGTCTCAGTCGCGTGTTGGATGTGACGGCTGAACGTATGCACGAATTCACCAAAGCGATGCGGCGCGGGTAAGATGGCAGACCCGTGCACGTAAGCGCCATCATTGCCGCCGGCGGCCGAGGCGTACGGTTCGGTGGCACGTTGCCCAAGCAGTTCCTTCTCCTCGGCGGTCGGACGATCCTTCAGCGAAGCGTCGACGCGATCCTGTCGAGCGATTGCATTACCGACCTCGTTGTCGCCCTTCCATCGGACCTTGTCGCGAACGTGCCCGACTACCTCCGTGATCGGGCCAAGCCCATTACCATTGTCGAAGGCGGGGCGCGCAGACAGGATTCGGTCGCGAACGCCTTCGAGGTTGTCTCGGCGCGAGCGGACGTCATCGTGATCCACGACGCGGCTCGGCCGTTCGTGACGGCGGACTTGATCGCTCGAACGGTCGATGCCGCCGTGGAGCACGGGGCCGCTATAGCCGCCCTTGCGGCGACTGATACCGTCAAACGTGCAGATGCTGACGGTTTGATCCAGCAGACGATCCCTCGCACGGAAATCTTCCTGGCACAGACCCCGCAAGCGTTTCGTCCGAGCGTGTTGCGCGACGCACTCGCACGGGCAGGGTCTGCAGGTGATGCCACCGACGAAGCGGCGCTGGCCGAGCGGGCGGGACATCCTGTGCGGCTTGTCGAGGGGGATCGACGTAACCTGAAGATCACAACGACGGATGACCTGATGATGGCTGAACGGCTGGTTCGTGCTTCAGAGAGCCGCGAAGAGCAGACGCGGCTTCGCATCGGCAATGGTTACGACCTCCACAGACTCGTGCCGGGGCGCCCTCTTATCCTCGGTGGCGTGACCATTCCCTTTGAGAAGGGGCTGGACGGACACTCGGACGCGGATGCTGTGTGTCATGCGGTCACGGATGCGATTCTCGGTGCCGCGGGCGCGGGGGATATCGGCCGCCACTTTCCGGACACGGACGCCGCGTGGAAGGGCGCGGACAGCATGGTGCTGCTCACACGGGCGGCAGAGATTGTCGCGAGCGCTGGTTTCGTCGTGGTCAACGTCGACGTCGTGGTGATTGCCGAGCGTCCGAAGCTCGTGCCATTTCTCGAGGCGATGAGAGCGAACCTCTCCAGGGCGATGGGCATCGCGGCCGGTGATGTGAGCATCAAAGGCAAGACCAACGAGCGGGTTGATTCGATGGGCGCCGGCGATTCAATCGCCGTGCACGCGGTCGCTTTGGTGTCGAGGGTTTAGATCGCTTCTCGATTCGGCGTAGAGCGGAGGCTTCAGCCTCCGCGGACACGCGCACGCTGAAGCGTGCGCTCTACGACGAAATACAAATCGGTCTACGATATCCGCGTGAGAGTACGCTTCGCCCCCAGTCCCACGGGTCAACTGCATGTCGGCAACGCGCGGTCGGCCCTCTTCAATTGGCTGCTCGCACGCGGGTCGGGCGGCACGTTCGTGCTCAGAATCGAGGATACCGACGTCGCGCGGTCCACGCGCGAATCCGAGGCGGCCATCCTCGAGGACCTCGAGTGGATGGGTCTGAGCTGGGATGAGGGGGTGGAGAGGGGCGGCGACCACGGTCCCTATCGCCAGTCGGAGCGCCTCCATATCTACCGCGCGCACGTTGTCGAGTTGATGGCGCGGGGCCAGGCGTATCGATGCTTCTGTCCTCCCGAGCAGCTCGAGATGGACCGCTACAACGCGCTGCGCGAGCGGCGGCCCCCCAAGTACGCGGGGCGATGCCGCGACATCCCGCCCGACGAGGCGCGACGGCGCGCTGAGAACGGCGAGCCCTCTGCCATTCGGTTCCGCATTCCGGACGACCGCGATGTCGTCTGGAACGATCTCGTGCGCGGAGAGGTTCGATTCAACACCGACGTGCTCGGCGATCCGGTGCTCGTTCGTTCCGAAGGCGTCCCCGCCTACAACTACGCCGTGGTCATCGACGATGCGCTGATGGAGATTACGCACGTCGTGCGGGGCGAGGACCACATTTCAAATACCCCAAGGCAGATCCTGCTGTACGAGGCCTTCGGATGGAAGCCGCCGGCATTTGCGCACGTCCCGTTGGTGTTGGGTCCCGACGGTGGTCGGCTTTCGAAGCGCCACGGCGCGACATCGGTCGCGGAGTTTCGCGCCAGGGGATACCTGCCCGAGGCGCTGACGAACTATCTCGCGCTCATCGGATGGTCGCCCGGCGAGGGGCAGGAGATCGTCGCGCTCGACGAGCTCGCGCGACGGTTTCGCCTCGAGGACGTGGGGCACAGCGCTGGCGTCTTCGATGTGGAGAAGCTCGCGTGGGTCAATCGTCACTACCTGAAGGGTGCGGCACCCGCCCGGCTCGTGCAGCTCTCGACGTCGTACTTGAAGAGTGAGGGATGGATCGTGGATCCGACGGGCGAGGCGCTCGACTTTCTCGCCGGGGTCCTCCCGCTGGTGACGTCGTCGGTCGATCGACTGGATCAGCTGCCGGCGCGGCTCCGTTTCCTGTTCGACTATTCGGCGGAGCGCGCTCTTGCCGAGCCAGTCGTGCGTGCGGAGGCCGAGACGGCACGGCCGGTGATTGCCGCACTGGCCGAGGTGCTCGGCGGCGGCGAACCGCTGCTCGACCGCGAGGCATTTCGCGCAGCGATCGGACGGGTGCGTGATCGGACCGGTGCGAAAGGCAAGGCACTCTTACACCCGATTCGGCTCGCACTCATGGGCGAGCCAGAGGGGTTGGAGCTAGACCTGGCCGTGCCCGCGATCGCGCGGGGCGCCGCGCTTCGTGATTCCGGCATGCGTCCGATCGCCGGTCCGGCTGATCGTGCCAGGACGTTCAACGAAGCGCTTGGTGCATCGCCCTCGACAGGTGGGGGCACGGCGCCCGCCTGATGATCATCTACGGCATCAACCCAGTCCTCGAGGCGATACGTGCCGGGCGGGTGAGAGAGCTACGAGTTGGTGAACGCGGTGACGCGCGTCTGGCGGAGCTCATCGCGCTCGCGCGTGAGCGCGGCGTGCGTGCCCGCCGCGTCCCGCCGGATACGCTCGACCGCGATGCACATCACGGCGTGCACCAGGGCGTGGTGGCTGAAATCGACGCTCCTTCGAACTACAGCGTCGCGGAACTCGTATCTGGTGCGGCGGGTCCTGCGCTCCTGATGGTGCTGGACGGCATCGAGGATCCGCACAACCTGGGCGCGATCCTTCGAACTGCGGATGCTGCCGGCGTACATGGCGTCGTGCGTCAGAGCCGGCGGTCGGCCGCCCTCGATGGTGCGGCAGCGAAGGCGTCGGCCGGTGCGGTCGCGCACGTCAGGATCGCCGAGGTGGTAAATATTGCCCGCGCTATCGAGGAATTGAAGGAGGCCGGGGTCTGGACCGTTGGACTTGCCGGAGAGGGCAGCACGCCATACACCGCCATCGACTTCACCATGCCCACCGCGATCGTGCTGGGCGCGGAAGGTGCCGGGTTGAGACGCCTGGTGAGGGAAAAGTGCGATTTCCTGGCCGTGATACCCATGCACGGGCATGTCGGAAGCCTGAATGTTTCGGTCGCGGCGGGCATTACCCTCTTCGAGGCGGTCCGGCAGCGCACATCCGGGGCTGTCTGAGGTCTGGAGGCTCTTGCTGGACTGGCACGGGAAGTGCTACTATCTGCTCTTTGTCTGGCTGGCGTAGCTCAGTCCGGTAGAGCAGCTGATTTGTAATCAGCCGGTCGGGGGTTCAAATCCCTCCGCCAGCTCCACGGAAGTTCACGCCGCGCCTTTCATGAAAGCACCAGATAACACGGATTCCACACGAAACACGACAGGATTCAGGCCGCATGCCTCCGCGCGCGCGGCGAGCTTGAAGCCGGGGTTATTGGGGCGACGCAGAGTGTTCTTGGGGAGGTGGCAGAGCGGTCAATCGCAGCAGGCTGTAAACCTGCCGCCTTCGGGCTACGGAGGTTCGAACCCTCCCCTCCCCACCAACCTTCGCTCGCCGCCGCGGCTGAGCTGAGCGCGGCTTGAGAGGTTGGTGGCGTTGTTGATCTTGGCGGCAAGCCGCGCTTCGCGCGGCGCCGCGGCGTGAGGTGGAAAGCGAAGTCGGGCGCGGGGCGGGCTTGCCCGCCGAAGCGCGAAGGAGGGAGCGCTCGATGACCGACGAGTCAGTGAGCGCGAAGGCGGGAGTAACTCAGTGGTAGAGTCACAGCCTTCCAAGCTGTTGGTCGCGGGTTCGATCCCCGTCTCCCGCTCCAGCCTTCGCTCAGCGAGGAGAAGCGCGTGAGCTACGGCCGGCAAGCCAGACTCCGCTGCGTGACATAGGTAGGTACGACAAGTTATGGGCAGGCCGACTTGTCGGCCGAAGCCCGAAGGGCGAAGGCCGATGTAGCTCAGTTGGCAGAGCGCGTCCTTGGTAAGGACGAGGTCACCGGTTCGATTCCGGTCATCGGCTCCAGTGACCCGACGGGTGAGCTTCGGAGGACCCGTTCAGCGCATGGAAGTCTCGGGTACCGCTTGCGGTCCCGGCGGGCAAGACGACACGGCACGTTTCATCATCGAGAGCGAGCGTAGAACTCATGGCGAAAGAGAAATTTGATCGGTCGAAGCCGCACGTGAACGTGGGGACGATCGGGCACATCGACCACGGGAAGACGACGTTGACGGCGGCGTTGACGAAGGTGGCGGCGGACAAGGGGTGGGCGAAGTTCGTGTCGTATGACCAGGTGGCGAAGGCGTCGGAATCGCAGGGGCGGCGGGACGACACGAAGATCCTGACGATTGCGTCGAGCCACGTGGAGTATGCGACGGCGAACCGGCACTACGCGCACGTGGACTGCCCGGGGCACGCGGACTACATCAAGAACATGATCACGGGGGCGGCGCAGATGGACGGCGCCATTCTGGTGGTGAGCGCGATGGACGGGCCGATGCCGCAGACGCGGGAGCACGTGCTGCTGGCGCGGCAGGTGAACGTACCGCACCTGGTGGTGGCGCTGAACAAGGTGGATGCGGTGGACGACCCGGAGCTGCTGGACCTGGTGGAGCTGGAAGTGCGGGAGCTGCTGACGAGCTACGGGTTCAAGGGCGACGACATCCCGGTGGTCCGGGTGAGCGCGCTGGGGGCGCTCAACGGGGAGGCGACGGGGGTCGAGAGCGTGCTGAAGCTGATGGAGGCGCTCGACAGCCACATTCCGATGCCGGAGCGGGATGTGGACAAGCCGTTCATGATGCCGATCGAGGACGTGTTTTCGATCTCGGGGCGCGGGACGGTGGTGACGGGGCGGATTGAGCGCGGGAAGGTGAAGGTCGGCGAAGAGATCGAGATCGTGGGGTTCAAGCCGACGGAGAAGAAGATTGTGACCGGGGTGGAGATGTTCCGGAAGCTGCTGGACGAAGGGGTGGCGGGGGACAACGTCGGGGTGCTGCTGCGCGGGGTGGAGAAGACGGACGTGGAGCGGGGGCAGGTGCTGGCGAAGCCGGGGTCGATGAAGCCGCACACGCAGTTCAAGGGCGAGGTCTACATCCTGTCGAAGGAAGAGGGGGGGCGGCACACGCCGTTCTTCAACGGGTATCGGCCGCAGTTTTACATTCGGACGACGGACGTGACGGGGATTTTGAAGTTGCCCGAGGGGGTCGAGATGGTGATGCCGGGCGACAGCACGACGATCACGGGGGAGCTGATCACGCCGGTGGCGATCGAGAAGGGGAGCCGGTTCGCGATTCGCGAAGGCGGTCGCACGGTGGGCGCCGGCACCATCACGGAGATCGTGCTGTAGGACGAGCTAGGCCGGGTGCCGCGTAGCGGACCCGGCGGGTCTGTGGCGCATGGCGAACAGACCCGCCCTACGCACGTACGAGATCGAGACACGGCTACCAGCTACCAACTACGAGCTTTTTCTTATGAGAGACATCGTTCATCTCGCGTGCGGCGACTGCAAACGTCGGAACTACAGTACGACCAAGAACAAGAAGAAGACGACCGAGCGGATCGAATTCAGCAAGTTCTGTCGCTTCTGTCGCAAGCACACGGCGCACAAAGAGACGAAGTAAGCTGGAAAGTTGGTACTCTGGTCTGTCGACCCGAGTTTGAACTTGACTAGCCGACTACAGACTTCGAACTGTCCAGTTGAGTTAGGTCAGTAGCTCAATTGGTAGAGCACCGGTCTCCAAAACCGGGGGTTGGGGGTTCGATTCCCTCCTGACCTGCCAAGAAGGGAGGCCGGCCAACTGGGACAACGGCCTTCGGGATGACAGGTATGAGCACCGCAGAGCAGGTCAAGCCAGCGTCGGTTAGCACCACCATGAGAGGCCCGGGAGCCTGGTGGGACAACGCTCGCACGTTTTTCGCCGAGGTGCGTAACGAGACGCGGCGCGTCACGTGGCCGTCGCGGCGCGAGGTGTACGCGACGACTCTCGTGGTGATCCTGACGTCGACGTTCTTCGGAGTGTATTTGTGGGGGCTCGATGTGGCCTTTGACCGCATCGTGAACTGGATCTTCCGCCGGTTTGGAGCGTAATGACCGACGTCGCGAGCAAGAGCTGGTACATCGTCCACACGTATTCGGGATTCGAAAAGAAAGTGGCCGAGTCGCTCGTACAGCGGGTGCAGGCGTACGGGCTGCAGGCTGAGATCGGCGAAGTCCTGATCCCGACCGAGGACGTCGTCGAGATGCGGAGCGGCCGGAAGGTCGTGACCCCGAAGCGCTTCTTTCCAGGCTACATCCTGGTTGAGATGCACATGTCCGACAACGCGTGGCATGTGGTCAAGAACACGCCGAAGGTCACCGGGTTCGTCGGCGCGGGCAGCAAGCCGACGCCGCTCAGCAAGGAAGAGGTCGACCAGATTCTCGACCAGGTGAAGACCGCGGCCGAGAAGCCCAAGCCGAAGTACAGCTTCGACAAGGGCGATCACGTCCGCATCAACGAGGGACCGTTCACCAGCTTCAACGGCGTTGTCGACGAGGTCAATCTCGACAAGAACACGCTGAAGGTCATGGTGACGATCTTCGGCCGCGCGACGCCGGTGGAGTTGGATTTCTTGCAGGTAGAGAAGATTTGAACCACGAAGTGCACGAAGCTCACGAAGAACAGGGAACCATGTGTGGTTTTCCGTTTCGTGACCTTCGTGGTCTTCGTGGCCTTCGTGGTTAGGAACAATGGCGAAAAAAGTTCAGGCGATGGTGAAGTTGCAGATTCCCGCGGGCAAGGCGACGCCCGCGCCGCCGGTCGGCACCGCGCTCGGTCCGCACGGCGTGAACATCATGGATTTCTGCAAGAACTTCAACGCGAAGACCGCCAAGGATGACGGGCTGATCATTCCGGTGGTGGTCACGGTGTACGTGGACCGCAGCTACAGCTTCATCACCAAGACGCCTCCCGCGTCGGTGCTGCTCAAGAAGATCGCGAACCTGGCGAAGGGATCGGCCGAGCCGAATCGCAACAAAGTCGGCACCGTCACGGCCCGGCAGGTCGAGGACATCGCCAAGACGAAGATGCCGGACCTCAACTGCCAGGATCTCGAGGCGGCGATCAAGACCGTGAGAGGAACCGCCCGCTCGATGGGCATCGACGTCGTTGGATAAACCACGAAGCACGCGAAGATCACGATGCCTTTCTGGTTTGCGTGAACGTTCAAGCGGACCTTCGTGGTTGACGGATAGCAGAGTGGGAGGGGCTGACGGCCCCGTTACGACCACGAGGAGGCATATGGCAAGACACGGCAAGAAATTCATCGCCGCGGAAGCGCAGGTTCAGGACCGACCCTACCGCCTCGAAGAAGCGATTCCCCTGGTTCAGAAGGTGAAGTACGCCAAGTTCGACGAGACCGTGGAGCTGGCGATGCGGTTGGGCGTCGATCCCAAGCACGCGGAACAGATGGTGCGCGGGACCGTCGTGCTGCCGCACGGTCTTGGCAAGAGCAAGCGGGTGCTGGCGATTGCGGGTGCGGACAAGCAGAAGGAAGCCACCGACGCGGGCGCGGATTTCGTCGGCGGCGATGAGCTCGTCGAGAAGATCCTTGGTGGTTGGATCGACTACGACGCGGTCGTGGCGACGCCCGACATGATGCGCGCCGTGGGACGTCTCGGCAAGGTGCTCGGGCCGAGGGGCCTCATGCCGAATCCGAAGACCGGCACGGTGACGCCGAACGTGGCGCAGGCGATCAAGGAAATCAAGGCGGGCAAGGTGGAGTTCCGCGTCGACAAGACCGGCATCATCCACGCGCCCGTCGGCAAGACGTCGTTCTCTACCGAGAACCTGGTGGCGAACGCACACGCACTCGTCGATAGCGTGGTTCGCGCCAAGCCGGCCGCGGCCAAGGGCAAGTACCTCAAGTCAGTCACCGTGTCCTCCACGATGGGACCTGGCGTCACAGTCGACACCACCCACATCGATGAGCGGGCGAAGTAGGGGGCCGCGATGGCTGTAAGCAGAGCGGAAAAAGAGCAGGAGCTCCAGGATCTTTCGGCGGCCTTTCAGACGGCCGACACGGCGATCGTCGTCGACTACAAGGGGCTGAATGTCCCGCAGGTCACCGATCTGCGCCGGCAGATTCGTGCGGCGCAGGGGCAGTATCGGGTCGTCAAGAACACGCTGGCCAAACGCGCGACCAAGGGCACGAATCTCGCGTCCCTCGAGGCGCATTTCGAGGGTACGACCGCGATCGCCTATACGCAGGGCGATGCCGTGGTCCTGGCCAAGACGCTGACGACCTTCATGAAGACGGCGCCGATGCTGTCGATCAAGGCGGCGGTGGTGCAAGGCCAGGTCATCAAGGCTGCGGAGGTCAACGACCTCGCCAGCCTGCCAGGGAAGCCGGAACTGTACGCGAAGCTCCTGTACGTGCTGCAGGCGCCGATGCAACAGCTGGTCGGGGTGCTCGCGGCGACGCCGCGCGATCTGCTGTCGGTCCTGGTGCAGGTGGAGAAGAAGAAATCGGAAGCGGCAGCGGGCTGAGCGTTCAACAACATTTCGTGCGGAGAGCCTAGCGCCAGAAGCCTAGGGCCGCCTGTGACAGCGTCAGGGAGAGACAGAAAATGGCCGAAGTCAATCAGCAGCAAGTGATCGAATACATCAAGGGCATCAGCGTCATGGAGCTCTCGCAGCTCGTCAAGGCGCTCGAGTCCGAACTGGGTGTCTCTGCCGCGGCCGCCATGCCTATGGCGATGCCGGGCGGGGCCGCGGCGGGCGGCGGCGCGGCCGCACCGGCCGAGGAGAAGACCGAGTTCAACGTCAGCCTCGTCGAGGTCGGTGCGGACAAGATCAAGGTCATCAAGGTCGTTCGCGAGGTCACGAGCCTGGGTCTGAAGGAAGCCAAGGACCTGGTCGAAGCTGCGCCGAAGGTGCTCAAGGAAGGCGTGAGCAAGGACGAGGCCGAGACGATCCGCAAGAAATTCGCCGAAGTAGGCGCCAAGGTCGACGTCAAGTAGCGCCCTGGTTCGCCGCTCGGCGCTGTCCCTCGTACCTCACAGGTGCGTGAGACGGCCACAGCAGCGAATCGTGCGGCAGATGAAGGGCGGGATCCGCGCGGCGGACCCGCCAGATTTTCCGACTTCCGATCCGTGAGGGTCAGTCACCGATGTACAGCCTTCCCAAGAACGTGTACCGCGAGCGCAAGGATTTCTCCAAGATCAAGACGACGGTTCCCATTCCGAACCTGATCGAGATTCAGCGGAAGTCGTACGAGCGCTTTCTGCAGATGAATCGTCTCCCCGCGGAGCGGGAGGACGCCGGCCTGCAGTCGGTGTTCAAGTCGGTTTTCCCGATCAGTGATTTTCGGGAGAACTCGTCACTCGAGTTCATCGAGTACTCGATAGGCAACTGGGAATGCAAGTGCGGCAAGCTTGCCGGGCTGCATCATCTGCGCAAGCCCTGCACCGGCTGCGGCGCGACGCTCGTGGCCGACCCGTACGGCGACCACGAAGTGCTCTGCCCGCGGTGCAGCAAGGCGAACATCGCGCGCGGCGACATGTGCGACATCTGCGGCCAGACGGTCGCGATGAAGCTCAAGTACGACGTGGACGAGTGCCAGGAGCGGGGGATGACCTATGCGGTCCCGCTCAAGGTGACGATCCGCCTCGTCGTCTGGAACAAGGATCCGGAGACCGGCGTCAAGACGATTCGCGACATCAAGGAACAGGAAGTCTATTTCGGCGATATCCCGCTGATGACGGACAACGGCACGTTCATCATCAACGGCACCGAGCGCGTCATCGTGTCGCAGCTCCATCGCTCGCCGGGCGCGTTTTTCCACTCCGAAGACAAGACGCTCTACGTGGCGCAGATCATCCCGTACCGCGGCTCCTGGGTGGAGTTCGAGTACGACCAGAAGAACCTGCTCTACGTGCGCATCGACCGGAAGCGCAAGTTCTTGGCGTCGGTCTTCCTCCGCGCGCTCGGCCTGCGCGGCGCCGACGAGATCATCCGCACGTTCTATTCCGTCGAGCGGATCTTCCTGAACCAGGGGCCGTCCCTGATGTGGGCGGTGAGCGACAGTCTCGTCGGGCTGCGCGCCGCTGCCGACGTCAAGGCGGGTGACTTCTCGATCCAGGGGGGCAAGAAGATCAGCTCGAACGCCCTGGCAGCGCTTCGCAAGGCCGGCGCCGAGACGATTGCCGTGGCCGACGAGGCGCTCGACGGCGCGTTCGCCGCCGCCGATATCGTCGATCCGGAGACCGGCGAAGTGATCCTCGAGGCGAACGAGGAGCTGACGCCGCGCGTCATTTCGATGGCGCAGGAGAAGAAGGTCGATCGGATCGAGGTGTTCTTCCCGGAGCGCGACGACGTCGGCCCGATTATCGGACAGACGCTGAAGAAGGATCCCATCCGCACCCACGAAGAGGCGCTGATTGAGATCTACCGGCGTCTTCGTCCCGGTGATCCACCGACCCTCGACAGCTCGAGGTCGCTCTTCGAGAACATGTTCTTCAATCCGCAGAAGTACGACTTCTCGCGGGTGGGCCGTCTCAAGCTGAACACCAAGCTCGGGCTGAAGACGCCCCTCGACGAGAAGATCCTGCACCCGCAGGACTTCTACGAGGTCTTGAAGTACCAGCTCAAGCTGCGGAAGAACCCCCAGAACGTGGACGACATCGACCACCTGGGCAATCGCCGCGTCCGCTCGGTCGGCGAGCTCCTCGAGAACCAGTTCCGCATCGGCCTGGTCCGTATGGAGCGTGCGATCAAGGAAAAGATGTCGGTGTATCAGGAAATGGCGACGGCGATGCCGCACGACCTGATCAACGCCAAGCCGGTCATGGCCGCGATTCGGGAGTTCTTCGGATCGTCGCAGTTGTCGCAGTTCATGGACCAGACGAATCCGCTCTCCGAGATCACGCACAAGCGGCGTCTCTCGGCGCTCGGACCTGGCGGCCTCTCGCGCGAGCGCGCCGGTTTCGAGGTTCGCGACGTCCACCCGACGCACTACGGCCGCATCTGCCCGATTGAGACGCCGGAAGGTCCGAACATCGGTCTGATCTCGTCGCTCAGCTGCTACGCGCGCATCAACGAGTTCGGCTTCATCGAATCGCCCTATCGCAAGGTCAGGGACGGGCGTGTCGTCGACTACGTGGTGGTGCTGAACGCCGGTGGCAACGCCAAGTACAAGGTCGGCGATGTCGTGGAAGCCGACGAGCTCGTGGGGGCTGACGGCCGGTCGAAGAAGAAGGGCGTCGAGTTCGAGCCGTACTCGTACTACCTCTCCGCCTGGGAAGAGGACCAGTACATCGTCGCGCAGGCCAACGCGCCGCTCGACGAGGACGGTCGATTCAAGCAGGACCGCGTGAACTCGCGGCAGGCCGGAGACTTCATCCTCGCGCCCCGCGACAAGGTGCAGTTCATCGACGTCTCGCCGAAGCAGCTCGTCTCCGTCGCGGCCTCGCTCGTGCCGTTCCTCGAGAACGACGACGCGAACCGCGCGCTGATGGGTTCGAACATGCAGCGCCAGGCCGTGCCGCTCCTGAGGGCTCGGAGCCCGTATGTGGGCACCGGCATGGAATACATCACGGCGCGCGACTCGGGTGCGGTGGTCGTCACACGCCGGACCGGTACGGTGGACTACGTGGACAGCCAGCGTATCGTCGTGCGTGTCGAGGGTCCTGGCGACGCGGACGATGTCAGCAAGGAGATGGGCGCTGACATCTACCCGATGACCAAGTTCAAGCGATCGAACCAGAACACCTGTATCAATCAGAAACCCATCGTGCGGGTGGGCCAGCGGGTGCAGAAGGGGCAGGTCCTCGCCGACGGCCCGTGCACGGAGCTCGGCGAGCTCGCCCTCGGCCGGAACGTGCTCGTCGCGTTCATGCCGTGGCGCGGGTACAACTTCGAGGACGCGATCCTCGTCTCCGAGAAGATGGTGAAGGAGGACTACTACACCTCCATCCACATCGAGGAGTTCGAGATCGAGGCCCGCGACACCAAGCTCGGACCCGAAGAGATCACGCGGGACATTCCGAACGTGTCGGAGACGTACCTTCGGGATCTGGACGACAGCGGGATCATCCGCATCGGCGCCAACGTGAAGCCCGGCGACATTCTCGTCGGCAAGGTCACGCCGAAGGGTGAGACGCAGTTGACGCCGGAGGAGAAGCTTCTTCGGGCGATCTTCGGTGAGAAGGCGGGCGACGTTCGCGACGCCTCGCTGATCTGTCCGCCGGGTATCGAAGGGATCATCGTCGGCGTGAAGATCTTCTCGAGGAAAGGCATCGAGAAGGACGACCGGGCGAAGGCGATCGAGGCCGAAGATCTCGAGATGATGGAGCGGAATCAGGCCGACGAGATCCGCATTCTGCATGACGAGATCAAGAAGCGCGTCGTCCAGATGCTGGGCAACCAGACGCTGCGCGCCGACACCTTCGACGAGTTCGGCCGCGAGCGGCTGCTCAAGAAGGGCACGGCCCTCACGCCGGAGCTGATGGAGCCGGTGCCGTACGAGCAGCTGGTCCGCGTGAAGATTCAGAGTGACGATCCTCGGCTGGAGGGCGACCTTCGGCTGCTCGAGGAGCGGACGGAGCGGCAGGTCGAAGTCATCCGCCAGCTCTTCGAGGAGAAGAAGGAGAAGATCCGCCGGGGCGACGAGCTGCCGCCGGGGGTCATCAAGCTCGTCAAGGTGTACGTGGCGATGAAGCGGAAGCTGTCGGTCGGCGACAAGATGGCCGGCCGCCACGGCAACAAGGGCGTCATCGCGCGCATCCTGCCCGAAGAGGACATGCCGTATCTGCCGGACGGCACCCCGGTGGAGATCGTGCTCAATCCGCTCGGCGTGCCGTCTCGTATGAACGTCGGTCAGATCCTCGAGACGCATCTCGGGTGGGCCGCGCATGCGCTCGGTCTCTACTTCGCGACGCCGGTATTCGACGGCGCAACGGAAGACGAGATCAAGAACTGGCTGGAGCAGGCGGGGCTGCCGAAGGCCGGCAAGACGCCGCTCTTCGACGGTATGACGGGCATGGAGTTCGAGAATCTCGTGACCGTCGGCTACATCTACATGCTGAAGCTCTCGCACCTGGTCGACGACAAGATTCACGCCCGGTCGATCGGGCCGTACTCGCTCATCACGCAGCAGCCGCTCGGCGGCAAGGCCCAGTTCGGTGGGCAGCGGTTCGGCGAGATGGAGGTATGGGCGCTCGAAGCCTACGGGTCGGCGCACATCCTCCAGGAACTATTGACGGCGAAGTCGGACGACGTGACGGGCCGCGCCAAGATCTACGAAGCGATCGTCAAGGGCGACGCGTCGTTCACACCAGGCCTGCCCGAGTCCTTCAACGTGCTCATTCGCGAGTTGCAGTCGCTGTGCCTCGATGTGGAGCTGATTTCCACGAAGAAGAGGCCGCCGGCCGAACCCCTGCCGGCGCAGGACGAACCGGTACTGGAGCAGGTATAAATGAGACCAAGCTTCCACGACAACAAGACCGCTCTGCGCGCCGATTTCGACGCGATTCGGATTTCACTCGCGTCGCCGGACAAGATCCTGTCCTGGTCCTTCGGCGAGGTGACCAAGCCCGAAACGATCAACTACCGCACGTTCAAGCCGGAACGCGACGGCCTGTTCTGCGCGAAGATTTTCGGGCCGATCACCGACTGGGAGTGCCTCTGCGGCAAGTACAAGCGCATGAAGCACCGGGGCGTGATCTGCGACAAGTGCGGCGTCGAGGTGACGCAGGCAAAGGTCCGGCGCGAGCGCCTGGGCCACATCACGCTGGCGACGCCCGTCAGCCACGTGTGGTTCTTCAAGGGCCTGCCGAGCCGTATCGGGCACCTGCTCGACATCTCGCTTCGTGACCTCGAACGCATCCTGTACTTCGAGGGCTACGTCGTCATCGACCCGGCCGAGACCGAGTTGAAGCAGAACCAGCTCCTCAACGAAGAGCAGTACCGCAAGGCGCGTGAGGACTACGGTCAGAAGTTCCGCGCGCAGATGGGCGCCGAGGGCATCAAGGAACTGTTGAAGCGGGTCAACATCGAGAAGCTCGCGGAAGAGCTGCGCGTCAAGATGCGCAGCGAGGTCTCGGTTCAGAAGAAGCTGAAGTTCGCCAAGCGGCTCAAGGTGGTGGACAGCTTCCGCAAGTCGAGCAATCAGCCCAACTGGATGATCCTCGACGTCATTCCGGTGATTCCGCCGGAACTGCGACCGCTGGTGCCGCTCGACGGAGGCCGGTTCGCCACGTCGGACCTGAACGACCTGTATCGGCGCGTCATCAACCGGAACAACCGGTTGAAGAAGCTGATGGAGCTGAAGGCGCCGGACGTCATCATCCGCAACGAGAAGCGGATGCTGCAGGAAGCGGTGGATGCCCTGTTCGACAACGGCCGTCGCGGCCGCGTGCTGCGCGGCGCCAATAACCGGCCGCTCAAGTCGCTCTCGGACACCCTCAAGGGCAAGCAGGGGCGCTTCCGGCAGAACCTGTTGGGTAAGCGCGTCGACTACTCGGGCCGTTCCGTGATCGTCGTCGGGCCGGAGCTGAAGCTCCACCAGTGCGGCCTGCCGAAGAAGATGGCGCTCGAGCTGTTCAAGCCGTTCATCTACAACAAGCTCGAAGAGCGTCAGCTCGTCGCCACCATCAAGCAGGCGAAGGAGATGGTGGAGCAGCAGCGTCCGGAGGTGTGGGACATCCTCGAGGAGGTCATCCGCGAGCACCCCGTGCTGCTGAACCGCGCGCCGACGCTGCACCGCCTCGGTATCCAGGCCTTCGAGCCGGTGCTGGTGGAAGGCAAGGCGATCCGCATCCATCCGCTCGTCTGCACGGCGTTCAACGCCGACTTCGATGGCGACCAGATGGCCGTGCACATTCCGTTGTCGCCCGAAGCCCAAATCGAGGCCTCGGTGCTGATGATGTCGTCGAACAACGTCCTGTCGCCGGCGAATGGGGCGCCGATCACGGTGCCGTCGCAGGACATCGTGCTGGGCTGCTACTACCTCACGAAGGCGATGAACGGGGCGAAGGGCGAAGGGCGCGTGTTCGGCAACCCCGATGACGTGCTCCTGGCGCTCGAAGCCCGCGAGCTGGAGACCCTCACGCCGATCCGGCTGCGCTACACCGGCATGCTGCAGGACCTCAGTGCCGCGCGGGACGACCAGGACGTCCTGCACACCGAAGTGCAGGATGTCAAGAACAAGATCATCAACACGACCGTGGGTCGCGTGATTCTCAACGAGGCGCTGCCGTCGGCGATGCCGTACGTCAATGGACTGTTGAAGAAGAAGGGCCTTCAGCAGCTCGTGCAGAAGTGCTACCTGGACTTCGGCCTCGAGCGCACGGTCGATATGCTCGACGCGCTGAAGAACCTCGGCTTCACCTATGCCACGAGGTCCGGTCTGTCGATCGGCATCGACGATCTCGTGATTCCCGGCAACAAGCCCCAGTTGGTGGAGAACGCGCGCAACGAGGTCATCAAGGTCGAGCAGCAGTATCTCGAGGGCGCGATCACGAACGGCGAGCGCTACAACAAGATCATCGCAGTCTGGTCGGAGGTCACCGAGAAGATCGCCGACGAGATGTTCGGCGAAATGGCCGAGCTGGATCACACCGGGAAGAAGTTCAACCCGGTGTACGTCATGGCTGACTCGGGCGCCCGCGGTTCCAAACAGCAGATCCGTCAGCTGGCAGGTATGCGCGGCCTGATGGCGAAGCCATCGGGTGAAATCATCGAGACGCCCATCACGTCGAACTTCCGTGAAGGCCTCACGGTGCTGCAGTACTTCATCTCGACGCACGGCGCGCGCAAGGGCCTGGCCGACACCGCGCTCAAGACGGCCGACTCAGGCTACCTGACGCGCCGCCTCGTGGACGTGGCGCAGGACGTCATCATCTCCGAGGACGATTGCGGAACGCTCGACGGCATCGAGGCCCGCGCCATCGTCGAGTCGGGCGAGATCATCGAGCCGCTCCGCGACCGTATCGTCGGCCGCGTGACGCTCGAGCGGATCATGGACCCGTTCACCGCCGACACGATTGTCGACGTGAACGAGGAGATTGACGAGGACAAGGCGTCGGCGGTGCAGGAGGGCGGCATCGAGAAGGTCAAGATCCGCTCGGTGCTGACCTGTGCAGCCCGTCGTGGCGTCTGCAAGCGCTGCTACGGCCGCGACCTGGCGACCGGCCGTCTGGTCGAGCTCGGGCAGGCCGTGGGCGTCATTGCCGCGCAGTCGATTGGCGAGCCCGGCACGCAGCTCACGATGCGGACATTCCACATCGGCGGAACGGCATCGCGGGTATCCGAGCAGAACACCCTGGATGCCAAGCACTCGGGCAACGTCCGCTACCAGAGCCTCCAGGTCGTCGAGACCCACAAGGGCGCCGACGGGAAGAGCGGTCAGCTCATCGTCATGAACCGGAGCGGTTCGCTGGTCGTGGCGGACGAGAAGGGGCGCGATCGCGAACGCTACCCGATCGTCTACGGCGCGCGACTCAAGGTGAAGGACGGACAGAAGGTCGAACAGGGGCAGACGCTCGTCGAGTGGGATCCCTACACCTTCTCGATTCTGACTGAAGATCCCGGCGCGGTGAAGTTCAAGGACATCATCGAGAGCGTGACGGTCCACGAGGAGGTCGACGAGGTCACCGGCCTGTCGCGCTTCATCATCATCGATTCGCCTGACGAGAAAAAGCAGCCCACGGTTGAAATCCGTGACAAGGCTGGCAAGGTGCTTCGCAAGTACCACATGCCGTCGCATGCGCACCTCATGGTGCAGGACGGAGAGTCGGTGGAAGCCGGCGACGTGCTTGCGAAGATTCCCCGCGAGACGACCAAGACGAAGGACATCACGGGCGGTCTGCCGCGCGTGGTCGAGCTCTTCGAGGCCCGCAAGCCGCGCGATCCGGCGGTCATTTCCGAGATCGACGGCATCGTGCGGGAGGGTGGCGTCGCCAAGGGGCTGCGCAAGGTCATCATCGTCCCGGACGACGGGACCGAGGCGAGGGAGTATTCGCTGCCACGCGGCGTGCACGTGAACGTGCACGAAGGCGAGCGCGTCCGCGCCGGCGAGCAGCTCATGGACGGGCCGAGCAATCCACACGACATCCTGCGGGTCCTGGGTGAGAAGGAACTGCAGAAGTACCTGGTGAACGAGATCCAGGAGGTCTATCGGCTGCAGGGCGTCAACATCAACGACAAGCACATCGAGGTCATCGCACGACAGATGATGCGGTGGGTGAAGATCGAGGATGTGGGCGACACGGAGTTCCTCATCGACGAGCAGGTGGACAAGTTCCGCTTCCTCGAAGAGAACGAGCGCGTCATCGGCGCCGACGGGCGTCCGGCCACCGCGCAGCCGCTGCTCCTCGGGATCACGAAGGCGTCGCTCTCGACCGACTCGTTCATTTCGGCCGCCTCGTTCCAGGAGACGACCCGGGTTCTCACGGAGGCGTCGATCTCAGGCAAGATCGACCATCTGCGTGGGCTCAAGGAGAACGTGACCATGGGCCGGTTGATTCCGGCCGGAACCGGCTTCGAGTACTACCGGCACGTGCGGATCCCGGTGGACGAACCGCCGCCGCCGCCGGCGCCACCACCGCCGGCCGAAGACGATCTCGATATGGATCGGGAGATCGAGTACGCGTTCGATACCGACGAGCCGCTCGCGGGCACTCGCGGACCGGTGGGCGACGTCGAGTAACGCTCGAGGGGTCTTCACCTTCACGGGCCACAGAGACACGGAGGCACAGAGATGCAAATCTCTGTGCCTCTTCTTGTGTACGGCCTATACTCGCGTCCCAGACGGCGACGAGCCGCCGGGGTCAAACGTCGGTGATCCGTGGGCTTGGGAGTGTGCGCGCGGCCGGCTGACCGGCCGCTGGAGCCAAGATCCGGAAGCAAGGACCAATCGAGGAGGTGTAACCGTGGCGTATCCCGACGCGCATCTCGACGCAGATCTCGCGGTCACCCTCGAGGAAGACCGTCCTGGAACCCTGGCCAAGGCCATCGAGTGTGTCAGCCGGGCGGGGATCAATATCGACGGCTACGCCGAAATCGGCGGCGTGGTCCACGTGCTCTCCCCGGAGCTGCGCACCGCGCATGCCTGTCTCGAGCAGGCCGGTTTCCGGATCGTCCAGGAGCATCGGGTGGTCGTAGTGCCCGTCGCCGATCAGCCGGGCGCCGCTGCAGGCGTGTTCAAGACCCTTGCGGACGCGCACATTAACATCAAGTACTCGTATCTCGCGACACGTAACCGTCTCGTCATCGCTGTGGGTGACACGGAGAAGGCGATCGCCGCACTGACCGGCAGCGTCTGAGATGATCGAGGCGTTTCGACGTAGAGCGCACGCTTCAGCGTGCGCGTGTCCTCGCGGGCACTCGCGGACCGGTGGGCGACGTCGAATAACGCTCGGTTTCACGGGCCACGGAGACACAGAGGCACAGAGATGCAAATCTCTGTGCCTCTTCTTGTGGACGGCCTGTATTTGCGTCCCAGACAGTGACGATGCCAAGGGGCCGCTTGGCGGCCGTGTGCTAGAGTCCTGCTCCGTATCGACTTGCGGTTGTTTTGCCGGTCATCGGGAGTGGTTGCGGATGGCCGCGGAGGTGGGTTGGGCGAGCGTCGATTGATCAGCAGCCGTGCGCCCAATCGCTTCGCACGGGACCCAGGGCCGGTGGGAGGTGGAGCGACATGTACGGAGTCATCATCGAGGTCAGAGTGAACCTGAGTCGTGAGCAGGAGGCACGAAACATGGTTCGCGACATGATCGTGCCGCAGGCTCGAACGCACCGCGGCTTCTCGACAGGCTACTGGCTTCGGGCGCTACAGGGCGACGTGCTCAGATCGGTACAGATTTTCGATACCGAGGCGAACGCCCTCGCGACGGCCGAACGGATCCGATCCGAAGGCCCGCCCCCCGGCGCTCCAGTCACCCTGACATCCGTAGATACATACGAGGTCATTGCTGACGCGTAAGTCCGTCGCGAATGTGCACTGGGGCGCGTGTGCCTGCTGGGTTTGACGACACGGCCGATTCGATCACAACCGATCTCGGTGACCACGATGGAGGTTTAAGGTGTTCGATACTGGCCGCCCAACATCAGCTTGGAGCCGTCGCTCCAAAACGTCTGGTGCTACGCTCGCCTCGGCGCGCGGCTCAAGCCGCGCGTTAGGCAGACAGACTCGGGTTCGTTGCATCTTGGGAGACATGTCGCACATGACACGATACCTACTGGCGTTGCTGATCTGTCTGTTGCCCGCAGTTGGCTCCGCCCAGACGAACCCCGCCGCACAGGCCGCCCGTGTCTGGCGCCAGCAGCACGAACGCGCCATCGTAGACGAGTTCGTCGCGCTCCTTTCCATTCCAAATATCGCGCGCGATCGCGAGAACATCCAGCGGAACGCGGACGCCATCGTGGTCATGATGGAAAAGCGGGGCCTCGCGCCGAGACTGGTGTCGGTCCCCGGGGGCAACCCGATCGTGTTCGGCGAGATCCGCACACCGGGAGCTACTCGCACCATCGCCTTCTATGCGCACTACGACGGCCAGCCGCTCGACCCCAAAGAATGGGCTTCGCCGCCATTCGAGCCGACGCTGCGCGACAGGCCGGTTGAAGACGGCGGGCGCGTCATGCCGTTACCACCATCGGGCGGGACATTCGACCCAGAGTGGAGGCTGTACGCTCGCGGGGCAGCCGACGACAAGGCGCCGATCGTCGCGCTGATGGCCGCGATCGACGCCATCCGTTCGGCGGGCCTCGCGTTCAAGGCGAACGTCAAGTTCGCGTTCGAAGGCGAGGAGGAAGCAGGATCGGTCAACCTTGAGAAGACGCTGGCCGCACACAAGGATCTCTTTGCGGCGGATCTCTGGCTGATGTGCGATGCACCGCTCTATCAGACACGGCAGCAATCGATAGTATTTGGCGCGCGGGGCGTCACTCCGGTCGACATCACGGTCTACGGACCGCGTGTCGAACTGCACAGTGGACACTACGGCAACTGGGCGCCGAATCCGGCGATGTCACTCGCACGGCTGCTTGCTTCCATGAAAGATGACAACGGCCGCGTACTCGTTGACCATTTCTACGACGACGTCGAACCGCTTGGGCCCGTGGAGAAGCGGGCGCTCGCTGAAGCACCCTCGATCGACGCTGAACTGATGCGTCAGTTGTGGCTGGGGTCCACCGACGGCGGACCGCGGACACTGAACGAATTGATCACAGTTCCGTCGCTCAACATCCGCGGCATGGCTAGCTCGCGCACCGGTGCGCAGGCGTCGAACGTGATTCCCGCCTCGGCGACGGTGACGATGGACATTAGGATGGTGAAGGGCATGGACGGCCGTAAGACCGGTCAGCTCATCACTGAACACATCCGCAAGCAGGGCTTCTACGTCGTCGACCGTGAGCCTACCGCCGACGAGCGTCGCGCGCACGCGAAGAGTGGCGAAGGTCGTCGTCGGTCCGCCCGGCGTTGGCTCGCGCACGCCCATGGATCTACCCATTTCCCAGGAAGTGATCCGAACCGTCGAAAGTGCCCGCGGTCGCGCCGTCAAGCTGCCAACGATGGGCGGGGGTCTGCCGCTCGAGGCTATCGAACGCCCGCTTGGTACTCGGACGATAGTGATACCGATTGGGAATCACGATAACAACCAGCACAGCTTCGACGAGAATCTCAGAATCCAGAACCTTTGGGATGGAATCGAACTGATGGCGGCGCTACTGGTCATGTGACCTGCGGTTCGACTCGTGCGACTCAGGGGCTGCCCAACAAGGCGTTCCACCAGACGGCCACCGATACGATCCCGAGCGGCCGCTGGTGAACGCTCACGTTGGACCGCAAAGGAAAATTGTGTAGGTTCGGAGACAGCATGGATCATCGCGCGTTGAGACGGAATTTCCTTGCCGGGCTATCTGCGGAGTTGCGCGTGGTGTGGCCAATCCTGTCCGGACTCCTCGGATTAATGATGGCGCTCGGCTTGGTCATCGGTGTGCGCGAAGGCTGGTCGGTACAGGACTCGATCTATTTCGCGTTCGTGTCCGGCCTGACGATTGGCTACGGTGATCTCGCGCCCAAGTTCCTGCTCACACGTGTGCTGGCGATACTCATAGGGGTGTGCGGCGTCCTCCTGACTGCCCTCCTGGCTGCGGTCGCCGTAAGGGCGTTGCCGGACGCGATCGAGGATTCCAAGAAATGAGTACTGAACTCAAGAGAAGCAAGTCGGCGCACACCGCGATCCTCTGCCCACTGGGCCGAACAACGCGCTGCAGGCGACATGCGAAGACGCACGCGCCTGAGCGCAGACGTTAGGCAGTGCAAGGGAGCCGGCTGGCTCGTATTTCGAGGAGGAAGAAGGAGATATGGGGTCCGTCGTCCACTCGGTCGAACTCCCCACTGGTGTCACGCTCCAGTATGTCGAGCAGGGAGACCCCGCAGGTATTCCGGTGTTGCTTCTACACGGTGCGACGGACTCCTGGCGTTCGTTCGAGCCCGTGCTGCCACACCTGCCTTCCTCCATCCGCGCCTTCGCTCTGACGCAGCGCGGTCATGGCGACGCGAGCCGCCCGCCCGCCGGGTACCGGTACGTCGACTACGCAGCGGACCTGGTGGCGATCATGGACGTCATCGGTCTCCGATCAGCCCTCATCGTGGGTCACTCGATGGGCAGAGCGATCGCTCAGCGCTTTGCGATCGACTTCCCCGGGCGCACTCTCGGGCTGGTGCTGATCGGCGCCTTTGATGGCGAAGCTCGCAACCCAGTCGTGGTCGAGCTCGATGAGACCGTTTCGACGCTGACGGACCCGGTCGACGTTGGCTTTGTGCGGGAGTTCCAAGTGAGCACACTGGGGCAGCCGGTCCCGCCGGCGTTCCTCGACACCGTTGTGCACGAGAGTCTCAAACTCCCAGCGTGGGTCTGGCGAGAGGTGTTCGCAGGGATCCGGGAGGACGACGTCGCGGCGGAGTTTGGGAAGATCTCGGTGCCCACTCTCGTCATCTCGGGCGACCGGGACGGTTTCGCCGCGCCGAATATGCTGGAAGCGCGCGTTCGGGACGTTGCGGTTGCGCGGCTCCTGGTCTACCACGGCGCCGGACATGCCTTGCATTGGGAAGAGCCAGCCCGGTTCGCCGCGGACCTCGCTGCATTCACGGAAAGCCTGAAGTGCCGAGGCTAGCCGCGCGGACCTCGCTGCCTGACAACAGCATGCAGCAGTATCGGAGACGAGAATGAGAAGGGTTCTGATCGGAGTTGCGATCTGTCTCTTTGGGACGCCCGCGTTCGGACAGCGTCCATCTGATCCAGCGCTGCTATTGCCTGAAAGGGCACCGCTTCTTGACTATGTCGCCGTCGCAGATCCGGTGAGACTGCCTGCAGGGACGGAGATGGGGGCTCCAGCCGCTGTCGCGTTCGATTCGAAGGGCCACCTGTATGTCCTCACTCGCGGCCCGAAGACTTTCCTTGAATTCGATCCGAATGGGACGTTCGTCCGTGGCTTCGGTGACGCGTTGTTCACCAGGTCGCACGGGTTGCACATCGATCGCGACGGGAACATTTGGGCCACTGACGTTGGCGCTCACGTCGTTGTGCAATTCAGCCCGATAGGAGAAGTCCTGCTGACGCTAGGCACGAAAGGTGAGGCGGGTGAGTGGAATGAAGCGACCGGCTCACGCAAACTGAATCAGCCAACTGACGTGGCGGTTGCTCCGAACGGCGACGTCTTCGTGTCGCAGGGACACACGCCTGGTACTGGCGGCGACCCCCGCGTCCTGAAGTTCGACCGCAATGGTCGACTCATCACCTCGTGGGGTGGCAAAGGGACTGGGCCTGGTCAGTTCGACGTCGCTCACGGAGTAGCGGTCGACGCCCAGGGCATGGTGTGGGTGATGGATCGTGAGAACCAGCGCATTCAGATCTTCGACTCCAACGGAACCTTCGTCCGCCAGACGAAGTACTCGGGCCTGCCGTGCAGCATCGACATCGGCTCCGAGTACATCTACATGGTGAACGGTTACGCTGGTCAAGTCGTTCAGCTGGACCTGTCGGGCAAGGTCCTCGCCGCGGTGGGCAAGCCCGGAACCGGCCTTGGGGAGTTCGGGGAGGCTCACTCCATAGCGGTCAGCCCCAGAGGCGAGTTGTACGTCGCGGATTCAGCCAACGGTGCCTTGATCAAGTTTGTGAAGAGGTGAAGTTGCGCTCGCGGACCGGTGGGTCCCGAACGGATCTAGAATCCTGCTGTTCGTCCACCGAGAGGAGTGCACATGACCTGGCGAGAAGCGATGATCTGTCTCCTGGCCCTCGTCTTTGGCCTGGCTCCTGGCGCGCCGACGCACGCCCAGGCGCCCGCGGGGGGTGAGGTTTACCTGGTCGCGTACGTGGACATCCTGCCCGCTTCGCGGACGGCGATGGTCGCGGCCCTGAAGCAGTATCGCGAGGCGACCGGTCGCGCGAGTGGTGACGCCCGAGTCGACACATTCGAACAGGTCGGCCGGCCAGGGCATTTCGTTGTCATCGAGCGTTGGAAGGATCAGGCGACACTCGATGCCCATCGCCTCACGGCGCACGCCAAAGTGTTCCGCGACGCGATGCAGCCGATACGCGTGAGTGGCTACGACGAGCGTCCGTACAAGGCGCTCTCGACTGCTCCGGCCGCACCGAGTGGGAGCGGCAGGCCCGTGTACGTGGTGTCGCACGTCGACATCGGTGGCGGCGGCGGGCAGGCCGACGCGCCAGGGATGCTGCGGCGGCTGGCGGAGGCGAGTCGGCAGGAGCAGGGGGCGCTTCGATTCGACGTCCTGCAGCATGCCATGCGCGCGAATCACTTTACGGTCGTCGAGGTCTGGAGAGACCAGGGCGCCCTCGATGCCCACGTCGCCGCTCCTCATACGCGAGCCTATCGGGATACGCTGCAGCCGATCTCCGGCAGCCCGGTCGACGAACGCGTGTTCGCGGCAGTCGAGTAGCCGGCACGCGGCGATTACATCGTGGAGAGAATCATGGCCGGACAGGCCGATCGCTGTCGTGTCTTTCGTGAACTGCATCAGTCCGGCTGTTTCGTCATCCCGAATCCCTGGGACCTGGGGAGCGCGAGGGCGCTTGTCCGGCTGGGGTTTCGTGCGCTGGCCACGACGAGCGCCGGACTCGCCTGGTCGCTCGGGCGACGGGACCATGGCGTACTCCTCGACGAGAAACTGGCGCACCTGCGCTCGATGAGCGAGGGTGTCGATGTGCCTCTCAATGCCGACTTCGAGGGTGGTTTCGCGGTCGAACCAGCCGCTGTTGCGGCCAACGTTGCTGCGGCCGCGGCGACGGGGATTGCGGGCCTTTCGATTGAGGACTCCACAGGCAATCCGTCGAGCCCACTCTTCGACCTTGGCCTTGCCGTTGAACGGGTGCGTGCGGCCCGAGAGGCGATCGACAGGAGCGGCACTGGCGTGCTCCTCACCGGCCGGTCCGAGGGTTTCCTTGTCGGACGTCCCGATATTGCCGAGACGATTCGACGCCTGACGGCCTATGCCGAGGTCGGAGCTGACTGCCTCTATGCGCCGGGTCTCCGCACCACAGCCGATATCAAGGCCGTCGTCGATGCGCTGGCGCCCAGGCCCGTGAACGTGCTGGTGGGCAATGACTCAGTGACCGTGTCGGAACTGGCGCAACTGGGTGTGCGGCGGATCAGTGTCGGCGGCGGTCTTTCGCGCGTGGCGTGGACGGGGTTCCTTCAGGCGGCGACTGAAATCGCCGAACGCGGCACGTTCGCGGGCCTCGGCCGCGCGGCGGCCTTCGCCGACATCAACGGTTCGTTCGATTCGAAATAGCGTGCGGCCCTCGTCCGGCCGGGTCATCCCTTTCGCGTGTAGAATCCCACTCGAGCCCTTCATGACACTGCATCCTGTGACCGTTCGGTCAGTCGCCTCGAGGGCAGCGGCGCTCGTAACGCTGGCCTTTCTCCTCGTCGCTCCAGCCGTTCAGGCACAGGAAGTACGAGTGATGACGTCGGGTGCGTTCACGGAGGCCTTTCTCAATCTCGTTCCTGAGTTCGAACGCACCACGGGCACGAAGGTCCTCGTCGCGTTCGGCGCCTCGATGGGCGGCGCGCCGGATTCCATTCCCAGTCGTCTCCAGCGGGGTGAACCGGTTGACGTGGTGATCTTGGCCGCGGAAGCGCTGGAAGCGCTCATCGGCCAGGGACACGTGCGCCCCGGCAGCGGCGTCGACCTGGTGCGGTCGAGCATTGGTATGGCCGTGCGCAAGGGCGCCCCGAAACCGGACATCAGCTCCGTGGAAGCATTGACGCGCACGCTCCTGCAGGCACGCTCCATCGCGTATTCGGCCAGTGCCAGCGGCGTGTACCTCTCGACCGAAATGTTTCAGCGTCTTGGCATCGCCGATCAGATCAAGGGTAAGACCAAGAGAATCGAGAGTGAGCGAGTTGGCACTGTCGTCGCACGCGGCGACGCTGAGATCGGCTTTCAGCAGGTCAGCGAACTCCTGCCGATAGCGGGGATCGACTACGTGGGGCCGCTACCCACGGCTGTCCAGCGGGTCACGACCTTCTCAGCTGGCGTGGCTGTGAAGTCGAAGGCGCCGGATGCCGCAAAGGCGCTGATCGAATATCTGAAGTCGCCTGCCGCAGCTCCGGCGATCACGAAGACAGGCCTCGAGCCGGTCGCCGCGTCCGAACACGCGCATTAGATCTACGACACGTGTCGTTCACCCTTCTGGCTTCTATGTTCTCCGTTCGTGTTCAGGTTCGGGTGCAGAGCCTCGCCCAGGGTCTAGCCCCGGAAGCGCGAAAGTGAACAAGAACCGAGAAGCGCAATGAGCGAAGACCAGACATTCCGCCTCGTGCTCATCGCCGGCGCGCTCTTTCTCGTCCCGATCATGGTGTACCACCGACTGAAGTCCCGGACGGGGGAGTCACTCGATCGACGACAAGAGGGGCTCCTGATCCTGCTCACGTTGCGGCCCCTTGGATTGGCCATGATGGCCGGACTTGTCGCCTACATGGTGGACCCCCGCTCGATGGCGTGGTCGTCGATCGACTTGCCCACGTGGCTGCGCTGGTTCGGCGTGGGTGCGGGCTTTCTCGCGATACCGCTCCTCCTCTGGACGCTCACCAATCTCGGGACGAATCTCACCGACACGGTCGTGACGAGACGTGTGCACACGATGATCTCGGCTGGCCCGTACCGCTGGGTGCGCCACCCGTTTTACGTTTCGGTGGCCTTGTGCGCCCTGGCAAACGGACTGGCGGCCGCGAATTGGTTCCTGCTGCTGACAGGCAGTGTGGTGGTGGCCCTCCTGGTCGTACGGACGCGGACGGAGGAGGAGAAGCTGCTCCTGCGCTTTGGCGATTCGTACCGGAGTTACATGGAACAGACCGGACGCTTCCTGCCGAAGCTCCGCGGTTAGAGTTCTAGAAAGCGCTTTTCGATTCGTTGTAGAGCGGAGGCTTTAGCCTCCGCGGACACGCGCACGCTGAAGCGTGCGCTCTACGGCGAAATGCAAATCGCTCTAGTGGGTGAGTCCGTAGAGGATCGCGTTGATCCCGAACGCATAGCCGCGCGGGCTGAACGCATAGAAGTACGAAGGGTCTTCGCCCTCGCGCTCCCACGCATCCTGGATGTCGGTGTTGTGCGTCATCAGCACCATCAATCGCCCGGATTGATCGGCAATCCCTCGTACGTAGGGCGTAGCGCTGTCGGTGCCCTGCTCGGAGGTCCGGCCTCCCGATCGGAGGAAGAAGCCGATGTTCGGGATCTGCGGAATCTCGGTCACCTCGAATTGCGTGCGGAAGAGCGCGTGATCCAGCGGCACGTCGAAGATCGGGTACTCGGAGGCCGGCAGCACCTTGCGCAGCTCGTTGATCCAGTGCGACCACTGGTACGATCCCCAGGAGTCGTCTGTCCAGAGCATGCCGCCCTTGAGTAGGTACTCGCGCAGCCGAGTGGCCTCCTCGTCGTCAATCAGGGCGCTGCCGGGCGCCGACATGATGACAAGCGGGCACTGGAACAATTCGTCGCCCGAGACTCGCACGAGCAGGTGATTCGGGGTGCCGGAGCCTTCACGGCTCACGAGGATCTTGGTGAGCTCCGACAGGCGGACCGACATGTTGATGTCGGCGTTGGGATAGTCGGTTCGCCAGCTTCCCCCGTTGCCGTTCGACGCGCCGCGATAGACCAGCCGGCAATAGTGGAAGCGCCCGTCGAAATCCTTCTCCGTGGCCACCGAAGGCCCGAAGAAACGGCGGCCGAATTGCGCCTCCGCGACCGCCGCGACGGTGATGATGGCGAGGGCCGCCCCCACCCGCATGCGCCACATGGGGACAGTCTAGCCCGAGTCTCCCCATCGCCAGAAATAGATAAGGGCCGGGATTTCTCCCGGCCCCATCTGATGTTCCGATGTATCCGCGCCCAGGCGCGGATACGGTTTACCAGCGCGCTTCGCGCTTCTGGCGGCCAAAGCCACCGCCGTTGTTGCGGCCGCCGCCGGCGTAGCCACCGCCGCCGGAGCGCTCCTGCGGCTTCGCTTCGTTGACCGTCAGCCGACGGCCTTCGAATTCATGCTGATCGAGCTGCTCGCACGCCGTCTTGCCTGCGTCATCGGCCATTTCGACGAAGCCGAAGCCGCGCGAGCGGCCCGTGGCGTGATCCCGGATGAGCTTCACCGATTCGACCGCGCCAAGCGGCGCAAACAGCTGCTCCAGTGTCCCCTCATCGGTATTGAAGGACAGGTTTCCCACATAGATTCTCATGCACAGTTCCTTTGGAAGGGTTGGAGGCAGCAGGGCTTGGAGACTTCTAGCTAGGCGCGTGCAGGAATCAGGCTGACGCAGGAAAGCAGAACCAACTCGGCGGGATCCAACGTAACGCAGCCAGTCTAGCAGATCCCTGATGTCGGTTGCTGATCTTTCGGACGTGTTCGTCTACGATAGCGCCCTTGGCCAACATACCCAATCCCTCCGCAAACGCTGTCGAAGCACGCTCCGGACTCGACCCGTGGTCGCGAGCCGATTTGCCTCTTCCGCCTACCCCGCAAGGGCTGGGCTGGCTCAAGGCGGTCGGCCCAGGGGTGATCGTCCTTGGAGTCTCGATCGGCAGTGGGGAGTTCCTGCTCGGCCCCACCACGTTCGTCCGTCACGGGTTGTCGTTGCTCTGGGTCGTCGGGATCGCAGTTTTTCTCCAGACCATCTTCAACACCGAGCTGATGCGGTACACCCTTGCGACGGGCGAGCCGGTCTTTACCGGCTTCATGCGCACGCGGCCCTCTTCCAAGGGCTGGGCCTGGCTGTACGCCGTGCTGTACTTTCTGCAGGTCGGCTGGCCCGCATGGGCCGGCACAGCCGCGGGTGCGATCTTCTTTCTCTTCGTGCGGCGGCTCCCCGGCGCGGCCGACTCCAACACGATCTACTTCATCGGAGTGGCGACGTTCCTCGCGTGCGTCGCGATTCTGTCGTTCGGCCGTCGAATCGAGAAGACGCTCGAGCTGCTGAACTGGGTGCTCATCGCCGCCATCCTCGGGAGTTTCCTCGTGCTGGCGCTCGTCTTCGTCCCGTCGCGCACATGGCTCGCTGGCGTGATGGGATTGACTGGCTTCGATCTCACGACGGGATCGTTTGATTTCTTCCCTGTGGGAACCGACCTCTTTCTCCTTGGCGCGCTGGTGGCCTACTCGGGCGCCGGCGGCGTGACCAATATCGTGCTCTCGAACTGGGCGCGCGATCGTGGCTACGGCATGGGTGAGCGGGCGGGCTACATCCCGTGCGCCATCGGCGGCACGAAGGTCACGCTCGCCCACAATGGTTTCATGTTCGCCGGGGACGCGGAGGGCATGCGCCGGTGGCGGGGCTGGTGGCGGATCATCAGCGCGGATCAGTGGGGCGTGTTCTTCACAGGCGCCATTCTGGGAATGCTCCTGCCCGCGATGATCTATGTCACCTTTCTTCCTCGTGGCACCAACATTCAGGGCTTGGGCGTCAGCGCAGCTCTGGCGCAGGCCATCAGCGGGGCGTCGGGCGCCGTGTTGGGTGGCGTGATTGCCTTTCTCGGCGCGTGGATCCTGTTCAAGACGCAGCTCGACCAGCTCGAAGGCATGGTGCGCGCGATTACGGACATCCTCTGGACGGGCAGCAGTCGGGTGCGCACGTGGCGCGGCGGCGACGTGAGGGCGGTCTATTACTGCGTGCTCGGTGTGGTCGTGTTGTGGGGCATCGCGGCGCTACGGCTCGCGCAGCCGATTCTGCTGCTGCAAATTGGCGCGAACGTGGGCGGCTTCGTGTTCGTGATCGCCTCGCTCCACCTGCTCTACATCAACACGCGTCTCCTGCCGGAGCACATACGTCCCCCGATGTGGCGTCGTGTGGGACTCGTCGCGATGTGTCTGTTCTACGGATTCTTCGTCACCCGATCCGCGATGGCGTTCTGGAATGGCTAGACAGGACCGTATGGATCAAGTGTCAAAGATCGGTCCAACAGGCCACAGAGTCGCAGAGACACAGAGTATTTTGATTCTCTCTGTGACTCAGTGTCTCTGTGGCGCTGTGTAGTGGCCTACCTGCTTGCGATTGCGTCGGCGGCTCTGTACGGCGCTGCGGACTTCCTCGGGGGCATAGGCTCCAGGCGTGCCAGCACCATCGCGATCGTCGTCACCTCGCAGGGCTGTGGACTGCTGGCGCTGCTGCTGATTCTCCCGTTCCTGCCTGCCGCCTCACCCTCGACCAGGGATCTTGTCTGGGGAGCCACTGCGGGTGTGGCCGGCGGCGTTGGTGTGGGGCTGCTGTACCGCGCGTTGGCGGTAGGCAGGATGGCGGTCGTCGCCCCGACGACCGCCGTCTGTGCGGTGATCATCCCTGTCGTCGCGGGTGTTCTGACCGGCGATCGAATCGCGCCGCTGACGACGATCGGAATGGGACTCGCGTTGGTGGCAATCCTGCTCGTGAGTCGGCAGACGATCGCATCCCGTGGAGAGGCAGCGAAGGCCGGGTTGCTTCCCTCGGGCGTCTGGCTTGCGCTTGCTTCAGGTGTGGCGATTGGCTTGTTCTTCCTGGCGCTCGCGCGATCCGGCACGATGGCGGGAATGTGGCCGCTCGTCTGGGCTCGAGCCGCCTCGGTTGCGCTCTTCGGCCTTCTGGCCATGTGGAACGCACAGTCGCTTCGCCTGACGGCGCCCGTGGCCGGAATCGCCATGGCCGCCGGCGTCGTCGACATGTGCGCCAACGCCCTGTATCTTGTGGCCACGCGTCACGCGTCGCTCAGTGTCGTTGTCACGCTCTCATCGCTGTATCCGGCGAGTACCGTTCTGCTCGCCCGCGTCGTGCTCGGTGAACGTCTGAACGCCTGGCAGGTGGCCGGCGTGGCCTGCGCACTCGTCGCCATCGCGCTCATTGTCGGTGGCGACTCGTTACCCTTCTAGCCTCTATAATCTCGGCGTCGTGTGTATGGAGGACACTATGCCTTTTCAACGTCGGCTGCTGGTTGCGGTCATCTTCGTCGTGGTCTTCGCGTCCGGTTACGCGGCCGGTCAACGTCAGCCGCCCGCCGCGAACGTGGGCCAGAGCCAGGAGATTCTACGCTCGTTGGATTTGACTGGTGAACTCGATTCGGTCAAGGGACGGTCCCTCCGGATGCGGAAAATTACGTTGCAGCCGGGCGGGATCCAGGCTCTCCACAATCATGTGGACCGGCCGACCGTGACGTACTTGCTGCAAGGACAGATGACCTACCACCAGGATGGCAAGCCAAACCAGGTGGTGAACGCGGGGGACGGCTCCTCGGAAGGCCGGTCCACTGCCCATTGGGGCGAGAACACGGGGACGGGGCCGGCGGTCTGGATTGCGGTGGACATTCCCGTTCCGTAGTTGTGACATTGGGTGCGACCTAGCGGGAGTCTGATGGACCGAACCACGCCCATGTGCTCGAGGTGATGCCGCGATGGCGACAAGAGACGACTCAGCTCCAACGAGACGACACGTACTGAAGGGCGCAGGAGGATTGATAGCCGCCGCGGCATTCCCCGCCGGCAGCGCGATTGCGCTCGGGCAAACCCCTGCAGCACGCCGGCTCCCGAACGTCACCGGCAGATTGGCGCGCTACATGGTCGAATCGCGCGACAGGAACCTGCCGGCCGAAGTCGTGCTGCAGGCCAAGCACCGCATTCTCGACACGCTCGCGGCAATCGTGTCCGGTGCGCATATGACACCTGGCGAGGCGGCGATTCGCTACGTGCGAGCGCAGGGGGGCACGCCCGAGGCGTCTGTGTTCACGACTGATATCAGGACTACGGCCGTGAACGCCGCGTTTGCGAATGCGATGTTCGCTCACGCCGATGAGACCGATGATTTCGAGCCGGTCACGAAAGCACATCCAGGTTGCGCGGTCGTGCCTGCGGCATTCGCCGTGGCGGAGCGCGAGGGGAGATCGGGCGCCGAATTCCTGAAGGCCGTCGTGCTTGGATACGATCTCTGCTGCCGTTTCCTGCTGGCCCTGGGGCCGGATCATGTCCGCGGCACTCACCGTAGTGCGGAGGGCACGAGCTCAACCTTCGGTGCCGTCGCGGGTGCGGCCGCAGCGGCCCAGCTCGACGAGCGAGGGATGCGCTTCGCTCTTTCGTACGCCGCGCAGCAGGTATCCGGCATCTGGAGCTGGGTGCGGGACTCGGAACATATCGAGAAGGCGTTCGACTTCGCCGGGATGGGAGCCCGAAACGGCGTGAGCGCTGCACTCATGGTGCAGTCGGGGTTCACGGGCGTGGACGATGTGCTCGATGGTGAGCACAACATGATCGACGCGCTGTCCACCGAGCCCCGACCTGAAGAGATGGTGGCGGATCTGGGCACGCGCTACTACGTGACCGAGAGCGCCATCAAGACGTTCTCCGTGGGGTATCCCATCCAGGCCCCTGTGGACGCGCTCCTCACGCTGCGGCGTACGCATGGCCTCACGGCAGACAACGTCGCGCGGATCGTCGCCCGACTTCCAGAGGACGGCGCCCTCATCGTCAACAACCGCGCCATGCCAGACGTCAACCTGCAGTATGTGCTGGCCGTCGCGCTCCTGGAAGGTACCGTGTCGTTTGCCGACAGCCATTCCCAGGAGCGCATGAAGGATCGTCAGGTGGTCGCGGTGAAGGAGCGCGTAGAGCTCATCGCCGACAAGGCACTCATGGACCCCGACGCACCGCGTAGTGGCAGGGTGGATGTGACCCTCCGGGATGGCCGCACGGTCAGTCACTTCACGCGTTTCCCACCCGGGACGAAGGAGAATCCGCTGAGCACGGATGCGGTCAACGAGAAGGCGCGAAGCCTGATCGAGCCGGTCCTCGGTCCTGCCAAGACGACGGCGATCATTCGGGCGGTGAGCGCTCTCGATGAGGTGCCGAACGTCCGCGACCTTCGGCCGCTGTTGACCCAGTGACCGCACGATCCCGGACGGCGCCGGAAATGAGTCGCACAGAGTTGAGATCTCACGCTCATTCGGCGTTACTATGTGGACCACCCAGATTTCCGTCTTGAAAGGACACCGATGGCCAAAACTGCGAAGAAGAAGAAAGCTCCTGCCCGAAAGCCGAACGCCGCCTTCATGAAACCAGTCACCCCGAGCGCTGCCCTGGCGGCGGTGATCGGGTCCAAGGCGATGCCTCGGACCGAAGTGACCAAGAAGCTGTGGGCGTACATCAAGAAGAACGGCCTGCAGGATCCGAAGAACAAGCGCATGATCAAGGCCGACGCCGCCCTGAAGCCCGTGTTCGCGAACAAGGCGACGGTGAACATGTTCGAAATGACCAAGCTGGTCAGCAAGCACCTGAAATAGACCGGCACGTCCGGTTGACGCGCGCGGGACGATCGAGCCGTTTTCGTGACGGGCCGGTGTGTCGGCATTTCTCGGGCAAGGCACGCCGCCCTCACGAAGCGCGTCAGTCGTCCATCTCGCGTGTGTGGACTAGAGCCTCAGCGGCCGTGCTCTCGTGACGGTCGCCTCTGGCGTCCGTTTGACATCCTTCTCGGCCGCGAGTCGACACGCAATCCCTGATGCGCCCACTCCGGTTCCTCGTCGCGGTGACCGCGTCCGTGGTGGTCATCGTGTCAGCACCTTTCGTCCAGCAGCTCTTTACGACTGTCAGCACGAACTGGGGACCGCAGTCGCGGATGCTCGGCATCAGTGCGACAGCGGTTCCGATAGGCATCGCTCTCCTTGCCGCGCTCGCCCGCATACGCGATCGTCGGACCACTCGGTACGTGATGCTCGCCAGCAGTCTGCTGCTCGGCGCCGTCTACGTCGTGTTCGACGCGTTGAGCTTTACCGAGTGTTTCCACTTCGTCGAGTACGGGCTGCTCGCGTGGCTCTTCTACCGTTCGGCGATGTCGGTGGGGACAACCGGAGCGCTAGGCCGCTTTTCGATTCGGCGTAGAGCGGAGGCTTTAGCCTCCGCGGACACGCGCACGCTGAAGCGTGCGCTCTACGGCGAAGCGCAAACCGCTCGAGTCCCTGGGGGCGCAGCGCCAACAGGTGATGATGGCTCCGTGATCGTGTTGCCGCTCTTGGCTGGCGTCATCGTGGG
This sequence comes from uncultured Acidobacteriota bacterium, assembly GCA_963827515.1. Lineage (GTDB taxonomy): Bacteria > Acidobacteriota > Vicinamibacteria > Vicinamibacterales > UBA2999 > JABFSA01. The sequence continues at coordinate 195,193 of CAWHBF010000010.1, read as the reverse complement.
CACGCTGGACGAGTGGTTTCAGTGGTTCATTCCCATCCGAGCCGGTGAAGCTCGTGACGTCATCCTGGACATCGCGGCCACCGCTTGTGGGTTGTTGTTCGCGCTGAGCGTCGAGCCCCCTCGCTGGGTGGGACTCTCTCTCCAGAGGCGCTCCGTCTGGCGTGTGGCGGCCTGTGCGGGTGTGGCCGTGGCGGTGCTCGCGTTCTTCATCCTCAGCGTCCACGTAGGCTACGACGTGCGAGATCCGCGGATCGGGACGTTCCGCGCCCGCTATACCGCCGCCGAACTGGCGGAACTGTCGCGCAATCGGGCCGAGCGATGGGCCGTTGAGCCTCCGGTGGTGCTGCGACGACTGTCGCGTGAGGACCAGTACCTCAGCGAAGGCCTGTGGCACGTCCAGCGGCGAAACGCCGCGTGGGACGCCGGCGAGCTTGCGACTGCCTGGCGCGAGAACCTGATTCTCGAAACCTTCTACGCACCCGTTCTCGACACTCCCACCCGTGAGGGTTCCGAGGGCCATCGCTGGCCCCCGGACCAGCGAGCAGACATCGAGCAGCGGCCAGGTCTTGACCGCGGCCCGCTTGTGAGCGACGCCTACCGCTACCCTCTACTGGTCTGGCCCAGCGCATCCTGACGTGCTGCTCCTGAAGCTCCTGCTGGTGCCCGGGCTCGTGGCGGCAGTGACCGTCGCGGTCCGTCGCTGGGGGCCGGCCGTTGGAGGGTGGCTCGCGGGCCTGCCCGTTGTCGCGGGTCCTGTCCTCGTCTTCTACGCACTGGAGCAGGGGACGCTGTTTGCCGCCCGGGCTGCGAACGGCACCCTCACGGGCCTCATCGCGACGGTGGCGTTCGTTGTCGCGTATGCGAGTGCATCAGCACGGTGGTCGTGGCCGGCGTGTGTGGCTCTTGGTTGGACGACCTTCGCCGCCGTTGTCCTCACGCTGCACGCCGCGCAACTTGGCTCGATCTCGAGCCTCGCGGCCGTCGTCGCTGCCACCGTCATCGGCCGGCGAGCGCTGCCACGCTTGCCGCCGGCGCCGGCGGCCGCGTCGGTGCGGCATCCGCGGAGCGACCTTCCGGTACGGCTGGTCGCGACAGCGACGCTGGTCGTTTCGCTGACGGGACTGGCTGATCAACTCGGGCCGAATCTGAGCGGCTTGCTCAATGCCTTTCCCGTGCTCACGACGATCATCGCGGTCTTCACGCACGCGCAGCGCGGCCGAGCGGCGATGGTCGACTTTCTGAACGGCTATCTGCAGTCCGTCGTCGGATTCGCACTGTTCTGTGTCGTCATGGCAGCGGCGCTCCCGTCGCTCGGTCTGGCCCGCGCCCTGATCGCGGCGCTGACGGTGCAATTCGCGTCGCACGCCTTGCTGCTGTGGCGGGTGTCCCGCGCCGGTTGAGCGCACGAGCCTGGAACGCCTTTCGATTCGGCGTAGAGCGGAGGCTTCAGCCTCCGCGGACACGCGCACGCTGACCGTCTCCGCCAAGGCTACGGCGGTCCGCCGAAGCTTCACGCGAAGGCGGAAGCGTGCGCTCTACGGCGAAACGCAAGCCGCTCTAGTCCTCGCGTTTGTTCGATGGCGCCTGCGGGGCTATCGTCTAGGGAACGTGCCAAAGCATCGCGCCGTCATCTTGTTGGTTGTCGCCGCCGTTGGGATTGCCTGGTTTTCGAGCGGCATCAGCCTCGTCGACACCGTAGCGCTGCTCGCGTGCGGCTTGATGGCGGGAGGTTCCCTGGCGGCACTGGCGGCGGCTCGTCAGAAGACTCGATGACATACGTCTCGGCCGCCGTGACGGCGCTGCGCTAGAATCTTCGCGTGAATCGCAACGTTGCCGTCATTGCCCTGGTCGCCGCCGGCCTCGCCGGAACCGCGGTGGCGATCGTCCTGTTGATGGACGGACCGGAGCCCGAAGCACCTGCGACCGCGTCCGCCCCTGTCGCCGCGTCCGCGCCGACGCCTGAACCTGCGCCATCTACCTCGGCAGCAGAACCCGAACCGGCGCGACGCCGTGCGGCGCCGGCGCCTGAGGCTGGGACGCCGGTCGCCGAGGCGACGCCACCGGCTGTTGAGACGGCGCCGACCATGGGCCTATTGCGAATCGACAGCGATGTCCCTGGGGCGCAGGTCTTCATCGATCGGCAGTTCGTGGGGGCCGCGCCAGCCGTGGCCGAGAACGTGGCGCCCGGCACCCACCAGCTAAACGTGTCCGCGCCAGGGTTCGACAGCGTTGCCACGTCGATCGAGGTGACGCCCGGTGAGAAGGAAATCGTGGTCAAGCTGCGCGAAGTGCGTCTGGACTTGTCCGCGGCTGTCGTCCACAAGCACGGCATCGGCTCGTGCAGCGGCCGGCTCGTGGCTACTCCGCAGGGCATCCGATACGAAACGAGCAACCGGGGCGACGCGTTCACATCGCCCTTGCTGGATCTCGAAACCTTCCAGGTGGACTACCTGGAGAAGAACCTGCGTGTGAAGCTGCCGAAGGGCCGCCAGTTCAATTTCACCGATCCGGAGGGGAATGCCGATCGCCTCTTCGTGTTTCATAGAGACGTGGAGAAGGCGCGCGAGCGGCTCAGAAAAGGCGATCCGCCCGCCGCACCGTGACTGAGACAAGGACAGCTAGCCGAGTGCCGCAGCGACTTCCTCTACGTGTCCATCGACCTTGACCTTGTCCCACCGCTGGGTCACCTTGCCGTCCGGGCCGATGAGATATGTCGTTCGAACGATTCCCATGTACGAGCGGCCGTAACGCATCTTCTTCTGCCACACGCCGTACTTCTCGGCGACCTCGTGGTCCGCGTCAGCTAGCAGAGGAAACGTCAGGCCGTGTTTCTTCGCGAACTTGGCCTTGCTCTTCTCGTCGAGAATACTGATACCCAGTACCGACCGCCTTGCTCTTGGCCATCTGCGGGAGGCTGGCCTGGAATTCGCACGATTCCTGGGTGCAGCCCGGTGTGTCGTCCTTGGGATAGAAGTACAGAATGACGGAACGTCCCGCGTAGTCCGAGAGGCGATGCAGTTGACCTTCCTGGTCTTTCAACGCGAAAGCGGGTGCCTTCGCGCTGGGTTCGATAAGGGGCATGGGTTGTCACTCCTGGTAGTCAGATTATCTCCATGAACGAAAATCGTGTCGCCATTGTTGCGGAGGGCCGTTCGTACACCTACGGCGATCTCGACGTCGCTTCGCGGCGTATCGCTGCGGCTCTCTTGCGTGGACGGGACGACCTGGACCAGGCGCGGGTGGCGTTTTTCGTCAGGCCCGGGTTCGACTACGTCGCGGTCCAGCGGGGCATCTGGCGCGCGGGCGGAGTCGCCGTCCCCTTGGCGGCATCGCATCCGCCGCCCGAGCTCGAGTACGTCATTCGCGATTCCGGTGCCGCAGTCGTCGTGGGGGAGCCGGCGGCAGCCTCGATGCTCGCACCCATTGCAGCCGCCGCTGACGTCCGGTTCGTGACCACGGAGCAGGTGCTGGAGCACGCCGCCGAGCCCAGGCTGCCTCACCTGGGCGCCACGCGCCCGGCGATGATCATCTACACGAGCGGTACGACGGCTCGTCCCAAGGGAGTCGTCACCACGCACGCCAACATCGGGGCGCAGATTGCGGCACTCGTCGAAGCCTGGGAGTGGAGTCCAGCGGATCGACTGCTTCTTGCGCTGCCGCTGCACCACGTGCACGGCATCATCAACGGTCTCGGTTCAGCGCTCGCAGTCGGCGCCACCTGCGACATACTCTCCGCCTTCGATGCCGGAATCGTCTGGAATCGACTGGGTTCCGGTGACATCTCGGTGTTCACCGCGGTTCCGACGATGTACCGACGGTTGATTGCCTTGTGGGAGTCGGCGTCGGCCGCAGAACAGCAGATCTGGTCGGACGGGGCGCGGCGAACGAGACTGATGATGTCGGGATCGGCGGCGCTACCGGTGCAGACACTCGAGCGTTGGAGGGAGATCACCGGGCACACGCTGCTCGAGCGCTACGGCATGACCGAGATTGGGATGGCGCTCGCCAATCCGCTGCGGGGTGAACGGAGACCGGGGATGGTGGGCGTGCCGCTGCCGGGTGTGGACGTGCGACTCGTCGATGAATCAGGTGCGGCTCCCGGGGAGGGTGCATCTGGTGAGATCGAGGTGCGCGGCCCTGGCGTGTTTCTCGAGTATTGGCAGCGGCCGGAGGAGACCCGTGCCGCGTTTCGTGACGGATGGTTCCGCACCGGCGACATGGCGGTCGTCGAGCAGGGTTCGTTTCGGCTGCTCGGTCGAACGGCGGTCGACATCATCAAGACCGGCGGCTTCAAGGTGTCCGCGCTCGAAATCGAGGAAGTGTTGCGGGAGCATCCGTGCATCGCGGAGTGCGCTGTCGTTGGGCTCTCGGATCAGGACTGGGGGGAGCGCGTGTCGGTTGCCGCCGAACTGACGGTTGGATCGACCCTATCGCTCGACGCACTTCAGCAATGGGCCAAGGCCCGACTGGCGCCCTACAAAGTGCCTCGCTCGCTGATTACCGTTGCCGCGTTGCCGCGCAACGCGATGGGCAAGGTCGTCAAACCCGAGGTCGCGGCGCTCTTCAAACAGTAAAGAGTAGCGCGTCGTTCACGCTTCTGGGTTCTGACTTCTCGGTTCGTGTTCAAGTTCGGTTCTGGGTTCCGGGTTCTCGGTTCGTGTTCGGTGCAGAGTTCGGGCGCTGGCGAGTTCGCAGCGCTCCGAACTCGCAACCGGAACATCGAACCAGAACCCAGCACCCTCGAACCGAACCTGAACACGAACCGAGCACTGAGAACCCAGAAGGGTGAACGACGGTTCTCCGTTCAGTGCGTGAGCGCGTAGAGCAACACGTTGATGCCGAAGGCGTAGCCCTTCACCGAGAACTGGTAGAAATAGGTCGGATCCTCCGCCTCTCTCTCCCACGAGTCGCCCAGGTCGGTGTTGTGCGTCATCAGCACCATGATGCGGCCGTCCTTGTCGAGAATCGCCCTCGTGTGGACGTCCATGCTGTCCGAACCCCGTTCAGAGGTCGTGCCGGTATCCAGCCAGTGGCCGATGTTCGGGATCTGCGGCGTCTGGGGCACGACGAACTGCGTGCTGTAAAGAGGATGATCCGGGGGGATGTCGACGATGGGGAACTCCGGCGGTTCGAACACCTTCCGAATCTGGCTGGCCCACACGCTCCACGCGTAGCTGCCCCAGAAGTCATCGACCCAGAGGAAGCCACCCTTGAGGAGATATTCGCGTAGCCGCGCGGCTTCCTCTTCGTTGAACGACGCCGATCCCACCTCCGTCATCATGATGAACGGACACTGGAACAGCGACTCATCGGTCAGCCTGACGATCAGATGGTTCGGCTCGGCTGAGGCGTCGTGGCTGACGGGCGTCCTCGTGAGCTCCGCCAGCCGAATCGAGAGGTTGATGTCGGCCTGGGGATAGTCGACCGACCAGTTGCCGCCGTCTCCGTTGAAACTGCTGCGAAACCAGGCGCGGCAAAAGTGAAAGGCGCCGTCGTGGTCCTCGGCCGTTGCGACTCGGGCATTGAAGCGGGAGAATCCGCGTCCGAATTGCGCTTCAGCGACCGCTGCCGCCATGAGGGCGACGAGAATCGCGGCGACGGTGATTGTCCAGGAGGGACGCCTGCTCACCTGCATGGCTTTCCGAGCATAGCACTCACGGGTCCTGCGCTACACTCGGGATATGGGGCCGGCGCGGCTCGTTCGAATGGTCGTCGCCGCGGTGGTCGCCGCGACCCTCGTTGTCGCGGCGGCGTACGCGCAAGGGTACAGGTTCCGAGAGGGAAGCCTCCCGGCGCGGTACGCGCCCGCCCAGATGCCGGACGGAGCGTTCGTGGTCTGCCGTCTTGCGTATCGCAGTGTGCGTGCCGAGCCGATGGGCATCGGCTGGCAGACCGACTATCCCTTCGCCGAAATCAACCTGACAACGCGTCTCTCGGAGCTGACCAAGACCCGGGTCAGCCGGGCTGAGAACGGCGCGCCCAATCATTTCGTCGTGCGGCTCACCGACGATGCGCTGTTCAACTGCCCGTTGACGGTGGCCTCCGATGTCGGTTCCCTGGGCTTCAGGACCGAGGAGATCGAACGCCTCCGCACATACCTGCTGAAGGGCGGCTTCTTGTGGGTCGACGATTTCTGGGGAAGTCTTGCGTGGCGTCAGTGGGCGAGCGAAATCGCCAAGGTGCTTCCGCCCGCCGAGTACCCCATCGAGGACGTCGCACTCGACGACCCGTTGCTCAAGACCATGTTCGAGGTGAAGCAGATCCCGCAGATTACGAACATCCAGTTCTGGCGGGGCGTGGACGGCCGGTCGACGTCAGAGCGGGGTTCGGACAGTGTCGATGTTCACCTGAGGGCGATTCGCGACGCGCGGGGACGGATCATCGTCCTCATGACCCACAACACGGACGTCGCGGACTCCTGGGAGCGCGAGGGTGAGGACCCTGCATTCTTTCAGCAATTCTCGCCAAGCGGCTATGCCTTGGGCATCGATGTGCTGCTACATGCGATGACCCATTAGCTGGTAGCTGGTAGGCGGTAGCTGGTAGCCCAGCGGGTACCTCTCTCTGAATTTGTCGTCAGAATGGACGCTGACAGACCAGTTTTGGGTGTGTGTAGGTGTTGCAAGGCTTGTGATGCGTATGTCAATATTCGAGCAGTTCTTCGGTTGCTCGTGCTCGAATCCAAAGGTTAGGAATGCATAACATGCGTCGCGTGTCAGTGCTGTTGATGAGCGGATTGATACTCTTCGTCGCAGCCTTGTCGGCTGTGACGGCCGGTGCGCAGAGTGGCGGGGCGTCACCGGCTGCTGCGACGCTCGCGGCCCCGGCCGCTGCTAAGCTCAAGAACCCGGTGGCCACGAGTGCGACATCGGTAACGGCGGGCGCAGCCGCCTACAAGAAGTACTGCGCGTTCTGCCACGGGGCGACTGCCAAGGGAAACGGCCCGCTCGCTCCGAAGGATTCGATGCCACCGGATCTCACCGATGCCAAGTGGGAGCACGGCTCGACCGATGGTGAAATCTTCACGTTGATCTCCAATGGCGGTGGCGCCACCTCCAAGATGATCGCGTTCAAGACCAAGATGCCCGAGCAGGACATCTGGCACATCGTCAATTTCCTCCGTAGCCTCGGGCCCAAGGCCGCGGTTCGCTGATTCGGGAGCACACGCTGCGCGCTCATTTCCGCTTCGCCGGGATTGTCACGGTGTGCCTCGCGGCGTTCGCTGCCAGCGTCGGCTGCCAGTATGTTCAGCCGGTTTCGGCGCCGCCAGGCGATGGGTCCGAGATCGCCAGATTGCCGGGGCAAATTGGCGGCGTCTTTACGACGGCACGCCCGACGTTCGGCGCCGCGGTTGACGATTTTCTCAACAGGCGGCCCGAGTATGAGCAGCCGCTCGAGTTTCCCCATAACATCCACGTCGGCAAGGAAATCGCCTGCGAGTTCTGTCACGAGGGCGTCGACAAGGGCCCCACGGCGGGCATTCCCGGCGTCAGGACCTGCATGATTTGCCACGAGGCGATCGCGACGGATCGCCCTCGGATTCAGCAGATCACCGCCCTCCGTGACAAGGGGTTGGACATCCCGTGGCAGCGTGTCTACGGCTTCTCCAACGAGGACCACGTCAGGTTCAACCACGCACCACATATTCGCGCCAAGGTCGAATGCTCGACGTGCCATGGGAATGTCGGTGAGCAGACTGTCGCCCAGCGGAGTGTCGAGCACACGATGGCCTTCTGCGTGAACTGTCACAACGAGCGCAAGGCCTCGATTGACTGTCAGACCTGTCACTTCTAAAATGCAAAATTCAACATTCAAAATTCAAATAGCTGTCTCCCGCAGACATTTTGCATTTTGCATGTTGCATGTTGCATTGCGTGCAGCCTGATGGATCGCCGCACTTTCATCAAGCTCACAGCCATCACCGGCACCAGCGCCACGCTGGCCAGTTGCGGTAATCCCGAGAACCAGTTCATCCGGTTCGTTCCGGACGAAGACATCGTGCCCGGTGTCGCGGTGTGGAAGCCGAGCGTCTGCCCGCTGTGCGCCGCCGGTTGTGGCCTGACGGTTCGCGTCATGGACGCTGATGCCGAGGTCCTTCGCGACGGTCAGGTCGGCGTGTTGCGCATAGCGGCGGCCAAGAAGCTGGAAGGCGCCGCCAACCACCCGATCAGTCAGGGCGGGTTGTGCGCGCGCGGTCAGGCTGCGATTCAGGTGACCTACCATCCCGACCGGATCACGCAGCCATTGAAGCGCTCAGGCGATCGTGGCAGCGGCCAGTACGAGGCCATCTCCTGGGAAGCCGCGATCGCTGAAGTCGTCTCGAGGCTCAATGCCTTGGAGAGCGCCGGCAATCAGCGAGCACTGGCGTTCGTATCGCAGGTGCACTCGGGTCATCGTGCGGCTCTGACTCAGCAGTTCCTCTCCCGTTTCGGTGCACGCGGAGCAGTCGGATATCAGCTGTTCGGCGACGAGGTGCTGCGGCGTGCGAATGGCCTGAGTTTCGGCCGAGAGCAGTTGCCGACGCCTGACCTGGCGAACGCGCGTTACGTCCTGAGTTTTGGTGCTGATTTCCTCGGCACGTGGAACTCGCCGGTTGCGCAGGCCAGCGGCTACGGTCACATGCGCCAGGGTCGCCCGGGCATTCGCGGGGCCTTCACCCAGGTCGAGTCGCGGATGTCGCACACGGGCGCGAACGCTGATACGTGGGTACCTGTGCCCCCCGGCACCGAGGGAGCGTTGGCCCTCGGCATCGCTCACGTGATCATGGCCGCGTCGTTGTTCCCGGCGACGGCCGCGGGTCGCGCCGGGGCCCTGATCGATGGGTGGGCGGGTGGTCTCGCGAACTACACCCCGGCGGAGGTCGAAAAACTCACCGGTGTCACCGCGACACGTCTCGAACGGTTGGCCCGCGAATTTGCCGAGACGCGTCCGGCGGTTGCGCTTGTGGCCGGTCCTCCGCTGGCCCACTCCAACGCGTTGTTTACCGCCGTCGCTGTGAACGCGCTCAACGCGCTCGTCGGGAGCGTCGAGCAGCCGGGCGGCCTGTTCTTCACGCCCCAGGTGAATATCTCGGCGGCGTCGAAGGCCGGCGGCTCGGTGGCTTCGGTTGCCCCGAGCATCGAGGCGCTCGCGCAGGAGGCGCTTTCCGGCGCGTCCGTGCCGCAGGTCCTCATGGTTGACGGCGCGAATCCGGTGTTCACGACACCGCGAGCCTGGCGCGTTCGCGAGGCCTTCGAAAAGATTCCCTACATCGTGAGCTTCGGCAGTTTCCTGGACGAGACGAGTATTCTCTCGGACCTCATTCTGCCTGACCATTCCTTCCTCGAGGGATGGAGCGAGGCAGTGCCTGAATCGGGATCTCTGATGGCTGTGGCGAGCGTTGCGCCGGCCACGATGCGACCGCTCTACCAAACGCGAGCAACGGGGGACGTGCTGCTCGAAATCGGTCGGGGCCTTCAGCGCCCGCTCGAGTTGCCGTGGCAGACCTTCGACGAGATGCTGGCGGCCACGTTCGCGGCCCTGCCGGCGTCGACGCCGGACGTCGACGCGTGGACAGACGCACAGGCCAAGGGTGTCTGGGTTGGGACGTTGCCAGCCGCATTGACGACCCAGCCGGCATCAGTCGCAGCGGCCGCACCGCTTGTCTATGCGCCACCGTCGTTCGACGGCGACGCTGGACAGTTTCCACTGCACTTCTTACCGTACCCGTCGAGCGCATTTCTCGACGGCTCACTCGCGCATCTGCCGTGGTTACAGGAAATGCCGGACCCGTTGACCTCGGCGATGTGGAGCAGCTGGGTCGAGATCAATCCCACCACGGCGGAGAAACTCGGGATCGGCGACGGCGACGTAGTCGAGGTGGCGTCCGGGCAGGGGTCGTTACGCACGGCGGCTGTGCTGTCCCCGGGTATTGCGCCCAATGTGATCGCCATGCCCGTCGGGCAGGGACATCAGACATTCACACGATACGCGAGTGGCAGGGGTGAGAATCCGGTTGATTTGCTCGCCCCGATGACCGACTCGGCGACAGGTGCCCTCGCGTGGGCGGCCACACGTGTGCGGCTCTCGCGTGTCGGACCACCCGATGGTCGACTGGTCCTGTTTGCCGGCGGCACACGCGAACACCTCGAGGAGCACCGGTGAGCCCTTCGATCTGGGACAAGGACTGACGAATGGCACGATGGGGAATGGCCGCCGACCTGGATCGCTGCAACGGCTGCGGCGCATGTGTCGTGGCCTGCCACGCGGAGAACAACATCTCCACCGTGGGAGACGAGCAGGCATCGAGAGGCCGCGCAAAGCACTGGATTCGTGTCGAGCGCTACTGGGAAGGCGACTTTCCGGACGTGCGGCTCAAGTTCCGGCCGACGATGTGTCAGCAGTGCGACAACGCACCGTGTGAGCCGGTCTGCCCGACCTACGCCAGCCATCACACCGAGGAGGGCCTGAACGCCCAGGTGTACAACCGGTGCATCGGGACCCGGTACTGCGCCAACGCGTGCCCGTACAACGCGCGGTTCTTCGATTTCTTCAATCCATCCTGGGACAAGCCGCTTCAACTGCAGCTCAACCCGGATGTCTCACTCCGCGAAGTCGGTGTGATGGAGAAGTGCACGTTTTGCGTGCAGCGCATCCAGGGAGCGAAGAGGCAGGCCAAGGTCGAGGAGCGGCCGGTGCGTGACGGCGAGATTCAGCCTGCGTGTGTGCAAGGCTGCGCCGCGAAGGCGCTGGTGTTTGGCGATCTGGAGGATCCGGAGAGCGAAGTGTCTCGCCTGTCGCGGTCGACGCGGGGGAGCAAGCTTCTCGAAGACGTGGGCACTCAGCCCAAGGTGGCGTATCTCGCGCGGCAGACACAGGTATGACGCAACCGAGCGGATCGAAGATCAATAGCGACCTGCTGCGGCCGATCTTTCAGACGTCGTGGCGGTTCTACCTTCTCGTTGCCATCTTCGGTGGCATCGTCGGCCTGGGTCTCCTCACCTGGATGGCCCAGATGTATCTGGGCTTCGGGGTCAGCGGCATCAGGTGGCCGGTCTACTGGGGCTTCTACGTCACGAGCTTTGTCTTCTGGATTGGGATCAGTCACGCGGGCACGCTGATCTCGGCCATTCTGCGCCTCGTGAATGCCGGGTGGCGGCGTCCGGTCACGCGCTGCGCCGAGGTGATCACGGCCTTTGCGCTGATGATCGGGGCGATGTTTCCCATCATTCACCTCGGGCGTCCCTGGCTGGCGTTCTGGCTCATCCCGTACCCCAGCGATCGGCTGATCTGGCCGAACTTCAGGTCGCCGCTGGTGTGGGACTTCTTCGCGATCAATGGGTATCTGACGGGGAGCCTGCTCTTCCTGCTCCTGCCGATCATTCCGGACTTCGCGGTCGTTCGCGACAAGTCGACGGGGTTGAGACGGAAGATCTACGGCGCGCTGGCGCTTGGATGGCGAGGGACGCCGAAGCAGTGGCACCGGCTCGAGACGGCCATGCAGATCATGGCCATCGCGATTATTCCCGTGGCGGTGTCCGTGCACACCATTGTTTCGTTCGACTTCTCGATGGCGCCGGTCCCCATGTGGAACACGACGATCTTTGGCCCCTACTTCGTGGCCGGGGCCATCTTCAGCGGCATCGCCGGCCTGCTGATCGCGATGGCGCTCTTGCGCAAGTTCCTGCATCTCGAGGAGTACCTGCTCCCGCTGCACTTCGAGAATCTCGGGAAGTTGCTCCTGGTGATGGCCCTCCTGTGGGGGTACTTCGTATTCAACGAGCGGCTCGTGACGTATTACGGGAACGAGCCCGCCGAGATGTCGGTGTTCTGGCGCACGCAGGAAGGCACCTTCGCGCCGCTCTACTGGACGATGGTGATCGGGAATTTCGTATTGCCGCTCATTCTCATGGGGATCCGGCGCTTCCGCACCATCACCGGCTGCGTCATCGCGTCGATCGGCGTCGTGGTGGGCATGTGGCTCGAGCGGTTCCTGATCATCGTGCCGGCTCTCGGTCACAAGTACCTGCCGTACAGCTACGGCATCTACCGTCCGGCGGCACCTGAAATCATCATTGCGTGCGCAACCTTCGCCGCCATGTGTCTGCTGTACGTGCTCTTTGCCAAGGCGGTCCCGATTATCTCGATTTGGGAGCTCAAGGCGGGCGAACACCTGCCGCGCAAGCATCCCCAGCCCGTGGCTGAGGAACATCGTCTGGGAGATTCGCACGCATGAGAGCGGTGTACGGCCTGTATCCGGACGGGGAATCGGCACAGCAGGCGGTGAACCGGCTGCGGGCGGCTGGCATCGTGGACCGCGACATTACGGTCATTTCCGCCCAGCCGATGGAAGACTACGAATTCGGCGAGATGGACAAGGCCACCTGGATGTGGTGGCTGGCCTGCCTCGGCGGGTTGATCGGGATGGCCGCCGGCTTCGGTCTGTCGTGGGTGACCGAGACGTCATGGCCCATGAATGTGGGCGGGCTCCCCACCTTCGCGTGGTGGCCGAACCTCATCATCATCTTTGAGTTGACGATGCTCGGCTCGATTCTGGCTACGGTGGCCACACTCATCGTTACCGCCTTCCTGCCGGGGAAGGGCCGCACTTTGTACGATCCGGAGGTCACGGACGGGCAGATTCTCGTTGGCGTCGAGGACCCGCCCGAAGGATCCATTCAGAACCTGCAGGCGACGTTGGGCGCGCCTCCCGGCGCTCGCGTAAAGACTGTCTAAAGAACCGGTTGCGCCTCTTGGACACGGCGTGCTATATTCGCCAGGTTCTCTTGAGACTAGGACACCCTATCTAGTCTCAACCGCACGAAGAGACGGCCGATAACCCGAGTCGCATCGCATCGCGACGAGCCAAAACTGGCTGAAATATCCACGAATTGTGTGGATCGTTCGCGGGGGACGCAGGTCGGCGCAAAGGCCAGTTCGCCCTCGCGCATCACACTAGGTTAGGGTCAGCAGTTTCAGGTGCCAGACGTGGCGACGCCGGTATGCCGGCGGCGTTGGTCTTCAGGCCTGGAACCACGGGACGGCTGTGAAGCTCGCAGCCGTCACGGAGCAGGGTTTTCGAGCGTATGGGCGGACGTTTCGCCTGTACGCGATTTGCAGCGGCCGGAATACTCCGGCCTTCGGAACGATTGGACATATGCCGACCATCAGTCAGCTCGTTCGCCAGGGACGCAAGAAGATCGTCTCGAAAACGAAGAGTCCCGCGCTTCAGGTGAGCCCGCAGAAGCGGGGTGTGTGCGTCCGTGTCTTCACGCAGACGCCGAAAAAGCCCAACTCCGCCCTCCGCAAGGTCGCGCGCGTTCGGTTGACCAATGGCATCGAAGTGACCACGTACATCCCAGGCGTCGGACACAACCTGCAGGAGCACTCCCTCGTGCTCATCCGCGGTGGCCGCGTGAAGGATCTGCCGGGCGTCCGCTATCACGTCGTCCGCGGAACCCTCGACGCGGTGGGTGTGCAGGGACGTAAGCAGGGGCGGTCCAAGTACGGCGCGAAGAGGCCGAAGCAGTAAGAAGAAGGATGAACCGCGAAGGACGCCTTCGAGACCTTCGTGGACTTCGTGGTTAGGACAACGATATGCCTCGTAGACGAGTAGTTCAGAAACGCGAGCTGGCGGCCGATCCGATCTACAGCAGCACGCTGGTCAGCAAGTTCATCAATACCGTGATGAGCGACGGCAAGCGCAGCACCGCTGAACGGATCCTGTATCAGAGCTTCGACCTGATCAAAGAACGGTCGGGCGACGATCCGCTCAAGGTGTTCAAGAAGGCGCTCGACAACGTGAAGCCGAGTCTCGAGGTGAAGTCACGCCGCGTCGGCGGTTCGAATTATCAGGTGCCGGTGGAGGTCAATCCCAACCGCCGCCTCTCGCTCAGTATCCGCTGGCTCGTGAGCTTCGCGCGCTCGCGGGGTGACGGCAAGACGATGCAGGAGAAGCTCGCGAACGAGTTGCTCGACGCGTCGAACTTGCGCGGTGGCGCGGTCAAGAAACGTGAAGACACGCACCGCATGGCCGAAGCCAACAAGGCGTTCGCGCACTACCGCTGGTAAAGATGGAAACCACGAGACGAACGTCACGAAGGGCACGAACCCATTTGGTCCGACTGAAGACTCGTAGTAGAACTGAAAGCTCATGCCACGGCAGACACCGCTCAATCAGACCCGGAACATCGGCATCATGGCCCACATCGATGCCGGGAAGACGACGACCACGGAGAGGATTCTCTTCTACACCGGGATTACGTACAAGATCGGTGAAGTCCACGAGGGCACGGCCGTCATGGACTGGATGGAGCAGGAGCAGGAGCGCGGCATCACGATCACGTCCGCGGCGACGACCTGTTTCTGGCGCGACATCCGCATCAACATCATCGATACGCCCGGTCACGTCGACTTTACGGCCGAGGTGGAGCGTTCGCTGCGCGTGCTCGACGGTGCGTGTGCGGTGTTCGACGCCGTCTCCGGCGTGGAGCCGCAGTCGGAAACGGTTTGGCGTCAGGCTGACAAGTACCGCGTGCCGCGCATCTGCTTCGTCAACAAGATGGACCGGATCGGCGCCGACTTCAAGACGACGCTCGAACAGATCAGCACCAAGCTCGGGGGGAACCCCGTGGCGATCCAGTTGCCGATCGGATCCGAGGACAAGTTCATCGGCGTGGTCGATCTCGTCAAGATGAAGGCGATCACCTACAAAGATGAAACGATGGGCGCCGACTACATCGTGTCTGACATCCCGGCCGACATGCTGGCCGAAGCGCAGGTGTACCGCGAGAAGCTGATTGAGAAGGTCAGCGAGCACGATGACAGGCTGCTCGAGAAGTACCTCGGCGGCGAAGAGATCAGCGAGGCCGAGATCAAGGCCGCGTTGCGTGACCGCGTGATCAAGTCGGTTCGCGACGAAGCGACCGCGTTCGTCGTCGTGATCTGTGGTTCCGCCTTCAAGAACAAGGGCGTGCAGCCGATGCTCGACGCGGTGGTCGACTATCTGCCCTCGCCGCTCGATGTGCCGGCCATTACGGGCCTCGACCCGAACGCGAAGGATGTGACGACGATCGAGCGGCCCGCATCGGACACGGCGCCGTTCTCCTCGCTGGCATTCAAGCTCATGACCGATCCGTTCGTCGGTCAGCTCACGTTCATCCGTGTGTACTCAGGTGTGCTGACGTCCGGTTCGTCGGTCTACAACGCGACGAAGCAGCGTACCGAGCGTGTGGGTCGACTCTTGAAGATGCACGCGAACAAGCGTGAGGAAATCAAAGAGGTCTACGCCGGCGACATCGCGGCCGCCGTGGGCTTGAAGCAGATGACCACCGGTGACACGCTGTGCGACGAATCGAAGCCCATCGTGCTCGAAGCGATGGATTTTCCGGAGCCGGTCATCTCGCTCGCGATCGAGCCAAAGACCAAGAGCGACCAGGAAAAGCTCGGCGTGGGTCTGTCGAAGCTGATGGGCGAGGACCCCACGTTCCGCGTCAAGACCGACGATCAGACCGGGCAGGTCGTGATTGCCGGCATGGGCGAGTTGCACCTCGAGATCATCGTCGACCGTCTGAAGCGGGAGTTCAGCGTCGAGGCGAGCGTGGGCAAGCCGCAGGTCGCCTACAAGGAAACGCTGACGCGTCCCGCCGACGGCGAGATGAAGTACGCCAAGCAGACCGGCGGCCGCGGTCAGTACGGGCACGTGAAGATCCACCTGTTCCCTGGCGAGCCCGGCACCGGGTACGTCTTCGAGAACGGTGTCACGCAGGGCTCCATCCCGAAGGAATTCATCAAGCCGGTCGACCAGGGCATCAAAGAGGCGCTCACGCGCGGCGTGCTTGCCGGCTACCCGATCGACGACGTGCGAATCGAGTTGTACGACGGCTCGTACCACGACGTGGACTCGTCGGAAATGGCGTTCAAGATCGCCGGCTCGATGGCATTCCAGGACGCAGCGAAGAAGGCCAAGCCCGTGCTGCTCGAGCCCGTCATGAGGGTCGAGGTCGTCGTCCCGAAGGACTACATGGGCGACGTGATGGGGGATCTGGCCAGTCGGCGTGGTCGCATTCAGTCGCAGGAAGATCGCGGCGGCACGCAGATCATCAACGCGCGCGTGCCGCTCTCGGAGATGTTTGGATATGCCACCGACCTTCGTTCGCGGACGCAGGGACGGGCGACCTACTCGATGCACTTCGATCGCTACGAGCAGGCCCCGCAGAACGTCAGCGAAGAAGTCGTGGCGCGAATGCAGGGCACGAAGTAGCTGTCGCGCAGTCTGATGGCTGCGCGCGACGCGGATGTAGCGCGGAGGCTTCAGCCTCCGCGGGACGACATAGACGACGGAGCACATCGCGATGGCGAAAGAGAAATTTGATCGGTCGAAGCCGCACGTGAACGTGGGGACGATCGGGCACATCGACCACGGGAAGACGACGTTGACGGCGGCGTTGACGAAGGTGGCGGCGGACAAGGGGTGGGCGAAGTTTGTGTCGTATGACCAGGTGGCGAAGGCGTCGGAATCGCAGGGGCGGCGGGACGACACGAAGATCCTGACGATTGCGTCGAGCCACGTGGAGTATGCGACGGCGAACCGGCACTACGCGCACGTGGACTGCCCGGGGCACGCGGACTACATCAAGAACATGATCACGGGGGCGGCGCAGATGGACGGCGCCATTCTGGTGGTGAGCGCGATGGACGGGCCGATGCCGCAGACGCGGGAGCACGTGCTGTTGGCGCGGCAGGTGAACGTACCGCACCTGGTGGTGGCGCTGAACAAGGTGGATGCGGTGGACGACCCGGAGCTGCTGGACCTGGTGGAGCTGGAAGTGCGGGAGCTGCTGACCAGCTACGGGTTCAAGGGCGACGACATCCCGGTGGTCCGGGTGAGCGCGCTGGGGGCGCTCAACGGGGAGGCGACGGGGGTCGAGAGCGTGCTGAAGCTGATGGAGGCGCTCGACAGCCACATTCCGATGCCGGAGCGGGATGTGGACAAGCCGTTCATGATGCCGATCGAGGACGTGTTTTCGATCTCGGGGCGCGGGACGGTGGTGACGGGGCGGATTGAGCGCGGGAAGGTGAAGGTCGGCGAAGAGATCGAGATCGTGGGGTTCAAGCCGACGGAGAAGAAGATTGTGACCGGGGTGGAGATGTTCCGGAAGCTGCTGGACGAAGGGGTGGCGGGGGACAACGTCGGGGTGCTGCTGCGCGGGGTGGAGAAGACGGACGTGGAGCGGGGGCAGGTGCTGGCGAAGCCGGGGTCGATGAAGCCGCACACGCAGTTCAAGGGCGAGGTCTACATCCTGTCGAAGGAAGAGGGGGGGCGGCACACGCCGTTCTTCAACGGGTATCGGCCGCAGTTTTACATTCGGACGACGGACGTGACGGGGATTTTGAAGTTGCCCGAGGGGGTCGAGATGGTGATGCCGGGCGACAGCACGACGATCACGGGGGAGCTGATCACGCCGGTGGCGATCGAGAAGGGGAGCCGGTTCGCGATTCGCGAGGGCGGTCGCACGGTGGGCGCCGGCACCATCACGGAGATCGTGCTGTAGCTAGCCAGCAGCTGTAGTCGGTAGACTGGTAGCGCAACCAGTGCTACCAGCTCGACCGGCTACGAAATACCGGACTACCAGCTACCAACTACGAGCTAGTAAGGGATAACAGCATGGCGATGTTCAGCGACAAGATTCGGATCCGCTTGAAGGCGTATGACTCGCGGATTCTCGACCAGTCGACCGGCGAGATTGTCGAGACGGCGAAACGTACCGGCGCGCGGTTGGCTGGCCCCATTCCGTTGCCGACGTCGAAGAACAAGTGGACCGTGCTCCGCTCGCCGCACGTCGACAAGAAGTCGCGTGAGCAGTTCGAGATTCGGACGCACAAGCGCCTGATCGATATTTTCGAGCCTACGCCACAGACAGTCGATGCACTGATGAAGCTCGATCTGCCGGCAGGCGTGGATGTCGAGATCAAGGCGTTCGGCAAGGAGCACGGGAAGTAGATCGTCTTTAGTCTTTCGTCTCTAGTCTTTGGTTCGGGCCGCTCGTCCGGACCGGAGCTGAGACGAAGGAACGAGCACCAAAGACCAAAGACCAAAGACGAAAGACAAGGTTGACGCGATGGTGACAGGACTCATCGGCAAGAAAGTCGGCATGACGCAGCTCTTCACGGCGGACGGCACTGTCCAGCCGGCGACGGTGCTGAAGGCCGGCCCGTGCGTGGTCGTGCAGGCGAAGACCGTCCAGACGGACGGATACGAGGCCGTGCAGCTCGGCCTCGTCGAAAGCAAGCCGACCAAGGAGAACAAGCCGTCTCAGGGCCACTTCAAGAAGGCTGGCGTGCCGGCGACGCGCATTCGTCGCGAAGTCACGCTCAAGGCCGGGGGTGATTCGGTGAAGGCCGGCGATCAGGTGAACGTGTCGATCTTCGCGGATGGCGAGCGGGTCGATGTCATCGGAACCAGCCGCGGCAAAGGGTTTCAGGGCGTCGTGAAGCGCCACCATTTCGCTGGAGGCGCCATGTCGCACGGCTCGATGTTCCACCGGGCGCCCGGTTCTATCGGTGCTTCGTCGTACCCGTCGCGGGTCGTGAAGGGCATGCGCATGGGCGGCCACATGGGGAGCGCGCGGGTGACGGTGCGCAACCTGAAGGTCATTCGTGTGGACACCGACAACAATCTGCTCCTCGTGGAAGGCTCGGTGCCGGGCGGTCCGAATGCGGTCGTGGTCATCCGGAAGGCCATCGCCGCCAAGGCGATCCGCGTGGCCCAGGTGGAGCCGGTGAAGAAGAAGGGCAAGAAATAGTCTCTGGTCTCTAGTCCTTGGTCTCTTGTCCTGATGCAGGACGAAAGACCAAAGACCAAAGACCAAAGACGACAGGACAGATATGACCGTTGATGTCGTGAATCAGCAGAACGAGAAGGTCGGCTCGGTCGACTTGCGCGATGACGTGTTCGGCGGCCGGATCAAGACGGATTTGATCCACGAATCCGTGGTCAGAGCCAATGCGGCCGACCGGCGCGGCACACACGCGACCAAGACCCGCGCCATGGTGAGCGGCAGCGGCAAGAAGCCGTGGCGGCAGAAGGGCACGGGCCGAGCCCGCGTCGGTGAGATTCGCAACCCGCTGTGGCGCAAAGGCGGCACGACGTTCGGGCCGCAGCCGCGCAGCTATGACTACCAGCTTCCCCGGAAGGTCGAGAAGGGTGCGCTCAGGGCCGCGCTCGCACAGAAGCTGCGCGACGGCGACGTGGTCGTCGTGGACGCGCTGTCGGTGGGCGAGATCAAGACAAAGGCGGCGGCGGAGATGCTCCTGAGGCTGGGTGTCGAGCGCCGGGCGCTCCTCGTGGATGTCAAGCCCGAGGACAAGCTGACGCTCTCGGTGCGAAACCTCGAGGGCATCCGCCTGTTGCCGAGCAACCAGGTGAGTGCCCGCGACGTCATGAACGCGCGACGCGTCGTACTGACCCAGGCGGCACTCGAAAAGCTCCAGGACGTGCTGGCTAAGGGACGGAACAAGGATCGATTTGAAACTCACTGAGGTCATCCGGCGCCCGATCACGACAGAGAAGACGACGGTCATTCGCGAGGAAGGCCGGACGCTCGTGTTCCAAGTCGCGAACGGCGCCAACAAGATCGACATTCGACGGGCCGTGGAGCAACTCTTCGGGTCCAAGGTGGAAAGCGTCCGTACGTCCGTGGCGCACGGCAAGGTGAAGCGGCAGGGCAAGCATTCCGGCCGGCGTTCGGATTGGAAGAAGGCGTACGTGAAACTGCGGGAAGGCGAGAAGCTGCCCGAGTTCCTGCAGGGAGCGTAAGAACATCATGCCCATTCGCAAATTCAACCCGACCTCGCCGGGCGTGCGGTCCAAGACCTCACTGACCTTCGAGGAGATCACGACGAACGAGCCGTATGCTCCGCTGACCGAGAAGCTGGACCGATCCGGCGGACGGAATAACCAAGGGCACCTGACGTCCTGGTGGCGCGGCGGTGGGCACAAGCGGCTCTATCGCATCATCGATTTCAAGCGGGACAAGAAAGGCATTCCCGGCAAGGTGTCGACGGTCGAGTACGACCCGAACCGCTCCGCACGGATCGCGCTCGTCACGTATGCGGATGGTGAGAAGCGGTACATCCTGCAGCCGATGGGCGTCAAGGTCGGCGATACGATCATTGCCGGCGACGACGTCGATATCCTGCCGGGCAACTGCCTCCCGCTGAAGAAGATCCCGTTGGGAACCCAGATCCACAACGTCGAGCTGCGTCCCGGCAAGGGCGGGCAGATTGCCCGCAGCGCGGGGTCGGCGGTGCAGTTGGTGGCACGGGAGGGGGATTACGCGTCGGTACGGATGCCCTCCGGCGAGATTCGCAAAATCAACGTCGAGTGCGTCGCGACGGTTGGGCAGATTGGCAACCTCGACCACGAGAACGTCTCGATCGGCAAGGCGGGTCGCAATCGCTGGCTCGGCAAGAGGCCGCATGTGCGCGGTGTGGCGATGAACCCCGTCGACCATCCGCTGGGCGGTGGTGAAGGCAAGACGTCCGGCGGTCGTCACCCGGTGTCACCGTGGGGACAGCCGACCAAGGGTTTCAAGACGCGTCGTCGTAAGGACACCGATCGGTTCATCCTCCAGCGGAGAACGAAGTAGGGGCATCGAAGCCGACACGGATCAGATATGAGCAGATCACTGAAGAAGGGCCCGTTCGTCGACACGTCGCTGCTCGAGAAGCTCGAGTCGCTGAACCGGGCGAACGAAAAGAAAGTCATCAAGACCTGGTCGAGACGCTCGACGGTCATTCCCGAAATGGTCGGCCACACGATGGCCGTGCACAACGGGAAGAAGTTCATCCCTGTGTACGTGACCGAGAACATGGTGGGTCACAAGCTCGGCGAGTTCTCGCCGACCCGCACGTTCAAGGGACACACCACGAAGACCGAGAAGGCGACCTCGGCAGCGCCGGCAGCGGGCGCGGCCGCTGGAGGAGCGAAGGCATGATCGAAGCGCAGGCCACTGCCCGCGGCATTCGGACGTCGGCCCAGAAAGCGGGTCTCGTCTGTGAGCTGATTCGGGGCAAAGGGGTGAACCAGGCGCTGGCGACCCTGCAGTTCACGCGCAAGACCGTCGCGCGTGAGCTGGCCAAGGTGCTGCGTTCTGCCGTCGCGAACGCGCAGCAGAAGCAGGGGTTTGGCGGCGACGTCGAGCGGCTGTACGTGCTCGCGTGCTACGCGGATCAGGGGTCCTCGATGAAGCGCGTGCGGCCCGCGCCCATGGGTCGTGCGTTTCGGGTGACCAAGCGGACGGCGCACCTGACCGTGCGGGTCGCGGAGCGGGCGATCAAGATTGCGCGCGTGGCGACAGAAGGCGGCTCGGCGGCCAAGGCGCGGCCCGCCCGGGCGCGGAAGGCTCCGGCTCGCGCGGCGGCGGGGGCGTAGTGATTGTGGGAACCACGGGACGCACGATGACGACGAAGGGCGCGAGCGAGTGTTCGCGTATTCGGAGTCCTCGTGACGGTCGTGGGCTTCGCGGTTAAGGACAGGAGATATACGTGGGCCAAAAGGTTCACCCGTACGGATTCCGGCTTGGCTTCAACAAGACCTGGCGGTCGCGGTGGTACTCGGATCGCGACTACTCGAAGCTCCTCCATGAGGATCTCGCGCTTCGGCAGGATTTGAAGAAGCGGTTCTCCCACGCGGGTGTGTCACGGATTGAGACCGAGCGCGCCGCGAACAAGCTGAAGATCGACATCTACACCTCACGTCCAGGGATCATCATCGGACGGAAGGGTACGGAGGTCGACAAGCTGAAGCAGGAGATTCAGAAGCGCACGAGCCGCGAGGTCTTCATCAACATCCAGGAGATCCAGAAGCCCGAGCTCGAGGCGCAGCTGATCTCGGAGTCGGTGGCCGTGCAGCTCGAGAAGCGCGTCGCGTTCAGGCGCGCCATGCGGAAGGCGGTCGAGTCGGCGCTTCGTTTCGGCGCGCGCGGCATCAAGGTGCGCGTGTCGGGGCGGCTGAATGGCGCGGAAATCGCCCGCTCCGAATGGTATCTGCACGGGCAGCTCCCGTTGCAGACGCTGCGGGCGGACATCGACTACGGTTTTGCCGAGGCGAGCACGACCTACGGACAGATCGGCGTCAAGGTGTGGCTCTACAAGGGCGAGCGGCTGGTGCCACGGGTCGGGCGCGACGAGGAGTATCGAGATCGCGCGCCGAGGCGACCGGAGCGTCGACCGTAAGAACGTAACCACGAAGGCTACGGAATCACGAAGCACACGGAGTACCAATGGTTTCTTCGAAAACTTCGTGAGCTTCGTGGTGTAGAGACGAGTAGGGACTATCGCTATGTTGATGCCCAAGAAGGTCAAGTACAGGAAACAGCAGCGCGGCCGCATGACGGGGAAGGCCTGGCGCGGATCCGACGTGTCGTTCGGCGACTACGGATTGAAGGCGCTGGAACCCTGTTGGATGACGGCTCGGCAGATCGAGGCGGCACGCGTGGCGATGACCCGTTTCATCAAGCGTGGCGGCAAGATCTGGGTGCGGGTGTTCCCCGACAAGCCGATCACGAAGAAGCCGCAGGAAGTACGCATGGGTAAGGGCAAGGGTGCACCGGACGAGTGGGTGTGCGTCATTCGTCCCGGTCGCGTCATGTTCGAGATGGAAGGCGTCACCGAGGTCGAGGCCAGGCGCGCGATGCAGCTGGCATCGGCCAAGTTGCCGATGAAGACGAAGTTCGCGACGCGATTCTCGCAGGAGAAGGCGTCATGAAGGCCGCGGAGGTTCGCGAGTTGACGGTGGACGAGCTGCGCGCGCGCGTCAAGGACCTCGACGATCAGATCTTCCGGCTGCGGATTCAGAAGTCGATGGGCCAACTCGAGGCGCCGGGTAAGGTCCGGGACGTGCGCCGTGACCTGGCGCGGATCAAGACGATCCTCCGTGAGAAGGAAACGACATGAACCACGAAACACACGAAGGTCGCGAAGCACACGAAAGCCAATCTGGTTTCATTCGTGATCTTCGTGACGTCCGTGGTCTTCGTGGTTAAAGGACACGTGATGAGCGTCAAAGCACAACTGACCGGGATGGTCGTCAGCGACAAGATGGAAAAGACGGTGGTGGTCGCCGTCGAGCGTCAGGTGCGCCACGAGGTGTACGGCAAGAGCCAGCGCAAGACGTCCAAGTTCGTCGCGCACAACGAGAACAACGAGGCACGGGTCGGTGACACCGTGGCCATCGCCGAGTCCCGCCCGCTCAGCCGGCGGAAGCGATGGGTTGTGATGCGTGTGGTGGCCAAGGCGCCGGTGGTTTAGGGACAGTCTTTGGTCTCTCGGCTTTGGTCTGTTGTGAGGACCGGAGACATGAGACACGAGACCAGAGACGGGGAAGCATCATGATTCAAATGCGCTCCATTTTGGACGTCGCCGATAACTCCGGCGCGCGAAAGATCTCGGTGATCAACCCGATCGGGGGATCCACGGGACGCTACGCGCGGCTGGGGGACATCGTGACGGCCTCGGTCAAGGAAGCCGCCCCGGATGGGACGGTGAAGAAGGGGCAGGTCGTCAAGGCGGTGATCGTTCGGACGGTGAAGGAGCAGCGGCGCCGTGACGGGACGTACATTCGCTTCGACCGCAACGCCGCCGTCCTGGTGAACGATCAGAACGAGCCGATCGGCACGCGTGTCTTCGGCCCGGTGGCGCGGGAGCTGCGCGAGCGCCGCTTCATGAAGATCATATCGCTCGCTCCAGAGGTGCTCTAGGAAGATGTCCAGACTGCAAACACCCATCCGGCGCAACGACACGGTCGTCGTGACGACGGGCAAGGACAGCGGGAAGCGCGGGCGCGTGCTCAAGGTATTCCCGGTTCGGAACCGGCTGATCGTCGAGGGCGTCAACATCATCAAGCGCCACACGCGTCCGAATCCTCAGAAGAACGTGAAGGGCGGCATCGTGGAACGAGAGGCATCCCTGCACGCGAGCAACGTGCAGCTGGTGTGCCCCGAGTGCGCCAAGATGACCCGCGTCGGACACCGGATCCTGAACGACGGGCGCAAGGTCCGGATCTGCCGCAAGTGCGAGGGAGTGGTCGACAAATGAGCCGGCTGAAGGATCGTTACCAGAAGGAAGTCGCACCCGCGCTCACGAAGGAGTTCGGTTACACGAACGTGATGGCGATTCCGAAGATCGAGAAGGTCGTCATCAACATGGGCCTCGGCGAGGCGACCCAGAACGCCAAGGTGGCCGATATCGGTGCCGACGAGATCGGTCGGATCACGGGCCAGAAGGCGGTCATCCGGCGATCGACCAAGTCGATCGCGCAGTTCAAGCTGCGGCAGGGGATGCCCATCGGCGCGATGGTGACGCTGCGGGGCCAGCGGATGTACGAGTTCCTCGATCGGTTGTTCAGCGTCGCGCTTCCGCGCGTGCGCGACTTCCGTGGTGTGTCGCCGAAGGGGTTCGACGGCCGGGGCAACTACACGTTGGGGCTCAGGGACCAACTGCTCTTTCCCGAGATCGACTACATGAAGGTTGACAAGGCGCGTGGCATGAACGTGTCGGTGATCACCACCGCACGCACCGACGAAGAGGCACGAAAGCTTCTGCAGTTGATGGGCATGCCTTTCAGGACGAATTAACGTTATGGCTACGACCGCGAAGATCGCCAAAGAGGCGAAGACGCCGAAGTTCAAGATCCGTTTGCGCAACCGCTGCAAGCTGTGCGGCCGGCCGAGGGCCTTCATGCGCAAGTTCTCGATGTGCCGTCTCTGCTTCAGAAAGATGGCGCTCGAGGGCGATGTGACCGGCGTGACGAAGAGTTCTTGGTAGTGGGCGCCGGCCACGGGCAGGCCGCGTGCCGCCCGACGCCGGGGGATCTGCTAGTGCACTCGCAAGGATGAGAAAAGATGACCGATCCGATTTCCGACATGCTCACGCGCATCCGCAACGCGGTGACCGCCAAGCACACGCGCGTGGACATGCCCGCGAGCAAGCTGAAGGCTGAAATCGCGCGCATTCTGCAGGACGAGGGCTACATACAGGGCTTTCGCATGATCGAGGAGCCCGCGGAGAAAGTGGGACGTCAGCCCAGGCACGTGATTCGCGTCGTGCTGAAGTACGGACCGCATGGTGAGAAGGTCATCAGCGGAATCCAGCGCATCAGCCGGCCGGGGCGTCGCGTCTATCTGGGCGTCGAAGACGTGCCCGTCGTGCTCGGCGGACTCGGCACGAGCATTCTCACCACGTCGCGAGGCGTGATGACGGGTCGAGCGGCCAGAAAAGCGGGCGTGGGCGGGGAAGTGCTGTGCAACGTGTGGTAGCGCCTGGAGGCCACTGGTCTCCGGCTATCGAATCGCGCAACGGACAGGGTTGGCGGAGACCACGCGGTCTTCGCGGGATTGATTGCAATGTCTCGAATTGGTAAGAAGCCGATCCCGATTCCGGCTGGGGTGACCGTCAAGGTCGGACCAGACGCCGTCGAGGTCCAGGGCCCCAAGGGGAAGCTGCGGCAGGCGCTGCCGCCCGGTATCGTGTTCTCGACGGAAGACGGCGCGCTCGTGGCGAGGCTGCAGCGTGAGGACAACGAGCTCCGGAAGTTTCACGGGCTGGCGAGGAGTCTCGTCGCGAATGCCGTGAGCGGCGTGGCCGAGGGGTTCAAGAAAGAGCTCGACATCGTCGGCGTCGGGTATCGCGCGGAAGTGAAGGGGAAGCAGGTCCATTTCGCGTTGGGGTACTCGCACCCGATCGTGTTCGACATTCCCAACGGGATCGAGATCGCCATCGACAAGCAGACGCACATCGTCGTGACCGGCGCCGACCGACAGGTCGTGGGCCAGGTGGCGGCGAACATCCGTCAGATGCGCAGGCCAGACCCCTACAAGCAGAAGGGCGTGCGGTACACCGGAGAAGTGCTGAAGAAGAAGGTCGGAAAGACCGGGGCCTAGGACTGTCTTTAGTCTCTAGTCTTTAGTCTTTCGGGGCACGAAGGACCAAAGACCAAAGACGAGAGACGACAAGGATCGATGATGAGGATCAAGACCAAGGAAGATCGTCGGGACCGGATCAAGTATCGGATCCGCAAGCGCGTTCAGGGCACCGAGAGCCGTCCGCGGCTGACGGTGTATCGCAGCGTCGCGCACATCTACGTGCAGGTCGTGGACGACACGACCGGTCGGACGATTGCGTCGGCCTCGAGCGTCGAGCCCTCGGTGAAGGGGACCCTCGAGAAGGCGGCGCGCGGTGGCAACATCGCGGGCGCGCAGGCCATCGGGAAGACGATTGCCGGCGTTTGAAAGACAAGGGTGTGACCCGCGTGGTCTTCGACCGCAACGGATTTCTGTATCACGGGCGTGTGAAGGCGGTCGCTGACTCGGCACGCGAAGCCGGTCTGGAGTTTTAACGTGGCAATGATGAATCGCGATCGCGAGAAGGTCGATGCGTCGCAGCTCGAGATCAAGGATACGGTTGTGTCGATCAACCGTGTGACGAAGGTCGTCAAGGGCGGCAAGAACCTCAGCTTCAGCGCCCTCGTCGTCGTCGGGGACGGTCAGGGTGTGGTCGGCTTCGGCGTCGGCAAGGCGAAGGAGGTCCCGTCCGCGATCAAGAAGGGCATCGAGGCGGCCAAGAAGAACTTGATCCGCGTGCCGCTCAAGGGGACCACCATCCCACACCAGGTCGTCGGACGATTTGGGGCGGGGAGTGTCCTGCTGAAGCCGGCGCCCGAGGGCACGGGCCTCATCGCGGGTGGCGCGGTGCGCGCGGTGGTGGAGTCGTGCGGTATTCAGAACGTGCTGACGAAGTCGCTCGGGTCGGCGAACCCGCACAACGTCGTGCGCGCCACGTTTTCCGGGCTGATGGGTTTGAAGGATCCGGCGCTGGTCGCCAGGTACCGAGGCAAGGAAGAAGCCGATCTGGTTGGGGCGTAAGATGGCAAAGAAGACGGCAAAGCAGGCGGCGCAGAAGCGCCTCAAGGTGACGCTCGTGCGGAGTCCCATCGGGTTCAACAGGACGCAAGGCCAGACCGTCCTCGGCATGGGCTTGCGTCGAATTCGTCATTCCGTGGAACTGCCGGACACGGTCGAAACCCGCGGCATGATTCTGAAGGTTCGTCACCTCGTGACGGTGCAGGAATTAGGGGTCTCTAGTCTCTAGTCTCTGGTCTTTGGTCAGCAGCACGAAAGACTAAAGACCAAGGACGAAAGACGACGAGCTGGTAAACAAAGATGGATCTAAGCAACCTTAAACCGTCGGATCGCTCGAAGTTCTCGAAGAAGCGCGTGGGCCGCGGGCATGGGTCCGGCACGGGCACGCAGGCGGGGCGCGGCCACAAGGGCGCAAAATCGCGGTCGGGCTTCAAGTTCAAGCGCGGATTCGAAGGCGGCCAGATGCCGCTGCATCGGCGCATCCCGAAGCGCGGCTTTCACAATCCGGGTCGCACCGAGTACGCCGTGGTGAACCTGGACGACCTGGCCAAGCGCTTCGAGGCCGGGACGGTCGTCACGCCGGAGCTCTTGCGCGAGAGCGGACTGGTGCGAACCAGCCAGCGCATCAAGGTCCTGGCGCGCGGCGAGGTTGCCACGAAACTCACGGTGCGCGCGCACAAGTTCAGCGGGAAGGCGGCGGAGAAGATTGCCGCGGCCGGCGGTCTGACCGAGGTGCTGGGGGCTTAGATGGAGAGCGCACTCAAGAATCTGTTCGCCGTCACCGATCTGCGCAACCGCGTGCTGTTCACGCTGGCGCTTCTCGGCGTGTACCGCATCGGGAGCCACATCCCGACGCCGGGGGTGAACACGGAAGCGCTCGCGATCATGGCCGAGCAGACCCGGAACACGATGTTCGGTCTGTACGACATGTTTTCCGGCGGCAACCTTTCGCAGGTCACGATCTTCGCGCTCGGCGTCATGCCGTATATCAGCGCATCGATCATCCTGCAGCTGCTGACGGTTGTCTGGCCGACGCTCGAACGGATTTCGAAGGAAGGCGAGCTGGGTCGCCGCAAGATCACGCAGTACACCCGCTACCTGACTCTGGTGTTGGCGTTCGTGCAGTCGCTGGGCATCGCCTTCTTTCTCGAGCGACAGACGCAGATCGCAGGCGGTCTGCCCCTGGTCTACAGCCCGGGCTGGGGCTTCCGTCTGATGTGTATTCTCACGCTGACGACGGGCACGATGTTCATCATGTGGCTCGGCGAGCAGATTACCGAGCGGGGCATCGGGAACGGGATGTCGCTGCTGATCTACGCGGGCATCGTGGTTGGCTTGCCGTCGGCCGTGCTGACGACGTTCGATCAGATGCGGACCGGGCAGATCAGCCTGTTGAGGATCGTCTTTCTCCTGGTGATGATGATTGTCGTCGTCGCTGCGATCATCTTCGTCGAGCGCGGACACAGGCGTATTACCGTTCAGTATGCCAAGCGCGTCGTCGGGCGGCGTCAGTACGGCGGGTCGAGCACGCATATTCCGCTGAAGGTGAATACGGGGGGCGTGATTCCCGTGATTTTTGCGTCGTCCATCCTGGCGTTCCCGGCGACGATTGCCACGATGTTCGAGAGCGGTACGTGGGGCCGCGCCGTTGCCGATCAGCTTGCGTACGGCATGCCGCTCTACAACCTGCTGTACGTCACCGGCATCATCTTCTTCTGCTATTTCTACACGGCGATCATCTTCAATCCTGATGACGTGGCCGAGAACATGCGGAAGTACGGCGGCTTCATTCCAGGCATCCGCCCGGGCAAGCGCACGGCGGAGCACATCGACACCATCCTGGCTCGTTTGACCCTGGTGGGGGCGTTGTATCTGGCTGCGGTTGCCCTGCTGCCGGAGTTCCTGCTGACCGGTTTCAGGGTGGCGCCCATTCCGTTCATCGGCGAGCAACTGGATACCCTGTTGCCGCAATGGGTGACGCAAGGCATGGGCGTGACCTTCTTCTTCGGCGGCACCTCCCTCCTGATCGTGGTGGGCGTCGCGATGGATACGGTGAACCAGGTGGAGTCGCAGCTCATCATGCGGCACTACGATGGGTTCATGAAGAAGACGCGCATCAGAGGGCGTCGCGGATAGCCATGGGGCTCAACCTGATCATGCTGGGGGCCCCAGGGGCCGGCAAAGGCACGCAGGCGGATGTCTTGGCGCGTCGGCGCGGCCTGCCGAAGATCTCCACGGGAGACATCCTTCGACAGGGGATCAAGGATCAGCTGCCGGTGGCGCTGGTGGCCAAGGCGACGATGGATCGCGGCGAACTCGTGGACGACGAGACGATGGTGGCCATCGTGCGCGAACGGCTGAAGCGGCCAGACGTGGACGCAGGTTTCATCCTGGATGGGTTTCCGCGTACGGTGGACCAGGCGCGTGCGCTCGACCAACTGATCGACGAGCGGGGTAAGGGACCGCTCATCGTCGTAGATATCGCGGTCCCCGAGGCTGAGCTGGTTCGTCGACTCGCCTCGCGCCGTATTTGTTCGAAGTGCGGAGAGAACGCCGGCCCGAGTGACGGGCAAACCTGTCTCAGGTGCGGCGGCGCACTGATTCAGCGCCCAGACGACAGCGAATCAGTCGTGCTCGAACGGCTCAGGGTGTACGCGCGGAGTACGAAGCCGTTGGTGGACTTCTACCGCGTGCGACCGACCTTCCGCACGGTCAACGGGGCGCAAGCGCCAGACCTGGTCGCGCGGGAGCTGGAGACCACGATCGACGAAGCGGCGACGGTGGGTGGACGTGCAGGGATGGGGGCATAGGGGCTGTTACGCCAATGATCGTCTGTCGGTCCAAGGCCGAGATCGAGAAGCTGCGGCGAGTGAACCAGCTCGTGGCGCGCATTCTCGCCGAGTTGCGCCGGATGGTGAGCCCTGGCGTGACGACGCAGGAGATCGACGCGGCCGCTGAAGGACTCGTGCGGGCGGCCGGCGCCGAGCCGGCGTTCAAGGGTTATCACGGGTACCCGGCAACTGTGTGTGCGTCGGTCAACGAGCAGGTGGTCCATGGGATCCCATCGTCGCGCCGGTTGGTGGAGGGCGACGTGCTGTCGATCGACATGGGTGCGAAGCTGGCGGGGTATTTCGGCGACTGCGCGGTGACGGTGCCGGTGGGTCGAGTCTCGGCGGATGCGGAGAAGTTGCTGCGGGTGACCGAGGAAGCGCTGTTCCACGGGATCGACGCGGTGAAACCTGGCGCCAGGGTATCGGACATCGGAGCGGCGGTACAGGCGCATGTCGAGGCGCACGGCTTTTCCGTCGTTCGGGAGTTCGTCGGCCATGGCATCGGCACCGAGCTCCACGAAGAGCCGCAGATCGCCAACTACGGTCCTGGTGGTCGAGGACCTCGGTTGTCAGAAGGCATGGTGCTGGCTATCGAGCCGATGGTGAATATCGGTGGCGCGGCGGTCAAGGTGTTGAGCGATCGATGGACGGCGGTGACGTGCGACGGGTCAATGTCCGCCCACTTCGAACACACGGTGGTGGTGGCGGACGGCGGGTGCGAGATCCTCACGCGGCCGGCTGCCGATGCGGCGCGTGACACGGAGTTGCTGGACGCTGCTGCGGGGACGTGACCGGCGGATTCGAGCGGCAGGTCGAGGGTGTCATCGAGGCACAGTTGCCGAGCGGGTTGTATCGGATCGGGATTGACGGCGACCGACGGATTACGGCGCATGCCGGACGTGGCCTGGAGAGAAATTTCATCAGGCTCCTGGTGGGCGACCGGGTGGTTGTGGAGTTGACGCCGAGGGACCTGACTCGCGGCAGGATACTCAAGGTAGTAAGAGGATCGACATGAAGGTACGAGCGTCAGTCAAGAAAATTTGTGACAAGTGCAAGGTCGTCCGCCGTCGCGGGGTGGTTCGGGTGATCTGCACGAACGCGAAGCACAAACAGCGGCAAGGCTAGGTCGCGTTTCCGGTGTCTCGGCAGCGCGAAGAGGGAAGAGAGAACAGATGGCACGCATAGCAGGCGTCGATCTGCCGCGAACGAAGCGGATCGAGATCGGTCTCACCTATATCTACGGTCTCGGGCGGAAGCGCTCGAACGACGTTCTCGGGGCGGCGGGCGTGAGCCCGGACATCCGCGTCAAGGACCTGTCGGAAGAGGACGTCCGCAAGATCAGCCGTGTGCTCGAGGACGTCGGCGGGGTCGAAGGTGATCTCCGGAAAGAGATCTCGATGAATATCAAGCGGCTGATGGAAATCGGCTGCTATCGAGGTCTCCGGCATCGCCGCAACCTGCCGGTGCATGGCCAGCGCACCAAGACGAACGCGCGTACCCGCAAGGGCCCACGCAAGGGCGCGGTCGCGAAGAAGAAGACGGTGTAACCGATGGCCAAGAGTGACGCGGCGGAGACGGACAAGAAATCAGAGGGCGGCAAGAAGGCGCCCCGCAAGGCGTTCAAGAAGCGCGGTGAAAAGCGTGTCGTCCATCATGGCTACGCGCACATTCACGCCTCGTTCAACAACACCCACATCACGATCACCGACACCGAGGGCAACGTGATTTCGTGGTCGAGCGCGGGCGGCATCGGTTTCAAGGGATCCCGGAAGGGGACGCCATTTGCGGCCACTCAGGCGGCCATGAACGCCGGGAACGCGGCGAAGACCTATGGCTTGCGGTCGGTGGAGGTTCGGGTCAAGGGGCCAGGGTCGGGCCGTGAGTCGGCCATTCGGGCGCTCCAGACGGTTGGTATCGAGGTGAAGTCGATTCGAGACGTCACCCCGATTCCGCACAACGGCTGCCGTCCCACCAAGCGTCGTCGCGTCTAGGAGAGGATAGAAGTTAATGGCTCGATACATCGGACCCGTTTGCCGCCTGTGCCGCCGTGAGGGGATGAAACTCTTCCTCAAGGGCGAGCGCTGCTACACGGAGAAGTGCGCGATTGAGAAGCGCAACTTCGCCCCAGGGCAGCACGGGAAGTCCCGGAAGTCGAAGATGCTGGGCTACGGCATCCAGCTGCGCGAGAAGCAGAAGGTCAAGCGCATCTACGGCGTGCTCGAGGATCAGTTCCGCCGCTATTTCGAACAGGCGGAGCGGACGAGGGGCATCACCGGCGAGACGCTCTTGCAGTTGCTCGAACGGCGTCTGGACAACGTGGCGTACCGCTTTGGTTTCGCGACATCACGGGCCGCCGCGAGGCAGCTCGTGCGGCACGGGCATTTCACCGTCAACGGCCGCAAGGTCGACATCCCCTCCTTCTCGGTGAAGCCAGGTGACGTGGTGGCGGTCAGGCAGATCAGCCGGAAGAGCGCGGCGATTCTTCACGCCCTCGAGGAAGTCAAGGGCCGGGGCGTCCCGGAATGGCTGCAGTTCGACGCCGAGGGCATGGCAGGCAAGATTGGATCGATCCCGAACCGCCAGCAGATCAACCTGCCCGTGCAGGAACAGCTGATCGTCGAGTTGTATTCGAAATAATCCACGGCGGGTCCGCTACGCGGAACCCGCCCTACGTACATAGCCGGGTGTGCCCGGTGGAAGTGGTAGTAGGCCGGGTGCCGCGCAGCGGACCCGGCATCGCGCCCGTCGGCCCGCAGCCTTCTGACCTGCGGCGGGAGGCCGACGGAATGACATGCAGGTCTGGAGGCCGGAGCTGCCGGCCCGTTAGCGAAAGGACACACGATGCTTTGGAAAGGTTTTCAGCGCCCCAAGCGCCTCGAATTCGAGCGCGACACGCTCACCGAACGGTTCGGACGTTTCTATGCCCAGCCGTTTGAGCGGGGCTTCGGCACCACGGTCGGCAACGCGCTTCGTCGCGTGCTGCTGTCCTCCATCGAAGGCGCGGCCATCACGGCCGTCAAGATCGACGGCGTGCTGCACGAGTTCTCTCCGATTCCTGGCGTGGTGGAGGATGCGACCGACATCATCCTCAACCTGAAGCAGATTCCGCTCAAGCTGCACGTCGATCACACCAAGACGCTCTACCTGAAGGTCGAGAAGCCCGGCATCGTGCGGGCCAAAGACATCCAGGCGGATGCCGATCTGGAGATCCTGGAGCCGGAGGCGCACATCGCCACGGTGTCGTCGGGCGGCAAGATCAACATGGAGCTGCGGATCAAGCGGGGACGCGGGTACGTCTCGGCGGACAAGAATTTCGACGAGGATCTGGGCATCGGCTGGATCCCGGTCGACTCGGTGCATTCGCCGGTCAAGAAGGTGAATTATCTCGTCGAGGCGGCGCGCCTTGGCCAGACCACCGACTACGACAAGCTCACCATCGACGTCTGGACCAACGGATCGGTGACCGCGCAGGACTCGGTCTCGCTGGCGGCCAAGCTGATTCGGGACCACTTGAATATCTTCATCAACCTCGACGATGCCACCGATCAGGCCCAGGAGACCCAGGCCGACCAGCCTCGTTCCGGCGCGGCGAATGAGAACCTGGACAAGAGCGTCGAGGAGCTCGAGTTGTCAGTGCGGTCCTATAACTGCCTGAAGAACGCGAATATCAGGACGATCCGCGAGCTCGTGCAGAAGACGGAAGCCGAAATGCTCCGAACGAAGAACTTCGGCCGCAAGTCGCTCAACGAGATCAAAGAGATCCTGCATACGATGGGATTGAGTCTCGGCATGCGACTCGATCAGCCATCGGCGTCGCAGGAGTAGGCGATTGTTCTGGTCTCTTGTCTTTGGTCTTTAGTCTTTGGTTAGTGCACCAAAACTAGAGACCAGAGACTAAAGACCAGAGACGACGGAATTCATCATGAGACACAACGTTGCACACCGGAAACTGGGGCGCGTCACTGAGCATCGCGTGGCGCTGCTTCGCAATCAGGCGATCGCGCTCCTGAGGCACGAGCGGATCGAGACCACCATGCCGAAGGCGAAGGAGCTGCGGCCCTTCGTCGAGCGGCTGATTACGGTCGCCAAGCGCGGCGTCGCCGCAACTGCCGTGCAGGGCAAGGCACTCCACGCCCGGCGTATGGTGCTGGCCGAGCTCCCCGACAAGGATGTCGTCGGCAAGCTGTTCGACACGCTCGTCCCGCGGTTTGCGGAGCGGCCGGGCGGTTATACGCGCATTCTTCGCGTCGGTTTCAGGCGCGGTGATTCCGCGGAGGTCGCGCAGGTGGAGCTCGTCGGGAGCGAGTACGACCCGCGCAAGGCCG
This sequence comes from uncultured Acidobacteriota bacterium, assembly GCA_963827515.1. Taxonomy (GTDB): domain Bacteria; phylum Acidobacteriota; class Vicinamibacteria; order Vicinamibacterales; family UBA2999; genus JABFSA01. Next base: position 161,140 of record CAWHBF010000010.1, on the reverse strand, counting down.
AAGCGACCGCGGCGGAGAAAGAGGCAGCCAAGCCCAAGAGCAAGGGCGTCGGGGACCGTCTCAAGGCCGCGGCTCGTCGGCTTCGCGGCGAAAAGGGCGACCAGGCGGCCTCGAAGGCGCAAGCCAAGGGACAGACGCGAGGCGGCCGGAAGACCACGACACCGCGCAAGGCCGGCGGGTCGTAGGGCCTACCGTCCCGAAGGGGCGCCTCTCACTCGCTTCGACAATCGGGCCGGCACGTGCCGGCCCTTTTCATTGGCCCCTGCGTCAGGCCTCCTCGGTCGCTTCATGCCCGCGCTGGGCTCTTGCCGCACTGATGATCTTGGTCTGCAACTCGTGCGGCACCTCTTCGTAGTGTGAGTACTCCATGTGGTACGAGCCTCGGCCGCCCGTGGCCGACGTGAGGTGCTGCTCGTAGGTCAACATTTCGGCCATCGGTACCTGCGCGTGAATGACGGTCATGCTGCTGCGGGTATCCATTCCGCTGATACGGCCGCGCCGCCCGTTGAGGTCGCCCATCAGGTCGCCGGCGAAATCGTTCGGCGCGTACACTTCCACGTGCATGATCGGCTCGAGAATCGTGGGCCGAGCCCGTGACATGGCGTCCTTGAAAGCCAGCGAGCCGGCCATCTTGAACGACAGCTCGTTCGAGTCGACCGCATGGTACGACCCGTCGAAGACGGTCGCCTTGAAGTCCACCATCGGGTAGCCGGCCAGGAAGCCGCGCACGCGGGCATCCTGGATGCCCTTCTCGACCGCCGGAACGAACTGCCGGGGAATCGCTCCGCCGAAGATATCGTCCTCGAACTGGAAGTCGCTGCCTCGGGGCAGCGGTGCGACGCGAATCTTACAGTCGCCGAACTGTCCATGGCCCCCGGTCTGCTTCTTGTGTCGGCCGTGCGCCTCTGTCGAGGCCGTGATCGTCTCCCGGTAGGGAATCCTCGGCGGCTTCAGATTCACCTCTACGCCGAAACGCCGCTTCAGCTTGGCGACGGTGACACCGATGTGCAACTGTCCCTGTCCGGCGAGAAGCAACTCGTGGGTTTGTGGGTCGCGGGAGTACCCAATGGTCGGGTCCTCCTCCCGAAGACGCTGCATCGCCGTGCTGATCTTGTCCTCGTCGCTTCGGGTCCTTGGTTCGATGGCATAGGCGAGCACGGGCTCCGGGAACGTGATGTTGGCGAACGATGCGGTGGCCGCCTTGTCACACAACACGTCGTTCGTATGTGTGTCCTTCAGCTTTGCGACCGCGCCGATGTCTCCCGCCTTCAGTTCCGTCACCTGTGTTTGCGCCTTGCCCTGCAACACGAGCAGGTGGCCGAGCCGCTCCGGAGCCTCACGGGTGCGGTTGAAGACGGTCGTGTCCGAGCCGAGTGAGCCGGAGACCACTCTCAGCATCGTGATCCGTCCCGCGAATGGATCGGCGATCGTCTTCCACACCCGCGCCATGTAAGGGCCGGTGCTCACGGCCTGTACGGCTGTGTCGTCGCCGTCCTTCGTGACGGCGGGGTAGTCGCGCTCGGCGGGCGAGGGTACGTAGCTGACGAGGGCGTCGAGCATCGGCTGGATGCCGATCATGTGCAGGCCGGAGGTGCAAATCAGTGGGAACAACCTGCCCGCGGCGGTGGCCGCCCGGAGACCGGACAGGAGTTGCTCCTGCGTCAGGGTTCCTTCCGCGAAGAACGCCTCCATCAGGCTCTCGTCGGCTTCGGCGACCGCCTCGATAAGGTGCTCGCGTGCTTCGTTGGCTCGATCGGCCAACGCGGCCGGCACCTCGGACTCCGTCATCTTTCCGCTGTCGTCGCCGACAAAGGTCAGCGCCCGCATCCGGACGAGGTCCACGACTCCGACCAGGCCGCGCTCCTCGCCGATCGGCAACTGGATGGGGACGATCTCGCGGGCGCAGTCACGGCGGAGCGACTCGAGCGTGCGGTCGAGACTGGCTCGTTCCCGTTCCAGTCGAGTGATGGCGACGATGCGGGGCAGGTTGAGCTCGGCGGCCTCGGCCCACAGCTTTTCCGTCTGGACCTCGACGCCGGACACGGCGTCGACCGCGACCACGGCAGTCTCGACCACCCGAAGGGCCGAGCGGGCATCGGTCAGGAAGTTGGCGAACCCGGGGGTGTCGATGATGTTGATTTTGGCCTTCTGCCACTCGACGTGGGCCAGGCTGGCGGCGAGCGTGTGTTTGCGGGCGATGGATTCTTCGTCGAAGTCGGTCGCGGTAGAGCCATCGTCAACCTTGCCGAGGCGGTTGACGGCGCCGGCGCCGAACAGCATCGCCGACACGAGCTGGGTCTTGCCGCATCCGCTGTGGCCGACGATGGCCACGTTCCGGATATCAGCGGCGTCGTACACCTTCATACGGGTAACCCTCCTGCCTGTTCTCTTGGAGTCCCATAAGCGGTCGAGGTCTGCGGATCATAGTCCCGGGGGAGAGAGGCCGCAAGACCGGTTCGGGGACGCCGGGATATTTTCCGCTCGAGATTCACGATCCAGACATTTTTGTGTTTCTTGAGGTAGTCACTTGACGAATATGTCGTCTGCTCGCCACGTTGGAAGGAACTGGTCCGACCAGGTCGTGCGACCGCCTGATGAGCGCTATTTCCGACGTCACGACCTATTTACAACACTTTTGTGCACATGACCACGCCAGTGAGACAGGAATGTCGGCATCATGAAGTGATCGGAGATTCCTGAAATTTCGCTGATTTCTCAAGCAAATCGCGCGATTTCCCGCCTCGGCGCGAGCCTCTCTGTGTTGGAACCAGTCTTGCGTAAAGGCGTGCAGCGACCGCGGATGGTGGGCACGTCAATCTCGACGTTCATATCGAACCGGCGACTTTTCATCTCTGAGGTGAGGAATGAATCAAGCTGACACAGCATGGATGCTGATTTCCACAGCGCTGGTGCTTCTGATGACACCAGCGTTGGCGTTCTTTTACGGTGGGCTGGTTCGCTCCAAGAACGCGCTCAACACCATGATGATGAGCTTCATCTCACTGGGATTCGTGAGCGTGCTCTGGGCGGTCGTGGGTTACTCGCTGGCGCTGACGCCCGGCAGCAACTGGCTCGGCGACATGTCGCTGGCTTTCCTCAATGGCGTCGGACTCGCCGAGACCGGTGCGATCGTGCCGCTTACGTTTCCCCACATGCTCTACATGGCCTTCCAGGGGACCTTCTGCATTATCACCGCCGCGCTGATCTCCGGGGCGATCGTCGAGCGCATGCGGTTCTCGGCCTATCTGCTGTTCATCTCGCTCTGGTCGGTCATTGTGTACGCGCCGATGGCGCACTGGGTGTGGGGCGGCGGATGGCTCGCCGACATGGGCGCGTGGGATTTTGCCGGCGGGACGGTCGTCCATGTGAATGCGGCCGCGGCGGCCCTCGTGGCGGCCCTCGTGGTTGGCAAGCGGCAGGAATACCCCTCCTCGTCGCTGGTGCCGCATAGCGTGCCGCTCACGCTGCTCGGCGCGGGTCTGCTCTGGTTCGGATGGTTCGGGTTCAATGCCGGGAGCGCCCTGGCGGCCAGCCCCATTGCAAGCCTGGCGTTCGTGACGACGATGCTGGCGCCGGCCGGCACGCTGGTGGTGTGGACGTTCCTGGACCTGGCGCGCACGGGCAGGCCGACCGCGGTGGGATGCGCGACCGCGATCGTCGTGGGTCTCGTGGCCATAACGCCTGCGGCGGGTTTCATCAGCCCGATGAATGCACTCCTGCTGGGCGGGATTGCGGCGGTGCCGAGCTACTTCGCGCTGATCATTCGCGCGAAGACGTCGCTCGATGACTCGCTCGACGTGGTGGCGGCCCATGGCGTCGGCGGCACGGTGGGCGCGCTCCTGACAGGAGTGCTCGCTGAGAAGAGTCTCAACGGTCTGTTCGACGGTGCCCTCTACGGCAACCCAGGCCAGGTGCTCATCCAAGGCACCGCGGTCGTGACGGCGATGGTCTACAGCGGCGTTGTGAGCTTCGTGCTTCTCAAGGTCATCGGCCTGATCATGCCCCTTCGCGCGACCGACGACGAAGAGAGCGTGGGTCTGGACATCACGCAGCACAGCGAGGAGGCGTATCTGCACGCCAGCGGCGGTTCATCCATACGATGACAGTGAACCCAGGACGGCCCGGGGTGCGTCACCCCATCACGAGCGAGGCGTAGGGAGAGACAGGAACAGGTGCTTTGACAGTACCCGACGGCGCCGAGCCCTACGAAGGGCCGTCACTTCTCATCAACCCAAGGGAGGCTAGATACATGTCTTTCATTCGTGCAGTGTGTTTCGGAGTGTCGGTAACGGTGGTAGCAACGGTGCTCACGGCGTCGCCCGCCTGGGCACAGGATGCGGCGCCTCCGGCCGTCGTGGCGACGGGCGCTCCGGTCCTCGTGGTGACGGGCGGCCTGGACTTTGTGAACCAGTACAATTTCCGAGGCATTCGCCAGAACACCGACGGTGTGTCCATCTGGCCGTACGTCGATTTCGGGTTCACGCCGTTCAGGGGTACGGGCGGCCTCAAGACCTTCACCTTCAATGTGGGATCGTGGAACGCCATACACAGCCAGATCAACGAGGAGGACTTCGGCACCGGAAACAAGTGGTATGAGTCCGACTTCTACGCCACGGCGGGCTTTGGTTTCAGCGCGGCGAGCCTGAGCTTCACCTACACGTCGTACACGAGCCCGGCGGACCTCTTCTCGCACGTCAAGGAGCTGAGCGTCAAGTTCGGGGCCGATGACACCGCGGCGCTCGGCCGAGCCGCGCTCAAGCCCTACGCGCTCGTCGCGTTCGAGCTGACCGACGACGCACAGGCCGATGCGGGTGCTGCCAAAGGCACCTACCTCGAGCTCGGCGTCGCGCCGGGGTATGCGGGTACGAAGGCGTCATTCGCCGTCCCGGTCAAGTTCGGCCTCAGCCTCAGTGACTACTACGAGTTTGGCGGCGAGGACGAGAAGTTCGGTTACTTCAGTATCGGGGGGATCGTCACGGTACCGCTCGGCGCCCACGCTCAATATTCACGGCGGCGGCGAGTTCCAGACGTTCGGTGACTCCGTGAGTGATTACAACGATCAGGACACGGCCGGAATCTTCTCGATCGGTCTCGGCTTCGCCTTCTAGTTGCAGTCGAGCGGGGATGCCGACGATGATGACCAGCGTCGGCACCTCCGTCATGACTCTGCCAACCGAACCCGGAGATGATTTCTTCATGTCCTTCACGCCGCCGGGCGGGGGTCCAGATGCACCCGACAGCGCCACGGTCAGGGCCGCGCTCGACGCGGCTCGTGATCAGCTGCGGAAGGATACGGCGGAGGGGGTTGGCGGGCGGGCGGCAATTCAGCGACATGCCGCCAGGGTCGATGAATTGTTGCAAAGGCTTCACGTGGACGCCGGCGGCCCAGGCCAACCGGTCGCCATCATTGCGCTTGGGGGTTACGGTCGCCGGCATCTGAGTCTCCATTCCGATATCGATTTGCTGGTGTTGTTCGGCGGGCGCATTGGGCCGCCGGAAGAGCGGTTCCTGCGCGCGTTCCTCCACCCGTTATGGGATCTCGGCGTCGTGGTGGGTCATCAGGTTCGCGAGATCGAGGAGTTCGCCGAGCTCGAGATCGACAACCCGGAGTTCCTGCTCGCGCTGCTCGACGCCCGGCTGGTGGCCGGAACGGCGGCCCTGTTCGAGCGGCTCGAGAAGACGTTTCACTGTGCGAGGTACTCATGCGTACATCCTGCGATCGCTTCTGCAGCTCGTGGAGGAACGACATGCCGCGTTCAACGCGACCCTGTATCAGCTCGAGCCCGACGTGAAGGAAGCGCCAGGCGCGTTGCGCGACGTCATGGCGACCCGGACGATCGCGGCGCTGACCGATCCGATGCTGCTCGCTCGCGGCCCGTCGGATGTCGGACGTCTCGACGAGGCGGAGGAGTTCCTCCTGCGCGTGCGTTCCGTCCTGCACTGGGAGGGCGGTCGCAACCAGAACGTGCTGAGCCATGAATTGCAGGAGCACACCGCCGACGTGCTGGGCTACCCCGGCAACGAGCCGACTCAGCGTGTCGAGCGTCTCATGAGCGACTACTTCCGACACGCGCGCACGGTCAGCCGTTCGCTGGAGTGGGCGCGCAGGATGGCGCCCGTGCCTGTGGGTCAGAATCTCGGACTGACACGCGACGGCATTCGCTTTCTCGACCCCGAGCAGGCGGCCCGCACGCCCGCGTCGTGGGTCAGCGCATTCCAGGCCGCCATCGACGCAGGTGCCGAGGTGACCGAGGAGGCGCTGTCGTGCATCCAGCAGCACGTCGATGCCTACGGCCCCAGAGACCTGGTGCCAGAGGCTCGGGATCGCACCGCCGTACTTCGGTTGATGAAGCCGCGCCCGGGCCTGTATGCGCGATTGTCGCAGATGCACGACTGCGGCTTGCTGGGCCGGCTCTTTCCAGAGTTTCAGGCAATCTCGTGGCGCGTGGTTCGAGACTTTTACCACAAGTACACCGTAGACGAGCACACGCTGTTGGCGATTCGGAACTTCGAGCGGCTTGCGAATACGGAGGAGCCGAATCGCCTGCGCTTCAAGAGGATCGCCGAGGGCATTCCGTCACCAGAATTGCTCGTGCTCTCGCTGCTGCTCCATGACGTCGGTAAGTGGCGCGACGACGAACACGCGCTCGAAAGCGAACGGATGGCCGTCGCCGTGCTCGATCTGCTCGATGTGTCAGGAGAATCCCGGGAGACCGTGCTCTTCCTGATTCGGAACCACCTGCGTATGTCCCTGGTCGCCCTCCGCCGGGATACGGAGGACCCCGCGATCGTCAAGGAGTTCGCCGGCGTCGTGGGCACCGAGGATCGCCTGAAGATGCTCTGTCTGATGACCCTCGCCGATATCGAGGCCGTCAGTCCTGACACGCTGACGCCGTGGAAGGAAGAGCTGATCTGGCGTCTCTACGTCGACACGTACAACCACCTGACACAGCGTTACGCCGACGAGCGGATCGATCGGAACCAGGCCGGCCTGGTCGAACTGCTCGAAGGCAGGCCCGAGGATCTGCCGGACTGGGAGATCACCCGTTTCGTCGAGGGTCTGCCGCAGCGATACCTGCAGCTCTTCTCTCGTGAGGCGATCTACCGGCACGTGCGGCTCGCGCGCGATATTCGTCCCGACGAAGTGCACCTGTCGCTCGAACGCGCCGATACGGTCTGGACCCTCGCCGTGGTCACGCTCGACAAACCGTTTCTCTTCTCCAATATCTGCGGCGTCCTGTCGTCGTTCGGCATGAACATCCTGCGCGGGCACGCGCTCACGAATCCGAATGGGCTGGTCCTCGACGTCTTTCACTTTACCGACGACGAGCGATTCCTGGCGCTCAACCCGGACGCCCATGTGCAGGTGCTGCACGTCCTCCAGGAGGTCGTGTCCGGACGCTCGGATGTCGCCAAACTCCTGCGCGGGCGCGAGCAGAGCGTCGTACAGTGGAGGGGCAGCGCACGCGTCGTGCCGGTCGTGCGGGCCGATCGCGAGGCGTCGGATCACTTCACGATTCTCGACATCGTGGCCGGGAACGCGCTTGGACTTCTCTACCGAATCAGCCGTGTGATCTCCCGGCACGGTTGCGACGTCGATCTCGTCTTGATCTCGACAGAGGGGGAGCGGGCGATCGACGTGTTTCACATCACCAAGGCAGGGGTCAAACTCACCGAGGCGGAGCAGCAGGCGCTGACCTCCGACCTGCAAGGCACACTGGAGGGAACGTTATGAAGCTGATCAAGAGTATTGTTCGCCCGAACAAAGTGGACGACGTCAAGGACGCGCTCGCGAAGATGGGTATCGCGGGGATGACGGTGACCGAAGTCCGCGGCCACGGCAAGCAAAAGGGCCACACCGCGATCTATCGCGGCAAGGAATACAACGTCAGCTTGCTGCCGAAGATGGAGATCGAAGTCGTCGTGCCGGACGCGAGCGCGAACGACGCCATCAAGGCCATCATCGAGGCAGCCAGGACCGGTGAGATCGGCGACGGCCGCGTGTTCGTGCTGCCGGTGCTCGAAAGCTATCGCATTCGAACTGGAGAGAAAGAGGCGTAGTTCATTTTCGGAGTGTGCGGACGTTCGGGCGTTCGGGTCGTTCGGGGCCCGAACGCGAACGACCGGAGTACTGCTACTCGTGGCGCAGCGCCTCGATCGGATCGAGTCGTGACGCGCGCACGGCGGGCACCATGCCGAAGAAGATCCCGACGGCGGCCGAAAACCCCAAGCCGATCGCGAACGACCACCAGGGGAGAGAGACTGGAAAGCCGGTGGCGAGGCTGACGGTGATGCCGATGGTGCTGCCGAGCACGATTCCGAGCACACCTCCGAGCGAGGTCAGCGCCACGGCTTCGGCCAGGAACTGAAGGAGCACGTCCTTCCGTCTCGCTCCGAGCGCCTTGCGCAAGCCGATTTCGCGCGTACGCTCGGTCACCGAGATCGTCATGATGGCCATCACCCCAATGCCGCCGACCATCAAGGCAATCGACGAAATGGTCACAAGCGCCAGAAACGTCGCCTGACTGACCTGTTCCCACACGTCGAGCGCGGCATCCTGCGTGACGAGATCGAAGTCATTGGGCTCGTCCAACGTCAAACCGTGACGGATACGCATGATCTCTTCGACCTCGGCGAGCAGCGCCGACCGCGCCGTGTCGCTCCGCGGCGCCACGGCGATGAGCACGCTTTGATGCTGCACGTTGCCGCCTGCCGAATATCTGGATCCCGAACTGCTTGCGGTAAGTCGTTTCAGGGATCACGACGAAGTCATCCTGTCCGAGGTCGAATCCCCCCGCTGACGGACGCTTGCCGACCACGCCCACCACCGTATACTCGACCGCGCCGATCCTCACGGGCTTCCCGACCGGATCGAGTGCTGACTGCCCGAAGAGCGCCTGATACGGTGTCTGTCCGAGCACGACGACGTTCCGTCGACGTGACACCTCGCCTTCGGTGAAGAACCGCCCCTCGTGCAGCTCGAGAAAATTCACGCGCGCGAAGTTCTCCGTGGCGCCGAGAACGGCCATGAGCTTCGTGCGTTCCCCCCGGTACACCACACGGGTCTGCGTGGGGGGGCCGCCCGCTCCAAGCCAGATGTCCACGATTCCAGCCGCAGGCGAAAGCTTCTCGATCGCCGTCGCGTCCTCGACTGTCAAATTGGGACGCCGGAGCAGCTCGGTGAAGTCGTTGCCCGCGGCCAGGCTCACCCCACTGAACTTCGCGACGAAGATGGTGTTTGGACCGAGCGCGCGAATGCTCTCGCGCAGCGACTGGTCGAACCCTCGAATGAGGGCAGTCATGCCGACGATGGCGGTGACGCCGATGACGACGCCGAGGATCGTCAGGGCCGAACGAAGCGCGTTGGCTCGGATGGCGTCGAATGCCAGCGGGACGATGTCTCGCCACAAGGCCACTCTCATAGCCATCGCATTCGCGCTCCATCGGCCTTTCCCCAGGCGCCGGGTCCGCTTCCGCCTCCGCCAAGGCTGCGGGGGACAGGTCGCCGCAGCCGGCCTAAAGCGATTTGCGTTTCGCCGTAGAGCGCACGCTTCAGCGTGCGCGTGTCCGCGGAGGCTAAAGCCTCCGCTCTACGCCGAATCGAAAAGCGGTCGAGATGCGCCGTCACTCGCGCCTCAGGGCTTCGATCGGATCGAGATCGGCGGCGCGCGACGCTGGGTAGGCGCCAAAGAAGAGGCCCACCGCCGCTGCGATGCCGATCCCGAGGACGACCGACCATAATTCGAGGCGCGCCGGCAGGGGTGTCAGGGTCGCAATCACCTGGGCCGCGAGGAAACCCAGCAGAATGCCGACCACGCCGCCGACGGTCGACAGGGTGACCGACTCGGTCAGTACTTGCGACAAGATATCCCGCCTGCGCGCTCCGACCGCCTTGCGAAGGCCGATCTCGCGCGTGCGGTCGGTCACCACCATCAGCATGATGTTCATGATGACGATGCCCCCGACCAGCAAGGAGAGTGCAACCACGCCGACCAGCACCGTGAAGATGCCGGCCGTCGCCTGGCGATAGACGCCCAGCAGGGTATCGGAGGTGAAGATGCCGAAGTTGTCCGGGTCGTTCGGCTTCAATCGCCTCGCCACCCGCAGTGCCACGGTGGCGTCATCCATGGCGAACGGCAGCAGCGCCGGTGAGGCTGGTTTCACCATGAGCGAGAGCGATTGGCGAGCGCCGAAGAGTTTGAGATGGCTGCCGACCGGGATCACGGCGAACCCATCCATCGACGCCCCGAACACTCCACCCTTTCGCTCGCTGACCCCGACCACCCGGAAGTTTACGCCTTGAATCTTGATGATGTGTTCAAGTGGGCTCACGTCCCCGAAGAGCGCGTCCGCGACATCCCACCCGAGGAGGACGACGGGTCGGTTTCGCTCGACCTCGACGGCACTCATCACGCGGCCCCGTTCCGCGTCGAAGCTGGCGAAGTCGAGGTAGGCGCGCGTGACTCCCTGCACCTGCACGTTTTCAAGCACGCGATCGCGGTACGCGACTGTCCCGCGCTGCTGCGCCTGCGCCATGACGGATGCGATCGTCGGACTGAACCGTCGAATGATGTCCGCCTCGGCGAGTGTGATGCGAGGGTTGTTCCGGTTCTGCTCCTCGTCGTCTGCGGTGCGTACCGGTGGGAGGCGCTGGATCGTAAACGAGTCGGCACCTACGTCGGTGACGATGGCGCGTGAGACCATCGCGTTCATGCCTTGAATGAGCGATACGACGATGACGATGGAGGCAACGGCCACGATGTTGCCGAGCACCGTCATGAACGACCGTAGCTTGTTGGCCCAGATGGCCTGCAAGGCGATGGCGATCGATTCCAGGAGTTGTTGCATGACATTGGCGGCGGGTCCGCTACGCGGAATCCGCCCTACGTACATCTATGTAGGCCGGGTGCCGCTAAGCGGACCCGGCGCTGCTACTGGCCACCGGGCGCTTCTTGGAGCCTGACCTCCGCGCCGTCGGCGAGCCCTCGAACGGAGTTGAACGGCCCCGTGATGATCTGATCGGCTTCCGTCACGCCCGAAAGCACCTCGAAGTAGCGCTCGCCGGCGATCCCGACCTTGATTGGGACGAAGGCGGCACGGCCGTCCCGCAGCGCGAAGACGCCCTCCGTCTCCATCCGTGTGTGTCCGGGTGGGGGCTCGGGCGGTGTCACGATTGGATCCTCAGGGCCGCGGCGGAACAGCTGGAAGCGACTCAGACGCGGCGGAGGCGGCTCGTGTACCAGGGCGCCGGACGAGTCGTGCAGCATCTCGCGAACGGTGACTGCCTGGATCGGGACCGATACGACATTCCGTCGCGTTGAGGTCGTGATTTCCGCGGTGCAGCTGAATCCCGGCCGCACATCGGGAATCTCTTCGTCCAGCGTGATCACGACCTTGAAGTTCGTGGCGCTGGGCGTCGCGGCGTCGCCCGCGACGGTCTGAATCGGGCTATTGCCAATCTCCGTCACGCGACCGCGGAAGGTTCGGTCAGGCACGGCGTCGATCGTGATGCGTGCCTCCTGACCGAGCGTGACGGTGGGAATATCGGTCTCATCGACCTCGACCTCGGCTTCGACGACGGACATGTCGGCGATTGTCAGGAGGACCGTTCCGGCGTTGTTCATGGTGCCGACCATGACGTTCTCGCCCTCTTCGATGTTGCGCCGCGTGACGATCCCGTCCATGGGCGACGAGATGATCACCTGACTCAGGCTGTACCGCGTGGTCGCGAGGCCGGCCTGTTCCTGCTTGACCAGTTCTTCGCGCGTCTCTATTTCCTGTTCGCGCGCGCGCAGTTCGGTCTCTCGGATCGTGACGTCGTTCTGTGCCCGTTCGAGCGACTCCCGCGTCGTCAGGCCCCCCTTCCAGAGTTCGTCCTGGCGCTTCAGGTTCTGCCGAGCGAGGTCGAGGGTCGCGCGCGCCTGGTCCACCTCCGTTCTCGCCAGTTGCAGGGACGAGCGGGCAGCAGCCACGCTCGCTTCGCCCCGCTGCAGTTGCCCCGCGAGCGATTTGGGATCGATCTCGAGCAGGAACTGGCCGGCGCGGACCCGCTCGCCTTCCTGCACCGCCAGTCGGGTGACGCGCCCCATGGTGTTGGCTGAGACGTTGACTTGCCGCTTGGGTTGAATTTTTCCAGAAGCGGAGACGAGGGCGTCGAGATCGCGCCGACGCAGCGCTTCCGCCGCCACGGCCGGCGCATCGGGCGCACGGGAGAGGAAGACCACGCCTCCTGCGGCCGCAGCGAGCAGCAGTCCGGCCACGATGAAGACGCCCTTGCGTCGCGTCATGATCTTCCCAGGAGGGCCATCGCGGCCGCGAGGATCGCGCCCATCGCCGTGTAGACGCCCAGGAACCTGACCGCGAGTCCGCGCGCGGGACGTCGGTAGAGCACCGACATGCCGAGCGCCAGTACGACAATCCACCAGACGACGAAGAGGTCGATGGCGCTCGCGAAACGGGCCGGCAGCGAGGTGTCGTCGAGGCCCGAAAAGAGCGGACGGAGCGTCAGGGGACTGGCGAGCGTCTCGCGCGCGTAGACGAGAGGCGCGGCGACCACCTGCCGCAGCGCCAGAATCACGCTGGCGTGCGCGACGACGGCCAATACCTGCGTGTATGTCACCGTCGCCGAGGCGGGCGTCCGAAACGATAGGAAGAGCAGGCCGGACAGCACGAGCGCCAGCACGGGGCCGGTGGCGAAGGCGCTCGCAGCCGCGTAGAGAGCCCCGTATTCACTTGCCCTCCTCATGGCCTCGTACCGGCTGTCGTCGATACTCTGGCCGAACGCGACCGCGGTGCGCTCCCACCGGTCCAGGAGGGCGAAACGGCCGACAGTGGTTTCGAGCACCACCGCCGAGGAGACGGCGCCCACCAGACACGAGGCCAAGAGGACCGCCAGCCAGCTCGGCGTCCTCGCGACGACGCGGAAGGTGGCACGAGGAGCGAAGAGAACCCCAAGGATCCGGGCAGGGAACGACTTAGAGTGGGGAAGGAGAGGAACGGGCAACTCGGCCCCAGGTGCGATGGACATGGATGTGTTTGACAAGAGTTCGAGGCGTTCGATGACGATTCAGGTTACCAGGATGGCTCTGTTGTGCCTATCGGTTGCCATCCCCGCGCACAGCCAGATCGTTGAGAGCGTCGGGGGCCGGGCGTTAGGGATGGGAGGGGCCTTCGTGGCCGTGGCCTCCGACAGCAGCGCCACCTGGTGGAACCCCGCCGGGCTGGCCGCCGGTCCCTTTCTGGATATCTCAGTGGGTGGCGGGTTCATCGAACAGGATCGGAACCTGCCGGCTTGGAGCGATCGCGCCTTGTGGGTCGCCCTCGCCACACCTCCATTCGGGGTGAGCCTTTACCGCTTTCGCATCACGGATATACAGCCGTTTGCCCCTATAGAACAGGGCCCGGACGACCGACAAGACGGTCGGGTTGGAGTGCCTCTGCGCTCCTTGTCTGCGTCGCAATTGGGCGCAACGCTCGTACGGACGATTACGCAAGGGGTGCACGTCGGAACGACGCTGAAATACGTGCGTGGGACTGTCGATGTTGGGCTCGGAGACAGCCGGATGGACGCGTCGGACCTGTTGAACGCGGGTGAGTCACTCGACGGTGGGCCGACGGAGAACCATTTCGACATGGATCTGGGAGTGCTGGGTGTTGCGGGTCCGTTTCGGATCGGTGCGCTCGTGCGAAATGTGATGGAGCCTGAGTTTGGGAGTGTCCCGTTAGTGCCGGGCGGTCCGGATACCCGAGTGCGGCTGCCGCGTCAGGCCAGGGTTGGCATCGCGTTCGAGGCCGAAGACTCCACCAGACGTCCAACGGTGGCGCTGGATGGGGACGTTCTGCCGTACGACACGCCCACGGGCACACGTCAGGTCCTGGCGCTCGGCGCCGAGCAGTGGTTCCTCGCCAGGCGGCTCGGCGTAAGGGCAGGGGGTCGATTCAATACCCGCGGTGCGCAGGAGCTGGCGGCCACGGTGGGTGCAAGTGTCGCGCTGCGCTGGGGGCTCCTGGTCGACGGATATGCGGTGGCAGGCGGCGCCGAAGGTGAACACGGGTGGGGTCTGGCGGCCCGTGTGTCGTTTTGATGAAGCGCGCGATGACATCCAGGATCGCACGCGCGAGCGAGATCGGAGGCTTCCTCAGGGGCGCACGACCCCGGGTCGCCGACAACGTCCAGGTATGTGTGCGCCCAGGGGGCGCGTGATCGCGAGATGGCCCTCCAAGTAGGCGAACTGCTTCTCAAAGAGAAGCGCATCACGTCGGAACAGCTGAAGGAGGCGCTGAACCATCAGCGCCAGACCGGGGGTAAGCTCGGTCTCCATCTGATCACGCTCGGCTTCGTGAAAGAGGACGAGCTCACCGCACTCCTGAGCAAGCAGTACGGCGTGCCCTCGATCACGCTTGGTACCTTCGAGATCGACCCGGCCGTGGTCAAGCTGGTTCCCGCAGAGACCGCGCAGAAGTATCAGGTCCTTCCAGTCACTCGCTCCGGCGCCACGCTGACGCTGGCCATGACGGACCCGACCAACGTGTTCGCCATGGACGACATCCGGTTCATGACGGGCTACAACGTCGAGCCGGTGGTCGCGTCTGAGCGTTCGGTGCTCGAGGCGGTGGCGAAGTACTACGGCAAGGCCTCGTCGAACGGCTCCAACGGGTCGAACGGTTCTGGTTCGTCGTCGATCAGCGCGCTCGAAATCGCCAGCAAGGCGCTCGAGGAGATGCCCGAGCTCTCTGGGAGCGACACGGACGTCGAGGTCCTCGAAGAGCTCGAGGAAATCAACGCCGAATCGCTGGCGAAACAGGGCGAGGACGCGCCGATCATCAAGCTGGTGAACGTCCTGCTCATGAGCGCCATTCAGAAAGGCGCGAGCGACATCCACATCGAGCCCTACGAAAAAGAGCTGCGTGTGCGCTACCGCATCGACGGTCTGCTCTACAACATCATGGCACCGCCAATGAAGTTCCGCGACGCCATGACGTCGCGGATCAAGATCATGTCGAAGCTGGACATCGCGGAAAAGCGCCTGCCGCAGGATGGACGTATCAAGATCCGCTTTCAGGATGACGGCCGACAAAGGGAGATCGACTTTCGCGTCTCCTGCCTGCCGACGCTCTTTGGCGAGAAGATCGTCATGCGTCTCTTGGACAGCTCCAAGCTGATGCTCGACATGACCAAGCTCGGTTTCGAGGCCGAGTCGCTGAAGAAATTCGAATCAGCTATCGAGAAGCCCTGGGGCATGGTGCTCGTCACGGGTCCGACCGGTTCCGGCAAGACCAACACGTTGTACTCGTCGATCTCCAAGATCAACAAGACCGACACCAACATCATGACGGCCGAGGACCCGGTCGAGTTCAACCTCGTGGGGGTCAACCAGGTGCAGGTGCGCGAGAACATCGGGCTGACGTTCGCCGCGACGCTCCGCAGCTTCCTCCGTCAGGATCCGAACACGATTCTCGTCGGTGAAATCCGTGACTTCGAGACTGCGGAGATCGCCGTGAAGGCGGCGCTCACGGGCCACCTCGTGCTCTCGACGCTGCACACCAACGACGCGCCGAGCACGGTCAACCGACTCATGAACATGGGCATCGAACCATTTCTGGTGGCGAGCTCGCTCAATCTCGTGTGCGCCCAGCGTCTGGTGCGTCGCATCTGCAAGCACTGCGTCGAGAAGCATCCTTTGCCGGCCGCCGCGCTCCAAAACGCCGGGTTTTCGCCGGAGGATGCGAAGAGCGTGGTGCCGAATCGAGGCAAGGGTTGTGAGAAGTGCAACAACACGGGCTTCAAAGGGAGAGTCGGTCTCTACGAAGTCATGGACATCACCGAGGAGCTTCGGGAACTGATCCTCGTTGGCGCATCTGCCCTCGAGTTGCGGCGCAAGGCGGTCGAGGGCGGGATGATCACCCTGCGTCAGAGTGGTCTGCGGAAGGTCAAGGAAGGCGTCACGACGGTCGATGAAGTCGTCAGGGAGACGGTGAAGTAATGCTGACATTGCCAGAGCTACTACAGAAGGTGGTCGAACTTCAGGGGTCGGACCTTCACATCGCGACGCGCACACCGCCGCAGATTCGAGTGCACGGGCACCTGCAGCGGATCGACGCAACGGACCTGACACCGGCCGAAACGAAGCAGCTGGCATACAGCGCGCTGACCGACGCGCAGAAGAAGCGCTTCGAGGAGACGCAGGAGCTCGACTTCTCCTTCGGTATCCAGGGCCTGGCCCGGTTCCGCTGCAATATGTTTCAGCAGCGCGGCGCCATCGGCGCGGTCTACCGTCTCATTCCCGAGAAGATCCGTTCGTTCCAGGAGCTCGGACTCCCAGCGGTGCTGGCCACGCTGGCTGAGAAGCCCCGGGGGCTCATTCTGGTCACCGGTCCTACGGGCAGCGGCAAGTCGACATCGCTCGCGGCGATGATCGACAAGATCAACAAGGAACGCCACGAACACATTCTGACCATCGAGGACCCGATCGAGTTCGTGCACCAGCACCAGGGGTGCCTTGTCAATCAGCGCGAGGTGCATGCCGATACCAAGAGCTTTGGCAACGCCCTCCGCGCGGCGCTCAGAGAGGATCCGGACATCGTCCTCATCGGCGAAATGCGCGATTTGGAAACCGTGGAAGCGGCGCTGCGGATTGCCGAAACGGGCCACTTGACGTTTGGCACGCTGCACACGAATTCGGCGGCGCAGACGATCAATCGAATCATCGACGTCTTTCCATCGCACCAGCAGAGCCAGATTCGCACGCAGCTCTCACTCGTGCTCGAGGGCATCGTGTGTCAGTCGCTGTGCCCCAAAATCGGCGGCGGGCGTGTGGTGTCGCTCGAAATCATGATCCCTACTCCGGGCATCCGGAATCTCATTCGCGAGGACAAGATCCATCAGATCTACTCCGCGATGCAGACCGGCCAGGAGAAGTTCGGGATGCAGACGGCGAATCAGTCGCTGGCGACCCTGTACATGAAGAAACAGATCACGCTCGACACCGCGATGGAGAAGTCGTCGAACAAGGACGAGCTACAGGAAATGATCAATCGCGGCGCGGGGGTTGTGGCGGGCGCTGGGCTCGGACGACCGGGAGTGCCGGCTCATCGACCGATGGTCGGGAGATAGCGGGAGACTTTCAAAGGATACGCTATGGCGACATTTGCATACAGCGGACGCTCTCGCGCCGGGCAATCGGTTGCCGGGGAACGCATTGCGGAGACCATGGAGGCCGCGATCAGCGCGCTGAGGCGCGAGCAGATTCAGGTCACGCAGATCACACCCGTGAAGGAGAAGGCGGCCAAGAAGGCCAAGGCCAAGGGCGCCAGCGCCAAGGACCTGGCCGTCTTCACTCGCCAGTTCTCCGTGATGATCGGCGCCGGTCTGCCGCTCGTGCAGTGTCTTGACATCCTGGGTACGCAGGCCGAGGACAAGAACTTCGGGGAAATCATTCTCGCCACCCGTGCGGACGTCGAGAACGGGATGTCGCTCGCCGACGCGATGAAGAAACACCCGAAGGCGTTCGATGCCCTGTTCACAAACATGATCGCCGCGGGTGAGGCCGGCGGCATCCTGGACGCGATCCTGAAGCGGCTTGCGACCTACATCGAGAAGGCCGTCAAGCTGAAGGGTCAGGTGAAGTCGGCGATGGTGTATCCGATCGCCGTCGTCGTCATTGCCACGGTGGTGGTGAGCGTCATTCTGTGGAAGGTGATCCCGACGTTCGCCTCGCTTTTTGCCGGATTGGGCGCCGAATTGCCGTTGCCCACCCGTATTGTCATCGCGCTCAGCAACGGGCTGGTCCGCTACGGGCTGTTCATCATCGCCGGTCTCGTAGGGCTCGGCTTTGCGTTCCGCTCCTACTACGCCACGTCGAACGGTCGGAGAGTGGTCGACCGTATCGTGTTGAAACTCCCAATCCTCGGCAATCTGATGCGGAAGATTGCCGTCGCGCGGTTCTGCCGGACATTGTCGACCTTGCTCTCATCGGGTGTCTCCATCCTCGAGGCGCTCGACATCACAGCCAAGACGGCCGGAAACGCCATCGTGGAGGAGGCGATCTACACGACCCGCAAGAGCATCGAGGGAGGCGAAACGATCGCTGCTCCTCTCGCGCAGACAGGAGTGTTTCCGCCGATGGTCGTGCAGATGATCGGCGTCGGTGAGGCAACCGGCGCGCTGGATACCATGCTGGGGAAGATCGCGGACTTCTACGAGGAAGAGGTGGACGTGGCCGTGGCCGGCTTGCTGACTCTACTCGAGCCGATCATGATTGCGCTCCTCGGCGGGGTCGTCGGCGGGATCGTCATCGCGATGTACCTCCCAATCTTCGCGCTTGTGAGCCAGTTGACGGGCGGCTGATTCATGGGGCTCCGGTCGCGTCTGTCGGCGCTCATCGCGGCGCGCGTGATCGTCGGTACGCTGTTGCTCGGCTCGGCGTTCTTCGTCCAGCTGAGCCGGTCGGGCGCTTTCCCGGTCGATCCGTTCTTTGTCCTGATCGCGGTGGTCTATGGCTTGAGCCTCGCGTACTACGCGACGCTGCGTCTGGTGGACCGTTATCCGTGGCTGGTCGGCTTGCAACTGGGCACGGATGCCTTGCTCGTGGCCGGTTTTATCGGCCTGACGGGTGGCATCGTCAGCTACTTCTCATCGCTATTTGTGCTGCCGATTATCGCCGCCAGCACCATCCGCTTTCGTCGCGGGGCGTTGCAGGTGGCGGGGCTCAGCGTGCTGTTGTACGTCGCCATGGTCGCGGCGCAGTACATGGGGGCCCTCCCGTTCTGGCTCGGAGCATTCGAACTTCCGACGGGGCGATTCGCACAGTACACGATCGGTATCAATGTGTTCGGCTTCATCGCGGTGGCCCTGCTCTCGGGATCCCTGGCCGACCGTCTGCAGTCGGCCAATGCACGGCTCGCGCATACGTCGCTCGAGCTCAACGACCTGCGGGCCTTGAATGAGTACGTCATCGACGGCCTCCTGAGTGGGCTCGTGACCGCGGACGCGAACACCAGGATCCTGACGTTCAATCGCGCGTCCACGAGCATCACGGGCATCACCTCGGAACAGGCTGTCGGACGAGACGCGATCGACGTCTTGCAGCTTCCAGCAGCGACACGCGCGCAGCTCGGCACGCTCGCGCAAACCAAGAGCCTTCGCGTTGACTTCGAGTACCGCAGCAGCGCTGGGCAGGTGCTTGATATCGGCCTCATGGCCACGATGCTGTCATTTCCGAACGGCCGAAACGGGTACCTATTTACGTTCCAGGACGTGACGGAACTCAGACGGCTGGAGCGCAACGCTCGACTCCAGCAGCGGCTAGCCGCCGTCGGCGAAATGGCCGCGGGGATCGCGCACGAGATTCGAAATCCGCTGGCGTCGATATCAGGTTCAATTCAGGTTCTTCGCCAGGAGCTGCCCCTCAATGAGGAGCAGGGGCAGCTGATGGACATCGTCCTCCGAGAGTCGGCACGGCTCAACGACACGATTCGCTCGTTTCTGGCCTACGCGCGTCCGCAGAAGTTTGCGGTGGCGCGCCTGGACCTCGCGAAGGTCGTGCACGACACGGTGCTCTTGATCAGGAACAGTGACGAGGTCAGGGACACGCATACGGTTGATGTGCAGGTGCCCGCCGAGCCGGTGTGGTTCGAAGCCGATGAGAACCAGATCCGTCAGGTGGTCTGGAACATCGCGAGCAACGGGCTGCGCGCCATGTCCGGTGGTGGTCGCCTTCTGCTCTCGGTCGAGACGGACACGGCGAGCGGGCGGGAGGAGGTCGTGCTCGGCGTCCAGGACAACGGCCGCGGTATTCCCGCGGAGGAGATCGACGGCATCTTTCAGCCGTTTCGAAGTTCGTTCGATCGAGGTACCGGGCTCGGCTTGGCGATTGTGCATCGTATCGTCACCGACTACGGAGGGGCGATCCAGGTGTCTTCAACGGTTGGCGTTGGTACGACCGTGCGGGTTCGGTTCCCCGTTCGAGCCACGCCGGCCGTACAGCAACCTGCAGCGTCTCGAGTGCCGGCGGAGGTCGCGTTGTGACGTCTATTTCAGTCAGTCGAGCGGGCGAAACCGTAATGGAGTCGATCGCGGCAGCGAAAGGTGTCACGAAGCTGCGGATCCTGGTCGTTGACGACGAACTGTCGATGCGCGAGATGCTGCGGATCGTGCTGCGCCGAGACGGATACGAAGTGGTGCTGGCCGAGAACGGGCGCGAAGCGATCTCACTGCTCCAGGCCGGGTCGTTCGACCTGCTGCTGTCGGATATCCGGATGCCAGACATGAGCGGCGTGGACGTGTTACGAACCGCCAAGGCCCTCGACCCCCAGATTGTCGCGTTCATGATGACGGCGTTCGCGTCGACGGACACTGCTGTCGAGGCGATGCGTTTGGGCGCCCTGGACTACTTCACCAAGCCGTTCAACATGGACGAGCTACGACTGAAGATCCGACAGCACGTCGAGGCACGCCAGCTGAAGCAGGAGAATCTGCTGCTGAAGCGCGCGCTCAAGAGCCGGCACGAGTTTGCCAGCATCCTGGGGCGCAGTGACGCCATGCAGGTCGTGTTCTCGACGATCGAGACGGTTGCCAACACGAGCAGCACGGTGCTTGTGAGCGGGGAGTCCGGCACGGGCAAGGAACTCGTGGCCCGCGCCATCCATTTCAATTCCCTTCGACGCGATCGCCCGTTCGTCGCCGTCAACTGTGGCGCCGTGCCGGAGACCCTTCTCGAGTCGGAGCTGTTCGGTCACGTGCGTGGCGCCTTCACCGGTGCGCACGCGAACAAGAAGGGACTGATGGAAGTCGCCGAGGGAGGCAGCATCTTCCTCGACGAAATCGGCGAGATGCCGACGTCGATGCAGGTGAAGCTGCTCCGGGTTCTGCAAGACCGCCGATTCAGACGCCTGGGTGGAACCGATGAGGTCCAGGCCGACGTGAGGGTCATCGCCGCCACCAATCAGGACCTGCCGAAGATGGTGTCCGAGGGGCGGTTTCGCGAAGACCTCTACTACCGTCTGAACGTGCTCTCGATTCAGGTGCCGCCGCTGCGGGAGCGGGTCGAGGACATCCAGCTGCTGGCCGAACACTTTCTCGCGCAGTTTGCTGCACAAATGGGCAAGCCCGTTCGGGCTCTCTCAGGCCCTGCCTTGCAGCTTCTGCTGGATCATCAATGGCGAGGTAACGTCCGGGAGCTCCAAAACGCCCTGGAGCGTGCCGTGGCGCTCGAGAGGACGGAAGCGGTTCTCCCTGAAAGCCTCCCCGATGACGTTCGACTGGGACGTTCGGCGACCGCACCGCCGGCAGCCGAACTGCCGGCGCTTGACGAGGGTTTCGACCTCGAGGCACGGGGCGAGGACTTCTACCGGCACTACATCGCCCTGGCGCTGGAGCGGTCCGGTGGGGTGCAGGTCAAGGCGGCTGAGTTGCTCGGCATGAGCTTCCGGTCGTTTCGGTACTACGTCAAGAAGTACAATCTCCGTTGACCCGCCAAATAGTGGCAGCTGGAGTTGACGGTTTTCGTCAACGGGGCGGGGTCGGTCGAAGGATCTCCACCACCGGATGTCGTAATCGCCGAACGCTAAACAGTTGAAATTGAATAGCTTATTGCCGGTCAAGCACGGCGCTGTTCGAGCGGCACAGCGGTTGCTCTAAGGGTGGACATGGATAGATTCGCTGCCGGTGCCTCAGCGGCATGTCCCGGCGGCCCGGTTCAACCGAGCACACTGAGGAGCAGATGTGATGAAGAAGATTCAGGACAACAAGGGTTTCACGCTTATCGAACTACTCATCGTCGTGGCGATCATCGGCATCATCGCGGCGATCGCGATCCCCGGCCTGCTGCGTGCCCGTATGTCGGGTAACGAAGCCTCCGCAATTGGTTCCGTGCGTGCGGTGAACAGCGGCGAGGCGACGTTTGCGGCGAGCTGCGGCGGTGGCGGCTACGCACAGACGCTCGAGGACCTGTACCTGGTTCCGTCCGGTGGCGTGCCGTTCATCAGCCCGGACCTTGCGACGACGGGAATCACGAAGAGCGGCTACATCGTGACGTTGGAGGCTGGCACGGACGCGACGGTAGTGGTGGTCTCTACTGACACCTGCAACGGCTCGACGGACGACGCGATCGCCACGTTCTTCGCCCATGCGGAGCCGTCGGCGGTCAACAGCACGGGTGTGCGGGCGTTCGCGAGCGACCAGCGGGGCACCCTGTACCAGAAGACTGACGGCACTGCCATCGCGAACGACATGAGCGACGGCATCATCCTCCAGTAGGCTTGGCGGGGTTGGTGTTCTCAGTCTCTAGTCTTTAGTCTCTAGTCTCTAGTCAGTAGGCCTCGGGTCAGGGTCTGGGGTCCCAGCGAAGCGCTGGGGCTCCGGGCCAAGACCCGAGGCGTTTTTGTTGTAGGATGCGGCTGGATCACATCCCTATGAAAACACACGCCCGCACGCTGATTATTGGACTTGCGACGCTCGGTCTCGTCGCCTCCGTGGCCTCGATGTACGTGCACTACCAGATCCTGGCGGATCCTCTGTACGTCAGCTTCTGCGACGTCAACGAAACCGTCAGCTGCGAAGCGGTGATGACCAGCCAATACGGCAAGGTCTTCGGCGTTCCTGTAGCCGTCGGTGGCGCACTGTGGTCCGCCCTCGTGCTCATGCTGGGTGTGCTGGGGATGAAACCGGGGCGGTCGGAGACGGCTGGCCGCGTGGCCGGCTATATCTTCGTGCTGTCCACGATTGGGCTAGCCGGTGTCCTCTACCTGGGGTACGCCTCGTTCTTCATCCTTCGCCAGATGTGTCCGCTGTGCCTCACGATGTACGTGGCGGTGGTCGGCCTGTTTGCGGTGTCGGGCGCAGCGGCATCCGGCCTGACGGCAATTCCCGGACGGCTTGGAGATGATGTGCGATCGGCCACGGCGAACCCGCTGGCGGCAACGCTCGCGGTTGCGTGGGTCGTCGCGGCCCTCTCGCTGGTTGCGTTCTTCCCTCGCGAAGCGGAGGTGGCGGATGTCGCGTCAGCCCCGGTCGCGCCACCGACGGAGTTGCTGGGCGCGGACGAGGTTGCGCAGTTCGCCGCGTGGATGGACGCACAGCCGCGTGTCGATCTCGGGGTCCCTTCCAACGGCGCGCAGGTCGTCGTGGCGAAGTTCAATGACTATCAGTGCCCGGCCTGCCGCCAGGCGCATATCGCGTACAAGGGCATTCAGCAGAAGTACGCGGCGTCGCACCCAGGGCAGGTGGCGTTCGTCAGCCTCGACTATCCGCTCGAGGCGGAGTGCAACCAGGGCGGGATTCACGCGTCCGCCTGTGAGGCGGCAGTGGCCGTGCGCCTGGCTCGTGCGAAGGATCGTGGTCCTGAGATGGAGGAGTGGCTGTTTGCCAATCAGGACACGCTCACGCGCGATCGCGTGAAAGAGGGCCTCAACGAGATTGCCCAGGTCACCGACTTCGACGCCCGCTACGCCGAGACGCTGACGGCTGTTCGCGCGGACGCGCAACTCGGGCAGAAGCTTCAGATCAGCGGGACCCCGACGTTCTTCATCAACGGGATCCGGATTGGGTCGACGCTTCGTCCGGCCTATTTCGACGCAGCGATCGCGCACGAGCTGCAGAAAGCCTCTGGGCCCAAGCCCCAGGCCACGGGGCCCCAAGAGGCGGCAGACGTCGCACCGAGGCCTTGAGCAGGCCCGGCCTGGAGCCCCTCGTCGGGGTTTGAGGTCTCGTTTTTACCATGGACGCGATTTCGACCGAGTCACTGACCAAGCACTATCACGTCGGCTTCTGGCGACCGCGCCCGTATGTGGCGCTCGACGCGCTCTCGCTGAGCGTTCGGCAAGGCGAGGTGTTCGGGTTCCTTGGACCGAACGGTGCGGGCAAGACCACCACTCTCAAGCTGCTCATGCAGCTGATCTATCCGACGTCAGGACGCGCCGAGATACTCGGCCGCCCCGTTGGTGACGTTGGCGTCAGACGCCGAATCGGGTATCTCCCGGAGAATCCCTACTTTTACGACTACCTGACCGCTGAGGAACTGCTGGGGTACTTCGGCGGGCTCTTTGGCTACTCGGGGACCGATCGGCGCAAGCGCGTCGGCGCGCTGTTGGACGAGGTCGGCATCGGCCCCGAACGGCGTCTGCAGCTACGCAAGTTCTCCAAAGGCATGCTGCAGCGAGTCGGCATCGCCCAGGCGCTCATCAATGACCCGGAGGTCGTGTTCTTCGACGAGCCGATGTCGGGTCTCGACCCGCTGGGCCGGAGAGAGATTCGGCAGCTGATCCTGAAGCTGCGCGATCGCGGGTGCACCGTCTTTTTCAGCTCGCACGTGCTGTCCGATGCCGAAGCGCTCTGCAGCCGGGTGGCGGTCCTGGCCGGCGGGCGACTCGTGGCGGCAGGTGATCTCTCTGAATTGCTTGCGTTTCAGGTTCGCGGCTGGGAGCTGGTGGTCAATGGTCTGACAGATGCGGCGCTCGACCAAGCCAAGGCGTCCGGCGCGGGTCACGCATGCCACCGCCCTGGGTGGGCAGCGCTTCGCGCTGGAGCTTCCGCTCTCGGTCATGCCAGCCGAGCTGCTCGCCGGCTTGACGGCTCAAGGCGCGCAGCTCGTGTCCATCAATCCGGTCCGAGAAACGCTCGAGGATTTCTTCGTCCGCCAGATCGGCGCCGCGCCGAAGGACCGCGGGTTGGGAGCGGTGGCGCGATGAGAATCATCTGTCACGTCGCGGTGAACGTCTTCAAGGAATCGGTGCGCGACAAGGTGCTGTACAACCTCGTCGCCTTTGCCTCGCTGCTGATCGCGGTGTCGTATCTGCTCGGCCAGCTGACGGCTGGACAGGACGTCAAGATCGTGAAGGACCTGGGGCTGGCTGCGATTGCCACGTTCGGCCTGCTCATCTCGGTGTTCATTGGAATCGGCCTGGTCTGGAAGGAAGTCGAGCGACGAAGCATCTACGGCTTGCTATCGAAACCGATTCGCCGGTCGGAGTTCATCATCGGGAAATATGCCGGCCTCGCACTGACGTTGTTCGTCAACGTGGCGGTCATGACCGTGGTGTTCTACGCGGTGCTCGCCTACCTGAACACACAGTTTCCAGAAACGACTCGCTCGGCGTGGCCGGCGCCTGCCACCGATCCCGGGATGCTTCGAGCCATCATCCTGATCTTCGTTGAGCTGCTCCTCGTGACGGCAATCGCTCTTTTCTTTTCGACCTTCTCGAGCCCCTTCTTGTCCGCGGCGCTCACCTTCGGGCTGTGGGTGATTGGCCACTTCAACACCGACCTGAGGAACTTCGAAGCCGTCGTCGAGTCTCGGCCCGCCGCCTATCTCGCACGCGGGCTGTACTATCTGCTGCCGAACTTCGCGGCGTTCGACATCAAGACACAAGTGGTCCATGCGCTGCCGGTACCGGACTCGTACGTGGTAACCACGACCCTCTATGGCCTCGTCTACATCACGTTGCTGCTCACCGGCGCCGTGGTGATCTTCTCCAGGCGAGACTTCAAATGAAGGCCAAGGTCGTTGCTCTCTTGGTGGTCCTGTTGGGAGGGGTCGTCGGCCTGCAGGCGGTTCACGAACGTCGCGGTGGACCGCCGGCGTCAACCAGCGTCAGCATGCTCTACGTGCGTTCGCCAGCGGCCATGAACCGGCTGGCGCTTTCCTATGACGCACTGCTGGCCGACACCTACTGGATTCGGGCCGTGCAGCACTTTGGCAGCACGAGGCGGTCCAACGATCCGAACAATCGATACGATCTGCTGTACCCGCTGCTGGATCTGACGACGTCGCTCGATCCACATTTCAAGGTGCCGTACCAGTTCGGTGCGATCTTCCTTTCCGAGGCGCCTCCCGGCGGTCCCGATCGACCGGACCTGGCCATCGCGCTACTCGAGAAGGGCCTGAAGGCGCAGCCCGATCGGTGGGAGTTTGCGCAGGCGATCGGCTTTGTGCACTACTGGTCGCGGCAGGACTACCCGGAGGCGGCTGCCTGGTTCGCTCGTGCCGCGAAGTTCCCCGGCGCTCCTGATTGGATGGCGCCGCTCGCCGCCACGACGCTCGCAGTTGGCGGACGCCGCGACTCGTCGCGCCAGTTGTGGCAGCAGGTCGCGCAGTCGGAAGATGCCGGGGACTGGTTTCGCCGCGAGGCCGCACGCCGGCTGCAGCAACTCGATGCCATGGATCAGCTCGACGAACTGCAACGGGTGGTCGCAGCTTACGAGCAGCGCACCGGAAGCCAGGCGACCGGCTGGGATGACTTGCGTCGGGCGGGCTACATGCGTGGAAGCCCGATCGACCCGACGGGCGCGCCGTACCAACTCCAGGCTGGCATGGTGAGTCTTGCCGCTCAGTCTCGGCTGAACCCGCTGCCTGCTGCGGGGTCCAGATCATGGCCCCTCGATGAGCCCGTTTCTTATCATCGCGTGTGGTTTGTTCGGGCTCCTGATTGGCAGTTTTCTCAATGTCTGCATCTATCGGCTGCCGCTCCAGGCCTCGGTCACCTGGCCTGCGTCGCACTGCACGTCATGCCGACGACCATTGTCGTGGTTCGAGAACGTTCCGGTTGTGAGCTGGTTGGTGCTGGGCGGACGATGTCGCACCTGTCGAGCGTCCATCCCCGCCATGTATCCCCTGGTGGAACTGACGACCGCCCTCGTGTTCGCTGGTGGTGCTGCCATCTATGGCCTCTCGGTCTTGCTCGTGGTGCGGCTCGCCTTCGCCTGTGCATTGATCGTGCTCTTTGCGATTGACCTGCGGCATCGCATTCTGCCCAATGTCATCACGTTGCCGGGTATCGCCGTCGGCTTCGCGGCGAGCTGGTTCTTGCCACCTGGGTGGATCTCGTCGCTTCTCGGCCTGCTTGCCGGCGGTGGCGTTCTACTCGGGATTGCCGAGGCCTATCGCCGTGTGCGAGGGCAGGACGGGCTGGGTATGGGCGACGTGAAGATGCTGGCCATGATCGGCGCGTTCCTCGGGTGGCCGCTCATGATACTGACGCTCGTCTTCGCGTCATTCACCGGGTCGATTGTCGGAGTCGGGTTGATGGCGTCCGGGCGCGGCGACATGCAGGCCGCGCTGCCGTTTGGCACGTTCCTCGCCGTTGGCGCCCTGGTAGCCGCCGTGGCCGGCGATCCCATCCTCGCCTGGTACCTCGCCTTCTATCCATGAATCAATACGGCTACGCGCTCTTGGGGCTCGCCGCCATCATGGCCATGCTGGTGGGGGTCCTGATGATCGCCTTGCTGAAGCTCGTCTCCGGTACTCGCAGGACCCGACGCTCTGCTGGCGGAAACGAGACCACGCTTCTCTCGAGCGCGCTCCAGGACGCGATGACCCGGCTCCAGGCGCAGGAGCGGGCGATGAATGCGCGCGCCGTCGCATCAGAGCAGTTGAGCGGGCAAATCGTCGAGAGCCTTACGGCGGGCTTGCTGGTCGTGGACGCCGCCGGCCGGGTGGAGATCCTCAATCCCGCCGGCCGAGGGCTGCTCGGCGTGATGGAGGAGTCGCCCAACGCAGACTACCGGGAGCTGCTGGCCAAGGCGGTGCCGCTGAGGGATGCGGTGACTGAGTGTCTGGCGACAGGGAACCCCATCGTGCGACGGACTCTCGAGATTCCAGGTGCGGCTCGGCCGTCACACTTCGGTGTCTCCGTATCGCCGCTCGGCGCCAATCGCTCTGGCGTCATTTGCCTGTTCGCGGACCTGACGAACGTGGTGGAACTCGAGGAGCAACTGCGACTCAAGGAGGCGCTTGCCAGACTCGGGGAGCTCACGGCAGGAATCGCCCATGAATTCAGGAACGGCCTGGCCACGATTCACGGTTATAGCCGCCTGCTGACACCCGACGCGCTCCCCGCCGCCTATCGCCCGCACGTGGAAGGCATCAGGAACGAGACCGAAGCGCTCGGTCAGGTGGTCAACAACTTCCTCAAGTTCGCGCGGCCCGAGCGCGTGTCGTTTGCGCCGGTGGCGCTCGGACCGCTCGTGAGACGCGCAAGCGACGACTTACGCCACGAGCTGCCAGCGGGCACGGTGATCGAAACGAGCGGAGAGTTTGGGCAGATTCAGGGTGACGACGTCCTGTTGAAACAGGTGTTCGGAAATCTGCTCCGCAACGCCGCCGAGGCGTGCGAAACGGCCGGCGTTCAGCCGGTAATCGTGATCGAAGGGCACCTCGATCGGAAGCGGGGTAGCTGCGGGGTGTCAGTCGCCGACAACGGACCTGGCATTCCGCAGTCCACGCGGCACCGGGTCTTCCAACCCTTCTTCACGACGCGTTCACGCGGTACCGGGCTGGGTTTGGCCATCGTGCAGAAGATCGTGGTCACCCACAATGGGCGGGTCACTGTCGGCGTGTCTTCTGGCGGTGGTGCGAGGATCGACCTGACGTTTCCGCTGACATCGCCGTAACGCGCTGTGCCGCGCACGCTAAAGCGTTTGCGATTCGGCGTAGAGCGGGGCTTTAGCATCGGGTGCACGCGACGCTAAAGCGTGCGCTCTGCGGGAAATGCGAGCCGCTCTAAGCGTGCGCTCTGCGGGAACTGGGTGTAGAGCGCAGGCTTCAGCCTGCGCGGATCGGGTAGCTGGCTAGCGAACGTCCCGCCACCCTGAGACGGTGAAGAAATCGTTATTCAGGTTGCCGTCGTAGGTGACGATCACACTGCCATGGACGCTATTGCCGGTGATGAGCGTGCTGACATTGGCTGCATCCTCCGCCATGATCAGGGCGTTGATCGACGAGTTTCCGCCGATCTCGATCTGCTCGTGCGCGAGCATGACCCCTGCGTTGAAGGTCGCACCGGGGTTCCCCAGTACCACGAGGTCTTCGTTGGTCACGAACAACACGCCAGGAGTATCAGGAGTAAACTGCGAATTGCCATTGATTTGGATCGACCCTACAGCAATGAGCGTCATCGCGACGGGGCCATGGTTTCCGGACACGGCCATGTCCGTCTCGGAGTAGTACGTCCCTGCCACCTCGCTGCCGCCGGCAAGGTTCCACTTGGAGGCGACGGCATCGAAGGTCCAGAAGTTGGACGGCGACGGATCGATCACCCCCGTGGCCACAATAAGCATCGTGCCATCAGACTTGAGGATGTAGTCTGCTTGCGGCAAATAGGCGGAGGCGTTCACGGGTGGGATAGGTACCTGCGCAGCACCCCCATGGCCGTCGATATCAGGATCGGGGTAGGTGTAGGTGCCAACCGCCGTGGCCATTTGCGCGATGGTTCCACTGTTGCCCGAGCCGGTCAGGTCCTGGTTCGTGTGTACGCCGCCCGACGAGCCCACGACCTGATAGCTCCCAGCCAAGGAGAGATCGTCGTTCGTGGCGATGGCTGGAAAGGGGTACGAACTGATCACCGCCTCGACTGTCACTCTCGTGTTATCCGGTCCGAAGCCCGTTGCGCGTACGAGCAACACCCTGTTGAGATCGTCGGCCAGATCGGCATTCTCCGGTTCTGCTGCGGGAGCCGTCGGGTCGTCATCCATGACCAGCGCCGTATACTGGACGTTGATCCCCCCGGCGATGGCAACGTTCGGACCGC
Source organism: uncultured Acidobacteriota bacterium (assembly GCA_963827515.1). Taxonomy (GTDB): domain Bacteria; phylum Acidobacteriota; class Vicinamibacteria; order Vicinamibacterales; family UBA2999; genus JABFSA01. The sequence goes on along the minus strand of CAWHBF010000010.1, from coordinate 131,620 downwards.
CGATCGGAATATCCTCACCCGCGACGATACCCGTTCTCTCGTCCAGGCCCCCGTTGTCCGCGGTATCCGCAGGATCATCATCCACGCCAGCCAGTAGTGAATCGATCGCCGCGTCGGCGCTGCCGAAGCCGTTGTTCTTCCATTCGAAAATGAAGGTGGTCGCGAGCTCCAGGGCGTGGCTCAGCCCTGCCTCGGCCGCCGCCTGCGCTCGCGCACCGTCCCGTTGATTCCTGGAGATGAGTGTCTCGGTTTCCCCGCTCACGGCGAGCGCAGCTGCGAGTGCCGACATCAGCATGAGCAGCAGTACCACGCCCAGCAGGGCGGATCCGCGCTCGTTTCGACGTCCTACCATCGGCAGTCGTGTCTCAGTCATGAGGCGTCACCGCCGCGTCCTGAGGCGAACTTCCGTTGAAAGCGTCGAACGAGGGCGCTCGCCGAGGTTGCTGTTCCACGCCCGCGACTCTGCCGTGACCTGGACTTGCACGTACGCCACGCTCTCGGGGTCGGCCGTCACTGTTCGCGTCGAATCCAGGAACGTGAACTGCAGGTCCGTGAAGAGTCCATCGGTCATCTCCTCGGTTTCGTCCGCGACGGCGTCGTAACGCGTAATGATCCTCGTGATCGGGTCGAGCTCGATCGTGATGTCTTCGCCGTTGTCGTCGATCAGGCCATCTGGCGGGTTGATATCCGCCTGTATCTGGATACTGTCGTCGAGGTCGCCCCCCGCATTGGGATCGATGAAGAGTTCCTGGTCCTCATCGATTTCGTAGTAGGCGTCGCTGGCTGCCGATCGCAGATCCCTGGCAATCCAGTCCAAGGCGTACCGCGCCTCTTGTTCGAGCGCGGCGTCGTCGAGTTGCGTGCTGTAGGCTTGCTGCATCTGCATCGCAAGCATGACCGTGCCTCCGAGAACGAAACTCATGATGAGGGCGGCGATCATGAATTCGACAAGGGTGAAGCCCTGTTCGTTGGCGAGGCGCACGCGAGGTGTCGTGGGCATGGCTACCACTGGCGGATGATCGTGACAAGATCCGTCGTGCGGTACTGCTGTGCTCGTTCGTTCAGTACACGGACGGCCACCACCCGTGTATCATCGGTCGGGCCAGCGGCCACGGTCCACCGCACGGTGACACCGGTCATGGGTTGCTCGAAGTAGTCGTCTTCGTCGGCGTCGAGACTTCCGCCGACGGCGACCTCCGGGTCAGCATCGAAATTCAGCTTCATCAAGTCGTCGAACTTGTCCTGGGCCAGTCGCGTCGAGCGTGCGCTCTCGCGGGCGCCGATGTGCATCTGTGTGGTGATCGCCAGCAGGGCCGCAATGCCGACCAGGCCGACGGTCAGGACGACCATCGAGATGAGCACCTCGACCAGCGTAAAGCCCTCGTCACCCGACTGGGTGCCGCGCCTTCCGCTTGTACGCGGCCACTCACGGAAATTGGTTTGACGTTCAGGGCAGCTCGACACGACCGCTCCTCGAGACTGAAATTGTCCGCGTGTCGGCATCAGGACCTGCCAACACGATGGTCGCCGGCATGGTTCCCGCCAGTGCCGTGACCCGACCTTGGGGATCGATCTCGATGTCGCCACTCACGCTGCTGAAAGCGGCGCCCTCCAGCAGTGACTTCGCAGGACCGACCTCGGCGTCCGAGCCATCCAGAATCTGGTACTGACCGCTATCGGGATAGTCGAATCGCACCCGGATGGTTGTGTTCCTACCAACCGCTTGGTAACGGGCTGTTCGGATGGTGCTGGCGACCTGCTGGCTCGCGGACGTCAATGTGAAACGACGCATGCCGCCCGCAATCGATGGGGCAGTGGTGGCGGCAAGCACGGCGATCAGTCCCACGACGAGCAGCAGCTCGATCAGTGTGAATCCGTCGTTTCGTGCCGCGCTCATGTCGTGTGCGGACACAAGATGCGTACCGCCATAAACCCCTGAAAAATCGTGGGTGACCAACCGTCTGTGTCGCGTTCTGTAACGCCCAATCACGGATTTCGTCGGAACGAGACTCGCGGGTCGTACGAGGTTTTTGCCTTGATCAGGCGTTGACGGCATTGGCAATTGTGCGAAGGCTCGGATCGACGCGATCTCCTAGCGTCTCGTAAGTGCTTATCGGCCAGCGCGTCACGCTGGCGCAGAGAATCGGCATCCGCTTTGCCAAACCGATCAGGCATGTGCACAGCATCCCAGCCTTCGTTTCCGTCACACTCCGCTGCAGAAGGTTTCTCGTTGGTGGAAGTACTGATCGCCACCGGGATCCTCATCACCGCGGCCGCCGCTGTTCCGCAGTTGTTCACGGCCGCGACCCGCGCCAACGTCGAGGCAGGTGCCATCACCTGGGCCACGACGCTCGCCGCCCAGAAGCTCGAAGAGTTGGAGGCCCAGTCGTCACTCGACGCTGTTGGCGATGAGTCCGTCGACTATCTCGACTCTAGAGGCGCGTTGGACACTCCAGGTTCGCCTCCGCGGGCCTACAGGCGTCGGTGGTGGATTGAGCCACTGCCATGGGCACCGGAGGGTACGCTCGTTCTTGGCGTGGCCGTGTCTCGATATCGAGAAGGTGACGACGCCGACTCCCGAAACAGTAGAGCTCGTGACCCTGCGTCCCAGGACTGTGCCATGACCATCACAGAACTCCTGATCGCGGCAGTCATTGCCGCCGGGCTCATCGCCACGCTATTTGGAATAGCCGATCCGTTGCAGGGCCTGTTCGATGCCCAGCTCGAGTCTGCAGAAATGCATCAGCGCCTGCGCACTGGAGTGCATGCGATCGAGCGGGACTTGTTGGCGGCGGGACCACCAATCATGCCGTATCGCGCGGGAGCGATCCGATCCGATCCATCCCTGGGCATCTACTATCGAGATGACACCATCAGCATGGTGTCCTCGCCGTGGGGCGATCGCGCGATCGCCTCCGATACCTACTACTTGAGACGCGGGAGCCTGCCCGGCACGTCGCAGCTCATGCACTACGATGGCGCGGAGACCGATGCGCCGGTCGTGGATCACGTCGTGGGCCTCGCGTTCGAATATTTCGGGGTCGATGGCATGGCACTCGACCCCTCGATGCTGCAAGACGGTCCGTGGTCGCCCGGTGATGTCACCACGGGCGTGTTCGACGCCGACCTGCTCGTGATTCGCCGGGTACGCGTGACGCTGCGGGTGCAGGCGGCACGCGCTGCGCTGCGGGGCCCTGCGGGAGTGTTGTTCACGAACGGTGGCACGGCGGCCTCCATGGAGCGGTACCTGCCCGATCGTGAGATCCGCGTCGACATCGCACCGAGGAATCTCAATGGTGAGTAGGAGCGACGATCGCGGGATGGTCCTGATCGTCGTCCTTGTGACGATCGCGCTGCTGGCGGCCCTGGGTGCCGCCCTGACGCTGGCGACCACGACCGAGGTGGCCATTGCGGCGAACTATCGTGAGGCGACCGAAACGTTGTACGCCGCCGAGGCGGGTGTCGCCTTTGTGATGCAGGAGGTGGCTGCGGTCGCCGACTGGAATGGCGTGGCAGCCGGCTCCGGTCAATCAGCCTTCGTGGACGGGTCGCCGGCTGGCACCCGCGTGGTGGGTCGTGCGGCGCTCGATCTCACGGACGCGACGAACGACCTGAACGCGATCTCGCCTGCCGGACCGGGAGCCGTGCCCCCGTGGGTGCTGCACGCGTTCGGACCTCTTCAGGACCTGGTCCCATCTTCGGCCGGCCGCGCCCCGGCGTACGTAGCGGTTTGGATCGCCAACCATGCGTCATCTGCAGACGAGTCGATGCGGGGCGCCCTGTCAATCTTCGGACAAGCGTACGGGCCGCGGGGAAGTCGTCGTGCCGTAGAGGTCATCGTGGAAAAGGCAGGCGTTTCCGGGGTTCGCCGCAGAGCGTGGCGTGAGTCGCCGTAGGGCGGGCGCCTATCGGGCGTCAGGCGGCGGCCCGATAAGGAACGCGGAGAACCTTGACGGCTGTACCAGACGGTCGGAGAATTCTAGACATGAGATGCTCTTTTGCTCGTTCGATAGCCGTGGCGCTGATTCTGGTCTCGGGTGCTGCGGCCTCGGCCCAGTCGCTGGCCGACGTGGCTCGCCGCGAAGAGGAGCGTCGCAAGTCGGTCGCGAAGGCCGGCAAGGTCTATACGAACGACCAGCTGCCTCCGGCGCCACCAGTGAGCGCGCCGCGCCCGGCGGCGTCTGGCGCGGTTGCACCGGCGAAGCCCGCGGAGCCTGCCCCGGACGCACCAGCCGGCGACGCTGCGAAGCCTGCCGACCAGGCAACCGGCGCCGGTGTGGCACCAACGACGGAGGATGGGTGGCGGAAGCGCGTGGCCGCGGAGCGCGAAGCGGTGTCGCGTTCTGAGATCCTCGCCGATGCACTGCAAAGCCGAATCAACGCGTTGACGACCGACTTCGAGAACCGCGACGATCCGGCGCAGCGCAGCGTCATCTTTACCGATCGCCAGAAGGCCCTCGCCGAGCTCGATCGCGTGAAGAAGGAGATCGAGGAGCACCGAAAGGCCATCACCACGATCCAGGAAGAAGCACGACGCGCCGGCGTTCCCGCAGGTTGGACCCGGTAAGGGTTGTCGTCCTTTCCAGTCCTTCTCGTCGAAGACAAAGATTCGCTTCGCGCCATGCTGCGCCTCGCACTCGAGACGCAGGGGCACGAGGTCGTCGAAGCGCGCGACGAGCCTGAAGCCGTGGACCGCTTGCGGCAGGTTCGGCCTGCCGTGGTGCTGACGGATCTCAAGCTCCCGACAGGCGACGGCTTCGGCGTCCTCCGCGCCGCCAAGGCGATCGATCCCGATCTGCAAGTGGTCGTCATGACCGCGTTCGGCAGTATCCAGGATGCGGTGACCGCCATGAAGGACGGCGCCATGGACTTCCTCGCCAAGCCCGTCGATCCCGATCATCTGTTGTTGATGGTCGAGCGAGCCATCGCCCAGCGTCGCATCCTCGCTGATTACATGTTGCTCAAGGAAGAGGCGGCCGCCCGTCGCGGGGCTCCGCGGATCATCGGCGAGGATCCGGGCCTCCGGCACGTCCTCCAGCAGCTACATCGCGCCGCGGCCACCGACGCCACGGTGCTCCTCGAGGGCGAAAGTGGCACGGGGAAGGAGCTCTTTGCGCGCGCCCTTCATGCGTTCAGCCCGCGCGCCGATGGGCCATTCGTCGCCATCAACTGTGCCGCCATTCCCGAGGGGCTGCTCGAATCCGAGTTGTTCGGTCACGAAAAAGGCGCATTTACCGGCGCTGTCGGCCGAAAGCCGGGTCGCTTCGAGATGGCGCACCGCGGCACACTGTTTCTGGACGAGATCGGTGACATGCCACTCGGGCTGCAGGCGAAGATCCTGCGCGCGCTCGAGGAGCGCCAGATCGAGCGGGTCGGTGGGACCTCATCTCTCCATGTGGATACCCGCGTCGTGGCGGCCACCAACCGTGAGCTCAAAGCCGCGGTCGCTGCGCGTCAGTTTCGAGAAGACCTGTACTTCCGCCTTTCGGTGTTTCCCATCACGGTGCCTCCCTTGCGGGATCGCGTGGCCGACGTGCCTATCCTCGCGCATCATTTTGTCGAGCGATTCTGTCGGGACCTGAACAAGAAGCCGTTGCCGCTTTCCGTAGAGGCTCTGGAGGCCCTGCGTGCCTACGCATGGCCGGGCAATGTGCGTGAGCTGCAGAACTGCATCGAGCGAGCTGTGATCCTCTGCGACGGCGGCACCATTCAGGCGCGACATCTCAGCTTGAGTTTCCGGATCCAGCCGCCGGCCGAAGGCGTTGTCGACGGCTCCCAGGTCGCGGAGCCGGTCGCGGCCAGCCCTTTCGACCAACTCGACCTTTCAGGCACCCTCAACGAGGCCGTGCGCCGGGTCACGGCGGAGGTTGAACGGCTGAAAGTTGGACAGGCGCTGCGAGACGCCACCGGAGACAAGGCGCGCGCCGCGGAGGCGCTTCAGATCAGTTACAAAGCCCTGCTGCAGAAGCAGCGAGAGCACGGCATCAAGGGCTGACGCCTGGCGCTACGGGACCAGCCCCAGACGCACCAGCACGTCTCGGATTTCCTCCTCTGTCACGTCGTCGATCGTCATGGTCGCGCCAATCTGAATGGCGATCACGAAGTGCAGCTTTCCGTTCACCACTTTCTTGTCGCGGCGCACGGCTTCCATGACCTCTGAGATGGGCAGGTCGACGACCGGGGGCAAAGGACCGAGCTGAGCGATCACACGAGCCAGCGCCTGTCGTTCGCGCTCTGAGAGGGCGCCGCGGGCGACGGCCAGGTCGGCCGCCGCGAGCATGCCGTAGGCGATGGCCTCGCCGTGGCGGAACCGGCGGTACTTCGTCACCGCTTCGAGCGCGTGGCCGACGGTGTGACCGAAGTTCAGGATTCGCCGGAGGCCGCCCTCGCGCTCGTCCCTCGACACGACATCCGCCTTGATGCGGCAGGACTCGACGATCGCCTGGGCGAGCACGCTCGCATCTCGCGCGAACATCGACTTCGTGTTCGACGACACCCGATCGAAGAGATCCCGGCTGGCGATCATGCCGTACTTCACCACTTCGTACAATCCGGAGCGGAACTCACGCCTCGGCAGCGTGGACAGAAAGATCGGATCGACGAGCACGACGGCCGGCTGGTGGAATGCACCGATCAGGTTCTTGCCGAGCGCGAGATTCACACCGACCTTGCCGCCGATGGAGCTATCAACCTGCGCGAGCAGTGTCGTGGGAATGTGCGCGAGCGTGATCCCTCGGAGGAATGTGGCCGCAGCGAACCCCGCAGTATCGCCGACGACTCCACCTCCGACGGCTACGATGGCGCTGCCGCGATCGGCCCCGGCACGAACGAGAGCGTCGTAGATCCGCGACACGGATTGCAGTGTCTTGAATCGCTCACCGTCGGGGATCAGGATTGGATCGCCGCCGCCGAGCGCACGCGCGATCCGCTCGCCATGAAGTCGCCAGACAAGCGGATTCGAGACGACGAAGCGACGACGGCTGACGTGTTGCGCATCGAGCAGCGCGCCCACGCGATCGACGACGCCGTCGCCGATCCAGATTGTTGATGCGCCAGAACCCGCGTGGACCTCTACTCGGACCGGCTCACTCGCCACGTTACCGCTCAAGGGTTGATAGGATAGCACCGTGCCCCCTCCGACCCGTTTGGCAACGCCTCAGGGTCGGCCCCGAGGCCACTCGAGGGGCGACAGGCTCAGGGCACGCCGAGTTGCATCGAGGGGTGGACGTGCGCGGTGATTTCCTCGTGATTGGCAGCGGCATCGCCGGGTTGCGTGCTGCGTTGTCGCTGGCGGAAGCCGGTGATGTCGTGATCCTCACCAAGGCCGATCCGCGCGAGAGCAACACCGGATACGCGCAGGGTGGGATCGCCGCGGCTATCGGAGCCGACGATTCACCAGAGCTGCACGCCCGCGATACGGTCGCTGCCGGCGACGGTCTCTGTGCACCGGATGCCGTCGAGGTGCTCGTCCGCGAGGGACCACGTTACGTCGCGGAGTTGATCGAATGGGGTGCGGCCTTCGATCGCCAGGCCGACGGCACCCCTGCGCTTGGGCGCGAAGGGGCGCACAGCGTCCGCCGCGTTCTACACGCCCGTGATGCCACGGGCCGCGAGATTGCGCGCCTGCTCTGGACCCGCGTCAGTGGTCACAGGCGCATTCGCGTGGTGGACGAGGCGCTCGCCACCGACCTGATCGTCCGGGACGGTTGCTGTACCGGCGCAACGTTCGTGACGGCTCGCAACGCGCCGGGCATCGTCAGCGCGGGTAGTACCCTTCTTGCCACAGGCGGTGCGGGGCAGGTCTTTCGCGAGACGACGAACCCGGCGATTGCGACCGGCGACGGCATTGCCATCGCCGTACGGGCCGGCGCTCGTGTGGCGGACCTCGAGTTCGTCCAGTTTCATCCGACCGTTCTCAGCGTCGAGGGTGCGCCGAGATTCCTCCTGTCGGAGGCGTTGCGGGGGGAGGGAGCGAAGCTCATCAACAACGCCGGCGAGCCCTTCATGGAGCGCTATGAGCCTGCGGGGGACCTTGCTTCGCGCGATCTCGTCTCTCGCGCCATGGTCCGCGAGGCTGAACGCACCGGGGCGCCGGTGTGCCTCACGCTCGCGCATCTCGCTCCGGCGTTTGTGCGCGAGCGATTTCCCACCATCGATCACGCCTGCGCCGCAGCCGGCCTGGATTTGACCCGTGACGCGATCCCGGTGAGCCCGGCGGCTCACTACATCATGGGTGGCGTCGAGACCGACCTCGATGGGCGCACATCCTTGCTGGGGCTTTTCGCAGCCGGCGAGGTGGCGTGTACAGGGGTGCACGGCGCGAATCGTCTGGCGAGTAATTCGTTGCTGGAGGGACTCGTGTTCGGAGCGCGTGCGGCCCTGGGGATGAAGGCCGCGATGCAGCCTGCTGCACTCTGCGAGTCGGACGTTATCGAGGATGTGCTGGGGAGCGATGCGACTGCCGAGCAGAGATTGCCGTCGGCACATGACGTGCGGGACCTCATGTGGCGTCACATCGGTGTCGTTCGCACGCGGCCGACGTTGGAGCAGGCTGTTGCGCAGTTGGACGCGTGGGTCGGTGCCATCGCGGTTTGCCAGCGGACCAACGCTGGTGATCGGGAACTCCGCCGGATTGAAAGTCTGGCGACCGTCGGACGGCTCATTGCGAGGGCGGCCCTTCGGCGGACCGAGAGCCGAGGCGCGCACTTTCGCACCGATTTCCCCTTTCGCGACGATCTACACTGGAAGAAACGAATCGCTGAACGCATACATGGCCACTGACATCCCAGACTTTCCAACCGAAATCACGCCACAGTCCCAGGACTTCGGTCGCTGGTACATCGACGTCGTCCGCCGAGCGGAGCTCGCTGACTATTCGCCGGTCAAGGGGTGCATGGTGATTCGCCCCTATGGCTACGCCATCTGGGAGCTGATTCAGCAGGGACTCGACCGCCGCTTCAAGGCGACGGGCCACGTCAACGCGTACTTCCCGCTGCTCATTCCCGAAAGCCTGCTCACGCGAGAATCCGAGCATGTGGAAGGGTTCGCGCCCCAGGTGGCGTGGGTGACGCAGGGCGGCAACGAGGTACTCGAAGAGCGGCTGCTCATCCGTCCGACGTCGGAAACGATCATCGGAACGATGTACGCCAAGTGGGTGCAGTCGTGGCGGGACCTGCCGATCCTGATCAATCAGTGGGCGAACGTGGTGCGATGGGAGAAGGTGACCCGGCTGTTTCTTCGCACGACCGAGTTTCTCTGGCAGGAAGGGCACACCGCGCACGAGACCGCCGAGGAGGCGCAGGAAGAGACTCTGCGCATGCTGGCCGTGTACAAAGACTTCGCCGAGAGCGAGCTGGCCATGCCCGTGATGGATGGCGAGAAGTCCGAGAGCGAGAAGTTTGCCGGCGCCGACCGTACCTATTCGATCGAAGCGTTGATGCGCGATGGCCGCGCGCTGCAGGCCGGGACCTCGCATAACCTCGGACAGAACTTCGCCAAGGTGTTCGACATCAAGTTCCAGGCGCGCGATAAGTCGGTGCAATTCGTCTGGGGTACCTCGTGGGGCGTTTCGACGCGCATGGTTGGCGGCGTCATCATGGTTCACGGTGACGACGGCGGACTGATCCTGCCGCCACGGATTGCGCCGTATCAGGTCGTCATCGTGCCAATCACGCGGGGAAACTGGCGAGAGACAGTCCTGCCGAAAGCCAAGGCGATCCGCGATGAGCTGGTCGCGCGTGGCATCCGCGTCATGCTCGACGACCGCGACTCCCAGACGCCCGGGTGGAAGTTCAACGAGTGGGAGATGCGCGGGGTGCCGCTTCGATTGGAAATCGGACCCAAGGACATCGAGAAGTCACAGGTTGTGCTCGCGCGCCGGGACACGCGGGAGAAGTCGTTCACGCCGATGGACGGGCTGGCGGCTCATACCGAGACTCTGCTCAACACGATTCAGCAGGCGTTGTTCGACCGCGCGGTCGCGTTTCGACAGGAACACACGACCGAGGCCGAGAGCTACGCGACCTTCATAGAGGTCATGGAGGGCCGTCCCGGATTCGTAGTCGCTCCGTGGTGCGGCTCGGCTGGCTGCGAGGCGTCCATCAAGGCCGAGACGCAGGCGACGATTCGGAACATCCCGTTCGCGAGCCCGCCAGCCACGGGAAAATCGTGCGTCAAGTGCGGTGAGCCGGCCAAGGTTCACGCCTGGTTCGCGAAGTCGTACTGAGTCCCGCGCGTGCTCACAACGCGCCGACGGAACCGCTTTGCACGAAGGCCACAAAGTACCGCGATGAAGCCACGGACGACATCAGGCCGTTCGGGTCGGCGATGACCTTCGTGGTTGTCGCCGTGCCTCTGTGCGTCGCCGGCGGCTCTACACGAAATCCGGATACTTCGATCTGAGGCGTTTGATGACCGGGTGCCGACCTGTCAGCTTGTCCCTTTTCATGATGTCTGCCGCGGTTTCACGGAGACGATCACGCCACCACGTGTCGTCTGGTGCAGCCGACCACGCGCGCGCGAGCGGTTCCATGCACGTGGCGTCGCCGAGGGTGCTCATCGCCGAAAGAAAATCGAGGGGGAGCGGGGTCCGGGCTGAATCGAAACTCTCGCGCAGATCGTAGAGCGCGACACGGCTACCGCGTTCGGCGAGGGCCGCATGCGCGGCCCCTCGAGCGACGGTCCATGCCTGCCGGATCTGCGTCGGCAGGCCGTCCAGGTCCTGGCCGCGGGTCCGCACGACGGCTTCGTGAAGCGCGGACAGGGGGGCGTCGCGGTGGTCGGCGATCCATCCACTCATCGCCAGTGGGTTGTCGAGCGTTTCTCCCACGTCCCCGTCCGGTCTCAGCGACGGCGGCATGCGCTGTAACAGTGGACGCACGATGTCCGGCGGGAGCTCCGAGAGTGCGTCCAGCGCCGCCAGCCGGACGCCTCCCTCACGGCGAGCGTCGAGCGCGACGCCGCTCAGCACGTCGAGCACCTCGGTGCCGCTTTCACTCGCGACCCACCCACGAAGCACCGCGATCGCTGCGATGGCCACATCGGAATCCGTATCGTCGCAGGCTGCGCGCGCAATCTGTCGGGCGCGAGTCTCTTCGCGGCCTTCAAGCGCCCTCAACGCCGCCGCTCTCCCGCTCGACGCCGCGTCCGAGGCAATCAACGCTGCGAGCCGCTCGTCGGCGCGGCCGCCGATGACCCGGAGGCGGGCGACCGCGGCCTCCCGGGCGCTGCCCCCTTCACGCAGGTCGCCAATCAACTGCTCGATATCGCGGGACGATGACGATCGGATTACCACGCTCGTGCGCCTGCTGCCGCCGCCCTGCTAGATGGCAGGGTCCTTCTTCCGCCCGACGAGCCACGCCAGGACGATGCTGAGGCCGTACAGCAGGATCATCGGTCCCGTCATGGCGACGAGCGACACGCCGCCGCCGTCCGGCGTGACCACGGCGGATACGATCACCATGATCAGGACGGCGAACTTGAAATTGCGAACGAGGAAACCCGCGGAGACGAGACCCATCCGCGCAAGGAACAGGACCAGCGTGGGCATCTGAAAGACGAGGCCGAACGCCAGAACGAGCCGGAGGTAGATGGAGAACGCAGGCTCGACGCGCGGCGTGAACGTCAGGATGTCCGTGGTGAAGCTGACGAAGAATCGCCACGTCAGCGGGAACACCACATAGTGCGAGAATGCGGCGCCGAGCACGAAGAAGAACGACGACATCAGGATGAACGGGATAGCCCACTTCTTCTCGTTCGCATAGAGCCCAGGCGCCACGAAGAGCCATACCTGGGTCATGACGGCCGGCGACGCGAGAATGAGGCCGGCGATCAGCGCGATCTTGATGTAGAGCAGGAACGCTTCGGTGGGATCTGTATAGATGAGAGTTCCACCGGGCGGCAGCATCTGCTGCAGCGGCCTCATGATGAAATCGAAGATCTCGCTGATGAAGAAGAACGCGATGATGAACCCGACCCCGACGGAGATGACCGTGTAGATGATGCGCCTGCGCAACTCGTCGAGGTGATCGAGAAACGACATCTTCCCGCCGGCGTCGTCCTCCTCGCCGTCGAAGCCGTCGTCTGGGTCGCGATCGCCAGGAGCGGCCGCAGGCGCCTTGTTCGGAAAAGGTACGAGGGCCACTAGGCCACGGGGTCGGTGCCGGTCGTACGGGTGACCGTCTCGTTGGCCGGGGGAGTTGGGACAGCCGGTGCAGAGCCCGGTGGGATGGCGGCGGAGATCGCCGTGTCCTGCTCAGCGCGAAGCGCGGCACGCTGGTCGCGCTGGTCCTCAATGCGGATCTCCTCTTCGAGGGTGCTCCGCAACTCGTTGGAGGCCTTCTTGAACTCCCCGATGCTCTTCCCGAGCGACCGGCCCAGCTCTGGCAGCTTCCGCGGGCCAAAGATGATCAGCGCAATGACCAGAATGATGACGAGTTCCGGCATGCCGATTGAGCCAAACATACATTGCTCCAGCCGGCCGGGGGGCCGGTATTGCTGTTGCGGGGCGCACGGGCCAGCAGGGTGTCAGCGACGTGGCCAGACCGCCCGCAAGTGATTCATTGGATTATAGAAATCCGATCTGGACGGGGTCAAGGCAACCGTTTTATAGTTTGAGGTATGAGGGGTTACCGGTCTCTCTCGGCGTCGGTCTTCGCGATCGCGTTCTGCGCCTTGCTGGGCGGGTTCTACGGCCGGAGCGCCCTCGTGGCGCAAGACCAGGTACCCGAGCAATACAAGGTGTTTACGGCCGCATTGAGTGCCGTTGAGACCACGTTCGTGGGCAACGTCGAATCGGACCGGCTGGTCTATTCGGCCATTTCCGGCATGCTCCAGACGCTGGACCCGCACTCGAGCTTCATGGATCCCCGTAGCTACGCGCAGATGCGGGAGCGGCAGGAAGGCCGTTACTACGGCCTTGGCATTTCCATTCAGGTCGTGGACGGTGAGATCACCGTGTTTTCACTGTTCGAAGGGTCCCCCGCCTATCAGCGTGGGCTGCGTCGGGGAGACGTGATCGCGCAGATCGAAGGGCAGGACACGAAGGGCTGGACCAGCGATCAGGCGGTGCGGTTGCTGCGCGGTGCGCGCGGGACGCCTGTGCGGATTGCGATCAAGCGCAGCGGCTACGACAAGCTGATCGACCTCGCCGTCATTCGTGACGAGATTCACATCCCGACCGTGCGCGCCGCGTTCATGCTGGACGAGACGACGGGCTACGTCTTGCTTTCCGATTTTGGTGAAAATTCCGACGACGAAATCGGGCGAGCGTTGCAGGATCTGCGACGGAGCGGCATGCGCCGCTTCGTGCTCGACCTGCGCAACAATCCCGGCGGGGCACTGGATCAGGCGATCAAGATCAGCAACCGGTTCCTGCCCAGGGGCGACATGATCGTTTACACGCGCGGACGCGTGGCCAACTCGGATCAGGACTATCGCGCGACCGAACAGAGCGAATACCTCGACATGCCGATGATCACGCTGGTCAATCGCAACAGCGCGAGCGCGTCGGAGATCGTGTCGGGCGCGCTCCAGGACCACGACCGATCGCTCATTGTCGGCGAAACGACGTTCGGTAAGGCGCTCGTGCAGAGCGTGTATCGCGTGTCCGAGGGGGCAGGCGTGGCAGTGACGACCGCACGCTACTACACGCCGAGCGGCCGTCTGATTCAGCGTCCCTGGGACGGGACCTTCGACGAGTACCTGACCTACACCCTGCGTGAGCAGGACCCGAGCAAATCGCATCAGGCGGAGGATTTGAAGTTCACCGACGGGGGCCGCCGGGTGTACAGCGGCGGCGGCGTGGAACCCGACCGACGGTTCGACGGCCCCGTCGAAGGGTTCAATCCGACGCGGTTCGGTCGGGGGCTCTTTGCGCGGAATCTCTTCGACACCTTCGCTCAGCGCTTCACACGCGCCGGCGACCGGCGTATCACCGCAGACCCCACGGGTGCGCTGAGGGAACTCACCGAAGACTTCAGGGTTACCGATGCGATGATCGTCGAGTTCAAGGAGCACGTGCAGAAGTCCAGGCTCCGCATCGACGAGGCCGCGTGGATCCAGGATCAGCCCTTCATTCGGGCCATGATTCGGTTCGAGATCGATGTCGACCTCTTCGGGGTGGCCATTGCCCGCAAGAACCTCTCGATGCAGGACCCGCAGCTCCAGCACGCCCTGACGCTCTTTCCGGAGGCCGCGGCCCTCATGCGGCTTTCGGCGGCGCCCGGCCGACAGGCGCAACGCTAGCGGCTCGTGTCGGTTACCGTCAGCCCCCCTCGTTCCACGTGCTGAACGCCCCTGCGGGGGCGACTACGACATGGCGGACCGCTACACCAGTTTCGGGTCACTGGCCCAAATGTTGTGGTTGTACTTTGATCTTGCCACTAGGGCTTGGGCTGTTTAGACTGTGGCCCTCCTTCCAGTCCCCCTGAAAACGATATGCGCCTAGAACGTCTCGAGATCAACGGTTTCAAGTCATTTTCCGACCGCGCGGAGCTCTCCTTCGACCAGGGAGTGACAGCCATTGTCGGCCCGAACGGGTGCGGCAAGAGCAACGTGGCGGACGCCATTACCTGGGTACTCGGCGAGCAGAGCGCGAAGAGCCTGCGCGGCGACAGGATGGAGGACGTCATCTTTGGTGGGAGCGACGCCCGGAAGCCGGGCGGCACCGCGGAAGTGCGTCTGCGCCTGACCGGTTTGCACGCCCCGCCCAAGGAAGGTGATTCCCCTCTGGTGGAGTTTCCCCCGACCAACGGCAACGGGCAACGGCCATCACCCTGAGAACGGTCATGGTGGTGGGTTGGGTACGGCGGCGAATGGTTTTAGTCGCGACGTCGAGGTCACGCGCAGGCTCTACCGATCTGGTGAAAGCGAATATCTGATCGACGGGGAAGTCTGTCGGCTGCGCGACGTTCACGAACTGCTCATGGACACGGGGCTCGGGGCCAAGGCCTACTCGATCATCGAGCAAGGCAAGATCGGCATGATCCTGAGTTCCCGGCCCGCCGATCGGCGACAGCTGATCGAAGAGGCCGCCGGCATCACGAAATACAAGTCACGTCGACGCGCCGCCGAACTGAAGCTCGAAGCGGCCCAGCAGAACCTTACCCGCGTCGACGATATCGTGTTCGAGGTCGAGAAGCAGCGAGGGGCACTCAAGCGGCAGGCCGCCAAGGCTCGACGCTACAGGCGACTGCGCGAGGAACTCCGCCGCTGGGAGAAGGTTCTCCTCGCACGCCGCTACCGCGAGCTGGGCCGAATGATCGAAGCAGCTCGCGCGCGGCTGGCCGAGACCCGGGAGCGTGAGACCGCCGCGACGGCGCGAGTCGCCGAGGGTGAAGCGGATCTGGCGCGTCTTCGCATCGAGCAGGCCGAGGCCGACAGCCGCTCAGCCGGTGTTCGGGAAGAGGCGCACGCGCGAGAACTCGATATCAGCCGGAGACAGCAGCAGCAGGAGTTCAACCGGCATCAGGTCGAAACCCTCGCAGAACGGGCGGCGGAGATCGCCGCCGAGCTCGAGGATCTGAGGGCGCGTCAGGAACCTGCGCGGCTCGTGGTGTCGGCGCGCGCCGACGTGGCGGCGGACGCTGGACGCGCCCGAGACACGGCCGTGCAGACACTGGCCGAAGCGGCCGAGGCATACGCGCAGGCGCAGCGGCACGTCGAAATGGTGGAAGCGGACGTGGACGCCGCGCGCCGCGATGTGTTTGCGGCATCCAATGCGGTGACCGCGCTCCGCCATGTCATCGATCATGCGGTCTCGCAGCGCGAGCGCGTCGGCGAGACGCTCGGGAAGCTCGACGTCGAACAGGACGACCATCGTCGCGAAACCGAGTCGGTCAGCGCGTTTCGCGCGTCGGCGCTCGAGTCGCTGTCGCGTGCGAAGGGGGCGCTCGAGCAGGTGACGCTCGATGCGGCGATGCGGGAGTCGGAGCTGGCCGTGGCCCGATCGGAGCACGAATCACGTCTACAGAGCGTTCGGGCGCACGAGCAGGAGTTGGCCCGCGTCGAGGCGAGACTCTCGTCGCTCATGGAGATCGAGGCCAGCCGCGGTGAATTCGGCGACGCGGCCCGAATGGTCCTCGTGCAAGCCAACGGCAAGGTCGGACAGCGGGGCGCCGTGGCCGACTACCTCGATGTCGACCGGCGTTACGAACGTGCCGTGGAAGCCTGCCTGGGCGACCTCCTCCAGCACGTCGTCGTGGAGCGCCATGATCAGGCCGCGGCCGGTCTGGCTCTCGTCCGTGAACACGACGCAGGGCGATGCGGATTCGTGGTGATCGATCCCGGCTCGAACGGGTATCACCCCCGTGAGGCGCTGCGGATGCCAGGCATCGTGCCCATCTCCGACGTGTTGCGCGTCGCGGGCCCGCATGTCGCAACTATCCAGAAGGTCATGCCCGAAGCCTACGTCGCCGAGACGTTCGAGCAGGCAGTCACGATGTCGCGGCAGACGGCGGCGCCGGTGGCCACCATCGATGGCGACCTCTTCAGGGGACCGCACCTGGTCTCGGGGGGGGCCAAGGCCGAGTCGCGGGGAATTCTGGCGACCAAGCGCGAAATCAAAGAACTACGGGAACGGCTGACCGCCGATCGCGAGACGTTCGGCCGGCTCACGGAAGACACGACGCGGCTCGAGGTTGCGATCGCGCAGATCACGACCGCGCTGACAGCACTGACCAGCGATCAACACCGGCACGAAATGGCTATCGTCTCGTGCGAGGCCCAGGTCGCTCGCGCAATTGAGGAGGCCGGTCGCCTCGAACGCAAAGCCGAGGTCATTGCGCTCGAACGACGGCAGGCGGAAGAGGAGCAGACCGCCCTCGGTGCACGACACGCGGAGGCGGAAACGTCCGTCGGCCGTCTTCTGGAGGACCAGCGCGTCGCGGATGAACGGCTCTCCGAGATGCAGCGACGTCTGACCACCACCCGCGACACGGTGAGTGACCTGGGCTCCCGCGCCGGCGATGCCAGGGCTGTCCACGCGGCGCTCGTTGAGCGCACGACCGCGCTCGAAGCCGAGGTCGTCAGACTCCAGGAGACCGCGAAGGACGTGGAGCATCGGATCGCCGCCCGTGCCGGCGAGCTCGATCAGGTCCAGACGCGCCGCACCGCGCTGCAACAGCTGATTGCGGACGAAACCCGCACGCTGGACGACGATGCACGGTTGCTCGATACGCTCCGCGAGCGTGTGCGAAGCGCGGACGATGCCGCCCAGACAGCACGTAGCCGCGTCGACGTTCAGGATTCCGTCATTCGAGACGCACGTGGGTCCCTCGATGATGTTCGGGTGCTCGTCGGCGAGTTGGGCGTTGCACGAGCAACGGCGGAGAGCGATCTCGGCCACCTGGCGCAGATGTGTATCGAAACCACCCAAGCGTCGTTGGATCAGGTACTCGCAGACGTTGACGCCATGGAGCAGGCTGGGGAGGCCACACCAGACGCTGCGGCCATAGCCGCCGAAGATTCGGAGGTCGACGAGGGAGACGTGTCCCTGGGTGGCGATGCCACTGCGCAGCCGGTGGCGACCGGCTCGGCCCAGACCACCGGCCAGATGACCGCTGAGGAGGCCATCGGTGCCCTGAAGGCCAAGATCGATCGCCTCGGTCCGGTCAACATGATGGCGATCGAGCAGTTCGACGAGCTCGAGGGCCGGCACGCGTTCCTCACGACTCAGCGCAAGGATCTGGTCGATTCCATCGCGCAGACGACTGAAGCCATCACACGCATCGACGAAACCTCGAAGGTTCGCTTCAATGAGGCGTTCACCGCGATTCAGCAGAATTTCCAGACGACGTTCAGCGTGCTGTTCGGCGGTGGCCGCGCGGGCCTGTCACTCATCGACGAGAACGATCCACTCGAGAGCGGTATCGACATCGTGGCCTCGCCGCCCGGCAAGCGGCTGCAGAGCGTCCAGCTCCTTTCGGGCGGCGAAAAGGCGCTGACGGCCATCGCCCTCATGTTCGCGATCTTCCGGTACAAGCCGAGCCCCTTCTGCCTCCTGGACGAGATCGATGCCCCGCTCGACGACGCCAACGTGGGGCGGTTCGTCGACATGCTGCGAGGGATGCTGGACCGGACGCAGTTCATCCTCATCACTCACAACAGACGGACAATGGAGATCGCGAACCGGCTCTACGGGGTCACGATGGAAGAGCCGGGCGTGTCGAAGCTGATCTCCGTACAGTTGAACTGAACGTGAATGAGGACAAGGCCGCCCGATACCACCGGTTGCGTCGCCGCACCTCGCTGCTGGAGCACGCGCTAGCCACTATCGCGCTGCTCCTGCTGCTCGCGACCGGGTGGTCGGCAGCGCTCCGTGACTGGGCAACGGCGGCGGCTGGGCCGTCCACCGTTCTCGCAGTGGCCATCTACGTCCTGTTCATCGCACTTCTCGCTGAAGCCCTGCAACTGCCGCTCGCCTTCTATCAGGGCGTGGTACTCGAGCGTCGATACGAACTGTCGACACAGGCGACCAGTCGATGGTGGATGGACCGTCTCAAGGCGCTGCTCCTGGGGTTGCCGCTCCTGGTCCTCGTGGCTGTCGTTGTCTGGGCGCTGGTGCGATGGAGTCCGGACCACTGGTGGTCTGTCGCTGCTGCGTGTTTTGCGGCCACACTGGTGCTCCTGGCCCATCTGGCGCCAGTGTGGCTGCTCCCGCTGTTCTCCAGGTGCGAACCGCTGCAACGCCCGACGCTCTCGCGACGCCTCGTGGCGCTGGCGGAACGAGCCGGCACACCGGTGCTCGGTGTGTTCGAGTGGCAAGTCAGCGACCGCACCAGGAAGGCGAACGCCGCGCTGGCCGGGATCGGGCGCACCCGCCGGATCCTGCTGTCGGACACGTTGCTCGCCGAACATTCGGACGACGAAGTCGAAGTCATCGTGGCACACGAGCTTGCGCATCACGTGCATCACGATATCTGGCGAGCGATGGCGTTCGAATCGGGCCTGACTCTGTTGGGCTTCTACCTTGCCGATCGAGTGCTCGGTGTGGCGGTCGGTCACTTCGGTGTCACGGCCAAGTTCGACGTCGCCGCACTTCCGTTGCTGGTGCTCACGGGCGGTGCCGTGTCGCTGGCGTTCCTCCCGCTGGTGAATGCGGTGTCACGAATCCACGAGCGCCGGGCGGACCGCTACGCATTGGACCTGACGGGTAACACCGCCGCGTTCACCAGCGCGATGAAGCGTCTGTCTGCACAGAACCTTGCCGAGGAACGACCTTCGCGCTGGGTTGAGATGTTCTTCTACAGGCACCCGCCCATCGCGGACAGGCTCCACGCTGCGCACGCCTGGGATCTGGCGCGCGGCCCCCGCGCGCGCTGAAGCGTGCCGCTCGACTTACCGCGCACGCTAAAGCGTGCGCGCTACGTACGTCGCGGCGGCTACAGCCGTACCGCTCGACGACCGTCAAGGCGGAAACTACGTCGTCGTGACGCTAAAGCGTGCGCGTGCAGCCTGCGCGACAGACGGACTACTTCGGCTGGACGATGAGCTGGCCCTGCATCTCCGAGTGAGCGCGGTCGCTGGTGAGGTTGCTGTAGAAGCGAAACGTTCCCGGGCGGTCCGCACGGAACTCGAACGACGTGGTGCCGCCGGCGGGGACCCGCCGGACGATGCGGTATTCGTCGATGGCGAAGCTGTAGGCGATGTCTTCGCTTCGGATGGTCAGCCTGACCAGGTCGTCCTGGCTCAGCTCGATGCGGTTGGGGGTCCAACGGAAGTCCCTGGCCACCAGACTCAGTTCGTGCCGGTTCGGGGCCTGATCCTGCGCGGAGAGGTCGACAAAGGGCAGGCGCGCGAGAACACACGCGCCCGCACTCAGCAGCAGAAGCCCGACGCGTCGGCGGAGAAGTGCCATAGGCTCGGGCGGGAACGGACCGCCGGTGAGGGCGATCCTACTCCCAGTCGTGTTATTCCTTGCCGGCCGGTGCCGGAGACTCCGCCGCGGGTTTCGCGGCCTCGTCCTGCAGCAGTACCTTCCGGCTGAGTCGAATCTTCCCGGTCGGGTCGATATTGATGACCTTCACCAGGATCTGCTGGCCCTCTTTGAGCTCGTCCCGCACGTCCTTGACGCGATGATTCGCGATCTCGGATACGTGCAGCAGCCCGTCGGTGCCCGCCATGATCTCGACGAACGCACCAAAGTCGGTGATGCGCTGCACCTTGCCCATGTAGGTCTTGTTGAGCTCCGGTGTGGCCGTCAGTTCCTGGATGATGCCGATGGCCTTGGCCGCCGACTCGCCGTCCGCCGAGGCGACGTTCACGCGGCCGTCATCCTCGACGTCGATCTTCACCCCCGTGCGCTCGATGATGCTTCGGATCATCTTGCCGCCAGGCCCGATGACGTCACGAATCTTGTCGACGGGGATCTTGATCGTGATGATGCGCGGCGCGAAATCGGACATGCTGCCGCGAGGCGCGGCGAGCGTCTTGGCCATCTCGCCCAGGATGTGCAGGCGTCCGGCACGCGCCTGGTCGAGCGCCTTGCTCATGATCTCGGACGTGATGCCGGTGACCTTGATGTCCATCTGCAGGGCGGTGATGCCCTGCGCCGTGCCGGCGACCTTGAAGTCCATGTCGCCGTAGTGATCTTCGGCGCCGGCGATGTCGGAGAGCACGGCCCAGCGGCCGGACTTCTCGTCCATGATGAGCCCCATCGCGATACCGGCAACGGGCGCCTTGATCGGGACCCCAGCGTCCATCATCGACATCGAACCGCCGCAGACCGACGCCATCGAGGAGGATCCGTTTGACTCCAGGATGTCCGAGACGAGGCGAATGGTGTATGCGAACTTGTCCTCGCCAGGCACCACTGCTGCGAGCGCGCGTTCGGCCAGCGCGCCATGCCCGACCTCACGTCGGCCCGGACCGCGGAGGAACTTCACTTCACCGACCGAGAACGGCGGGAAGTTGTAGTGAAGCATGAACCGCTTGTAGAACTCTCCGCCGACGTGCTCGATCTTCTGCTCGTCGTCGGCCGTGCCGAGGGTGCAGGTCACGAGCGCCTGCGTTTCGCCACGGGTGAACACGACGGAACCGTGCGTCCTCGGGAGCACGCCGGTTTCGGTCCAGATCGGCCTGACCTCGTCGAACTTGCGGCCGTCGAGGCGCACCTTCCGCTCGAGGACCTCCTCGCGCAGCACCTTTTCCTTCAGCTCGCTGAAGATATGGCTCGCGTCGGCCTTTCGCTGGCTCAGACCCTCGCCGTCAGGCAGCGCGGCCAGGAACTCGCTCAGCACCTGGTCAACCCGCGTGTAGTTCTCGATCTTGTCGCGCATGCGCATCGCTTCGCCAAGCGAGGCGTACACCTTCTGCTCGACTTCGTGGTGGAAGGCGGCGGAGATCTCCTTCTTCTGGACCTGCACCTTCTTCTTGCCCACAGCGGCCTGCAGGCTTTCGATACCGTCGACGAGCTGCTTGATGGCGGCGTGCGCGGTTTCGAGCGCTGACACGACTTGTGCCTCGCTCACTTCCTTCGCTCCGGCCTCCACCATCACGATGCCGTCGCGTGTGCCGGCCACGATCAGGTCGAGCAGGCTGGTCTTCCGCTGCTCGTAGGTCGGGTTCACGATGAACTGGCCGTCGACGAAACCGACGCGAACACCCGCGATGGTCTTCTCGACCGGGATGCCCGAGAGGGCCAGCGCCGCGGACGCGCCTGTGATGGCGAGCACATCCGAATCGTTCTCCGTGTCCGCCGACATCAGCAGCGCGATGATCTGCGTCTCATACGACCACCCAGACGCGAAGAGCGGGCGGATCGGGCGATCGATCAGGCGACTCGTCAGGGTTTCCTTGTCCGACGGCTTGCCTTCACGCTTGAAGAACCCGCCGGGGATGCGTCCGGACGCGTAGGTGTACTCGCGGTAGTCGACCGTCAGGGGGAGGAAATCAATCCCCTCGCGGGCGCTGGATGCACGGCAGGCGGTGACGAGGACCACGGTGTCGCCCGAACGGACGATGACCGCACCGTCGGCTTGCTTGGCGAGTTTGCCGGTCTCGATTGAAATTGTGCGCGACCCGATCTGGATCTCGCGTCGTTGAAGATTGACGTTGTGCATGATGTTGTGTGGCGCAGGCCCCTATTTGCGGATGCCGAGACGGCGGATGAGTTCCGCGTAACGTTCCGAGTGCTTGCTCTTGAGATAGTCGAGCAGTCTTCGTCGCTGACCAACGAGCTTCAGCAGGCCGCGTCGGGAATGGTGGTCCTTGGCGTGGACCTTGAAATGCTCGGTGAGGTAATTGATGCGCTCTGTGAGGAGCGCGACTTGTACTTCCGGAGATCCCGTGTCGCCGTCGTGAGTCTTGTACGTGCCGATGATGCCGGTCTTACGATCCTTGGTAAACGCCACGCTGGCTTCCTCCACGTGCGGTCCAGAACATTGATGCGTGCGGTCGAAGAGGACTGAACCTCCTGCCGCGCGTATCCCACCGGGCCGCCGTAAACTAATGCTAAGTATTGGTCCCGAAAAGACTTAGATTCTATATCAGCACGACGGACGGATGCAATGCGCCTGGATTTCCGCCGGGACTTCCGAGCGCGACGAGGGCACCGGCGGCGTCGAACAGCCGCGCCCACTCGAAATCGAGCAGCGC
Organism: uncultured Acidobacteriota bacterium; assembly: GCA_963827515.1. Classification (GTDB taxonomy): domain Bacteria; phylum Acidobacteriota; class Vicinamibacteria; order Vicinamibacterales; family UBA2999; genus JABFSA01. Next base: position 109,027 of record CAWHBF010000010.1, on the reverse strand, counting down.
GGGCGTGTAGTCGTCTTTCCCGAGTTCCCGTCCGTGCGTGACGTAGGCGCGTCCCCGTTCGGTCAGCGATACGGCTGGAAAGCCCGGGAGAAGCGCCTCCAGCGGGACGATACCGCCGGCGACGCTCGCCGGGTCCTGGAGAGAAGACATCGAGATAGCGGCGTCGAGCCGGAATTCACCGCTGCGGGTGCGTCTGAGCGCCTCCAGGCACGCGCCCGTGCCGGTGAGCTGGCCAAGTGAGTGCGCGAAGGCGCGTACGTAGAACCCGGCCGAACAGGTCAGGCTGACGTGGGCTCGGCCGTCGGCGAAATCGGTCACGATCGCCCGGGTGACGCGGACGGGCACGGGTCGAAGTACCACCGGCGTGGATTGGCGCGCCAGGTCGTACGCGCGTTGTCCAGCCACCTTCTTGGCCGAAAACGCAGGAGGTGCCTGGAGATAATCGCCGGTCAGCGTCGCCAAGGCGGTGACCATCGCATCTGCCGATGGGATCAGGTCGGTTCTGGACGTCTCTGCGCCCGTGACGTCGAAGGAGTCGGTCGTGAATCCGAAGCGGATGATCGCGTCGTAGTCCTTGTCTGACGCGGTCAAGAACCTCACCAGGCGAGTGGCCCGGTCCACGGCGAGTGGAAGCACCCCTGTGGCCAGCGGGTCGAGGGTTCCGGTGTGGCCGATGCGGCTTTCCCCGAGCGCGCGGCGGGCGACCGCGACGACGTCGTGGGATGTCAGGCCCTGAGGCTTGTCGACGACGAGAACGCCGCTCATGGCCACCGGCTACCGGCTACCAGCTACGGACTGCCAGCAAGCTACCTTGTCCATCTGCTCGGTGATCTTCTGCTGGAAGACGCGTGTCAAATGCTCCAGCGATCCCGAGGCGCTGCAGCCGGAGGCGTTCTTGTGACCGCCGCCACCGAATTCCTTGGCGACGGCGTTGATGTTGACATCCCCTTTGGACCGCATGCTCACCCGCCAGTCGTTGGGACCAACTTGTTTGAAGAACACCACGGCCTGTATTTCGCGCACGGTCAACGGGAGATTGATGAGGCCTTCGGTGTCTTCGTACGTACCGTTGCAGGACGTCACGAGCTCCTCGTCGACTGACACGGTGGCGAGGCGGCCGGAGCTGTCGATGTGCATTCTGCTCAGGATCGCGCCCATCAGCTTGAGACGTCCGAGGTTGTTGCTGTCGAAGACGCTCCGGGCGACGGCTGACGGGTTCACGCCGGCTTCGACGCACTGTCTACAGATCTCGAACGTTCTCGGCGTGATGTTCGAATGGCGGAACGAGCCGGTATCCGTGAGGATGGCCACGTAGAGATGCACGGCGATGTCATGCGAGAGGGGGACGCCCAGTTCCCGCACGAGGTCGAACACCATCTCTCCACAAGCGGCTGCAGAGACATCGAACCAGTTGATGGCGCCGAACATCGAGTTGCCGACGTGATGGTCGATGTTGATCACGAACCCGCGTTCCAGACCCGAGACGCCGGTTCGGAGCAGGTCGCCCGATTCCATGACGATGACGGCATCGCCCGGGTCGTCGACCCGGTCGACGATCTCGATCTCCGACACACCAGGGAAGACCAGCAAGGGCGGTGGGGCGGCGTCGCGGCTGACGACGCGCACCTCCTTGCCAAGGTGTTTCAGGGCGTACGCCATGGCCATCTGCGATCCAACCGCGTCGCCGTCAGGTCTCACGTGGGAGGCAATCACGAAGCGCTGCCGCCTCCGAATCGCCTCAGCCGTCTGCGCGAGCAGTCCCAGGTCAGCGGCTGTCGTCATCACGGGGGGCGTCGAGCGGCGTCTGGATGTCGGACTCGGCGCGGCGCGCGTCTTCCTGCTTGAGGTCGCGCAAGATCTGCTCGATCCGGTCCTGGTGCTGGACAGCTTCGTCGAATCGGAACTCGATCTCCGGGACGCGACGCAGTCGAACTCGGGAACCTATCTGTCGCCGGAAGAAAGGCGTGGCCCGCTCGAGGGCCTTCTGGGTTTCACGACGCCCTGCCGCGTCGCCGAGTGTGGTGTAGAAGATGTGAGCGACCTGAAGATCCGCCGAGACCTTCACGCGTGTCAGGGTGATGAATCCGATGCCCGGGTCGTGGACCTGGCCGCGGGCGAGCATTTCGCTCAGTTCCTCGCGGATCTGATCCCCGACACGATCCGGACGGAAGCCTTGGGCCATGATGAAATCCGAACGCCTCGAACGTTTCTACGCCGTTGCCGCTACGCGCTCCATCGTGAAGACCTCGATGACGTCGCCCGTCTTGATGTCGTTGTAGCGCTCGAGGCCGATGCCACATTCCATACCGGACTTCACTTCGGACACGTCGTCCTTGAAGCGCCGCAACGAGCCGATCCTGCCTTCGTGGATGACGACATTGTCGCGCAATAGGCGCGCCTTGGTTTCGCCCGCTCGCGTGATGCGGCCGGCGGTCACCAGGCAGCCGGCGATGGAGCCGGCCTTCGGCACCTTGAACACTTCCCGCACTTCCGCCGTCCCCACGCGGACTTCCTTGAAGGTCGGGTCCAGCAGCCCCGTCATGCCCTTCTTGATCTCGTCCGTCACGTTGTAGATGACCGAGTGCAGGCGAATGTCCACTTCCTCGCGCTCGGCGACGTCGGCGGCGTTCCGATCGGGACGGACGTTGAAACCGATGACGATCGCGTTCGAGGCCGAGGCGAGCAGCACGTCGGACTCGTTGATCGCACCAACGCCCGACAGGATGATTCGGATCTTCACCTTCTCGTCGGAGAGCTTCGTGAGCGTGTCCGCGACCACCTCGGCCGAGCCTTGCACGTCAGCCTTGACGATGATCGGCAGTTCCTTGATACCGCCTTCCGCGATCTGTTCCTTCAATGACTCGAGCGTGAGGCGGCCACCCTTGGCGCCGAGCGCACGTTCCTTCGCCTTGGTCTGTCGGAAGGTGGCGATCTGGCGAGCCTTGGCCGGATCCGCGACGGTCTGGAAGGGATCGCCGTTCTGCGGCAGGCTGGTGAGGCCGAGCACCTCCACCGGGGTAGAAGGACCGGCCGATTTTACCGGGCGGCCACGATCGTCGATGAGTGCGCGGACGCGACCGACGACCGGCCCCGCGATGAAGTTATCGCCGACGCTGAGCGTGCCGTCCTGCACGAGCACTGTGGCGACGGGACCGCGGCCCCGATCGAGCTTGGCCTCGAGCACCGTGCCGGAAGCCGGCCGCCGCGGGTTGGCTTTCAGCTCGAGGATATCGCTGGAGAGCAGGATCATCTCGAGCAGCTGCTCGAGATTCTGCCGCTTCTTGGCCGATACCGGCACCATGACCGTGTTGCCGCCCCAGTCCTCGGGGACGAGGTTCAATTCCGCGAGCTCGCGCTTGACGTTGTCAGGATTCGCGCCGGGCTTGTCGATCTTGTTGATGGCCACCACGATCGGCACGCTTGCCGCCTTGGCATGATCGATCGCCTCACGGGTCTGCGGCATGACGCCATCATCGGCGGCCACGACCAGGACGACCACGTCAGTCACCTTGGCGCCGCGTGCGCGCATGAGCGTGAACGCCTCGTGGCCGGGCGTGTCCAGGAACACCACGCTGCGGCCGGACCCGACATCGACGTGATAGGCACCGATGTGCTGTGTGATGCCGCCGGCTTCCCGTTCCGCCACGCGTGTCTCGCGAATCGCGTCGAGCAACGACGTCTTGCCGTGATCGACGTGGCCCATGACGGTGACCACTGGCGCGCGTTGCTGGACGTCCTCGGGGTTGACGTCCTCGACCTCGGCGGAGACGAGCTCCTGCTCGAAACTTCGCATCTCGACTTCGGCGCCGAACTCACGGGCGATGTCTCTGGCCTTGTCGATGTCGAGCGTGCTGTTGATGGTCAACATCACGCGCTTCATCAGCAGCTTCGCGAGCACGTCCTTGACGCGCACGTCGAGCTTGTCGGCGAGGTCCTTGACCGTCATCCCCTCCGCGAGCGTGATGGTACGCGTGAGAGGCGGCGGGGCTGCCGGGGCTGACGGCATCGCGGGCGCCGACGGGCGCTCGCGCCGCGTCTGCACCGGTCGTTGCCCGGGACGATGCTGACCAAACGGCGGCCGCTGGCCGAAAGGTGGCCGCGGCGGAGGCATGCCTGGACGCGGCGGGGGCTGTGCCGGACGCACCGGCTGCGCGGGCAGCGGCCGAGGTCCACCGAGCATGCTCGGAGTGGTCGGTCGAGGCGGTCCCGGGTACGGGGGACGCGCGGTGCCAGGCAGTGGCGGTCGGGCCGAGCCGGCCGGTGCGGTGGGCCGTGCGCCTCCGGGAGGCGCCGGCGCCGCAGGCTTCACCATGCGCTGCTGGCCGATCTGTGGTCGTTTCGCGGGTGCGAGGGGACGCGGCGGCTGGGGTAGTCCGACCAGGCTCCTCGATGCGCAAGCGCAGCGTCGGCGGCACGAACCGTCCCGGTGCGATGGCGGGGGGCTCGATGGACGTCGGGGGCGAATCGACGACGCTCGGAGCCTCTTCGCTCACCACGACTGGTGGCGGTTCAGGAGTCGTATCCTCGACAATCTCCACCGGCTCGGCGACAAGCGCTGCTGGCGCCTCGGGTTCGTCGAAGACTTCCGGAGCAGGGGCCACCAGTGGCTCCGCCTCCTCGTACGTCTCCTCCACGGGTGGAGGCGGGGCGAGCGGCTTGATGACCTTAACAAGGCGAGGGGGACCGAGAGTCGGGGCGGCAGGCTTTGGCGGTTCGACCTTCTTCGTCGTCACCGACTTCTTGCCGCCCTTGGCCGGGGCCGGTGCGTCCGAGAACATGTCGCCACTCGGTAGCGCCACGTTTCGCTGACGCGCGAGCCGCTCGACGAACGAGCGGGCGACGACTTCCTCGAGCGAGCTCGAGGCGCTCTTCAGTTCGATGCCGTGATCGCGCTTCAGCAGGGCCATGACTTCCTGACTCGTCGTGCCCAGAAGCTCCGCGACCTTGTATATCCGAACTGTTCCCAAATTGAATGCCCTGCCCTTAGTACCCGACTACTGCTGTTCTTCGCCATTATCCGCGGGCGCCGTCTGTGCGTCGGCGTCATCGGCCGGCTCCGGCGTCTCAACCGCCTCGCCGTCCGCCTGCGTACCGTCTTCTGCGGCGTCGCCAAGCTCGAGCGCGCCGAACTGTGCCTCGACCTCACGGCGCTTTTCTTCCTCGCTCTTGATGTCGATCCGCCAGCCGGTCAACTTCGCCGCGAGGCGGACGTTCTGTCCCTTCTTGCCGATCGCGAGCGACAACTGCTTGTCCTCGACGACCACCTCCATCACGCGATCCCCTTCGTCGACGATCGACACACGCTGCACCTTCGCCGGGCTCAGCGCGTTGGTCACGAACAGGACGGGGTCGTCCGACCATTCGACGATATCGATCTTCTCACCGCGAAGCTCACGAATGATGGCCTGGACGCGGGTGCCCTTCATACCGACGCACGCGCCCACCGGGTCGACGTCTCGTTCACGGGAATAGACGGCGACCTTCGCCCGGTCACCGGCTTCCCGGACCGCGCCGCGAATGATCACGGTGCCGTCATAGATTTCCGGCACCTCCTGCTCGAACAGCTTGATCAGCAGGGCGGGATCCGTGCGCGAGAGGACGATCTGCGGGCCCTTCGCGCCGCGGTTCACTCCCTTGATCACGGCTCGGATGCGTTCGCCCGGCGTGTAGCTTTCGGCGCGCGATTGCTCCTTGCGCGGAAGGGCCGCCTCGACGCGCCCGATCTCGACGACCAGGTCGCCGTTCTCGAACCGCTTCACCGTGCTGTTGATGACCTCGCCGACGCGCTGGTTGTACTCCGCGAAGATGTTCTCGCGCTCAGCCTCGCGCACCTTCTGAAAGATCACCTGCTTGGCGGTTTGCGCCGCAATACGGCCGAGGACGTCGGTTCGCTTGGGGAATTCGATCTCCATGTCGACTTCCGCCTCGCCACCGTACAGCTCCTGGGCTTCTTTCAGCGAGATCTGTGTCGATGGATCCTCGACGTCCGACACGATGTGCTTGATCGCGAACAGGTCGACCTGTCCCGTTTCCGGATTGAAACGGGTCTTCATGTTCTCGTTCGTCTTGTAGTACTTGCGCGAGGCGGTGAGGACCGCGTCTTCGATGGCCGTGATGATCGTCTCGGCCTCGATCCCCTTCTCTTTCGCGAGCGCTTCGATCGTCTGCAACAGCGGGTTCTGCATGTGTCTCGCTCCCGGGACCTGAAAGTCTCCGGCTACCTCAAAATTCAACTTCCAGACGCCCCCGGGTGATCAGACGCAGCGGCAGCCGGTGCAGCCGTCCGTTCGACGCTTCGAGGACGACAGCCCCGTCTTCAACGCCGCGCAACCGCCCCTCGAACGCCTTCTGGTTGTCAACAGCCTCCCGGACCACGATTTTCGCCAGCCGGCCGGCGAATCGCCCGTAGTCGGCGGCGTCCCGCAGCGGACGATCGAGCCCCGGAGACGACACTTCGAGCGTGTACGCGAACGGGAGCGGGTCCTCGACGTCGAGAATGGTGCTGATCTCGCGGTTGACCTGCTCGCAGTCCTGGATACTGACGCTCTCCTCGGACGTGGCCGCCGGACCCGGACGGTCGATGAACACCCGGACCACATGGCCCACCGCCTCGCGGCGACTCTGGATGTCCCAGATCTCTAGGCCACGAGACCCGGCGACCCGTTCAGCAATGGCCCGGATTTGCGCCAGCGGCTCCATCCAAATAAAAAAAGTGGGCACGAGCCCACTTGGAGTAACCCCTCCGCCTAGGTGACGACCTTGAAGCGTATCACACGAATAGTGCGGCGACCAGCGCGGCGGAGGCGGCCGTGGCACCATCATCGAGCACCACAACGGCAGCGCAGTGAGAAATCGCAGCAGATGATTCAGGCTGTTAAGCCAGCCTAGCGGCCCTTCGCGGCCCACCTCGTCAAGGCGGCGGTTTTCGCTATCGCGTGTTTCCTCTTCTTCGACAGACTTTTGGCTCTCGCGGCACCACCCATCCGGCCCAGTTCTACCGCTGCCTTGCTCTTACCGTCCTCCGTGAGTGTCCCTTCGATCTCCCCCGTGGCGGTCTTCATCACCGTGACGGCGTTCGAGATAACATCGGCCGGGCGCTTGTGACCCTTCGGGGTTGTGGGCATACTTACCGCTAAGCATAGCACGGGACTCGCACTTCTCTCAGGGAGGACACAACGGATGGACATTACCGCCTGCGGGCGCACATGGATCGAAGGCCTGAATCGCGGAGATGTGTCGGCGGCTGACCGGGCGTTCTCGCCCGATGGCGTTATCCACATCAACGGCAGCCCAGAACCAAACCTCAGCCTAGGCGGATTCAAGGAAATGATGAGTGGCCTGCTCGGCGCCTTTCCCGACCTGCGCTTCACTATCGAGGACCAGATTGTCGCGGGCGAGAAGGTGGCCACACGGTGGACCGCCAAGGGCACCAACACCGGCGCCTTCGGGCCCATGCCAGCAACGGGACGTCATATACAGATCAGCGGGTTGATTCTGGATCGCGTCGTTGATGGGAAAGTTGTTGAACGCTGGGAGCAGTGGGATCAGATGGCGATGCTCCAGCAGCTCGGGTTGGCGCAAGCCTGATTCCACGCTTCTGCGCGCGGTGCGCTCAACCTCACTGCGACACGACCGGACGTCAGAGCGTCGCCTATTCGATGGGGGAGAGGGGACGAGCCACGAGGTCGTAACCCTTGCTGCCGACGATCTCGGCCTCGAGAAAGGACCCCGGCGTAATACGCTCGACATCACAGTCGGTCAGGTAGACGAGCGAGTCGATGTCCGGGGCCTGGCTCTCCAGCCGACCACGCAGCACCAGTTCCTGCTCGTCCGAGGGCCCGTCCACCAGCAATCGAACGCGTTGCCCGACCCGCTGTGCCTGGGTTCGGGTGACGTGGCGCTTCTGCGCCTTCATCAGCTGAGACTGCCGGCGTCGCTTCACCTGAGCCGGTACGTCATCCTGCAGGTTCCTCGCCGACGTGCCGTCTTCATGGGAATAGGTGAACACCCCCAAGTGGTCGAAGCGCATGTCGTCGACAAAGCTCTGCAATTCCGAAAAATCGTCTTCGGTCTCGCCAGGGAAGCCGACGATGAAGGTCGTCCGCAGTGCGACGTTCGGCATTCGTGAGCGGATGCGGGCCAGCAGGCGTTCGTAGCCGGCGCGGGTGCCCGGCCGTTTCATCCGCTTCAAGACGGAGTTGGAGGCGTGTTGCAGTGGCAAGTCGATGTACTTGCAGACCTTGTCGCTGTCCGCCATGGCATCGAGCACGTCATCCCCAATCGTGGTCGGGTAGAGGTAGAGCATGCGGATCCATTCGAGACCGTCGGTCTTGTTCAGGGCGCGCAACAGACCGGCCAACGCGCCGCGCTCGCCGCGGTCCACGCCGTAGAAGCTCGTGTCCTGTGAAATGAGCAGCAGTTCCCTGACGCCGTTGGCAGCGAGGGCGCGGGCCTCCTGCAGGATCGACTGTGCGGTACGGCTGCGGTAGTGCCCTCGAAGCGTGGGGATGATGCAGAAGGCACATTTGTAGTCGCATCCTTCGGCGATCTTCAGATAGGCGTAGTGCCGCGGTGTCGCGAGCAATCGGGGCGTGTCGGCGTCGTAGATGTAGGTGGGAAGCCCCGGAGACGGAGCGGCGGTCACCGGGGGTCCGTAACCGTTCGTGTCGATCCGCTCGCCATTGGAGCGTAGCAGCGGAACCGTTCGAATCCCGAGTCCCGAGTCCCGAGCCTCGAGCCCCGAGTCCCGAAGGACATTCACGATCTCCGGGATCTCGCCAGTGCCAATCACCGCGTCGATTTCCGGAATTTGCACGAGCAACTCCGCGCGGTATCGCTCCGCCATACAGCCGGTGACGACCAGCGTGCGACAGCGCCCCTCTTTCTTGTGTTCCGCCATCTCCAGGATGGCGTCGATCGACTCCTGTTTGGCTTTGTCGATGAACGCGCAGGTATTGACGACGAGTACTTCGGCCTCGGAGGCGTCGCGGGTGAGCTGGTGCCCGGCTTGCTGCGCCAGCCCGAGCATGACCTCGGAATCGACGAGATTCTTCGGGCACCCGAGGGAGATCATTCCAATTTTCATGCGTTACCAGTCGTTCTCACGCGGCGGCGGTCCGCTTCGCGGAACCCGCCCTACGAATTGCGGTACCCGGCAGCCGCTCCACCAATCGCGTGCTCGGCGGGTCCGTTTCGGGCACCCGCCCTGCGCAACCCGTAGCCCGGGTGCCTCAGAGCGGACCCGGCTCACGGATACAACCGGTACAACATTCGCGGGTACGGGATTGTCTCGCGGACGTGCTCAAGCTTACAGATCCAGGCGACGCAGCGTTCGATGCCCATGCCGAAGCCGCCATGCGGCACCGTCCCGTAGCGTCGCAAGTCGAGATACCACTGAAACGCTTCCTCCGGGAGGTTGTGTTCCTTGATGCGCTGCAGCAACAGGTCGAGATCGTCCAGGCGCTGGCCTCCGCCGATGATTTCGCCATAGCCCTCGGGCGCCAGTACGTCCACGCACAGCGCCTTGTCGGGTTGCTGCGGATCCGGCTTCATGTAGAACGCCTTGACGGACGCCGGATAGCGGGTCACGCAGACCGGCCGGTCGAAGTGTTCCGAGAGCACCGTCTCGTCAGTACCGCCGAGGTCGGTGCCGTATTCGAACGGCTGACCCTTCTCACGAAGAATCTCCGCCGCTTCATCATAGGTGATGCGTGGAAACGGCGCCGTGATCGTTTCGAGCTTCGAGATGTCTCGTTCGAGCAGCTGCAACTCCGGCTTGCGCGTCTCGAGCACGCGCGCGACAACGCTGGTGATGAGTCCTTCCGCGAGGTCGATGACGTCGTCGAGGTCGGCGTAGGCCATCTCCGGCTCGACCATCCAGAATTCGGTCAGGTGTCTGCGCGTCTTCGATTTCTCCGCTCGGAACGTCGGGCCGAAGCAGTAGACCTTGCCGAGCGCCATGGCGTTCGCCTCGTTGTACAGCTGCCCGCTTTGCGTCAGATAGGCAGTCGTGTCCTCGAAGTACTGCACCGGAAACAGCGTCGTCGTGCCCTCGCACGCCGCGGGTGTGAACACGGGCGTGTCGCACAGGATGAAACCACGGCCGTTGAAGAAGTCGCGGACGGCGTTGATCACTTCGTGCCGGATCCGGAGGATCGCGGTCTGCCGCTCGGCCCGGATCCAGAGATGACGGCGATCCAGGAGAAAGTCCACGCCGTGTTCCTTGGGCGTGATGGGGTAGTCGTGCGCCTCTCCGTGAACCTCGACGCCCGCCACGTCGATTTCAAAACCACCCTTGGCCCTGGCGTCCGCGCGCACGGTGCCGGTGACTGACAGCGACGTCTCCTGGGCGAGGTGATCGGCACGCGAGAACGCTTCCTCACCTACCGTGGCCTTGGACATCACCGCCTGAATGAAGCCAGTTCCGTCGCGGACGATCAGGAAGTGAATCTTTCCGCTCGATCGCCGATTGTGCAGCCATCCTCGGAGGGTGACCTGCTGGCCGACGTGGGTGGAGATGTCGTGAATGTACGCGCGCATAAACTGCCTAGCCGTTCACAGCGTGATGAGCGTCTTCCGCAGGCGCTCACGCGCCTTCACCGATCGTTCGAGGGTATCGGCTCGGGTTCCCGTGGCCGGCGACTTCGAACATCAGCACATCGTCGTAGCCGATCTTCTGCGTCTCCATCATCGCAGAGTCCCAGTCGATCGTACCCGCGAAGGGCACGAGATGCTCATCCCGCTGTCCGCGGTTGTCGTGAACGTGTGTCGTCCACAAGTGTCCGGACAGTGTCTCGATGGCGTCACCCAGATCGCCCATGAGATGGGCATGGCCGTAGTCGAGGCAGATCCCGATATCCATGCCTTCGAGTTCGTCCTCGATGAGCTGGACCAACGTCGCCGAGTCCGAGAGCTGGTTCGGGATGACTTCCACGGCGACACGCACGTCAGACGCCGAGGCCGCCTCGACGATCGCCTCGAGGCTGCGCCGGGCTGCGTCGGGTCGATTCTCAGCGGGTGAGCCGTCACTGGACACCACCCCAAGGTGCAACACCAGAAAGCGAAAGGGAATACGTCGTGCCACCAGAAGGGCAGTGCGTACGGCCTCGACGGCAGCGATTCTCCGACTCTCATCACCCGACGCCGTGGAGAACGCGCCGACGCGCTGACCCTTCTCATCGATTTCGAAGATTGGCGCGTGCATCGAGTGCAGCTGGACGTGGCTCTCCTGGAGCCAGTCGGCCAGCGCCTCGATGGCATGGTCATCGTGATAGTCGAAATGCGAACGCGTGGCGAACAGTTCGATGGCACTGAAGCCCTGGCGGGCGATCTCGATGACGTGCTCGCGCGCGAGCCGCTGGTCGTGGAACAGATGGGTGGACACGCCGAAGCGCTGCTCAGCCATGGGATCTCTAGCGAAGCTCGTCGAGGTGCTCGGCAAGTAGATCCCGAAGCCCCCCGAAACGCTCGTATCGGGTGAGATTCGCACGGGCGGAGTTGAGCGTCCGCGGGATGTACTGAATGTAGACCGGGTTCCCCCGTGACGCGGTCTGGAAGCCGAACGTGCCGAGCGCCTTCAGATTACGCTGCAGGGCCATCAAATCGAATCGGCGGCGGAAGTCGCGATCGTCAGCCTCTGACACCTGGCGTTGCGCGAGAAACCATCGCACGAGCTCGTCAACCTGTGTGTCATCGAGGTCCACGTACGAATCTCGCAGCAGCGACGCCAGGTCGTAGGTGTCAGGCCCCATACGTGCGTCCTGGAAGTCGATGATGTGAAGACGCCCTTCGTGGTACATCAGATTGCGGCTGTGGTAGTCGCGATGGCACAGCACCTGGGGTTCCGACGCCAGCTCCTCGGCGATCGACGCATACTCGCGCGTCAACGCCGCACGAGAGGCGTCGCTGATCCGTGCCCCGCGGTAGGCCTCGAGGAAGTGCGCCGTGAAGAACTGCAGTTCCCACATGAGCTTCGCGACGTCGAAGCTGATGCCGAAGGGCACGTAGTCAGGGGAGGCCAGTTCGCGACCACGTTGCTGCATCGTCGCGATGAGCCTCACCGCTTCCTTGTAGAGTGCCATGTGTTCCTCGGCCGACGCGGCGCCCAGGTGCGCCTGGAGCGTCACGTCGCCAAGGTCCTCGAGCGCGAGAATGCCGAGCGCGTTCGAGTGGGCGAGAATACGAGGAGCGGGGAGCTGCATGGCGCCAAGCAGGCGCGCCACGTTGACAAACGGCAGGGCCTCGAAATCGAGCGGTCCCGGATGCACGGCGAGGACCTGCGACGGGGCGTCCTTCAGCAGCACACGGAAGTACCGCCGGTCCGAGGCATCTCCGGTGAGCGCGACGACCCTCGGGCTTCGCGTGACAAGGCCAGTGTCGGCGAGAAATCGGTCGATGCGCGTGCGGACATCGGTGCCGTCTGGAGCGAGCACGCTACTCATTGATTGATTCCATAGAACGATTCGAACGCTCCGAACGGTGTCAGATCGATGCCACCGCGAGGTTGCCGACCCGTCGCTCGCCAGGCTCGAGGTCGCCGACCGCTCGTCGCAAACTTACGCCAGTCCATGATGCATCGTCCGGCACCCGTACGCCGTCGGTGACGATGCACCCGCGGAGGATCGCCCGGGCGCCTACCTCCACATCGTCCCACAAGATCGAGTCGTCCACTCGGGCCGTTGGATCGATGCGCGTCCGCTGACCGTGGAGCGCTACACCTTCCTCCCTTTGGGCGAGAAGTCTCGACGTGCGCAGATAGTCGCTTGGCGCGCCGATATCAAAGAACTCAGCCGCGCACACGTGGACGCGTACCGATCCGGGCCGGGCCGCGATCAGGGCAGGGTAGAGGGCCCTGACGGATTCGCATGGGGATCCCGCCTCGATCGATGCGAATGCGTCGGACTCTGCCACCTGTAATCCGATGAAGTGCCACGATGCTTCCGGCGACCCAGGGGTGGTGAAGCCGGTCATCGATCCGTCGGCGGCGGCGACAATGCCGCCGTATTTCTCAGGGTCAGGGGTAGGGATCACCGCAAGCGTGACGAGAGCGCCGGAACGCCGGTGGTCAGCCACCAGGGAAGGGATGTCAGCGTCGGTGAGCGTGTCACCGTTCGTGATCAGAAACGTCGATTCATCGAGCAACGGAAGCGCCAGTCTCGGTCCTCCGGCTGATCCCAGGATCGGCCGTTCCCACGAATAGCGAACCCGCATGCCGAGATCCGACCCGTCGCCGACGACACCTGTAATGGTGTGCGGAAGGTGGTGGAGATTGAGGACAGCGTCAGACACGCCGCCGGATCGAAGCTGCGCCAGAATCCGCCTGACGAGCGGCTGACCCGCGACTGGAACCGCGGCTTTGGCACGGACGAGCGAAAGGGGGCGGAGCCGGGTCGCCAACCCGGCCGTCAGGACGAGCGCGGGGATCATTCCTCCGGGAAGACCATGTGAGCGCCGTTGGCGCCGTGTTTCTCCCGATGCTGGATGAACAGGCCACGGTAGGAGTCGAGGATGAAGTCGGCAGCCGAGCGTCCCAGCGCGCGTGTCATGGCTTCGATGCCTTCCTGGCCGCCTTCGATTTCGACGTACGTGCCGAGTGGTGTTTCATCGAGAGCGATCGTCACGTCTTCGGCCGCGTATTCTTCGCGGTACTTCTCGTAGCGGAACCACACATGCATGCCGAGCTCTTCGAGCACGTGCTGCAACACGGCGCCGTCGGCGACGACTGTTTCGTACTCGTCGCGTATCTTCATCGTGCCAGGCTGCACGGGCCCCTTGAACGTCAACAAGCTCTTGCCCGCTTCCGTGCGAACACGCAGGGCGCACCGACGCCGGCGGAGGATCTCGTCCTCCGTGTCGAACAGCGCGTCTTCCTGAAGGCGGCGGCAGCGAAGGGGTGCGGCCCCCGCCGCCAGGATGGCGGCGCGGGCTTCATCAGGGCTCTCGAATCGGAGTTTGACCTCGCGCTCGACCATCAACGTCACGGAGACCCTCCCTGGAGGCCCTGTTCTATCACAAACAGAACAGGGCTCAGGGGGTTTTCGCGCCTATTCCTTGGTCACCGCCACGAAGGTCTCCTGCCCGCTCCGTAGTATTCGAAGAAACGCCGTGCCACCCGAGGGGATCGCGCCAAGCGCGCGGCTGGCTTCAGCGGCCGATTGAACGGCCTCGCGCCCGACTCGCACGATGACGTCTCCGGGCGCCAGGCCCGCGCGTGCCGCCGGGCTACCCTGCTCCAGATCGGTGACCACCGCCCCCTGAACTCCGCGATCGAGGCGAAGCTGCTGCGCAACTTGCGGCGTGAGGTTGCCGAGCGTAACGCCGAACCCGCTGGTCGTCTCTTCCTGCGGGGCAGTCCCGCCCCCTCGGTTGTCCGAGCGAAGTGCGTTTGCTTCGGTTTCAAGGTTGAGTTCCTCGACCGTGACGCTGATCGTCCGCTCCTGCCGGTCACGTACGACCCGCAACGGCACCGTGGTGCCAGGCTTGGTCGCTGTCACCATCGCGACGAGCTCATCGCGGTTCCTGATCGGCTTGCCGTTGTATCCCACGATCACGTCGCCGGGCTCCAGGCCCGCTTTCGCGGCGGCCCCACCCGGTGCGAGGTTCAGCACGACGGCGCCGTTGCGGTCCTTCAAGCCGAATTCGTCCACCGCATCCACGGGGATCGGTCCGATACCGACGCCGATTCGTCCGCGGGTGATCTTGCCAACGCGCAGTTGCGGCAGGAGCTCACGCACGAGATTGATCGGGATCGCGAAGCCGATGCCCACGTTGCCGGAGGACTGCGGACCGCTGATGATCGCCGTGTTGATGCCGACGACCTCGCCTCGGAGGTTCAAGAGCGGACCGCCGGAGTTACCCGGATTGATGGCCGCGTCGGTCTGCAGCACTTGCGTCGATCGACCCTCGGACACCGGGAACGGCCGCTCGACCGCGCTGATGATGCCAACGCTGACGGTGTGCGCCAGGCCGAACGGATTGCCGATCGCCATGACGAAGTCTCCGGGCAGAATCTGCGCCGAGTCGCCGAACTTCACTTCAGGAAGGACGTGGTTCGGTTTTTCGGTCAGCTCGATCAGTGCGCTGTCCGTAAGGGGATCGCGTCCGACGATGCGCGCCGCGTACTCCTGATCGGAGTCCTCGCCGTAGAGGGAGACGATGATCTTGGAGGCGCCTTCCACCACGTGATTGTTGGTGAGGATGTAGCCCGCCTTGTCGATGATGAAGCCGGTACCGGCCGCCTGCACGAGCTGCTCACGCGGTTGCTGCGGCTGCTGCGGCGTTCGCTGATTCGGGTTGGGCTGGCCGAAGAAGCGCTCGAAGAGATCGCTCCCGCCGCCACCACCACCTCCGAAGAACTCGGACAGATCCTGCGCGCGCTGACGCGACTCGGTCCGGATGTTGACCACGGCTGGCGACACCGACTTGGCGATGTCGCGGAACATGCCGGCCGTCAGGGGACCGTTGATCGGCGCGCTGTTCATCGGCGGCGCGACGGTCTGTGCCGTCGATGTGGGCGACATGCCGAGTCTCGACGCGATCACCATTCCGACGGCGAGCGACGCGACGGCAATCAACACGGCGTAGAAGAGGGTCGTCTTGCGGTTGGCCATGAGCAACATCCTCACTGACAGTTACGAACAATTCCCAAGAGTAATTATCGCAGTCTGGCGTGGCCCCGTCACCCGTGCATCACGTTCCGCGCGAAACATGTTGATCTCGGTGCGCACCCCAAAAGTCTCGAAATATAGGCCAGGTTCAATCGTGAACCCGGCCCCGGGCAGTAGTCGGCGATCGTCGTGGGTCTCGTAGTCGTCGAGATGTGCGCCGTTGCCGTGCACCTGGGCGCCAAGGCTGTGGCCGGTCCGGTGCAAGATGCGGTCGCCGAATCCGGCCTCTTCCAGCACGGTCCTTGCCACGCGGTCAACCTCCCATCCCACGGAGATCGTGTCCTGCCCGCGCGGCGGTCTCGACACATGCGACCGCGGCGTCTCGGGCGGCGACCACGGCGCGGAATGCTTCCATCGGGCCTTGCGGCACGGACCCTCCCGTGAAGCCCACCCAGGTGATGTCTGCAAAGACAGCGCCAGGCGTCGTGTATTTGCCCCACAGGTCGAGCAGGAGCACCTGGTCAGCAATGATGGCCGAGGAGCGTTCGGCGGTCGGTAGATAGTGAGGGTTCCCGGCATTCGCGCCTGCGGCCACGACGGGCGGTGAGTCACTCGTCAGGCCTTCGTCGTCGAACCACTTCACCATCTGCTGCTGCAGGCCGTACTCCGTGAGCAGCACGCGATCCCGAAGCGCCGCCCGTGCCGTCGAGAACGCGCGGTCCTTGATGCGGTGCAGCGCATCAGACGCTCCCTCGTGTGACGTCAACTGCTGCGCAGTCCAGCAGGCCTCGAATCGCTGTACCAGATCGCCGGACGACACAATCTCGACGCCGCGCTGCCTGATCGCCTCCGCCGTACCCGCATCGACGCGCGACAGATACGGGATGGCGCACCCTGGCGAGTACTCCATTGCGATACGTGAGCGGCCGGTCAGCACCGTGGTCAACGCGGCATCGAGCTGCTCGCGGCGTGCGTAGACGATCCGTTCGCCCGGCAACGCATCGAGATTGTGCCGCTCGATGGCGTGGACGATTCCGCACGGCTGTCCCGCCGCGGGAATCAGGTAGTACCACCGGCGGGTCGTCATCTGGACACCCGTGGTGAGTCCAGCCAACCCGGCCGCGATGGGGTTCGACCCGTGAAAATCGTAGAGGAGCCATCCATCCAGGCCGTCCGCCCGAAGCGCACGCTGGATCGAATCGACGTCGAGCGCCATAACCTCAAGTATAAGTGCGGCTTCCTGCTCGTACTGCGCTGCGACGCCGCTCATCTGGTCAGACGCCGGTGCGCTGGTGAAAGTCGGTCCTCGTATAATTTGGGCTGTAAGGTGTCAGCCATGCACATACGCGTCCTCGCCACCGCTGGACTCGCCGTCGGACTAGCCCTCACGCTCGCGGCTCAGCAGCCGCCGCCGCAGGCGCCCACAGACACGCCTCCGCCAACGTTCCGCGTCGAGGTCAACTACGTCGAAGTCGACGCGGTTGTCACCGATAGTCAAGGCAACGCCGTCACCGATCTCACGCTCGAGGATTTCGAAGTGCACGAGGACGGGCGGCCGCAGAAGGTGACCACCTTCTCAACCGTGAACCTTCCGATCGAGCGACCGGAACGTCCGTTGTTCGCGGACGCGCCGATCGAGCCCGACGTCCAGATCAACACGGCGACCGAAGGGCGGATCTACACGATCGTGCTCGATGACCTCCACGTTCGGTTCACGAATACGCCCCGAGTGAGGCGAGCGCTGCGGGAGTTCATCGAGCAGCGTTTCGGAACGAACGACCTTGCCGCGGTCGTGTACACAAGCGGACGCACCACCGCCGGTCAGGAGTTCACCAACAATGCGCGCCTTCTGCTGGAGGCGATTGACAGATTCTCCGGCCGCAACCTGCGATCCGAAGCGCTCGAGATCAATGACGCACTGAACAATAGGCTGCCCTCTGAGTTCTCGTCGACTCCGACCGGATCGGGGGCTCGGAACCCTGGGAATCTTTCCGGCCTTCCGACCGATCCCCTCGAGTTCGAGCGCGCCCAGAATGCACGTACCACCCTGAGCGCCTTGCGACAGCTGGCCGAGTTCATGGAGGGCATCCGTGGGCGCCGAAAGACGATTCTGTTCGTGAGCGAAGGAATCAGCTACGACGTGCTGGACGTCTTCTCGAACACGTCCGCCGGGATCGTCCAGCAGCAGGCAAGCGACGCGGTCGCGGCGGCCACGCGCGGCAACGTCGCGATCTATGCGATCGATCCGCGCGGGCTGACGGCGTTCGAGGAGACCATCGAAGTGGGTGGCACGCCCATCGATATCACGCCGTCGCAATTCTCGGTCACCGGGGCGCTGCAGAATTCACTGATGGTGTCGCAGCAGGGTCTGCGGATGCTCGCGGACGAGACGGGCGGCTTCGCGGCAGTGAACCGCAATGACCTGTCCGAGGCGTTTGCGCGCATCGTGAGAGAGAACAGCGCGTACTACGTGCTCGGGTACTGCCCGAGCAACGACCGGCGCGACGGTCGGTTCCGGCGTCTCGAGGTGCGTGTGAAGCGTCCCGGCGTGCAGGTGCGCGCCCGTCGCGGGTATGTCGCGCCGCGCGGGCGTGCGCCCGCCGCCAAACCCGCCGTCACCGCCGCCGACGGCGGAAGGATGAGTCCGGCCGCCACGACCGCGCTCAACAGCCCGATTCCGATCGCCGGTATCCCGCTGACCTTGTTTGCGGCGGCCTACAAGGGCACGCCTCCCAACGCGTCGGTCGCGCTCGTGCTCGAGATGCGTGTAGATGACCTGAAGTTCGAGGAACGAAACGGCACGTTCAACAACCGCATCGAAGTGGTGTTTACCTCCCTGGACCAGACCGGCATGATCCGCCCGGGGAGCCGGCACGTCGTGACCTTGGAACTCAAGCCGGAAACGCTGGCGATGACGAGGCAGCGAGGACTGCGCGTGCTCTCGGACATCGCGCTTCCTCCAGGCCGGTATCAACTGCGTGCGGCGGCGGCGGACCAGGGAGGCGAACGATCGGGCAGCGTTCTGTACGACCTCGAGGTCCCGGATTTCCGCAAGACCGGCCTGACGATGAGCGGGGTATCCCTCACGGCGGCATCCGGGAATTCGATGCCCACGGTCCGCCCCAAGGATCCACTGAAGGATTTCCTCGCCGGGCCTCCACTGGCGATCCGCGAGTTCGAGAGGGCGGACACACTGGCGTTCTTCGCGGAGTTTTACGAGAACGCACCTGGCGCTTCCACCCATGTCGTCGAACTCAGCACAACTGTTCGGGCGACAGATGGTCGTGTGGTGTTCCAGAGTCGGGAGGAACGTTCGTCGGCCGATCTACAGGGGGCCAGCGGCGGCTACGGATACAGCCACCAGATTCCGCTTCGTGACATCGCACCCGGGATCTATGTGATCCGCGTGGAGGGACGCTCACGCGCTAATGAGACCGGACAGACGACGGGACGGGATTTACTGGTGCGCGTGCGGTGAGCCGGAGCCGGGCCTGGTACACAGGACCCGGCTCACCGATTTCCTACAGCTTCGGCTGCAGGGAGGTCTTGATCTCGCCGTTGGCGTGCGTGAAGTTGTACTGGTTCCGCGCCATGGCCGGCACCCGTGGCGTCTCGAGGGTGATCGTGATGACTTCTCCCGGTTGAAGAGGCGTGCGATGACGATAGTTATCGCCCGTCACCGGGTTGCCGGCCTTGTCGTACCAGAACTCATCGACTTTCAGGCCCGCGATGGCGCCGTTCGCCATGTTCTTGACCTGAATCGTCGTGACGACGAAGGACTTACCACCGATAGTCGCGTTCTTCACGACGGGTCGGGTGTATCCGAGTTGCGCCACGCCGCGTACCGGGGCCACGAGTTTCGGTCTCGCGGCCGGGGCAGGCTGGCTGGTCTGAGCTTCAGGTGCGGGTTGCGGCGCCTGCTCGGCCGCCGCGCCCGCCACCAGCACAACGACGCCGGCCAGCGCCAGCAGCGATAGTTTCTGACGGTTCATGTGAGCGTCCTCCAGACGGGCGCGGAACGTCCCGTCATCGGGATTATAGGCCGTTACATTTCCCCGTTCCAGTCCTCAGGTTCCGGAGTGGCCGCTCTGAAGATTTCCAGGTGCCACTTACCGCCGCCCCACGGCTCGATGACTTCCGTCGCGACGACATCCACCAGAATCTCCGCGAAGGCGCGCGCCTCGGGGTCGCCCTCGAGGTGATATGCGCTCTCGTCCCATCCGAAATTGGGGTAGAGCACCATCGTCAGGAACAGATCGTATCCATCGTCAACGACGATGATCTGGCCGCACGGCCGCTTGATGGTGGAGTGGTAGATCAGGTACTTCTCGGCGCTGTGGGCGCGGATGTAGCGCTTCAGCGCGAACTCGCGGGCCACGATTTCCTCGACGGCGATTTTCTTTTCCCAGCAGTCGCGGCAGTACCGCTCCTCGCCGCGCGGTTCCGACACCTCCTTGGCGCCGCAGAGCGCGCACTTCGACTTCGCGAGGGCTGATTTTCGTGCCATTCAGTTGATCTTAAACCACGAAGACACGAGGAGCACGGAGGTCACGAATACGGAATAGCGCCCAAGGGTTTCTTTCGCTGTTCGTGAACGTCGTGGCCTTCGTGGTTCGATCATTTGGCGAGCGGTGGCGAGAGCGCGGGGAGATACATCGTGCGAACGTACTCCTTGACCATTCGACGCGCGCTGAATCGCGGTAGGACGGTGCGGATGGACTGCTTGACCACCTGCAGCCAGCGGTGGGGCACTCCCTTACCGTCTCGGTCGTAGAAGGTCGGCACGAGCTGCTGCTCGATGAGGGCGTATAGGGCCTGCGCATCGGCCCAGTCCTGCGCTCCCTGGTCGTTCGGGTCGGCGTGCCCTTCCACGATCCAGCCGTTGTCCCCGGTATACCCTTCAGCCCACCAGCCGTCGCCGATCGACAGGTGTGGTGTGCCGTTGATGGCGGCTTTCATCCCGCTGGTACCGCTGGCCTCGAGCGGCTTGCGGGGCGTGTTCATCCACACATCGCAGCCCTGCACGAGGAAGTGCGCGACGTGCAGGTCGTAGTCCTCGACAAAGGCGATGCGGCCTCCAAATTTCCGGTCGAGCGCGTGCTCGTAGATGTGCTGGAGGTGATGCTTGCCGACGTCGTCGGCCGGGTGGGCCTTGCCAGCGAACAGGAGCTGCACCCCGCGTCCGCGCGCGTTCAGGAGAGCGGCGAGCCGGTCGGGATCCGCGAAGATGAGCTCCGGCCGCTTGTAGCCGGTGAATCGTCGCGCAAAGCCAATCGTCAGCGCCTTGTGATCGAACATGGTGCCGGCCGCGACAATCCGTGCCGCGGCGATGTCCTCGGTCGTCCACCGGTGCCGTGCCCGTTCGCGGATGAAGTTGAACAGAAAGGTACGGAGATGCTGGCGGGATGCCCAGAGCTCTTCGTCTGGGATCCGCAGCACTGCGTCACACAATGTTGGATCGTCGTGACGATCGAGCCAGTCGGCGCCGAGGTGCTTCTCGAGGAGCGTGGCGATCTCGGACGACATCCATGTCCGCACGTGGACGCCGTTGGTGAGCGATCGTATGGGCAGCTGATCGTACGAGGTGTCAGGCCAGATCGACTGCCACATCTGCTTGGTGACTTCGCCGTGCAGGCGGCTCACCCCGTTCACGGCGCCCGCCGTGCGCATCGCGAGGGCCGTCATGTTGAACATGGGGCCGCCACCGCTGTCGTGGCTCGCGAGCGAGAAGAATTGATCCCGGTAGTTGGCGAGGTCGCCGTGGGCGTTACCCAGGTGCGCGTCGACCATGGAGAACGGAAATGCGTCGTGTCCCGCGGCAACCGGTGTGTGCGTGGTGAAGACGGTGGTCCGGCGCACCTCAGCGAGCGCCTCCTCGAACGTCGAACCCTGCTCGCAGAGATCGCGGATCCGTTGGAGCGCGACAAAGGCGGCGTGTCCTTCGTTGAGGTGATAGACCGCAGGCTGCACGCCCAGCGTCTTGAGCGCACGCACGCCACCCACGCCGAGGATGATCTCCTGCTGCACGCGAGTGTCTCGATCGCCCCCGTACAGACGCGCCGAGAGGTCGCGGTCCCCCGTCGCGTTGTCGTCGAGGTTCGTGTCGAGCAGAAACAGCGTCACGCGTCCGACGCGCACGCGCCAGACGGCGGCGAACACCGTGCGATCGCCGAGCGGCACCGCGGTGACACAAGGGGCGCCTTCGGGCGTGAGGGCGCGCTCGATCGGCGTGTCGGTCCACTCGAGCGTTTCGTACGTTTCTTCCTGCCAGCCCTCTGCCGTCACGCTTTGATGGAAGTAACCCTGCGGGTACATGAAACCGACACCCACCAGTGGAACGCCGAGGTCGCTGGCCTCCTTGCAGTGGTCGCCGGCAAGCACCCCGAGGCCGCCGGCATAGATGGGGAGCGACTGGTGGAGCGCGAACTCCGCGGAGAAGTACGCGATCACCCCACTCGCCGGGCGCTGGCACTCCCGCTCGTACCATGTATCGCGGGCGGCGCGCGCGATATCGAACTCTTCCATCACGCGGTCGAACAGGGCCAGCCAGACCGGGTCTGCGCTCGCTCGCGCGAGGACCTCCGGAGCGATCTGCTTCAGCATCCGCAACGGGTTGTGTGCGGTGAGTCTCCAGAGTGGATAGTCGAGGCTTCGGAAGAGGGCTCGAGCCCCCGGCGTCCAACTCCACCAGAGGTCGTGACCCAGCTCTTGGAGCCGATCGATGCGTGATGGCAGGTCGGCCACTACGCGATGCCCTGTCTGGCACGCATGAGGCGCGATCGTAGCACGCTGTTCGACACCGCCCGCGGCGGCGCAATGGTGTATCCTGAACCTGCTGCCGGAAGCTGAGCCCGCCGACTGCGCGTATCGGATTCGAGCCTGCCGACTCGCATCTCCTGCGCTCACACGCCAGAGCTGAGGCCTCAGGCTGTTGTCCATGACGCGTTCCATGAGGACGCAGGAGAAGCGACATGAGCCGCAAACTGTTCGTTGGCAATCTTCCGTACGAGACGATGGAACAGGATCTCGAATCCTTGTTCGGGCAGGCAGGCCAGGTAGAGACGGTGTCAGTGATGCGTGACCGTGTGACCGGCCGCGCACGCGGGTTTGCGTTTGTCGAGATGGCCAGCGACGAGGATGCGCAGAAGGCCATCACACAGCTGAACGGTCACCAGCTTGGCGGCCGGGCGTTGACGGTGAACGAAGCGCGGCCGCAGGCGGCCCGTCCCGGTGGAGGCGGCGGTTTTGGCGGTGGTGGCGGAGCCGGCGGCGGACGCGGCCGGGGCGGTCAAGCCAGGCCTGGACGCCGGACGGATCCGCGCTGGTAATATTGCCTGGGTCCCAGGCTTTGGGCTGTGGGCCGTGGGCTCATCCTGAAGCCTAGGGCCTGGAGCCATTTGGAGTTCGAGCATGGCACGCAACGCACGACCGACCGCGGCAAAGCGCGAACGGGAAAAGTCGCTGAACGAACGGCGCCAGCAGAAAGCTGCGCGCCGACAGGACGTCAAGCAGCGGAAGTCTAGCGAGTCTCCGCGGCCGGACGGCATCGACCCCGACATCGCCGACATCACCCCTGGGCCTCAGCCCCTGGCCGACTGGCAACTCGAAGAGTAGACGCCGCTCAGGCCCGCTCGAGCCGAGGGGCCTCCACGCAGACGGTACAATCCGGTCGTGAAGCCGAGGCCGGAGTCCGCCTCCGACGGCGTGTCGTGGCGCGTCGCTGCCGAGGCGGTCGGCGTGCGCCTGGACAAATTCCTGGCGACGGCCGAACGGCTTGGATCGCGGGGCCGCGTCGTGACGGCGCTCGACAAGGGTCAGGTCTTCGTCAACGACGAAGAGGCAACCCGGGCCCACGCGGGTTCGCTCTTGAAGCTGGGCGACGTCATTCGACTATGGCGCGATCGTCCCGGAAGCGCCAGGCGTCGTCGCGGATCGACCGAGGCGGGCGATGTCGAGGTGCTCTACGAAGACGACGCCCTGCTGGTGGTGAACAAGCCGGCGGGGCTCCTCTCGGTCCCGCTCGAACGCAAGCGTCAGGCTCCCTCCGCGTACGATCACCTCGAGATGCACCTGCGCCCCCATGGCAAGCGGCGGCCGCTCGTCGTGCACCGGATCGACCGTGACACGTCTGGACTGGTCGTCTTCGCCAAGACTGTGCGAGGGCAGGACGCGCTCAAGGATCAATTCAGACGTCGTGACGTCGAGCGCGTGTATTGGGCGGTCGTCTATGGTCACCCCACGCCATCCGCGGGGACCTGGCGCGATCATCTCGTGTGGGACACCACGGCACTCATCCAGAAGGAAACGAGCCCGGGGGATCCGCGCGGGAAGGAGGCGATCAGCCACTACCGTGTGATCGAGGTGTACCAGGGAACGTCGTTGCTGGAAGTGCGCCTCGAAACAGGCAAGCGGAACCAGATACGCTTGCAGGCGCGGCTCCGCGGTCACACGCTCGTCGGCGAGCGGCGTTATGTGTATGGTCCCGATTCGCTGAGACCGTTGGCGTTTGGACGACAGGCGCTTCATGCGCACCGTCTGTCGTTTCGCCATCCGGTTGATGGCCGGCCCCTCAGTTTCGAGGCGCCGCTCCCTGCGGATCTTACCGGGATGCTGGCGCGCCTGCGCCGCAGTCGTCCCTGAGCCTACTCATCGCGGAACAGACTGCGGCCGGCGAGTGCGGCTTAGTTCGGTTGGACGTTCTCTGCGCGAGGCCCCTTCGGTCCCTGGCCGACCGTGAAGCTCACCGTCTGGCCTTCGCGCATGTCGTCGAACCGGGTCGACGTGCATGCGGACTGGTGGAAGAAGGTACTCGGTGCCGTCACCCGCGGCAATGAAGCCGAAGCCCTTGTCGCTAACCATCCGCTTGATCGTGCCTGTCATCGTAGCCATAGCGTCTCTTTTCGAAAATGGGCTCCCGAGCCCTAGTCTGCGTCACCACCAACCAAGCCGCACCACCCGCCACGCACCCTCGATGAACGGTGCGAACAGCGGATAAGGCGATTTAGCCACAGTTTAGTTTACCTGTCTTTCTCCGAATTCCGACCGAGACGGCGCAAGAAAAGCGAGGGTGGTCAAACGGACCCGGTCGGACGACCGCAGGCGGGCGGTCGAGGTCGCTGAATCAGCCGACGCGCGTGTTGCCGTAGAATGCCCCTAACTTATCCGCGCGGCACGGTTCGACGCGGGATGATCACATTGGAGTTGCGCATGAAAACGGTTCTGGTCCTCACCGCGGTCGTGGCATTGTCTGGATTGGCGCCCTCCGTGGCGGTCGCGCAGCACGGCATGCCGGGCGGCACCCCGATGACCTTCTTCGTCACCAGCGAGCCCATCGGCGACGGGGGCAACCTCGGCGGTTTGGCTGGCGCGGACGCGCACTGCCAGACGCTCGCCCGGGCGGTTGGGGTCGGCAACCGGACCTGGCGCGCCTACCTCAGCACCCAGGCGCGTCCCGGTCAGCCGGCGGTCAACGCCCGCGACCGGATCGGCAGCGGGCCCTGGTACAACTTCGATGGCGTGATGATTGCCCGCGATGTCGCCCACCTGCATGGCGACACCATCGAGATGGCGCGGCTCGGCAACAACCTGACGAAGCGCACCGGACTCACCGAGAAGGGTCAGATCGTCCCGGGGCTCAACGACTACAAGGTTCCCAGGGACAGCGAGTGGGAGTATTCGAAGACGACGCCCTATACCAACCGGCACGAGATGCTGACGGGTTCGCAGCTCGACGGCCGGGCGTACCCGCCAGAGCTCGACTATACGTGCAACAACTGGACGAGCAACCTGGATCCCGCCCCCGGACAGCAAGGCGGGCTGGAAGCCGGTCCAGGCAGGCCGAACGTGCAGATTGGATTCCCCGATCGCAACGGCGGCGGCAATGGCTCATGGAATTCGTCGCACGGGACGAATGGCTGCAGTCAGACTGCGCTCAACAGGACGCATGGTGTCGGCATGTTCTACTGCTTCGCGGCAAATTGAGAGATCTCATGAAGAACATTTTTCTCTGGATACTGATCGCTCCATTTGTCGCGTCGAGCACGGCGGCCGCGCAGGGCCGAGGCAACCCGCCACCCATGCCCACCTCGGAACGCGTGCCCTCGAGCCTGATGACGTTCTTCGTGACCAGCGAGCCGATCGGCAACGGGGGAAACCTAGGAGGACTGGCGGGTGCTGACGCGCACTGTCAGGCGTTGGCCACCGCCGCCGGAGCAGGTGGCAAGACGTGGCGCGCGTACCTCAGCACGCAGGCGCGGCCCGGTCAGCCAGCCGTGAACGCACGAGACCGCATCGGCACCGGTCCTTGGTACCACCCAAAGGAAAGGCTGCTGGATTACCTCAAGCGCCGGCTGAGTCGACCCATCATCCAATCTGAAATCCACGGCGACACCCTGGCCGAGGCACAACGCGGCAGCAACCTGACGAAGGAGTTTGCGCTCACCGAGAAGGGCGAACTCGTCAATGGCATCGGTGACCCGTTGCCGACGCGTCACGACATGCTGACCGGCTCGCAACCAGATGGACGCGCGTTCACAGACAACGCGGACCACACGTGCAACAACTGGACGAGCAACAGCACGGGTTCCGCGCAGGTCGGCCATTCCGATCGCGTCGGCTATGGGAACCAGTCGTGGAACTCCTCCCACGCCACGACCGGCTGCAGTCAGACGGATCTCGTCAGTCACGGCGGCGTCGGGTTGTTCTACTGCTTCGCCGTGAACTGACGCTCAGCGAGTCATTTGACCGCTACGGGTGTGACCTGTGCCTTCTCGGGGCGCCGCGTGGTTTTGGAGGTTTGTCGATCGATGTCGATCGTCCCGTTGAACGTTGCACCGTCGTGCATGAGAATCGCGCACGTCGTGAGCATGCCCGAGACATCCGCCGTCGGCGTGAGTTCGATCCGCTCGGCGGCGGCGACGTTGCCCGCCAGCGTGCCCTGAATCGTCACCCTGCGCCCTCGACGTCGGCATCCACGCTGCCCGTCGGCGCGACAAGGAGGGCCCCGTCCTGCATTCGAATCTGGCCCTTCACCCGGCCATGGATGGCGATGTCTTCCTGGCTGGTGACCTCACCGTTGATATGTAGAGACGCTCCAATAGTTGTAGTCATCGTTCACCGTCTGGAGAAAAAGCTGTCGGCTCGTGTTGGTTGGCACCCAGAGTGTCGGCGGCGGGCGGCCTGTTCTGCAGGGGTAAAGCAGGGACGAGGGTGCGGCGAAGTCAATGAGCAGGGCGGCTCGTCCGCGGAAGGGACTCGTGGGACCGGAAGGCGGTTAGTATCTGTGTCGTCCTGGAGGCCTTATGACCCGCACAGTCCGCGCATCCCTCGTAGGTGTGTCGTCGGGTGTCCTTATCGTGACCGCGCTCGGTTGCAGGCAGGCCCCGCCGGGGCCGCCCCAGCAGGTGGCCTATCTCAAGGCCTCCAACCCCGGTACTTTCCATCACTTCGGTGAAGGCGACGCCATCAGCTTTCATACGGGAAGCGCGGTGGCTGTCAGCGCCGACGGTACAACGATCGCCGTTGGCGCTCAGCACGAACGCAGTACCTCGCGTGGCGTCAACGGTGACCAGAAAACCGACTCGGCGTACGACGCGGGGGCGGTCTACGTCTTCACTGGCAGCGGGCCGAACTGGACACAGCAGGCGTACATCAAGGCGTCCAATGCCGAGTCAGGCGACCATTTCGGGAACAACGTCGCGCTCAGTAACGACGGCAATACGCTGGCGGTCGCCGCCTACTGGGAGTCCAGCGCGGCCACCGGCGTCAACGGCAACGCGGCCGACAACTCGACTCTCACAGGCCGGCGCCGTGTACATTTTCACGCGCAGCGGCGGTGCCTGGAGCCAGCAGGCGTATCTCAAAGCGTCCAATACGGGTAATGCGGGCGGCGGTGACGCGCCCGGAGACGGCGACCAGTTCGGGACCTCGCTGACGATCAGCGGCGATGGCAACACCGTGGCGGTCGGCGCTATCACCGAAGACAGCAGCGCCTCCACGATCAACGGGAACCAGGAGGACGACTCGGCGGCGTCGGCCGGGGCGGTTTACGTGTTTGCACGCACAGGCACGAATTGGGTGCAACAGGCGTACGTCAAGGCTCCGACGCCTGCTGAATTCACGAACGGTGACCTGTTCGGCTACTCAGTTTCCCTCAACGGTGACGGCAACATGCTCGCCGTGGGTGTCTACGACGAAGGCGGATCGTCGAGGGGCATCAACGGGCGATCGGATGGGATGCGCAACGGGTCAGGTGGCGCCTACGTCTTCGAGCGCACGGGCGGGACGTGGCGTCAGCAGGCGTATCTCAAGTCATCGATCTCCGAACAGAACGATTCATGGGGCATGAGCATCGCCCTCAGCACCGACGGCAGCACGCTTGCTCTCGCGTCGGCCGACGAGGATTGCCTTGCGACCGGCATCAATCCTCCCGGGTGCATCGAGGATCGCGAGAGCGATACGTCGGCGGGTGCGGTATCCGTCTTCGTACGCGAGGGCACAGCCTGGACGCAGCAGGCTTACTTCAAGGCGTCGAACGCGGGCTCCGGCGACTGGTTCGGCCTGCGTGTCGCCTTGAGCGGCGACGGCAACGCACTTGCGGCGAGCGCGATCTACGAGGCCAGCGCAGGGCGGGGAATCAATGCCCGGCAGAACGACGACTCGGCGCCCGAGTCGGGTGCCGTCTATCTCTTCACACGAAGCGGCACGGACTGGCGGCAGGAGTCGTACGTCAAAGCCTCGAATGCCGACGCGTTCGACCAGTTCGGTGGGGCGCTCGCGATGAGCCGCGACGGTCGAATGATGGTCGTGGGCGCGCGAGGGGAAGATAGCGCCGCCACCGGCGTCAATGGGAACCAGGCGGACAACACCCTGGACGAATCCGGGGCTGTCTACGTCTTCACGCGGTAGACCGCTTTTCGATTCGGCGTAGAGCGGAGGCTTCCGCCTTCGCGTGAAGCTTCGGCGGACCGCCGTAGCCTTGGCGGAGGCGGTTAGTCTCCGCGGACACGCGCACGCAGAAGCGTGCGCTCTACGGGGAAATGCGAATCGCGCTAGTCAGTCCGTTCGTGGATCTCCCCAACGCCCGAAAGGCGCGCGCCGCCCCATTCCAAGATCGGCAGGATTTCTCAGTTTTTCCCAGATGAGCGCGTGGGCGATTCGCGCTCGTGTACCCGACACACAGGGGTATAGTACTTAGTTCGATGCCACGCATCTTGATCGTCGATGACTCGCCGACCATTCGTCGCATGGTCCGCCTGTCCCTAGCGGCGCTCCCGGATGAAACCACCTTCCTGGAGGCGGGCTCCGGCCTGGAGGCTATCGAGAGCGTGTCGGTGGGCGCGGTTGACCTCATGGTGCTCGATCTCAACATGCCGGACATGCATGGGCTCGAGGTACTCGACTTCATGCGAGGACATCAGCGTTACCGCCGAGTCCCTGTTGTTGTATTGACGACTCGAGGCGACGACGCGGCACGTGAAGACGCCCTTCGCAGCGGTGCCTCCGCGTTCATGACCAAACCATTCTCGCCCCAGGATCTCGTCACCACCGTCAAGCACGTGATGGCGGGCGCGGCGCCGAGATCCGAGGTGTCATGACAGATTTTGCCGACGGGTTCCTCGACGCGTACCTGGCTGAGTGCGACGAGCATCTCGCGGCGGTACGCCAGGCTCTGCTCGTGTTCGAAGACTCCGTTGGCAAGGCGAAACCCGATCGCCGCCTGACAGAAGAACTGTTTCGCAGCTTCCACTCACTGAAGGGCCTTGCCGGAATGGTCGAGGATCGTGACGCCGAACTCTTGGCGCACGAGATGGAAGGGTATCTTCGCGGCGTTCGCGACGGCGACGTGCGTCTGAGTACCTCGGGCATCGAATCGCTGATTGCTGGCGCTGCGGATCTCGAACGGACGGTGGCCGCCAGGCGGACACATTCCGACCCGCCAGACCCGAGCCGCACGCTCAACCACCTCCGCGCCTTGGTCGGCCCACGCGTAGCGGAAACGACGAGTGCAGCGGCGGTCGATCCCGGCGAGCGGTCCCCGGATTGGGAATGCCTGTTCGAACCGTCGCCGATGCTCATCGCGCGCGGCGTCAACGTTGACGTCGTCCGCAGCCGTCTCCGCGAGGTGGGTGAGATCGTGAGCGCCAGCCCAATGGTCACGGACGAGGGCGTCAGATTCAGGTTTCTCATAGCGGGACCCTTTGATGCCGTCCTGGCGCAACGGTGGCTTTCAGACGGCATGACGTGTCGCACCCTCGTCATCGAGTCGGTGGCGGTGCCCGACGCGTTGGTTGAGCGTGTCGGGGAACATGCCGCGCGGCACTACGTGCGAGTGGATCTCTCGAAGCTCGACGAGTTGATGCGAATGATCGGCGATTTGGTGATCTGCGCGCACGCCTGGCCGACGCACTGCTGAAGATCGAACATCACGTGCCCTCGGCCGCGTGGCGCCCTGTTCAGGATAACGCCCTTGGGATCGAAAGACAGCTCCGGGAACTACGGGAAGGCGTCATGCGCGTCCGTCTCGTACCAGTGGGTGAAATCTTCCGCCGGATGCCGTTCGTAGTGCGAGATCTCGCCAGAGAGAGTGGACGCCGCATTCGTGTCGAGCTCAGCGGACAGCACACGGAGATCGACAAGTTCGTAGTCGAACGAATGATGGATCCCGTGCTGCACCTGGTGCGCAACTCCGTGAGTCACGGTCTTGAACCAGTGGACGAACGTATTGCTGCAGGGAAACCGCCGGAAGGAAAGATCGAGCTTCGTGCCTCCGCCTCTGGTGATCTTGTCAGACTTGAGATCTCGGACGATGGCCGAGGCATTGACGCTCAACGCGTGGCCAGTCGTGCAAGGGAGTTGGGACTGCCGGTCCCCACACAGCTCGACGACGCGGCCATCTTGGATTTGATCTGCTCTCCGGGATTCTCCACTCGTGACCACTCCGATCACGCGAGTGGCCGGGGAGTCGGGATGGATGTCGTGCGGCACACGATCGAAGATCTGGGTGGCACCGTGCGGATGGAGTCGAGGCCTGGGGTAGGGACGACCTTCTTCATTGAACTACCGCTGACGCTGGCCATCACGGATGCGTTCATTGCCGCGATCGGCAGCGAGATCTTCGCTGTACCCCAATCCGGTGTACGCGAAGTCATCGAGGTGGAAGAAGCCGGGATCAGGCTGCTCGAGGGTGGCGAGATCGCGGTGTTCCGGGGAAGCGCGATGCCGGTGATTCGATTGTCCACTCTCCTCACTATTCCTGTGGAGCCACGTCCGCGATTGCATGCGTTCGTTGTCGGCACCGGTCAAGGCGCTGTAGGTCTCCTCGTTGACCGCATCATCGGCCAGCGCGAGATCGTGGTCAGAGTCGCCGTCGATCCGCTGATTCAGGTCGATGGCGTGGCGGGTGCCACGGATCTCGGCGACGGGCGCGCGGTGTTGATTCTCGATGTGCAGACGATGGCCCGCGGCACGCGGCTGAAGGAGATCGCGTGAACACTCATCACGCCGACCAGTACATTCTCTTCACGGTGGCGGAGACGACCTATGCATTGCCAAGTGAAGACGTGGCGCACATCGAAATGCTCCAGGAAGTGACTCGCGTACCGAACGCGGCGTCCTTCGTCGATGGTGTCGTGTTTTCCAGAGGCCAGGTCGTGCCGGCCATCAACATGCGGGCTCGTTTCGGGTTTGAACGCAAACCATACGACCTGCGCACGCGTCTGCTCGTGGTGACTCACCAGGGACGCAGCGTCGGTTTGCTCGTTGACGCGTGCCGTGAGTTCCTCACGATCCCGTCAGCGTCCATTAATCCTCCGGGTGATGCATTGTCTGACGTGGCGGCGAAGTATCTGGTAGGCATTGCGACTCTGGCGGATCGGCTGACCGTCATTCTGAGTCTCGAAGAACTATTGAAAACGACCGATCCAATGGCGATGGATCGTCACATGTTGGCGGAGAACTGAAATGGCAACCACGAGGAAACGCGCCGGCACAAACGGGAACGGTCATGCGACAGCGGTAACAGCAGGCCTCGATCGACGTCTGATGCTCGAACAGACGGAGGGCCTCATGGCGTCAGCGAGCGCCATCGCACGCATCGCCGAGGAGACCGGTAACGGGGCTGAAACCCAGATTCGTTCCCTGGATGATGCCCTACGCGACATCGAAGGCCTGACGTCGTCGCTCAAGGACACCTCGACGAAATCTGAGGATGTAACGGCGTCGACGGAGGAACTGGTTTCCGGCGTCAACGAGATGGTCGCGTCCATTGAACAGGTCGCCGCCAATACGACCAGCCTGGCAACGTTCATTGCGCAGAATGCCACCTCGACGAAGGAAATGAGCGCATCGATTCAGGCAGCGTCCACGACGACGACGGAGATGGCAACGGCATCCGAGCAGGTCACCACGTCCATCAACGAGATGGCGGCCTCCATCAAGAGTGTGACCCGTGACGCCGAATCCCTCGCGGCGATGGTCGATCAGACCTCGGCGTCGCTCGTTCAGGTGTCTCGATCCGTCACCGGTCTCTCAGGGAACGCCGATGACCTGGCGTCCATCGCTGCGGAGACGGCGTCGTCCATCAACGAAATGGCCGCCTCGATAGAAGAGGTCGGGGCGATGACTGAAAACCTTGGGACCATGGTCGATCAGAACTCGGCGGCGATCGAGCAGATGTCCCGGTCGGTGCAGATCGTGGCCAACAGCGGGCGGCAGATCGCGGACGCCGCGACCAGTGCCGCAACCGCCGCCGCCCAAATGGACCGCTCGGTCGAGTCCGTCGCTGGACTGGCGCGACGCGCGGATGAACTGACGCGCCGTGTGTCAGGCGACGCCGAGAGTGGCGGGGCGGCCGTGGCCCGTTCCATTCAGGGCATCGGGCGTCTACGCGAGACGATGAATCAGTCATCATCGGTCATGAAAGAGATGGGCAAGCGAACCTCGGAAATCGGCTCAATCGTTGACACGATCAATCTGATAGCCGAGCGGACCAACTTGCTGTCGTTGAATGCCTCCATTGAGGCGGCGCGGGCAGGTGACGCGGGGCGTGGCTTTGCCGTCGTCGCCGAAGAGATCCGCAACTTGGCCGATCGCTCGGCCAAGGCCACGGCGGACATCGGGGCAATTATCCGGTCGCTGCAGGAGGTCGCCGGAGAAGCGGTCCAGGCTGCGTCCGAAAACTTGCGAATCGTGGACGAGAGCAATGCCATCGCGGAAACAGGCGCGGCGGGCCTTCGCAAGATCTTGTCAGGTGTGAGTGAGACGGTCGAGATCGTCGGTCAGATCGCCCGAGCGACCGATGAACAGCGCACGACGGGGCGGTCCACTGCCGTTGCCGTGGCCGCCACTGCGGAGCAGGCGCGCCTCGTCGGGGCCGCAACCTCAGAACAGGTCACCGCGGTGTCGGCGATTGTTCAGAGTACAGGCCAGATGAGAAAAATCTCGCAGGAAGTCACGAAGGCCGTGTCAGAGCAAGGCCGGGCCGCGAGAGACATCCTGAAGGCGTCACAAAGCACAGCGAAGCTGTCGCTGGAGGTTCGCAAGGCGACCGCGGAACAGGCCGCGGCCACCACGCAACTCACGCAGAGCACTGAATCCATTCGACGAGGCTCGGTGTCGACATCTCGGGCAGTCGCAGAACAGGCGGTGGCGGCGGAGCAGATCACGAAAGCGGCCCTTGATTTCTCTCGTCAGCTCGGTTCGTTGAATCGCGGCATCACGGAGCAGGCGGGCGCCTCCGCCGAGCTGTCCAGCGCAGTGGATTCGATGCGCGTTCAGTCGGATCAGGGGGCGCGGGCCTCCGCGGAGCAGGCGCGGACCATGAAAGAGATGTCCAAGGCCACAAACGCGACCGCACGAGACATTCGAGCCATCAGCGAGGCGAATCGTTCCCAGTCGGCGGGGGCGGCGCGGGTCACGGCGCAACTTGCCGAGATCCGACGGATCACGGAAAGAAATACCGATGGGGTGCGACGCACCCGGATCGGCACGGCCGACCTTCAGAAGATGGCTGATAGCCTTGCCGGGAACGTCCGAGAGTCCTCGAACGGCAACGGTGCGCCGCGTCGCAACCGCTAGTCGGTGTCTCGGATGTCGACCGGCCGGGGCATTCTCACAACGCATGCCGATCTGACGGTAGAGACGTGGAACGATTGGCTGGCCAGCGTCTCCGGCCTCTCCGAGTCGGACGTCCACGGGCGACCGCTGCTGGATCTGGTCGCGCAGCAGTCGCGGGATTCGCTGGCCGACTTGTTCAACGAGGTCATGGCCTGTGGCACCGCACGGGTCCTCGCGTCGGCATTTCATCAATGCCTGATTCCCTGTCCTCCCGAGGAACCCTCGCCGTATTTTGACCACATGCAGCAGTCGGTGACGATTGCTCCAATCATTCGGAAAGGCATCGCGAGCGGCCTGATTGTCACCGTAGAAGACGTCACCGGCGCCAGAGACCAGGCGCGCGCGCTCGCGGCTCGAATCGCCTCCCGTGATGCGACCCCTACGACGGATGTCTTGCTTGCGGCCGCGGTTTCCACTGATTGGCGGGTGAGAGGACAGGCTATTCACGGGCTGTCCCAGTCTGCGAGCGACGACGCGGTCACAGAGGTCCTCCAGCTCCTCGAGCGGCAGCATCTCGACCTGAACGTCTTGAGCAGCGTGCTCCAAGTGTTGGTGGCTGCGAGGCGGAGCGTGACGGGTCCGCTGACGCGGTTGCTCAAGGGTGCCAATTCGAATCTGCGCATGCATGCGGCACAGGCGCTCGGCCTGTTACGGGATCGGGCGGCATTACCCGATCTCATTGAGGCGCTCGGCGACGATGATCCCAACGTGCGCTTTCACGCCATGGAGGCGCTGGGAAGCCTGAGGCGACCGAGGCGATCAACGCCCTCGTGGAGATCGCCCATTCTGGCGATTTTTTCCTGGCCTTTCCGGCGATCGAGGCGCTGGCACGGATCGGTGACCCTTTGGCGGTACCCGGGCTCGTGGCCCTGCTCGATAACGAAGTCCTGCGGCCGGCCGTGGCGGATGCGCTCGGTGGACTTGGTGATGAGGAGTGCGTGGCACCGCTCGTGCATCTGATGAATTCCGGCATGCTCGAACCCGCCGCGGTCGCCAGCGCGATTTCCAGAATTGAAGTTCGATACGAGGAAGGTTATGCCGCAGGGCTCCAGATTCGGGACTTGAGCCGCGCATCGGCGAGCGCTGAGGGTATAGAGCGCCTGTCGCGCGCGCTGGACGCTCGCCAGCCGCCGCTGAAGCCCTTGATCCGCGTACTCGGCTGGATGGGGAAGGACGCCATCCCGCCTCTCGTCAGGGCCTTTGATGAGCCCTCCGTACAAGCGGAGGTCAGCGATGCACTCGAAAGTCTGGGTACCGCCGCTGTGCCGCCGATCGTGGATCGATTGGAAAACGGGAACCGGTCGACGCGTCTTGCCGCCGCAGCGCTGCTGGGTCGCCTCGGGGACCGTCGCGCGACACCCGCTTTGATCGAGGCGCTTGGCCAAGGCGATGCCGATCTCAGCTCGGTCGCGGCAAATTCGCTCGCAACGCTCGGCGATTCGCAAGCCCTCCCCGCCCTCTTGCCGTTGTTTTCGGACCATCATGCCGCTGTGCGTCAGGCGGCGGTGGCGGCGGTGAGCTCGATTGGCGCCGACAGCACGGAACAGCACGTCACCGCGCGATTCTCGGACCCCAGCGCCTACGTTCGCGAGTGCGCCATCAGGGTGGCTGGCTACTTTGGGTACCAGCGGGCTGCTCAACCGTTGTTTGAGGCGCTGAGCGACCCAGATGAGGCGGTTCGTCGTGCTGCAATCGAACAGGTGCCGCTGCGGGGAGATGGCCGTGCTCCGCAACTTCTTGTCGAGGCGTTACAGACCGAGACGCCCCGTAACCGGGCGGCCGCCGCTCACGCGATGAGAGCGGTAGACCACGCGGATGTCGAAGAGGCGCTGTTGGCGGCGATGCGCGATCCCGAGCCCTGGGTCCGCTATTTTGCCGCAGGCTCACTCGGCGTGCACGGCCGCGAGCGCGCAACCGTCGTCTTGTCGGACGTGGCCGAGAATGATGACGCGCCCCAAGTTCGAATCGCCGCCCTGCGATCCTTGCCTGTGCTGAATCCTGCTGGCCTCTCGGCGCTCGTGCAGCGAATCCTGCCGCAGGCCGACGATGACGTAGCCTGCGCCGCCCTTGCGCCCTGGGATCCACGGAGGATGCTCTGGACGACGAGCTGCTGGCAGGCGCGCTCCAGGACTCGAGGCCGGTTCGGCGGCTTGTCGCCGTTGACGTGCTCGCCACTCGCGGGACAGGTGAGGCATTACGGGTTCTGGCAGATGCCGCGAGGCTGCCCGTCGAGCCGTCCCTAGGCCCCGCGGTCATTGCCGCTCTCGGCCGGTCGCCGCATCCAGAAACGAGGTATCCGCGTGCGCGGCCATCGCCTCCCTCCTGGAACTGGGCAGTGAGTCGGAGTGGCGCAGCCTCGTCATCGCGACGTTGGCGCGCTTGCCTCACAACATCGAATGGGTACGACACGGACTATCTTCGGATCGCCCCGCGACACGGCGCTTCGTGGTTGATGGGCTAGGCAAATGCGCCATTCGCTCGCTTCGTCCGTCCTGCTCGAGGCGCTGAGCGACGACAATCCTACCGTGAGGGTTGCCGCCGTGGACGCGATCGGACGGCTCGGTTCACTGAGCGCCGCCAGTGCGGTCGCGGCGCTCAGGGGTAGCGATCCGGACGTGGGCGTTCGACAACGCGCCGAAGCGATCTGCGATCGGTACGGCTGGCTCGACGAATAAGGTCGGACTCCGGGTGACCCACTCCTCGTTCAAAGTGATGACGCCCGCCGGCCGCGACACGCTTGGGGTACACGTCCCGGAGCGTAGTGCGGAGCTCCTGCGCGATCTCGTGCATGGCCAGACCGGCATGTTCTACGACGAATCGCGTCTGTCATTCATGCTCGATCGCCTTACGGCTCGAGCGGTGGAACGCGGCTTCGACTCCATGCTCGACTACTACTACT
This sequence comes from uncultured Acidobacteriota bacterium, assembly GCA_963827515.1. Classification (GTDB taxonomy): domain Bacteria; phylum Acidobacteriota; class Vicinamibacteria; order Vicinamibacterales; family UBA2999; genus JABFSA01. The sequence goes on along the minus strand of CAWHBF010000010.1, from coordinate 72,409 downwards.
TGCTGAAGTATGACCCCCAGGCGGAGGAGGAATGGGCGAGGGCGATCGATGCGCTTGCCGTGCAGGAAACGTACTTCTGGAGAGAGAACGATCAGCTTCGGGCGCTGACCGACGCGATTCTGCCCGTGTTGGTCGCCGCCGGGCGCCGTCCCATACGTATCTGGAGCTTTCCGTGCGCGACGGGTGAGGAACCATTGTCGATCGCGATGGCGCTCACAGAGGCGGGCTGGTTTGACCGCACGTCGATTGAATTGCATGCGAGCGACGCGAGTGAAGCCGCACTGAAGAAGGCGGAATCACGACTGTATGGGGGGCGCTCGTTCAGGCAGCTTCCTGCCACGCTCCGTGATCGCTACTTCGATCCAGTGGCCGGCACGCAATCGTGGCAAGTGAAGTGCGAGATTTACGACCGTGTCCTGTCGTGGACCAGGGTGAATGCGGTGCGAGAGCACGAGGTTTCGAGTCGCGCGGGGGTCGACGTCATTTTCTGTCGCAACCTGTTCATCTATTTCGATCAGCCAACCGTGCGGACCATCGTTGAGCGCTTCGCGGATTGCATGCGGTTGCCTGGGTTCCTGTGTGTCGGCGCGGCGGAGTCGCTGCTGCGCCTGACGACTCGTTTCGAACTGCGCGATCTGTGTGGTGCCTATGTCTACGAAAAGCGGTGAGGATCGGGGTGGATGTGACCTCCCTCGTCAGGGTGTTGGTGGTCGACGACTCTGCCTATGTGCGCAAGGTCGTGACCCAGATGCTGACGCGCAGCCCATTTATCGAGGTCGTGGGGACGGCGCGGGACGGTCGCGAGGCGCTCGAGCTGGCGGTGGAAAAGCAGCCCGATGTCATCACGTGCGATCTGAATATGCCCGAGATGGATGGAGTGGCGTTTGTTCGGGAGCAGATGCTCCGTCAGTCCGATCCCCATCGTCGTCATCAGCGTCGCCAGTCCGTCTGGCGATCAAGTGCTCGCTGCGCTCGAAGCGGGCGCGATTGATTTCCTTCAGAAACCGACGGCGTTGGCGAGTGACCGCTTGTTGGAGATGGGCGAGCAGCTCGTCGAGAAGGTCAAGGCGGCTGCGATCGCGCCCATGCGCCGAAGACCGACCGTGGTAAGACCCGCGCCGGCCCCGGCACGCGTGGTTCGCGTCGGTGGCGGTCAACTCGACGTCGTCGTGATTGGCATCTCGACGGGAGGACCTCAAGGCCTAAAATTGGTCATACCGCGCTTACCGGCCAAACTACCCGTGCCGGTCGGCATCGTGCTGCACATGCCCATAGGCTATACAGAGATTTATGCGAAGAAACTGGACGAGTTGTCCGAACTGCCTGTCAAAGAAGCGCAACATGGAGAAGTAGTCGAACCTGGTGTAGTGTTTCTGGCGCCGGCCGGCCGCCACATGTCTTTCCGCCGCGTGGGGTCTGCGGTCACGGTCCATCTCGACATTCGTCCTCTCGACAAGCCGCATCGGCCTGCGGTCGACGTCCTCTTTCATTCAGTCGCTGAATGCTTCGGCGCTCGGAGCCTTGGCATCATCATGACGGGAATGGGAACGGACGGACTCGAGGGTTCGGCGTGGATCAAGGCCAAGGGCGGCCGTATTCTTACCGAAGCTGAGGAATCGTGCGTGGTCTATGGAATGCCACGGGCAGTCGATGAAGCGGGATTGAGCGACGGACGAATTCCAATCGAGACGATGGCTGACGCGATCATGGAGCACCTATGAGTACCGATCTTGGTCGTTGACGACTCGGCCGTGGCGCGTCGACGCGCCCGTAACATTCTGGAAGAGGCCGGATACCACGTGACGGAGGTGGAAGATGGCATCGCCGCCATCGAGAGCTACTTCCTCGCCAAGCCTGATATCGTCTTGCTCGATCTGGTTATGAAGGGGATGTATGGCCTCGAGGTGTTGACGAAGCTGCGAGAACTCGATCGGGACGCACGGGTGATCGTCGTGTCGGCCGACGTTCAGCTTTCCTCACATGAACTCGTCAAGCAAGCTGGCGCAGTCGGTTTTTTGACGAAGCCCTTCGAGGCCGATGAAATTCTGGGGTTGATTCGCTCGCTGCTGGAAGGAGCGCCCCAATGCAATTGACCGAATTACAGCGCGATGCCTTGGTCGAGCTTCTGAATATCGGCTTCGGACGGGCTGGCGCGTCGTTGTCGCGATTGACCAATCAACGCGTCCTCCTGGAAGTGCCGCACGTGGCGGTTCATCCGATCCTCGAACTTGAAACGCACTTGTCGTCAGTCATCAAGGACGAAGTGGCCAGCATCCATCAGGCGTTCTCTGGTCCCGTGGGAGGTGATGCACTCCTGATACTCGATCCGGTCGCCGCCGCCTCCCTCAAGGAGCTTCTGACAAACGAGCCTGCATTGCCCCTCGTACTGGATGCGTCGTCTCGCGAAGTTCTCACGGAAGTCGGAAACATCCTCCTGAATGCGTGCCTGGGCACGTTCGGGAACCTTCTCAAGATTCCGGTTAGTTTTACCGTTCCGGACATCGACATTGCGACGCTGCAAGCGGTCGTCCGGCGTTTGATCGGAGACGAGGATGGGTCCTTCAGATACGCCCTCGTCGTCACCGCTGGTTTTCAGTTGCGTGATGCCGAGGTCACGGGCTACGTGGTCATGGTTCTGACCGTGCAGTCCTTGACGCGTCTGCTCGTTGCAGTTGAGGGCTGGGAGCGGAGCCAGCATTGACGAAGCGCGACGACGCGACGGTGTCGCCGGACTTGTCATCGGCGACTCTTCAGTGGCTTGATGAGCACGCCAGAGGTGGCATCGTCATCACGGATGCGTCTCTGGTCGTGCGAGCCTGGAACCGCTGGCTTGAATCCGCCACGGGCCTGGCGGCGACCGAAGTGTTGGGACGGCGACTGACCGAGGTCTGTCCGTCGATCGAGGAACGAGGGCTGGATCAGGACTACGCGGACGCCTTGACCGGCGAGGTCAAAATCATCGCGCACACATTGCACCGGTACATTCTTCCCGACATGCGTCCGAACGCGACGCGAGACGCGATGATTCAGAGTGGCCGCATCGCTCCCCTGTATGAGCAGGGGCGTGTCATCGGAACGATTACCATCGTCGAAGATGTCACAGAGCGCGTCGCCAGCGAACGCGAACTGCGGGCCCAGATTGCGACCGCCGACGCCGCACGGCTGGACGCTGAGGCGGCGTCCCGCTTCAAGGATGAGTTCTTGGCGACCCTTTCACATGAAATTCGGACGCCATTGAATGCCGTGCTGGGATGGACCCGGATTCTTCGTGTGCGGGACGACGTTGATGCGGCCACCGTGAAACGTGCGGTTGATGTGATTGAGCGGAATGCCCTGGCGCAGTTGACGCTGATCACGGACATGTTGGACATGGCACGCATCGCTGCCGGTAAGGTCCGGCTGGACATCGCTGCCGTTGACCTGGCTTCCGTGACGCTCGCCGCGCTTGACGTCGTTCGGCCAGGGGCCAATGCCAAGAACGTCAAGCTGATTTCCCACTTCGTCCCCGACATTGTGCCCATCTTGGGGGATGCCGACCGTCTCCAGCAGATCATCTGGAACTTGCTCTCCAACGCCGTGAAGTTCACGGAGGCTGGTGGTTCGGTGACAACCGCGTGGACTACCGATGGCCCGAACGTTCGATTGGTGGTGAGGGATACCGGGTCCGGTATCGCCCCAGAGTTCTTGCCCCATGTTTTCGAGCGATTCAAGCAAGGCCAGGGCTCGAGCTCACGAAGGCACGGCGGATTAGGCCTGGGTCTGGCTTTGGTCAAGGAGTTGGTAGGCTTGCACGGCGGTACCGTGTGCGCGGAGAGTCCAGGCCTGGGTCAAGGTGCCACCTTCACGGTGTCCCTGCCAATGCGAGCGGCGGGGAAGCTCTCCAACACCTCATTTCGTGAACCAGCGGGCGCGAACGATCTGACTGGGATGTGCGTGTTGATCGTTGAGGATGACAACGATTCGCGAGAGATTCTCGAGCGAACGATTATCGCTGCTGGCGGCGATGTGATTGCCACCATGTCGAGCCAGGACGCATTGAACAGATTACGTGAATGTGAACGGCTCCCGGAGGTCATCGTTGCGGACATCGGCATGGCCACGGATGATGGTTATTCCTTTCTCAAGCAGCTCCGGTTGCTCCCCCTTGCCCGTGGCGGTGGCATTCCGGCGATCGCGCTGACTGCCTACGCATTGCCGGGCGATCCAGCCCAAGCCCTGAACGCTGGCTTCTCCGAACATTTTACGAAGCCTTTCGATCCTCAGACGTTGATGCGAAGCATCGCGAGAGCCGGGTCGGCCACGCCCGCCAGACCAGTGAGCTCGGATTAGTCGAATGGGCTCGCCAGCCGGTTCGCTCGCGCTACGCCAACCGGAGCTCGCTCGCGCGATACGCGAGCGAAGGTTGGTGCGGAAGAAAGGACTCGAACCTTCACTCCCTTGCGGGAACTAGCTCCTGAGGCTAGCGCGTCTGCCAATTCCGCCACTTCCGCAGGTTGTGGACGATCTCGCGGGCAGGACTCGGCATTGTACCACGGGCATTGGGACTCTCAGGCGGCCTGGCCGGCTCCCACCTGCGCCGGTTGCCTGGCGCTCACCATCGCGGCGATCACGAGGTCACCGCTCACGTTGACGGCGGTACGGCACATATCCAGGAAACGATCGACGCCGAGAATCAGCCCCATCCCCTCGGCCGGAATCCCGACCGACTGCGCGACGATCATCACCATCGGAAGCGATCCGCCTGGCACGCCGGCCGTGCCCACACCGGCGACGATCGACATCAGCATGACCCGCATCTGCTGACCCAGGCTGAGATCGAGGCCGTAGACCTGCGCGAGAAAGAGCACGGTCACCCCCTCGAAGAGCGCGGTGCCGTTCTGGTTCGCGGTGGATCCGACAGTCAGCACGAAGCGCGAGATATTGGGCGGCAGGTGAAGCTTGCGTTCCGCCACGTCGAGCGACAGTGGCAAGGTCGCGTTGGACGATGCGGTCGAGAACGCGTACAGGTAGACCTCGCGCGAGGCTCGAAAGAATTCCGTGGGCGAACGGCGGGCGACCGTCCACAGCAGTACCGAGTAAACGACGAACTGCTGAATGAGGAGGCCGGCGACGACGGCAAAGACGTAGTACAGCAGGGACGCAAACACTCCCGTGCCAAAGGTAAACGCGGTATTGAAGACGATTGCGAACACCGCGACCGGCGCCAGGCGCATCGCAAAGTGCACGATGCCCATGCAAGCCTCGAAGATCTGCTCGAGCACGCGGACGAGCACGAGGTCCTCGTCGCCAAGGCGCAGCCGGCTCACCGCGACGCCGAAGATCAGCGCGAAGACCATGAGCGGCAGCATCTCGCCGTCGAGCGCGCGGACGGCCGAATCGAGCGGGTTGCGGGGAACCAGTTCGATCAACGTATCGCTGAGAGGCTTCGCCGCGGCGGCGTTCGCCTGCAGCGTCGCGACTCCTGGCAACGCAGCCCCGTCGGCGAGCGCCATTCCCGCGCCAGGCTGCAGCAGATTCACCAGCGTCATGCCTACGATGACCGACGAGGCGCTCAGCACCAGCGTGAAGACGAGCGTTCGTCCCGCCACGCCTGAGAGGCCGTGGCCGCGCCCGAGCTGATACACGCCGATCACCAGCGCCGAGAACACCATCGGCACCACGATCATGAAGATCGTGCGAAGGAAAATCTGGCCAATTGGGCGGAGCAGGTGAGTGTTCGCTGCCACGAGCCACGCCGTGTCTGCGTACGGATGCAGCGCTGCTCCGAGCGCGGCTCCCGCGACCAGCGCCGCGAGCAGCAGGTTGTGGAGTTTCACTAATCGGAGATCTGCAGCGTCTGCCGCACGCGTCTGAAGGTATTCGTGTAGGCAGACGCCTCACGCTGAGGGGCGACGCCGATCAGGAAGAGCACGGTATTGCCCCGCAATTGGGTCGTGGAGATCGTGACCGCTTCCGCTTCGCCGGTCGCGTCGGAGACGTTTGAAAAAACGGAGGTGAGACCGGCTCGTCCACCGAGCGTGTCGCGCGTGAACCCCTCCTGTTGCCGCAGACTGGGGTTCGATCGCGCAAAGCCCTGGATCATCTGCTCCGTGTCGCGCTGGAGGTTGCCGGTGCCGTTCTGCAGCACTCCCACCTGTAACCCGTGGGTGAAGCCGTTGTCCCCGAGGCCACCCGCGGGAGCATACGTGACGACGTTATCGCTGCCACTGGACGACCGCCAGTTGGCAGGCACGGTAATCGTGAGAAAGTTCGCCGGGCGATAGGTTCGGCCCTGGTTCGACGGTGGCTCGACGCGAACCGCGGGGCGGGTCCCGCCCGACGTGGTGCCGCCGCTCGTGTTGCTGGGCTTGCTCGCATTGCCCTTCGCGATCTGCTCGGCCGTCAACGCCGGGGACATTCCCGCCAGCCGTGACTTGATGCTATTGAACTGGCCGCTGTCGGCGTTGCCTTGAACCTTCAGGAGCGCCGCCTCGCGGAGGATCGCGTCGTAGCGGTTACCCGGGTTCGGGTGACTGCTCATCCACTCCGGCTGGCGACTGCCGCCGCTCTCGGATTCGATGGTCTTGAACATGTTGGCCATCTGCCGCGGGTCGTAGCCGGCTCGTGCCAGGATCTGTGCGCCAAGAAGATCCGCCTGTCGCTCGTATTCCCGTCCGAATTTCAGGAAGTACGTACCCAATCCAAACTGCGATCCCTGGGCGATGAGGCTGCCTGCCGTGCCGCCGATCACGGCGCCCACGACCTGTCCCGCGAGCGCGCCGAGCTGAAAGCGCTCACCCTTGGTCGCCTGCGCCGTGCCATGGCGGAGCGCGACATGGGCGATCTCGTGCCCCATGACCCCGGCGACTTCCGCTTCCGAATTGCCCGCTTCGATCATGCCCCGGTTGAGAAACATCGGTCCGCCCGGCAAGGCGAAGGCGTTGATCTCCTTCTGGTTGATCACATCGAACGTGTACCGAAACGGCGGGTGCGAAAACTCCGACAGGGATTGCCGAGACGAGCTCCCGACCCACCCCTTCGACCCACTCCTCGGTTCGAGCATCGTTCAGGAGCGGCAGTTCCTTGGAGACCTGCGCAGCGGCTTCACGCCCGACCTTTACGTCCTCTTCCAGCGTGTACTTGTTGTTGTCGAGCTTGAACCGGGTCTGAGCGGGAACGAGGATCGCCGCGAGCGCGACGATACCAGCCGTGATGGCGATCGCAGTCGACAGCCGAGTTCCGGACGCGCGCGAGTGCGGAGACGCCGCGCGCCGTGAGTTTGAAGGTTGACTGAGTCATGGTCACCTCTCGCTCAGTTCACTACTCGTCTGTCCTCTTCGGTGATGTGCAGACCTATCGATCGGCCCCCGAGCACAGCCACTTCGCTCAGCTTGCCTTTGACCTCTATCCTCGTTCCCCGGGCCGGGGCGTTGCCCGATCTCGAGACCACGCTGATCTCGCCGGAGCCGTCGTCCACGTTGTACAGCTGGAACGGCACCAGTGGAATCCCGAAGCTGTTCGTGACCATCCCGGTGACACGGATAGCTTGGTCGTTGTACCTCGTTGGCTGGTCCTTCAACTCGGCGATACGTACCTGACGCGCGGCGCATCCGGCCACGAGCAGGCCGGCAGCAAGGACGACGGCGACGATCTGCTTTGTCATGGTTGATACAGCCTGCATATGTTGATCCAGCCCGCATATATATGCACTCTCGAATAGAAGGATGAAAAGTAGTCGTAGTGTACTCCGGAGGTGGCAAATCAGAGGGTTTCCGGCCGGCCTGGCACCGGCGGCGTCTCAATCGACGCGGCAGCAGTTCCGCTCTTCGAAGGAGGACATCATGAGAAGGCTAGTCCTGTTCTGGCTAGGGTCGCTGGTGGCGGTCGCGGTGGCAACGTCCACCTTCACGCTCGCACAGGTACGACGGGACGCGCCCCGTGTCGTGTCCGGGGCAGACTTGGGCTTTCGAGTGGAAGGCACTGACCCGTCCGGAAACGCGACTGGGATGTTCGTCGTCCGTCTGAACGGCGAGTGGGTCCCTGTCAGTTCGATGCCGACCGTTCGCCCGCTGAAGTAGCCAGTCTCCTCGAACCTCTCGCGACGACCACCCGATCGCGATAGGCTTGCCTTCGCCGCCGTGGGAGATCGCGGCGCGAGCGCGTCGGAGCTCGGCGGCGCCGGCGGGCTGAAGATAGGGGAGCTGAAGGTGGCGATCAAAGAAGGCTGGACCGGTAGGGTGTACGAGGACTTCGAGGTTGGCGACGTCTATCCCCATGCGCTCGGCCGGACGGTCCTCTCGGCCGACAACGTCTGGTTCACGCTGCTCACACAGAACACCAATCCCATTCATTTCGACAGTGCGTACGCTGCGAAGACCGAGTTCAAACGGCCGCTCGTCGATTCGACGTTCACACTGGCACTGGTGACGGGGCAGTCGGTCGCGGACACATCGCAGAACGCGATGGCCAACCTCGGGTGGGACGAGGTGCGGCTTCCGCACCCGGTGTTCGAGGGAGACACGATCTATTCCAGGAGCGAGGTGCTCGACAAGCGCGAGTCTGCGTCTCGCCCGAACGTCGGCATCGTGCGCTTCAAGACGACGGGACTCAACGCAGAACGGAACGGTGGTCATTGAATTCACGCGCACCGTCATGGTGTACAAGCGTGGTCAGGTCCCCGAAACCGTTCGGAATCGTCCGCCAGTACCGAGCTGACGCATCAGGCGAAACGCGCGAGCTCGGTGTCGGTCAGTGTGATACCACGTTGAAGGACCGGCGGAACAACGCTTCGATCTCGCGCCTACCGTTCTCGCGGAGCGTCCGCGTCCCAGTGCCGGTGAAGTGTGGATGTGTGATCACTGGCACCGTCGAGGCATCGAGCGGTTCCCATTCCGTGCCCGTCCAGTGAAACCAGCCGTCCTTGTCCTGGTCGAAGACCGAGAGCGGCTTGTTGCAGAGCTTGGCGAACTCGGCGCCCCACCCGGTTCCGCCCCTGACGGTGCCGTCGTCGAGGATCGAGCCAATGACGTAGATCTCCTGTCCGTTGTTCACCTGATACCACAGCGTCTGCAGGTACCTTGCGAAGCGTCGGTGCCTCGGTGTAACGCCGACGCAACAGCCGGGAGACGTATTCGAGACTGACATCGCCGTTCAGTAGTTCCTCGTGGTTGAGGACCCGGACGCCGCGATGCCGTTCGAGCTTGTGGCCGTCGAAGGTGAAATTGACTTCTTCAACTCCGTGGCGCTCTGCAGAGGCGCCGAAGGCAGCTTCGGCGCCGGGTGCGCCGCCGCTGAAGAGAATGCAGTCGGCTGGTGTCATCGCCGGATGATAGCAGGGCCCGGACGCTCGTCGTAGCGCTCCTTCGCTCCTCCTTCGGCTTGCCTGTATAGCAGAAAGCCGGTCAACCCATCGCCAACGCCGCACAGTCGGCAGCAGACGTTCGGGCACATCGATTGCACAGTGATCACCGTGACCGCAATAAGCGCGCGGGCTGGCTCGGGCCCACGCCGATGAGAGGTCAGTTCACGGCCAAGACAGCGAATCGTTGACGGAGCCTTTTACAACGTCACGGTAGGAATTGCTGGAAGGCATCGAGCACTTGATCGGAGCGTGAGGCGGCTCCGGCTAGCTGGAACCGCGAACGATGTGAGCGGTTCGGCTACGAACCATTCCATAACGCCTCTTTCCCATACCGTCCCGCCGGTTACCCCAGGCGGGACGGCCCTCCTTCTCGGCGCGTCCGCACGAAAATCCGGCACACCCCCTCGGCCCACGTTCGAGGCGAATCGCGCGACCCTCATGTATCGCTTACAACGGGTCTGGCAGAACCTACCAACCGACGCGTTCTCATTCCGGAAGTCCCAGGCACGCTGTGTTCTAAAGCTGCGGATCCGGTTTTGCACCGTAGTACCCGACGGCCATCACCTCACTCAGATGAGCCGGTGCGCCAGAAAAGCCAGGTGGGTATGCTCAGACGCCTCAGGGATCTACACGCATGGACCGTTGAAACGTGTGACGACAGGGTCGTCGGTCACGTCGATGATTTCTATCTCGATGATCGACGATGGATCGCCCGATTCCTCGTGGTGAAGACGACGTCGTGGTTTCCGCAACGGACGGCACTCATACCTACACGGCAAGATCGAAGGCATAGATTGGGACGGTGCGCGCATCGTCACGAGCATGACGCGCGAAGACGTCAGGAAGGCTGCGGCGAATCCCAGCTGGATCGACGCGACGGTGGAGGTGACCGACCGGCTGCGCAGCGTTCAACGAACGAATGGCTGCCACATCCAGGCGTTGGACGGACGCGTCGGCTGCATCGAAGACCTCCTTGCAGACGACGACCACTGGGCCATCCAGTACCTCGCTATTGACACGAGCCAGTGGATCGGAGGTTCAGTGCTCGTCCCGTCAGAATTGACGCGACGTATCGACTCGCAGACAGGGATGGTGCGTGTCGATCTACTTCGTGAAGATCTCAAGAGCAATCTCGCGACCATGGTGTCACCACGGCTGCCGAGCCACCTCGCCGCCGTTGGCATGCGGAATGCTCCTATGTGAAGCAGTTGGTTTTTGCAGGAGGAGACTTATGCTGTGGACCATTTTCATGGTCCTGCTCGTCTTGTGGGTGCTGGGTTTGGTGAGCTCCTACACGCTGGGCGGGTTCATTCACTTGCTGCTCATACTCGCCATCGCGGTGCTGCTCATTCGCGTTATTCAAGGGCGAAGTCCAATTACGTGAGGATCCATGTTCAGTAGATATCTGACCCGCTTAGTCCTTCTGGCCGTGGCCGGTGCCGCGGCCAGAGCTTTCGCCAGGCGGTTCCTTCGAATCCGTCGAGGGAGTCGAAATCGAATACGGTGGATGAGACGCTCGAAGACTCGTTCCCAGCGAGTGACCCACCGTCGTGGACGCCGACGACGGGGGCCACCAGCGGTCGTGTCGCCAGCGGTCGTTGAATGACTCAGCGTCGAATGACTCAGCGGTGATTCGAGAAATTCACCAGAGTCTCGACGCCCCGCCGGAGTCCATGCTCGATGGCTCGCAGTTGGGTCAGTCCCGAATGGACCACGGCGTCCACCTGCTCATTTACCGCATCGACCGCCATCAGCGCGTGTTCTGTACGCGATTCAAATCCCTTCACGAACGTGTTGGCGCGGGTGACCAGTGGCTGTAGCTCTGAGATCACCTCTCTCGTCTGACGCGCAATCTGCTGCGACTCCTGCACCAAGGGGTGGAGATACGTGGTTTCGAACCTTGTTGTGGCCTGCGACACACGCGACATCGTGCGTTTCAGCCAGATGATGGCGATGATGCCGGCCACCATTTGGGCCAGGGCCAGCCCCGCGATGATGCCGAGGAAAATATTGGTGGTGTCGAGTTGGCTGATTTCCATGCTTCTCCCTATGCCGGGGCTCGGAAGGGGAAGCCCCCCGAGACCACCCGATTCCCACGGAAGAAGCAACGTACGTGCCCACGAGCAGGCGGGTCGCCATGCCGGAGGCTGGTTCCTTGGTGCTTGCCGACCCGCCGTGGCCGATAGTATCGTTCTTGTTTGGAACCGGCGCCCGGTTTGGAGCCCCTCCCCAGTCAACTGAACATGAGCCTTGATCTCAGCCACGTCGCCTCTGGGTTGGGCCGCGCCACCCCACTACACGAGGGTCTCGTGCTCCTCGGGCCCGAAGGGCAGGTCCATGACGCGACGCCCGTGGCATGTGAGCTTCTCGGTGCGTCGGATCCAGAGGATTTGAGATCCCGGTGGAACGCCATTCATGCGCAGTTGGCCCCCTTGCTCCGCGGGTACGCGGACGTAGCGCAGAGTATTGACCTGTCCCTCGAGCAGGGAGGGCACACTCGGCGCGTGCGGTGCGAGGTACAGGCCACCGAGAAGGTTGACTCCGCCGGCTACCGCCTCGTCGTTCGGCGATCAGCAGAAGGCTCCGCCACACTCGAGAGCGCGTTGCTTCTGGCCAGTCAGTATCAGATCCTGGCGTCGCTGTACGCAACGGCGGCCCACGATTTCAGAAACTCCCTGAACTCCATGACGTTGAGCCTGGAGCTGCTGAACCGCACGGTCGAGCTCGGCGCCGGCGGAGAACAGGGGGGGCACCTACAGCGGCGTTACCTCCAGTCGATCCGGCAGGAGCTCGGTGCGTTGACGGTGTCGGTTGGCGGCGTGCTCGACGAGAGTCGCTTCGATCAAGCGCCGACGCGCTGTCGCCTCGCCGATATCCTCGAATCGGTCGTTTCTCTGCTTCGGGCGCGGGCGGAGAGGCAACGTGTCATGATGCGGGTCGATGCCTCGGACAACACCATCGAAGTCGTCGGCCGTCCAGGTGAGCTGAGACTGGCGATGCTGAACCTCGCCAGCAACGCACTCGAAGCCATGCCTCGCGGCGGCGATCTCGCGCTCACGCTCACCACGGACGGCGCCATCGCCGTCCTGGCGGTTTCTGATTCTGGTCCTGGAATCCCCGAAGAGCTTCGTCACTTGATTTGGGACCTGTCTTTTTCGACCAAGGGTCAGGGACTTGGACTGGGTCTGTATGTCGTCAGGAGCGTCGCTCACGCTCACGGTGGCACGGCGACGCTCGAACCGACGGATTCAGGGGCTCGGTTCGCCATTCGCTTGCCGTTTCGTCAATAGGTTCCATGCCCCACGCGCTGATCGTCGACGACCATTCCGCGACGCTGTCCTCACTCGCCGAAGTAGTGGAGGCCGAGGGCTTCACCGTGGCACGCGCGCGCACGCTTCAGGATGCGCGGCAACAGTTGCAGACGCGCCCGCCCGAAGTGATTCTGCTGGACTTGCACCTGCCCGATGGTGAGGGCATGAGTCTGCTTGACGACCTCGATCTCGCGTCAGCGCCGAGCGTCGTGCTGATGACCGGACAGGCGAGCGTCGTCACGGCCATCGAGGGGCTTCGCCGGGGCGTGTCGGATTACCTGACCAAGCCGATCGACATCGGACGTTTGCGGACGATTCTCAGCGATCTCGCCCGTACGCGCGGCCTCAAGCAGGAGATCGAGGCGCTTCGATCCAATTTCGCGACTCAAGGGTCTTTCGGGGTGCTCGTGGGCGCGTCCGCGCGGATGCAGGAGATCTATCAGCAGATCTCCCTCGTAGCGCCGACCAATGCTACGGTCCTGATCGTTGGTGAGAGCGGCACGGGGAAAGAGCTCGTGGCGCGTACGCTGCACGACCTGAGCCGGCGAAGACTCGGTCCATTCGTCGCCCTCAACTGTGGGGCGATATCTCCGACGTTGATCGAGAGCGAGTTGTTCGGCCACGAGCGGGGCAGTTTCACGGGCGCCGATCGCCGGCACAAGGGCGTGTTCGAGCAGGCGACGCGTGGCACTCTGCTTTTGGACGAGGTGACAGAGATGCCCATGGACCTGCAGGTCAAGCTCCTGCGAGTCCTGGAGACTGGCTCGTTCATGCGCACGGGCGGGGAGTCGCCGCTCACCGTCGACATACGGTTCATCGCCGCCACGAATCGCGATCCGGAGGAAGCGATCAGGCAGGGCCGCCTGCGCGACGATCTCTATTACCGCCTCAAAGTGTTTCAGCTCACGATTCCGCGCCTGCGGGATCGGATCGACGACGTCGAGTTGCTCGCCGGGCGCTTCCTGCAGCAGATCTCCGAGAGCGAAGGCGTCGAGAAACGATTGTCTCCGGAGGCCGCGAAGCTGCTCCGTGAATACTCCTGGCCAGGGAACGTGCGTGAGCTCAAGAACGCCGTGTATAGCGCCTACATCATGGCGTCGAAGGATCTGACGCCGGAATGCCTGCCTCCAGAGGTCAGAAATCCAGGCCTCGCCGGGCCGAGAACCGACGACGGTCTCAATGTCCACGTGGGGATGAAGCTCGCGGATGCGGAGCAGCGCCTCATCGTGGCCACCCTCTCGCACTTCGATGGCAGCAAGGCCAAGAGCGCCGACGTACTCGGCATCAGCCTCAAGACGCTCTACAACCGCCTTCAGGAGTATCGAAGGGGCGAGCCCGGCTGACCTCGGTTCGCCCGTTGCTGCACGCCGTCGAGCGCGGTAAGCGGAGGCTAGCCTCCGCGGATCGTACGCGAGCGAATTGAAACGCTCTAGTCGGTGATTCGAACGGACTGGCGCACTCTCCTGAATACCTGCTCGTAGGTGCCGGCCTCGGTCTGAGGCGCGACGCCAATGATGTAGAGCAGGCTGCCGTCTCGCAGCTGCGTGGTCGACACGCTGACATACTCCCGCTCCCCCGTGACGTCCGAGACGTTGCTGAGCGGAGTTGTGATGCCGCTGCGTCCACCGATGGTTTCGTTACGCGCTCTCCCTGCCGAGGCCAGATCAGGATTCGTTCTGGCGAATGTCTGCACCAATTGCTCGGTGTCTCGTTGGAGGTTGCCGCTGCTTCCCTGCGCGACTCCAATCTGCACGCCGTGTGTGAACGCCGATTGCCCACCGTCAGTCTCGACGTACCCGCTGTCCGGGGCGTAGGTCTGGGAATCGCCAGACGGCAGATCCCGCCAGTTCGCCGGTACGCTGACTCGCAAGAAGTTCGCGGGCGAGTGCGTCCGGAATTGAGAGGATGGCGGCTCGACGGTGACGCTTCGGCGTTCGCTACCGCTCGTTGTCCGGTTACTGCTGGTGTTGCTCCGTGCCTGCCCCTTCGCGATCTGCTCTGCTGTGTAGGCGGGCGACATCCCTCCAAGGCGCGCCCTGATCGTTTGGAACTGGCCCGTGTTCGCATTCCCATCAATCCGCAGCATCGACGCTTCCTTGACGATGGCGTTGTAGCGATTGCCGGGGTCAGGGTGGCTGCTCAGCCATTCAGGGCCGCTACGGCCGCCTTCGGCCTGGATCGTCTTGAACATGTTGGCCATTTCCCGTGGGTCGTACCCCGCTCGGGCCATGATCTGGGCACCCAACAAGTCCGCCTGCCGCTGGTACTCACGCCCATACTTCAGGAAATAGGCACCAAGACCGAACTGGGAGCCCTGCGAAATCACGCTCCCCGCAGCGCCTCCGATAATCGCGCCGAGAATTTGGCCGGCCACGGCGCCAATCTGAAACTTCTGCCCCTTGGTGGCTTGGGCCGTCCCATGGCGCAGCGCGACGTGCGAGATCTCGTGCGCCATCACACCAGCCATCTCAGCCTCACTCTTGGCCGCTTCCATCATGCCGCGGTTGAGAAACATCGGGCCGCCCGGCAGCGCGAACGCGTTGATCTCTTTCTGGTTCACCACGTCGAACGTGTAGCGGAACCCAGCGTGACGCAGCTCCGCCGGTATCGCCCCAGCCAGCTGCGCACCGACATCCTCGACGTAGTCGTCGACGCGATTGTCGTTGAGCATCGGCAGTTCCTTCCTGGCCTCGGCCGACGCCTCCTGTCCTAGTTTGATGTCGTCCGCCACGGAATAACTGTTCTTGTCAGGCGTTATTCGGGTCTGCGCTGACAGAGTGACAAGGGCGAACGCTGCGAGCAACACGGACAGGGGGCTCGCACCCCGCTGAACGAATCTTCGAGCAGTCATGTACCACTTCCAGTGCAAACCTCTCACCAACTACAGATCCACAGAGTGACTATGCTGGGCACTGGGTGAGCCTATGCTGGGTGCTGAGTGTCCTGAATTAGGTCCACGAGCCCGTGCGGCACGGAATTGCTTGTAACTTTGTTCGTCGGAAGGTAAGAAACGGCAGTACATGAGGGCAATCCTCTCGGATCCTGCCAAAGACCTGAGGATTCCTGTGGTTGCGACCGACGGCACGGGTCGTGCGAAGGATGGGCATAGCAAGTTAGCAGGAGGATGTGCCCATGTTCCGCGCAACGATCACGTTCCTGGCGTTGACTTTGAGTCCCGCCATCGCGATGGCTCAGCAGCCATGCACCACGGACGCTCGTCGGGTCGTCAACGAACTATATCGACACATGCTCGAGCGCCAACCCGATGCCGGGAGCGCGGGTTGGATCCAGGAGCTTCAAGGCGGCCGGACCACCGTTCGTGAGCTCGTTCGGCAGATCGCGAGTTCCGAAGAGCACACGAATCGCTTCCTTCAACGGGAAGCCGGTGAGAGTGTGACGTACGAGCGATCGATCGCTCAGTTGTATCGCCACATTCTCGGACGGCAGCCCGATGCCGCTGGCCAGCGCGTTCATGCGCAGTTGGCGCAGCGCCAGGGTATCGGAGCCGCCATCGATCGGATCGTGGACTCCAACGAATACGATCAGCAGTTTGGTGATTGGGCTGTGCCGGGACCCGGGGGCGTTCGTTACTGCGCGCCAGGGACCTGGGCGTCGAATCGGCCAACGCCCCAGGTCGTGCCGCTCAATCAGCGACGGTTCCGCCCGATGGACACCGACAATGACGGCGTGATCCGGCGCAATGAATGGCGGGGCAGCGGGCAGTCATTCGATGTGCACGATTGGAACAATGACAACGTCCTGTCGGGCGAAGAGGTCAACGAAGCATCAGCGCGCAAAGGCTGGACTGTTGATGACATGGCCTACGACACTCTCGACAGTTTCGAGTATATGGACACGAACAACAACGAGCGCATCGACGCGCGCGAGTGGCACGGCACGGTCGCCGCGTTCAACCGGCTGGACGTGAACAACGACGATGTGCTGTCGCGACAGGAAATGCTCGCCTACCGCGGTGCGCCGCGGTCAAGTTCAGTCAGGTAGGCATCCGAAGACCGCGCCACACCGGGTTTGGTCAGTGGCGCGGTCTCATTCCTCATCCTTCCGAGACCTTCGTCGTCGCCAGCAAGTGAAAGAGGTCCGAATCCGTCACCGGTTTCACCAGGTGCGCGTCGAAACCCGCCTCCGCGGTCCGCTGACGATCCTGCTGCTGTCCCCACCCCGTCAGTGCAATGAGCGTCGCGTCCTTGCCCCACGGCCGTTGACGCGTCTGCCGGGCCGTTTCATACCCATCCATCTTCGGCATCCCAAGGTCGAGCAGCACGACGTGTGGCTTGAACGTCTCGGCGATCGCGAGCACCTCGATTCCGTCGTGTGCCACGCGCACGTCATGGCCGTGGAGTCCCAGCAGCGTCGCGAGCACGTCAGCCGAGTCGTGATTGTCGTCGGCGACGACGATTCGACGCGCCGCCATGAGGGGAAGGGGATTCGCGTCGGAAGAGGGCTCCATCGGAATCGTGTGCGTGGCGACCAGCGGCAGGCGGACGATGAATTCGGCGCCGAGGCCGACGCCGTCGCTGTGCGCGGTGACGGTGCCGCCATGCATCTCGGTGAGACGGCGTACCAATGCCAGCCCGATGCCGAGGCCACCCTCACCAGGGTCTGAGCTGGCATGTACCCGCGTGAAGAGATCGAAGACCTTCGGGAGAAGTTCTCTGGAAATCCCGATGCCCGTGTCCTTGACGCCGATGGTCGCGTACCGGCCTTCGCGACCGACCTTCAGCACGATTCGACCGCCGTCGTCGGTGAACTTCGCGGCGTTGTGCAGGAGGTTGCCGATGACCTGGACGAGGCGTGTCTTGTCGCCTTCGACCGCGATGAGCTCGTCTGGGAGCTCGACTCTCAACTCGTGTCGCCGCGTGTCGATCGCGTGCCGCATGCTCTCGACGGCACGTGCCACCACAGCACCAAGCAACACCGGCTCTCGGCGCAGCGTGATCACGCCTCTGGTGATGCGGGACACGTCCAGAAGGTCGTCGATCAGACACACCAGGTGGTCCACCTGCCGCTCGATGATGTCGCGGGCGCGCGCGCGATGCGACTCGTCCAGCTCCTTCACGCGCAAGAGCTGGGCGGCCGTGCGAATCGGGGCCAAGGGATTCCTCAGCTCGTGCGCAACCATGGCGAGAAATTCGTCTTTCCGCCGGTCAGCCTCCTGCAAGGTGACGGTCGTCGCCTCGAGTGCGGCGGTGCGTTCGGTCACCCGCTGTTCGAGTTCGAGGTTGAGGCGCTCGAGGTCACGCGTCTTCCTGTACAGCTCTGCGAAGACACTCACCTTGGCGCGAAGGATTTCCGGCACCACCGGCACCGGCACGTAGTCGACGGCGCCGCATTCGTAGCCGCGAATACGGTCCAGATCGGTCATGAGAATCGCGGACACGAAGATGATGGAGGTCTGCTGAAATCTCGGGTGCTGCCGAATCATTCCCGCGAGCTCGTAGCCGTCGAAGTCCGGCATGCACACGTCGACGAGTACGACCGCGATGTCGTGCTTCAACAGACACTCGAGCGCTTCTGTCGCGGAACTCGCTTTGATCAGGTGTTCGCCGAGCCCGCCGAGAATGGTCTCGTAGGTGAGCAGCTTCGACGGCTGGTCGTCAACGAGGAGGATATTGACCCGGTCGATTCGCGTCGCATTGGTCATGGTGACGGCCGCCTCAGCGATGGAGCCACATACGGAGGACTGACAACAGTTGCTCGGTGTTGACCGGTTTGGCGAGGTAATCGGAGGCGCCCGCTTCGAAGCACTTTTCGCGGTCTCCCTTCATGGCCTTCGCCGTCAATGCGACGATCGGCAGCCGCCGCAGCGCAGGGTGTTGCCTGATGGTCTGCATCGTCTGATAGCCGTCCATTTCAGGCATCATGATGTCCATCAGCACGATCGCCACGTCCGGGGTGGTCTCGAGCAGCGTGGTCGCCTCGTTACCCGTGCTCGCCGTGAGCACCTGCATCCCCCGTCGCTCCAGCACGCTGCTCAAGGCGAAGATGTTCCGCACGTCGTCATCCACGACGAGCACCGATTTGCCGATCAAATCGTCGTCCGACCGATGCAGTCGCTCCAGCATCCGCTGTTTTTCCGCCGGCAGGTCCGCGAGGACCCGGTGGAGGAACAAGGATGTCTCGTCGAGCAGCCGCTCCGGAGACTCGACCCCCTTCACGACCACGCTGCGGGCGCGATCGTGGAGTTGCGTGTCTTCCTCGACTGACAGTTCGCGGCCGGTGAAGACCACAACCGGGGTGTCCGACAGGTCCTTGTTCTGGCTGATGCGGTCCAGCACGTCGAATCCGGACATGTCGGGCAGCCGGAGGTCGAGTACCACGCAGTCACATGGATGGTCGGCCATCGCGGCGAGCGCGGCCTCCCCGGTGTCCGCCGTGACGATGTCCAGATCGTCGTGGCCGAGCAGCTCTCTTATGCTCATCTGCTCCGCGGCGTTGTCTTCGACGACCAGCAGCCGCTTCTTTCGCGGCGTCGCGTACTCCATGATTCGCGATATCGCCGCCTCCAGCCCTTCAGTCGTCGTCGGCTTGCTGATGAAGGAGAACGCCCCTCGTGCGAGGCCATGCTGCCGATCCTCATCCAGGGTCACGATCTGCACCGGAATGTGACGCGTATCCGGGTCCTGCTTCAGCTGGCTGAGCACCGACCATCCGAGCATGTCCGGCAGAAACACGTCCAGCGACACGGCGGTCGGTCGGAACTGGCGTGCAAGCGTCAAGGCATCGGCGCCGTTCATGGCCACGAGCACCTTCAGCCCCCTGTCGTGCGCCAGGTTGACCAGGATGCGCGCGTAGCGTGGATCATCTTCGACCACGAGCAGCGTCGGATCGCCGGGCTGGATATCGCCGCGATCGTCGGCGATGACCTCCAGCGGCCGCTCGGACGCCCGAAGCGTCGGGAAACTGACCAGCGTCGTCAAAGCATGCGAACCAGTTGCTGCCGCGCCGTCGGACGGCAAGACCACTGACGGTCCGGCGTAGCGGATGGGCAGATAGAGCGTGAACGTGCTGCCGACGCCCCGCATGCTGCGCAGCTGGATTTCGCCGCCGAGCAGGCTCGAGAGCTCACGGCTGATGGCCAGGCCAAGACCGGTCCCGCCGTACTTGCGGCTCGTGCTGGCATCGGCCTGCTGGAAGGCCTCGAAGATGATGCGCTGCTTCTCCGGTGGAATGCCGATGCCCGTGTCCGAGACTTCGAACGCCACGACCTTTTCCGCCTGACTCAGCAGCGGATGGGTCGGCGTCCAGCCGCCAGCGGCTTCTGAGACATTCAGCCGGACGCCGCCGTGCGCGGTGAACTTGAACGCGTTGGACAGCAGGTTCTTCAGCACCTGGTGCAGGCGCTTGGAGTCGGTCACGAGGCCCCCGCCCAGCCCCGAATCCACGTGCACCTCGAAGAAGAGGCCCCGGCTCTCTGCTTCGTGCTTGAACGTGCGGCCCACCATGTCGAGGAGCCCTGTGAAGAACACCTCCTCGGCCTCCACGGTCACGGTGCCAGACTCGATCTTCGACAGGTCGAGAATGTCTGTGATCAGATTCAGGAGATCCGTTCCAGCGCCATGAATCGTGCGCGCATATTCCACCTGTTTCTCTGACAGGTTGCGGTCCGGGTTGTCGGTGAGCTGCTGCCCGAGGATCAGAATGCTGTTGAGCGGGGTTCGCAGCTCGTGGGACATGTTGGCGAGGAATTCCGACTTGTACTTGGACGTCAGTGCCAGTTCGGCCGCTTTGTCCTCGAGGGCGCGTCGGGCTTGTTCGATCTCCTGATTCTTGCGCTCGACTTCGGCGTTCTGTTCGGCGAGCTGCTGCGCCTTGAGCGCCAGCTGTTCGTTGGTCTGCTGGAGTTCCTTCTGCTGCGTCTGCAGTTCGCCGGCCAACTGCTGTGATTGCTCGAGCAGTCCTTCCGTCTGCATCGTCGCCTCGATGCTGTTGAGCACGATGCCGATGCTCGCCGTCAGCTGTTCCAGAAACCCGAGGTGCGTCGGGGAGAAGTCGTTCAGCGACGCCAGGCTGATGACGGCCTTGATCTGTCCCTCGAAGACGACAGGAAACACCACGACGTTGCGTGGCAACGCTTTGAAAAAGACGGAAGCCACCGGAACGGTATCGGTGGGCACGTCGGTGACGAGGATGCGCCGTCTGTCCCTGGCGCACTGTCCCACGAGGTCTTCACCCAGTCGAATCTGCTGAGGGTATGGATTGCCGGGAGCCTCGGCATACCCGGCCAACAGTCTCAGGTGCCCCTTCGGACCAGAATCCACGTTCTGGTAGATCACTCCCTGATGCGCGTTCACGAGTGGAACCAGCTCGGTCAGCAGCATCTTGCCCACGGTCGCGAGATCCCGTTGCCCCTGAAGCATGCCGGTGAATCGCGCGAGGTTACCCTTCAGCCAGTCCTGCTCGGTGTTGCGGTCGGTGGTCAGCCGCAAGTTGCCGATCATGGTGTTGATGTTGTCCTTCAGCTCGGCGACCTCGCCGCGAGCGCCGACCTGAATCGAGCGGGTGAGGTCGCCCTTGGTGACCGCGGTCGCCACCTCGGCGATCGCTCGTACCTGTGTCGTGAGGTTCGCCGCCAGGAGGTTCACGTTCCCGGTCAGATCCTTCCAGGTGCCGGCCGCGCCAGGCACGTTGGCCTGACCACCGAGACGTCCTTCCACGCCGACCTCACGCGCGACCGACGAGACCTGGTCGGCAAAGGTCGCCAGCGTGCCGGTCATGTTGTTGATCGTTTCCGCCAGCGCGGCCACCTCGCCCTTCGCCTTGACGGTCAGGTTCTGACCCAGGTCGCCGTCGGCCACGGCGGTGACGACCTTGACGATGCCGCGGACCTGCTCGGTGAGATTGGCCGCCATGACGTTGACGTTATCGGTGAGGTCCTTCCACGTGCCCTGCGACACCCGGCACCTGCGCCTGACCACCCAGCAGACCCTCGGTGCCGACCTCGCGCGCCACACGCGTCACTTCCGCGGCGAACGCGTTGAGCTGGTCCACCATGGTGTTGATGGTGTTTTTCAGCTCGAGAATCTCGCCCTTCACGTCGACAGTGATCTTGCGCGACAGGTCACCGCGCGCGACGGCCGTCGTGACTTCGGCGATGTTCCGCACCTGCGTCGTCAGGTTCGCGGCGAGCAGATTCACGTTGTCGGTGAGGTCCTTCCACGTGCCTCCGACCCCGGGGACGACCGCCTGCCCGCCGAGGCGCCCGTCCGTGCCGACCTCACGCGCCACACGCGTCACCTCGGCGGCAAAGGAGCGGAGCTGTTCGACCATGGTGTTCAAGGTGTCCTTGAGCAGCAGGATCTCGCCGCGCACGTCCACGGTGATCTTCTTGGAGAGGTCTCCGCCGGCGATCGCCGTTGCCACCTCGGCGATGTTGCGCACCTGCGCGGTGAGGTTGCTGGCCATGAAGTTCACGTTGTCGGTCAGGTCCTTCCACGTGCCTGCCACGCCCTGAACCTGGGCCTGGCCGCCGAGCTTGCCCTCCGTGCCGACCTCTCGTGCCACACGGGTGACCTCCGCCGCGAACGCGTTGAGCTGGTCCACCATCGTGTTGATCGTGTCCTTGAGCTCGAGAATCTCGCCCTTGACGTCGACGGCGATCTTTCGCGAGAGGTCGCCACGAGCGATGGCCGTCGCGACGTCCGCGATGTTCCGGACCTGCGCGGTCAGGTTGTTCGCCATCGAGTTGACGCTGTCAGTCAGGTCCTTCCACGTACCGGCGACGCCGCGCACGTTCGCCTGACCACCCAGTCGTCCTTCCGTGCCGACCTCCCGCGCCACGCGCGTCACCTCGCCGGCAAACGCGTTGAGCTGATCGACCATCGTGTTGATGGTGTCCTTGATCTGCAGAATCTCTCCGCTGACATCGACGGTGATCTTCTGGCTCAAGTCACCGTTGGCGATCGCCGTCGCGACCTTCGAGACGTCACGAAGCTGGACGGTGAGGTTGCCGGCCATCGCGTTCACGGAGTCCGTGAGGTCCTTCCACGTGCCGGCGACGCCGGGCACCTGCGCCTGTCCGCCCAGCTTTCCATCCGTCCCGACCTCACGAGCCACGCGTGTCACTTCAGCTGCGAATGCGTTGAGCTGATCGACCATCGTGTTGATCGTGTTCTTGAGTTCGAGAATTTCGCCCTTCACGTCAACCGTGATCTTCCGGGACAGGTCACCGCGGGCAACGGCAGTGGTCACCTCGGCAATGTTCCGGACCTGGGTCGTGAGGTTTGCCGCGAGCAGATTCACGTTGTCGGTGAGGTCTTTCCAGGTGCCGGCCACGCCGGGCACCTGCGCCTGACCGCCGAGCTTGCCCTCCGTGCCGACCTCACGCGCCACACGAGTGACTTCGCCGGCGAACGCGTTGAGCTGGTCCACCATCGTGTTGACGGTTTCCTTGAGCTGCAGAATCTCGCCGCTGACGTCAACCGTGATCTTCTTGGAGAGATCGCCGCCGGCAATCGCCGTGGCGACCTCGGCAATGTTGCGCACCTGCGCGGTCAGGTTGTTGGCCATGTAGTTGACGCTGTCGGTCAAGTCCTTCCAGGTGCCGGCGACGCCGAGCACCTTGGCCTGACCGCCAAGCCGACCCTCGGTGCCGACCTCGCGCGCCACGCGTGTCACCTCGCCGGCGAACGCGTTGAGCTGGTCGACCATCGTGTTGAGGGTTTCCTTGAGCTGCAGGATCTCCCCGCTGACGTTCACCGTGATCTTCTTCGACAGGTCCCCGCCGGCGATCGCGGTCGCGACCTCCGCGATGTTCCGGACCTGCGCGGTGAGGTTGCTCGCCATGAAGTTCACGTTGTCGGTGAGGTCCTTCCACGTGCCCGCGACGCCGGGCACCTGCGCCTGACCGCCGAGCTTGCCGTCGGTGCCCACTTCGCGGGCGACGCGAGTGACCTCGGACGCGAATGCGTTGAGCTGGTCCACCATCGTATTGATGGTGTTCTTCAACTCGAGAATCTCGCCGCGCACGTCAACCGTGATCTTCCGGGAGAGATCGCCACGTGCAACGGCTGTCGTCACTTCGGCGATGTTGCGGACCTGGTCCGTCAGGTTGCGGGCCATGGCATTGACGGAGTCGGTGAGGTCTTTCCACGTGCCGGCGACACCCGGCACGACGGCTTGACCGCCAAGGCGGCCCTCGGTGCCGACTTCCTGGGCCACGCGGGTGACTTCAGACGCAAACGACCGTAACTGGTCAACCATCGTGTTGATGGCTTCCTTGAGCTGTAGAATCTCGCCGCGAACGTCGACGGTAATCTTGCGCGACAGGTCGCCGCTCGCCACGGCGATGGTGACCTCGGAGATGTTCCGGACCTGCCCGGTCAAGTTGCTCGCCATCGAGTTGACGCTGTCGGTCAGGTCCTTCCAGACGCCGCTGACGTTACGGACCTCGGCCTGGCCGCCGAGCTTGCCATCGGTGCCGACCTCTCTCGCGACGCGTGTCACCTCGGAGGTGAAAACGCCAAGCTGCTCGATCATCGTGTTGACGATCGTGGCGGAGCGCAGGAACTCGCCCTCGAGTGGGCGGCCATCGACGTCGAGGCGAACCGCCTGCAGCAGGTCGCCCTTCGCGACCGCCGCGAGCGCCCGAGTGACTTCGGTCGTCGGCCAGAGCAAGTCGTCGATCAGGGTATTGACGGATGTTTCCATCTCTCCCCAGGCGCCATGCTCACGGCCGAACTTGACGCGCTGTCGTGTCTTGCCCTGCTTGCCGACGACCGTTCCGACCCGTTCGAGCTCTCGCGCCATCTTCGCGTTGGACGCAACGATCTCATTGACCGTGTCAGCGATTTTTCCCTCGAGGCCGGTCCAGTCGCCTGGGAGGCGCACCGAGAAATCGCCGTCGCGGACCGCCCGAAGGACATGGAGCAGTTCGGAGAGCTCGGCCGAGGAACGAGGCGGCATCGCGTCGGGGGAAGGTTTCGGGGTGGCGGTGCGATCGGTCTGCTGCATATCACTCCAGGGCACAGGGCAGTGCGATCTGTCCCGTCCAAACGAAGTCCTCAACAAAACTCAAGAACCAGAAGTCCCGCTTCAGATGAACGGCAAGCCGCTTCAAACGATCGGCGAGCGACTAGCAAATGTCATACCCCTCGGTCGGTTGCCCGAAACCGTAGCCGCCGTTCTGATCGGGTCGGTGAGTCTGAGGCGGGAACCAAGCCGACTGGCATGTTCCGTGCTCTCTGGAATGCCCGGAGCAATCATATGGACCACCGTAACGGACACGATTCAACGATGGACTCGAATATTTTCATGTTCGCCTGCGGAGCCCTCGCCGGGGCCGCCCTGGCGCTCATGTTCGCCCCTGCACGGGGACAAGAGACGCGCGAATATCTCGCACAACGAAGCCGCCGGGTCAAGGACCTGGGCCGTGAAATGCTGAACGAGCATGGTGAGCGCCTCTCGACGGTCGTCGAGCGAGGTCGCGAAACGGCGATGGAACTGGGCGAACGAATCGGCCATGCTGTTGAGCAAGGGAAGTCAGGGTACCGCGAGGCGGTTCGCCAGGGTTCCAAGCTGGCGAGCAACGCGATCCAGGACGTCGAGGAGGTCGGGCGGGCCGTTCGTGGCGAGTCGACGCGTGCAAACGAGTCGGCAAACTAAGGCGAACTACTGCAGTAGCGTTTGTAATTTTGGGGACTGCATGTAAGAAACGCCAGTTTCGGTCCCGCTGCGAGCCCGAGTCCAGGCCTAGAATGCCTGTCGTGTGGCACGTAGGTCGCCCTGGCGAAGGGGTCTACCTATGCCTGGTTCGTCAGGGTCCAGCGAAACCGTTCCTCAACCGCCCGCCGGCACGCTTCTCGATCTCGCGCGCCTCCGCGAGTTCGCCATTGAGCTCGCGCATCGCCTGACCCTCACGCGGATCCGCGCCCCTTGGGGCGTGCGATCCGCCCACCTGGCCCGCATCAATCGACAACTTGGTGTCCTTTCCGATGTCTACCAGGACGTCGCCGAGGACGTCCACCGCGGCGAGACGATCTCGCCGTCGGCGGAGTGGCTCCTCGACAACTACCACCTCATGTCTGGCGAAGCGCGCAGTTTGCGTCGAGACCTCCCGCCCGGTTACTACCGTCGCCTACCCCGGGTCGTCGATCCTCTCAACACCACCCGCATCGAGGTGCTGGCCAGGGAGATCATCAGCCACAGCGACGGCCGGCTGGATGCCGAACGCCTTCAAGGGTTTCTCCTCGCGTTTCAGACAGCGGCTCCGCTGACCATCGGCGAGCTCTGGGCCTGGTCAAGTGCGCTCAAGCTCACGCTGGTGGGCTACATCACCGACTTGGCGGTACGCGTGCGGGACGCGCGAAACGCCTTCATGCTGGCGGATGCCTACCTGGCCGCGCTCGACGCGCCCAATCGACGCCGGATGCCGACCCTGGCGAACCAAGCGAGTCTGGCGTTCACGGTGCGGGTGCTCCAGCGCGTCCGCGAGTACGGATCCCGCGGTGGACAGGTGCGCGGGGAGGTCGATGCCTGGCTGGCGTCGAGGGGCATGACGTCGGAGGATGCGATTCGCATCGAAGGCCAGCGCGAAGCCGCCGATCAGGTATCGATGGCCAACGCCGTCACGAGTCTCAGACTCTGCGCGACGCTGGATTGGAGCCGCTTCTTCGAAAGCGTCAGCCACGTCGAGCAGATCCTTCTGCGCGATCCCTCCGGCGCGTATGGCCGGATGGACTTTCTGACCCGAGACGAGTATCGGCGCGCGGTCGAGGAGATGGCCGGCCATTCCGCCGAAGAGCAGGTGCGGGTCGCCCTGGCGTGCGTCGAACGCGCTCGGCAGGCGTCGTCATCCGGCACGGACGCGCGAGCGGAACATGTGGGCTACTACCTCGTCGGCCCGGGCCGCGTGAGTTTCGAAGCGCCGCTGTCATCCCCACGAAAGCGTCTGCGACGCTGCCAGACCGGCTTGAGACGCCACGCGACGGCGGCCTACTTGTCCGCGCTCATCGCGTTGACCCTGCTCCTCGTGACTGCCGCCGTGATGTACGCGGATCAGATGGGCGCGACGAGTCGCCTGCTCGTCGTGGTGGCGTGTCTGACGCTGATTCCAGCCAGCGAGCTGGCCAGCACGATCGTGCAGCACGTCCTCTCGCGATTGCTCAGGCCGAGCCGGTTGCCTCGCCTCGAACTGGAAACGGGGATTCCGCCGGACGGGCGCACGATGGTGATCGTGCCGACGCTGTTCTCCACGACCGCAGACGTCGAGGAGCTGCTCGCGCACTTGGAGGTGCAGGCACTGGGAAACGTCGACCCACGGGTCCACTTTGCGGTGCTCAGCGACTTCGTGGATGCGGACGCGCAACACCGGGACGGTGATGAAGCCATTGTGCGGGCTGCGCGCGAGGGTATTCAAGCCCTCAACCGACGGTATGCGGATGGGCGCGACGATCGATACTTTCTTTTTCATCGCGTACGGCAGTGGAATGCCAGCGAAGGACGATGGATCGGCTGGGAACGCAAGCGCGGCAAGATCGACGAGTTCGTCCGCCTGCTGCGAGGCGCAACCGACACGAGCTTCGTCGAACGCGTCGGCGATCTCTCCCTCCTGCCGAAAATCACGTACTGCATAACCCTCGATAGCGACACACGACTGCCGAGAGACGCCGCGAAGGCTCTCATCGGCATCGCGATGCACCCTCTGAATCAGCCTCGGGTCGACGCGCGGTCTCGTCTGGTGACCGAGGGCTACGGCATCATTCAGCCCCGGGTGAGCGTGACGATGGCGAGCGCGGCGGGGTCGGTGTTTGCACGTGTCTACGCGGGCCACACCGGTGTGGATCCGTACACCACGGCCGTGTCAGACGTGTACCAGGACCTGTTCGGTGAGGGGATCTACACCGGCAAGGGACTGTTTCACGTCGACGCATTTCACGCCACGCTCGAAGGCCGTGTGCCCGAGAACGCGTTGCTGTCGCATGACCTCTTCGAAGGCTTGTACGCGCGTGCGGCGCTCGCGACCGACGTCGAGGTCGTCGACGACTATCCCCCGACGGTCCTCGCGCACGCGCGGCGCCAACGCCGGTGGGTTCGCGGAGACTGGCAGGTCCTGTTGTGGTTGTTCCCGTTCGTCCCCAGCCGGCGGGGCCTCGAGCGCAACCCGCTGTCGATCATCAGTCGATGGAAGATCCTCGACAACCTTCGGCGGAGTCTTGTCTCGCCAGGACTCGTGGTGATGCTCGTCGCGGGTTGGACCGTGCTTCCCGGTTCGCCGGCCGTATGGACGCTAGGGGCGCTGGCCGTGATTGGCGCCGCGCTTCTCACCTTGATCCCGCGCCTGCTGGAGCTTCCCTGGACGCGTCCGTTCGGGGTCTCGGCACGGCGGCTTTGGGATGATGCCGGTACGGCCACCGCGCAAGCCACCTTGTCGCTCGTGCTGCTCGCGTACCACGCATGGGACATGGTCCATGCGATCGTGCTGACGCTTGTCCGTCTGCTGTTCACGCAGCGACGGCTGCTCGAATGGGAAACCGCGGCGAGCACGGCCGCTCGCGCGGCCGGACTGATCGGTCGCGGTGGACTCCGCACGTTCGAGGTCGAGATGGCCTCGAGCTCGTTCATCGCCATTGGTGCGCTCTTGGCGGTGAGGCAGTCCCCTGCCGACGTATGGATGTGCGCGGCGCCGTTTGCCGCCGCGTGGCTGTGCGCGCCAGCGATCGGCTATTGGCTCAGCCGCCCGGTTCAAGCGGCGCATTGGCAGTTTGAAGAGGATGACCGGCAGCAGTTGCGTGCGTGGGCGCGCCGAACGTGGCGGTATTTCGAAGTGCACCTCGGTCCCGCCGACCACTGGCTGCCGCCAGACAATTTTCAGGAATGGCCGGATCCCCGGGTGGCGCATCGCACATCACCGACGAACATCGGGATGGGGCTGCTCGCGACGCTGGCAGCCCACGATTTGGGCTATGTCACGACACGCGAACTGGTCACGCGAGTCGAAGGCACGCTGGACACCGTCGAGGGCCTCGAGAGCCACGAAGGACATCTCTTCAATTGGTACGACACGGAATCGCTCGCGCCGCTCATACCGAGATACGTCTCCACCGTCGATAGCGGCAATCTTGCGGCGTCCCTCTTGACGCTGGCATCCGGTCTCGAAGAGCTCGCCACGGTTGCGCAGACCAGGGGGCAATTGCTCGAAGGCGTCCGCGATACGGCTGCGCTTCTCGTAGCCGCGGCGGCGCCACCACGGATCACACGAGCCACGGAGGCTGACGATCGCGGCCTCGTGCCGCTACGCGGCATCGCTCGGTCGGTGCTCGAAGGTCTGTCAGAAATGGGGACCGAGGAGGTGACCGACGAGGCGCTGCTCGGCTGGAAGGACGCGCTCGAGGTCGAAATAGGGGCTGCGGAAGTACCGATTCCCGCCGACGCGTCGCAGGAGGCGGTCGCGTGGGCGACTGCGCTCCACCAGGGACTCTCCGCTTGCGTGGCCTCGGGAGCGGACGGCCAGCAAGGCGGCGGGTTGGCCGACGCCGCGGCCCTGGCAGTGCGATGCCGATCGCTCGCCGAGGGGATGCGTTTCGAGTTTCTGTACGACCGCAGCCGGCACCTGTTTGCAATCGGGTATCGCCTTGCGGACGAGGACGGCCCTGGTCGTCTGGACACGTCGTTTTACGATCTGCTCGCTTCGGAGGCGCGGCTGGCCAGCTATCTCGCCATCGCCAGCGGCGCCGTACCGCAGCGGCACTGGTTTCATCTCGGCCGGCCCGCAGTCAGCGTCGACGGAGTGCCCACACTCCTTTCGTGGAGTGCCTCGATGTTCGAGTACCTCATGCCGACGCTCCTCATGCGCGTCTTTCCGAACACGTTGCTCGATGCCACGTGCAAGTGCGCGGTCCGACGCCAAATACAGTACGGCCGGCGTCGAGGCGTTCCGTGGGGTATCTCCGAATCGGCATTCAACGTGCGAGACCGTCACGAGACGTATCAATACAAGGCGTTCGGCGTGCCGGGCCTCGGTCTCAAGCGTGGTCTGGCCGACGAGCTGGTGGTCGCGCCCTACGCGACCGCGCTGGCCATTCCGTTCGAGCCGGAAGGAGCCGTTCGCAATCTCAAGCGTCTTGCGGGCGAAGGTGCGTTAGGGCATTTCGGTTTCTACGACGCGATCGACTACACCTCTCGGAAGACGGAAGAGGACCCAACAGCGGGGGAGACGGCCGTCGTGGTCCGCGCGTTCATGGCGCACCATCAGGGGATGTCGCTGGTCGCGCTGACCAACGCCCTTCGGGCGGACGTCATGGTGCGACGATTTCATTCCGACTCTCGGGTGCAGGCCACGGAGCTTCTCCTGCAGGAGCGCGTTCCGCGCCAGGCGGCCGCCGAGCCGCCGCGGCCCGCGGAGGAAGCGCACGTCGCCCCATCCCCGCAGTCATCGGCACTTCGCCGATTCCGCACGCCGCACACGTACTATCCGCACACGCAGTTTCTGTCGAACGGGTCGTACGTCACCGCCGTCACCAACGCCGGCGGGGGGTTCAGCCGATGGCGCGACCTGGCAGTGACACGATGGCGGGAGGATCGGACGTCCGATTGGGTGGGTCAGGCGATCTACCTCCGCGACGTGCGATCCGGAGAGCTGTGGTCGGCCACCTATCAACCGACCTGCCACGAGCCGGATGAGTTCCTGGTCACATTCGCGTCCGACCGGACGGTATTTCGCCGGAGCGACCACGGGATCGAGGTTCAGCTCGAGATCGCCGTCTCGTCAGAGGACGACGCCGAGATCCGCCGTGTGTCTCTCACGAATCCCACGGATCGTACCCGAGAGATCGAGGTGACGAGTTACGTCGAGGTGGCGCTGGGCCGGCAAGAGGACGACGTCGCGCATCCGGCGTTCGCCAAACTGTTCGTCGAGACTGAATACCTGGCGGCCTGTTCCGCGCTTCTCGGAGGCCGGCGGCCTCGAGCTCCCGAGGAACCTGGTCCGTGGATGTTTCATGCCTTGAGCGTGGAAGGGCGAGTGCAGGGACCCACGGAATGGGAGACGAGCCGGGAACGTTTCATTGGAAGAGGTGGTTCACTCGCCAACCCGGTGTCGCTCGATGGACGGCCGCTGAGTGGCTTCGTGGGTGCTGCCCTTGATCCCATTGTCAGCCTTCGGCAGCGCGTCCGACTCGCTCCCGGCGGATTCGGCCGCCTCTCGTTTGCGACGGGCGTTGCGCTGGATAGGGCCTCAGCGAGTCTGCTGGCGCAGAAGTATCACGATCGCGCGGCGGCGTCCCGGGTCTTTGCGATGGCCAGGACGCACAGCCAGATGCGTCTGCGCCACCTCGGGGTCACGGGCGACATCGCGCGCCAGTACGAGCGGCTCGCGTCACGCGTCTTCTCGCTCGACGATTCCCTCCGTGCCCCGGCGGAGGTTCTTCGCCAGAACGTTCTGGGCGTCTCGGGTTTGTGGGCACACGGCATCTCTGGAGACCTGCCGATCGTGCTGGTGAGTGCCGCCGGCGCCGACGATTTGCGGTTCGTCCGCCAGATCCTTCGGGCGCAGGAGTATTGGCGCCTGCAGGCGCTCCGGGCGGACGTGGTGATCGTGAACGAGCACCCGACCAGCTACCTCGACGAGATGCACGAACAACTGGAAGGACTCGTCGACCGCGGACCGTGGGCCGGGTGGAAGGACAGGCCCGGTGGCGTCTACCTGTTGAGAGGGGACAGTCTGTCGGCCGGCGACCGCCACGTGCTCGAGGCCGCCGCGAAAGCCGTGCTCAGCGGCAGTCGGGGCGATTTGGTCCATCAGCTCGATCGGCCGTCACCCGCCCCGATTGCACCGATTGTCTGGCGTCACGACACCCAAGAAGCCGGCCGGTCCGATTCTCCGGTCGACCTGCCGCTGCTGATGGCCAACAGTGTCGGGGGCTTCAGTGCCGACGGCCGTGAGTACGTCATGGTGCTGGACGGTGAAAAGAACACCGCGGCTCCCTGGTCGAACATCCTCGCCAATCCCGATTTCGGGACCCTCATCACCGCGGCCGGTTCGTCGTTTACATGGTGTCAGAACAGCCGTGAGAACCGCCTCACGCCGTGCGCGCATGATGCGGTGTCCGAACCCACGGGGGAAACCCTGGTCTTGCGGGATGACGACACCGACGAGGTCTGGGGTGCCACGCCAGGCCCCATGGCCCGGACGACTGGAACTCAATGGATCGTCCGACACGGCCGCGGCTTCACTCGTTTCGAGAGGCACGGCACGCCGATTCGACAGACCTTGGATGTATTCGTCTCGCCTTCGGATCCGGTCAAGCTGTCCGTGCTCGCGTTGACGAACTCATCGTCCAGCAACCGTCGACTCAGCGTATTCAGCCATACCGAGTGGCTGCTGGGCCCCCCGCGCACGGGGCACCAGCGCCACGTCGTGACCAGCCTTGACGCTGAGACCGGCGC
Organism: uncultured Acidobacteriota bacterium; assembly: GCA_963827515.1. GTDB lineage: Bacteria > Acidobacteriota > Vicinamibacteria > Vicinamibacterales > UBA2999 > JABFSA01. The sequence continues at coordinate 40,357 of CAWHBF010000010.1, read as the reverse complement.
CATTTTCGCGAGCAACCGTTTTCGTGACGCCGCATGGAGCGAACGGTTGGCCTTCGCGTGGAGCAGCGCACCACCTCGTTCGTTCTGCGGCGATCGTCGTGACTTCCTGGGTCGGCACGGGACGATTCAACGTCCACGCGCGCTCTCGGAGCCGAGTTTGTCGAACCGCGTGGGCGCGGGCCTCGACCCGTGCGCCACGTTCCATGTGGAAGTGGTCCTGCGCCCCGGCGAAACTCGGGAGCTCGTCTTCCTCCTGGGCGAAGGGCGATCCGAGGAGGAGGTGCGCGCGCTGATACGCCAGTACGGGAGTCCCGAAAGCGCCTCTCGCACACGTACTGATGTCGGCAGCTTGTGGGATGGCGTGCTGGACGCCATTCAGGTCCACACGCCTGACGATTCTTTCGATCTGATCGTCAACGGGTGGCTCCAGTATCAGAACGTCAGCGCGCGCCTGTGGGCGAGGACGGGCTTTTACCAGCCGGGCGGCGCATTTGGCTTTCGCGATCAGTTGCAGGACGTGATGGCCCTTGTCTACAGCCGGCCCGACATGTGCCGGAGTCATCTGCTCAACGCGGCGAGCCGCCAGTTCATCGAGGGAGACGTGCAGCACTGGTGGCACACTCCTGGCGGACAGGGTGTTCGCTCCAGATGTTCCGACGATTTGCTCTGGCTCCCGCACGTGGCTGTGCACTACGTCCTGTCGACAGGCGACACGGGGGTGTTCGATGAGGTCGTTCCCTTTCTCGAAGCGCCCCAACTGAAACCCGACGAGACCGAAGCCTACACGCTGCCTCGGGTGTCCGACGAGAAAGCCTCGCTCTTCGAGCACTGTGTCCGGGCCATCCACCGAGGCATCAATCTGGGGGAGCACGGGCTGCCGCTCATCGGCAGCGGCGATTGGAACGATGGCATGAACCGTGTCGGTCGCGAGGGCCGAGGCGAAAGCGTGTGGCTCGGCTGGTTTCTATTCCGTGTGCTGGACGAGTTCGCGCCGATTGCGGACGCACGAGGTGAACGCGCCCTGGCGGCTCGATACCGACTGGAGGCGCAACGCCTGAAAGGGGCGCTCGAACAGTCGTGGGACGGGGAATGGTACCGACGGGCGTACTTCGACGATGGGACGCCCCTGGGGTCGGCGGTCACGTCCGAATGCCAGATTGATTCGATCGCCCAGTCGTGGGCCGTTCTCTCGGGCGCTGCGCCTGTCCGTCGAGCAGAGCGCGCGATGGACGCCGTGCGCAGTCGATTGATTCGACGTGACGTCCAAGTGCTGCTGTTGCTGACGCCGCCGTTCGACCGCGGCGTGAAGAACCCTGGCTACATCAAGGCCTATCCTCCCGGCATCCGCGAGAACGGCGGTCAGTACACGCACGCGGCTCTCTGGACCGTCATGGCACTCGCAAAGCTTGGTTACGGCGATGAAGCGGTCGAACTGTTTCACATGCTGAACCCCATCAATCACACACGCGATGCCGCCGCGGTCGGGCGTTACATCGTGGAGCCGTACGTCGTGGCGGCGGATGTCTACGCTCACCCTCAGCATGCCGGACGAGGGGGATGGACCTGGTACACGGCCTCCGCGGGCCTGATGTATCGAGTCGCTATTGAGAGCATCCTGGGTCTCCGCCGCCGCGGGTCGGTGTTCATGATCGACCCGTGCATCCCAGGGGTCTGGGCGGAGTACCGCCTCGAATGGCGTTTTGGTGCGAGCCGGTATCGCATCCTTGTGGACAATGCCGCGCGGTCCAGCTCTGGCGTGTCACACGCGGAGCTCGATGGCGCTGCCGTGGACTACACCGCCATCCCCCTTGTCGATGATGGGCGGGTACACGACGTCCGGATCGTCATGGGCGTTCCTGCTGGGCAGACCACGAGAGCGCTGGTCAGCGATGCGTCCAGGTATTGAGGTATCCAGCCCGTCGCCCAGGTAAGCAATACAGCCTGTGCTGGCAGAACCTACCAGGCGGAGACCGTCCGGAACCTCCGGATGATCTCTAACCGATTGTCAGTCTTGAGCTTGGCTCGATGGCCCGTCAGTTGCAGTCCTACCCCCTGAAATTGAGGATTGCCTCATTGCCGGGGAGCCTGACATGACGACGAGAGAGCGCGAGGTTCGATTGCGACATATGTTCGAGTCCTACCGCGGGCGACTGCTCGGCGAGATCGCCGACAAGCTTCGAGAAGCCCGTGACGAATCGCGAGAGCCATACCTGGGCGACATGCTGGACCTGGGGGAGCGCTTTCACGAGGAAGATCTCCAATACACGCTGCTTGGAATGAAGACCGAAACGATCCAGCGCATCGACGAAGCGCTCGATCGCCTGGCTGAGGGTGAATACGGCCTCTGTTCCGAGTGTGACCAGGAGATCTCGGAGCAGCGGCTCGCGGCCATGCCGTTTGCGATTCGCTGCTGCGAGTGCGAAGAGCTGGTCGAGGTCGATCCGCGCAAGCACACGCCACGGCGTGGTCGTGCATTCCTGGACGAAGCCAACGTCTGACGGACGAGGTCACGCCCTCGTATCGAAGCACCTCGGCCCCGGCTGTGTCGTTGCGTCCCCAGCGCGCACGACTCGGCCGCTCCAGGGCGATTCAATAGCTGAAGAACACCACCAGATCGATGCCGCTGCGCTCCACTCTGCGTGTGAGCGTACGGTCCGCGCGTCCTTTCCCCTCGGAGAAGGATCCCTGTAGCCGTAGGAATTCGCTCAGCTGATATTCGAGCTGGAATTCACTCGTGTCCTGCGCGCCAAATGTCTGTCGGAACCGGACGAACAGCCGCTCACCCACTTGCTCGCCGAGGGTGATGGCGGGACCACCGCCCTCGGTGACGGCCTCGAGCTCGAAGAGGTCGACATCGAGAGCGTGCTCGAGAGTATCCGAGATGGGGGCGACCACGAATCCGCTCGCAAGGCCGACGGCTCGTTCCCCCAGCGCGTCCCTCTGGCCCGTGCCGAGTCGGTTGACGGGCTCGTTGAACAGAATGAGCGACAAGATGTCCGCCTCCTCGAGGGGGGGCCGACTCGAAAGCGTAAGGTTCGGACTACGCATCGTCCCCGCGATGTTGACGTGTGCCACGATGCCCGAGACGACACGTTCCGCCTGAAGGTCGAACGAGGGGTCGATCGGTCGCTCGCCTCTGAACGCGATCGTCCCATCTCTGAGCACCTCGAATCGCCGTCCCTGGAAGCCGTAGGTCCCGCGCACGGCCGTCACGGTACCCACGAGTACCGGCTGCGCCCCCGGCACTTGTCGGATGCTGAAGTCCCCTCCCACGGTGACGTTCAGATCGCCGAGGGCGACCGCCGAGTCGGCGGGGCGGATGTCTCTTCCTCGCAGGACGAGATTACCCGGCACTTGAACCGTCAAGTCGAGTGTCGGACCGGTCGGATCAGTTGCGGGAACGTCCGCTTCGACGTCGGCCTCGCCTGATGGCAGCGCGTAGGCGTTCGACGTAAACCGATCGACCAGGGCGTCCACCTCCAGACGTCCCGCGTGGACACGAACGAGGCCGGCGATCTTCGGAGCGAGCACCGTTCCGTAGACGTTCAGTGTGGTATCGACCGACAACTCGCCCAGCTCGTTTCCCAAGACCTTGAACTCGTTGGCTCGAACGGTGAGATCGACAGCCTGCACCCGCCGGCCTTCAATACTCAGCGTGCCGGAGCCGTCGAGGCGCTCGCCGTTGTCGTCGAGGAGGCTCAGGGTGTCAATCCGCAGCCGGTCGCCTTCGAACAGCACATCGAGCGTCGCGCTGGAGTACTGCATGCCCGTAGCCGCGACGGTGAAAGTGCCGTTTCGCACGTTGAGAGACCCCGCCATCCGTGGCGCCGCAGCCGTGCCGGTGACACGGAGGTCGACGAGAAGGCGTCCGGCGGCATCCTCGGTCGCGGTGCTCACGGCGTCGAGCAGCGCCAGGTCGATACCGGCACTCATGATGTCCAGACTCAAGGGCTCGTCACCGGACGCCCCTTCTGCGGACGTGGCCAGCTCGCCACTCACGGTCAACTCGGCGCCCGGAGCCTGACGTAGCAGCGCTTCAACGCCCACACGCCCTCGGGCGACGCGAACGGAGGCGTCGAGCGATTCGAAGCGAAAACCTTCCACAAGCCCGTTGGCGACCGCCAGCTTTCCGGTGACGAGGCGAGTCTCGGAATCGCCGGTCACGCGTCCGGTGCCGTTGAGGATCCCGCCCAGCGTGCGTGGTTCGAGCAGCAGCGCGCCGAGACCCGCCAGGTCCACCTCTTCAAAACGGACGTCCAGACTTCCGTCTACGCCTGGCCCCAGGCTCAAACTGCCCTCGGTAAGCAGTCGCTGATTGCCGCTGGTCAGTTCCAGGTCCTTTACCGTGAGGAGACCGTTCGTGGCATATCGAGCCGTGAAGGGCTGATCCGCTCTGTTGCTCCACGTCACGCCTGCAGCCTCGACGGCGAGCTGTTCGACACGAACCTCACGTCCATCCGTGAGCGTGACCAGTCGTCCCATGACGGTCGCCGTGCGACCTGTCTCCACAACCGTCGACTGGAACTCCAGCTCTCGGTCCGCATACAGGATGGCGGCAGTCAGGCTGCTGAGGTTACGTCCGGCTATCGTCGGCAACACGGACTCGATGTCAGCGGTGACGCGCAAGGAATCAAGGCCGAAGTCCGCGATCGAGGCCTCGAATGCCGAGGTGACCTCCAAGGCGTCGAACGAGGCGTCTACGCGCAATGGTGCCAGCGTCGATGTTCCCGTCGATGCCAGGTGGGCGCCGTTGCCGGAGAGGATTCCATCGAGCCTGAGCCGGCCCGCGACATCCCGGCCCACGAGCGGCGCGAGTTCCTCGAGACGGCCATGCACGACGTGGTACTCCAGCTTCGACTCGCCGCTGTCTCCCAGCGCGAGCGGCCCGCTCGCCGTAATTTCGAGTTGAGGACCGACGACATGGAGGGACCTGACTTCACCGCCGCGCTCGGCGTACTGTCCTTCCAGGACGGCGGTGTCGATGGCGATGGGACCGATTGTCGAGGCCTCGAGGCGAACCGTGCCATCGCCTGAGACGGTATCCAGCGTAATCGGTTGTCCGAGGCCGGCGATCGTGGTCCGCACGTCGAAGGCTCCCGCGATCTCGCCACGCAGCTGTTCGCGCCCGGTCAACCCCTCCAGGTTCAGGGAGGAGAACTCGCCCAGTGCCGATGCGGTTAGCTCCCGGCCTTCGATGTGTGCGCGAATCGACGCGGACCGCAGGGTCGCGTTGAACATCTCGGACGGCTCGAGCGTCGTGGCCGCGGTCAGTCGAAGTGCGGTCAGGCCACTTCCCGAGCCATCGAGCGTCACCTGTCCTGTGAGGCGGCTCGTAAACCGATCCTGGTCGAGAAACTGGATGTTCATCGTGCGGCCGATGCGCCTCAGGTCGAGGTCGGCCACGCGTCCATCGAAGCCATACTGGGGAACCGAGTCGGACAGGCTGATGCGGCCACGGCTCCCCGCATCGATCCGCACGCCCTCAATTTCCGAGGCGTCGAATGCCAGTGTTCCGTCGATCCTGCTACCCACGCCAACCGCCGTGTAAGCTCCCGCGACGCGGCTCTCGAGCTTCGGGATGCGAAGCTGGGGAGGGAGCCTGCGGAGATCAACATTGCGAACGCGCCCGCTCAGGTTGTATGCCACCCCGGAACCGCCGGGCCCGAGAGTGCCATTCACGCGTGCGACCGCTCCATATGCACGTGCGTCCACGGCGACCGCGAACTCACGGCCTTTTACCCTGATTGTTCCGTCGAGTGCCGCGTAGCGATAGCCGGCGAATTCGGAGGCTCCGGAATGAACGACCACCTGACCCGCCACGCCGCCAAATGGCGCGGATTCCGGGATCGTGAGGTTGACGGAGGCCGTGCCCGTGAGGCGGCTGGCAAGTGCATCGTTGTCGAGCAGGGTCGCCAGGTTCACACGCTCGAAGGCGACAGCCCCTCGCACGGCTCGAGTGGGTGTCCGAAGGTCGAGGGTGACATCTGGGCGAAACGAACCGATCGTGGGCTCTACGAAGGTCCCCTTCACGGCGAGTGCCTCGAACGGTCCGTCGAGATCGACGGCAAACCGCGGCGAGAGCCCGCGACCGGCAAGAGCCGGCAGGTAGGAGGCGAACTCGTCGATGTGGAGTGGGGAAGCGTGGATCGTCGCCTGCAGACGGCGGGACGGCCCAGTTCCCCGATACCGGCTATCCAGATCGATCGCGCTGTGGACCGTGCGCATTCGGAGACGATCCAGCTGGAACACGCCGTTCCCGTTGACGAGCCGGCCGGTCAGGGAGCGCACCTCGAAATCCGGTCCAGTTGCGCGGAAAGCCGCGCTGGTAAAGTCGAGGTCAATCTGCCCGCCAGCCGCAACGAAGGCCATATTCGTGTGAAGGTCGTGAAATCGCTCCGGCAGATCGATTCCGTTGCCCGGGGTACTGTCCTCGATGACGACGGTCCCGTTTTCGACTTTGAGCGACGTGATGGCGAACGTTCGTCTCGTGGCGGGCGCTTCACTCCGGCGCCGGAGCAAGTTGGCGATGGGCCACCCGTCCTCGTTGTGTACGAGGACGATCGTGGGACGTACGAGGGTCACATCCGTCAGCGCAAGGTCCGTGCTGAGGAGACGACGCAGATCGTACCGGGCCGTGGCTCTGCCGATCCGAATGATCTCGCGTCCGTTCTGGCGGACGGTGACATCGTGCAGCTCGGCCCCAGTGAAGAGATTGCCGTCGAGCCGGCCGATCGTGAGATCGCCGTTCAGGAGCCTGCCTGCCTGGCGCTCGGCCAGTCCCCGAGCCCAATCTCTGAAGGCCGCCGTCTGTGTCGTCAGCGCCGCGATGCCGACGACAACAAGCAGGGCGAACAGCAGGATGGCGCCGTGCCGAACCATTCGCTGGAGCCTCATGGTCAGAACGTTTGCCCGATGCTGAAATGGAGACGCCAGCGTCGAAGCAGCGTCTCGCCATCGACGACCAGGCCGGGAATCGGATTGATCTGATAGCCGGCATCGACGCGGAGTGGGCCCACGGGGCTCATGTAGCGAATCCCTGGTCCTACGTCATAGCGGAGGCCCGACATGCTGAGATCCCACGCGTCAGACCGCACGTTGCCGGCATCCACGAACACGACCGCGCCGAAGCGTCCGAATAGAGGCACGCGAAGCTCGGAGGAGAGCTCTACGAGGCTGTGTCCGCCGATCGGCAGTCCCTCGTCGCTGAGTGGCGCAACCTCAAAACGACCCCAGCCGCGAAGGCTGTTCGAACCCCCCAGAAAGTACCGTTTGAAGAAGGGGACGCCGGCCTCTGGCGCGACTCCGTGGGAGTCGATGGTGGCGATGCGTGCGCGGTTGGCGAGTACCCCCAGCCCCCCGAGCGTCTTGTAGTGTCGCCCTTCGAGGGCGACTTCGGTGTAGTTGTAATCTCCCGGCAGCAATGCGCCTCCCCGCTCGACGTGCACCCGCGCGACGTACCCTCGTGTGCTATCGAGGACATTGGCCGTCGTGCTGCGTCGATAGTCCACGGCGAACGCGTTGAGGATCCCGTTCCCCTCACCTGTGGTGGGATCGAGTCCGAGCGCAATCAACTGACTTCGAAAACTGAGATCGGCGAGTCCCTCCGGGGAGATCGTGTAGGCCTCGCGTTCGTAGATCCAGGTACCCGAGATGCTCGAGACGGCACCGCGGCCCGAGACCACGTCGGGCCGGCTGAGCTCGTGCGTAACCGTCGCTCGTCCCCCGCGGCTGTGCAGTCTGTACGCGGGCTCATCCGAAAGCCAGCTTTGCGCCGACAACGTCAGCGACATGTCCGCGCGCCACAGGTGCGGTTGTCGTAGCTCTGTCCGCACCCCCCGCTCGAGGGACGACCATTTGCCCTGGGCACTGGCCGTTCGGGCGCCGCCGAAAAAATTGAGATGGCGCAGCGTCGACTCTGCACGGAGGCGCTCTTCGCTTCCGTAGCCGGCGCTGAACTGAACCTGCCGATGGTCCCCCTCGGCCACGGTGACCCGCATCGGGACTTGGCCACCGCGTGCGCCTTCCTCGGCGTTGCTGATGTTGACCAGGCTGAACAGGTCGAGATCGTAGAGGCGGCGTTGACTCTGCTGGACGCTGGCGAGGCTGAAGCGGTCTCCTGGCGTGAACGCGAGGGCACGGCGGATCACGTTCTCGCCGATACTCAAATTGCCCTCGATGGAGACGGGTCCGAAGACCGCGGCTTCGCCGACGAGACCGACGAACGCGAGTGTGACCTGCCGGTCGGCAGCACCTCCGCGCTCTTCCACCGCGACGCGGGACGACGGATACCCATGGTCTTGCAGCGCCCGCGCGACCATCCCCCTGGCACTTTCGACGAGGGCGCGATCCTTGACCAGCCCGGCCTTGACGGGTAGCTTCCCGCGCAACGTTGTGACGTCGTCATCGGTCAGCCCGACCAGTCCTTCCAGCAAGACTTCACCGATAAGAACCGGCTCGCCCTCGTCAACCACGACGGTCAGGTCAATCGAGCGCTCATCCTCATCGAGGGCCGCGTCAAAGGACTCGATGCGCGCGTCCGGATATCCATGGTCGATGTAGTAGGCCTCGATGCGTCGCAGATCGGTCTCGAACGAACGCCGATCGAAGTATCGCGCGCGACCCCAGAAGAACCGGCCGCTCGCTTTTGTCTGCAAGACGGCCTTGAGGCGTGAGGCCGGAATGGCCCGGGTGCCGTCGATGGTGAAACTCTTGACGCGGACGAGATTGTCTTGCGCCTCAGCAGGTACGACGATGGCGAGCAGCACCAGCAACGCCACGGGGAGCCGCCAGGACGTTGCGCAGGTGTGTGGCCAGGGAGCCATCGTGTGAGTCCGCCTGTGGCAGTTTCACGTTGTGTGCCATGTCGATGATTCAGGCAGAGCGACGAGCGGTACGACGAGTCGACGGAGCTCGCTCGGTCACACCGATAAGAATTACAGGGGTTCTCGTAAGTTCGGCACACCATGGCACTGCTTTCAGCACCAGGTCAGGGTCAGGGGGAGGCGGGAGCCGTGTAGCCATCGCGGGTCCGGACAGTGAGACCCGTTCGACCGGGAACGAGCGCCATGACCTTGACCCTGCGGAAGGTACCGTCGTGAGCCGGGTTGGATGAGACGTATCCGATCGTGTATCCGCGCCGGATGTTACCGGCGACCTCATCGAGGCTTTCGACGACTTTCTCGTCCGTGCTGGGGAAGTAGGCGAGGCCGCCTGTCACCTCGGCGAGCTTGCGCAGAAGGCCAGGGTCGCCGTCCATCCCGTCGCGCCGGGTGGCGTTCGAAACCGTGTAGATGATGCTTTCGCTGGCCCTGGCGCGCGCAATCATCTCGTCTTCCGAATGGCGGCTCGCGTTGTCGTCGCCGTCCGAGAGCACCACCAGTACACGCTTCTGATTCGCCGCACGCTCGAGATGCTCGAGCCCGGCGATCACGGCATCGTGCAGCGCCGTTCTTCCGGCGGGGCGGTAGCGGGAGAGAGCGGAGTGGAGCAGCGACTGTCGACTGGTAAAGGGCACCGCTTCGGGTAGTCCGAACTGCACGTGTTCGTTGAAATGAATCGTGAAGAGCTCGTCCTCAGGGCGTGCGGTCCTTGCGAATGCCTCGCCACCGAGCAGTACCATGTGGTTCCGCGCGATCATCGATCCGCTGTTGTCCAGGACGAGTCCCACCGCGACGGGCACGTCGACGCTGCTAAAAAATGAAATCGTCTGACGCCGGTTGTCCTCGATGACGTGAAATACGCTCTGAGGCAGGTTCGGCACTGCGTCCGAGCGGCGATCGAACACGTTCACATGGAGCACGACGACGTCCGTCTCCGACTTGAACGTCGTTTGCGCATCCTGGCCGTGCTGTTCCTGCGCCGTCTGCGCATGCGCCACGGTACAGACCAGTGCGGTCGCGACAACACACCACCGACCGAGGCGTTGATGGAATCTCATTGGTTTCGTCTGGTGATAGCCCTCGTACGGCGGATGACGGGTGCGCCGCGCGCACCCATCATCCGTCTTGTGAAGTTGCGCTCCACTGACTATCCCCGAAACATCCGGAGCCCCGCGGCCCCCAGCAACGACAATACGCCGATGAGAGCGAAGAGCGGAAACGGGCTGGCCGTGTTCGGCAGCTCGGTCCGGTCAACTGGCTCATTCTGCGCGACGGTCGATTCGAGCCGGACATTGTCGCGAACCGCAGGCGTCTGGTCGGCCCTGCTCGCACGCTCTTGCGGCGAGGCTGGCGCGACGTCCGCTCGCGCGGTGCGCGATTCAGGTGCAGGCTGCGGTGCAGGGCGCGTCGCAGCAGCCGGGGTTCCGGCCGCAGAAGCAGAGGCGGTCACTGGGCCATCCTCGGTCCTGACGGTCGCACCTGTGCGTGCCGCAATACGCTGCGCTTGGTCTTTCGGATAGACGAACTCCTTGCCGATTTTTTCACCCGGGTAGTACCAATACTGCACCGCCGGGGTCGACGCGGCGTTCGTTTCACGGAAGGTGACCACGGTATCACCGGTCACCTGTGCGCGCTCCGCGGACACGAACAGCCACTGGCCAAGCATCTTCTGTTCGTCTTCGGACAGCACCTGGACGACGTTTCGGCTCGCATTGTCTGCGACCCTGAACACGTACTTTCCAGCGTCCAGTCTCATGCCCGGCAGCTCGATCGGGCTGCTGAAGGTCATGATCGTCTTGTCACGAGTGTCGGGTTGCTGCGCGGCGACGTTCGGCGCAAGCGACACGAGCGCCGTGACTGCCATCGCCGTCGCGATCGTGATCATGCGTTTCATGTTTTGGTCTCCTCTTCGTTTGCACTCATCCGAATCATTCGAGTCGAGTGCTTCGTTGAGGGGGGAGCCGGAATGCACCAGCCGAAGTGCGTGGCACGTCTGTGCCGTTGGCGAGCTATCTCGATCCCACCGCTGCGGCGCCGACTTCAAGCGCGTTCGTGACGTCGCGAACGCCCTCTTCGCTGCGCGCCATGGTTTCGATACGCTCCTTGTCGCCCGCCGTCGGGACACGGCCGGTGATGGTGACCACCCCATTGTTCGCGTCGAACGAAACGTCGTGGTCCTTCAATGCGGGGTCAAGTTCCACGCGGTTCTCCAGGCGAGTCTCGATACCACCGTCGAGGTCGTCGGCGAGTTCCTCATGGCCGCCGGCTACGGTCACCTCGTTGGCCACACGCGCGCCGTTGTTGACGGCCTGCTCGACGATGTCGCCAGCCCTCTGACGATCGAGCTCCGAAGGGACGGTTCCCCTGACGTGCACCACGCGTTCACTGGCGTCATAGTCGGCGTTCACCGCATCGAGATTGGCCCCGTCCAGGGCCTTGTTGGCCTGCTCCTCAAAGTCCGGACCACCCATGCCGCAGGCGATCGACCCCACCAAGAGCCCCGTGCCTACTAGTGATGCGACCTTGGTCATTTTGGTCATTCTCTACCTCCTTTGACTCCTCATCTTGGAGGTAGCAAGCTCCGGACCACAGATGGAGGGGCCCTGTCTGACGCGTCGAACTCCCAGGCAGGCCATCCCAGCGCCGGGAGCCTGCTCGATGTCATTTTTTCCGCCCGCGCGGTAGGAACTGCACGTCCCGAACGCCCTATCAGGGGGATTAGGGCCCAGTCGGCACCTGTGACCGCTTACGCCGGGCGTATGTCTTGCACCATGGACCCTAATGACCGACCCAGTCCCCCCACGCAATTTGACGAAGGCAGTCATTGATGAGGTGGACCATGAAAATCACTGCATGTTCGGTGGTGTCAGCGGTGCTCTGTCTGGGGCTCGCGACGGGCATCTCGGCGCGACAGAGCAGCGATACCAAAAGCGATACCAAAGACGAAGTCGAACAATCGGAAAAGGCGGCTCGAGTGTTCGACGAGATCATGGCCGCGCCCGACAAGGCGATCCCCGAGAACATCCTCGAGGACGCGCGGTGCGTCGCGGTGTTCCCGGCGGTCGTCAAAGTCGCATTTGGGATCGGCGGCAGCGGCGGACGCGGATTGGCGAGTTGCCGCACGGCGACGGACTGGAGCGCCCCGGCGTATCTCACGCTCGGCGGCGGAAGCGTCGGCTTCCAATTCGGCGCCGAATCGACAGACCTGGTGATGCTCTTCATGACCGACAACAGCATCACGAGGGTGATTGCGAACAAGCTCGAACTCGGCGCTGACGCCTCGGTGGCGGCCGGACCAGTAGGGCGACAGGCGGGCGCATCGACTGACCTCAAGCTGAACGCGCAGATCCTGTCGGTACTCGCGGAGCAAGGGTCTCTTTGCCGGTGTGGCGTTGAAGGGTGCCGTGATTCGGCTGTCGGAGAGTGATATGCGCGATGTGTATGGCTCCGGGGTCCTGCCGAAGGACGTGCTCAGCGGTTCCACAGTCGGCGCGTCGGCGGCCCTCGTCTTTCCGAGTTCGCTGGCCCGTCATTCTTCCGCACGCGCAAGCAGCTAGTCTGAAGCGGTTCTCGCGTGAATCGGGAGACACCCGAGAGCCTCGAGCTCTCGGGTGTGTTCTCGGTCGAACGTCTCGCAAGGCGTCATACGCGCCGTGGGCCGTCCGACCGTGGTGCTGCTCGTCAGCGGCCTCGAGTGGCAACGCGGACCGGTGATTCGAAACGCACCCGCATGACGGTGCCGACCGGAAGGTCCACATCATTGCCTTCGGTCGCGAGCACCGTACCGCCAGCGCCAATCAGAATCCCCGCTATCGCGCCTTTCGTGCCTCCGAGAATCCCGCCGAGGATGGCGCCGATGCCGGCGCCCGCACCAATCTTCCCTACTTCGCCTGCGACGTCTGCTTCGAGCGCCTCGGTGACACTCGCTCGAATGTCGTATGTCCGTCCGTTCGTGGTGAGCTGATCGAACGTGACGGTAAGGCTTCCACGCCGGTCGCTTCTCGACGCCTGATCCACCTCGGAGACGACGCCCCGCATGACGGAGCCTGCGGGAACAATCAAACGCTCGTCATCGTAGAGATCGATAACCGTCGTCGCCTCGAAGCGATCCTCGACCATGGCCGTCTCAGAGCTCAGCTCTTGCTGAAGCCGGACGTCCAACTCTGTTCCGACCGGAATCTCATATTCGCTGCGTGCTCCCACTCCGGCGCCGCCGCGTGCTCCCGTTCCAATGCCAGGGCGAACGTTGGCGGTTGCGCGGAGCTCCTGGCGGATGCTCTGCAACCGGCTTTCGAGCTGTCGGTACTCGGTGTCCTTGATGGTCTGGCCACGACGTTGAACGACGCGCAGATAGCCGACCTCGTCTCGCAAGTCGTCGAGTTGGGTGCGCAGTCGGGCCGACACAACCGTCGGCTGCTCATCCGCGCGCCGCAACTCCGTCTGCACGTCTTGCTTCAACTGGTCGAGTCGTCGTGAGTCCGCAGGTAGTGTTTGCGCTGCACCGTTCGGCGCCGCCGACAGCATCGTCACGAGAGCGAGTGAAACGAAGAGCACGAGTCGACGTGTTTGTCGATTCCTCATTGTGTGGCCTCCCTAGTGCGAACGCTGCGCACGCCTAGATCACTCGACACTGCAGGAGCCGTGCCGGATCGTAACTGCACGTTTGCCGAGGGTTTGTCGAAGGTTGTCGTCGGTGCAAGTGACGCGTTCCCGGCTGTCCTCGTGTAAGAACGGCGTGCTACAGATGAAGATCCCTCTGGCACGGCGGTTGCTCCTTGTTATCGAGCGTCGCAACGCGGCACGCAAGTACTCACGCAGGATAGAAAAAGATGACTACTATTCAGCTCGCAATGGTCGCGCGGAGGGTCCTTGCGGGGCACGTGGTCGCCTTGTGGCTGGTCTCGTCGGCCTTCGCAGCGCCTCAGCAGGAGACGTCGAGTCCGACAGGCGCGAGCGGTGTCGCACCCGACTGCCGTGCATCGGCGGCCGAGTCCGACCGTTCGCGAGGGGCGCCGCAGTGGCTCGACCGATCCGAACGGACCGACACGGAACAATGGGAGTCTCTCGCTGCGGCACGCTTCATGGCGGGCGACGTACGGGGCGCGCTCGATGCCTGGAATCGCGTGGGTCAACCCCGAGTGCGCTGTCTGAACATCGAAGGTCTGGTGCGGACCCCGCGGTCAGTGGTGATTGACTACGTCGATGCTTCTGCTGGGGAGGTCCTCACCTCAGGCGACTTCACCCGCATGCAGCATCGTTTGGACGAGCTGCCGATCGCCTCGAGCAGTCGCCTGCGATATGACCCGGTTGCGGGTGGTGTCACCACGATCACGCCGATCGTCACGGAGCGAGGGTTGATCCCGCAGGGCTTGCAAAGTTGGGGCGTTGTGGGGGTTCGCTCGGCGTTTATGCAGGAGGTTCGCGTCAACGTGGCCGGACCCGCAGGCCGTGGAGAGGTGTGGACTCCGTCCTACCGCTGGGGTGAAAACAGGCCCCGCTTGATGCTGCGGCTCGACGCACCTTCGCCAGGCGGACTCCCGGGCGTCATTCGATTTCAGACCTTTGTCGAGCGTCAGACATATCAGTACGAGGGTTTGGGGGACAACGCGTTCAGGCAGGCTCGGCAACGTGTGGGTGTATCGATCTCCGACTGGGCCACGAGTTGGCTTCGTTGGGAGGGTGGCACGGCCTTCGACCGTATCGAGACGAACTACGTTGCGTTGGAGGGTAGCCTCAATGCGCGCGCATTTGACGATCGGTTCGCCGTGATCCTGACAGCCGGCCGATGGCTGGGCGGTGACGAGCGTCCAGCAGTCTGGAGCACTGAACTCGTCTCGACGATGCGTTCGACCACGAGGGATGATGTGCCATTGCTGACCGTGACAGCGGGCGTGGCAAGAACGTCCGACAGCGCGCCGCTCGCGTTGTGGCCCGCGGTCAGTTCGGGCGACGGCCGAAACGGCCTTCTTCGCGCCCATCCTCTGCGGCGCGATAGCGTCATCACAGATGAGGTATTTGGCCGGCATCTGGTCTTCGGGACGACCGAGTTCGAGTATCCGTTCCAGACACGTATCGGACAGGTCGGAGTCGCCACGTTCGTCGACATGGCACAATCGTCACGGCGGCTCGTTCGCACGTTGTCTTCTCCGTTTCACGTCGACGTGGGCACCGGGGTCCGGTTCGACGCATCCGGCACCGGCAAGGTCAGACTCGATTTCGGGTACGGGCTTCGTGACGGTCACGTCCGGTTGTCTGCCGGATACGCCGTGCCCTGGGGAAGGCGTTGAGCTATGTGTGCGTCTGACACTGCGATGTGGGCTGGTCGAGGGGTGGCGGCCATCGTGATCGCCGGAGGGCTGACAGCCCTGACGACCGGTTCGGCGCTCGTCATCTCGCTGCACGCCGCAAGGGCGACGCAATCCACTGAAGCCAGCGTGCCGGAGGTAGCCGAGTTTCAGAAGCGTGCCCAGGAGTACGTGGCGCTTCACAAGAAGGTCGAGGGCGGCATCACGCCTCTTCCCAACGAGGCGACACCTGAGCAGATTGATGGCGCGCTGGTGCAGCTCAGTCAGGGAATCGTGAAGGCCAGGGCGGCCGCGAAGGTCGGCGACATATTCCAGCCCGCCATGCAGGCATGGGTGCGAAAGACGCTTCAACGCGCGTTCAGCGGTCCTGACGGAAAGGATCTTCGGGCCTCGATCCTGGACGAGAATCCAATCGGCGCGACTGTCCGCGTGAACGGGCCGTATCCTGACTCAATTCCGCTCTCTACGATGCCTCCGAAGGTGATCGAGGCGCTCCCGAAGTTACCCGAGGAGCTCGAGTTTCGGTTCGTGGGGGATCGACTCATACTGTTCGATCACCATGCCCACATCATCGTCGACTACGTAGACCGTGCGCTGCCAATGGTGTAGAGCGAATGTTCTCATTCGACTTATCGTTTCGCCGTACTGCTTCTCCTGATCGGTGCAGGGAGTGCCTGCCAGACCGGGACCAATCTCACTGCTACTCCGGCGCTCGTGCAGGCGCCGGCTCCCCAGTCACCACCCATCCCCCTTCCGAACAGAATGGGGTCGTTGAAGTTTGCCGTGTTGGGCGATTTCGGCACGGGCCAACGCCCCCAATACGAGCTCGCGGATCAGATGGCAAAGCTGCATGCGCGATTTCCGTTCGAGCTGGTGATTACCGTAGGAGACAACCTCTACGGGGGAGAGCGAGCCGAGGACTTTCGTCGTAAGTTCGAGATTCCGTACAAAGCCCTGCTCGACAAGGGCGTCAAGTTCTACGCCTCACTCGGCAATCACGACGCCAGGAACCAGCGCTTCTACAAGCTGTTCAACATGGACGGCAAGCTCTACTACACGTTCAAGGCGCCTGAGCAGAGCGTTCGCTTCTTTGCACTGGAGTCCACGTATCCCGATGCCGAGCAGATCGGATGGGTCGGGAAGGAGCTGAAAGGGGCCAATGACGATTGGAAGATTGCCTTCTTCCATCACCCTCTCTACTCCTCGGGCGAGCGCCACGGATCCGACACGCGCCTACGGACGACCTTCGAACCCCTGTTCGTGCAAGGAAACGTCAGCGTCGTGTTCACGGGCCACGACCATTTCTACGAGCGGATCAAACCTCAGAAGGGGATTCCGTACTTCGTGGTGGGATCGGGTGGGCAGCTGCGCAGCGGAAACATCGACCAGACGACGGGGCTTACCGCCAAGGGCTTCGACACGGATCTGACGTTTCTGGCGGCTGAGATCTTCGAGGACTCACTGACGTTCAACACGCTGTCGCGCACTGGCCAGGTTGTGGACTCGGGTGTCATCACCCGGCGGCAGCCTCCCCAGTAAGGTCACTATCGTCCTCGTCATCGGCTTGGGTCTTGGGGCCCTTGGTCAAGGCCCAGTCGGCTTCGAACACCGCATGCATCTTTTTGGCGATGCGCGCATCCTTGACGATAAGACCGATCTCACGGCGCTCGTCCATCTCAGGCTTTCTGAGCCCCTGGCTGCCTACGAAGGCCGTGGTGCCGTCGCTGATCAATGCCCGCACGTGCAGCCGCATATCAGACAGTTTGCGCGCCGAGACGCCCGGGATGTTCTTCGCGAGCTTGCCGATCACTCGGATCTCGACACCGGCGTCGGCGCGTTCCCGAAGGAGGCGCAGCATCAGCTTGTCGGAAATGTTGTCGTTGTAGATGAGCAATTGCTTTCGCGCCTTCTCGATCACGCCGGTCAGTCGTTCTCGAGAGGTTTCAGGGCTGACAACGAACCGATCGTGCGTGGAGCTGTAGGGTTGACGGGTCGAATCGGCCTCGAACAGCGAGGCCGCTTCCTTCACCAACTTCTTGTCGTGCGTGATCAACCCGAAGCTGCGACTCCGTTCGATGTCCTGCCTGGTGAAGTTGAACCCCAGCACGAAGAGCTCGTCATCGATGATCGTCATCTTGCCGTGATAGCGTGGCAGGTCATCGGCGGTTCGAGTGACCGTCACTCCCGCTTGCAGCAGGCGCGGCTCGAGCTTGCGCAGGAGTTTCTCGCCGCCGCCATTCGTGTAGGCAATGAGCACGCGGACCACGACACCACGAGCGACGGCCGCGGCGAGGGCCTTCTCCAGATCCACACGATCGAATCGGAAGACCACGAGATCGATGGAGGTCTTGGCATGCTGCACGGCCTTCATCAGGGGCCCCAGGCCGTCGTCCGGCTGAACGATGAGCTTCACTGAACGTCTCGATTTCGTATCATGGCGTCTTGACCTTCTTCTCGGTCCATTCCACGGTCGTGCCGTCTGTAGTATCGAGCTTGAGGACCGCGTTTGTCACACGGTCCGTCTCGACCTCGAACGGCACCTTGACGTCGTACGAGAGCGCGTCATCCGCTTGTGTGCGGAGCGAGTGTTCGATGTGGTAGCGCGTCAGGTACCTGCTCCAGGTGCGGTCGCAGGTCCCCGGCCTTGTTGATACCGGAGAGCCGGAGCTCGAAACTCGAGACGCGCTTCGGTTCGAACGATTCGATGAGGGCGAGTGCCCCTACGAGAAACACCGTCGCAAAGACGGCCAAGCCGTAGAGACCGACTCCCGAGGCCAACCCCACGGCGAGGCAGCACAACATTACCCCCGCGTCTTTGGGGTCATCGACCTTCGACCGATAGCGAATGAGGCTGGCGGCACCCACGATTCCGAAGGCGCGGGCCACACTCGAACCGACCACCAGCATGATGAGCGTCCCGACGATCGTGAGAATGATCTGCGTCTGCACCACCGCCGGCGTCCTTTTCGGTGTGCCCCTTCGCTTGGGTCTGAACGCCAGCAGGGCGCCGAGTGTGCCGGAGAGCGGGAGGCCAATCATTCCCTGATAGATCATCTCCGTCCACGCTGGGGCGGGCCCTTCTATGTCGTCAAATGGCCCTTGCGACTCCGGTGTCTCCTGCGGCGCGGCCGTCTGCGGCGGCGCCGGCTGTTGCTGGGCCGCCGCGAGTCGAGAGACAGACAGAATTGGGACCAGCGTCATACACACCACTGACGCGAGGGTAAACGCGAGGCCCCGCCTCGACAACCAGACCGTACACGGCAATGTCACCTCACTAGCGCCAATCCCTCGGCGATCTTTTGCTTCAGACGACGAATATACCGTTGGGCCGTCGGCTCGGCATAACCACCCGCGCGGAATGCGTCGGCCCACTGCTCGTCGCTGAGCTTCGACAGTCGGCTGCAGATCCATTCGACGTCCCCAACGGTCAGGTTCTTGAACAGCTGAGCGTGCAACCCGCGATAGTCGAACGTCACCACACCGTTCTCGACTCCCGTGATGAAGGGCGTCCTGTCGAACACGTCCACATCGTCGCGCGGCGCGTTGACGACGCCCGTCCGGCCGAATGTGTGTCCGAGGTCCCGAGCCACGTACCATGTTTCGGCTCCTTCGACCGGTCGGGACAGAGTGTAGAGCATGTTGTTGTCGGCCTTGAGGTCAGAATTCCCCAGCATCACCTGAAGCACCAGGAGGCCCGCCAGCGGCTTCGTACCGACGAATGGGTTGTCGGAATACGACCACGGACCCGACTCTTTCAGTCCGTAGAACTCGGGTTCTTCCTCTCGAAAGCGTGCGACGGGCTGCGGATTCGGACCCTGAGCGCCATCTGCGGACCACCGTTCGAGCGTGTACACAGGAGGCTGGTGATAGCCGAGCGCCCACAGAATTCTCGAAGCCACCACCTCGGTGCGGGCCTCGGGATAGAGCTTCGCGCTCCACTCTCGTCCTTTCGGGTCGGCCACCGTGTAGCCGTCGCTGAATCCGCCCTTCTTCACTTCGAGGACTTTGTACATCGCCAGCGGGCTCGGGGCGAGTTGAGGCCCCCCCACCCCATCGTAGAGGTCACGGGACCGTTCGGGCTCAATCCAGAGCTCGGAGAGCCCCGTCGCTGTCGGTGGCCGCGTCGGCGAGAGGATGACCAGCGCGCAGAGTAACGAGAACGCGGGTCGTGTTATCCGCATGATCGGAGCTCCGGGTCCATTGTTGACGGTTGCGCATCGAGAAAGGTTCCCACTTGGCGTTGCAACTCAGCTTGAATCGTGTCGATGGGCCTACGCCCGTCGATGACTCGAAAATCGAACTCCTTGGACATGGCGGAGTACGTTCTCAGCAGACGCCGTTGATACGTGCAGAAGTTATCAAAGATATCGTCGCCAAATTTCATGTCCATGCCGGATTCCCAGTACGAGATACCGCCGTTGTCGAGCACTCGTCTCACCAGCGTGTCGGCGTCGATCTTCAGATAAAAGACCAGATGTGGGGCCAGCGCGAATCCATAGAGGCGGCGCAGCCACTGGCTGTCGACGCCGCGGACGCAGGCGCGGGCAATCGCAGTGTAGATGTAACGGTCCGCAATCACGATGAAGCCCGCTGACAGAGCCGGGAGGATCTCCTTTTCCATCCGGTCGGCGAAATCACACGCGTAGAGCAGCACGAACGTCAATGGATTGAGCGTGTTGCTTGACTTCGCGATCTGGATGGACAGTTCCATCAGACGTGAGTGCGTCAGTCCGGTTTCGACGACGCCGTACCCGCGAACCTCGAGCCACTCACGGAGGAGCCGCACTTGCGTCGAACGACCGACACCGTCCGTTCCCTCGATCGCGATGATCCGCCCAGGACCATTGTGGGATTCAGGAGCCGCCAGCCCGTGACCGTAGTAGTGGCCGGGACCTACGCCGCCGCGTGCGCCTCGGGCGGGGCTCGTCATTGTTCGGCCCGCTCCAGGTGCTGCGACACAAGTCCCCGAAATGTCTGCTGCTGGGCGGTAATGCCCTCGTTGGCTTCGATGACATGCAGATCGTGCTCGGCCACGATCTGCTGATACTCGTCGAGGACTTTCGTTTGAAAGAGTTGAAAGCTCTCCGGCGCGTGCTGGCTCCAGCCCATGTCCATTCCCGCCTCATAGAACTTGAGCTTCACCCGCCTGGCAATCAGTCGCTCGAGCGCGACCTCGACCGACACGCGGAAGTAGACAACAAGATCCGGACGGACGGCGAAGCTGTACAAGTCGCGTACCCATTGACGATTGACGCCGCGCGCCACATCACGTGCGAACGCCGTGTAGGCGTAACGATCGGCAAGCACATTCATTCCCGCCTTGAGAGGCGGGATGATTTTGTAGAGCTGGCGATCAGCGAAATCGGTGGCGTGCAGCAGGCTGAACGTCGTAGGGGTGAGGACGTTCTTCCTCTTCCCGGTTCGGACTGCAGTTCTGACAAGTGCTGAGGAGTTCCACTCCGTGACGGAGACTCGATGGCCCATTGCGGCAAGCCACTTGGCGAGCAACCGGAGCTGTGTGGTCTTGCCGGACCCATCAATCCCTTCGACGACGATGAGTCGTCCCGGATAGCCGTGCGGGGTCGCAAGTGTGTCGAGCACGGGGGATCCTCTCCTTGGCTGGGGCGGCGTTGGGCATAGGCAGCAGCGCGTTCACTACCGACCTTATCAGCAAGTCTGATGCCCTCGCACAGACGGGCACCCCCTTCGAACGGTGGGGTTCGAGCACGAGAGAGGCGAGCCAACCCCCAATGGCAGTAGGAATTACCACGCGCGCTGTAGAACATACAGAACGCGAAAGGCGGGTGTTCAGGCTGCCCTTGACCGGTTAGCGGACCGGTTTCGCTCAGTCCGCGCCCGGCGCCAGGGTATCCAGTGTCTTGAAAAGGTCGTTCGGCGACACAGGCTTGACGAGGTGCGCGTCGAAGCCCACTAGGCGGGAAAGGGCAAGGTGCTCGGGGAGGCCATGCCCGGTGACCGCAATGAGCGCAACTCTGGACTGGGTGACGTCTGCGCGGATCTGCCGAGCTAGTTCGTAGCCGTCCATCCCTGGCAGGCTGATATCAACGATCGCTGCGTCCAGCTGGATACCCCGCAAGGTTGTCAGCGCACTCGGGCCGTCGGCTGCCTCATAGACGAGATATCCACGGTCGCGGAGGAGAATGGCATACATCTCCCGGGTGTCGACATGGTCGTCCACCAGAAGTACCCGTGTGGCCGTCCTGGTCGGCGCCTGTGGCTCGATTGCCTCCGCCTTGGGTGTTGTCACCGATGGTTTCGCAGTGCAAGGCACGAGCCGACCCTGACGCAGCTCGTCCAACCAGGGTGGTGAGCGTTCGAAGGGCATGGGCCGTGCAACTTCACGATGTTGGTCGGAGGGTACGTACGTATGACGTTGAAAGACAAGCTCGAAATTGGCCTCAAGGAGGACGCGCAGTATCGCAAGGACAATCTGCCCGAAAGGCAGGTGAGGGGTCCGGAGATCCCGACTGGCGAAGGTCGGTCGCCTGAGATACCCATGGCGAGGGGGGACCACAACATCGTCGACGAGCCCACCGGGGAGAAAGTGCAGAAGCGGAAGCGCTCTCCTAAGTCGCTCCCGTCGCCACGCAAACAGGGTACGCGACGAGGGGCTCGATAGAAGTCCAGCTAGGGCAGGAAATCGTGCACAGACAGGCGAGGTGCGGCCGGCCGCCAGTGCGACCGCCCGCACCTCCCTGCGAGAGACCGTCAGCGCCCTAGGGTCTGACTCGACCGCCGAGCCGGCTCGGAGGGCACCGAGTCCAACCAGGTGTTCACCTCGTCCTCGGCCCGCTCGCGTGCGTAGCCGTAGCGTTCCTGAATAGAGCCCACGAGCTTGTCGTAGTTTCCTTCGGCGCCCATCAGATCGTCGTCGGTCAGCTTCGCCCACCTGACTTTCGCAGAACCTTTGAGCTGCTTCCACTGTCCCGAAAGAGTGTCTGAATTCATGATTCGTTGCCTCCGTGCATCTGGGGGTCTGTATGCAACGGTGCACCTGCTATGCCATGCCGCCGCAGCAGTGATGGCATCCGGATCTCTATATCCTGGCGCAAGTACCGGTTACCTTGACCGTTCCGACGTGTAACTCCTACCGCGAGAGTGGAGGCGATCTACGAGGGCTGCAGGAATGAATGTCCAGGCCCGTGCTTCCGGACCGCTCTCGTCCGGCGACATTCTTGCACCGCCAGCGAAGAGTTCAACCTTTCACGTGTGATGTTGATCCATCGGCACGTATTCACCCAGTCAGCGGTTACGCCGTCAGCGACCGCACAACCACGCCGAGCGACGTACGCAAACTCGTGCGACCACCCAGACTGCAGAGGAGAGGATCATGGCCGAGGCCGGAACGCTGCATGACGCCTTCATCAACGAACTGCGCGACACCTACGACGCCGAACAACAGTTGACGAGGGCGCTGTCGACGCTTGCCGGCGCCGCCCGGTCTGCCGATTTGCGAACCGCCTTCGAGGAGCACCTCGAGGAGACTCGCGGTCACCTCGAACGCCTGGAGGCGATCCTCGAGAGCATGGACGAAGCAGTGCAGGGAAAGCGCTGCGAGGGCATGGCCGGGATCATCGAGGAGGGCAAGGCGAATCTGAACGAGGACTTCGATGAGGCCACGATGGACGCGATCCTGATCGCGGCCGGCCAGCGTGCAGAACACTACGAAATCGCGGCATACAACACCCTCATCGCGTGGGCGCGCGCGATGGGCCATGTCGAGGCAGCTGATTTGCTGCGGGACACACTCCGAGAAGAAAGAGCCTCCGAGGAGAGGCTGTCCGCCATCGCTGAAGGCGGGATCAATCAGGAAGCGGCCGACGGAGTGGACGCACCAGACGACGAGGACACGGACGAGACCGACGAGGAGGTCGAAATCGAAAGGCCTTCCTCATCGAAGAAGGCCGCACTTCGATAGCGGCTCAATGTAAAGACGTGGAAGGAGATGGCTATGGCGAACATGCGCGCTCGAGAGCTGATGACGTCGGACCCGGCGTGCTGCCGACCGGACACGACGCTCGATGAAGTGGCTCGATTGATGTTGGTGCACGATTGCGGGGAGATACCGGTTGTCGACCGATCTGAGAGGGTGGTCGGCGTGATCACCGATCGGGACATCGTGTGCCGGGTCGTTGCCGATGGGAAAAATCCGATGGCCCACACGGCGGCGTCGTGCATGACACAGCCGGTCGTGTCGGTTGGTGTGGACAGCCCTGTCGAGCAGGTGGTGTCGGTGATGGAGGATCACCGAATTCGGCGAGTGCCGGTGATCGATGACAACGGCGCCTGCGCTGGCATCATTGCGCAAGCTGACATTGCTCGCTACTCGGCAACAGGCACCGTCGGCGAACTCGTACGCGCGGTGTCAGCTGAGCCAGGCCCCAATGGCTCTGCTCGACAGTCGGCTCGCTGACTGTCGACGAGCGCCCCGATAGCTTGGGTATTGGAGCTTACGAAGGGGGAGCGGAGGCCGCCTGCCGCCGTGGCTGACGCCTCCGCCGATTACGTCTTAGGCAGTTCTAGCTTTTCGACTGCCGAGGACGATCATCGTGATTCCGGCTGCGGCAGCCCCAAGACCAAGCATTGGAGGAAGCTCGACTCGTTCCCGATCTTCGGTCGTGACCTCCACTGGTCCGATGTCCAAAACTTCCTCGGTAGTCGTGTATGTGAAAGCGGGCCATACGAGAACAGCCAGACCCGCGATGAACAGAACGATTCCAAACATCACCATTGCTCGCATCCGGCCTCCTCTGGCTGCAGGTTCTAGGCAGCACACTGGTGCTGACGCACGGTCCGTGCCATTGAATGTGACGAGCGGACGGCCCGGCAGCTCCTTTAGAGCTGTTTGCGTTTCGCCGTAGAGCGGAGGCTTTCAGCCGTGCCGCGTAGTGCACGCGCGACCGCTGAAGCGTGCGCTCTACGGCGAATCGAAAAACGCTCTAGCCGCTGCCGTGGCCGACGTGTGTGAGTCCGATGGCCTTGTGGGCGAGCGCGGCTACGATCGCGACGAGTTCCGCAGGTTCGACCGGCTTTGAAACGTGCGTCTGGAAACCGGCCTGTAACGACCGTCTGCGGTCTTCGGTGCGAGCGAAAGCCGAGAGGGCGACGGCGGGAGTTCTGATGCCCATTCGGCGCACGGTCGATATGAAGGCATAGCCATCGCGAACCGGCATCGCGATGTCGGACACGATCACGTCCAGCCGCTCGTGCTCCATGGTGGAGAGGGCCTCGTTCGTCGAGCCAGCCAGCAGAACGCGGGCGCCGCACTCTCGGAGCAATCGCCCGATCAGGTCGCGCGCGTCGGGGTCATCGTCCACCGCGAGCACCGTCACTCCGCCGAGGTTCGGCGCCTCGTACTGAACTTGCGGGCCCTGGATCGCCGACGAGTGCTCGGCAAGCGCATCGCGCCCTTCCAGTGGCTTGGCGACGGGGAGCTGGACCGTGAAGGTCGATCCTCTTCCTTCGCCATCGCTCTCCACCTGGACGCGGCCACCATGAACATCGACGAGTTGCTTCACGATGGCCAGACCGAGCCCCAGCCCGCGATGTTCCCGCGCCGTGGACGTCTCGGCCTGACGGAAGCGCTCGAACACATGAGGCAGAAACTCCGCCGAAATACCTGCACCCGTATCGCGGACAGAAATCTCCACGTGCGATTCCACCTGAGCGAGCGTGACACGCACGCGGCCGCCCACAGGCGTGAACTTGATGGCGTTGGACAGCAGGTTCCAGACCACCTGCTGGAGACGCATCGAGTCGCCGTTCACGATCGCGGCAATAGGCGAGAGGACGCTCTCAATCGTGATCTCTTTCGCCTCAGCGGTGGCTCGAACGGACTCGAGTGCGGATTCGACCGCGACCCGAAGCTCGACGCGCTCCGGCTCGATGCGCATCTTGCCGGACATGATGAGGCTCATGTCCAACAGGTCGGCGATCAGCTGTGTCTGCATCCGGGCGTTGCGGTCGATGACGGACAGGCCCTGCGCGAGCGTCTGTGGAGTGGGTGTTTCGCGACGAAGGATCTGCGTCCAGCCGACGATGGCGTTGAGCGGCGTCCTCAGCTCGTGCGAGAGCATCGCGAGAAATTCTTCCTTGATGATGCTCGCTCGCTCTGCGTCGGCTCTGGCGGCACGCTCGCTTGCGAGCAAAGCCTCGCGCTCAACTTCCGCGTTCCTCCGCTCGGTCACATCGCGGGTCGTTCCCGCGATGGCCTCGACCTCTCCAGTCGCACCGAGGACGGGCACGAAGATGTAGTCGTAGATCCGTCGGCCGAACGTGCCAGTAAAGGGCACCTCGCCTCTGACTGGCTGACGCGTGGCCACGACTTGATCGATTTCACGGTCGTGCATGGCAGCGTGCCACGGTTCGTAGCCGAGTTCGAGGCAGGTCTTCCCGATCGCCTCCTCGAAGGTCCGGCCCCACATCGCCAGCAAGCCCTCGTTGGCGTATATGAAGCGGTGCTTGAGGTCGAAGACGTACGCAAGGTCGGGCGTGTTGGTGAGGATGGCTTCATACACTCGCCGCTGCCGCTCCGATTCAGCCTGGCTCTGTCGAAGGGCCTGTTCAGCGGATAAGCGCTCGGTGAGGTCGAGGCACGAGCCGATATAGCCGACGAACGAGCCGTCGGGAGCGTATCGTGGCGTTCCGTTGTCCAGAATCCACCGGTACTCGCCGTCATGGCGGCGAAGGCGATATTCGACTGAGAAAGGACGCCGGGCGTTGGCCGCGTCAGCATATGTCGCGCGCCGGCGATCCAGGTCTTCAGGATGCACGTTCGCGGTCCAGCCGTCACCGGTCTCGAGCTCGAGTGGCCTTCCGACGAAGTTGAGCCAGGACGCGTTGAACCACATGCATCGCCCGTCCGGATCGCTGACCCATAGCAGTACCGGAGTGGCATTGGCCATCAGGCGAAACCGTTGCTCGCTCTCCTGCAGCGCCTCTTGCGCCGCTCTGCGCTCGGTAATGTCCGTCCCGATGGGCGAGAGGAACAGAATGCGACCGTCGTCATCAGTGACGGGTGCGATGGTCAGGACCATGTGGCGACTGGTGCCGTCGGCCAGGAAGTAGGGGGTTTCCGCGCGAAAGAGGTCACCACGCGCTGCGCCTTCGCACGCGGTCCACACGGTTCGCATGACTTCGGTCGACCTGTTCCACCATCCGCATTCCCAGAACCTCTGGCCGACGATCTCCGCACGGTCGTATCCACATGCCTCGACCGACAGCCGGTTAACGTCCACGACGACACCGTCGATCGTCAGGAGACTTGCGAACTGCGCTCCTTGATCGAAGATCGCTCGGAACTTGGCATTGGCTTCGGCTCTGCGTCGAACCTGCTCGTGGGACTGCTCCCGATCCGTGACGTCGGCGACCGTTCCAACGATGGTGTCTGGTTCGAGGGAGGTCGTCCGTTGCAGCCTACCCGTCAACTCGAGCCAGCGGACCGCGCCATCCGCTCTCTGGAATCGACCGATGAAGTTCAGGTCCACATCCGTTTCGAGGGTCGCCGAGAGTGCGGCGTCGAGAGCCGGGCGATCGTCGGGATGAAGGACGTCGGTCTTCACGCGGCTCAGTGACGCAGGCATGGACGTCCACGGGAGCTTGAAGATCTCGGGTGTGCGTTGCTGATCCCAGACGATTCGATCCTCTCTGAAGTGCCAGACCCAGATGCCCAACTGCGCCGCGCTGGTCGCTAAGTCGCAGACGCTCCTCGCTGTCGCGCAGTGCTCGTTCGGCGCGATACCGCCTCGTGACGTCTCGAAAGATCAGAATCGAACCCAGGATTCGCCCGTTCGCGGAGCGGATGGGTGCCGCGCTGTCGTCGATGGGAACCTCGGTACCGTCCTTGGCGATCAGGATATGTGTTGCGAGACCGACGGGCGTTCCCGTTTCCAAGGCCTGGAGCGCGGGGTTGCTCGTCTCCTGTCGCGTCTGTTCGTCCAGGATTCGGACCACGTCCAATAGCGGGTGTCGCAGCGCCTGGGTGTGGGTCCAGCGTGTGAGGGAGTGGGCGACATCGTTTACGAAAGTGACCCGCCCATCCGTGCCGATGCAGATGAGGGCATCACCGATGCTGGCCAGCGTGACGTGCAGCCACTCCGACTGCTGGCGGAGGTCTTCGGCGTGGCTTCGGGCCCGGAGCATATTTTTGCGCGTTCTCCAGTACGACCATACGGAGCCGTCTGGCTTCGTCGCGTGGGGATGCCGTGGCACCCAAGTCTCAAGACGCACGCACCGATCGCGTGCGCGCCGTTCACGGCTGCCCTAATGTGGCGGATGCTGACCGGCGTCCACAACGGGCATGGCCTAGAGGTGCAAGAGCCCCGCCACTGGCGTCGCGCATACCTGGGTACGGGCCTTGCGGAACGGCCAACGATGAAGGAATTTTCGATGAAAGGCGAGGCGGACCCTTTGCCGACGCAGCCGGTTCCTCCGCAGCCGCCGCCGCCGGCACCGTACCCGCCCTCCCCGAAACCGCCGCCGCTGCCGCCGACGGAGCCGCCTCCTGAGCCAAGGAAGGAGCCGCCCCTGCCCAAGGCCCCGCCACCGGTTGATGACCCGCCGCCCGGTGACGGTCCGGTTGTTCCAGCGGTGGTCTGAAGTCGCGGGCTGAGGGCGACAGCCGTCTGATTTTCCGATCTGAGTTTGTACGAGTTACAAACCGTTGTAACTACGACTCGTCTGCGCCGGTCAGCGACCTGGGGTCGGTCCAGCGGTCGAACGACTCGGCGTCGACGCCGTGCTCCACGGCAACCTCTCGCAGCATGCGTCCGCTGGCATGCGCCGCTCTGACAATTTTCGCTGCCTGGTCATAGCCGATGTGAGGCGTCAGCGCGGTCGCGAGCATCAGCGACCGGTTCATCAACTCCCCGATTCGTGACCGATCCGCCTCGAGGCCTTCCACCGCGTACGCGCGGAAGCGCTCGCACCCGTCGGACAGCAGTCGCGCGCTTTGCAGGAACGTCGCAATCAGGAGCGGCTTGTAGGTGCTCAGCTCCAGCTGACCGCCGGCCCCCGCGATGCCCATCGTGACGTCGTTGCCGAGCACCTGGGTCGCGGCCATGACGAGGGCTTCGGCCTGTGTCGGATTGACCTTTCCGGGCATGATCGAGCTTCCTGGCTCGTGCTCGGGCAGCCGGAGCTCGCCCAGCCCGCATCGAGGCCCTGATGCCAGCCAGCGAATGTCGTTCGCGACCTTGATGAGCACACAGCCGAGCGTCCGGAGCGCTCCGTGCGCCTGAACGAGCGCGTCGTGGCTGGCGATGAGGGCGAATCGGTTCGTGGCCGTCACGAGCGGTCGCCCCGTTTCCTGCGCAAGGCGAGCCGCGACCCGCGTTCCGAACTGCGGATGTGCGTTCAGCCCGGTTCCCACGGCGGTGCCGCCAATCGCCAGCTCGAACAGGGGCGTTTCCGTGCGTTCGATTGCCTCGCATGCCCTATCGAGCTGTGCCGCGTAGCCGGACACCTCCTGGCCGAGCGTCATCGGCACCGCGTCCTGGAGGTGGGTACGTCCCACCTTGACCACATCGGCAAACGCCTCGGCCTTCTGTTCGAAGGCCCGGCTCAGTCCGTCGACCGCTGGACGCAGCCGGCGGTCAAGCACGTCGATCGCACACAGGTGCATGGCAGTAGGAATTACGTCGTTACTCGATTGGCCGCGATTTACGTCGTCGTTGGGGTGGACGAGCCGTCCTGTGCCGCGGACGCCACCGAGAAGCTCGCTGCCGCGATTGGCAAGGACCTCGTTCACATTCATGTGCGTCTGCGTGCCGCTGCCGCTCTGCCAGACCGGGAGTGGGAACTCGGCGTCGTGGCGGCCGTCGATGATTTCCGTCGCTCCGGACACGATGGCCTCCGCCACCCGGGGATCGATGAGGTTCAGGTCCTTGTTGACCCGTGCCGCCGCGCGCTTTACACGAGCGATCGCATGCACCAGCGCCAGCGGCATCGGTTCGCCCGTGTCGCCGAAATGGTGGCGGGCGCGCTCCGTCTGCGCTCCCCAGAGCCGGTCGGCGGGCACCTCGACTGACCCAAAACTATCGGACTCGGTCCGCGTGCGGGCTGACATGCTGACAGTATGCGCCGTCACACCGCTGAACGAGCGCTCAGGCGTCCAGAGTCCGCCTTCGGCTCGCGCAAGACATGCCTGTCGCTCGGGCACGCCGTTTGCTAGGGGGGAAGGCCTATGACGCACTCCAACCCGCACGATGATGGGTCCATGCGTATCCCGGACGTTCAGGCGACTTTGACCGCGCTCGCGCTGGAGGTGCGGACTGTGCCGCGCGGCGCGACCTTTGATGACGGGGTCTTCTTTCGTATGAAGCCGGATCGGCGACGCGCCCAGGGAAGCGTGCTTCCGCACAGAGAACGGCGCGCCGATCGTCGGTAGTTGGACACGCCCGATGGTGGCACATCGACAGCGCGACCGTTGGCTGGCCTTCCTCGCCGCGGGCTTGCTGACGCTCGCCATTCTCACTGCGTTCTGACGCGGGCGTGCGTCGCCCGGCCAGCAGGCAACTTCACTCGCCACCCGCGGCCAAGCAGCCTCGTCGTCGGTTACTACCGACGGTGGAGCGTCACGAAATGCCGTGGTGACGTCTCGAGAGCGGCCCCCCAAACCGACGTTCGTCGCCAACGGCCCATTCGGGCCGACCGATTCCCACTGGTTTCACGGGCTGGCTCGTTAAAGGCGATCCGGCCATCAGCCTGAACCACGCAGTCGCTGTTAGGGTTCGGCTTCCTCGGCGCCGGCTGGCGCGGTTGGCTGGGGCGCTCGACCGGATGGAGGCAGCAACCCCACAATTTCGCGCACGATTCGCACACAGCGGCGCCCCCGTCAGAGGCGCCGAGGAAGTCACATCACGATAGAGCCGTTAATTGAAACGGCTTAGCGCGGTGAGCCGGGGGGAATCGAACCCCACAACCGCAGATTAAGAACTGGACCTGGCCGTCAATAACGGTCAAAAACGTTAGATTTCTCGAGGAGTTTCCGATCAGAGGGCAGAACGCGGCATTCTCAGATGGCTACTGACCGCTCCGGTGGATCACGAACCGGTCAGCGAAGTCTGACGTGCCGGTGGAAGGGAGGAACGCGGCCGAGAGCATCGACGTAGTAATTTCAATCCTCAGCAGGCCGTGGCGCGCTCTCTCAGCGCCCATCCACCGCACGAAATAACCGGCCTCTGGATCCTCAGGATTCAGTTGGTACAGTTCCTGACCGGCGGTCCCGACAATGACCGACACGGTGCCGTGACCCTGCATGTACTCGCCCTCCCGCTCATCGGCGACGCACGCCGGATCGTAGCCATCGATTGGAAGCGATGGGCATCCGGGACCCAGCGCAAGCTGCTTGGTGCGCTGATACGAATGGTCGTGACCATGCAGGATCACATCCACGCGCTTCTCGAGAAGAAGGTCCATGAGCTGGGAGTAGATCCCGCAGTAGTACTGGCCGACGCTGACGCAGCTCTTGTGCATCCCGACAACCACCCACGGGAGTCCGGCCGCGCGTGCGTCGTCGATCGCGTCGACCAGCCACTTGTAATGTGAATTGCCGTCTCCGTAATAGTAGTGTTCACCCTTGACGGTCAGATCTGGCGAGATCAGAATCACGCGGACTCGCTCTCCATAGTCGAAGAAATATTCGGTGGGATACGTGCCGGTCACGCGGAGCCTGTCCGGAAGACACTCGGCAAATTGCGTGATGTGCCCATGCTCGCCGAAGTCGTCCTCGTGGTTGCCGGGAATGAGCAAGAACGGGAACGTTCCGCCGACGCGCTGGCCGACCCACTGACACCAGTTCGCTTCGGGCTCGTTGTTGTAGGCGAGATCGCCTAGTGCGAGATGAAAGCGTGCCGACGATCGCCTGACGAGGTCGAGCGTGGCAGCCGCCTCTGGACTCGTCCCGTAGTCGCCCGCCGCTGTGAAGACGAAGCCGGCGCTCACTGCGCGACTGCTGGTCGCTGCCTGCCTGCTACAGGCGGTCAGCGCAACGAGGCACGCACTTGCACACGCGAGGCTGCGTATCTGGGTATACATCACCGTTGCGATCTGGCGGCGTCCGCCGCTCCTTGTTTCGCTCCAACTTGTACGCCGTTCGGGGGAGCCAAGCTGAACAGCCCGGTCGGCCACAAGTCGCGCGAGCACCTTTTACAAGTCAACTCCACAGTCTCGAGTCGCCGGGTGTGCCGTCGAAGTCTGTAAGTATAAATGTACCAAAGAGATAGCAGCTGTCAGCTCCCACGGAACGAGACTTGCCTCTATTAGCCAGGCTGGACCTTAGCCCATCAAGGAGGTCTGAATGACCGCTTTCTCCTGCCGATTCGCCACCTTAGCGAGCTGGACGATGGTTGCCCTTTTTGCGGCGGCCTGCAGTCAAGACGGATCGTCTTCGCCAACATCGCCATCGGCCGCCGGCGGACGGGGTGCCTCCTCGACTGGCGCCGTTATCTCCGGCACCGTCAATGGCCTCTCGCTTTCGACATTGTCGTCGTCAGACGTTGCCACGACCTTAGCGAGTCTACCTGTCATCGTAACCGTCGTCGGGACGAGCATCTCTACCACTGTCGATCGCTCCGGACGGTTCCAGTTGAGCAACGTCCCTACCGGCGATGTGCAGCTCAATTTTAAAGGCACGGGACTCGATGCCACGCTGACAGTGAAAGGTGTCCAGACCGGCGATCAGATCGACATCACGGTCCGGCTCACCGACAACAGCATTCGCATCGAAGCCGACCGCCGCCAGCCCAGGGGCAATCGTGACAACGATGACGACTCTGACGATGACTCTGACGATGACTCTGACGCTGACTCCTGACGACAGAAATGACAACGGCGACTTCAGGGGCGTGGTATCGAGCTTGACTGGAACATGCCCGAGTATCACATTCAACGTGAATGGCCTGACTGGCGTCGCGTTCAAGACCGGCACCGCAACCAGATTCGACAGCGCCTGTGCCAGCATCCGGAACAACCTCAGGGTGGAGGTCCGCGGACGACGACAGGCGAACGAGGTTCAGGTCGACCGTATCGTGCTCAGGAACTAGCGTCGACATCAGGCCGGCGTCGACTCACTTCAGCCTTCGGCGCGAGCACCGGCGGTCCATGAATAGTTTGACTTCGGCCTTTCGGCAGGCACCTGGTGGCGCGACGCCGCGTCCGACAGCGTCTCGTGGGTTCCATCTGCTGGCGGCTTCGTGGGTAGGGGTGATGTTGTGGCTTGGCAGCAGAGCCCCTGACTGGTACCGAATGCTTCTGCAGGAGGACCGCGTCGTCGAGTGGGGGACCGTCTGGCTGTTTCTGGTGGCCGGCGTGCTCGGCCTGGGCCGGTCCCTTCAGGCACGCCGCGCGGGTGACGGGATGGTGGCGCTCTTCTGCCTGTTCGTCGCGGGCGAGGAGTTCAGTTGGGGTCAGCGTCTGCTGGGCTATTTCCCTCCGGAGTTTTTTCTTCGCTACAACGTCCAACAGGAACTGAGTGTGCACAACCTGCCCCAATCCGTGCAGCCTGGATCAGTTCTGATGGTTGTGCTGGCCGGGTACGGTCTGCTGCTACCCTTGCTGGCACGCGTCATTTGGACTCGCGCGTTGTTCGAGCGCGTCCGCGTCACGCCGCCAGAAGCGGCCCTGGTGCCTTGGTACGCGGCAGCCATCCTCCTGCTCTGGTGGTATCCCTTCACGTTGACAGGCGAGTGGGTGGAACTCCTGGCGGGTGGATTGTTCATGATGTCGACGAGGCCAGCTGCAATGATCGCGTGGCCAGCCTTGGCGCTCACGGTCGCGTTCGGGGTGGCCATGACATCGCTTGTGGGCGCGCTCGAGCGGGGGCGCGACGAGACGCGACTCGCCTGCGCGGCTGCCGAAGTCCGAAGCCTGGTCGAAGATCTCGCCTTCGGCCGGGCGGGGACGGACACCCTGTGGCGCATGCGCCGCGTCCACAAGCGCGTCTGGTCTTCGGTCACCGATGGCTACCTCCACGCTGCCGCGTTGCCTCAGTTTGGAGGCGTGGCCTGTGGCGAGCCGGCAGGCGCCGCTGCCGTGCGGCGTCGCTACGGAATCGATCCGTGGGGTTCGCCGTATTGGCTCCTCATCGAGAGCACGGCGGCACGAGAGTGGCGTGTGACCGTGTATTCCTTCGGCCCCAATCGCCGGCGCGACATCGCCGCGACACCATCGGATGACCGCCATGACGGTCAGTCACGCGCCACATCCGACGATGTGGCTGCGACGCAAATCACACGTCTGCCAGCGTCGGATTAGCGGGCCGCAGCTAACCGCGAGAAGCCTCTCGTCTCGGCACCTTCGATGACATCGCGAATCCGTTCCTCGCCCATCGGGCAAGAACGTACCATGGCTGAACCTGATCCCTACTCTCGCCGTATAGTTGCCGGATGGGGTCAGGTGCGCTTCTCCTCGAACGACATCGTGTGAAAAGAGTTCGACGCGTGTCGCGGCGAGCCTATGGTCTGGCGTGGGGAATCATCTGGTGCGTAGTGCTGCTGCAGCCACCCTCGACGGCGTCGGCCCACCATTCCGAATCCCTGTCCGACTTCGACGCCAGCCGTCCCGTCACGCTCGTCGGCACTGTGGTCGAGCTCCGTCTCGTCAATCCGCATTCATCGATCGTGTTCGAGGCGAAGGACGAACAAGGGACTGTCCGTCGCTGGCACATCGAGCTAGCTCTCGGCGTCTTCGTTGCGCCGAGCCGGATGGGATGGCGAGAAACTGAAATCCGGCCAGGGCATTACCGTCATGGGTGCGCCGGCCAAGGACGGCAGTCCCGCGGTCAGTGCGCAGCACGAGGCGCGCATCACGCTGACGGATTCCAATACGGTGATTTACGACAGGGGCCGACCGGTCTGGCTCTCCATTCTGCGATTGTTTCGACGCTGAACGGACCTTGACGTTGATCCGACTTCTAATCGTGCGGATACGTTGGACCGCTTTTCGATTCGGCGTAGAGCGGAGGCTTAAGCCTCCGCGGACACGCGCACGCTAAAGCGTGCGCTCTACGGCGAAACGCAAACCGCTCTAGGGTTTCAGTTAGGGTTTCAGGCGACGAGTGGCCGAGCGCCAATCGAATGTTGATGAAAAATTCGTGGTGAACCGCGCTTTCGCGAGTTGGAACCTCATGCGAAATGTTCTGCAACAATTTGATCGGTTGCGGCGAGTCGCCTTAACCGGCCCGCTCCTCTGGCGCATCCTTTTCTGATTGCCGCGCCGGTGTCTTCGCCGCAAATACGCATCACGACGATGGCCGATCCTCAACGGCGCATCCTGCTCGCCGGCGGCTCCTGCATCCCTGGGCAAGCTCAGCGGCGGCG
Source organism: uncultured Acidobacteriota bacterium (assembly GCA_963827515.1). Lineage (GTDB taxonomy): Bacteria > Acidobacteriota > Vicinamibacteria > Vicinamibacterales > UBA2999 > JABFSA01. The sequence continues at coordinate 5,836 of CAWHBF010000010.1, read as the reverse complement.
TCTGTTGTTTTTTCAGCGCGCGCGTTCAGGGCGCACGGCTCTGGACGATTGACTTGCGTCTTCATTGCACCATAATTGGCATCGGCTATCGCGGTTCGGCTCCCTCTATCGCACCCAGGAGAGTTCAATCATGGCCGTCAATGCGTTCATCACGTTCGAGAGCATCAGCGTGGGCTCGGTGCCCGAAGCATTCGAGATCAAGGATTTTTCGTTCGGCGTCGAAAATGTAACGACGATCGGCTCGGCGACGGGTGGCGCCGGCACTGGCAAGATCGCGTTCAACGAGTTCACCATCAAGAAGACGTCGGACCAGTCGTCCCCTGCGTTCTTCAAGAACTGTTGTGTGGGCGCACACTACAAAACTGTCACCGTTTCGATGCGTAGGATCGGCCACGAGGCTGCCAGCGGGGAGTTCCTCCGCTTCAAGTTTGGTACGGTCTTTACCACCAAGATCGACTGGTCGGGCCCCGGCGACGAAGGGCCGGAAGAGTCGATCACCTTCGTCTACGGCAAGCTCGGCATCAACTTCATCCCAGAGTCAGGCTCGAAGCCGTCGGCGGCCGGCTGGGATCAAGTCATGAACAAGGCCGCAGACGACTTCGCCACGAGTTGAATCGTGCGGGCATACATGTTGATGCCGCCCGGGGTGTCAGGCCGCGTTGGCGCAACTCAACGACCCACGCCCGAGGCTGCCCTTGGTCGCGTTGCGGGAAGTGTGGCGAGCCGTTGGCGGTAGGTGCGAACAGTCCGAGCGGACCACCCGAGGAGATACAGCTCCTGCGTGAGGAACTGGTCTCCGAGTGCGCTGGAAGTGATGTCGACGAGTCTGCGGCTCCAGTGATGGCGGCCGCTATCACTGGTGTCGCGATGTAAGTTACTGACCTAGAACACTATGGTGAGCCGGGGGGGAATCGAACCCCCAACCCGCAGATTAAGAGTCGGACACCGCCGAGCAAATTCCCAAGTTATCTGAGCAATCCCAAGCGTCGTGGCGGCAAAGCATGACGCTGTCATGCATTGCGCGGCAACCCATGCGCAACCGGAGGACCGCTCGTCGGACTCCGTCTCAATCTCGCCTTCGAACCCATAGCAGCAAAGCGGCCGACCCGTTTCAGGAGTCGGTCGCGACAACCATCGCGGCGGCGGGGAAGCCTCCCGAGCCGCACGAGCGAGAGGCGGTCAGCGTAGTGCGACCGCGCACGTTCGGTAGCCGCGCCCATCGGATGGCGCCATACCAAGTGATCCGGCAACACAGGACCGCACGCATGTTGCGCGGGGACTGGAGCGAGCGAGACGCGCTGCTCCGGCAGGCTGAGGGCGCCAGCCTGTCTCACACCGTCGTTGACCTGACGCGCAATGCCGCGTCCCAGCCCGCCCGGGCGGTCCATGGTCAGCCACGGCTAAAAATGCGGGTCAAGGAATCGCAAGAGGGGAGCGTCTCGCTGAGCAATACGGCGAGACCTGGTGTGTGCGTACGAGTGGGCTTCAGGTTGCCTCGCGGCTCGGCGCACGCGCTTGACGGACTGCGGCTGTCCGCCCCGACCCACGGGACTTCGGTCCCCCTGCCCGGCCCGAAAGGGCTGCCTGATACTGGCGATGCCGAATCAGCGCGAGGCAACCTGGCGGGCGCTCACGGCCCTCACTTGACCCGAGGCTCTCTCGTGTCAGCGCGAAGCTCCTGTCGCGTATGCCGTGCGGCGTGCCTCTCTCGATTGCGCGGATCTCTTTCGCGTGGCCGGGATGGGCGTTCCGAAGGGGCGGTCTTGATATCGCCATCCAGGGCGTAGCCGGGGAGCGCCATCGTGCGCGGCTACGTTCGGGCGACGGAGTGCTCGGCTCCGTATTCGCCTTCTCGCCGCCCAGAGGCAGGAAGGGGAAAAAGCCGGGGATCTGCTTGGTGGTTAGAACACGAGGGGTGCAACATCGCATGAACAACGGTCGCAAACTCCACCGTGGTGAGCGGACGGGACAACTCGCCGATGTATCAGACCTTCCGTCCGGCCTCGCCCGCTCACAATACGAGTTTTGCCTCAACTACGTCGCGAATGGCTTCAACGCTTCCGCCGCCTACCGGGCAGCGCATCCGACCGCCTCGAAGCACACGGCTCGAGTCGAGGGCTGTCGCACCCTGATAAAGCCTGCCGTCCAAGAATTTCTGGCAACGCAGATCGGTGATCGCTGGAAGGGCCTTCAGATGGATGGGGACGAAGTATTGGCGCGAGTTTCGATGGATGCCAGAGCCGACCCGCGGCTCCTCTTTGATGAGAAGGGCAAACCCTTTGCGCCGGCAGACTGGCCGGATGGAATCGCCACTCCTCATTTCAGTTACTCAGGCGCGTCAAGTTCGCCAGCAAGGCTGCGGCACGACGAACGATCCTGGAGATGTCTGGCATGCTGAACCAGCCCATCGACAGCGTCGATGCGCTTGCTGATGCGATTCGAGCAGACCTGTCGCGTCACACAAAACCATGACCACGTAGCTTCGGCAAGCGATACACCAAGTGCTCCGGCGAGATGACCGATCGCGGCAATTCTCAATGTCCCGTTCTTCCTGCTCGACGCTGCCGACATAGGAAAGCGGCCGTTTCCAGAGTGATCACGCTGCGAGGCCTTCAGAATGCGTATAATCCGCGCAACTCGGACGGAACTCGTAACGGGCATCAGGCTTATGGCCTTCGGCGCTATTGTGCTGGGCTGTTCTAGGAGCACTTATGGGTAGTGGCTTACTGCGACTAGGCGCAGTTTTGACTTTGGGCATGGTCCCGATGACCTGGGGAGGGTCTACCCTCGCCCAGTCCACTGAGCGACTGACGATCGCTGAGATTGCTCAGCGGAACCTGGCATCGGTGGTGTCGATTGTCGTCCGAGACCAACGCGGCAACGTTTATGAGACTGGGAGCGGATTCGTGTTGGCAATAGCCGATCCGGGTGCTCTCTTCGTCACGAACCTTCACGTGATCGCGGGAGGCTTTTCGGCTTCCATTGAAACCGCAGATAACCAGGTAATTGACGAGCCTCTCGTTCTAGGCACCAATCGCGAACACGACATCGCGATACTGGCAACACGGCGCGGCCTTTTCACTGCTAGTAGACTCGGTGATTCCGAGACTGTCCAAATCGGAGACCATGTAGTTGCGATCGGAAATCCACAAGGGCTGACTGGCACCGTCTCGGACGGTATTGTGAGCGCGAAAAGACAAATATCCGCTGGGGCGGCGTCTTTACAAATAACGGCGCCAATCTCGCCGGGTAGCAGTGGTGGTCCGCTCTTCAATGACGCCGGAGAAGTGATTGGCGTCACGACGGCGACGGTTCAGGGTGGGCAAAATCTCAATCTTGCCGTCCCGATAGGCTACGTCAAGAGAATGGTGGACTTGCTCAACGGAGCCAAACCCATATCCCTGGCACAGCTGAACCAGGGCGCCTACGAATCTGAAGCATCCGGCGCCGGCGCCGACATCGTGCGAAGCATTAGAGCGAACGTGGGGGCCATAGCGGGCGCGCTGATTGACGATATAGAGAACTGTCGTTCAACTGGACGCGCTTGCTCCACCTCGTTTCCGAGATTTTTCGGCAAGCAGATCGCCCTTGAAGCGGATGGTCGAATGGTGCCCAATCCGTTGACTGCCATCGGCAGCAAAGGAAAGAACGCATCGAACGATTCCGATAGATACAGTCTGAAGCTCGTCAACGGATTGTCCGAAAGCGTCTACGTCGATCTGTTTCAACGACGAATCGTCGATACCTCGGCGGCCAAGAGATTCAACCGAAGGCGCAGTATCAGGTTCGGCTGGACCCCGGCGAGTATCCGGTCATACTCACGTCAGCTAAGGGGCAAATCAGGTTTGTCAGCTACATAGCTGACTCTCTCGATCGAGAGGATGTCTTTATCCTCGCTGAGTAAGCTCAAGTCCTACCGTTCTTGGCAACGCAGATCGGAGATCGCTGGAAGGGCCTTCAGATGGACGGGGACGAGGTGCAGGCGCCTCTCTCGATGGATGCCCGAGCGGACCCGCGGCTAGTCTTCGATATGACGGGCAGACCGTTTCCGCCGGTGGACTGGCCGGATGAGATTGCCAATTCCATTGAAACTTTTGAGTTACACGAGAACGGCTGCATCAGGCGCATCAAGTTCACAAGCAAGGCGGCGGCCCAACGAACGATCCTGGAGATGTCTGGCAAGCTGAAGAGTCAGACTGCAGCTCGACGCCGATCATGCAGACGCGAACACCTCGCGATCCCACGGATCGCCTCCTGGCAGCAACGGCCCGCGAATACGGTTATCGCCTGATGACCCGTGACACACCGCTTCTCACGTACGCCCGCCGAGGCCATCTTCAGGCGGTCGCCTGCTGATTTCCAGGCACGATTAGATGAGTGGTCTTTTCGGAAGATCCGTTATGCGACGGCCCAGCCCTGACGACGTTCTGAGTGACCGCAGTTCTACAGCGTTGTGCCTTGTGACTTATCTTGCAGGCGCCCGCCCCGTCATCTCTAGAAACTTCTGGTTCTCGTGGCAGATGAACTCGGTCATCTCCCAGCCGTCGGCGACGATCCGGTGCTCGACCCTTACCGTGGAAGGTCTGGCCCACGCCTTCGGGTCGTCAATCGTGACATCATCTCCATGTTGCCGAAGTTCACGCGCGGAATCGCTTTGTCAGCTGTAAGGCATCTGTGTCGGGCTGCCGATCTGGTCGAACCACGCGTCGGCGGCGTTGCCTCCCTGCACTCCGCGGAAGTTGTTGAATCCCCACGAAGGTGTCGCCCTCGAATTGGCCCACGGAGTACCCGTGCCAGTACGGCTCGGCTCCCCCTGCTTCGGAAGGCGCCGGCCATCGGTGTAGATCGTCCGCCATCCCTAATTCGACCCTAGACGATCAACGTCTTGCGAGGCGTGTGGATAATTCTGAGGCCGCGGATCGAAGTGGACGTGAAGCGGGCCCTGCGGAGGCACAGCGCGTCCGGGTTGTCGTACCGCTGATTCGCGACGCGCTTCCTGGAGAGCTTCGCCGCCCACGGTTGAACGGCAGACCCTCCGGGGCATTCACGCCGATGTTCGCGAACACCGCCAGCGGAGGGGGCGCCGCCGGCGCGGTGCCGGCTCCTCGCGCCGCGCGACACTTTCCAGATGCCTTCGATGTCCGGTTCGCCGTCGGGCGCCGCGGCGCCGGCGCAGCCAGATTCACCTGCCGTTGGCGCCTTTCGGAACCCCGGCGGCCCACGCCTGGGCCATGCGCCGACACTGAAACTGAAGGGCGGCGATCATGACCGCTGCACCGGGGAATCGCCGCATCAGGTCGGCCTCCGTTACGGTCGCGGCGCGTCGCCCGCCCCGCGAACAGACGTCGACCGCTGCTCGACACGACCCCTCGGCGTTGGCGTTCGTCGAGCCGTTCTTGGCCGCGAGCCTTCGACCCTGACGATGTCGCCGGGGTTCAACGGAAACCGCGTCCAGCCGTTCCGCATCAGTCCGTTCGGGCTCGCGAGCCGAATCCCCAGTCGCGACTTTACCAGATGCGTCCTTGACGTCGAATAAATCCAGGCGTGCGGGTTGGTCGGGATCGAGTTCGTCACCGAGCCTGTCAGCGTGACAGGCTTGTCGGCGTCGAATTCGGCGGAAAACGCGTGGGGCGCATCAAAGGCCGCGACCCGCGAGCAAGCCTGCAAGGACGAGGACACGAGCGGCCTTCGCGGTCATGCAACCTCCTCGGGAACTGACGCCACACGGGGCAATTCCTACCACCTTATCGTCCTGGCTGAACAGCTATAAAAAACGGCTCTCTTCAGCTAATCTCGACAAACTGAGGAACGGCGTGCAGGGCGACGCGCAGCGCCA
>CAWHBF010000009.1:0-126947 GCA_963827515.1 uncultured Acidobacteriota bacterium | reverse complement strand
TGGTACACGACGCCGCGTGCGGGTGAGCCCGGATCGGACACGTGGCCGAATGACTTCGCCCGAGAGCATGGCGGAGGGATGACCTGGCAGCCTGTCACGTTCGATCCTGACCTCAACCTGATCTACGTCCCCATCGGAAACCCCACGCCCAGTGTCCCATCCCGAACTGCGGAAGGGCGACAATCTTTATAGCTGCTCTCTGGTTGCGCTCAATCCCGATACGGGAGAAATGGTGTGGTACCTGCAGACTTCACCGAATGAGGCCTGGGATTTCGACGCCAACCAAGTACCCGTTTTGATTGATACGACGATTGACGGACGGCCTCGGAAGGTGGTCGCGCAAGCCAACCGTAACGGCACGTCCTATCTTCTTCGATCGCCGACCGGAGAGCACATTGTGTCGGCGTTGCTGGCCGAGTCGGTCAATTGGACGCTCGGATTCAACGAGAAGGGGGCGCCGATTCGAAATCCCGCCAAGATGTATCAGCGAGGCGGCGCGTTGATTTCACCGAGCAACGGCGGAATTCAAAATTGGGTGCCGCCCACCTATATGCCCGAGACCGGGCTGTTGTATTTCAACGCGATGCAAGGGTTCGACATCCACTACACCTATGGGGATCCGGACCCAGTCACGGGCGAGTTGGGGCATCAGGCCCAGAGCGTCGGGGGCTACGACATGTCTCTACGCGCTATTGACGTCAAGACCGGAAAAGCCAAATGGATTCATCGCTACGCTGGCAGTGAGTGGAACCCACCGCGCCCGCATCGTGTTGGAGGTCTCCTCAGCACCGCAGGAGGCGTCGTGTTCGCCGGGAACCCCGCCGGCTATATGGTGGCCTATGAGGCGTTCACCGGACAGATACTGTGGCGCGCGATTCTGCCCGATCGTGGAAATCCCGTGCTGAGTAACGTGACGGACCCGCCGATTACCTACATGCTGGATGGACGCCAGTTCTTGCTGTTTGCGTCCGACGACACCCTCTACGCCTACGCGCTGCCCCGGTGACCTGACTGGTCCGTCCACCACCATCGGACGAGAGATGTTTGTAACCGGTTACAAGAGTAATATGATGCGATTCGCAGCTCGTGGCCACAGGCCGCCTGCACTGCCGTTTCACGCTCTTGTGGGGAGATATGTCATGAATGTTCGCCGTGCCATGTTTGCCGCGGTGCTGCTGTTGATCGCCTGCTCGGGCGGGTCGCTCGTCGCACACCACTCGTTCAGCATGTTCGAAATGGACAAGAACGTCACCTACACAGGCGTCGTCGTCGAGTACATGTGGAACAACCCGCACGTGCATTTCACGTCGACATCAAACCAGGGCCCGGGCGTCGACCCGGCGACCGTGGGAGATGGGATGTCGAAGGCGGATCCACCAACATCATGGCGCGCCAGGGGTGGACGCGCGCCACGCTGAAGCCAGGCGACCCGATTACGCTCGTCGGGCACCCGATGAGGGACGGCTCCAAGGGCATCTCGCTCTTCTACATGATCACGCCGGACGGCAAGCGCCTGTATCACGACATCGCGCGCCCGAAAGGCGAAGCGCAGTAGCCATCGCCATGCGCCTACTCGCGCCGCGAATTCGCCAAGGCCGCGCTCGTCGGGCCTCGCACTGTCGCTGATGCCAGGCGCTGACCGGCCGCGCGGCAGCGATCGAGTCAACCGTCCGGGGAGTCAAAATCGGACTGATCACAGGGTCACTGAATCCGTTGCCGGAGAACACCGGCCGCGATCCCATCGACGTCATCATCGAGCAGTGCCTCGCGCTGGGTCTGGCCAACGTCGAATTGGTCACTGTCTTTCCGCAGGGGCGCCTCAGGTGATTGCCGGCGGCCGATTCGGCCAGCCGCCCGCGCAGCGTACGCCCGAATACACAAATCCCGACAGGCGCTGCGCGAGTGGCGGATTGCGCTGCCGCTGGATCGCTTCCGCGAGGTGCGCGCGAAATTCGATCGGGCGGGTCTGAATCTTTTCTCCTACGTCCAGACCATCGACGACGACATGACCGACGGGGAGATCGACGCGGTGTTCCGGCAGATGCAGGCGTTGAAGGTGCCGATGTTCACGACCAATCAGACGCGCGTCGGGATGGGCCCGCGCGTTGCGCCGTTTTCGGAGAAGTACGGCATCAAGGCGGCCTGGCATCCGCACGCGCAGGTGAACGATCCGAACGAGGTGGCGACGCCGCAGAGCATGGAGAAGCTGCTGGGCATGTCGAAAGCATTCGTCGTCAACCTCGACATCGGGCACTACACCGCCGGCAACAACGACGCTGTGGCGTTCCTGCGCGCGCACCACGACCGCATCACCCACCTGCACGTCAAGGATCGCAAGCGGGACGACGGTCCGAACGTGCAGCTCGGCACGGGCGACACGCCGATCAAGGAGTGCGCGACGCTGATCCGCGACAACAAGTGGCCGATCATGCTCATCCTCGAGCGCGAGTATCGCGATGCACCCGGCACGGCGGTCGAGCAGACGCGCTGGCAGTTGAACTATCTCACGTCGCTGCTGGAGACATGATGTCGCGCGTCCGGTCGCGCTGCGTCCGGACGCGCACGTGAGAACGGGTTATGTCGCTTTGGCGCTGCGGCGGTAACGCGCCGCCTGCGCCTGCGCCACCGGAGGCGCCGTGCTGCCTCGGACCATCAGGGTATGCGGCAGCGTAATCGAGACCGGCGTGACGTCCGACTTCCCTTCGAGGATCTCCAGCAGAAGCCGAACCGTGCCTTCGCCGATCTCGCGCATCGGTTGCGCCACGGTCGTGAGCGGCGGATCCGTGTAGCCGGCGAACTGAATGTCATCGAACCCGATGACGGACAGATCGTCCGGGACCCGCCGCCCGCGGCGCTTGGCCGCCTGAATCACGCCAACGGCCATGCCGTCGTTGAAGCAGAAGATGGCGGTCGGCGGCTTGTGTTTGCCCCAGCAGGTAGTCGCCCATGGCGACACCGGAGCCGATGGAGAAGTCACCCTGCGCGAACAGCAGTTCGGCTGCCGCTCCCTCGGACGCCGCCTGCGCCTTGGCGCCCCGCAGTCGGTCGCGGCTGAGCGGACTCACCAGCGGACCGGTAATCACACCGATCCGCCGATGACCGAGACGATAGAGGTGAGCCATCGCCTCGGCGGCGGCCTTCGCGTTGTCGATGTGGACGCTCGCCACGCCCAGGCGTGGGCTGAACTCGCAGCCGTTGACGATCGGCGCGCAGCGCGGCGCGGCGGCCTTGACCAACGCGGCCGCCTCCTTGGGAAGCCGGTGACCGAGAAAGATCAGGCCGTCCGCCTCCTTGCGCTTCAACATCAACGCATAGCTCTCTTCACGCTTGGTGTCGTGCTGGGTGTCTCCGAGGAGCACCGCGTAGCCGCGGCGCTGCGCCGCGTCTTCGATCCCCTGAAGGATCTGGGAAAAGAACGGATTGGAGATGTCCGGAACGGTGACGACGAGCTTCCAGGTGCGGAACGAACGGAGGTTCGCCGCCACGAAATTGGGGGTGAAGCCGAGACGCTCGACTTCCTGCAGGACCTTCTTGCGTGTTTCGGGCGCGACCACATCCGGCCGGCTGAGGACGCGCGAGACGGTGGCCGTGGATACGCCGGCGCGCTTGGCGACTTCGTAGATAGTGGACATCTCGTGCCGGGAGGTTCCAATTCTACTCGGTCGCAAGGCAATTCCCCTGAGCGGCTCGAGCGTCGGCAGGTTGCCGCGCCGCCCGAATTCAGCTAGCATTTGCAACCGGTTACATCTGCGTACAGCTTCAATGTCGCGTACGCGTATCCTGACACGTGGACTCGCTGTTCAGACGGAGGACCGTTGTTGACGCCACACAGGATTGGAATGGGTCTGGTCGGCCCCGGTTTCGTCGGGAGACATCACATCGACGCGGTCCGTCGGCTGGGTTTCGTCGATGTCGTCGCGATCGCCGGCTCCGACCAGCGCGCACGCGCGCCAAAGCCGACGCCCTCGGCGTCCCGAAAGCATACGGCAGCTTCGAAGCCCTCGCAGCCGATCCTGAGGTGCAGGTCGTCCACAACACCGCCCCGAACTTTCTTCATGGCCCGATCATTCGGGCAGCGATCGCGCATGGCAAGCACATCGTCTCGGAGAAGCCGCTGGCCTCTTCGGGCGAGGAAGCGCATGCGCTGTGGCTCGCGGCGCGCGAGGCGGGCGTGGTCCATGCCGTCACCTTCAATTACCGCGGCAGTCCGATGGTGCAGCAGGCCCGCTCGATGATCGCCGCCGGGGATCTCGGTCCTGCGAAGTACGTCCATGGCGGCTATCTCCAAGACTGGCTTCTCAAGCCGACCGATTTTTCCTGGCGTCTCGAACCGGACAAAGGTGGCGCCAGCTCCGCGGTGGCGGACATCGGCTCCCACTGGTGCGACCTGGCGCAACACGTCACCGGCAGCCGTGTCGTATCCGTGCTCGCCGATCTGTCAACGGTTGTCCCTACGCGCTATCGTCCGCGGGCGGCTCGGGACGCGTTCGCGGGCGCCGCCGTCGACGAAGGCGGTGAGCCCGTTCAGATCCGCAGTGAGGACCTGGCCACGATCCTCATGCGATTCGAGTGCGGTGCCAGAGGCGCGGTTTCCGTCGGGCAGGTCTGCGCCGGGCACAAGAACGACTTGTGGCTCGAAGTGAACGGAGCGAAGTCGTCGCTGCGGTGGCGCCAGGAACAGCAGAACGAGCTCTGGCTCGGCCGCCGCGATGAGGCGAACGTCGTCATGGCGAAGGATCCGACTCTGCTCAGAGCTGACGCGCGCGCCTACGCGAACCTGCCTGGGGGACATCAAGAGGGATGGGCCGACGCCTTCTTCAACGTGCTTCGCGATGTATATGCCGCGATCGCGCATCACCCCCTCGAGCAACCTCCAGCGCTTTGCCACGTTCGAGGACGGGTACCACGCGGCGTGCCTGGTTGATGCGGTGCTGGCGAGCCATCGCCGCGGTGGGGTATGGACCGAGGTGAAGGCCGCGGAACTGGTGGGGAGCGTTCGATGAAACTGGGCGTCTTCACGCCGGTATTCGCTCAGCTTTCGACCGTCGAGATGATCGCGAAGGTGAAGTCGCTGGGGCACGTAGAGGCGGTCGAATTGGGGACGGGCGGCTGGCCGGGGCGGGCTCACCTGGACGACCTCACCGAGATGATCGAAGGTCACTGCCGCGCCACGACGTATCGGCAGATGATGACCGACGCCGGTCTGACCATCAGCGCGCTCTCGTGCCACGGCAATCCGCTGCACCCGGATCCAGTCACTGCCCGCGCTGCTGACACGCTGTTTCGGCAGACGGTGCGCCTCGCCGAGAAGCTGCAGGTGCCGACCGTCGTGACGTTTTCCGGATGCCCCGGCGATTCGGAAGGCGCCAAGCACCCCAACTGGATTACCACACCGTGGCCATCGGAGTTCCTCGAGGTGCTCGAGTGGCAATGGGATCAGAAGGCGATTCCGTATTGGAAGGACGCCGCGGCGTTTGCCTCCGATCACGGCGTGACCGTTGCGATCGAAGCCCATCCAGGCTTCCTGGTCTACAACGTGGACACGATGCTGAAGCTACGCGCCGCCACTGGCTCGACCATCGGCATCAATTTCGATCCGAGCCACTTCTTTTGGCAAGGTGTGGATATCCCGGCGGCCATCCGCGCCCTGGGCGACTGTATTTTCCACGTTCACGCGAAGGATCTCGCCCTCGACCGCCACAACGTCGCGGTCAACGGAGTATTGGACGTCAAGAGCTACCGCAGGATGGCCGAGCGCTCCTGGCTCTTCCGCACCGTCGGCTGGGGCCACGACGCGCTCGTCTGGAAGCAGATCGTCAGTGCGCTTCGCCTCGCCGGCTACGACCATGTCATCAGCATCGAGCATGAGGACGCGCTGCTCTCGGTTGACGAGGGATTGCGCGCGGCCGTGGATCTCTTGAGCCGCATCATGATGACCGACCCGCCGGCAGATCCCTGGTGGACGTAGCGCATGGTTCCAGGTACGCGCCTGAAGCTATCCATATTGATGTTTCTGCAGTACTTCGTGTGGGGCGCCTGGTCCGTCACCATGGGCACCTGGCTTGGCACGACGCTCGGATTCAGCGGCCAACAGATCGGACTCTCCTACGGCACGACAGCGATCGCGGCGATGGTGTCACCCTTTTTCGTCGGCATGATTGCGGATCGATTTTTTTCGGCGGAAAAGCTGCTCGCTGGGCTGCACATCGTCGGCGCGGGCATTCTCGTGTGGACCTCCACGCAAATCGCCTTCGGCCCGTTCTATGCGGTGCTCATGGCGTACGCGCTCTGCTTCATGCCAACCCTCTCGCTGAGCAACGCCGTCTCGTTCAGACAGATGCGTGACCCAGCGCGAGAATTTCCGCCCATTCGCGTGCTTGGCACGATCGGGTGGATCGTTGCAGGCCTGTTCATCGGTACCCTTGGTCTCGAGGCCACCGCCATACCGATGCGCATCGCAGCAGCAGGATCGCTCGGGCTCGGATTGTTCTGTCTGACGCTTCCCCATACGCCACCCGCGAAAGTGGCGCTGCGTGTAACCGTTCGCGATGTACTCGGGCTCGACGCCTTGCGCTTGCTGCGCGACTCATCGTTCGCGGTGTTCGTGGTCGGCTCGTTTCTGATCTGTATCCCGCTCCAGTTCTACTACACGTTCGCAAATCCCTTTCTGAACGAGCTTGGCGTCAGCAACGCGGCCGGCAAGATGACGCTCGGTCAGATGTCCGAGATCGGCTTCATGCTGGTCATGCCCTGGTTCTTCCGCAGGCTCGGCGTGAAGTACATGCTGCTAGTCGGCATGGTCGCATGGGCAGGTCGGTACCTGCTCTTCGCTTCTGGCGACAACGGCACGATGGTGTGGGCGCTCTATTCCGGTATTTTGTTGCACGGGATCTGCTACGACTTCTTCTTCGTCACCGGCCAAATTTACGTCGACCAACGCGCCCCCGCCGACCTCAGGGCGGCCGCGCAAGGGCTGATCGCCTTCGTCACGCTCGGCGTCGGCATGTTCATCGGATCGCTGATCTCGGGGCGCGTGGTCGATGCCTTTTTGATCACGGCTGCCCCCCCCACCCATGCGTGGGACCGTATTTGGCTGATCCCGGCTGCCGGAGCATTGGTTGTTCTCATGCTCTTCGCCCTGTTTTTTCGGTCGAGAGAGCGGCCGCCGTTTCACGCGCCTGTCGCCGCACCATCCGAATCGTAGTCGTGTACGCCTACCTGTTGGGCGGCGTGCTCGTGCTCGCAGAGAGGGTCCCGGCAATTGCGCGGCCGGCAACCCACGCCGATGACCAGGCCCACTGAAAGTTGAAGCCGCCGAGGCGGCCGTCAACGTCCAGCATCTCCCCCACCAGATACAGCCCCGCGCGACAACGTGACTCCATTCGTGAAGAATCGATCTCATCGAGCGGAACGCCCCCGGCCGTCGCTTCAGCAACGTTGTATCCGCGACTGTCGCGCACCAAGAGGGGCGAGGCCACGAGCAACTGGATGAGTCGCCGTCTCGCTTCTCGAGATAAATGAGCCAGCGTCACACCCTCGACGTCTGCCGAGCGAGCCCACGCGTCGGCCACCGCGGCCGGTAGCCGCTGTGCCAGCACCGTGGCGACAAACGCCCGTGGGCGTTCGAGAGCCTGTGCCCGCAGCCAAGCCTCCAGGGATTCGAGTGTTTCGCCGGGGCAGAGACTGAGCAGGTACCTGCTGGGGTTCGCCCTTCGAGCCGCGCACGATGCCAGTGACGGGACGCATTCAGTACCGACTGGACCGCTTGCACCGAAATGTGTCCACAGGAGCGCACCCTCGAGCCTCGTGTCGGGACGTCCCTCCACACGCACGGTGAGCCGTGCGGGCAACGAAACCCCGGATAACGCCACATGTCGATCGCCGTCGAGCAGCAACGGCGCGAGCGCAGGCGTCGTGTCGACGTGTCCATGACCCAGGCGTGTGGCTATCGCATACCCTGCCCCGTCGCTCCCCGATTTCGGCAACGAACGTCCGCCGGTCGCGAGGACCACGGCGCGAGCGGCATACTCTCGTCCCTGTTCGCACGCCACGACGAACGCTCTCCCCTCGGGACGAACATCTGTCACGCGCTCGCCGCAGCGCAGATCGACACCTTGTCGCGCCAGCTCACCCAGCAGGCTGTCGAGCACCGTTCGGGAGCTGTTCGTGTCGGGAAAAAGCTTGCCGTCCTCTTCTTCGTGCAGGTCAACGCCAATCTCACGGAAGAATGCTGCGGCTTGCTCGGCGGAGAACGCGCGCAGGACACTGCGAATGACGCGCGGGGAACCTCCCCAGAAATCCCGCTCCGACACCACGCGATTGGTGACGTTGCAGCGTGACCCACCGCTCACAAGAATCTTGGCCCCCACTCGCCGGGCGCCGTCGAGACAGATCACGCGCAGGTCCGGCGCGTGTCGCTTGCAGAAGATTGCGGTCGCCAGGCCGGCCGCGCCGCCACCGACGATGACGACGTCCGCCGAACCGACCATGCCACCCTGTGATGCCAACTGACCCGTGAATTCTAACTTTGAACTTTTGACTTTGAACTTTGAACTTCGCCCTACTCCGGTCGCGCGTGCTCGCGGCCCGGCATCACCACGACCTGTCCTGGCGCATGGATCGGCTGGACACAGGTCTCACCCTTGACCACGACTTTCCCCACGACGCGGCCGAGGAAGTCGCGTGCGGCATCGACCTGACATCCGCACGGCAAGGTTTTTCTCGTCATCTCGTTCGGGACGTCCGTCATGGGGGAAACGGTATCATTGAAGCTCCAGCATGGGCATCCCTGCATGAGTGAACCGACGGCTGCACCGGTCAAACTGCATAGAACAGTCGGCGTACGCGTGGGCCGTGTACAGGTCGGCGGCGGCGCACCGGTGGTGGTCCAGTCGATGACCATGACCGACACCGCCGACGCTGCAGGCACCGCGCGCCAGTGCATCGAGCTGGCCGAGGCCGGGTCAGAGATGGTGCGTGTCACCGTCAACGTGCCGGAAGCGGCGGCGGCGGTCCCCGAGATCAAACAGCGGATGCTCGACGCCGGCTGCACGGCTCCGCTGATCGGCGACTTCCACTACAACGGCCATTTGCTCCTGACCCGCGACCCGGCCTGCGCCGCCGCTCTCGACAAGTACCGTATCAACCCTGGCAACGTCGGCACCGGTTCGCGGCGAGACGAGCGGTTCACGACGATCTGCAAGGTCGCGATCGAACACAACAGACCGGTGCGCATCGGCGTCAACGGCGGCTCGCTCAATCAGGATCTGGTCGTCGCCAAGATGCAAGAGAACACCGACCGGCAGCTCGGCCGCAGTTCGGAAGATATCCTCAACGAGTGCATGGTGATTTCGGCGATCGAGTCGACCGAGCTCGCACTCGAGACCGGCTTGCGAAAGGACCAGATCATCATCTCGTGCAAGGTGTCGCGTCCGCGCGACCTGGTTGCGATCTATCGAGACCTCGCCAGTAAGACCGACCAGCCGCTGCACCTGGGTCTTACGGAAGCCGGCATGGGCCAGAAAGGACTCGTCTGGTCGGCGGCGTCGATGGGGATCCTGCTGAACGAGGGCATCGGCGACACGATCCGCGTGTCGCTCACGCCGAAGCCCGGCGGCGACCGGCGCGAGGAAGTGTACGCGGCCTGCGAGCTGTTGCAGGCACTCGGCCTGCGGTCGTTCGCGCCGAGCGTCACCGCCTGCCCCGGATGCGGCCGGACGACGAGCAGCACGTTTCAGGAACTGGCTGAGCGCACGCAGGACTACATCCGGGAACGCATGCCGCAGTGGAAAAAACAGTACCGAGGGCGTCGAAACCCTGACCCTCGCGGTCATGGGCTGCGTTGTCAACGGCCCGGGCGAATCAAAGGCCGCCAACATCGGGATCAGTCTTCCCGGAACCGGTGAGGCGCCCAACTGCCCCGTCTACATCGATGGCGAGCACGTCACGACGATGCGCGGCAACTATGACGAGCTGGCCGAAGGGTTTCGTGCCCTGCTCGACAACTACGTGGCCACACATTATTCCGTTCGTTCGGAACGTTCGAATCGTTCGTAACGTTCGGAGCGTTCAGGGCACGAGGCCTTCGGTCTCGACGTGAGTGCCCCATAAGTCCGTCAGGAAGGCGCTCGACGTCGGGCCGTTGCGGCCTTGCGCACCGGGCCCCTATCTACTGTCGGCAATGTAGCGATCCACCTGCTGTTCCAGGATCGTCAGGGGCACCGTGCCCGTCATGAGTACCGCGTTGTGGAACGCCTTCGGGTTGAAGCGGCTGCCAAGCGCGGCGCGCGCCTTGTCCCGCATCTCCACGATCTTGAGCTGCCCCAGCATATACGCACACGCCTGCCCGGGATTCACGACGTAGCGCTCGACTTCGCTGGCCTCGATCCCGTAGTCGATCGCCTGCTGCCGCGTCCACCCCTTCGTGTGGATGCCGGTGTCGACCACCAGGCGCCGCGCGCGGAAGAGCGCGGCATCGAGCTGGCCGAGTTGCCCTTCCGGATCGCCCTCGTACCACCCATTCTCCGCCGCGAGCCGCTCGGCGTAGAGGCCCCAGCCCTCGCTGAGCGCCGAGATGCCGCCGAAGGCGCGAATCTGGCGGAAGCGCGGGTTGGCCTCGTTCTCGAGCTCGAGCGCAATCTGAAAATGGTGTCCGGGGACCGTCTCGTGATACACGAGCGTGCGCGTGCCGAACCTCGTCATATACGACGGCCGCAGGGGGATCTGAAAAATACCCGGACGCGATCCGTCACGCGCCGGGCGTTGTAGTTGGCCGCGGCGGTGGCCTCGAGGAACTTCGGGAACGCCCGCGCGACGACGGGCGCCCTGCGGCGTCTTGTCGAAGAGCGTCATCGACCGCTGCTGCGCGTCACGGATGGCTCCCGTTGATGTCGTCCATGATCTGCGCGCGCCCCGCGTCGGTGTTCGGATACGCCAGGTCCCTCTCGAGCTGTTCGATGCGAACCTTGACCGATCCCTCGGTGCGTCCGAGGCGCTTGAGGATCGCGTCCATCTCCCCCTCGATGCGCGAGACCTCGCGTAACCCGATCTGGTGGATCTCGTCAGGAGTGAGGTTGGTGCTCGTGAACCGGCGCAGGTGGTATGCGTAGGCCTCGGCGCCGCCCGGAAACCGCGACAGACCCGCCACATCGGTGCTTTCTCTCTGTAGCGGGCGCAGCGCGGCGAGCGCGTTGCGCCACGCTGGATAGATCTGGCTCGACGTGATTCGCTCCGCCTGGGCGCGCAGCCTCTCCCTGGTGGTGGCTGCAATGCCGCTCGCCGCGGCCATCCGATCGTTGAATACCACGACGAACGGGTTCTGCGACGGCGGTGTGGAAACGAACTGCTCCATCTGCGCAATGGTCGCGTCGATGATGAAGCGCGGCGGTACCAGCCTCTTTTCTCCGAGTGCCACCGCCTCCGCCGTCGCTTCCTCCATCCGCGTCGCGACGTGACCGAGGCGCGCCACATAATTGGCCGCGTCTTTTTCGGTGATGAGGGGATGGACGACGGTCAGCTGAGTCGGCAGACTGACGTTCACGCCGCCAAACTGTTCAAGCGGGAACGTGAAGTCCTCGTACTTCTCCCCCTCGACAACGACTGCGAGCTGCCATGTCATGAGATCGGCCGACACCCGCTGCGTGTCGCTGAGTCGCGAGCGTTCGAATGCAGCCAACTCAGCCACGCCACGACGGGCGAGTTCGACGCGGCGATGCCGCCACTCGCGTGTGGCCGGCGTAAGTTGTGTTTCGAGCGCGTCCTGCTCGGGACCGGTGAAGTACCTCGACGCGGTCGCCTGGTTGGGATTCAGGCGCACCCACTCAGCGGTAAAGCTGCTGAAGAAGTCGTCAATGGAGCGCGCCTGCGCACGGAGGTCGCCGCGAATCAGGGGTGCGGAAGCCAGCAGGGTGGCGAGCAACAGGAAGGCGGCACGCGATGGCTGCATGGGCGAAGTCTATCGCCATCTGCGGCACGATCGCGCATGACGCCGCGTGCTGTAGTAGATTGGCGCTGTCGGACTGGCTCAGCGGCTCGTGGAGGTGATCCTGTGAAAGCCGGCATCCTTTCGATTCTCGCGGTTGGCCTGAACCTCCTGGTGGCGGGTGCGGCCCTCGCCCACCACTCGTTCGCCATGGAATTCGACGACAAGAAGCCCGTAACGCTCACGGGAGTCGTCACGAAGGTCGAATGGGCGAACCCGCACGTCCGCTTCTATCTCGACGTCAAAGACGCCGGCGATCAGGTCACCAGTTGGGAACTGACCTTACCGAGTACGCTCCAGTTACTGAGACGCGGGTGGACGAGGCACCTGCTCATCGTCGGAGACACGACGACGGTGGATGCCTTTCGCGCGCGAGACGGTTCGCCGCTGGCCAATGTGTGGCTCGTCACCCTGAGCAACGGCCGTAAGGTGCCGACGGGACTGCCTGTCGATCAGGCCCCACGTTGAGGACGTCATGAGAGCCTTGTGGTGGACGATCGTGGTTGCGAGCGCGTTCGCAGGTACGTGGCCTGCCGGAGCGCAGTGGCTGAACTATCCGACCCGCGGTGTTCCCACGACATCGGGCGGGGCGCCGAATCTCGCGGCGCCGACGCCGCGGACGACCGATGGCCACCCGGATTTCTCCGGCATGTGGGAACCAGAGAAGGATCGGCCCTGCCCTCCCAGAGGCTGTTTCGATTCCATCTTGGCAGAGCATTTCATGGACATCGCGTGGGGCCTCAAAGGCGGCCTTCCGTATCAGCCATGGGCGGCGGCCCTCGTCAAAGAGCGTCTGCAGCGAAACTCGATCGACGATCCAGGCTCCAACTGTCAGCCGATGGGCATCGTCAAGAATCACACGGCGCCCTTCATCAAGAAGGTCATTCAGATTCCGGGTGTCGTGGTGATCCTGAACGAACGGGAGGTCACATATCGGCAGATCTTCACGGATGGCCGACCACTCCCGGTGGATCCGCAACCGTCCTACAACGGTTATTCGATCGGGGCATGGGACGGCGACACGCTGGTGGTGCGCACCAGCGGCTTTCGCGACGGCATCTGGCTGGACCGCGCCGGGAACCCCATCACACCCGCGGCCACCATCACGGAGCGATTCCGGCGGAAGGACTACGGGCACCTTGAAATCGGCGTGACCGTCGATGACCCCAAGGCCTACACGTCACCGTGGACGGTCACGCTCAATCAATTCATCGTACTCAACACGGAGCTGATCGATTACCACTGCGCGGAAAATGAGAAAGACACCGCGCACTTCCTCGGCAAGTAGCCTCCGTTCCACGGGACGACCCTCAGTCAAGCCCCAGCTCGAACGAGAACGATCCGAACGTCACGAACGATCCGAACGTTCCGAACGATCCGACCGTTCCTCGTTCGTGATCAACCTCACGCTGCGCTGAAAGGTGACGAACGCCACGGCCCACTGCAGCAGGACGAGAAGCCGATTGCGGAAGCCGATGAGCTGGACGATGTGGAGAAAGAGCCACGAGAGCCATGCGGTCACACCGGAGAACCGGACCCAGCCGAGATCGGCAACGGCCGCGCCGCGCCCCACGATCGCCATGCTGCCCTTGTCGCGATAGACGAACGGCGGCGCGGGCCTGCCTTGCAGTCGATCGAGAATCGCTCGCGCCGCGTGTGTGGCCTGCTGCATGGCGACCTGCGCCACACCAGGCAGGGGCTTCTTGTCGCGATCGAAATACGCGGCCGCGTCACCCACCACGAAAATCTCCGGATGCCCAGGCACGGAGAGGTCCGGCTCCACCAGCACGCGGCCCGCCCGATCGAGCGGAACGCCGAGCGATCGCACGAGGGGTGAGGCGGCAACCCCGGCCGTCCACAGAACCGTGCCGGCAGACAGGCGCTCTCGACCCAGCGTGACACCGTGTTCGTCAACGCCGGTGACCGGGTGACCCTCACGCACCTCTACTCTGAGTTTCTGCAGCGACTTCCTGGCCGCGTCCCGCAGTCCACCAGGAAACGAGGACAGGATCGTCGGGCCGGCTTCGACCAGGACGATACGTGCCTGACTGGGATCGATCGAGCGAAACTCGTGCCGCAGTGTCTGCCGGGCAATCTCCGCGAGTGTCCCCGCCAGTTCGACCCCGGTCGGTCCGCCACCGACAAGCACGAACGTCAACAGCTCCTGTCGTCGTGCGTTGTCCGTCTCGCGCTCGGCCCGCTCGAACGCGAGCAGGATCCGGCGACGAATGTGAAGCGCATCTTCCAACGTTTTTAACCCCGGTGCGTGACGGCCCCACTCGTCGTGCCCGAAGTACGTATGGCTCGCGCCTGTGGCAACGATGAGGAAGTCGTAGTCGAGGCGTGAACCGTCCGTCAACAGGACCCGGCGCGAGGCCGCATCGATCGAGGCGGCCTCGCCAAGCAACACGCGCACGTTGGCCGATCGTCTGAAGATCCACCGGAGCGGCGACGCGATGTCGCCGGGAGAGAGCGTGGCCGTCGCCACCTGATAGAGGAGCGGCTGAAACAAGTGGTAGTTGTGACGATCGAGCAACGTCACCTGCACTTGCGTCCTGCGCAGGACTTTGCCCGCCTCCAACCCACCGAAGCCGCCGCCAAGGATG
Source organism: uncultured Acidobacteriota bacterium (assembly GCA_963827515.1). GTDB lineage: Bacteria > Acidobacteriota > Vicinamibacteria > Vicinamibacterales > UBA2999 > JABFSA01. Next base: position 112,361 of record CAWHBF010000009.1, on the reverse strand, counting down.
AGCACGGACGGGCATTTGGGTCGTTCGAAACGTTCGGGCCGTTCGGACCGTTCCATCTGGGATGATCCTGGTGCATGAGGCCGGAGTACGCCAAGGTGGAAGGCTGCCAAATCGTCGTGTCATTGGGCTGCTGGCCATGTACTATCCAGCCGCCGCCTATCCTGGTGGTCGAAACGGCAATCCCCGGCAACAACCGAGGTGTGCTATGCGCAAATTATTTCGACGGGGCTTTCTCCTCATGGCAGCGCTAGCGATCGTCGCCTTGCCCGCGGCGGCGCAGGCCCAAGATCCCTGGGTTGGAGCCTGGAGGCTCAACCTCGCAAAATCCAAGTATGAACCGGCAAATCTCGCTCCGAAGAGTCAGACGATCAGACAGGACGCCGTGGCAGGCGGCGGCACGAAGACGGTGGTAGACGCGGTGGACGGGTGGGTCGCGGTCCGATGTGCTGTGTGCTTAGACTGAACCACGCCCATGAAATCCGCAACGGTCTTTGCGGCCGAACACACCGTCGCGACCGTCTGCCCGCTCGATTGCCCCGACTCGTGCAGCCTCGACGTCACCGTGCAAGAGGGCCGCGTCACCAACATCGACGGCTCGCACGCCAACCCCGTTACGGGCGGGTTCATCTGCGCGAAGGTGCGGCGGTTCGGCGAGCGGCTCTACGGCGCCGACCGTCTGCTTTACCCCGCCATTCGAAAGGGACCGAAGGGGCAGGGCACGTTCACCCGGGTCTCGTGGGACACCGCGCTGGCCGCGATAGCGGAGCGGATGGACGAGGCACGCTCGCGATGGGGCGGTGAGTCGATCCTTCCCTACTCCTATGGCGGGTCGAACGGCCTTCTCACGCAGGACACGAGCGACGCCACGCTCTTTCGACGGCTCGGCGCGTCGCGGCTCGCGCGAACCGTGTGCGCGGCCCCCACGGGCGCGGCGAACCTGGGCCTCTACGGCAAGATGGCATCGGTCGCCTACGAGGATTTTCCCGAAGCGAAACTCATCGTGCTCTGGGGCGCGAATCCATCGGCATCCGGGATCCACCTCGTCCCCTACGTACGCGACGCACAGCGGCGTGGGGCGCGCCTGATCGTGGTCGATCCGCGGACCACGCCACTCGCCAAGCTGGCGGACCTTCACCTCCCTGTCCGGCCTGGCACCGACCTGCCGGTTGCGTTGGCGATTCATCGCTATCTCTTCGAGGAAGGCCACGCGGACACCGCGTTCATCGCCGCTCACACCCGCGGCGCCGAGCAGCTCAGGGAACGAGCGCGACAATGGACATTCGAACGAGCGGCTACTGAAGCGGGCATCGACGCGGAGGCCCTGAAAGCCGCGGCCGCGATGTACGCGGCGGCGAGCCCGGCCCTCATCCGATGCGGCTGGGGACAGGAGCGTAACCGCAACGGCGGAAGCGCCTCGGCGGCCATCCTGGCCCTCCCGGCGGTCGCGGGCAAGTTCGGCGTGCGGGGCGGCGGCTACACGATGAGCAATTCAGCCACCTGGGGCATCACGAAGACGTGGATTGGCAGCGATGAGCCGGGCACGCGTGTCATCAACATGAACCACCTCGGGCGCGCGCTCGAGCGTGATGACCCGCCGGTCAAGGTGCTCTTCGTCTACAACAACAACGCGGCGGTCACCACGCCGGATCAGCGACGAATCATCAAGGGGCTCGAACGCGAGGATCTGTTTACCGTGGTCTTCGACCAGGTGATGACCGACACGGCCCGCTACGCGGACGTCGTGCTGCCTGCGACGACGTTTCTCGAAGGATATGAGATCGCGCGTGGCTACGGGGCGATCAGCCTGCGGCTCGGAAAGCCGGTCGTCGAACCGGCTGGCGAGGCGCGTCCGAACGCCGACGTGTTCGGCGAGCTCATCGACCGCGTCGGGCTTGGACGCGAGGGCGATCCGAAAGGCGAGCTCGAGGAAATGCTCGACGTCCTGGGACGCCTGCCGGAGTCGATCGGGAGGGGGCTGAGCGAAGACGGCGTGGCTTCGCCGCCCTTCGGTGGACGGCCGATTCAGTTTCAGGACGTGTGGCCGCTCACGGTGGATCGAAAGGTCGATCTCGTTCCCGAAGCCCTGGACGCACAAGCGCCCCTGGGACTCTATGGCTACCAGGCCGATCCAGCGACTCCTGCGTTTCCGCTCGCACTGATCTCTCCGGCCAGCGAGCGGACCATTAGCTCGACGCTCGCTGAACTTCCGCGTCCAGACGTCCATCTGCTGATGAACGCAGACGACGCCGCCGCGCGAGGACTGGAGGAGGGAAACCCGATCCGCATTTTTAACGAGCTCGGCGAGGTACGGTGCCGCGTGACCATCGGCACCTGGATACGCCCGGGAACCGTGTCGCTCCCGAAAGGCCTCTGGCGCCGCCACACGACGAACGGCTACACCGCGAACGCGCTTGCCTCGGATACGCTCAGCGATCTTGGCGGCGGCGCCTGCTTCAACGACACGCGCGTTCAGGTCGAGCGCATGCCAGACGCTTGACGCGCGGCCGGGCTGCCTCCATGCTGGTAGTCATGCAACGGGTTCACATCTCTCCGGGTAAGGCGCTCTGCAGGTTCTGCGGCAGCAACATCTCGATGAATCGGCTCTCCACCCACATCGCCAAGGAGCACTCCCTACCCGGCCAGCGGGACATGGCGCCTACGCTTGTCCGCACGGCCAAGACACAGAGGCGTACGTTAGCTGCACCTCGACGCCCCACCTAGTCAGGCGCTCGTGAGACCCTGGGAGCTGCTCGGCGAAGCGCGGACGCCAGACGGCACCGACCTGCGACTCACCCGCCACTCGAGCGAATACGTCATCCTTGCTAACGGACAGAGCCTGATGTCGAGCCGGATGCACGGCTCCGAGGAGGCGCTGGCGACCCTTGGCTGCCGACATGCGCGACTGCTCGACGCGCCAACCGTCCTCATTGGCGGCCTCGGCATGGGGTTCACGCTCCGTGCGGTCCTCGACCTTCTCCCCGCCCGCGGCCGCGTCGTCGTCGCCGAGCTCATGGCTGCCGTGGTCGAATGGAATCGCGGACCGCTGGGGCCTCTGGCCGACCATCCCTTGAAAGACCCCAGAGTGCAGCTCGAGTTGGGCGACGTGGCGGCGACGCTTCGTGCGAATCCCGCCTCCTTCGACGCAGTGCTCCTTGACGTCGACAACGGGCCCACCGCTCTCACGGCGACGGCCAACGCTCGCCTCTATGACAATCAGGGGGTGGCCACAGCCCGTGCGGCACTGAGACCCAACGGAGTGTTCGCCGTATGGTCGGCTCAGGAGAACCGGAAGTTCGAGCAGCGGCTTCACTACTGCGGCTTCGCCGTTGAAGTCGCTCGTGTTCGGGGACGCCTCAAAGGCGGTGGCCCCCGTCACGTTATCGTCCTGGGCCACGCTCGGCCCGGGACTGAACCCGCCAGCGGGGCCGCGGTGGCCGGAAGGACGCCAGGATGATTTCGATCACCGACACGATCGCGCTCCGCGATGACGAGATCGAGGAACGTTTCGTCCGCGCCTCCGGACCCGGCGGACAGAACGTCAACAAGGTCGCCACGGCGGTTGAACTGCGCTTCGACGTCGGCGCTTCGTCTCTGCCTTCGGACGTCAAAGCCAGACTCATCACGCTGGCCGGAAGCCGCGTCACGACTGACGGCGTGCTGACGCTCGACAGCCGCGAACACCGCACGCAGACCATGAATCGCGAGGCTGCGAGGGCTCGCCTCGTGGAACTGATTCGACGGGCCATGGTCAAGCCCCGTGTCCGCAAACCCACGAAGCCAACCAAGACTGCCCGAGAGCAGCGTCTGACTGAGAAGAAGCAACGCGCGGGCATCAAAGGCGCGCGACGCCGACGCCCCGACGACGACTAGCGAGCCGGAGGCGCCACCGTCGTGGTGGTCTCGACCGTGAACTTGCGGTAGCTCGAGAACTCGGAGATGCCTCGCAGCCTGAGGCGCCTCAACAGGAAAAGACGACCGCTGGCCGTCCACGTGACCTGCGCCGGCAGCCACGCCTCATCGTTCACCTTGCGCCGCTGGTATGTGGCCACCGTGCCCTTGTGCACCCGGGCCAGAAGGCCGAGACCAAACGAGAGCGTGTCGATCGCCTCGATCTCCACGCGCACCAGCTCGTAGTCGGACTCGCTGATCCAGGCCTTCGCGCGGAAGTGCTGCATGATCTTCCCGCTATCGGTGCGCGGCGTGACGCCGGGCTTGGGCGTGAGTGTCGCGAGGATCGTATCGTGCCCCTCGATCGGCTCCCGCCCAATCATCACGATCTCGTAGACACGAAAGATGTCATCGACAGCGTCCGAGTACTCGCGTCGCGCCTTTTCGAGGGCCCGCTCGTCCTTCTGCCGATCCGCAGGCCTCTGCAGTGACCGTGCATAGGCCTCAGCCGTCTTCTGGCGCTCGCGATCCTGTTTCGCGAGGGTGGCGGCGGCGAGCCGCTTGCCGTTCTCCTCGATCAAGCGGCGATACCGATCCTCGCCTCCCAGCCCCGGATACACCTCGAACACCTTGCTCGATTCGCTTGTCACGCGACCGTCGCCGTTGACCTTCTGCTCGACTCGCCGCTCGACGAATGTGTAGCCACTCTGCCGCTCTTCGTCCGTGGCCAGGTGCGTCCTGACCTGCGCCGCAAAAGTGGCATAGTCGGGCAGCGGACGCTCCTGGGCGCGCGGCAGCGCTATCAGCAGGAACACGACAATCACCACGCGCATGGTCGATTGTCGCACGTGGTCACGACCTCGACCGGACGGACGGTGAGATCGGCGCTCAGGCAGCCTCTTGGGTTACCATCGCTCCATGGCTAACTGCGGTCCCGCACCCGAACCCTCAGCGCCCGTCGGCAACAAGAGCGGCCGGACGGTGCACTGCGTCAAGTTTCAAAAGGAGCTTCCTGGACTCGATGCCCCGCCATGGCCGGGTGAACTGGGAAAGCGTGTCTTCGAGAAGGTCTCCGTCCAGGCGTGGAAGCTCTGGGAAGAGCGCATGAAGATGATCCTCAACGAATACCGCCTGATGCCGTGGCAAAAAGAGGCGCAGGAGATCATCGCGAAGCAGATGGACGACTTCTTCTTCGGAGAAGGCGCGGCCTTGCCCCCAGGGTTCGTGCCACAGCAGGCGAAATAAGTTGCCGACAAGGCGCCCATCGTCCTTCGGGCGCACGTCGGGCCTGGTTCTATTCCAGGGGTTACTGAGGTACCACCGCAACCTCGCGATCGATCGCGAAGTGCAGGCAGGCGTGGGCTTCACGTAGTGCCCGATCCACCGTCGCCGGTTCCGTGGCGTTTGCGAAAATGAACCCCAGATAGCTCCGGCCCTCGGGGAGCGGCACGATCGGCGCGTCCGGCTTGGCAGTAATCCGGACATCTCCGACACCGATGATCGCGAGCGCGGCATCCACACCCTCGACCCGTCGATAGATGCCTCGGCGAGGAATCGGAATCATCATCACACCTGAGGCTCGCGGTTCGCGTGCGTAAGCCGACACGTCCTCGCCGAGCGCGTGACGCAGCAGGAGCTCCTCGAGCGACACATCCTCCAAGACCGGCGAGTGTCCGGAACGAAACCGCAGGGCACGGGAGCAGATGCCGCCGATGGGTCGTGCGCCGACCTCGAGGACGTAGACCGCTGATTCGTTGACGCGGCACTCTACGTGCACGGGACCGTGGTGCAGCCCGATCGCGCGGACCGCATCGGTGACGGCGGTCACGATGCGCTGCTGCACGTCGGGCGTCGCAACCGAAGGCGTGCGATAGATCGTCTCCTCGAAGAACGGACCATCGAGCGGATCAGGCTTGTCGAAGATCGCCAGGATCTGCACCACACCATGGCTGAGCAGTCCCTCGACCGCATATTCAGCGCCGGGAATGAAAGCCTCGACGATCGCCTGGCCGTGCGCTGCGTCCCGCTCGACGCGCACGTCTGGAGCCTTCAGAAGCTCCTGCAGCCTCCCTACCGCTGCCTCGTACTCCGCTGCGTTGTTCACCCGGACCACACCGCGGCTGCCTGACAGTGCGAGCGGTTTGACGACTGCCGGGAACGGCACGTCCGCACCACCCGCGACGGCGCCGCTCTCGATCGCGACCGATGCGAACCACGGAGTCGGCAGACCAGCCTCCTGTAGCACGCGCCGTGTCAGCAGCTTGTTTCGACTGATTGCGGCCGCCTGCGGAGAATGTCCGGGTATGCCGAACGCCTCCGCCAGGTGTGCCGCGAGCACCGCGGGACGATCGCCCACGGCCACGATCCCGTCCGGCGGGTCGTCCCCGCAGGCCGACACGACAGCCGCGACCGAGTGCGCCTCTTCATGAAACCGGACCGGGATCGCGGCATCCCTCCACGGATCGTCGAGGCGATCGCAGCGATCGCTCACAAACACCAGCTGCACACCCAGCTTCGATGCCGCCTCGCCAAACGATCGGATCTGATACCCGAGGGTCGTTGCTACGAGCAGAATGCGTTTGTCGTCGGCCGTTTCCACCTACGCCCTCCAACCACTCGGCATCCTCGCACCTCGCACTGTCGTACCCCGCATCGTCGCACCATCGCACCGTTACAGTGCTTCCATCGGCTCGGCGCAGCAGTACCACGGCTCGCTGACGTACGGCACCGGCGTCCCCGACGTCATCATGCGCGCTGAGGCAGGCTGGCCGGCGTGCTCATGTGCGACGTCCGAGATTGCGCCGAACACCGCGGTTCGGGCCGACGCCGTGGACGCCATCACCAGTCTCATTACGTCAGCCTGAAGGGCATCGACTCGGGGGTCACGGTGACGCCATGGCCACGTCAAAGAAGCGGGATCGAACGGCGCGACCACCTCGCAAATGTCCGGCAGGTCGAGCAATGGCGAACCAGACGTGACCAGCAGACGGATGGCGAGCTGGATCGGCGCCACGTGTTCGACGAGCTCCTGGTCCTCCAGGAGATCCAGCAGCTCAACATAGCCCGAGAGACTCGTCCACGGCGTGAAAGGGACGAACGTCGGCACGAGGATGACACCCGCCCGCCTGCAGAGCCCGGCCACCTCGACGAAGTCGCTTCGCGTGTGTCCCTTTCGCAGATGCTCGAGGACGCGGTCATCGATCGCTTCAACAGCGCTCGTGATGAACAGACATCCAGTATCACGCAACAGCGGAATGACCGCCGAGTGCTGCAGCAGGTGTTCGATCTTGATCGTGACGTCGTACGAGAGTCCGGGAAACTCGCGGCTCATTCGCTCGACAATCCGGCGTGCGTGGGCAGGTCCATTCAAAAAATCCGGGTCGCCAAACGAGACGTGCTGCGCACCGGCGGCCACCTGCGAACGGATATCCTCCAGCACGACGTCAACCGGCACGACGCGAAACTGTCCGTTGTACACCGGCACGATCGGGCAATGACGACACAGGTGTTTGCACCCGCGAGTCGCGTCAGCACTGCCCATGATCCTGCGGGTACCGTCAGGCATGCGCAGCGACGCGTATTCCTTCAGCGCGGGAAGACCCGTACGATCGGGCTGGATGAACTGCAATCGCGGAAGGCCTTGGGCACTAGGCTTTGGGCTTGGGGTACTAGACTCGAGGCTCGGGACTGGGGACTCAGGACTCGAAGTTCGCTCCGGAGTCGATGGACTGGCGAGCTCAACGAGGCTGCGCTCCGATTCCGGACCGAGCACGTCGGTGATACCTCGCTCGCGGAGCCAGTCTGCATTGAGCGGTGCATACAACCCGTACGCGCAGAGCCGGGCGGATGGGTTTACCTGATGCGCGCGATCGATGAGCGGCGCCGCGAGCCGCGTGGCCGTGTGCATTGGCAAGTAGAACGCGATGAGCGACGCCGCGCGCAGTTGCTCGTCCGCGACGGGCGACCGCGACGCATCGACGCACTCCACGTCGATCCCCGCGGTGCGAAGCCATGCGGCGGGGGACGCCAGGCCAAAAGGCTGGCGGCCAAGGTCGTAGGTGGAGATCAAGAGCGCCCGCACCCACCCATTGTATGGAAAAGGACTATTCTCTGAGGCCGTGACCTCGAACGACTCCACATTCTTCGGCCACCCGCGCGGACTCGCGACCCTCTTCTTCACCGAGATGTGGGAGCGATTCAGCTATTACGGGATGCGGGCGCTGCTCATCCTCTTCATGACAGCCGCCCCGGCGATCGGAGGCATGGGTTACGACGCCGCCACCGCAGGATCGGTCTACGGGCTGTACACCTTTGGCGTCTACGCGCTGGCGCTTCCGGGCGGGTGGATCGCCGATCGACTGATTGGGCAGCGGCGAGCAGTGCTCTACGGTGGCATCCTCATCGCACTCGGACACTACAGCCTCGCGGTCCCCTCGACCACGACGTTCTATGTCGGCCTTGTCCTCATCGTCTTCGGGACCGGTCTGCTCAAACCCAACATCAGCGCCATCGTCGGTGACCTGTACACCGAGAAGGGCGCCAGGCGCGACGCCGCGTTTTCGATCTTCTACATGGGCATCAACGTCGGGGGACTCTTCGGACCCCTTATCTGCTCGTGGCTCGGTGAGCCTCGGGAGGGCGCCGCATGGGTCAACTGGCACTACGGGTTCGGAGCGGCGGGAGTGGGCATGACGTTCGCGCTCATCCAGTACGTGGCAGGCGCCCGACACCTTCAAGGGGCTGGAGAACTGAAGGAGGACTCGGGCCGACCTGAACGGCTGACGTCCGCCAGACGGCAGTTCTCCATCGGTCTTGTCGTGGCGGCTGTGCTCGCCGTGGCGGCCACCGCTTTGAGCCTCTCCGGGGCGGTGTCGGTGGCGCTCTTCGCGGAACGGGTCTTCTACGTCGTGACGGCCCTCTTCGTCGCCTACTTCGTCATCGTCATCCTGTTCGTTGCGCGTGACCAGGTAGAACGACGGCGTCTCACAGTCTGCTTCTTCCTGTGTCTTGGCGCGGCCATGTTCTGGTCCGGGTTCGAACAAGGCGGATCGGCGTTGAACCTCTTCGCACGCGATCTGACGGATCGCACGATCTTCGGCACGGAACTCACTGCCGGGGCGCTCCAGTCGGTCAACGCGATTTTCATCATCCTGCTCGCACCTGTCGTGGGCATGGTATGGGTCGCTCTGGGCGCGCGAAACCCTTCGATGGCCGTGAAGTTTGGCCTCGGCCTCGGCCTCCTTGGCGTGGGCTTTCTCGTCATGGCATGGGCGTCGATGTCACTCGCCGACGGCCGCGTCGGCATGCGGTGGCTCGTCGCCACATACTTCTTTCATACCGTCGGTGAGTTGTGCCTCAGTCCGGTCGGCCTCAGCAGCATGACGAAGCTCGCACCCGGGCGTCTCCAGGGACAGATGATGGGGACCTGGTTCATGGGCGCGGCGATTGGAAATCTCGTGGCGGGCATGGTCACCCGCTTCCTGCCTGAAGCCGAAACGATGGAGGCCGCCATGCAGAACGGTGTGCAGCTTTTCGGAATGGTTGCTGCGATTGCCGGGGCCGCGGGCCTGCTGTTCATCGCCTTCGCACGACCGCTCCGCAGGATGCAGTCCGGTGTGAACTGAGCGAGACTGTAAGTCATGGCCCTTGACGAGTACAAGCGGAAGCGCGACTTCACCAAGTCACCAGAACCTGCCGGCAAGACCACGCGCAAGTCGCCACCGGGGCGAACCGCTCGATTCTTCTGCGTCCAGAAACACCTGGCGAGCCATCTGCACTACGACGTTCGTCTGGAACACAACGGTGTCCTGCTGTCCTGGGCGGTACCGAAGGGACCCTCACTCGATCCAGCCACCAAGCGGCTGGCGATGCACGTCGAAGACCACCCGATCGAGTACGGCGAATTCGAGGGGGTCATTCCCGAGGGCTATGGCGCCGGCATCGTCATGCTCTGGGACCGCGGCACGTGGACACCCGAGGTAGACGACGTGGATGCGGCGCTCGAGAAGGGCGACCTGAAGTTCACGCTGGATGGGTACAAGTTGAAGGGGTCGTGGGTCCTCGTGCGCACCAAAGGCGCGCGGTGGTCGTCTGGTGGCGCCGATCGCTCATGGCTGCTGATCAAGCACCGTGATGAATGGTCGGGTGAGCTGGACATCGCGGAGTTCGCCCCGTTGAGCGTGAAGAGTGAAGAAGACTTCGCGGACATCCTGGCGAAGGACGACCCTGACGTCTGGCACTCAGGCCGTCCCGCAAAAAGCGGGGATACTGGAAAGCTGTTCGAGCGGATCATCGCCCAGGCGGTAAAGATGCGGACGGAAGGTGCGGAACGTTCGGAACGTTCGAGTCGTTCAAAGGGTTCGAATCGTTCGACTGCTTCGAGTGGTTCGAAACGACCGAGCGTGAAGAAACGTTGATGATCGGCGTGTGATTGCAGGAAGAGCCGTAGAATGAGCTGTGACTTCAACGTGGCAGCATGCGGCGGCTTCGCTTGTGGTGGACCTCAAGCGTATCTTCGCCTTCCGTCTGCGCTCGGTTGTCGCCTACGGTCCGCAGCTCGACGGCAACGCTGACCACCCTCTCACCTGCCTCGCGCTCGTTGACTCGCTCAGCACGAGCGACCTCGAAGGGTGCGCGCGGATGGCGCACCATTGGAAACAGCACGACCTCGCGATTCCACTCATTCTTCCGACACCAGAGTTTCGGCGATCGCTCGACGCGTTTCCGCTCGAGTACAGCGAGATCCTGCGGACACACGCGCGCGTGTTCGGCGATGACCCTCTGGACGGCGTCTCAATCTCGCCCGAGGATCTGCGGCGCGCCTGCGAGACCCAGGTCAAGAGCCACCTCGTGCATCTGCGCGAAGGTTTCATCGAATCTGGCGGCCTCCCACGAGAGGTCGCGGAGCTCGTCCGCACCTCGGCACCCTCGTTCGCAGCGCTCTTGCGCAGCGTGGCGCGCCTGAGCGGCACGACGCCGCCCGGCCGGGCGGACGCCGCGCGGGCAGGAGCGCATGCCGCTGGTCTGGCAGAGGCCATCGTCACCGACATGCTCTCGCTCGAGCGGCAGTCGAACCTCCCCGCGATCGACGCGGCACGACTGTTCCCGTCGTACCTCGAAGCCGTGGAGCAGCTCGCCAGAACCGTCGATGGCTGGCGCGCATAGACCGATGCCTTCAACCACGAAGGACACGAAGATCACGAAGATCAATATTGGACTTCGTGCGCTTCGTGGTTTCGTTGCCGTTGCAACGTTGCTCGTCCCATCAATGGCAGGGGCACAGGAGATTCCCCCGCTTACGCAGCCGGTCAATGACTTTGCCAACGTCATCGATCCATCGAGCGAAGCCGCGACGGGAGAGCTGATTCGTTCCCTGCAACAGGCCAGCGGCGATGTTGTCGTCGTCGCGACGATCGAAACGTTCGCCCCGTACGCGGACCTCCGTGAGTACGCCGTCAGGATGTTCGAGAACGGCGGCCGCGGCATCGGCCAGCGCGGCAAGGACAACGGTCTCCTGGTCGTGGTGGCTGTCGCGGATCGACAGGTCTGGATCGAGGTCGGCTACGACCTGGAGGAGTTCATCACCGACGGATTCGCCGGCGAAACCAGCCGCCAGTTCATGGCGCCGGAGTTCCGGCGGGGCGCGTACGGCGCCGGGGTTCTGGCGGGGGTTTCCCGCCTCATTGCACGCATCGCTGAGCGCCGGAACGTGACCATCCAGGGCGTGCGACCGGATCCGACACCCAGCGTCCCGACAGCGGGATCCGGCCAAAGCATACTCATCGCACTATTCGTACTCTTCGCCGTCATCAACGCCATCGCCGGGCGGACACGCCGCGGCCGGCGGTTCCGTCGACAGTGGGGTGGTATTCCTGGCGGGTGGCACAGCGGCGCAGGGTCCTTCGGTGGCGGCTTCGGTGGCTTTGGCGGCAGAGGTGGTGGGTTCGGGGGCGGATTCGGAGGATTCGGCGGCGGCCGCAGTGGCGGAGGGGGCGGAGGGGCGGGGTGGTGAACGAAGTTCAAGTGCAAAGTTCAAAGTGCAAAGTGCAAAGTGCAAAGTCTTGCGCCAGAAGCGGCGAGAAATAGCGACAATGCTGTGAGGATGGAACGATGACTAGAAAGATTCGAACCGTAGGAATAGTGGCGTTGCTCTGCCTCACCTCGCTTGTGGCGCCGGGTTGCTCGTACAACCAGTTCGTCGCCCAGGAGGAGGGCATCAAGAGCCAGTGGGGACAGGTGGAGAACCAGCTCCAACGGAGAAACGACCTGATCCCGAACCTGGTGGAAACGACAAAAGGGGTCGCGCAGCAGGAGCGCGATGTCTTTGGCCAGATCGCCGAATCGCGCGCCAAGCTCTCAGGTGCGCAGACCCCCGCGCAGACGATGCAGGCGGCCAACGAGCAGAGCGCGGCCCTCGCGCGGCTGCTGGTGATCGTGGAGAACTACCCGCAGCTGCGTTCGAACGAGACGTTCAACCGGCTGATGGACGAACTGGCTGGCACCGAGAACCGCATCGCAGTCGAGCGCATGCGTTACAACGAGCAGGTACAGGCCTACAACACCTCTCGGCGCCAGTTTCCTTCGAACATCACCGCCAGCATTTTCGGATTCGGCGAGTACGAGGTTTTCAATGCGCCCCCCGAGGCCGAGCGCGTGCCTACCGTGAATTTCGGCCGGCCACCGTCGTAGACCCGAACACACGACGCATGAACATGATCGAGGCCTTGCTGCCCGAGTTCGATCGGGAGATGACGACGACGAGGAAGGTGCTGGAGCGGGTGCCGAACGAGAGTCTCGGCTGGAAGCCGCATGCGAAATCGTTCTCGCTCGGTGAACTGGCCTCACACGTCGCCGCGCTTCCGACATTTGCAACCGAAACCCTCAACAGATCGGAGTTCGACATCGGAAACCTGCGACCACCCGTCTCCCTACCGTCCAGGACGGATGTGCTCGCGGCCTTCGACGCGAGCACTGGGGCTGCACGTGCTGCCCTGGTTGCCAGGAGCGACGCCGATCTCATGGCGATCTGGACGCTGAAGCGGAACGGGACGGCGCTGTACTCGATGCCGAAGGGCGTGGTGCTACGTTCGTTGGTCCTGAGCCATCTGATTCACCATCGCGGGCAGTTGTCCGTGTATCTCCGGCTTCTCGACGTGCCGGTTCCGTCCATCTACGGCCCAAGCGCCGATGAACCGGTGTTCTGAGATCTGAAGGGCTGAACCTGATAGCCGCCTTCTTCAGGCCATGACTGGCCCGCGAATGGTCGCACCTGCGCTGCTCATCGGCCTCGGGCTCGCGTTCGGCCTCATCGCCACGGCAAACGGTGCCGGCTACCGGTACGGAGTCTCCGACCAGGCCTTCTACATTCCCGTCGTCGTAAGGTCGATCGACCCGACGCTGTTTCCGCGTGACGCGTCTCTGATCGATGCCCAGGGACACCTCATGGCGACGGACGAGATCCTCGCGACGCTGATACGCACAACGGGCACCTCACTCGAAACGCTCTACCTCGGTTGCTATCTCATCTCGTTGGCGTTGATGTGGACCGGGCTGACGTCGATCGCCCTGCGTGTCTATCGAAGTCCATGGGCACTGGTCGCGCTCGGCGCGGCGCTCACGCTCCGCCATCGCATTCCCGAAACGAGTGCCAACTCGTTCGAGCCGTATTTCCATCCACGCATGCTCGCGTTCGCGCTTGGCACGCTCGCCGTGGGGGCCCTCCTGCGCCGTCGTCCGTGGGCGGCGGTTGCGTGGGTAGCGGCGGCCGCACCCGTCCACGTGACAACCGCCCTCTGGTTCTCCGTCCTTGTCGGCGTGGCTCTCGCCGTGCTGGATGTCAGGATGCGGCGACTTGGGGCGTTAGGGGCACTCGCAGCCGGTGTGTCGTTGGCGGTGGCCGTGGCCATCGGGCCCCTGAGCGGCACGCTGACGATCATGGACGATACCTGGCTCCAGGCGGTGGCGAGCAAGGATTCGCTCTTCGCCACCTTGTGGCCCGCATGGGCGTGGGTGGCGAATCTGGGAAGCCTGGCTGTCCTCTGGTGGGCGTACCGCGTACGAGCGAGTCGAGGCCACTCCACCAACGAGGACCTCGCGCTGGCGTGGGGCGCTACTGCCCTCGTGGCCCTGTTCCTGCTCACCCTGCCCCTTGTGGCCGCGCGAGTCGCTCTTCCGGTGCAGTTCCAGATCTCGCGGGTCTTCTGGCTGATCGATTTCCTTGCCACCGTCTACCTGATTGGCGTCGTGGCCGACCGACCCGACCGGCGGACACGGGCGGTCGTGGCGGCAGTCGTGCTCGTCACCCTCGCTGTGGGCCGCGGCGCCTATGTGATGTTCGTCGAGCGTCCCGAACGTGCGCTCTTCGAGCGACGGGCCGTGGAGTCGCCGTGGCAGGACACCATGCGCTGGATACAGGGTCAACCTCGGGATGCACACGTGCTCGCCGACCCTGGGCACGCCTGGAAGTACGGCACGAGCGTGCGCGTCGCCGCCGAACGGGATGTTTTTCTGGAGGAAGTAAAGGACTCGGCTTTTGCGATCTACTCGCGCGATGTGGCGATCCGTGTCGTCGATCGAACACGAGCGGTCGGGGATTTCTCAGCGCTCACGGCAGAACGTGCGCGAGCACTCGCTCGCCAGTACGATCTCGACTTCCTGATCACGGAGGCCGACCTGCCGTTGCCGGTCCTTTATCGTAACGTTCAGTTTCGCGTCTACGCGCTTCAACAGCCGGTAGCTGGTAGCCCGTAAGGCGTGGTTAACGAGCAACGAGCCGCGCCCGCCAAGAGCTACCTGCTACCGGCTACCAGCTACCGGCAGCTACCCGCCGCGCGCTTTCATCCAGATCTCGTCGAGCGCGCCGGGGTGCAGCTGTTTGGTGATCCAGACGATCTGCCCCAGGTGGACGGCGTTGTGGTGGGTCACGTGCAATAGGATCTGCGCATAAGTCGTGACCTTGCCCGTTCGATCCGTCGTGTCCATGAGTCGAGCGGGGTCCAAGCCGTCCAGCACATCCTCAGTCGTTTTCAAGGACTGGTTCCAGGTGGACAGTAGTTCTGTGCGTGAGCAGCTGTTACGCGCCGAGAACTCCCCGGCTCGATCGCGTCCGACGTCGTGCCCGCCGATCGCTTGTGCCAGGTGATACAGGTTCGATCCGGACAGGTGGAGCACCAGATTCGCGACGGCATTGGCTTGCTCGCTCGGTCTCCACCAGAGCTCGGTATCGGTGAGGACATCGAGACACGCGCCGATCTGCCCCGGATAGTCGTGCAGCAGGCGGACGCGAGTCATGTGCAGCAACGTCGAGCCGAGATCCCTCTCCATGGCCGCGATGATAAGCTGAATTCGCGTCGCGGCCTGTCACGTGTGACCTTTCACTTACTACTTTCGACTTTCGACTTTCCCTTTTGAACTCTTGACCTCTAGATCTTCGCTCCGTCCGAATACCGGCCGCTCTTCATCGGCGGCCACAGGCAGACGCTTTTTACGTGGGTGCGACGACGCCATTTTGCCGCGCTACCACCCCCCGTGCCGCGGTTCTTCGACGTCGCACCGGATGCACGCGTCCTGGCCCACTGTCATTGGCACACCCGACCGCACGAGCGTCCGACCATCGTCCTGCTGCACGGCCTCGAGGGCTCGAGTCACGCTCACTACATGGCTGGCATCTCGGACAAGGCCTGGGCCGAGGGATGGAACGTCGTGCGTCTGAATCAGCGGAATTGCGGCGGCACCGAACAGCTGTCGCGGGGCTTGTACCACTCGGGACTGACCGGCGATCCGCTGTACGTGATTCGGGAGCTGGTCGAGCGGGATGGCATCGGCGCAGTGGCGCTTGCCGGTTACTCGCTCGGCGGCAACCTGGCGCTGAAACTGGCCGGCGAACTGGGCTCGGCTGCAGCCGACGTCTCGCTCAAGGCAGTCTGCGCGGTGTCGCCGACGCTGGACCTGGCCGTCTGCGTGGACGCGTTGGGGCGGCGGTCCAACGTGGTGTACCAGTGGAACTTCGTGCGGAACCTCAAGTCGAGAATGCGACGGAAGGCTGCGGCGTTTCCGGGGACGTTCTCACTCGACGCCCTCGGCCGCATCTGGACAGTACGAGCATTCGACGAAGCCTACACGGCCCCGCACCACGGATTTCGCGACGCCGCGGACTACTACTACCGCGCAAGCGCGCTCCGGGTCGTCGATCGCATCCAGGTGCCGACTCTGATCGTGACGTCCGAAGACGATCCGTTCGTGCCCATCGCACCGTTCCGCCGGCCGGAAGTCACCGGCAACCCGCACCTCACGATAGTGGCCACGAGACACGGTGGCCACTGCGGCTATCTCGAGCGACGTTCCGATGGATACGACGGCTATTGGGCGGAACGAGAGATCGTGCGCTTCGTCACGGCTCACACCAGTGGATTAGAGACTACCGGCTACAGCCGGTAGTCTTCTGACCGACTGAAAGTCGGGTTGCGGCTGAAGCCGCCTGAAGGCGCGGAGGCCGCTTAAGTTAATGATCACCTATGAGGAACGATTAGGGTCATTTTCAGAAGATTCGGTTATGCGACGCGCCGCCCTTCCCCTCCGGCACAGCTAGTGCCGGAGCTGATTGGCTAGTACCACCACAAAAAACCCTATCGCGAACACGCCCAACGCCCCTTCGGTCAATGCCACAAGTCGCATGTGGGGGGCCGGGATGAAATCCCCGTAGCCGACCGTGGCAAAGGTGATCCCGCTGAAATAAACGCACTCCCAGAACCCCGCCTGCCGCGGGCTATCACCGGCTGTCACGACCCCTCCCGTGGCCCAGTAGAGCAGGCCGTAGGCCGTCACCACCGCGACCGCGCTGCCGATGATCCGGCGCGGCCGATACCCGAAGCCCGCCGCCGCCCAGTAAAGGACGAGATGGCCCCGCACCAGCAAGGAGAGTCGGAGCTGGTGCGCCCGCCGCATCTTCAGGCCCATCAAGCGGTACGAGAGGCGGCGGGCCTCGTCGAAGAGGCCGCACTGCTCGTAGGCGGCCACCGCCCGGCGGTACATGCGGAACGCCCGTTCCAGATCTTCCGGGGACCTGTCGTTTTGCAAGAAGTCCCCGACCCGCTCGCAGGACACGGCGGCCAAGTACCACTCGCGGGCCGCCTCCGCCAGATTGGAGGCCTTCAAATACTGCCGCACGGCCCTCTCTTCATCGCCAGCCGCTGCCGCCCGTGTGGCAAGCTCGAAGGCTTCTTGCGCCCGGAGCGACTCGTCGTGGTGCGGGTCCTGGTCCGATTCGTCGGCCGGGTCTGTGGTGTCGGCTTCTTTCAGGGGGGCGAAGTCCGCCTCCAGCTTCACGGGAAGCTCTCCAGCCTCACCCGAGTCGGACGGGAGCTGTGGTTCCTGAGAGTCGGCGGGCTTTTCCATCCACATGCACCTTTCGTCGATGAAGAGGATGAGGAACACGACGAACAGAATCCAGGAGGCGCCCTCGCCGCCGAACTCTGATTGACCCGACCGGCGGCGCTACGCAGCGTGCCGCCGCTCGGCCTAGGATACCGACGCAAGCGGCGCATGGCCAAGGATTTCCCGGTCGGCGGGACGATAGGAACAATTACAGGGGGATAAGACGTTTTTCACCTGCAGGGCCACAGGAGGCTTCGGCTTACTTTTCTCTGTGTCTCCGAGACTCTGTTGCCACGTGGCGGAGAAAGCGGTCTAGGTACCGAGCGCATCGAGCAGCCGCCGCGCGAACTCGGGGCCTTTGCCTGACTCCTCGTGCTTGAAGTAGACGAAGCTGTCGCCGCACCCCTGCGCCTTCTCGCCAATCACGCCCGCCCACCGCTCGATGTCGGCTGGCGTGTATCCCTCGTCGCGAAGACGGAAGTAGCCATAGTCGGCGGTCATCTCGACGGGCGTCGAGAGCTTCTCGCTATCGGCGACGCAGAGGGCCAGATTGCGGGCGCGCAGGCGCATGTAGATCTCCTCGTCGAACCACGACGCGTGCCTGAACTCGAACGCCGCACGCACGCCGGCGGGGAACGCCTCGACGAAGGCGTCGAAACGGGCAGCATCCTTCTTCAAGTTCGGCGGCAGTTGAAAGAGCAGTACGCCCAGTTTGGGTCCGAGCGTCGCTGCCGTCTCGATGAACCGCCGGACCTCGTCGCCACAGTTCTTGAGCCGTGCATCGTGCGTGATGCGCTTTGGCGCTTTCAGCGTGAGCCGAAAGTGGTCAGGTGTCGCGCTGTCCCACCCCTGAAGGATCTTTTCGGTGGGAGATCGGTAGAAGGTGTAGTTGATCTCGACCGTCGAAAAGCGCTCCGCATAGTACGGCAGCATCTTCGCTGCCGAGAGCGTCTCGGGATAAAACGTACCCTTCCATTCGGGGTAGTTGTAGCCCGACGTGCCAACCCACATCATCTGATAGAGTTAAACACATGCGGTGGCTTGGCGGTATCGTCCTCGTGGTTGCGACGGCAGCGGCAGCGTGCAGCCGGGCTCCTGAACCAAAGCGATACGAAGTTCGCGGTCAGATCCTCAGCCTCGACCCCCAGCGAAACCAAGTCGTCGTGGACCACGAGGATATCGAGGGTTTCATGTCGGCGATGGTCATGCCCTACAAAGTGCAGGATCCCGCGCTGCTGGAGGGCAAGAAGCCTGGCGACATGGTCACGGCCACACTCGTCGTCGAAGAGGTCGACTACTATCTGACGACGCTCACCACGACCGGACACGAGCCGATCAAGACGCCGGCACCGGACCCGCTCATCACCGACATCCTGACGGACGGCGACCTCGTGCCGGATCACGCCCTGGTCGATCAGACGGACAAGCCGCTGTCGATGGAGTCGCTGCGAGGTCATCGCGTCGCCTTGACGTTCATGTACACCCGCTGCCCTCTGCCGGATTTCTGTCCGCTGATGGACAAGCACTTTGCGGACGTGCAGGCGCAGATCAAGAAGTCGCCAGACCTGGCCGACGTTCAACTGGTCTCCGTGACCCTCGACCCGGCGTTCGACACGCCTGCGGTCCTTGCCCAGCACGCGAAGAGGCTTGGCGCGGACCCCGCACGCTGGCATTTCGCCACAGGGAGTCCGGACGAGGTGCTCGCCTTCGCGAAGCGCTTCGGCGTCATCGCCGAACCCGGAGAAACGGCCGTCGCGCTCGTGCACAACCTGAGGACGGCGGTCATCGATCCCCAGGGGCGCCTCGTCAAGGCCTACTCCGGCAACATGTGGTCGCCGGCGGAACTCGTTGCCGATCTCAAAGCGACGCCCCCTCCCACGCGCTGACCGAGCGAGCCCGCCGGCTCTCCCGCTGAACGCCAACGAACGGCGGCTCATCGCGCGTTTGCGTACGCCGGCCGCGGTGCAGCACTGGCTGAACGCGTTGCCCTACAACGCCGAGCGCGGCGGTGAAACGCTTCGTGGCTTCCGAGGGGTCGTCCGGTCAGGCACCGCCCACTGCCTCGAGGCGGCGCTCTCTGCAGCGGTCATCCTCGAACAGCACCGCTATCCGCCGCTCGTGCTCAGCTTCGAGTCGATCGACCTACTCGACCATGTCATCTTTGTGTATCGAGGACCGCACGGCTGGGGGTCGATCGCGCGCTCGCGCGATCCTGGGCTCCACGGCAGGAAGCCGGTGTTCGCCACGCCTCGGGCGTTGGCGCTCAGCTATTTCGAGGGGTACATCGACTTCACCGGCCGCATCAAAGCGTACGCGGTGGTGGACCTTCGCGTGCTCGGCTCCTACGATTGGCGCCTTGGCACAGGCAATCTGTGGAAGGTCGAGCGCATGCTGCTCGACTGGCCGCATCGGCGCATTGCCTCCTCCGATCGCCGTGCGGACCGCCTACGCCGCCGCTACGAAGCTTTCAGGCACGCGCACGGGTACAAGCCGTGGAAGTACTACGCAGGACAGGAACGCTGGACGACGCTGCCCGACGAGTTCAAGAACAGGGGCTGAGCGGTGCGGGGACTCGTCGCACGTCGCACCTTCGCACCGCTGCCTAGTCCAGATCAAAGTCCCGCGTGGGTCTCGTGATCGGCTCCTTCGTCGCCTGTCGGAGCGCCTCCTCGAAGCGACGTGTCAGGGCGTCGTCACGCCCCTTCTCGGCTTCCACCGACTGTTGGAACAACGCCTCT
The DNA here is from genome assembly GCA_963827515.1 of uncultured Acidobacteriota bacterium. GTDB lineage: Bacteria > Acidobacteriota > Vicinamibacteria > Vicinamibacterales > UBA2999 > JABFSA01. Next base: position 92,364 of record CAWHBF010000009.1, on the reverse strand, counting down.
CGCCGCGCGTCCTCGGCGGCCAGGATGCGCGCGGCTTCATCGAGCTCGGGCTTGTCTGTTCGTTCCGGTTCCCGGCACGAGACGAGACGACCGAGATTGGTGTCGACCACCAGCAGCGATCGGCAGCAGGGGCAGGTGACTTCGATCTCGCTCTTCAGCTTGGCCACGATGTGCTTATGATACAGCCACGCCATGACCTCGGACGGCCGCTGGTCGCACTCCTGCGCGTCGCCACCTACAACATCCACCGATGCCGTGGCCTCGACGGCCGGACGAGCACGAGTCGCGTTGCGAATGTCATTCGGAGCATCGACGCTGATGTGGTCGCGCTGCAGGAGGTTGTCGGCGCTGGACCCAAGAGCGCCGGCCAGGCCGAAGAGCTGGGCGCCCAGCTCGGCATGGGCTGGGTTATGGCGCCCGACACGTCACTGGCGGACATCGCTCTTTGGCAACGTCGTGCTCAGCCGCCTGCCCATCCTTCATCACACGCAGCACGACCTCTCCTGGAAGACCTGCGAGCCGCGCTGCTGCCAGCGGGTCGACCTCGCGGTTGGCGACGATACGTTGCACTTGTACAACGTGCACCTCGGTACCGCGATTTTCGAACGACGTCACCAGGCAGACCGGCTGAGCGCGATCATGACCGATCGACGAGTCGGCCAGCCGAAGATCGTCCTGGGCGATTTCAACGAGTGGATGCGTGGGCAGGCAACCCAGATGTTGAGCGAACGGCTGGAGAGCATCGACCTGAGGGCGCACCTGCGCCGACGACGCACGTATCCGGGGGTGTTCCCCGTGGTACACCTCGATCACATCTACTACGAAGGAACAGTGGAGGTGGTGAAGCTGGAACTGCCGAGGACGAGAGCCTCACTGATGGCGTCGGATCACCTCCCGCTCGTGGCCGAGCTGCGGGTGAAGTTCACCTAGACCGCCTTCGATTCGGCGTAGAGCGGGTGCGCTCTACGGCGAAATGCAAATCGCCCTAGTCCACGATGGCGGCCGCAAAAATGCAAAGGGCGCCTCTTCAGGCGCCCCTAGGCTCTAACTTTGAAGTTGGCACTTCGAACTTCCGACTTGCTCAGCCTTCTTCCTCGTACTCCTCTTCCTCGATCGCGAGAAATCGCGTCGGTGGACGAAGGGCCTCGCGAAAGTCGTAGACGGGCAGGTCGCGCACGTGGAGGTGCATCGCGCAATGAGCGCCCTTCGCCTCGATCACGACCGTGACAGGGCTTCCCTCGACGCCCTCGCGGAACGCCAGCTGACAACCGCAGGCGAGCCGACCGTGCGTGAACCCCTTCAACATAGCGGCATCATACTACAGCAGTGATGTGATCTCGTGCTCGAACTGTTCCTTCGACGCAATCCCTGAGTGCTTCTTGTGTATCAGGCCGTCGCGAGACACGAAGACGGTCACAGGAATGCCCCAGAACGGTCCGTACGCATCCTGAAAATCCTGACGCCCGTTGCCCACGAGCAGCGGGTAGTTGATCTTCATTTCCACCGCGTATGGCTTGAGCTTCTCCGCCGGATCGTCAACCGACACGCCCAGCACCACGAGATCCTCGCCGTATTGCCGCTGCAGTTCGATGAGATACGGAATCTCCACACGACACGGACCACACCAGGTCGCCCAGAAGTTGAGCACGATGACCTTGCCTTTGAACGACGCGAGCTTCACGTCGATGCCGTTCATGTCCTTCAGCGTGAAGTTGAGGGGCGCAGGCTTGCCAGCGAGTGCAGCGTCATTCGGCTCGGAGCCATCCGCGTCGGCCGCTGGCGGAGGCGCGTTCGGGTCGATCGCCTCCGGCCCTGGCATCAACGTCAGCAGCACGAGCGCCACGCCGACCGCCGCCATGCCGAGCCAGGCCTTTTGCTTCTGACTGAGCCGGGACTCGTGCGGGAGGGATGCCGGCAGCTCGGACGCCGGCGTATCCGGCACGGGATCGGGGGGGGTGTCGCTGTTCATGGCGCCCGTCCATTATCACCCCGCGGGGTCGCCAGTGCACGAAAGAGAGGACGGTCCCTGTGCGGGCGCTCCGGCCGTCCCGATTTCCGGCACAGTTCCGGCGGAGGACACCGGCATGTCATTTGCTCGTTCCGGCCGTCATATATAGTGGCGGAGGGGCCCTGACGCGATCCAGCGGGGCTTTGCGCCCATAGGGGTCGGTTGTAAGATCGGCCGCAGGTCGCTGTCACTGCGGTCTGCGAGATCTGCTGAGGAGAAGTCCATGAGCAATCGTACTCGCCGCGGGGCCTTCCCGGTCGCCACGGTCGCCTTCATCACGGCCCTCGTGCTCGCTCCAGGCCTGGCCTCAGCGCAGACGCCTTACATTCCCTACTTCGGCAAGAACCAGATCCGCTACGACAACTTCAAGTGGCAGATCTACACGACCGAACACTTCGAGATTTACTACTACCCGGAGATCGAGCAGCACCTCGAGCGGATCGCGGGCTACGCGGAAAGCGCGTATCAGCACGTCAGCGCTGAACTGAAGTACGACCTCGCGTACAAGGTGCCGCTGATCCTGTTCAAGACGAACAGCGAGTTCCAGCAGCAGAACGTCATTCCCGGCGCTGCGCAGGAAGGCGTGCAGGCCTTTGCCGAACCGACGCGGTACCGGATCGTCATGCCGATCGACGAACCGCCGGATCTGCTCTACCGCACGATCGTCCACGAGCTCACCCACCAGTTCGAGTTCGACATCATTCCGACATCGCTCATCAGACGCTCCGTGCCGTTGTGGGTCAACGAAGGGCTGTCCGACTACATGACCGGCATGTGGCGCCCGATCGACCTGATGACGGTTCGAGATGCTGCCGTCTCCGACATCGTCCCGAAGATGACGGAAATGGAGGGCTACGCGAACCATCGGCAACGTGCGCATGGTCTACAACCTCGGACACGCGGTGTTCGAGTTCATCGAGTCTCGATGGGGGAAGGAAGGCATTCGTCAGTACCTCTTCTCCCTGCGGAAGTCGGTGATCGGCGGCGGCGAGGACGCCTATATGGAGGCGTTCAAACTGACTCCCGAGGACTTCGACCTGGAGTTCGACAAGTATCTGAAGGACCGTTTCAAGCCCTTCCGCGACAAGGAGCGCCCGGCCGACTACGGCCGTAACCTCGCACCCAGCCCGGAACGGTCCTCGTTCGTCGGATCGTACTCGATCGAGCCCTCGCCCTCCGGCGATCTGATCGCCATGGTCACCGGCAACCGCCGCGACCAGGAGATGGACATCGTACTGATGTCAGCGAAGGACGGTTCGATCATCCGCAACCTGACCAGCGGGTTCGACCACGGCCGCGGGTTCGACTTCATCATTACGCCAGGCATGCGGTTCAACATGGTGCCCTGGCTCTCGTGGTCGCCATCCGGGGACGTGATCGGATACTTCGTCCGTGCCGAGAAGTGGCGCACGCTGATCCTTCAGAACGTGCTCAACGGCGATATCGACGAGCGCGTGGAGTTGCGGACCATCGATGACCCGGAGTCGCCGGACATTTCTCCCGACGGCCGCAAGGTGGCGTTTGCCGGGCTCCAGGGTGGCGTCGGGGATATCTTCGTCGTGGATCTGGCCTCGCGTGAGGTGACCAACCTCACCAAGGACGGATTCGCGGATTCGGGTCCCACATGGTCGCCGGACGGCCAGTCGATCATTTACGTCGCGCGTGTGAGCGGCAACGAGAAGCTCTTTCGAATCGACGTCGCCACCGGGCAGAAAATACAAATCACCTTCGGCACCCACGACGAGTCGGCCGCACAGTTCCTCGACGCGGACACCCTGGTCTTCTCCTCGACAGCGACCGACCCCAGCCAGCCGGTTACACCGGAGGTCGCGCGTAACGGAAGCGTTTACAACATCTGGACCCTCAAGCTGAAGACTGGAGAGCTGCGGCAGTTCACCGACGCGCTCGGCGGCAATACGTCGGTGGTCGTGCTGAACACGGGTCGAGCCGAGCCGACAATCGCCTTCGTCTCGTATTACAAGGGCGAATACGAACTGCACACCCTCGAGAGCCGCGAACCGATCGCGACAGCGGCCAGCGCGGATTTCGGCGCGCCCGGACCGATCATCGACTTCCAATCACCGCTCTCACACACCTTGGTGTCGGACAACAAGCGAGCAAAAGGGACCTTCGAGAAGATGTTCCTCGACGGTCGCCCACCGGTCAACCTTGGGGTGACGAGCAGCGGCGACGTCTTCGGTGGAACAGCGGTGAGTTTCAGCGACGTGCTCGGCGACAGGACGTTCAGCGTGTATGCCGCGTCTATCTCACAGTACCGGACGCTGGCGTTCAACTATCTGAATCTCGCCCGGCGCTTCAACTACGCCGTCCAGGCCTACTCGCAGACCGAGTTCTTCTACGGGCAACTAGGAGGCGTGTTTTACGATCCGGCGCTACGCCAAGCTGATCGACCGTGATTTCGCCGTGGCCACGCGCACGGTCCGAGGCGGCAGCGTGTTCGGGATCTGGCCGCTCAATCGATACCGGCGGCTCGAGCTCACGGGCGGCATCCTGCAATACCATGAGGAATTCAACGACCCCGCCGTTCAGGAGGTGTCCTCGGAGTATCAAGAAGAGCAGTTCGGCCAGCAGCTCCTTCGTACCGGCACGTACATCCCGTTCGGCGTCAACTTCATCCAGGAAACCACCGTCTTCCGCGAGTTTGGTCCGCTGTCGGGCAATACGATGCGACTGTCCTACGAAATCGCGCCCCCGATCGGGAGCGCGCTCAGCCGCCAGACTGCGGAGGCCGACTTGCGCTACTACAAGCGGATTGGCGGATCCGGACTGCTCGCCTTGCGCGCCCGGGCATTCAAGAGCTGGGGCGAAGCAGCGGACTTCATGTACTTCGGTGGAAACTCAGAGATGCGTGGGTATGAGTATCTCGAGTTCCTCGGTCAAGAAGTGCTTTTCATGAACGCCGAGCTCCGTTTTCCCTTCATCGAGGCGATGCTCACACCGATTGGCGTCATGGGCGGTATTCGGGGCGTGCTCTTCGCGAACATGGGAGGCGGGAGATTCGACGGGCAGGACTTCAAGTGGTGGTCGAACAGTCCCGACATTTACACGCCCATCGTCGGCTACATCGGCCTGCAGCCCATCCCCGGTCCACCCACTCGTGTGGATGGCTTCCGCCTGGTGGACGCGCGTGCCTCGTATGGTCTCGGTCTCGAAACCTTCGCCCTCGGCTTCCCGATCCATTTTGACTGGGCGTGGCGCACCCTCTTCAACAAGGACTGGGAAGACCTCCGCTTCAACATCGACGCCCTCTCCGATGGTCAGACAAGCGGCAGTGAATGGTTCCGCAGTCCGCAGTTCGCGGTGTGGATTGGATACGATTTCTAGCTGGTAGTTGGTAGCCGGTAGTTTGTGGCTCGTAGCTGGTAACCCAGTTAACTGGTAGTCAGTAGTGGCGCGCACGCTGACGAGCTGTGGCGGATAGCGGTCGTGTAGCGCGCACGCTTTAGCGTGCGCGACACTCGGCTACCGGCTACCAGCTAAGAGCTACTACCTAGCGCGTCGCAACGGTCTGCAGCTTCTCCAGCCGCAACTCGCTCCGCCCGACGTCCATCGACACGCGATAGTCCGACAGGAAGCGGTGACCGACGATGCCGCCGAGCTGGAAGCCGAGGAGCACGCTCGGCGCTCGCAGGTTCAGGACGGCGAGCCCGACGTTGCGATACTCGATCTCCTCGAAGTCGAGATTCACGCCGGGCAGCAGAAACGCGTTTTCGTCCACGCCGGACATCCCGTACACCTTGAGGGGAATCCGCCGCACGGGGGGCATGGCCAACGACAACGCGGTCTCGGCGCTAATCGAGATCAGTTCACCGCCCGTATCAACCACGAAATAGGCCGGATACTTGGAATTCAACATGCCCCTTACGAGCGGCAGGCGATTCATGCGCATCGGGAGGTGAATATCCGCCGGGCCCTCCGGGAGGGTCCGGGACATCAGCACCTCGCGCCGCTGGTAGTCGACGACCAGTGAATAGCCGAGGGAGAGCGGCGAGAAGCTCTCGCTCTGCCACCGCGGGAGCGCGCCGCGTACGACAGTTCTGATCGCCACCGGCACGTTGCGAATCCTGAGCGCGCCCACCTCGATGCTGTCGGCGCGTCCGAGCTCGAGCCGGCGCAACGAGGCCACGCCGACGCCTGCGGTGAGCGTGGCGGTGACCGACGTGACGCCCGCGCGACGGGCGGTCACGTCCGACACGCCGGTGCGCTCGGAGCCCGTGTCGAGCACGAACTCCACCGGAGTCCGGTTGACGCGCCCCTGCAACACGATCTTCCGATTCACCATGCGGAACGGTACGCGATACACCCGTCCTGCCGTCTCGGTGACTTCCAGCGGCACGCGACCCTTGAAGCTCCGCAGCAACCGGACCTTGCTCTGAGAGATAGTGGCCATCGAACTGATCTCGGTCATCGGCAGCAGCGCGATGTAGCGCTCGTACGCATCGGCGGCTTCGTCGTACCGGTTCAGCCGCTCGTAGACGAGACCTATGAGGGCGTGCACTTCGGGGTCCTGCGGCGCCAGCGTCGCTGTCTGCAGTGACTCGGTGAGCGCTTCATCCAGACGACTCCGCGTGGCAAGCGACCGCGCCAGCCCGAACCTGGCACGTGACGACTCAGGCTCGGTCGCAAGGGCGCGTCGATACGCGGTGTCGGCCTCATCGAAAAGACCGTTTCCCCACAGCGCGTCGCCCAAGAGCGTCTGGGCCTCGGCATCAGCGCCAGCACCTTCGTTCAGCGTCTCCGCCTCGGCCCGTGCGAGATCGAACTCCGCCACTCGCAGCGCAGTGCGAACCTTCCCTTTCCGCGCTCGCGTCACCAGCGCGGTGTCGCTGCTTTGAATGGCCAGGTTGTAGGCGTCCAGCGCCTCCTGATAGCGCGCGGACTCGAAGAGCTCGTTGGCCACCTGGATCTGCGCCGCGGGATCCGCTTGCGCGTCCTGACCGGCCGTGCGTGGACTGAACGTGTAGAGGGCGGCGACTACCGCCAGGGAGAGTGCGAAGCCACGGATGACTGGCATCTTGGGTCGACTCCAATCGTTGCGTCGTTGACGGCCTTCGTCAGACTACTTCTGGTAATACTGCGCGTTCAAGGGAATGAAACGCGTCCACTGCTCCGGTGTTTCGTCGAGCGCGAAAATCGCTTCGACTGGACACGCCGGGACACAGGCGCCACAGTCGATGCATTCGTCAGGGTGGATGTAGAGCATCTCGCTCGCGTCGTAGCCAGCCTCGTCCTTCTTGGGATGGATGCAGTCGACCGGACATACATCAACGCACGCGCTGTCTTTCGTGCCGATGCACGGCTCGCAAATGATATACGCCACGCAGGTCTCCTGGATCCCGGCGTCCCCCGGGGTTCGTATTTTGGAGGGGGCAAGTATACCCCGGAGGTTCGGCCCGCCGCTTCCCATTTCCCCGAGGCGATCGTGCCTGGTTTTACGGCCCGAGTAACCCCTTACGGCAGGCGTAACGGGAAGACCGTCGCCCCCCAGGTGGGCTACGATCCTCCGCAGTTCCATGTCAGGTTCTCAAGTCGTCATGGCACGCATCCGGCAGGGCCACCTGGAGCCGTAGATGCGGGCCACCTCGTCACTCACCAATCGCGTGTTCCTCGCCTGCACCCTGCTGGCGACGCTGTCCCTTGGCCTCGCGTTCTATTTCGTGGACGAGCGCGCATCCAGCGAGGCCGAAGCCGACCTCCGCCTCGGCCTGCGGGAAGCGGGGACACTCGTCGATCGATATGGCGCGACAAGAACCGACCACTTCATCCGGCTTGCGAGGGTCGTGGCCGACCTCCCGAAGCTCAAGGCCGCGGTCGAAACGGGGGATCCGCCGACCGTCCAACCCCTCGCGGAGGAGTACCGTGACGAGGTTGCGGCCGATTTCCTTCTGCTGACGGGGCGCGATGGCATGGTGCTGGGCGCCGACGGCGGTGACGAGGCGACGGTCGCAGCGGCCGGCGGTCCTGAGTCGGGCGAAGAGATCACGGCGTTCACCCCTCATGATCGCGGAGTTCTTCAACTCGTCAGCGTGCCCATCATGCTCGAAGGCGAGGTGCCGGAGATTCTCGGACGCCTCACCGTCGGACTCTTCCTGGACGACCGTCTCGCAGCCGAGCTCAAGAGCCTCACGCGAAGCGAAGTTGCCTTCGGAGCGCAGGGACGCATTCTCGCATCAACGCTGAGCCCGGAGGCCCGCGCGGCACTGACTCCCGTCATGGGCGCGCCTGAAATCGGATCCATCACGATCGCCGGCGAGGAGTTTCTCGCGCTCGCCAGGCCGATGGAACCCGTCGACGGCAGCGGCGGTGTCGCTCTCATCCTGCGGTCGAGAACCGATCGACTCCAGTTCCTCAGCACCATCCGTACTCGACTGGCCGCGGTCATGGTGGTGACCCTCCTGCTGGCGACGATTCTCAGCTACGGTGTGGCACGGACGATGACTCGGCCGCTCGCGGCGATCACCACGGCCATGCGCGAAGTTGCGGCCACCGGCGATCTCACGCATAAGGTTTCACTCAAGAGCCGGGCATGGGATGACGAAGACGCGCGCCTCCTGGCCTCGACGTTCAATACCTTGACGGAGTCGGTGGCGCGCTTCCAGCGTGAAGCGGCACAGAAGGAACGCCTCTCCTCGCTCGGTCGCCTCTCGACGGTCGTCGCGCACGAGATCAGGAATCCGCTCATGATCATTCGGGCGTCGCTCTCGACGCTGCGCAGCGCCCGGGCCACGGCCGTCGAACGACGCGAAGCCGTCTCCGACATCGACGACGAAACGATCCGGCTGAACCGCATCGTCACCGAGGTTCTGGATTTCGCTCGGCCGATTCGCTTCGAACTGGCTGAGACCGACGTGAACCACGTCTGCAGGGCCTCGGCCGAGGCGGCCTGGGCGGGCGTGTCAGGTGATGGGGTCACCCTGGATCTCGACCCTCGCATCCCACCGATTGTCACCGACGCCGAACGATTGCGCACGGCGCTCGTGAATATCCTGACCAACGCCCGGCACGCAGTGCTCGCGGTGCCGCGCGCCGACACGGGCACACACGGTCACGGCGTCGCGACGGTGGACCCGCACGACGTGCTCATGCGAACGCGAGCCAGCGGAGGCCGGGTGACGATCGCGATCCGTGATTGCGGCGTCGGTATCGGACCGGACGAGATGACCCACATCTTCGACCCGTACTTCACGACCCGCCGCGCCGGCACGGGGCTGGGCCTACCCATCGCCAAGAACATCATCGAAGGGCTCGGCGGCGTGCTGACGGTGTCGAGCCGTCGCGGAGAGGGGACGGACGTGCGCATCGATCTGCCGCTGCCGCACTCGGACGGGCGAGCATGACGCACGCACGCGGGTCCATCCTGCTCGCAGACGACGAGGAGAAGATCCTGAAGCGCCTGGGTCGCGCCCTTCGGGATGAAGGGCACGAGGTCGTCGAAGCCACGACGATGCGTGACGCGCAGCGATATCTCGGCGAACGCACCTTCGACCTGCTCGTCGTGGACAACGTCATGCCGGGCATGACGGGCCTCGAGTTGATCCGAGAGCTCGCGCAGGCGCCCCCGGTGGAACGCCCGCAGATCGTCATGATGACGGCACACGGGTCGACCCAGCTCGTGCGCGAAGCCTTCAAGCTTGGCGTCGAGGACTTCCTCGAGAAGCCATTCGAAGTGGACGAACTGCTGGCGCTCGCGCGCCGGGCCGTCAAGAGTCAGCGGCTGCGGACCGAACGCCAATACCTCATCAGCGAACGGGACGCCGAATTCAATCACTACGGCATCGTCGGACGCAGTCGCTCGATGGAGAAAGTCCTCGAGCGCGCCGAGCTCGTCTCGCAAACCAAGAGCACCGTGCTCATCACCGGAGAGACCGGCACGGGCAAGGAGATGGTGGCCAGACTGATCCACCATCGCAGCGCACAGCGCGAGATGCCGCTCATCAAGGTCAATTGCGCCGCTATCCCGGATACGCTGCTCGAATCGGAGCTGTTCGGACATGTCCGGGGGGCATTCACCGGCGCCTCGGTAACCAAACGCGGGCGATTCGCGCTGGCCGACGGCGGCTCGATCTTCCTCGACGAGATCGGCACCCTTACGACAACGATCCAGTCGAAGCTGCTCCGTGTCCTGCAGGAGCGCGAGTTCGAGCCGCTCGGGGCCGAGCGGACGCAGCGCGTGGACGTGCGCGTGATTGCCGCGACCAACCGCGATCTGAAGCAGATGGTGGCGACCGGCCGATTTCAAGAGGATCTGTACTACCGCCTCAATGTGATCCCGATCGAGCTGCCGCCGCTGCGAGAGCGGCGTGACGACATCCCGGTGCTGGTCGAACACTTCATCGAGAAGCATCGCCAGCGGTGTGGCAAGCGCATCGACGGCATAGACGGGGATGCATCCCAGCTGCTCGAACGGCACGATTGGCCCGGCAACGTACGCGAGCTCGAGAACACGATCGAACGGGCTGTCGTCCTGGCAACCGGATCGGTGCTGACCGCCGCGTCGATCTCTCTCTTGGGAGCCCTATCGGCGGCAGCTCCTGGGCTGCCATCGTTGCGGCTGCACCAGAATCTCGAATGGGTGGAGCGCGAAACGATCCGTCGGGCGCTCGAGCAGTCCGGCGGAATCAAGAAAGACGCTGCAGAGACGATGGGCATCAGTCAGAGAGCGCTGAGCCACTATCTTTCGAAACACCGGATCGATTGAGCCGGCCCTGGATGACTGAGGTCTCAACCCCAGTTTCACGCTCCGTGTACCATTTACTAGTCCAGTAATCCGGACGACGCTCTCGACAGTCTTCTGGCTCTATCTCGGTAACTGACCGGAGATTCTGTCAGGCACCGTCCTTGCTTAGAACCAGGTCTTACGGCCAACCGGTCAATTCCAGATGCACCACACACGATCCGTCGCACTCACGATCTTCGCAGGCGCCTTGATGGTTGCCTTGGCGCCGTCTCGGGATGCCGCCTCTCAAACGACCGAACCTCGTGTTGTCGAAGTCGTGGTGCGCCGTTTCGCGTTCGAGCCCGCAACCATCGAGGCAGTCGAAGGGGAGCGCCTTCGTGTCCTGGTTCGATCGGCGGACGGCCCGCACGGCTTCGAGATCAAGCGGTTCAAGGTGTCGAAGGAAGTTCCGCGAGGGAGCGAACCGGTAACCATCGAGTTCACCGCGTCAGAGGTCGGTACCTTCCCGATCCTGTGTTCGCTCTTCTGCGGCGACGGTCACGAAGATATGAAGGGCGCCCTGGTCGTCACCGCCCGGGCTGTTGCTCGTCGATAGGAGTGAACAACGGTATGCTGTCACGACGTTTCGCCTTGGTCACGATTCTGTGCGCGGTTCTCGCCGCTGGTTGCGACGAGAGCCTCGAGTCCGTTGCCGGCCCCACACCGAACCTCACGCCGACGTTCGCGAGCATTCAACGCGATATTTTTCAAGCCTCCGACTCGTCTGGCCGGCCGTCATGTACCAGCTGCCACAACCCTAACGGGGGCGCCTTTCGAGCCGTTGGCCTGGACCTTTCGACCGAGGGCTATGCCTCGCTCGTCGGAGTCGCATCGCGGCAGCGGCCGAACGTGCTTCGCGTTGCGCCCGGAGACCCCGCGAACAGCTATCTCATCCAGAAGATCGAAGCACAGGCCGATATCGTCGGCGTGCGCATGCCGCAGCGCGGGCCATTTCTGACGGACGGACAGATCGCGATCATCGAGCGCTGGATCGAGCTTGGCGCCAAGAACGACTGAGGAGAGACTAAGACTCATGACAAGACTGTTGTTGCTCATTTTGACGTTCGGGTTGATGAGCGCTCCGGCACTGGCGCAAACGCCACCCCCGCCCCCGGACGATCCCGATCTCGACCTGAGCATTTCGCAGCCCGACTTCACGCTTGCCGCGATTCCCACCACTCTTCGGCTGCCGAGATTCAAGAGCTCCTTCCGCGTGACACACCGCTTTGGGCGCTCGCTCGGCGCGGGAGACTTTGGTGATCTCGCCAGCGACCTGTTCGGCCTGGATTCAGGTGCGCAGATAGGTCTCGAGTATCGATTCGGGTTGATGCGCGGACTTCAGACGGGCATCCGGCGCACCAGCGACAAGACGATCGAACTCTTCAGTCAGTACAGCGTTTTGCAGCAGGGTGGCTCCTTTATTGGTCTCGGCGTGCTGGCGTCGATCGACGGGACCAACAACTTCCAAGACAGTTACTCGCCGGCGCTCGGTGTCTCGATCTCGCGGACGCTCGGTAGCTTCGGCGCCGTGCACTTCGACCCCGTCTGGGTGAACAACAGCAATCCTGCACCCGACGAGCTGGTCGACGACAACGACACAATCCTGTTGGGACTCGGCGCCAGAATTCGGGTGCGGCCGACGCTCTATCTGATCGGGGAGATGATTCCCCGCGTGAGCGGCTACGACCCAGGAGTCACGCAGAGCACCTTCGGCATCGAGAAGCGCGCGGGCGGGCACTCGTTCCAGATCAACGTCTCCAACGCGTTTGGCACCACGATGGGCCAGCTTGCCCGAGGCGGGTTCTCGAACGACGACTGGTATTTCGGATTCAGCATTTCAAGGAAGTTTTTCTAATGTCACAGAAGCGTTCCCGGCTGCTCGTCGTCCTCGTTGCCTTCATCCTCACAGCGGCGGCCTGCGGAGACGGTAGCGACCCAGCCCCAGGGCCGTCACCAACGCCAACGCCGCCGACAACCCCAACAACACCAACGCCGGGCGGCACAACGTTCACCATCACATCGACCGGCGTCTCACCGCGCACGCTGACCGTGCCGGCCGGTACACGCGTCACCTTCGTGAACAACGACACGCGCACGCACGACATGGCTTCGAATCCGCACCCGGCACATACGGACTGTCCCCCACTCAACCAGGTCGGATTCCTGCAGCCGGGCCAGACGGGCACGAGCGGCAACCTGACGACGGTCCGCACGTGTGGCTTCCACGACCACAACCGGGATACGGATACCTCGTTGCAAGGGACGATCGTCATTCAATAGGGCTCGTCGCCACAAACACCTCGGGAAATCCCTGAGGCTTGATGCGGGATAATGGGAGGGATGTCCGTTGAGGTACCCCTCCAACATCTTCCGGCCACGCGATCCCAAGCCCGCGTGGCTGAAAGTGCGCGCGCCAGGTTCCGAGACTTACCTGCGTCTAAAGGGCCTGATGCAGGAACTCAAGCTCAACACGGTGTGCGAGGAGGCTCGCTGCCCGAACATCGGTGAGTGCTGGCATCACGGGACTGCCACCTTCATGATCCTCGGCGACGTCTGCACGCGCGCCTGCGCCTACTGCGCAGTGACGCACGGACGCCCGAACGAACTCGATCTCGAGGAGCCCGCGCGGGTCGCACACGCGATCAGCACGATGGCGCTCAGGCACGCCGTGATTACCTCGGTCGATCGAGACGACCTTACGGACGGGGGGGCCGCCATCTTCGCGGAAACGATCCGGCGTACCCGCACGAGCGTACCCAACTGCCGGATTGAGGTCCTGATCCCTGACTTCCAGGGAATCGAGGCGTCCCTCCGGATCGTGCTCGACGCGGGACCCGACGTGCTCAACCACAACATCGAGACAGTGCCGCGGCTCTACCGCATGGCCCGATCCGGAGGCCGCTATGCGCGGTCATTGGAGCTTCTCGACCGAGCCCGCCGCTATCGGCCGACAACTCCGACGAAGACCGGCATCATGGTGGGTATGGGCGAGGAGTTCGACGAGGTCGTCTCGGTTTTCGATGACCTCCGCACGGTCGGAGTATCGATTCTCACCATCGGCCAGTATCTGCGTCCCACGCCGAAGCATGCGCCGATGATTCGCTACTGGCATCCGGACGAATTCGCACGCCTGAAGGCCATAGCCCTCGCCAAGGGCTTCGCGCACGTGGAGTCTGGACCGCTGGTCCGAAGCTCGTACCACGCGCATGAACAGGCGGACGCGGTACTAAGTCAGAGATAGAAAGTTAAAAGTAGAAAGTCAAAAGTAGAAAGTAGCGCGCAGGCTTCTCAGCCTGCGCGTTCCGATAGACGCACGCTTCAGTAGCGCGCAGGCTAGCCTCCGCCTAGCTCGAGCGTCGAGCGGTCCGTAGTCTGGTGGCGGCGTGTACACAGGCGGCGGCGGCGGCGGGGGAGCTGCCGCCGCGCTGCTGATGCTTCCGACCATCGACGGATGAATCGAGCAGTGATAGGTCATTGCGGCGCTGGTCAACGGTACCGGAGCCGTGGATGCACCAGACGCCACGTCGCCCACGACGGTCCCATCGCCCAGGACGATACGATGCGGAAACGCATCCTTGTTCGTCCAGACAATCAGATCGCCCACCGCAGCCTGACTCGGATTCGGAGCAAATGCGAGACTCCCGACGGAACCGACGATGCCGATCGTGACGGTGGGCGGAGCCGGTACCGGAACCGGGGTTGGATCGACCGCCGGAGCGGGCTCAGGCGCCGGAGTAGCCGCTGGAGGCTCGTCCAGTGTGCGAACCCGCGAGGTCGAACCTGAAGTCGCGAGCGGTGTCAGCGGTGAAGGTGACGACTGCGGACCGTCGCCCGCACAGCTCGATACCGCTACAACACAGGTCAGGGCAAGAACCGACAAGAGTCGAACGTTTGGGCGCATTGCTCCCCCATATGCAACGAGGAACGAGAAACGGCTATGGCTTCAAAGAGAGCAATGCTGGTGCCAGCGGTGCGATCACCGTGGCGTAGGTGAAAACGTGGCTATCGGGCGGAATCGTTACTCGTCACGTAACGGGCTCACCGGCGCCGTAACTGCGGCACGCCCGCCGCCGAACGAAGCCGGCGAGGGGGAACCCTACCTGAACATCTGCAGCAGCTTCGTCACCGGATCGTAGTAGCGGCTGACCACACGCTCCTTGAGCGGAATGATCGCGTTGTCGGTGATGTGGATGTGCTCGGGGCAGACCGCAGTACAGCACTTCGTGATGTTGCAGTAGCCGATGCCCTGCTCTTCTTTCAGCGCCGGGATGCGATCCGCCGTGTCGAGCGGATGCATTTCGAGCGCAGCCGCATAGACCAGGAACCGCGGGCCGATGAACTCCTCGTGTTTGTTGTGCTCGCGCAGGACGTGGCAGACGTCCTGGCACAGGAAGCACTCGATACACTTCCGGAACTCCTGCACGCGATCCACGTCGCGCTGTGCCATCCGCCAGGTGCCGTCCGGGGCATCCGCCGGCCTGGGCGTGAACTTCTTGATCCCCTTCTTCACACGGAAGTTCCACGACACATCGGTCACCAGATCCTTGATCGGTGGAAACGTGCGCATGGGCTCGACGGTGACGGGCTCCATGAGGTTCAGTTCGCTCAGGCGAGTCATGCACATCAGCCGCGGATTGCCGTTGATCTCCGCAGAGCACGAGCCGCATTTTCCCGCCTTGCAGTTCCAACGGACCGCAAGGTCCGGCGCCTGCTCGGCCTGAATGCGGTGCACCACGTCCAGCACGACCATCCCTTCCGACACCTTCGTGTGGAACGTCTGTAACGTGCCATCCCCTTCCGGGTGCGTGCGCCAGACTTTGAACGTCGCTTCGGAGATCACGATTTCTGCTCCTCGATAACCTGCTTGAGCTCGTCCGGCAGCGGAGTGATCGGCACCCGAGATACCTGCATGGAGCTCCCCGCCTGTTTGACCATCACGTTGATGGTCCCGAATTCAGCCACCTTGTCTGGATAGTCCTCGCGGAAGTGTCCGCCCCTGCTCTCCCGCCGCTCGATCGCTGAGAGCGCGATCGCTTCGGACACGGTGAGCAGGTTGCGCAGATCGAGCGCCGTGTGCCACCCGGCGTGGTACTCGCGGTGCCCGCTGACGCCGACGCGGGAGGCCCGCTCCTTGTATTCGACCAGACGCTCGAGCGCCTGCTGCATCTCGGACTCGGTACGGACGATTCCCACGAGTGCCTGCATGGTCGCCTGCAGATCCTCCTGCACCTTGTAAGGGTTCTCGCCGTGGCTCCCCCGATCGAACGGCTCGAGCGCATCCTTTTCGATACTGGCAAGCGCCGATGGGTCCACGCGCGGCTGGCCGTACTCGCGCGCCCACGTCGCCGCGTACTCGCCGGCCCTCTTACCGAACACGATCAGGTCGGACAGCGAGTTGCCGCCCAGTCGATTCGCGCCGTTGATGCCGGACGCGCATTCGCCGGCTGCAAAGAGGCCGGGGATCGTGGACATCTGCGAATCCGCATCCACCCGGATGCCGCCCATGATGTAGTGCGTCGTGGGGCCGACTTCCATCGCTTCCTTGGTAATGTCCAGATCCGCCAACTGCTTGAACTGGTGATACATGCTTGGAAGCTTCCGCTTGATGTGCTCCTCGGCGTTCGACAGCTTCTCCTTGATCCAGGCGATATCGAGATAGACACCACCGTGCGGAGAACCACGGCCGGCCTTGACCTCCCGGTTGATGCACCGCGCCACGTGATCGCGCGTCAGCAGTTCTGGTGGGCGGCGCGCCGCCTTGTCCCCCTGCGTGTACCGCCAGCCCTCTTCAGCATCCGAGGCCGTCTGCGGTTTGTAGTTGTCAGGGATGTCGTCGAACATGAAGCGACGGCCCTGGTTGTTCTTCAGGATGCCCCCCTCGCCTCGCACACCTTCGGTGACCAGGATCCCCTGCACGCTGGGAGGCCACACCATCCCGGTGGGATGGAACTGCACGAACTCCATATCGATGAGCTCGGCTCCGGCCCGGTACGCCAGCGCATGGCCGTCGCCCGTACCCTCCCAGCTGTTGCTGGTCACCCTGAAGGCCCGCCCCACGCCACCGGTGGCGAGAATGATCGCCTTGGCGGCGAACACGTGGAAGGCACCACGCTGGCGGTCATAGGCGAGCACGCCGGCCGCGCGCCCCTGGTCGAGAACGATGTCGACGACGGTGTACTCCATATGCACCGTCACGCCGAGGTAGATCGTGTGGTCTTGCAGCGCGCGAATCAGTTCGAGACCCGTGCGGTCGCCGACGTGCGCGAGGCGCGGATACCGGTGGCCGCCGAAGTTGCGCTGATTGATCCGGCCGTCCTTGGTCCGATCGAATACCGCACCCCAGGCCTCGAGCTCACGGACGCGGTCCGGCGCTTCCTTGGCGTGAATCTCCGCCATGCGCCAGTTGTTCACGTACTGACCGCCGCGCATCGTATCGGCGAAATGGACGCGCCAATTGTCGCGGTCGTCGTTGTGCCCCATCGCCGCCGCCATGCCGCCCTCGGCCATGACCGTGTGGGCCTTGCCAAGTAGCGACTTGCAGATCAAGCCGACGGAAACACCCGCACCGGCCGCTTCGATCGCCGCGCGCAGGCCGGCACCGCCCGCCCCAATGATGAGGACGTCGTAGGTATGGGTCGCGTGGGGCATCAGAGAATCCTCAGATCGGTCCAGATCCCCATGGAGCACAGACGGATGTAGATATCCGCGAAGCCGACCGAGCAGAGGCTCAGCCAGGCAAACAGCTGGTGCTTGTAGTTGAGGGCGCTCGAGCACGCGTAGGCTCGATCGCATATCGGGTGCTTCGAGACCTCATCGTGCACGCCGCCCACGATATGCCGCATCACGTGGCAGCCAAGCGTGTAGCTGCTGAGGAGGACGACGTTGACCGCGAGGATGATGGTTCCGAGTCCAATGCCGAACGTCGTCGTGCCGGTGGCCGGGTCCGTGAACCACAGTGCGAGCCACACGTCGTACGACAGCAGAAACAGAAAGATCACCGCAACCCACATGAAGTAGCGGTGCACGTTCTGAAGGATCAGCGGAAAGGACTGCTCCCCCCAGTACGAGGACCGAGGTTCACCGACCGCGCACGCCGGCGGGTCGCCCCAGAACGATTTGTAGTACGCGCCTCGGTAGTAGTAGCAGGTGAAACGGAAGAACGCCGGGAACGGCAGGATCAGGAGGGCTGGGGAGAACGGCACCCATGCCGGTATCCAGGCCGGCTTGGGCCCGAACCAGGCGTGCGGCGAATCCCCCCACAGCTCAGGCGCATAGAACGGCGACAGGTACGGACCGTACGTGTAGTGCGCGTTCTGAAACGCCGCCCACGTCGAGTAGCCCAGAAAGGCCGACAGCCCGATGAAGATGGCGATCGGGGTCACCCACCACATGTCCCGCCGCGACGTCGACCCGAACCCACGTGGCGCCAGCCTTACCGGAATCACTTCCATCCACACTTCTCCGATGACTTCGTCAGGAGCGCCGACGCGCTGCCGCTAAGATTTGGGTGCGACGATCTGGATCTGCTTCAAGGGTTCGGCGCTCGCGGCAAGGTCAGCGGCGCCGGCAGGATACTTCGACTTGCTCAGGATGAACGCGGTGATATCCGCGGACTGTTCGGGCTTGAGCGAGCCAGGGTCGAGGGCCGGCATCGTCGTGGCGATCTTGTCGAAAAGCTCGCCAACGGACTTGCCCTGCCATGTCTTGACAAACGCGTCACCGGCCAAAGCCGGAAAGAGATCCGCGACGCCCTCGAGGTTCTCCCCGTGGCAGGACGCGCACTGCTCCGCGTACAAGGCCGTGCCGCGCGTGGCTTGCGCGTCCGAATACACCCCGTCGGCTACTGACTTACCCTGGGCGCCCACCGACGCGTGAAACACGGCTGCGCCGGCCACAAGGGCCCACACTGAAACTGCTACACGAATATGTCTGATCATGGGGTACTCCCGTCCCAAGTGTAACCCTACTTACGCCTGGGTTTGTAGACGTGGGTGCTCTGCCCGAAGAAGACCTCAGCGCTTTCCATGAGCGTTTCAGAGAGCGTGGGGTGGGGATGGATGGTCAGCTTCAAATCCTCGGCGGTGGCCCCCATCTCGACGGCCAACACACCCTCGGCGATGAGCTCCCCGGCGCCGGCTCCGACCACACCGACGCCGAGAACGCGTCCGGATTTCGGCTCGAGCACGAGTTTGGTGAGGCCCTCCGGCCTGTCCACCGTAATCGCCCGGCTCGCGGCGCCCCACGGGAACTTGGACACTTCAACCTCGATGCCCTGCTCCTTCGCCTGCGCTTCTGTGAGTCCGCACCAGGCGATCTCCGGGTCCGTGAAGACAACGGCTGGAATGGCGAGTGGTGCGAACACGGCCTTGTGTCCGGCGATCGCTTCTATCGCGACCCGTCCCTCATGCGACGCCTTGTGCGCGAGCATCGGCTCGCCGGCCACGTCCCCGATGGCAAAGATCGTCGGCTCAGCCGTCCGCCGTTGACCGTCGGTTTCGATGAAGCCCTTGGAATCGACGGTCACTCGTGTAGAGGCAAGGCCAGGGATCCCCGAGTTCGGCCGCCGGCCCACGGCGACGAGGACGCGATCGAACAACTGCGGCTCCGGCGGACCACCCTCGAAGGTGACACGGATGCCGTTTTTCTCCTCCGCGACCTTGACGACCTTCGCGTTCAGCCAAATCGCGGCAAACAGCTTCTCGAGGCGCTTCTGCAGCGGACTCACGAGATCGCGATCGGCGCCAGGCAGGAGACCTGGTGTCATCTCGACCACCGAGACCCGACTGCCGAGTGCCGCGTACATCGTGCCCAGCTCGAGGCCGATGTACCCGCCGCCGATCACGAGCAGCGATGCCGGGACGTCTGGCAGATCGAGCGCGGACGTCGAGTCGAGCATGCGGGGACTGTCAAGCGACAGTGTCGGAATGCGTGTCGGCGACGAACCGGTCGCCAGGACGCAGTGCTCGAACTGCAGGTTGGTGCTGCCGGTGGCTCCAGCAATCGTCATCGAGCGCGGCCCGGTCAACGTGGCTCGTCCCTGCAGAAACTTGACCTTGCGCAGCTTCGCCACCTGACCCACGCCACCTGTCAACTTGTCGACGACACCCTGCTTGTATGCCCGAAGCTTCGCCAGATCGATCGTCGGATCACCGAACGTCACGCCCCAGGCGCCGGCGTGGCGAGCTTCATCGATCACCTTGGCCACGTGCAGCAGCGCTTTCGACGGGATGCAGCCGCGGTACAGGCAGACCCCTCCAGGATTCTTCTCCTCGTCGACGAGGGTGACCTGCATCCCAAGATCGGCGGCATAGAAGGCCGCCGCATATCCGCCTGGTCCGGCACCGAGAACGACGAGCTGCGTGGATTCGTTCGCCATCAGCCGAGGAGGGACAACAGGAAGGGTTGCTCAATCGCCTGGACGACCCAGCGCAGAAAACGCATCGCGTCGGCGCCGTCGATCGCGCGGTGATCGTAGGAGAGCGACAGCGGAAGCAGCTGACGCGGCTCGAACGCGCCGTTGCGCCACACCGGTTCGATGATCCCTCGCGAGACACCGAGAATGGCCACTTCAGGCCAATTGACGATCGGCGTGAAATAGGTCCCGCCGATGCCCCCCAGGTTGGAGATAGTGATGCCGCCCCCGCTCATGTCCTCGAGGGTGAGCTTGCGGGCGCGTGCCTTCTCGGCAGCCTGGTGCACCTCGATCGCGATTTGGGTGATGTTCTTCTGATCGGCATTGCGAATCACGGGCACGAGCAACCCGCGTTCGGTGTCGACGGCCACGCCGACGTGCACGTACTTCTTGTAGACGATCTCCTCAGCCTGCGGGTCGAGCGACGCGTTGAACTGCGGAAACTGTTTCACCGCGGTGGCGATGACCTTCACGAGCATTGCGGTCACCGTCAGGTTGCCGCCCGCGTTATGCACCTGCTCCCGGTACGCCTTCCGCAGTTCCTCCATGGCGGTGATGTCGGCCTTGTCGCACTGCGTCACGTGCGGAATCGTGGTCCACGCATGGCTCAGGCGCTCGGATGTCGTCCGGCGAACGTTGCTCATCGGCTGACGCTCGACCTCGCCCCACCGCTCGAAGTCGGGCAGGGGCATCGTCCGGCCTGGGGCGCCTCCTTCGTCTCCACGCCGCTCAAGAGGCGGCGCGCGTGCTCCTTGACGTCCTCGTCCGAGATACGGCCCTGGGCGCCGCTGCCCTGAACCTCGTCGATGTCGACACCGACTTCACGCGCCAACCGACGGACGCTGGGGGACGCCGGCGCCGCCGGCCGATGAGGCGCCCGGCTCGCCTTTGGAGGCTCAGCCGCCTCCCTGGCCGGTTTCGACGGCTCCTGTGCCTGACGTGCAGGCATCGACACAACCCTGGCGGGTTGCTCGGGGGCTGGCTGCGCGCTTGGGGTCGGGGCTGGGACCTTGGCCTTGGCAGCAGCGTCCGCCGGGGCCTTGGCAGAAGCGTCCGCCGGGGCGGCAGCCTCGGGGGCGGCATCGTCGACGACGAACACCACCGCTCCCACTTTGATCTTGTCGCCCTGTTTGACCTTCACCTCTGTCACCCGCCCGGCAACGGAGGACGGCACTTCGATCGTGGCCTTGTCGGTCTCGAGTTCCAGGTACAGACTGTTCGCGTGCAACCACGTCGCCGACCTTGACCAACACGCGCGTGACGTCGCCGCCGGCGACGCTCTCGCCCAGTTCAGGGACCTTGAATTCCGCCACTTAGGATCCTCGCAGACTCAATAGACTTTAGCTCTCGGCTTAGGCGTCAGGCTCTAGGTTCGGGCTCCGGTCGTGAGCTGCAGGCGCTGCCCAGGGCCAACGTCCGCAGCCAAGAAGCCGTCATGAAATGGCTGGGTTCGGTCGTTCGGGATTCACACCGAAATCCGAGATGGCTTTCGTGACGACCGCCGCATCGATCTTTCCATCCTTCGCCAGGGCGGCGAGGGTGGCAATCACGATGGACTTCGCATCCACCTCGAAGAAGTCCCGCAACGCCGTGCGGTTCTCGCTGCGGCCGAAACCGTCGGTGCCGAGCGACGTGAGCGGGCGTGGCAGCCACCGGTCAATCGAATCGGGCAGCACCTTGACATAGTCCGAAGCGGCGACGAACACCCCCTCCGTACTGCCGAGACACTGCGTCACGTACGGCACTCGCGGCTTCTCCCCGGGATGCAGGCGATTCCATCGCTCGATCGCATGACCGTCCCGGTAGAGCTCCTGATAGCTCGTCACGCTCCATACGTCGGCGGCGACCTGGTACCGCTCGGCAAGAATCTCCTGCGCCTTCACGGTCTCGTTGAGAATTGCGCCGCTGCCAAGGAGCTGCGCCCGCAAATGCCCCGCCTTTTTCTTCGCGGCTCGCAGGCGGTACATCCCCTTCAGGATGCCTTCCCGCACGCCTTCCGGCATCGGCGGCATCTCGTACTGCTCGTTCATGACGGTGATGTAGTAGAAGATGCTCTCGCCTTCCTGGTACATCCGTCGAATGCCTTCTTCAATGATGACGGCGATCTCGTAGGCAAACGCCGGATCGTACGAAATCAGGTTCGGCACCGCCAACGAGAGCAGATGACTGTGACCGTCCTGATGCTGGAGGCCTTCACCTGCAAGCGTCGTGCGGCCGGCCGTGCCTCCGAGCATGAAGCCTCGCGTGCGGTTGTCAGCCGCCGCCCACACGAGGTCGCCGATCCGCTGCATCCCGAACATCGAGTAGTAGATGAAGAACGGGATGGTGTTGATGCCGTGGGTCGCATAGGCGGTGCCGGCGGCGATGAAGGACGACATCGAGCCCGCCTCGGTAATACCCTCTTCGAGGATCTGACCCGCCGTCATCTCCTTGTAGTACAGCAGCACGTCCATATCGACCGGCTCGTACAGCTGGCCGACGTGGGAGTAGATTCCCACCTGCCTGAACAGCGCCTCCATCCCGAAGGTCCGTGCCTCATCCGGGACAATCGGCACGATGAGCTTGCCGACCTCTTTGTCCTTGAGAAGCTTCGCCAACATCCGGACGAAGGCCATCGTGCTCGAAGCCTTCCGGCCGTCGCTGCCCGTGTGGAACTCCGCGAATAGTTCCGGAAGTGTACTGGTCTGAAGGGGATTCTCCTGGACGACGCGGTTGGGCACGAAGCCCCCGAGCTGCTTGCGCCGCTCGAGCACGTAGGTGATTTCAGGGCTGTTTTCGGATGGGCGGTAGAACGGCGCCTTGGCAACTTCCTCGTCTGCGATTGGCACGCCGAATCGAGTGCGGAACGCCCGCAGCTCGTCCTCGTTGAGCTTCTTCTGCTGGTGAGTGATGTTCTTTCCCTCACCCGCTTCACCGATGCCATAACCCTTGATCGTCCGCGCGAGAATCACGGTGGGCTGCCCAGTGTGCTCGACCGCAGCTTTGTACGCCGCGTAGACCTTCATCGGGTCGTGGCCGCCGAGCGTCAGCTTCTTGAGCTGCTCGTCGGACAGATGCTTGACCATCTCGAGCAGCTTGGGATCGGCGCCCCAGAAGTGCTGCCGGACGTAGGCGCCGGACTCGACCGCATACTTCTGGTACTCGCCATCGACGATCTCGCCCATGCGCTTGACGAGCAGGCCTTCGTGATCCTTCTCGAGCAGCGGATCCCATTCGCTGCCCCAGATGACCTTGAGGACGTTCCATCCAGCGCCGCGAAAAATCGCCTCGAGCTCCTGAATAATCTGGCCGTTGCCGCGCACCGGGCCGTCGAGACGCTGCAAGTTGCAGTTGATGACGAAGATCAGGTTGTCGAGCTTTTCACGCGACGCCAGCGTGATCGCGCCAAGCGATTCGGGCTCGTCCGTCTCACCATCACCAAGGAAGGCCCAGACCTTCGAATCCGAACGATTCTTCAGCCCGCGATCCTCGAGGTAGCGCATGAAACGCGCCTGATAGATCGCGCAGATGGGACCCAGTCCCATCGATACCGTGGGGAACTCCCAGAAATTGGGCATCAGCCACGGATGGGGATACGACGAGAGTCCGCCTCCCTGCAGCAGCTCGCGTCGGAAGTGCTCGAGGTGCTCGACTCCGATACGACCTTCGAGAAACGCGCGGGCGTAGATGCCGGGCGCCGCATGCCCCTGGAAATAGATGATGTCGCCGTCGTGCGTGTCGCCCTTCCCCTTGAAGAAGTGGTTCAGGCCGACTTCGTACAACGTCGCCGCCGACGCGTACGTCGAGATATGACCGCCAATCCCATCGTCGAGCTTGTTGGCCCTGACCACCATCGCCAACGCGTTCCACCGGACGAGGCTCTTGACCCGCCGCTCGATCTCCCGGCTGCCGGGAAACGTCGGCTGTTCCGCCACGGAGATGGTGTTGATGTAAGGGGTATTGGCCGTAAAGGGGATCTTGATGCCGCTGCGCCGAGCGTGATCCTGGAGCAATCCGAGCAGACGGCCGACCCGGGCGGGACCGCCAGACTGGAGTACGTAATCGAGCGACTCGAGCCACTCGCGCGTCTCGAGCCCTTCGAGCTCGGCCGCATCCTTCGGAGCCGTGTTACGCATGCCACCTCATGATCGTCGATCCAACTACGTATTGTACTATCCGCCGTACTTCTCGTGAAACGCCTATCGTCCGATCCGCATCCTGCCGAAGGGGACCCACTCGCGATCGGCGTCCCCCGACCACTCGCTGACGCGCGCGCGTCCATCGTGTCGTGCGAGCGATGCATACGCCTCAGGACCTACTGTCAACGCGTGGCGCTGGAGAAGAAGCGCGCGCATCGCCTCGATACCTACTGGGGTAAGCCGGTGCCTGGATTCGGCGACCCGGACGCCCGGGTCCTGGTGGTGGGCCTGGCGCCGGCCGCTCACGGCGCCAATCGGTACTGGCCGAGGGTTCACGGGTGATGGATCCGGTGACTTTCTCATGTCGGCGC
Organism: uncultured Acidobacteriota bacterium; assembly: GCA_963827515.1. GTDB lineage: Bacteria > Acidobacteriota > Vicinamibacteria > Vicinamibacterales > UBA2999 > JABFSA01. Next base: position 67,718 of record CAWHBF010000009.1, on the reverse strand, counting down.
TGCATCACATCGGCTTCGCGAACATCCCCACCTCGCGTACTGCAGACGACGGACTCCGGCTAACCGACGCCTATATCGTGTCGGCTGTACGGTGCGCGCCTCCGGACAACAAGCCGAGGCCCGAAGAGATCACCCGCTGTCTCGATCACCTGGAGGCAGAAGTTGCGCAACTCCCTCGAGTGCGCGTCGTGGTGGCATTGGGGAAGATCGCGTTCGACGCGTGGCTGCAGCTGCAGCGACGCCGGACCGCGGTGCCATCACCTCGACCGCAGTTCGGTCACGGGGTTGTGACGAGAATGGGACACGCCGCCACGCAGCCCACGCTCGTGGGCTGCTATCACCCGAGCCGTCAGAACACCAACACTGGCAGGCTGACGGCCCGGATGATGGAGGATGTATTCAGGAAGGCCCGACAGCTGGCGCTTCGGGAGCCTCAGCCTAGATCACGCCGGCTTTGAATTTGAACCCGGTCTGATTGTCGCCCTCACGATACTGCTTGTGGCACGCGCCGCACGCACCCTGTACCTCTTTCGCCGCCGCCTGCGCCGCCATCTGGTCCACGGGCGTAGCCGCGAGCAACTTGTCCAGGGCGTCTATCTTCGTCAGTCCATCCTTGACGATGCCGACTGCGGCGTCCTGCTTCTTTTCCGTCCAAAAACCCTGGAGCGCCACGAAGTTTCCACGAACCGTGGCCAGCTGGGTCTTTGCGTCGGCGAATGCGCCCGAAGCAACGGCCTTGTTCGTTGCTCCGAACGACTGAGCGTTCGACTTCATGACCGCCGCGTAATCCGCGAGCGTCACGATCTTCGTCTGGGCCACGCCGACGACGCCCAGCCATACCACCACCATCGCCGCCGTACCGATGACAAACCGACGCATAGGCCCTCCCTTCGCTACGGGTTGACGCCTGGGGAGGCCGGCATGCTATCCGAACCCGGATACCGAATCAACACGAGAGAACGGCCCGCAGCGACTCAGCGTCAATATTGCCTCCGGTCATCACACAGACGACCTTCTTGCCAGCGAGCGTCGGTGAGTACCGTCGCGCGGCGGCGAGCGCGGCGGCGCCGGCAGCCTCGGCCAAGTTGTGGGTGAGCCGCATCGCGGCGCGAACCCCTTCCCGCAGCTCCTCCTCCTCCAGCTCGACGACCTCGTCGAGGTGCTCCTTGAGAATCGCGAACGTCAGGTCGTAGGTGGTCCGAGTGGCGATTCCTTCGGCGCAGGTGTGCACCGACTCGCGATTGACCCGGACGGGGCCCCGCCACGATCGGGCGAAGGCGTCCGCACCCTTGGCCTGCACACCGACGATCGTCGTTCGATGCCCTCTGCCCTCCCGGACGACACAGCACCCGGCAGCACCGCTACCGCCGCCGACCGGAACGAAGAGATAGTCGGCGTCCGGCAGTTCGTCGAAGACCTCGAGGGCATACGTGCCGACACCCGCAATGAGCTGCGGCTCATTCGCGGAATGCACGTATCGCCAACCTTCTGCGGCAACCAAGGCCTCGACCCGTTCCCGGGCCTCGTCAAAGTCGCGGCCGTACTCGACCACATCGGCTCCGAGCGCGCGCATCGCGGCCACTTTGTCGGGATTGTTCCCAACCGGCACGAAGATGTGACAGGGCACGCCATGAACGCGGCAGGCATACGCCATCGACTGGCCGTGATTCCCCGTGCTGGCGCTCACCACGCCCCGACGTCGTTCCTCGTCGCTCAGCTGCGCGACGAGATTGACACCGCCTCGAATCTTGAACGCACCCGTTGCGTGGTGGTTTTCGTGCTTCACCCATGTCTCGCACCCGATCCACTCGTCGAGCAGCGGGTACCTGAGCATCGGCGTGGGCTTCACATGGGCGTACACGCGGGGACGCGCCGACTCGACGTCGCGAAGCGACGGCACCTTCAGGGGCAGCATGCATTCCTCACTCGGACGGCCAGATCCGGCCGGTTGCTGATGAGACCGTCGGCGCCCCACTCGAGCAGACGCCGCATGTCCGGCTCCTCGTCCACGGTCCAGACCTGCACTTTCATTGCCGCGTCGTGTGCGTACCGAATAAATCTGGGTGAGACGATTCTGTGGCGCCCATTCCGTTCAGGAACCTGATAGCCGCCGTAACGCGCTCGACGGACCGGCCAGCGGACCAGCGCCCGATAGACGGCCAGCCGCACCTCTTGATGACAGGCGCTGCAGGCCATCTCCGGTAGCGCCGCCCGCGCAGCAGCGGCGCTTCGCGCACCGTACCCGGCCGCGCACACGCGATCGACAGCATCTGCCAGACGCACCTCGCGCGCCACCGCCTCCCCCATCTCGGCTGAGTCGACCTTCATTTCGATGATGACGGGCACATCGGGGTACCTCCGCAGCACCTCGCGGAGAGTCGGCACACCGATGCCCTGGCCGCGGAACGGGTGAGCGGCGCCTGCGGCGAAATGCCACCCTGCGTCGACTCGCGCCAGGTCGTCGGCCGTTCGCGCCGCCAGCAACCCAGTGGCCGACGTCGTCCGGTCCAGGGTCAGATCGTGGTGCACCACCACGATGCCGTCCGCCGAAAACTGCACGTCCAGCTCGAGGCCGTCCGCACCGGCCTGCATGCCTCGATCGAACGCGGCGAGCGTGTTTTCAGGGCCGAGGGCGGAGCCGCCTCGGTGCGCGAACACCAACGGACGAGGATGATCGAAAAAACGCACGCGTCGCCTAAGGTACCCCAGCACCAAGTAGAATCGCAGTATGCCCAATTCCAAGGCCACCACCGTCGGCGAGCTGCGGCGCGCCGTCGAGAGCGGCTCAGTGCCGCGCCGCAGTGTCCACGAAGAGGTGCGTCAGAACCTGATCGCCAAGCTTCGCGCAGGAACGCCCCTCTTTCCCGGTATCGTCGGCTACGACGACACAGTGGTGCCGCAGCTCGTCAACGCACTGCTCTCGAGACACAACTTCATCCTGCTTGGCCTCCGCGGTCAGGCGAAAACACGGTTGCTTCGCGCGCTCGTCACCCTGCTCGACGAGCAGATTCCCGTTATGCCGGGATGCGAGGTCAACGACGATCCACTCGCCCCGATCTGCGGCGCGTGCCGAGCGCGGGTTGCGGCCGACGGCGACAAGACCCCAATCGCATGGCTGGGGCGAGACGCTCGCTACGTCGAGAAACTCGCCACGCCCGACGTGACGATTGCCGACATGGTGGGGGATATCGATCCGATCAAGGCGGCGAAATCGGGTTTGCAGCTCTCGAGCGAATTGACGATGCACTATGGCCTGTTGCCGAGGGCCAATCGTGGGATTTTCGCCATCAACGAGCTGCCCGATCTGGCCGGCAAGATTCAGGTCGGACTGTTCAACATCCTTCAGGAGGGGGACGTCCAGATCAAGGGCTACCCCGTACGGCTTCCGCTCGACCTCCTGATGGCATTCACGGCGAACCCCGAGGACTACACCGCCAGAGGCAAGATCATCACGCCGCTCAAGGACCGCATCGGGTCGGAGATTCGTACGCACTACCCGGCCGGACGGTCCGAGGGAATGATCATCACGGCGCAGGAGGCATGGGTGAAGCGCCAGGGATCCGCACCGGCGACCGAGATGCCGACGTTCGTCGCCGAGGTCGTGGAAGAGATTGCCTTTCAAGCACGCCAGGACCGGCGTATCGACAAGCGATCCGGGGTCAGTCAGCGTCTACCCATCTCGGTCACGGAGAACGTCATCTCGAATGCCGAGCGGCGAGCCCTGGTCACCGGTGAGCCGGTCGTCGTCCCCCGCGTCACGGACATCTACGCGGCCCTCCCCTCGATCACGGGCAAGTTCGAGATGGAGTACGAAGGCGAGCTCAAGGGCGCCGAGGCCATCGCCCGCGAGCTCATTCGCGCCGCCGTCGCCAGCGTGGCAGACGGCTATATCGCGCATCTCGAGACGCGGCAGGTCATCGAGTGGTTCGACCTCGGCGGCAGTCTGCAGATGGCTGATTCGATGGGCGCAGAACAGCTCGTGGCCGGCGCGCGCGACGTGCAGGGTCTCGTGGAACTGGCGCATGCGGCAGGAATTCCCGCGACGGCATCGGTACCGCTCCTGGCGTCCGGCGTGGACTTCGTCCTCGAAGGACTCTATGCGCTCAAGAAGATCGGCCGCAGTGACGAACGCGGCTATCACGCCACCGAGACACCGGTACGCCGCCCCACGCGGGAGGCGCCCGTGCGTGAGGAAACGCCAATGCCGGCGGGAAGCGGCAAGAAGAAGTACTACAACTAGCTCGCGATCGTGGTGTTCACCCTTCTGAGTTCTGCCTGCTCGGTTCGTGTTCAGGTTCGGAGGAACCTCGAATCGAACGGCGAACGTGAACACGAACAGAGAAGTGAGCAGTTAGAAGCGTGAACGACGGGTCTCTATGAAATACCGGTACACCAAATACACGTCGACGCTGATGGACGAGATCGATCTGGAGGATCTCGTCTCGAAGCTGTCCGACATGCTGCTGTCCAGCGGGTTCAGCAATCCCTGGGGGGATCCATCAGAGGACAACGAGGATCGAACGATGCAGGCGCTGCACGACGCGATTCTCGAAGCACTCTTCAGCGGCGGCGTGCTTTCGGAGGAGGCTCTGCAGAAGCTCCTCGGCGAGCCGGCCGACGGCGACCAGGAAGCAGCGCGTCAGCAACTCGAAGACCTCGTGGAGCAGATCATCGAACGGATGATGGATCAGGGTTTCATTACGGCCGCGCCGGACCTGGAGCCTGAGCGTGAACATCGCCGACGTACCGGGGGTGGAACCGGCGAGCAGACCGAGCCTGTGACGTTCGAGGTGACCGACAAGGCCCTCGACTTTCTCGGATATCGCGCTCTACGCGACCTGTTGGGCTCGGTCGGGCGCAGCAACCCCGGCCGCCACGACACCCGGCATCTGGCGACGGGGGTCGAGGCGATCTCGGCGCCCAAACCCTACGAGTTCGGCGACACGGTAAACCTCGATCCCAGCAGCACGATCCTCAACGCGGTTCAGCGCCTGCACGCCGCGGGCGAGTCTGTCATGGCCGGCCCCGACGGTACCGGCATCAGCGTGGAGTACGCCGACCTCATGGTCGCGCAGAGCGAGTATCAGAGCTCGTGCGCCACGGTCATCATGCTCGACTGCAGCCACAGCATGATTCTGTACGGCGAAGACCGCTTCACGCCGGCCAAGCGCGTGGCGCTGGCGCTGGCACACCTGATTCGGACTCAGTATCCGGGCGACTCGCTGCATGCCGTGCTCTTCCACGACTCGGCGGAGGAGATTCCGCTCAAGCAACTCGGCCGCGTTCGCGTGGGCCCGTACTACACGAACACGAGGGAGGGGCTGCGGCTGGCTCGCCGTATCCTCGAGCGCCAGAAGAAGGATATGCGGCAGATCGTGATGGTGACTGACGGCAAGCCCTCCGCCCTGACCCGGCCGGACGGCCAGATCTACAAGAACGCCTTTGGCCTCGACCCGTACATCGTGGCTGAGACGTTTGCCGAAGTGAACGCCTGCCAGAAGGCAGGGATCATGATCAATACGTTCATGCTGGCGCGCGACCACGACCTCGTGGCGTTCGTCCGGCGTGTGGCCGCGATCTGCCGGGGCAAGGCGTATTTCACGACACCGCACACGCTCGGTCAGTACGTGCTGATGGACTACATGGACCGGAAAACGAAGACGATACACTAGGGATTCGAGACGTTCGGATCGTTCGGACGTTCAGGTGTTGGAACCGCAGATGCTGCCGCCGACCATTCCGCTCTTCCCGCTCTCGAACGTGGTGCTCTTTCCGAACGTGTTCCTGCCTCTCCACATCTTCGAGCCGCGATATCGAGCGATGATCGGCGACGCGCTCGACGGCGACCGAATCGTCGGCATGGTGATGCTCCAGCCGGGCTACGAAGCAGACTACGAGGGGCGGCCGCCGGTTTTCTCGATCGGGTGCGCCGGCCTCATCACACGCGCCGAACCGCTCGGCGACGGCCGGTACAACGTGATCCTCCGCGGTCTCGAGCGATTTCGTATCGAACGAGAGGACACGGACAGGCCGTACCGCGTGGCTCACGTCAGCGGCCTGCCAGAGCTCATCCCGGACGACCACCGCGCCGAACTCCGCCGATATCGCCACCGGATCGAGGCGCTGCTGGTCGCCGCCATCGAGCGAACCGGCGCCCAGCCGAGATTCCCCCCAGCCGTGCCCGACGAGGACCTCGTCAATGGGCTGGCACAACACCTGGAGTTGGACGCCCTTGAACGTCAGGCACTCCTCGAGCGCGAGGGTGTGCTCGAGCGATGCCGCGGGCTGATCGAGTTACTGGAAATGAAAAAGATCGCAACCCGCACCTCGTGGAAGGGAGGGACGGTGCACTGAGCACTGCACCCGTCGTTCACGCTTCTGGGTGCTCTGTGCTCGGTTCGTGTTCAGGTTCGGTTCAGTTCGGGTTCGGGGTTCGCAGTTCAGGTTCGTGGGTCACTCGCTCCGTAGACGTTCGGCGAGGGTCTTGATGATGCGTTCCCCGTGGAAACGACCGTTCTCGATAAAGATCGAGCCTGTGTTTCGTCCGGCGATCGCGCCACCCGCGATGAAGAGATTGGAGACGTTGGTTTTGTACGTGTCCGGATTCAGATCCGGCGCCAGGGTCTGTTCGTCGCACTGCACCCCTGCGCGACGCATGAGATCCACATCAGGCCGATAGCCAGTCAACAGGAACACCGCGTCGGCGGCGATCTCCTCCCGGCCGGCCGTGCCCTCGACGATCACCGCGCTGCCGGTAATCTCGACGACCCGCGTCTCGAAGCGAGCGGCAATCGACCCTTCCTTGATGCGGTTGTCGATGTCTGGCCTCACCCAGTACTTGATGGTGTCACCCAATGTCGCGTGCCGGTGCACGAGAGTGACGGAGGCGCCGGCTCGGAAGAGTTCGAGCGCGGTTTCAGCCGCCGAGTTCTTGCCGCCGACGATGACCACCCGCCGGCGGTAGTACGGATGGGCCTCGGTGTAATAGTGCGAGACGTGGGGCAGATCCTCACCCGGAATGCCGAGATAGTTCGGATGGTCGTAGTACCCGATGGCGAGGACCACGGCACGAGCCTCTCGGGCTCGGCGTCCGCCGCTCGAGTCCTGGGTCGTGACAACGAACCGGCCGTCTTCGATCTCGATCTCAACAACCTCTTCGTGAAATGCGATCTGCAGCCCATAGCTGTCCACGACGCGCCTGTAGTACCGCAGCGCTTCGAGCCGGGTCGGTTTGTCGTAGGGCGTCACGAGCGGGAGGCCGCCGATCTCCAACAGTTCCGGAGTCGTGAAGAACACCATGTTCGTCGGAAAGTTGAAGATGCCGTCAACGAGCACCCCCTTTTCGACGACGGCGTAGTCGAGACCCTGCTGCTTGGCCGCGATCGCGGTCGCCAGCCCAGAGGGGCCGGCGCCGACGATCAGAACGTCACGGACGGGCATACAGACTCAGTCGTTCACACTTCTGTGTGCTCGGTTCTCGGTTCGTGTTCAGGTTCGGTTCCAAGTTCGGGGTTCGGGGTTCGGGGTTCGGGGTTCGGGGTTCGGAGTGTATCGGCATGATATCGAACGAAGAACATCTGAACGAAGAACCCCGAACCGAACCTGAACACGAACCGAGCACTGAGAAGGCAGAAGAGTGAACGACTCTTTCACGCTAAGGGTGCCGGCAGGACTGATTCGCCCATGAGGTATTGATCAATCCCGCGTGCGGCGCTTCGGCCTTCGGCGATCGCCCAGACGATGAGCGACTGGCCGCGCTGCATGTCGCCGGCGGTGAAGACGCCCGGCACGCTGGTCATCCAGTGCTCGTCTCTCCACACGTTGCCGCGGTCGGTCAGCGTCAAACCGAGGTCGGTGACGAGCGGACCCCGCTCCGGTCCGACAAAGCCCATCGCGAGCAGCACGAGCTCGGCCGGGAATCTCGCGTTCCGTTCCAGCCACGGGCTCGAACTGCACTCGCCCACCGTGGCGCACCATCGCGACAGTCACCAGGTGCAGGGCGCGAACCCGGCCCTTGGCGTCGCCGGAAAAACGCTGTGTCGAGACCGCGAAGAGGCGTTCACCGCCCTCTTCGTGCGCCGGAGACACACGGAAGATGTGCGGCCACTGCGGCCATGGATTGTCCGGCGCCCGCTCTTCCGGCGGTCGCGGCATCAGCTCGAGTTGCGTCACCGACGCCGCGCCCTGGCGGTGCGCGGTCCCGAGACAGTCGGCGCCCGTGTCGCCGCCTCCGATGATGATGACGTGTTTGCCCTGAGCGGTGATGAAGCGATCATCGGCGATCGCGTCCCCTTCGTTGCGGCGATTCTGAAGCGTCAAGTACTCCATCGCGAAGTGCACGCCCGCAAGGTCGCGTCCCGGTACCGGAAGATCGCGAGGCTGGCCCGCGCCGGCGGCCAGCAGCACGGCGTCCCATTCGGATCGCAGCCGATCGACGGGCAGGTCGCGTCCGACATCGACTCCGCCTCGGAACGCAACGCCTTCCGTTTCCAGGATCGAGAGCCTGCGGTCCAGGACCCGCTTCTCCATCTTGAATTCGGGAATGCCGTAGCGCAGCAGCCCGCCAATTCGATCGGATTTCTCGAACACCGTGACCGAATGTCCCACGCGGTTGAGCTGATCGGCTGCGGCCAGCCCGGCCGGGCCGGACCCGACAATCGCGACCTTCTTGCCGGTCCGATTCGGGGGCGGCTGCGGCACGACCCAGCCCTCGTCGAAGGCACGATTGATGATCGACACCTCCACGGCCTTGATTGTCACCGGATCCTGATCGATGGCCAGGACGCACGCGCCCTCGCACGGCGCAGGACACAGCCGCCCCGTGAACTCCGGAAAATTGTTCGTCGCATGCAGGCGATCGATCGCGGTGTGCCACCGGTCCCGGTACACGAGGTCGTTCCATTCGGGGATGAGATTCCCGAGCGGACAGCCCTGGTGACAGAACGGAATGCCGCAATCCATGCAGCGCGCGCCCTGCTGTTGTAGCTCGGCGTTCGCGTACGGGAGGTACACCTCGCGCCAGTCGTGAATCCGCTCATCGACGGGCCGCGTCGGGTGCTTCTTCCTCTTGATTTCGATGAACCCGGTGACTTTGCCCATGGACCTAGTGAAGCCCGCCAGCCCTCACTGTCGCATCCGACGATCCGCTGGCCGCCATGGGCACCTGCACCCCAGATACACCACCCTCGGCGCGACGCCTGGCTTCAGCAGCCAGCGCACGCTTGTACTCCCGCGGCATGACCTTCACCATTTGGCGCTGCAGCGTCGCCCATTCCTCGAGGAGACGTGCCGCGTAACGGCTTCCGGTCATGGTCACGTGTTTCATCAGCGCAACCTGGACGTAATCAACGTCTTCCTCGTCAACGAGCGCTTCCAGATCGACCATGTCGAGGTTGCACCGCCGTTCGAACTTCCCTTCCGCGTCGAGCACGTAGGCGATGCCGCCGCTCATGCCGGCCGCGAAGTTACGACCCGTGCGGCCGAGCACGACGACTCGCCCGCCGGTCATGTACTCGCAGCCGTGGTCGCCCACGCCCTCGACGACGACGTTCGCACCGCTGTTGCGCACACAGAAACGCTCGCCGGCCACCCCGCTCACGTAGGCGTCACCGGCCGTCGCGCCATAGAACGCCACGTTGCCCAGGATGATGTTCTCGTTCGACTTGAACGTCGACTGCCGATGCGGGCAGGCCACGAGTCGGCCGCCGGACAGCCCTTTGCCGAACCCGTCGTTGGCATCACCGATGAGCGTCATGCTGACGCCACGCGGCACGAATGCTCCAAAACTCTGCCCGGCCGATCCGGTCAAGGTCATCCGAATCGTGTTCTCGGCAAGGCCCGCGCCGCCGTACCGTTTCGTGATTTCGTAGCCGAGCATCGTCCCGACGGTCCGGTCGGAGTTGCGAATGAACGAACTGAACTCGACCGGCGTGCCATGTTCGAGCGCAGGCTGGCACCGCGCGATGAGCTCGTTGTCGAACGCTCCGTCGAGACCGTGATCCTGCTCCCGCACCTTGCGGCGCGCGACGCTGGGCGGCAGAGCGGGCACCTGCAGCAAGGGCGCAAGGTCGAGACCGCTCGCCTTCCAATGGGCAGCGGCGGCATCGACATCGAGACAGTCCGCACGGCCGATCATCTCGTCCATCGTCCTGAAGCCGAGCTCGGCCATGAGCTCCCGCACTTCGTGCGCGATGAACCGGAAGAACGTCTCGACGAACTCGGGCCTGCCGGTGAACTTCTTGCGCAAATCGGGATCCTGCGTCGCGATCCCGACCGGGCAGGTGTTCAGATGGCAGACGCGCATCATGACGCAGCCCATGACCACGAGGGGCGCCGTGGCGAAGCCATACTCCTCGGCCCCGAGAAGCGCCCCGATGACGACATCGCGACCGGTTTTCAGCTGGCCGTCCACCTGCACGACGATGCGATCGCGCAGCTTGTTCAGCACGAGCACCTGCTGCGTTTCCGCAAGCCCGAGCTCCCACGGGAGCCCCGCGTGCTTGAGGCTGGTCAGCGGCGACGCGCCCGTTCCGCCGTCATGGCCGGAGATGAGCACAACGTCGGAATGCGCCTTGGCCACACCAGCGGCGACCGTGCCCACGCCTCCCTCGGCGACAAGCTTTACGTGGATACGCGCCTTGGGATTCGAGTTCTTCAGGTCATAGATGAGCTGCGCCAGATCCTCGATCGAGTAGATGTCGTGGTGGGGCGGCGGCGAGATCAGTCCCACATAGGGCGTCGCAAAGCGCGTTTTCGCGATCCAGGGGTAGACCTTCGGGCCTGGGAGCTGGCCGCCCTCGCCGGGCTTGGCTCCCTGTGCCATCTTGATCTGCAGGTCCGAGGCGTTGACGAGATACTCGCTCGTGACGCCGAATCGTGCCGACGCGACCTGCTTGATCGCGCTGCGTCGCGAGTCGCCATTGGCGTCGCGAACGTTGCGCGCGGGATCCTCGCCGCCCTCGCCCGTGTTCGACCTGCCGCCGAGCCGGTTCATCGCGATCGCCAGGGTCTCGTGTGCTTCCTGACTGATCGAGCCGTACGACATCGCGCCGGTGGAGAACCGCTTGAGAATTAGGTCGAGCGGCTCGACTTCGTCGATCGGCACGGGAGGACCGGCCGGCTTGAACCGGAAGAGCCCACGCAGCGTCGCCAGATGCTCGTTCTGGCGGTCGACGAGCCGCGTGTAGTCCTTGAAGATCGCGTACTGGCCACTGCGCGTCGCATGCTGCAGCTTGAAGACCGTCTCGGGGTTGAAGAGATGGTATTCCCCGTCGCGTCGCCACTGATACTCGCCGCCCCCCTCGAGCTCGACGGCCCCCGCCGGACGCGGACCGAACGCGCGATCGTGCCGAAGCCGGACTTCCCCAGCGAGAACGTCGACACCGACACCGCTCAGGCGCGAGGTGGTGTGGGTGAAATATCGATCGATGAGCTCCTGGTTGAGGCCGATCGCCTCGAAGATCTGCGCACCGCAGTAGCTCTGCAACGTCGAGATCCCCATCTTCGACATCACCTTGAGCACACCCTTGTTGAGCGCCTTGATGTAGTACCCGATCGCCTTGTCCCGGCCGATGCCTGTCAGAATCCCCTGGCGCACCATGTCATCGATCGTCTCGAACGCCAGGTACGGGTTGACGACGCCGGCGCCGTAGCCGAGCAGCAGGGAGACGTGGTGCACTTCACGCGCATCGCCGCACTCGATGACGAGCGCGCAGCGAGTGCGGGTCCCCTCGCGAACCAGATGATGGTGGACGCCAGCTGTTGCGAGAAGGCTCGGAATCGGTGCCAGCCGTGGCCCGACACCCCGGTCCGAGAGGATGAGAATGTTGTAGCCAGCCGCGACAGCTTCGCTCGCACGACGACACAGGTCGTCCATCGCCCGCTCGAGCTCCCGCCCGCCCTTCTCCGGCGCGTACAGCAGCGACAACACCGTGGAGCTGAACGCCGATCCCGGAGGCAGATGACGCAGCTTCGCGACATGCTCGTTGTGGATGATCGGGTACTTGATCTTGATCTGCAGACACGACTCGGGCTCCGGCAGGAGCAGATTGCGCTCCGGCCCGATCGTCGATCCCATGTCCGTGACCAGCTCCTCGCGAATCGCGTCGAGCGGCGGATTCGTCACCTGGGCGAACAGCTGCTTGAAGTAGTCGAACAGCAGCCTGGGCCGGTTCGACAGCACCGCCAGCGACGTGTCCGTCCCCATCGAGCCGACCGGCTCTTCACCATTCGTGGCCATCGGCGCCAGCAGCACGCGCAGGTCCTCCTGCGTGTATCCGAACGCCTGCTGCCGCTTCAGGACCGTTTCGTGATCCGGTTCCTCGGCCTCAGCCGCTGGCATGTCGTCGATGTCCACCAAATGGGCATCGAGCCACTCCTGGTACGGATGCGCCGCCGCGAGCTCAGACTTGATCTCGTCGTCGTCGACAATGCGACCCTTGGAGGTGTCGATGAGGAAGATGCGCCCGGGACTGAGGCGGCCCTTGACCAACACGTCTTCAGGCGGGAAGTCGAGCACGCCGACTTCGGACGCCATCACGACAAGGTCGTCCTTGGTGACGTAGTACCGCGAGGGACGGAGCCCGTTGCGATCGAGCACCGCGCCGATGACCGTGCCGTCCGTGAACGCAATCGACGCGGGGCCATCCCACGGCTCCATGAGGGACGCGTGGTACTGGTAGAAGGCCTTGCGCTCGGCGCTCATCCCCTGGTCCCCGCTCCAGGGTTCGGGAATCATCATCAGAATGGCGTGCGGCAGCGACCGTCCCGCCATCACCAGCATTTCGAGCACGTTGTCGAAGGTGGCCGTGTCGCTCCCGCCTTCACGAATGACCGGCAGCACCTTCTGGAGGTCTTCGCCGAAGGCATCGGACTGCAGCAGCCCTTCGCGCGCGCGCATCCAGTTGATATTCCCGCGCAGCGTGTTGATCTCGCCGTTGTGCGCGACGAAGCGGTAGGGATGCGCCAGCGGCCAGGACGGAAACGTGTTCGTGCTGAAGCGCTGATGCACGAGCGCCAGCGACGACTCGAGATCGACGTCCGACAGATCCGGGAACATCGGCCGGAGCTGCTGGGCGGTCAGCATCCCCTTGTAAATCAGCGTCCGCGCCGAGAGGCTGACGATGTAGGAGAATCGCCGGGACAGCGGATTGATATCGACTGCATCGACCGCGTGCTCGATCCGTTTCCGAATGACGTAGAGCTTGCGCTCGAACGCCATCCCGTCGGTCGCGGCCGCACCCCGCGCCCCGATGAACACGTGACGAAACACTGGCTGCGTCGCCTTCGCGCTGTCACCGAGCAACGAGTTGTCCGAGGGCACGTCGCGCCAACCCAGCAACGCCTGTCCTTCTTCAGCGACGATCCGCGTCACGATTGCAACGATGGCGTCACGGTCGCTTTCGTCGCGCGGTAGAAAGACCAGGCCCACCCCGTACGCACCGGCAGGCGGCAGCGTAAAGGGCACGACCTTCCGCAGGAACTTGTCGGGTACCTGAAGGAGGATGCCCGCACCGTCACCGGTGTTGGCTTCACACCCACATGCGCCGCGATGCTCCAGGTTGCATCAGGACACGCAACGCCTTGCGGACAATCTCGTGCGAACGACGCCCCTTCATGTCCACGACGAAACCGACACCGCACGCATCGTGCTCGGCGCTCGGGTCGTACATGCCCTGGGCCGCCGGCGCGATCGACGTCGTCTCGAGCGGACTCGACGCTCGGACGTCGTGCGCAACGGGGTGCAAGGGAATGTGCCGGGTGGACATATGGTTGAACCGTTATACAGGGGCGTGACCCATAAGTTAAATACAATGTTCTTAGATGTTCAATCTAATATACAAATGCATCTCCGGTCGACGTTGAACGCCCAGAACAGATTGAATTGCGGCGGGGTTTGGGGGGAAATCTACCCGCCTGGGGTGGCCGCCCAGTCTCGTGCCTGCCCAACCAGCCCCTTCCAGTGCCAATCCGCTGAAAGGTGAGCATTTTATCAGGGAGTCCACTCTAGAATGGCCGACAAAATAACGCGGGGAGGCCCAGACGGCTTGGGCTCCGCTTGGGCACCTGCCGAAGGGCCCAGCTCCCTGTGGACTCGGAACGAAGGAGACGATGTCGATGCATGCGCCAATGAAGTACGTGGAGAAGGGGATGTCGATCGCCGCCAACGGTGTCTGGCAGGTCTTTTCCACCGTCAACAAGGTGAAGCAAAACCCTTCGTTTACGCCGAAATGGTCGGACAAGCCGCTGCTGAAGTCGCATCAGAAGACCAAGCCGCCGCTCGGCTGGCCGAGACAGACCGACTCGCTCTGCCCGACCTGCACCCGTGAAGCCCGCCAGGAGATCCTCGACGGGAAGAAGGACGTGTCGGTCCTGCTCAACGAGAAGGTCGGCGAGATCAAGGCGACCATCATCGAGCGGGACGGCAAGATCCTCATGGTGAAGGACTGCCCGCTCCACGGCCACTTCGAAGACGTCATGGCGATGGACCCGGCATTCTTCAAGCACCTCGAGGAGGTCTTCCCGGGACGCGACATCCGCGCGCACAACGACGAGAAACTCCACAATCACGGCAGCTCGACGGTCAAGCACGGCCGGGGCTCTGTGCTGACGGTCGACCTCACCAACCGCTGCAACATGATGTGCGACCCCTGCTTCATGGACGCGAACCAGGTGGGCTTCGTTCACGAGCTGTCGTGGGAAGACATCAAGCAGGTCCTCGACAACGCGATCACGATCAAGCCACGCCGCCAGATGTCGGTGCAGTTCTCGGGCGGCGAGCCGACCATGTCCCCGTACTTCCTCGACGCGGTGCGCTACGCCCGGAAGGTGGGCTACAACAGCGTGCAGGCGGCCACCAACGGCATCGAGTTCGCGAAGAGCCTGGAGTTCGCCAAAGCGGCTGCCGAAGCCGGCCTCCGCTACGCGTACTTGCAGTTCGACGGGATCGGCAATGCGGCCAACTCGCATCGCCGTGTCGGCAACCTCTTCGACGTGAAGCTCCGCGCGATCGAAAACCTCTACCAGGCCGGCGTCGACATCGTGCCGGTCATCACGATCGTCAACGGCGTGAACAACGAGCAGGTGGGACGCGTCATCGAGTTCGCCCTCGACAATCCGAAGCGGATCAATTTCCTCTCCTTCCAGCCGGTTTCATTCACCGGACGCGACGAGGAAATCACACCGGAGCGCCGCGCGGCGCAGCGCTACACGCTGTCACACCTGGCGCACGACGTGAAGAAGCAGACGGGCATCGGCGAGCCGATTCGTGACTGGTTCCCCATTTCCTTCATGTCCACCTTCACCGACTGGGCGGACGTCGTCCATGGACCGGATCGCGAGTGGGGACAGCTCACCTGCGGATGCCACCCGAACTGCGGCATCGGCATGGCGGTGATGATCGACAAGGAAACGAAGGAGGCGGTGCCCGTGACGGCGTTCCTCAAGGTGGATCGGCTCGCCAAGGACGTCGCCCAGGTCAACGACGCCGCTCGCGGCCGGTTCCTCTCCGTGGCCGGGATGGCCCTGGCACTGATGCGGAACTACGAGCCGTTCAAGGCGCCCGCGCACTTCCGCATCGCTGATCTGATGAAGAAGTTCGACAAGACGTTCGGCGCCACCGGTAAGGACTACGGCAAGGTCACCGGCGACCGGACCCTGTCCGACATCGAAAAGCGCCGGTCGGATCGCTGGAACTTCCTGTTCATCGCCGGAATGTGGTTCCAGGACCTGTTCAACTACGACTTCCGCCGCACGGAGATGTGCATCATCCCGTACGCGACGCAGCAGGGGGAGATCTCGTTCTGCGCCTACAACACCGGCATCGGCTGGCGGAACATCATCGAGAAGATGCACATGACGGCGACGCTGACCAAGTGGTACGAGGAGCACGGCCGTCACGAAATCTTCGCCGGTGGCAAGGAAGTGCAGATGGCGAGCAAGGACCACTCGCTCGTGCTGAATGCCGAAGCCGTGGCCAAGGGCAAGCAGACCGACCTGGACGATCTCGGCATCGCCAAGAACGCACGCGAGGAGAAACTGGCGGCCCGGAAGAAGACGCTGACCCCCGAAGAGATGCGTCAGCACCAGGAGATGGAGCGCCTCTATCGCCAGCAGGTGCTCAAGGAAGAGCCGACTCTGCAGATCCAGGGCCTTGGCGGACGCAGCAAGCAGGGCGTCGCCGAGGTGGTACACAAGCCGACGGTTTAGGGCGTTCGAATCGTTCGGACCGTTCGGGCGTTCGGATCGGTTCATGTTCAGGCCGGTGATCGCGCGATCACCGGCCTTTCGTTTTTCAGACTGATAGAATCACCCGGTGCAACTGGCAGGCAAGACGGTCATCGTCACGGGCGGCGCCTCCGGTCTCGGCGGCGCGACGGTCGAGATGATCGTGACCTCCGGCGGACGCGCGTTGATCGCCGACATCAACGAACAGACCGGTAACGCCGCCGCTGCTCGCCTGGGCGACGGCGTGCGGTTCGTCAAGACGGATGTCACAAGCGACCTCGACATGCAGCGCTGCGTGGAAGCAGCGCTGCAGGCCTTCGGCGCTGTGCACGGCCTCGTCTGTGCCGCTGGGATCGCGGTTGCTGAACGGGTGCTCCCCAAAGAGGGGGTGCAGCCGCTCGCGCATTTCGCGCGCACGATCAATGTGAACCTGGTCGGAACGTTCAATGCCGTTCGTCTGGCGGCTGCGGCGATGGCAAGCAACCAGCCCACCGCGGCCGGCGAGCGCGGCGTCATCGTGACCACGGCCTCGGTCGCCGCGTACGACGGACAGATTGGGCAGGCCGCCTACGCAGCGTCCAAAGGCGGCATCGCAGCCATGACGTTGCCGCTCGCCCGCGAGTTCGCCCGGATGGGCGTGCGGGTCATGTCGATCGCGCCGGGCACTTTCGATACCCCGCTGCTCGCCGGGTTGCCCGAGGCCGCGCGCCAATCGCTCGCGCAACAGGTGCCCTTTCCCCCGAGACTCGGCCGGCCGGAGGAGTATGCGGCGCTCGTGCGCCACATCTTCGAGAACGAGATGTTGAACGGTGAAGCCATCCGGCTCGACGGCGCGATCCGGATGGCGCCAAAATAGTGGTTACTCCATGCTGATAGCGCTCACCGGCGCACTCGCCGGTCTTTTCCATGTCCTTGCGGGCCCAGACCATCTGGCGGCCGTTTGCCCGTTGGCGATCGAAGGGCGGCACCGCGGCTGGGTTGCAGGATGGACCTGGGGAATCGGTCATGCATCCGGCGTCGTGCTCGTCGCCGTGCTGGCCATTCTGCTCCGCGACCTCCTGCCGCCGATCGACGCGATCTCGGCGTGGAGCGAACGTCTGGTCGGCGCTGCGCTCGTGGGCGTCGGTTTCTGGGCGCTCCGCCGCAGCGCGCGTGTGCAGCCGGCGCCGCACGTCCACGGCAATGCCTCGCACGATCACCTGCACGTGCAGGCGGGCCCCCCATGGATGCGTCGTCTGGGCCACGCGCATGCCTCGTTCTGTCTGGGAGTGCTTCACGGCCTGGCCGGCAGTTCGCATTTCATCGGCGTCCTCCCGGCCCTGGCACTGCCCACCCGTGCCGCGGCACTCACGTACATCGTCGCGTTTGGTGTCGGCTCGGTTGCCGCGATGACGGCGTTCGCCGCAATCGCCGGGGCACTTGGCCGCCGCGCCCCGCGCCACTCGGCAGCCTATCGCGCCACGATGGCGGTGGCGTCAGTCGCGGCCATCGTCACGGGTGCGGTCTGGCTGGTCAGCTGAACTCGGGCTCTATGCTGTGGGCTCTCGGCTTTAGGCTCCAGGTCGGGGCTCGGGCTTGACTGCTTTTCGTTTCGGCGTAGAGCGGAGGCTTCCACCTTCGCGTAAAGCTTCGGCGGACCGCCGTAGCCTTGGCGGAGGCGGTTAGCCTCCGCGGACACGCGCACGCTGAAGCGTGCGCTCTACGGCGAAACGCAAATCGCTCTAAGAACCGAGGAACTCCGTATCATTGACGAACGGGAGCCCGTCGGGCAGGCCCTGGCCGGTACTGCAGCATCACGTTGCTGATCACCGCGATCGGCCGTCCCGGGGCGCTGAAGTTGTCGGTTCCATCGACGCCGACGACCACGAGCTTCTCGCCCAGTATGCTCACGGTCTGCTCTGCCGCAGCGATCGTGATGCTGATCGACTCGGTACCCGTCGGGGCGACTGCCTTGACCCCGCCTGGACCGGCACCGCCAGACACACGATCGACGAGGTCAGAAGCGGTTCGAAACTCGTTCTGCACCACGGCCCTGGTCAGCAGCGTGTTATCCGCCGTCAGTGCGCCGATGGTCGCCGTGTAGTGGCGATAACCGCGACCGGTCTTGATGAGCTCTTCCGAGTAGGTGTGGCGGTTGTGCAGATCGAAGGTCAGTGTCACCGTCCCTGTGTGCGGTGGCAGCTTGATGACGATGCCCGTAGCCGGGTCGCGACCCGTGAGGACATCGCAAAAGGAGCGTTTGGTCGTGACGCCCTCCCCGAGCAGCGAGGGACACTCGAACACGGCCGGTTCGGTCTTCGTCCCCGGAGGAGGCGCTGCCGGACGCTTCGCCGGCCCTGACGCGCGTTGCGCAGCGACGTCATGCCCGGAAATCGCCGTCATCATGACGAGCAGCGCAACCATGGCGCGCACGATCAATCGCCCACGCAGGTCAGACCCGCCTCCGCCGACGCACCGATCGGGACGTCCGTCCTGCGCTTGATCAGCTCCAGGAACTCCATGCGCGTCCTCTCGTTGTCACGAAAGACACCGAGCATCGCACTCGTCATGGCGAAGGAGTTCTGCTTCTCCACGCCCCGCATCGACATGCACAAATGGGTCCCTTCGCACACGACGGCAACGCCAAGGGGATCGGTCTTTTCGAGAATCGTCTGCGCGATCTGGTTGGTCATCCGCTCCTGGATCTGCAAGCGGCGGGCGAATACGTCCACGAGGCGGGGAATCTTGCTCAGGCCGATGACCTGCCGCTTGGGAATGTACGCCACGTGGCACTTGCCGAAGAACGGCAGCAGGTGGTGCTCGCAAAGACTGTAGAAGTCGATGTCCTTGACGATCACCATCTCGCTGTAGTCAACGGTGAACAGCGCGTCGTTGACGATGGCGTCGATGTCGGCCCCGTAGCCGCTCGTGAGGAACGCGAGCGCCTTTTCGACACGGAGGGGCGTGCGCGCCAGACCCTCTCGGTCGGGATCCTCTCCCAGCTCGGCGAGCAGCCGCCTGATCAGATCCTTCACTCTCGTATTCTACATGGCGCCGACTACCCCGTTTCACAGGGGGTCGGGGTCCAGGTCCCACCGGCACCGACCCTCTTGAAGTGCGAACTCGTGACGAATCGCCCGGTCAGATACACTGGGGTCGTCCACGACGGTCGTGACGATCAACCAGGAATCACCGTTCGGCTCGTTCGCGCGGTTGTAGTATTCCGTGACCGTGGCGCTCGAGCTGTACGGCACACCGTTTCGACGGAGATACCCGGAGCGCATCCCCGTCGTCACGACGCGCAACGAACCTCCCGTTGGTGGCGCGCCCCGGCGGCCGCCCGCAACCTGCCACTGGGCGAGCGACCGACCCTGCCACGTGGGCGCTGAGGACACCTCAGCGGCCGCCGCGCCGAATCGAAACAAGCGGGTCTGAGAGCCGGCCTCGGTATCCACGCGCAGGACGGCGTCGCCTTCCCAAGCGATTCGGATTCGACCGGGCAATCGCATGATCGCCGCGGCGCCGTACGCCCGACACGCTTCACCGGACGTAGCGTCTCGAGCTGGATTCCACGCGTCGGCCACTTTTCTCGCCTCCGCGTTGAGCGGAACGCTTGCGTAGTCGCCTTTGGGAGGCGTCACCATGCGCCACCGCCAGTCTTCCGTCACCACCGAGACCCAATCGCCAGTCAGATCGACCGGAGCCTGAGCACGAGCTGACGGGAGCGCTGGCGGCTGTTGCGCCAAGGCGCCGCCAGTCCCCACCGCTACCAGAATCGCCGCGACGACGGCGACACCTCGCGTCATCGCGCGCGCACCTTCGAGCGGAAGTCGGGATACATCGTCTCTGCCCCGCCCTGCGTCGCCTCGACCGGAAGCTTGTGCTTGGTCGCGAACTCGGTCATGTAGGGATTGTCGCCAGGCAGAAAATGCGGCACCTGATCCTTCGGCCGGTCGACTTCCTGCACCACACCACAGGGATACGGAGGCACCTGCTGGTTCAGTGTCAGTTCGTAGTCGGTCGTGCGAACGAATGGCTCCGTCAGGTAGACAGGGTCGGTCACGACCGTCATCACCGTGAGGAAATCGCCATTCCGGATCCAGTGCTCACGCACGGTCGCCTTGTCGCTGCGAGGCAGGCCGTTGCGTCGCAGATACCCTTCCTTGAGATGCGTCACCGTCACCGTCAGCATGTCCCCCTCCCAACGGCCGGTCGAGAATCCGGCCCACGTGTGGGGCGCGTTCGGCGACGGATGCGGCCGTCCGTCAAGGTAGACGGGGCGATCGACCGAGCGCAGCCACTCGGCGTGAAAGGCCACGATCTCGCGCGACACAGGGTCTACTTCCTTGGAAATCGTCAGGGGCGACGGACCGCGCCAGATGTAGTCCGCCGAATGGGGTCGACACTGCCATTCCCGAAGCGTCTGCAATGACGCGTCCCAGGCGGCCGCCCGCAGTCGCGCGGCGTTGTTGATCGGAATACCGAGAAAATCCCCCAGCTCGGGCCCAGGCACCCGCTCCGGCTGATCCTCGTGCATCCGGACGCCCCACTCACCGGAGAAATCCACCTGCGCACGCGCGGGCGCGGAGACGGCCATGCAGGCCGTGAAGAGGAGCGCTATCAGCGGCCGCGCCATCAATGCACTCCTGAGAGCAACGAACCGCCGTCTGGAATGTGCGTCGGGAGGGAAAGACGCCTCAACATCTGGTAGGTCGTGCAGACCGCCGCCGATACAACCGGCCGACCACACTCGGCTTCGACCGGAGCAATGGCCGCAAGCGACGGCATCTGGACGCAGGAGGACAAGACGAGTGCATCGGCGTCGGCGAGATTCAGGCGTTTGTAGATGTCGAGAAGCGCCATGGGATCGCGACGGCCGACCTCCAGGTTGTCCGGTATTTCGAGCGAGATCACATCGACCACTTCAACCCCCTCGGCCTCGATGTACTCAGCCACGAGCTTCGTGAGCGGTTTGAGATACGGCGACACCATCGCAATCTTTCGCGCGCGCAGCGTCTTGAGTCCATCCACCAGAGCGCCGGCGCTCGTCACAACCGGAGTGGGCGCTCCTTCCCGAACGGTCACAGCGTGGAGCCGCTCCTCGGACTTGCAGTGATACCCCTTGCCCATGCACATGATCGCCACGAGGCAGGCGTACCCCATCACGTCCACGCGGGCATCCGTGAGCTCGGCCGCGCACCGCTCGGATTCGGCGTCCATGGCAGCCAGCTCTTCCTGCGTGACCTTCTTCATCCGCATGCGGCTCGAGTGAAAGGTGAACCGCTCGGGCGCGACGCGCTCGCGCGCCCTCAGCAGCGCGGGGATCTCTGTCTCCATCGTCGTGTTCGAGCTGGGGACGATCTGTCCAATGCGATACGCGACCTTGTCGTTCACCCTTCTACGTTCTCCGTGCTCGGTTCGTGTTCACGTTCGGTTCAGAGTTCAGCAGTTCCGGTTCTGTATTCGACGGTCCCGCTGCAGGATCACCTTCGAACCTGAACACGAACTGAGAAGGCAGCACTAAGAAGCGTGAACGATACCGGTCGTATCACCCTCTCAATGGCGCTTCCTCGCGCCAAAGGCCGAGCACTTGTTGAGCGGGACGATCCGAGAAGCTGAACACCACCGCCTCCTGCTCCGCTTCGTGTGACACGGGACACCAGGATGGCGCCACGAACAGATCCCGCGGTCCCCAGTCGAACGTCTGATCGCCGACCTTCGTTCGACCCTTCCCCTCTACGACCGAGAAGACCGTCGCATCGGTGGCCCGATAGACCTCCCCGCGAAAGCCCTTCGGCAAAAGCTGAATGAACGCGCCAATGGTCGGCATCGGATACCCACCGGTGGACGGGTTGATGTACCGCATCTTGACTCCGTGACACGGGTGCACGGGTCCGTCGCGGTACAACTGCTCCAAAGCGGCGCGACTGCGTGAGTATGGATAGTTGAAGATCGGCGACGAATGCCCTTGCGGCGCGTAGTCCACCGGGAGCATGTTGGCGCCGTAGCGCGCCAACGCATCCCCCTCGGGGATCGTATTGGGCTGGCGTTCCTCGGGATGCCGCTCGAAGAAACTCGTGTCGAACAGGTTGACGATCGGCACGTCCAGACCATCGAGCCACACGACCGGATCATCGCCGGGATTGCCATGGTCGTGATAGGTCCACGACGGCGTCAGGATGAAATCGCCCGGGTGCATGGTCGTCCGCTCGCCTTCGACGGCGGTGTAGGCCGCTGTGCCCTCGATGACGAAGCGGAGCGCCGACGCCGCGTGACGATGACAGACCGCGACCTCTCCTGGGAGAATCATCTGCAGTCCGCTGTACAGGCTCTGGGTGATCTTCGACTGCCCCCGCACACCAGGGTTCTCCAGCACGACAACCCGGCGCTCGGCTTCCTTGGCTGTGAGGAGCCGACCCGCCTCCATCAGCAGTGGACGAATCTCGTCGTAGCGCCAGAGCACGGGAACCGTCTCCGGCGCCGGCGTCGGCGGAATGATCTTCGCGAGCACTTCCCAGAGCGGCGCCACATTCCTGCTGTCGAGCCTGGCGTAGAAGTCCTTCCGCTCGGGTGTGAGCTCGGGCTTCTCGTAACGGTCGGCGGTCCGTGTGCTCGTGGCTTCCATTGCTCCTCCTACGACCTGGCCTGGGCCGACGCGGTCAACTCTCCCGACTCCCGCGGTGTCCGCCGCGCGCACGCGCACAGTCATGCTGCCGATCCGATCGATGGACGCGCTCACCTCGTCGCCAGGCTGAATCGGGCTCACGCCTTCCGGCGTGCCGGTGAAAATGACGTCGCCGGGATACAGGGTGTAGAACGACGAGGCGAGCTCGATGAGCTCAGGCACGCCAAGAATCAGATGCCGCGTGTTCGACTTCTGGCGAAGCTCGCCGTTCACGGAGAGCTGCAGGTCGAGCACGCCGGGATCCGGAATCTCGTCCGCCGTGACGAGCCACGGTCCGAGCACGCTGTAGCTGTCGGGCGACTTCCGAAAGCTCCGGTCCTCGGAACCTCGGATGGTCACGTCGAGTCCGATGCAGTAGCCGGCCACGTGGCGCAGCGCGTCGTCCCGAGGGATGTTGCGGCCTGGCCGGCCAATCACGACCGCCAGCTCCACCTCATGGTCGGTCCGCCGATCGGGCTTGACACACGGCGATGCCGCCGCCCGGGCCGGTCAGGGAGCTCGTCGCCTTCAAGAACAGTCCGGCGCTCTGGATCGTGATGGTGTGCGCCGGATTGTTTGCGTGGATCGCGCTATCGACCTTCACCTCGTCCAGGTGCTTCTGGTAGTTGACCGGCGCCGCGACGAGCTTCCCGGGATTCGCGACCGGGCTCAGGAGCGTCACGCTGGACAGCGGAACGGTCGGCGCTCCAGGCAACATCGCCTTGATGCGCGGGACGACCTTATCGAGATTCGCGATCAGGACATCGTGGGTGGGAAGCGGGTACCTGTACGCCGGCAGCGCGTCGAGCGCCGCTGTCACGTCTCTGACGGCCTCACCCTCCACGACACCCAGGCGGTCATCACCAAATCGGCATAGTCGCATAGTCGTTTACTCCGCAGCGGCCGGCGCTTCCGCGCCAGACACGATAGGTCCCAGCGCTCCGGTCGATGGCGCACCAGGAGAAAGACTGCGGTACACCGCCTCCACGAACATGTCGGTGGTCCAGCGTCCAGTGGTTGCGCCGTATCGGGGGTCGTAGTCTGCCGTCGGCTTGGCTGCCTTCACCTGCTCGAGCGTCATGCCTTTCTTGATCATGGCCTGAACGCGGTCACGAATGATCGTCACCATGTCGCGGTAGTAAGCCACGTCGGCGGAGTCCGCAATGCGGCCGTGACCGGGCACGATCATCGTCCCGCCCTCGGTTCTGAACTCCGGAAACGCCAGGTCGAGAATCCGATTGAGGCCCTCAACGACCCCTTGTATGTTGCCGCCCCGCGCGAGATCGATCACCGGGATACGTTTCGGTGGCGAAGAGATCGCCGGTGGCGATCACGTCGGAACCCCGAAATCTCACGATGCTGTCGCCGTCGGTGTGCGCCGCAGGTCGATGCAGGATCTCGATGCCTTCGCCGTTGAAGAAGTGGCTGATCCGCATTCCGTCGCCGTAGTACGTCTCGGTCGGGAGCGCGCGAAGCGGAACGGCTGACCCGCCGGCGGGCGGTGTTCGCAGCCCGATCTCCACGTTTTCGTGCGCGAGGACCGCCGCGCCCACCGCGGCGTCCCGGATATCACCGGCAACGTTGCCGCCAGTGAACGTGCGGCCAGCCGCAGCAAGGTTCTCGTTGCCGCCGACATGATCCTGATGCGCGTGCGTGTTGATGATGTAGCGGATTGGCTTCGGGCGGTCCAGGAGGATCGCGTTCGGCAACAACACGTCGACCGCGTTTCGGCGCCCCAACCCAGCCCGCCTCGATCGGCGGCGAACTCGCGTTGACGCTGAAGCTGCTCGATGGCGGCCAGGACCAGGCGCGCCTTGTCGGCGTCGCCGCTGTCGACCATCAGGACGCCGTCTGGCCCCACCGACAGCGTGATGTTGCCGCCGGCGCCGAACAGCACGTAGATGTTGCCGCGCACGTGCAGGATCTCGAGCGCCTGGGGCGTCTGCGCCGCAGCGCATGTGGCCAGTGCCCCGACGACAACCGCCGCGCGGATCAGGTGCGTCATTCCCACCGGATTGCTAATTGTGATCTACCGAATACTACCAGAGCGATGGCAGGAGCCTGCAGACCTGCTCATCGTGATGAACAGGGTGTGGGACTCCATTTCGAGCCATCCGGTTCGCGTCGGAAATGCACCGTCCTTACGAACGGCTGCGCCCAATACTGGGGATCGTCGACCATCGACGTCACGTTGAGGTACAGCTCATCCTGGAGTCCCGGCGTGACCTGGAAATACTCCGTCAGCACGGCGCGTCCCGTGTACGGGACACCGTGCTTGTAGAAGTACCCGGGACGCAGCTGGGTGGTCACGACCCGCAGTTGACCGGCACGAGGCGCCACCTGGGGCTGGCCACGCTGCGGCCGAGGGCCCTCGATGTCCCAACGTGCGATCGAATACCCCTGCCAGGTTGGGTCCTGGCCCTGCGGTGCCGTCCCGCGAAAGTTCAACACGCGCGTCTGGGTGCCGGCGTCTGTGTCGACGCGCATCGTCTCGTCGTCCTGCCACGTGATGTGCAGTCGAGTTGGTTGACGCATGACGCCGACCGCACCGTAGGAACGACACTGTTCGCCGGTCGCTTCGTCCTTGACGGGATCCCAGGAGTCGGCGGCCTTGCGACCTTCCGAGTTCAGCGTGAGGTACCCGTAATCCCCCTTCAACCCAACGCCCATCCGCCAGCGCCAGTCCTCACTCACGATTGCCACCCAGTAACCGATGAGGTCGATCGGCGCCGCCGCCCTGGGTGACGCTACCGCCTCTGGCTGGCCGCCGCCTCGTTGGGCATCCAGCATGAGGGGCGCCGCGACGAGCCAACCGGCGATGCACACACACGACACGCGCGTCTTCAATCGGTCCTGGCGCGGCTTCATGGCTTGAGGCTGCGGTAGACGGCTTCGATAAACATCTCCGTCGTCCACGGTCCCGTGGACGACCCATACCGGACGTCATAATCAAGGCTTGGTTTCGCTGCCTTGATCTGTTCGAGGGTTCTGCCCTTCTTGATCAGATCCTGGATGCGGTCCCGGATAATCGTGAGCGCGTCGCGGTAGTACCCGACATCCGACATGTCTCCCAAGCGTCCATGTCCGGGAACGATCATCGTGCCGCCTTCGGATCTGACCTCGGCGAAGGCCACATCCAGTACGGCATTGAGCGCATCGAGCACGCCCTGAATGCTGCCACCCCGCTTCAAGTCGATGACCGGGTAACTGTCCAGATTGAAGATAGTCTCCGGTACTGATCACATCGGAACCGCGAAACCACACCCAGGTATCACCATCCGTGTGTGCGGCGGGCGCGTGCATGAGTTGAACGCCCTCGCCATTGAAGTAGGAGCTCAGCTTGTAGTACTCGGCTGTGATAGGTATCCGTGGGCCACAGGCCGGACGCCACCGCGGGAGCACCCTCGGCCCCAGCCATGCGAAGCTGGGCATTCTCGTGGGAATAGATGGCGGCGCTCTCCGCCACACCTCGGAGGTCGCCCGCGACATTCCCGCCTGTAATTGTCCGGCCCTGCTTCGCGACCTGCTCGTTGCCGCCGTAGTGGTCGGGATCGTCGCTCGTATTGATCACGAAACGGATCGGTTTTGGCGGCGCCGGCGCCGCGCGTTCGGCTTCGAGCGTCGACCGCGTCTCCGCCCCGAACGTCAATGTCTGTTCGTAGCGCAGACCGACCTCTCGTTGAAGTCGGCGAATCTCCGCGAGCACCTTGTCCGGCATCTGGGGGTTGCCGGTATCGACGAGGAGCACTCCGTCGAGCCCCACCGACACTGTGATGTTCCCGCCAGCACCAGCGATCATGTAGACAGGCCCTCGGACATGGAGCACCTGAAAATCATCGTCCGGATTCTGCTGGGCATGTGCGCTGGCGGCAACGCACATGATGGTGAGCCAAAGGTATTTCGTCACAGCGCCACCTATCGCTGCGCGGAGCTCTGACTCGGGGCCATCATTTGCTTGAGCGTCCGCTGATACTCGGGGTACATCGTCTCCGCGCCGCCCTTGCTCGCCTCGTAGGGCAGCTTGTAATAGGTCGCATAGGCAGTGAGCTGTTGGTTCATGCCCGGGAGATCGTGCGGCACGACGCCCTTCGGCCGCTCGATCTCGGTGACGACCGTGCATGGGTATGCTGGTATCTGCTGCGTCAGCGCCAGGCGGTACTCGCTGGTTCGGATCAGCGGTTCGGACAGATACACGGGGTCGTACGTGATGATCGTCCACGTGAGGATGTCACCGCGCCGAGTCAGGTACTGAACCAGGGTGGCCTTGTCGCTGCGATGCACCCCCGAGCGGCGAATGTATCCGTCCTTGACGTGAGTGGTCGTAATTTTCAGTGTGTTGCCCATCCACTCGCCCGTCGAAAACCCGCCCCACGTGTGGGCGGCGTACTTGGACGGACGCGCCCGGCCGTCCAGATAGACGGCGTGGACGATGGACCGGAGCCACTCCACACGGAAGGAGGTCGTCTCACGGGTCACCGGATCCACCTCCTTTGAGATTCGGAGGTCCGACGGCCCACGGGTGATGTACCCCACCGGGTGCGGGCGGCACTGCCATTCCGGGAGCGTCCATTGCGACGCGGACCAGGTGTCCGCGCGCAGACGAGCGGCATCGTTGATGGGAAGGCCGACGTAGTCGCCCGGGCAGGACGTTTGGATTCGGCGTGTGATCTTCAGCCCGAATCGGGGCCCATTCGCCGGACAGGTCGATCTGAGCGAATGCCGGCACCGCGAGCAGCAGCGAAGTCACGAGCGTCACGAGCAGCTTGCCGTTCATCAATGTGCCCTACGTGAAAGATTTTACGGATTGCCGAACCGGACCTGAGTCGTAGCCCACTATCCTTTCGCCGACCGACCCGTCACCGATCAGCCGGCAACATCAGCCACGGGCGTAGGGTGCAGGCCGTCAGTCGAACGTTTCGCCGGGGCGCGTGCCCCACCCGAACCCGTCGGATATCCGGCGGAGCGTCACCATACGGACGCGGTGATCGGCGGGATTCCGCCCAGGATTGCCGGTAATGGTGACAACGTCGCCGGGCCTGAGGGTCTCGCGCGTCACCCCTTGCCCGGCCAGTTGACCGGTGCCGCCCCATTCCACAGCCCATCGTTGCATCTGGCCCTTGTCATCCGGGGCCATGATATGGACGAACGAATGTGGGTTGCGGAAAAGGAACTGGACCAGCTTGCCTTCGACCTTGACGCTCTTGGTCTCGTCGTAGGTCGACGCAAATGAATGATGCGCGCGCGCCGTCATGCCACCGGTCATCAGTATGGCCATCAGCACCCCGAGCAGCTTGCTATTCATCACGTCCTCCTGAAACGAACATCGATGCCCGGGCGCCGCCAGCTCGGCCACCAACCTGGGCCGATAATCCGCTGAGCCGCGCGTAATGTCAATGTCACATCCCGGCCCGTCCGACGTCCTGACACCCACGTGACAAGACGCGCAGGAGACGTTGACGCCACACGTGGGCGGCCGTACACTGCGCACCGCCGCGCAACCGTTGCATCCTACACTGCGCGCCAGCCGCGCGAGCGTGAATTCGGCGCGTTGCAGGAGACACCGTTTATGAGAACGAGTGCGCACAGCGCCGCGATCCTGGCGGGCCTGCTGGCCCTCGGCGTGTCCCTGACCGGGCAGACCGCCGGGACACCCTCCGGCCCCGGCCTCGATCTGGCCGGCTACTGGACGCAACGTGTTCCACCAGGACGCGGGTCTCGCCACCGGCGGCGGGATGATCGGAGACTACGGCGGCATCCCGCTCAACGAGGCCGGCCGGATGTACGCGCTGTCCTGGGATGCCTCGCGGATGACAGTCCGGCAGCAGCAGTGCCTCGGCTACGTGATCCCGTATTTCTATTTCGCGCCCGCAGAGCTTCCGCTTCTGGGAGGAGCGCAATCCCTCCACCCAGGAACTCATCGCGATCAAGATGTACACGCAGACGAGCGAGCAGACGCGGACCATCTGGATGGACGGACGCCCTCATCCCCCCGCGTATGCACCGCATTCCTGGACGGGATTCGCGACCGGCGTGTGGGAGGGGCACATCCTGGCGGTGCACACGACGCACCTCAAGCGCGCGTGGCTGCGCGTGAACGGCGTGCCGCAAAGCGATGCGGCGACCGTGGACGAATACTTCACCCGCCACGGCGACCGCATCACGTACGTGTCGGTGGTCACCGACCCGGTCTACCTGGCGGAGCCCTGGATCAGGAGCGTCGATTTCCTGCGCGCGCCACGCGACCCTGCATCATGGCTCTACGCGTGCGACGATGCCGAGCAGATCGTCGGGCGGCCCGACGACGTCATCCCAAGCTATCCCTTTGGACAGCATCCCTACCTGCGTGAGTACGCCCAGTTACGCAACGTGCCGCTGTCGGCGCGCTCGGCGGACCGGAGACCACGCGCCCCGAGTACATGCCCACGCTCGCCGCCGCCACGGAGGCGGATGCGCTCCCCAAGCTCCGGCCTGCGGCAGGGCCCTCCCGCGCGAGCGTGGTACCCGATCCCGACCCGCGCGACGATGAGATCCATGTGTGGCCGGTGCAGGGCAGCGTCTACATGCTCGTGGGCGATGGTGGCAACATCGCCGTGCAGATCGGCGAACAGGGCGTGCTCGTCGTCGACACCGGCGCCGGCCGGCTGGCGGACAAGGTCGTCGCCGCCATCCGCACGCTCAGCCCCAAACCGATCCAGTTCATCGTCAACACGAGTTTCCACCCGGACCGCACGGGGGGCAATGGGAAGCTGCGCGCCGCGGGACGCGATCCGAGCGTGATCGGATCGTTCTTTTCGAACCAGTTCGCCGATGCGGGGCGTAGGCGCGACGATCATCGCGCAGCAGAACGTGCAAAACCGGATGAGCGCGCCGGCGGGGCAGCCGGAGCCCACGCCGCCAGAGGGGTGGCCGAGCGACACGTTCGTGCAGGGACGCCGGCGCAAGTACCACAACGGCGAAGCCGTGGAGATCTGGCACCGGCCGCACGCCGTCACCGACGGCGACAGCTTCGTGCAGTTCCGGCGCTCCGACGTGATCGTGACCGGCGATCTCTTCACGACGACACAGTACCCGTTCATCGACGTGAGGAACGGCGGCAGCGTGCGCGGCTTGATCCAGGCGCTCAACGACATCCTCGACCGGACCGTGTACAAGGCACAGGAAGAAGGCGGGACGATGATCATTCCCGGGCGCGGCCGCGTGACGGATGAATGGGAGGTCGCGGAGTACCGCGACATGATCGTGATCGTCCGCGATCGGGTGCAAGCGATGATCACGGCGGGCGCGACACTCGAGCAAGTCAGGGCCGCGCGCCTCACCGTGGATTACGACACCCGGTTCGGCGCAACGTCGGGCCCCTGGACCACCGAGATGTTCGTCGAAGCTGTCTACACCAGCCTGACGCAGCCGGCGACCGTCGCGGCCGGAGCCCGCTGATGCGTCGCCTGGCCGGCTCGCTGGTGCTCATCGGGATGGTCGGGCTCGCCGGCGCGATGCCGCACGCGCAGGGACGCGGCGGCGGGCGCGGCGAGGCGCCCCTCACCCCGAAGGCTGCAGCGCCCTTCGATCTCACCGGCTACTGGACGGCTGTCGTCACGCGGGACTGGCGGTTCCGCATGGTGGTCCCGCCGAAGGGGGACTACGCGGGCGTCCCGCTGAACGCCGCCGCGCGCAAGGTCGCCGACGCGTGGGATCCGGCCCGGGACGAAGCCGCGGGCGAGCAGTGCCGCAGCTACGGCGCGGCGAACATCATGCGCGTACCCGGCCGCCTGCACATCACCTGGCAGGACGATCGGACGCTGAAGATCGATACCGACGCGGGCACGCAGACGCGCGTGTTCTCCTTCGCGCCGACGCCGACTCGCCGGCGCCGGTAGCGTGGCAGGGGACGTCAACGGCGCAGTGGGAGGTGCTCCCCGGCCTCCGCGGCCAGGCGCCGCTGACCGGCTCGTTGAAGGTCGTCACCACCAATCTCAAGCCCGGGTACCTCCGGAAGAACGGCGTCCCCTACAGCGCGAAGACCACGCTGACGGAATACTTCGATCGCGTCACCCAGCCGAACGGCGACGCGCACCTGATCATCACGACGACGATCGAGGACCCGGAGTACCTGACGCAGCCGTATCTGTACAGCACGCACTTCAAGCGGCAGGCGGACGCCACCGGCTGGGCGCCCCGTCCCTGCAGCGCACAGTGAAAGCGACCGCGCGCGAGTAACGAGTAAGAAGAGTAAAAGTGGAGGCAGACAATGATGAAGTGGAAAAGCCTTGCGGTCCTTGGCCTGGTATTCGGCATGAGCGGCATGACCTGGGGGTTGGCGCAGCAGAGACAGAACACCCGATTCTTTGAGCTCCGGGTGTACACGGCGGCCCCGGACAGAATGGACAAGCTCGTGGCACGTTTCCGGAACCACACGACTCGGCTCTTCGAAAAGCACGGCATGACGAACGTGGGGTACTGGACGGCGGTGTCGGGTGACAACGCCGAGCGGACGCTCGTCTACATCATGGCGTATCCGTCACGGGAGGCCCGGGAAGCATCCTGGAAGGCGTTCCAGGCCGATCCCGAATGGCAGCGGGTCGCGGCCGAAAGCCAGGCAGACGGAATCCGACTCGCCGAAAAGGTCGAATCGCGCTACATGGTCCCGACTGATTTTTCGCCAGTTCAATAGCGGCGTCGCTGAAGCGATGACCGAAGGATAGAGACATGCGCATCACTTCACTGATGATCGTACTTTGTATGCTGGTGTGTGCGCGGCCGGTGTTGGCGCAGAACTGGGCCGAGTACCAGAATCGAGTCGATCGGTTCGCTGTTCCTGCACCCGGTCAACCGAAGGTTGAAACGATCACGTGGGACTCGGAGTACGGCGCCAGGTTTCCGGGCCGCGTATACACGTGGGCCCGGGGCCGGACCCGTTACTCCGTGACCGTGATCGACTACTCGGATGCCGAGCGGATCCATTCGGAGGTGAACCACATCGCGTATCGGGGAGGCCCCGGGTACTGGACGATCGACATCATGGGATCGATCGACTATGCGGCCACGAGGTATCGCCAGAAGCCTGGCGTCAAGGTCACTTACGACGCGTGGCATTACATCGAGCGCATCACGGGCCATGAGCTTCAGTTGACGAATCCCGATGACTCGCGCAGCTACGTCGGTATCTATCTGCATGAGAATCGGCTCTACATCCTCGACGCGACCGCGGCCAAGGACGAAGTACCACCAATAATCTTTCAGCAGTCCTTCGGGTTCCTCGATGCGGAAGGGAAGCCGGTCCAGTACAGCGCCTTCTACTTCAACCGTCTTCCCCCAGCGCGGCTTGGGCGAGGCGGCCCAGGTGCCGGGCCGTAGGGGCAGAATTGATCGCCGCGCCCTCGCGCCACTTCGGAGGCGTCACGCCGGTGAACCACTGGTAGCCGAGCGAGTGGATGCTCTGCAGGCTCTCGGTATTTCCCTCGTAACAGGCCGTTTCCCATAACTCTTTGGCATACGGGTCGTTGTTCACAGGCGGCAACACCGAAGTCACGCTGACGCCTCGGGGAGCACCGCGCGGGCCAGTCCCGGCACGCCTCTTCGGAAAGCTCATCTTCCAGGGTCGCGTATAGATCGTGGGGTCCTCAACCGTCACCTCGTAGTCGATCGTGTCGGCATCGACCAGTGTCCAGCGCTCGACCATGCGCGTGTTCTCGCTGTAGAACTGCCCGGTGCTGTCGAACCACCCCTTGCCGTTGAGGCTGGTCACCTCGACCACCAGCGTATTGCCCTCCCAGCGGCCACGCGCGGTCCCGAGCCAGAACTTGGCGTTCTGGCTGATAGCCGGACGCCCGTCGGTTGGGATGACGCGATACGCATCATCACTGAGCATGATCACGGAGCCGGGCTTCTGAACGATCTCCTGAGCGTCAAACGAGAAGACGGGCGCGGCAGTGAGACAAAACGACCCCGGAGAAGTGTAGAGACGCTCGCCCGACTCGCCCGGCCATCCTCGCGCGAGGCCCGCGAGAATCTCCTTCCGTTTCGCAAGCGCCCACGGCGTGTAGGGGATTTTCCCGTCCGGCGGATCGGAGACAAAGCTTTCCTGGGCCCGGGCTCGCCGGCGCGATGCCGCACGCGCAGGGACGCGGCGGCGGGCGCGGCGAGGCGCCCCTCACCCCGAAGGCTGCAGCGCCCTTCGATCTCACCGGATACTGGACGGCGGTCGTCACGCGGGACTGGCGGTTCCGCATGGTGGTCCCCCCGAAGGGGGACTACGCGGGCGTCCCCCTGAACGCCTCCGCGCGCAAGGTCGCCGACGCGTGGGATCCGGCCCGAGACGAAGCCGCGGGAGAGCAGTGCCGCAGCTACGGCGCAGCGAACATCATGCGCGTACCCGGCCGCTTGCACATCACCTGGAAGGACGATCGGACGCTGACGGTCGACACCGACGCGGGCTCGCAGACGCGCGTGTTCTCGTTCGCGCCGAAGCCAACTGCGGGCGGTAGTTGGCAGGGAACGTCGACGGCGCAGTGGGAGGTGCTCCCCGGCTTTCGCGGCCAGGCGCCGCTGACCGGCTCGTTGAAGGTCGTCACCACCAACCTCAAGCCTGGGTACCTCCGGAAGAACGGTGTCCCCTACAGCGCGAAGACCACGCTGACGGAGTACTTCGATCGCGTCACGCGGTCGAACGGCGACGTGCACCTGATCATCACGACAACGATCGAGGACCCGGAGTACCTGACGCAGCCGTATCTGTATAGCACCCACTTCACGCGGCAGGCGGACGCCACCGGTTGGGCGCCCCGTCCCTGCAGCGCACGGTGAGCTGCCGCGCGCCGCGCCGGCTCGTTCCCGACGTTGGCGGAAGGCCCCTCTATACGATCCGGGGGCCTGATGTCGCCCCCTCACAGCGGACTCGCCAGTCCACATTGATCGGCGTTACCGGTGAACTCACCGCAGCGCGTGTCGTCGAACTCGCTCGCACACGAGTCGTGCGCCGCGAGGACCCGGAGGCTGCCAGCAGCGCCACGATGCCGACCGCGCTAAAACCCGTACTTGAACCCCAGCTGGATGATGCGCGGCGCGCCGGCCTGCGTGGTGATGCGGCCGAAGGTACCCGCGTTGAAATTGGCCTGCCACCCACCGGCCGTCAGCTCGGTGCCGGGGATGCCCCAGTTGAACGTGTTGAACAGATTGAACGTCTCGAGCCGCAGCTCCAGGTTCTGGGTCGAGAGGAGGCCAATCTGGCGCGAGATCGCCAGGTCGACGTTCCAGTAGCTGGGTCCCGTCAGCGCATTCCGCATCAGGTTGCCGAACGTCCCCAGCGCGGGCTGGGCGAATGCGGCGGGATTGAAGTATTGCGTCAGCGTCCGCGGGCTGGCGTACACAGTCATCGCTGACCTTGTTCACCCGCTGGTTCCGCTGCCCGTTGAGCGCGTTGTCACGGCCCGTGATGACGTCGATGCGGCTGCCGGACTGGATGGTCACGATGCCCGAGGCGCGCCAGCGGGACGCGAGCGCGCCGAGCGCGCCGCCGCCGAGGTCGGGCGATTCCGCCCCGAGCGTGACGCTCCCCAGGTGCGTGCGATCGTGATCGCAGTAGCCCTTGTCGAACTCGGGGTCGTCGGGATTCGTGTACCCGGACGCGATCTGGGCGAACGTGTTCGGCGTTTTCGTGCCCATGCAGCGCGACCAGGTGTAGTTGCCGTTCAGGCTGAGGCCGCCCGCCGACCGGCGCTGCACCGACAGCTTCAGGCCGCGGTACTCCTGCCAGCCGATGTCGTCGTTCAGATCCATCGTGCCGATCAGCCGCCCTTCTATCGGATTCTCCTGGAAGAGCACGCGCCGCTGGTTCAGATTGGCGTTGGTCGAACAGACGGTGTAGCTCACACCCTGAATCGTGCACGGTCCCAGGCCCATGAAGATGCCCGGATTGAAGGCCGTCTGCGCCCACAGCCGATCCACGTAGCTCCCGAGATAGCTCGCCGCAACGCCCCAGTTGCTGCCGAGTTGCCGCTCGAGCGTCACGTTCCAGTTCTGGACGCGCGGCGAGTTGATGTCGGGATCCATCGTGCCAAAGGAACCGAACGCGGGATACGCCACGTTGCGGTCGGTCACGATCGGGTGCGGATCGCCCCCCATGTGCCCGTACGGGTCGTCCATGCGTCCCGGCGGGTCGGTGATGAGCGACCGGTTGCCGAACGGCGGCGCCGACGAGTTGATGTTGTGATAGTCGCCCGCCATGAAGTCGTAGGCCAGCGCGTACGACGCGCGCAGCGCCATGCGTCCGTCACCGGTCACGTCCCACGCCACGCCAACCCTCGGCGAGAAGTTCGTCCACTGCTTGTTCAGCCCCGTCTGTCCGGACGGAAATCCATCGTCGCCGGGATAGAGCATGCCCGCGGGCGCGTTCACGAACACGCTGCTCTTGACGCCGCGGAGGAAGTTGTCGTGGTTGAAGTTGTACACGGCGCCGCTTTCCACGCTCGTGCCGAGATACGGCTCCCATCGCAGGCCCAGGTTGAACGTCACCCGCTCCGTCGCCCGCCAGGTGTCCTGCCCGTAGAACCCGAGATACCAGCCGTGCACCGGCAGGCTTTGTACTGCGCCGTGCTCGACGCTTGTGACGCGGCCGAGCAGCAGATCCGCCAGGCCCAGCCCGGTGGCGCTGCCGTCGAAGATCCAGATCCCGGCGGCTCGCGACGCGGACTGGTAGAACCCGTTGAAGTACGAGCCGTTGCCGCCGATGCCGAACTGATGACGGCCGCGAACGAGCGTCACGTCATCGGCCACCTGGTAGAAGTTGTTCCGGAAGAACGCTGGTGTCGTGCCGGCCGGCAACTCGAATGCGGGTAGGACCTGGATCGGCATCACACCCTCGATATAGGGGTGCAGCTTGATCCCCAGATCGGTCGGACCGAAGTACGGTGTGTTGTAGCGCTGCACCGTCGTCCGGTTGTACGCCACGCGAATGGAGTTCACCATGGTGGGCCCGAGCACCCACGTGTCGCCGAGCGTCAGCGCGTGGGCGAGATTGTCGAGACCGGAGTCGATCGCCTTGAGTACGTTGTCGGAGCCGCCCTCGTACGCCGGCGGCTTCCTGATGAACGTGGCCATGTACCGGCCGAATACGGACTGGTCCGCGGTCAACTGGTAGTCGACTCGCCCGATCCCCTGTCCTTCATTGCTGTCGCCCGTCGTCTGATACGTGATCTGGCCGCAGGGATCCGTCGTCGCCGGCAGGCGCCGCGCGAGATTCATCGCGGCAGGGCTGAAGAGCGCCGGATTGATGCGGTTGTTGACGAAGCCGCCGCCAAGGTTGATCTGCCTGCCGCCCGTGCATGCGGGCGAGGTGACCGCCGTGAAGTCGCCGGCGAGCATCGCGCCGATCGGCACGAAGGCGATCTGGTCGGCGGGCCGGAAGCGCAGCGCGGTGCCCTGGTAGGCCGCCGAAGAAGAACGAGCCTGTCGCGCACAATCGGGCCGCCCAGCGTCCCGCCGAACTGATTGCGCAGCAGGCCGTCGTTCTTGCGTTTGCCGTCAGGGCCGATGCTGGCAAACGGGCTCGTCGCGTTGAGGGCGCGGTGACGGAGGAACTCGAACGCGTTGCCGTTGAAGGTGTTGGTGCCCGACTTCGTGACGGCGTTCACCGATGCCGACGCGTGCATGCCGTTCTGCGCGGAGAGGCCGCTCGTGGCGACGCGGAATTCCTGCAGCGCGTCGGGGAACGGCATCGGCAGGTTCACGTTGCTCTGCGGGCTGTTGTGCGTCGCGCCGTCGAGCAGGTAGCCGACGCCGGTGGGCAGGCCGCCGGCGACCGAGATGGTCACGCCTCCGGGGAAGTTCCGGCTGCCGACCACGCCGGTCTGCACCGCCGCGCCGGCCAGCACGATCAGGTCGGTGACCTGCCGGCCCTGCAGCGGCAGCTCCAGGATCCGCTCGTTGTCGACGACGTCGCTGATGCCGGCGCTCTGCACGTCGACCAGCGGCGCCGCCGCCTCAACCGAGACGGTCTCCTCGAGATTGCCGATCCCGAGCACCACGTTGATCGCCGGGGTTGCCGCCACCTGCAGGACGATGCCCGGTCTGCGCATAGGTGCGGAACCCCTGGAGCGCCGCCTCCAGCCGGTAGGGCCCGGTCGGAAGGTTCGGCAGCACGTATGTGCCCGTTCGCATCCGTGGCGACGCTGCGCGTGAGCCCCGTGTCCGTCTGGGTCGCGGTGACCGTGACGCCGGGCAGGACGGCGCCGCTCTCGTCGGCGACGCGGCCGCTCAACTGGGCGGTGGAGAGCTGCGCCCACGCGGCGGTACTTGTCAGCCAGAGTGTCAACGCGCCAAGAACCAGGGTTCTAAGACGACACATATGACGCTCCTTTTCTTATCGCCCCTGTTGTGGTGGGGAAGGGCGCGCAGACGATATCACACTTGTCAAGTAGCAGCGCACGCGCGTCACTTCGGAGGAGCCACCCCGGTGCACTGGTATTCGAGCAGCTCGCTGTCTCTTTCCTGACGCCGATAAAGAGGCATGCTCATCTTCCACGGCCGCGTGAACACCTTCGGGTCCTCGATCACGGCCTCATAGAGCATGTGATCGGGGCTGGTCGGCGTGTAGCGTTCGACCACGTGCAAGTCGCTGCTGTGGAAATTCCCGGCTCGATCAAACCAGGTGAGGTCGTTGAAATGCCT
Organism: uncultured Acidobacteriota bacterium; assembly: GCA_963827515.1. Classification (GTDB taxonomy): domain Bacteria; phylum Acidobacteriota; class Vicinamibacteria; order Vicinamibacterales; family UBA2999; genus JABFSA01. The sequence goes on along the minus strand of CAWHBF010000009.1, from coordinate 30,190 downwards.
CACATCGACCACGAGGGTATTCCCCTCCCAGCGGCCGCGCGAGTCCCCCTGCCACCACTCGATCGGCCCGCGCGGATGCGGGTTCCCGTTCATGTAGATGTAGCGAATGGCGCGCACATACTCGTAAAGGATGGAGACCTTGTCCGCCTGCTGCACGATCTGAAACGGATGCGGCATGTACGTGATGCGGGGAACTCCCGGGAGGTAGCACTTGGTTTCCGGATCGAGCGTCGCAGGTTTTCGAAGTTCTCCTTCTTCCGCGCAAGCGCTGACGGCTGGTACGGGACTGCGCCCCCTTCCACCACACCTCGCCCGGCGGGCACGCCGAGGCCCGCATGATGGTCCTCGAGATCCCACGCGGCCGTGTTGAGGACCTGCCACACGCCCTGCAAGTCTGGGTGCCCGTCTCGTGTGCGCGGCGGCGTATATGGTGTCGTCGCCGAGGTTGCCCCACGCCAGGCGTCGGCGTGAGTGTGCAGATCGCCCCCAGACCGAACATGAACCCCACGAACCAACGTCTCACCGGAGAACCTCCTCTCAGCAGCTCCGCACGGGCTACGCCTGGGGACCGCGGTGAATGCCGAACGCCGGCAGTACTTCGCCGCCCAACGGTGAGATTCTCACTTCCGGCGGGCGATATTCACCTGGGTGCACAGGGCCATCACGTCGAGGAACTTCTGATAATTCTCCGGGCCGACGACGAACGGATTCGGATCGCCCGGTCTGCGCGCGGCCAGCTTGTCCAGCTTTACTTGGATCGGATCCATCAACGGATGGTTCTGGATCTCGACGTCGACCTTGGCCTTCGTCGTTTCCTCCTTGAAGTGCGCAACCGACTTCAAGTACGTCGCCAGGCCTTCGTCTGAGATGGGCCCTGGGGTCAGGACGGTGCCGCCGTACAAGGCGGCCATGTACGTCCGGCCGTTGTCCTTCACCGGAAAGATGAAGCCCATCGATCCCGGCGTGTGGCCGGGAATGGCGACCGGCATCACTTTCAGATCGCCGAGGATGACAGGCTGACCTTCCGTGAGGACCTGATCGCGCTTCGGCCACACCTGCGGCGGGGCCCCCTGCGCGCCGCCAGCCCGGCCAGCGGGAGGATTCTCGATCACGTTCCAATCCGCCGCCGAGACATAGACCTTCGTGCCGAAGCGGTCCTGCAGATACGGCGACCCGCCCACATGGTCGGCATGGCCGTGGCCGGCGATGATGATCTTCACCTGGGCCGGGTCGAGGCCAAGCGTCTGGAAGCCAGGCAGGAGCTGCGTCTCCACCTGGGCCGCACCCATGGAATCAATCATCAGGAGACCATCCGAGGTCTGCACGACGTAGACCGTGGTGCCGGAGTTGCCGATGGCGTACACGTTGTCGAAGATCTTCGTCGGCACGATGACCGGGTCGGTGGCGCTGTTGGCGCGCGGGGCTTCGCAGAAGAAGTGCGCCTCGGCGGCCCACATCGCGCCGCCGATCGTCTTCGCTTTCTCGACGAGTGCCTTCACCTCGGGCGAATCGGGCTTGGCTGGCGTGGTCGGTGCAGGTGCCTGCGCCCTCGCGAGCGAGGGAAGGGCCGCAGAGAGTCATAGCGGCGTGAATGTCAATCGTGCCCGCCAGCCTCTGCGTCATCCCTTCCTTGACACTGGGTGGACGCCGGGCTAGCATCGCCGCGTTCCGCTGGAAAATCAACGGATTTTCCGCCATCCGCGACTGCGACATCTGGTCCCAGTCAGCACTCACGAAGGGGGCGATATGGCGCGCATTTTCGTTCGGTTCTCCAGCAGCTTGCTCATCCTGCTTCTTGCCTGCCCCGATGTCTGGGCTCAGGCGACAGCCCAGATCAGCGGCAGCGTCAGAGATCAATCCGGTGGCGTCCTGCCAGGCGCGAACGTGACCGTGACCCACACCGGCACCGGGGTCATGCGGACGACGATTAGCGATGCGACCGGCTCGTTCGTCCTGCCCAACCTGGCGGTCGGGCCCTATCGCCTGGAAGTGGCGCTGTCCGGATTCCGCACCTTCGCGCAGACAGGCATCGTGCTGCAAGTCAATGCCAACCCGGTCATCAGCGCCGTCCTGCAGATCGGCGAGCTCGCCGAGACCGTTTCGGTTGAGGCGAACACCGCGATGATCGAGACGAGAACCCCGAGCGTCAGCCAGGTGATCGAGAATGAGCGCATCCTTGAACTGCCGCTGAACGGGCGCCAGGTCACCGACCTCGTGACACTTGGCGGTGGCGCCGTCCAGACGGGCGTCTCCAGCAATCAGAGCATGCCGGGGGGTGTCAGGATCTCGGTTGCCGGAGGGCAGTCGTTCGGTGTCGCCTACACACTCGATGGCGCGATGCACAACAACCCCTACGATGGCGCGAATCTTCCCTTGCCGTTCCCCGACGCGCTCCAGGAAATTGAAATCGAATCGAGCGGACTCTCTGCGTCGAATAGCATGAAATCTGGCGGAGCGGTCAACGCCGTCACCAAAGCCGGCACCAACCAGTTCCACGGCAGCGGCTTCGAGTTCTGGCGGAACCACCGCTTCAACGCGCGAAATTTCTTCGCGCAGACCGCCGACACGCTGAACCGTAATCAGTTCGGCGGGACGATTGGCGGACCGATCGTCCAGAACCGCGTGTTCTTCTTCGGCGCCTACCAAGGCACGATCACCCGTTCGGATCCAGGCGACACGATTCGGTTCGTGCCGACGCCCGCCATGCTGGCCGGTGACTTCACGACGATCGCCTCACCAGCCTGCAACGCGGGGCGACAGATCACCCTGTCGGCCCCGTTCGTCGGCAACCGGATCGATCCCCGGTCATTCAGTCCGGCCGCGGTGAACATCGCGGGCAAGCTTCCGGCGGCGCAGACCGACTGCGGCAGGGTGACCTACGGGGTCCCCCAGCAGATCGACGACTCGCAAGCGGTCGGCAAGCTCGACTTCCAGCTGACGGCGAACCACTCTCTGTTCGGACGGTATCTGGCGACCACCTACGACATTCCGCCAGCATACCGACTGGCGTCCGACAACGTGCTGACGACGACCAACGCCGGCTTCGACAACCTTGCTCAATCGATCGCGCTCGGCGACACGCTGATCCTCGGCAACAACACGGTCAACGCCACCCGCGTCACGGTCAATCGTACGGCGATCACGCGCGTCCACGAGCCGTCGTTCAACGCACCATCGATCGGATCCAACGTCCACAGCGCCCTGCCGGACTTCATGGTGCTCGGCGTCACCGGCGGCTTCAATATCGGCGGGAACACACAGAGCCTCGCCACCTTCGTCACCAACAGCTATCAGGTGAGCAATGACCTCAATGTGGTGAGGGGAAACCATCAATTCGCGCTCGGCGCCAATATCGCACTCTGGACCGTCGACCAGTTTGCAGTCAATCAGGATACGGGGAACTTCACGTTCAACGGACAGGCAACGGGCCTCGGGCTCGCCGATTTCCTGCTGGGACGGGTGACCACCTTCCCGCAGGGCTCGCCCACCGATTGGGACAGCCGACAGACGTACCTCGGCGTCTATGCGCAGGACACCTGGAGGGTCTCGCCTCGACTCACGCTGAATCTCGGTGTCCGCTGGGAGCCATTCTTCCCCTTGCACTTGACCACCGGCGCGGTCTACGGGTTCGACGCGGAACGGTTTGGACAGGGCGTCAAGAGCACGGTCGTGCCGAATGCGCCCGCGGGCCTCTACTACCTGGGCGATGCAGGTTTCCCCGATGGCGCATCCGTGAACAAGAAGTGGTGGCAGTTCGGACCGCGCGCGGGGTTCGCATGGGACGTGAACGGCGACGGCCGGACGTCGATCCGCAGTTCCTATGGTATTGCGTACGACTTCGGCGTGGCGCAAAACCTGGGCAACGGCGCGAGCGCACCGCCGCACGCCTTCCGGGTCCAGTTGACCAGTCCACCCGGAGGCCTCGACAACCCGTGGCAGGGGATCGCGGGCGGGAATCCGTTTCCGTACGTGTCGAGCCCGAGCAACGCGGTCTTCGATCGGTTCGGTAACTTCCTCCCGGTCAGCGAATACGACATGGAGCCGCCGCAGGTCCACTCATGGAACCTCAGCGTCCAGCGTCAGGTGGGAACCGACGTCATGGTCTCGGCTACCTACATGGGCAACCAGGCGACTCACCTGTGGGTGCAGCGGTCACTCAATCCGGCCGTATTCATCCCGGGCGGACCCTGCACGATTGCCGACGTGGTCTACCCCACCTGCTCAACGACGGCCAACACGAACCAGCGCCGCGCCCTGCACCTGCAGAACCCGGCGGAAGGCCAGTTCTACGGAATCATCGACGCGCACGAGGACGGTGGCACGTCGAATTACCACGGCCTGCTGCTGTCGGCCCAACGTCGTCCGGCGCGTGGACTGACGCTCGGCAGCAACTACACGTGGTCGCACTGCATCGGGGACAACACGAGTCTCGGCGCCAACGCGAACATCAACAATGCCTACGTCGATCCGAACAACCGCAGATTCGATCGAGGCAACTGCGAGTCGGACCGGCGTCACAACCTGAATGTTACCGGTGTCATCGAGACGCCGTCTTTGAGCAACCCAACGCTGCGCGCGCTCGTTACGGGGTGGCGGGTGGCCGGAATCTATCGGGTGACGTCGGGCAGCTACATGACGATCCTGAGCGGTCAGGACCGCGCCCTCACGGGCGCAGGCGGCCAGCGTGCGCAGCAGATCCTCGAGGATCCGTACCTCGACCGCGACGGCCTGAATTACCTGAACCCCGCGGCGTTCGCCCAGCCGGCGCTCGGCACTCTCGGCAACATGGGTCGCAACAACATCGAAGGGCCTTCGAACTGGCAGGTCGATCTCGCCTTGTCACGACTCTTCCCAATCCAGGGATCGAGGCTCGAGTTCCGCGTCGAGGCGTTCAACCTGACGAACCGCCTGATTCGGACCAACCCCAGTGTGAACATCAGTCAGAACACGTTCGGCCAGATCACGGCCGCGGGCGACCCGCGCATCATGCAGTTCGCGTTGAAGTATGTGTTCTAAAGAGCCGTGCACCTGCCCGGGCCACGGGCAGGACATTTCTCTCAGTGCCTGTATGTCTGGCACCCACCGGACGTCGCCCCTCAACGTGACGGACGGTGGCACGTGACGCGTCGATCGACGGTCGCTGTGCTCGCGTGGCTGTCCGGCTCTGTATTCGCGCTGGGCCAGGCTCCGGCGCAGCAGGGCCAGCCCCAAGGCGGTGCCGCGGGCGCGTTCCGTGAGGTGACGGTTACCGCGATACCGGGCGTCGTCTCCGCCGGAGCCCGCTGGACGCTCGTGTGGCAGGGCACCGACAACGCAGATGGTGTCGTCGGCACCGACGATGGCGGGCTGCTATTCGCGCAGGAGCAACCCAACCGCGTCAGCAAACTGGATCGGAACGACAACGTGTCGATATTCGTGGAAAGCACCCGCGGCGCCGGCGCTCTGGCGATCGACGCACAGGGACGAGTGCTCGCGGCCCAACGGACATGCACGGATCCCGGTCGCAGTGCGCCCTGCTCGGAGCCAACGGCCATCGGCGTCGTCTATCCGGAGCGTGAACGCCGCATTCTGGCCGACCGCTTCCAAGGCAAGTCAATCGGGCGCCCGAACGACCTCATCGTGAGCCGTCGAGGCGGCGTCTACTTCACGTCGGGGGGCGCGTATTACCTCAGCCCCGCCGGAGAGGTTTCCAGCGTAGGCGAGAATCTCCGCGCAAACGGGATCGTGCTGAGTCCAGACGAGAGGGTCTTGTATGTCACGAACGGCACCGCCATCGTGGCCTTCGATATCCGCGCGGACGGCACCGCCACAAACCAGCGTGAGTTCGCAAAGCTCGAAGCCGGCGGAACAGGCGACGGGCTGGCGGTCGATGGCGCCGGGCGGCTGTACGTCACGTCCATGGGATCGGGCGTCCAGGTGTTCAGCCCGGAGGGAGAGTATCTTGGCGTGATTCCTACGCCGCGCAACGTGATTAGCGCCGCCTTCTCGGGACCCGAAAAGAGAACGCTCTATGTGGTGGGCGGCGGCGCTCTTGGTACGGACGGCACCGAGGTCATCACGCCGCCTGGCGTCAGGAACAACGCCAAATCAATCTTCAAGATCCCGTTGCTCGCGCAGGGCTTCCTCGGTCGCGCGAAATAGACGGTTGCGCCGACCGCCCACTGGGGCGGACGCTGTCCTACCCTTCGAGCAGTTCCGCGATACCCCGTGCGCACGTGCAAGGGCCTCCGCCGTCCGAGGACCATACGTAATGCCGCCCGTCACATCGGCGCCAGGCTCGAGTTCCGGAGATGCCGCATCGAATACGACCTGGTCGACGCGAAGGTTCAGCTTCGCGTTGTACGGCGCCTCGCGCATGGCCGGCACGACCGCGTCCACGGTGCCTCGGATGTAGCACACGAGATCGACATCGACGACGATGAGCGTGGCCTTGCCGCGCTCGCGCAGATTGGCGATACGTGCGGCTGTCGTTGTACACGGCGAGGCGTAGGTTGTGCCGATCGGGTGCGGCCACCTCGAAGTAGCTCAGCATCGCCGGATGCGGCTGCCCGTCAGCGTCCGGCGTGCACAGCAGGATCGCATGGCTCGCCAATGACCCCACATCGACGCCACACAAGCGTCGATAGAGATCCTCGGTCAGCATGTCGGCATGGAGTTTCGGCATGAGTTGACTACGCAGGCAGGGCTGATCTGATCGCGCACGCTAAAGCGTGCGCTCTACAAGCGACCTAATCATGTGCGACGGTCCGGCACCTGTAGCGCGTCGGCTTCAGCCGCCGCGCTGTTCGTCGTCGGGCTCGTACGCCAGCACGGCTGGAGCGTGGCCCGGCAAACCCAATTCGGTCCAACGGGCGGCCACGCTGTCGTACACACGCTTCCGTAGCATCGTCCGCCTGGAAAATGTCGAAAGGTGGCGGTGATCCTTGCACGCGTTGATCATCGCCTTTGACCCATAGAGACGCTTCTCGGGCGGGTTCTGGGCGGGATCGAGCGACGTGCTCCAGGTGTTGCGCAGCAGGTCGATGTCATCGACGGGATTGCAGCGCGTCGCCATCGCCCAGATGACCTGATCCATGTCGGTCGGATCCACGTCCTCATCGACGGCGATGATCCACTTGGTGAAGTACGCCCCCCCCGGAACCTGGGCGGCGAGCGCCAGCACTTGCGCCGCATGGCCGGGATAGCGCTGTTCCAGACTGACGACCGTCATGCCGAATCCGCCCGCGGCCGCCGGGTGGGAGTAGACACCCTTGATGCTCGGCACGCCGAGCTTCTCGAGGTCGTCCCAGATCCGCGCAGCGCGAAGCACCGCAAAGAACCCGCTCTGCTCGCAGGAGGGGTAGTCCGCCATGAGCGCGTTGGTCAGAATCGGGTTGGAACGATAGTGCAGCGCGGTGATCTCGACGAGAGGCGCTCGGCCTTCTGGCCTTCCGTAGTAGCCGGTAAACTCGCCGAACGGACCTTCCGGTTTCACCGACTGGGGTGGAATGATCCCCTCGACGACGATCTCTGCGTTGGCTGGCAACAGCAAATCAGTGGTCGTCCCGCGCACGACGGGAATGGGCTCCCCTTTCACCCCTCCGGCGTACTCGGTACTCGGAGATATCCTTCGGGAATTTCTGCGACCCCACGAGCATGAACAGCGGGTCGATACCCCAGGCGGCCGCCACTTGGATCGGTTCGCCCTTTTGCCACGCCCGGGTGATGTGCAGCAGCGCATCCTTGCCTGGCGAGAGATACAACCCCGCCTGCGATGGTCCCTGCACCATCATCCGGTAGGTCCCCACGTTGAGATAGCCGTTATCCGGATCGCGGGTGATCACCGCGTCCGCGGTTCCAGCGTAGCGCCCGCCATCGAGCGGCCAATGCTTGGGGATCGGTAGCAGGCTCAGATCAATGTCGCTGCCCGTGAGCGTGTGCTCGTAGATCGGCGCCTCGCTCCGCCCGACTTCCCGCGGCGGAATACGCGTCTTGAACTTCTCTTTCACGCGACGAATGAGCTCGACCGTCGGTGTGTCGGCCGGCTCTTCCAGGCTCAGGGCCGTGCGCTTCAGGCTCGGCCCCAGGATGTTCCAGAGCAGACGGATGCCGAGTGGGTTGTCCTCGACTCTCTTGGCGTTTTCGAACAGCACCGCCGGCGACGGCTGCCGCTTTGCCAGAAGGTACGACACCGCGCTCATTTCCTCATCAGGGTCGACCGGCTCGCGTACCCGCACAAGCTCGCCGATCTCGTCGACCCGGACCAGCCATTCGCGTAGATCCTGAATGGGTCGCGCGGGCGCGGACGCAGACGACTCGGGCGTCGTGATGGTCTTCACGTCTGACATGATGGTCTCACCCCTGATGGTTGTGAAGTATCCACGTTCTACTTTCTACCTTCTACTTTCTACTCTTCTGTTGCACCGTCAGCGCTTCTTCGAGCGCTTCGGGCTCGTCGAGCAGGCGCCGGCTGCTGCTCTGCAAGACAATGCGGCCGCGAACCAGCACGACGACATCGTCGGTCATACGCAGGGCGAGCCGCGCGTGCTGCTCCACGAGAACAATCGACAGGCCGGCACGGCGCAGCTCTCCGAACACGCCGGTCAACATGTCCACCAGGTTCGGCGCCAGACCCTCGAAGGGCTCGTCCAGCAGCAGCAGCTTCGGCTGGAGGGTGAGTGCACGCGCGATGCTGAGCATCTGCTGCTCGCCGCCTGACAGCTGGTTTCCAAAATGGCGAGTCCGTCCGGCCAGCGAGGGGAATAGCTCGAACACACGATCCAGCGTCCAGTCGCCGGCGCGGGAGCCGACGCTGAGGTTTTCAAGAACGGTGAGCGAGGGAAAAATGTCGCGCTCCTGCGGGACGTAGCCCATGCCGAGGCGCGCACGCAGCCAGGGACGCGCAGCCCCGACATCCTGCCCCTCGAGCAGGACGCGCCCGTGATGCCGGTTCGCGTGTCCCGCAATCGTCCGCATCAACGTCGTCTTTCCCATGCCATTGCGTCCAAGGACGGCAAGCGCCGCTCCGTGCCGCAGCGAGAGACTGACGTCTTCGAGTATGACGGTGGCGCCATAGCCGGCGGTGACATTCGCGAGTTGCAGGATGTCAGGCATGACCGGATTCGCCAAGGTACAGGGCGCGCACCTGCGCATGCTCGCTGATCTCGCCAGGTGTCCCTTCCACCAGGATTTCCCCCGCGACCAGGACGGCGATTCTCCTGGCAAAACGGAACACGATGTCGATGTCATGCTCGATCAAGAGCACGGCCATCGACGTCGGCAGTTGCTCGATGGCGTCGAAAATGATCCCGACCTCCGCGTGAGGAACTCCCGCTGCGGGTTCGTCGAGGAGCAGGATCGCCGGCTCGAGCGCGAGCGCAATCCCCATCTCCACCATTCGCTGCACGCCGTACGGTAGCACCTCGACCGGACGCCTTGGCTCGGGATCCAGGCGGAGCATCGTCAAAACTTCCGCGACACGCGCCTCGACCCGGGCGCGCACCGCTCGATTCGGCCGAAGCCGTCCCGCGACTCCCAGGTGCTCCGCCACCGCCAGAGCCAGATTCTCCTCGATCGTCAGACGTCGAAAGAGGCTGGTGATCTGGAATGTCCGTCCGATACCGGCCTTGACTCTCGCAGCCTCAGACATCGCGGTGGCATTGCGGCCGCAAATCCAGATCTCACCCGCACTCGGCTTCACCCGTCCACCGATCAGATTGATGAACGTTGTCTTTCCGGCGCCATTGGGTCCGATGAGCGCACAGCGGGCGCCCTCTTCCAGCCGAAAGCTCACGTTGCGCGTGACCTCGAGCGATCCGAAGCGCTTCGACAGCCCGCGGACATCCAGTACAGGGGAGGCATAGGGTGCGAGGTGCGAGGGTGCGACGGTGCGGGGTGCAAGGGTGCGAGTGGAATGTTGCCGCGATCTACTTGGCTCGCCCCATGTAGCCATGCGCGAGCATCTGGATGCTGTACACCTGGGCGGCGTTCGCCACCTCGGCCCCGCTTGCATCCTTCGCGCCGCGAGCGAGCACGTACAGCGTTTTCTTTTCTCTGCCGCCAAAGGCCACGCTGATGACGCCGCGCGGCGTGGGGATGATACCGAGATACGTTCCTTCCGGGCTGATCACCTGGACACCAGGGTTCGAGGTGACGTAGATGCGACCGGCTGCATCGATGGCGAGGCCGTCTCCGTTGCCGCCGCCATCGAGCTTGGCGAACTCACGCTGATTCGTCAGTGACCCATCGGGCTGGACGTCGAACGCCGCAAGCGTGGGCCCGTTGGTAACGTAGAGCCTCTTCTCGTCGGCGCTCAGGATGATTCCGTTCGGCGTGATGTTCATGCCGTACCTCGCGACCACGCCCTGCGAGTTGGCGTAGAACACGCCGACCTGCGTGAAGTACACCCCACCCCTGCTGTCAGCCGACAGGTCGTTGGGATTGGTGCCGGCGCATTCCAGCGGGTCGCCCTGGTGGCTATTCGCGAGCACGGCGCGCCGCGGCGCGAGCTGCATGATGGCGGTCTTGAGGCCGCGCTGCACGATGAACACGCCGCCCTTGGCGCTGATCGACAGCGAGCCTCCAGTGTGCGTGTCGGAGTACACCGTCGACGTGCTGCCATTCGCGTCGAGCCTCAAGACGCTGCTCTTGTCGTTCTGCGCAATCAGCAGAGCGCCGTCATCGGTACCGACGATGCCGTCGCCGTTGTTGCCCGCTTCCTGCCAGAGAAACGTCCATCGCTCGCCCGCGTCGATGACACCGGAGATTGCGGTGACCGTGTACTCGCGGGGTCCCGGCGGCGGCTGGGGTCCACCGCCGCGTCCACCCGGACCAGCGCCTCGCGGTGGCGGCGACGTTCGACAGGTCGCAATCAGCGCCGCAAACCCGGGGTCAGCCGGCGCCTGCAGGGATATCGCGGGTGGGTTCGCGGGAGGTGCCGGCAGGTTCGGGACACGATCCTGGCCCCACACGAACACCGAACCTACGACACACACCGCGAACGCCAGTATCCATTTCCGTGTCATGAGACGGATGAACCGGGCTGCTAGGGCTCGATGACGTTGCCGGACTGAATCAGCCGCTGGAACGGGAACTCCTCTGAGGGCACGCAGTAGATCTGTTCGTCCCACCGTTTCGTCTTCTCGCGATTCAGCTTCATACGCTTCGTGTCGCTCGACCACGGCTTCGCATAGACGACCGGATCGGTGATCGTCATCACCAGCTCCAGCGTCTCCGCATCGACGCGCCTGTACCGCTCTTCCAGCCGCATCTCCTCCGAATGCGGGTAGCCGAACTTGTCCATCCAGCTTCTCTCGTCGAAGCCGATCGACTCAACGACGAGGATGTTGCCGTCCCACCGGCCGACCGAGTAGCCGTTCCACTTCGGCTCGGCGTCCTTCAACGCCGGTAGCGCCCGCCCGTCCATCCAGATCTCACGCCAGTCGTGACGGTACTCGAAGAACTGCACAATCCTGCCCGGCGTCTGGACGATCTGCCAGGTCGAATGGGGTTCGACGATCTCGGCGTTGAGTTGGCGAGGCAGGCCTAGCGGTTCACACCGGCCGAGCGGGTCATTCCGCTGCGTGGACCGTCGAGGACCGTAGCCTGGCTTGTTCGCGTCATACCTCTTCCGCCCTTCAGGCGTGAACGGCGCCTCCTGAACGGTGGGGTTGTCGCGACCGCCGCTCGGCACGTTGCCGAAGCTCACGATCGGCGTGGTGCGCTCCCAGTGCCCGGCTACGTCGCGCGGATCAAAGCTCTGCTGGGCTGCGAGCGGCCATTTCCGTGACATCTGCGAAAATCGCCGCTGCGAACGCCGCCGTCATCACGAAGCAGGCTTTTCGCACAACAACCGAGCGGCAGGCTCATGCTGCGCAAAAGACGTTCCATTAGTCGCCTTGAGGGAGAAGCTTCCCGTTGATCTCGACCCGGCGCGCGAACAGCACGTTCTGGGCGGTCTTGTGAGGAGGGCCCGAAACCACGAGCGTGTCGCCCTTCTTCACCGAGTCTCGCGTCCACCCGGCTTCCCGCAGGGCCGTGGGGGTCGGCTGCAAGACCGCCGACCATTTCTGGATGTTCCCGGTCCCGTCCTTGACGTCGAACTCGATGTACGGATGCGGAAACGTGAACGCGAAGCCGGTGACCACCCCGGTGACGGGCCCTCGCGTCTGGTCCATGAAGTATTCGACCCCGCCGCCATGGTGCGCGAGCACCGGCGAACGGCGCTCAGCTGCCAGGACAGCTGCGGCCAGGGCCAGACCGAACACTGCGCTTTTCAGTGCCGCGCTCATCGAAACGACCTCCTGCTCACGTCCTGCCGTCGAGTAACAAGAGAGTATACTCTCGCCTGTTTGGCCAGCCTTCACGGCCGATCGCGAATCTGGCAATTCGCAGACCGGGAGGAACCGATGTTGCGAGCACGCTTTTTCATGGCGGTATCACTCTGCGCACTCTTGTGCGCGCTGGCTCCGGTGGCGTCGCTCGCCCAGACGACGGCGCAGATCACCGGACGCGTAACCGATGCGAGCGGTGCGGTCGTGCCCGGCGTGGATGTCACGCTGACGAACCTCGACACCGGCGTGGCGCGCTTCGCCGTGACCAATGAATCGGGCGCCTACGCGTTCCCGAGCCTGAGTCCCGGTCCGTATCGCCTGCAGGCGGCGCTGCAAGGCTTCCGTACATTCGCGCAGTCCGACATCGTGCTTCAGGTGGGCGGCAACGTCGTCATCGATCCGGCGCTCGAGGCGGGCCAGCTCACTGAAACGGTGGAAGTGCGCGGCGGCGCATCGCAACTACAGGTCGAGCTGCGCGCGATGGCCGTCTCGGAGGTCGTGGAAGGCGAGCGCATCCTCGAGCTGCCGCTGGCGGCGCGCGATGCCACCTCCCTGATTACGCTGTCGGGCGCCGCGGTCGACGTCGGCGCGGGCGCCATCGGCGGCACGATGACGACGGGCACGGCGATCTCGGTGGCGGGCGGCCAGCGCATGGGCGTCCTGTACACGCTCGACGGCGCGATGCACAACAACCGCTGGTTCGAAGGCAACATGCCGACGCCGTTTCCCGACGCGCTGGCCGAGTTCCGCGTGAGCACCAGCGCGCAGGAAGCGCAGAGCGGCCGATCGTCGGGCGCCACCGTGAGCCAGATCACCCGATCGGGCACCAACGTTTTTCACGGCGCCGCGTTCCTGTTCGGCCGCAACGCCGCGCTCAACGCGCGGCAGGCGACCGCGCGCGAACGCGATCCGCTGAAGCGGAACCAGCCGGGCGCCACCCTCGGCGGCCCGCTCATGCGCAACCGCCTGTTCTTCTTCGGCGGTTACCAGAGCACCATCGAGCGGTCGGCGCCCTCGTCCACGTTGTCGATCGTGCCGACCGCCGCCATGCTCGCCGGCGACTGGACGGCGTTCAACCGCTGCTACCAGCCCAACTGGCGCGACCCGGATCTGGCCGCCGGGAGGATCAGTCCTGCCGCTACAGCCCGGTGGCGCTCGCGATCGCCGCGAAGCTGCCGCAGGCGGAGAACGACTGCGGCGAGCGTGCGCTGGGGCGCGCGCAGCGAGCGGCACGACAAGCAGATCGTCACACGGTTCGACTACCAGCACGAACCAGAACATGTCGTTCTTCGGCCGCTATCTTGGCACGCAGCACTGGGCGCCGCTCACGTACGACGAGTCGAATCTGCTCACGGCGGGCACCGGCTCGCAGGCCGAAAACAACTGGGCCCACCAGTTCAGCATCGGGCACGACTGGGTGCTCGGCCCGACGGCCGTCAACTCGCTGCGCGTCGCGCACAGCCGGATCATTACGGACCGGTACGGCGCGGAGTTCTTCAACCCCACAGACGTCGGCATCAACGCGTATACGACGGTGCCGAACGTGTTCCAGTTCAGCGTGGATGGCCACTTCGGGTTCGGCAACGGGATGGCGTACACGCAGGCCTGGCAGAACCAGTATCAGATCGCCAACCACGTTGACGTGATCCGCGGCGATCACCAGATCGGCTTCGGCGTCGACTGGGCGCGCGACGACATCCTCTCGTACTCGAATACGTTCGGCGTCGGCAACATGAACGTCGGTCCCGATCGGACCGGCAACGCGATGGGAGATTTCTTCCTCGGCTACATGACGCAGATCCGGCAGTCGATGCCGGGATTGTTGAGCCCGGTACAGCACTACGTCGGCGTCTACGCCCAGGACACCTGGCGAACCACGCCGCGGCTGACGCTGAACTACGGCGTCCGGTGGGAACCGTTTCTGCCGTTCGGCTGGGTGCCCAGTGGGCCGACCGGCGGCGTCCGCGTCTACAGCTTCACCGTGGACGACTTCAAGGCTGGCAAGAAGAGCGTGGTCTTTCCGGGCGCTCCGGCCGGGCTGAGCTATCCGAGCCAGAACGCAGACGGATCGGGGCCGGCCGACTTCGACGGCGCGTCGGCGATCAAGCGACGGCTGAACCAGTTCGCGCCGCGCGTCGGCGCCGCGTTGGACCCGACCGGATCCGGCCGGAGCTCGATTCGCGCCGGCTACGGCCTCATGTACGAGCTCGTCCAACTGAACGTCACGCGCGCCTCCAACGGCACCTCGCCGTGGGCGGCGGATCTCCTCCACCGCCTCGGCACGCTTGCGAATCCGTGGGAAGGGATGCCGGGCGGCAACCCGTTTCCGTTCGACTGGCGAGAGACGCCGCTGTTTCTCCCAGCCTCCGTCGTCCTGCCGTTCGACCCCGATCTGAACACGCCGTATACGCACAACTGGAACGTCTCCCTACCAGCAGGAGCTCGCGGGCCGCTGGCGCGTCTCGGCCAGCTACCTGGGGAATCTCGGCCAGCGCCTGTGGGGGATGGAAGCGCTGAATCCCGTGCTGAACCTGACGCCGCAGTCGCATGCGAGCCTGTTCACCGGGCCGAACACCTGCGTCCTCGAGGGCCAGACGTTCACGCCCTGCAATACGGCCGCGAACCTCAATCAGCGGCGGGAGCTGCGGCTCTGGGCGAACGCAAACGGCACGACGCAGCAGCGCCAGGACATGCAGCTCGTTTCGAACATCGATATGTGGCGCTCGGATCGTTCGTCGATCTATCACGGGCTGCTGACGTCGATCCGCGGCGAGATCGCCGGCGTGAACCTCAACCTCAATTACACGCTGTCCAAGTGCACGAGCGACCGCATGACGCTCGCCATCGCCAACCCGAACAACAGTCCGCACAACCTGGAGACGATGGACCGCGCGCCGTGCAGCCAGGACCGCCGCCACATCTACAACATGACGGCGATCGCCAATACGCCTGCAGTTCGCCGACCGCCTCCTGCGCGCCCTCGCCTCCGACTGGCAGCTCGCGGTGATCAACCGTATCTCGTCGGGCGCGCCGCACACCATCGTCGCCGGCACGGACCGCGCGTTGACCGGGCTGGCCGGCCAGGTGGCGGATCAGCTCAGCGACGACATCTTCCTCGACGCGTCCGGCGACGCTGGGCTCGGTGCGCTACAACCGAGCCGCGTTCGCCCCGCCTGCTCTTGGCACCTACGGCGATGCGGGGTTCTTCTCCGTGCCGGGTATCGGCTACGTGGACCCTGGATGCGGCGCTGTCGCGGCAGTTCGCTCTGACGGGTGCTCAACGGCTCGAGGTCAGGCTCGAGGCGTTCAACGTGCCGAACGCCGTGCGCGCGATCGACCCGACCGGCACCATTACGAACGTCAACTTCGGCCGCATCACGGCCGTGCAGCAGCCGCGCATCATGCAGTTCGCATTGAAGTACGCGCGTTGCCGAAAGCCTTGTTGTAGTTCTCCTGCTCTACGGGTGAGCAGTACTCCATGATGTCGGTACGGGGATCGTGCAGCCGCATTGGGAGCTTCATCGTCTCCCACGGTTTTGTTAATTGGGGATCATCGAGCGCTCCGACCACTCGAGCGTGTCATAGCTCACGCGCCGGAATGTCTCCGGTGAGCGCGCTTGATCGCTGACGGGCCGACCAGTCGAATCGAGCCATACGCGGTCTTCCGACAAGTGCCAACCGTCTGCACCTCTAACGTGTAGTCGTCCACCCATCTGCCAACGGAGTAGCCAAAGATCCGCTGCTCCCGAGCTGCCCGCCTATTTCCACGCCTCCATCCACCGCTTGGGGAGCTCCCGCCCGTCTGTCCAGATGACACGCCAACGGTTGTCGTAGTGATACAAGATCACCACCTTGTCTCGTCTTGAAAGATTTGCGTCAGCCTACGTGGTGACTGTGCGCGGGCACGCCCAACGGCTCGCAGCGAGTCCTGGATCGTTATCACTCCCGCGCTACGGCATCAACCCGTCCACCGGCCTATCAGATCGATACAGTTCCAACCCGTAGTGTACACAGCTGTTTTCCGGTCTGCCGTTGTTTGGTTCCAGAACGCCGATGAGCGCACACCAGCGAGTGCCCTCCTCCGGGCCCACATCCCGCGAGGTTGCGCCGCGGAGCCGGTTTCCTGTTCTGATCCGTTATGGCGGTTGAGCCCAAACCGCTCAGCCAACCGTCCGCGAACTGACCTGAGCAGAGTTCTCGAATGCGCTTCCGACAGCCCAGCGAAATGAACAGGCCGACCATCACAACCCAGAAGCAATCTTGCATTTGCGGAACCCCCCGAAGATGCCAGCTGTCAATTCCTAGCTGGGCGTCGTAATGAGGATTTAGCCTGCGGCGATGTCGCCGACGCCGCCAAATACAGGACTCTCGACCTTCACGCGTGTGCCGGAGTCAGACGAGAGGCGATATTAGAGGTTTCCCACCGCTAACGGAAGGGCCTCAACTACCCAGGACGTGATGACGAGGGTCCCGGGTGTTGGCATCACGACGTCGGTCTTACTGGCTCGACCGTTCGAGCTGACAATCGGGCACGCCCAGCAGGTCCGGCGCGTTCAGCGGGTTGTACGGCGCCGGCTTCGGCGCGGCGGGGTCGAGCACGCCCAAACGTTTGTTGACGAGCAGCACCTGATAGGCCATCGCCGGAAGCGGATCGGCCTCGCGCGCGCACCCGTGGTTGTTGAAGTGCAGGTTGACCACGTGGAACGTGCGCTTCAACTTGCGCACGACGTCGACCATGCGCTGCTCGTGAACGCCGTGCAATTCCATGGGCATCTGGTCGATGCCGTCCAGCACCTCGTCCGGCGTCTGCAGCAGTGCGCTCCATTCAGCGCCTTCGATGTCGATCTTCACGACCTTGCGCCGCGCGGTGTCGCCGTTCTGCGCCATCTGGCTCGCCAACGTGTCGAACACTCGCCCATCCATCGTCTGTGATTGATCTGCGATGCACTCGTTGTGGAAGACGAACTGTCCGCCGGCACACACCGGCCGGGCCGGATCGAAGCAGTCATACTGGTGAACCGGCATGCGGTGCTGGCGCGAGACCGCGCAGCCCCACTCGTCGTTGGGCGCCGACGCCGTACGAGTAGGCCACCTGAATCCCGTCGGTCAGATTCGCGCACATCAGGTAGCCTCCGTCGTTGGCACTGCCCACACGGGCCAGCGTGCAGTTGCTCAATGCCACCGGCTGCAGCTCGTCGAGCAGGGCCTGCCTGACATCGTGGTACTGCCACCGCTTCCACTCCGGGATCCCGGCTGCGACAGCGAGGAAGACGCCGGCCGCGAGCGCGACCACCCCCACCATATGCTTGAGCTCTCCTCCCCGCATTCGTCCTCCTCCTAAGTTGCTTCCCATCGACTGGCTGCGGTCGTACGCGCGCCGCGCCTCGATCACCAGTAGTATGCCGAACCCGGCCAGGGCAATCGTGTACACCTGCACGCCGGTAAGCCGCGTCGAGAGCTCGACCACCCGCGAGCGCCAGATGCACCAGCGTCAGCGCCCACGACATGCGACGTGGACCCATAGACACTCTGGTGAATGTCAGGAGTGGCGCACGCACGCCGGGCCGTCCCTGACCGTTTGACCCTACCGGCGGGGCTGATTCAGCGCCCCGCATCGCCGAGCGTCGGGACCAGTAGGTCAAGGTCCTTTTCGTTCTCGAGGCAGGAGTGGTCCAGGATCCGATCGCCGACCTGGCGTTTGAACAGGCGGCGCGTCGTGAACGGTTTCACGAAGAACACTGGATCGTCGTAGGTCACGATGTGCTCGAGCGTGTTCGGATCGGAAAGCCGGAACCGCTCGGTCATGTGCAGCTTGTCGCTGTGCTCGTGGCCGGCGGTGTCGAGCCAGCTCCGCTCGTTGACGCCGACCGTGTCGACGACCAGCGTGTCGCGTTCCCATTTCCCGATTGAGCTGCCCATCCACTCGGGATAGTCGGCGATATCGGAGGGGTGGCCGCGGCCGTCGGTGTAGATGATTCGATACGTCCGCTGTGACTCAGTGAGCACGACGACGACATCCGGACGCTGAACGATCATCGCAGGGTGCGCCATCATGATCATCCGCGCAGGTCCGGGCGGCAGGCAAGCGGTGTTCGGATCCTTCGCATGATCGACGGTGTCCCATCGCTGCTTTCCGAGCGGCGTCAAGATCAGTTCCTGGCCTGGCACGGTCGCTCGTGACAGGTCGCCGCTCGCGCCACCAAACCACACACCAGTCAGATCCGGCCGGCCGGCCTGCGGAACAGGTGCCGCGCCCGTATGCCACCACGCGCCTTCGGGTTTTGGCTTGGGCGGCAGCTTGCGGTCTGTCGCCGTAGGCGGGGGCGTGCCGCGGCCACCCTGACCGCCTGTTTGGGCGGCTCCGGGAGCAGCGGCAAACACGGCGATCGCAGCCGTGATAACGACGGAACAGCACACGCGGGTCATGGGTTTGTCCCCGCGGCACCGCTCAAGCCGAACACCCGGCGGCCGTCCGGCAGCGTGACCGTACGGCCGTTGATGGTGTGCGCCTCGGGCTTCCTGGCCAGGAACCCTTCGACGGTGACGACCTCGCCGATCTTCAAGGAATCCTTGCCCCAGCCTTGCCTCCGAAGCTGATTCGGTGTTCCGCCTTCAACGGCGTAGTTGGTGACGGCGCCGCTCGAGTCCTTGACGTCGATGTAGAAGTAGATGTGCGGATTCTGGAACTCCACTTTGGTGATCGTTCCAGTCAGCGTGACCGGCTTGTTGCTGTCGAACTCAGCCGCGAACGAATGATGTGCGAGTGCGGGCGCGGCGGCACAGGACAGCACGCAGCCGTCACGAAGAACCCGAGCACGTTGCGTTTCATCGATCCCTCCCGTAGTGTCGCTCGCAAAACACAAACAATACAAGTAGCAATCAAACCAAGGCGATCTTGACGACGTCGCCCTAACACAACAAACAGAAACAAAAGCTAAAAACCAGCGAACAACCTCAAACACATGAAGGCGACGAACGCAACACCGCCGAAAGTGCGAACAGCGGCATCGACGTCACCACTCCAACCGCCATCAGATGATAAGCGTGCGTCTCATTGCGCCCCCGTTCTGAGCCATATCCGGGCAACACTAGTCTCCAGCAGCGGACGTTCTGATCACATGCTACACCGCACAGCCGCGGCCAGCTCCGAAAATCATATCGCCCTACTTCTGGCTCGCGGCGCTACCGAAAAACTTGTGTAGTTCTCCTGTTCCTGCGGATGAGCAGTAGTATCCATGAGATCACTACGAGGATCGTGCAAACGCATCGAACCTCATCGTCTCCCACGGCTTCGTATAGATCTTCGGATCATCGATTCGTCTCCGACCACTCGAGCGTCGTCGAGTCTCACGCGCCGGAACGTCTCGGTGACTGACCTGATCGCTGAGGGCCGACCAGTCGAATCGAGCCACACGCGATCTTCCGACAAGGTGCCAATCGTCTTGACTTCGAGCGTGTTGTCGTCGATCCATCTGCCGACGGAATAGCCGAAAACCGCTGCTCACGGAACTCGCCGTCTATTTCAACGCCCCCATCCAGCAACTTGGGAGTTTTCGCCCGTCGTCCAGATACGCGCCAGCGGTTGTCGTAGTGATACACGATCACGCACCTTGATCGCGTCTTGAAAATCTGCGTCAGCCTGACGTTGTAATGGTTGTAGCGCGGCACTGCCCAGCGGCTCGCAGCTATTCCTAGGATCGTTATTCTCGGCGGGGAGAACCGCATCAAATGCCCTCAGCCAGCTTGTGCGAACTCGTAGACAATTCCAACCCATACGGCGTGTACAGCAGCACATTTTCCGGTCGCCGTTGTTTGGCTGACAGCACACCACCTGCCTGGACTCCTCCCATATGCCCTCCGAGCGACCCCACATCCCGACAGTGCGCCGCGAGCCAGCTCCGTTCTGACGTATTGCGTTACCCAAACAGCCAGCCAACCGCCGCAGAAGATCTGGCAAGTCTGAGCGAAGGCTAACGAAAGACCAGCACCAAAAACAACAAACAACAACATCTCAGCAAACCAAGCACACATCTAGACCTAATCCCTTCCGGCGCGAGCAAGCACCATCGACCTTCACGCGGGCCAAAGTCAACGATAAGCGATAAGAGGTTTCCCGCCGTTAACAGAAAAAATTATACGACCGGAGCCCTCACAGAACAGAACGAAGCACAGTTGGTTCCGATGAGCACACAACGGACTTCTAGCGCACACAGATCACCCGTTCGAGAGCCGCCTCGAGCTCAGGGCCTTCGGGTAAGATCACTCGAAACGTCTTCTCCAGAGCTGCTCGCAGTTCTCCCGCACTCGTCAGCAGACGGCGTTCAGTCCCGCCGTTCAGTGATGGACGGTCAACTCGTTGCCGCGAAGCGCGTAGCGGCGCTCGCGATCCGGTCGCGCGGCGACGAGTCCCGTGACGAAGTGCGAGGACGGGTTGTTGCACAGATACCAATTGACCATCTCGTAGTCGGCCAGAATCTGTTCCTGCAGATCGAACGCGTAGCAGCGATCGCCAGCTGTCGCCAACCTTCGCCTGCATCACGAATCCGTCGCCTGCCGCGATCAAGCGAAACGCCTCGTGCGGTGTGCGCTGCTCGATGTCAGTCTGCAAACGGAGCGGCGCGGTCAGCGTCAAGCCACCAAAGCCCACATCCGCGACATGACGACGGCTCGTCAAGATCCACCAGGAGCAGCATGTGAGTGCGGGGCCTCACAATGCCTTCCGGAACGTTCCACAACACGCGCGCGGCGAGCCCTCTCACCCGGAATCCCAGCTGTTCCAGGACGTGGCTCAGCACGAGGTTGTGCTCGTAACAGTAACCGCCGCGCCCGTCATGCACGAGTTTCTGCTGGAGCGACGACGCATCGAGGCGAACCGGCCATCGCAGAAATGGATTGAGATTCTCGAACGGAATCGTCGAGGGTGGTGCAGATGTATCTCGGCAAGCGTGTCAACGTCGCCGAGCGCGCGCCTGCATAGCCGATGCGCTCGAAGTAGGCGTCCAGGTCAATCACGGGTGTCACTTGGACTGCCGTCAAGATGTGGAACGCAGATGACCTTCCCCCTTGCTCGTGCGTCAAATAGCCCAGGAGCGACCGATGGCACCGCCAGGGTTCTCGCAGTAGCAGCAGATTGACAGGCTCGCCGCTTCGACAGCGCCGCAAGCAGCGCGATGAAGCGCCGGCCTCGGACGACGCATCTCGCTGAGATAGCGCCGCGGTAGACCGCCCACCGCGCGTCAGTCCACAGCTTCGCCGCGCGACAACACCAGCGCAGCTCAGAGACAACTCCAGCAGCCATAGTCGAAGCAGTGCGCTTGCGTAGTCCGTTCCTTCACACCGCGCAGGCAAGAGCCAAACGGCCGAGCCGCAGCCCCTCACCTCGCTTTTTTGCCGTTCCCAACCGAACAACCTGATCGCCATCGATACAGATACACTGTGCCAACACGGAGGTCGCCTTATGCGTCACGCGCTCGATTTGCGCCTTGCTCATACTTCTTCCCGCCCCGTCGTTCTCGGACAGGCGTGGGTCGAGTTCACCAGCGTGGAAGACGGTTTCAGAATTACCTTCCCGATCCAGCCGCAGGTGCAGAAAACAACGTATACCACGCAGTCCGGCTACACGCTGCCGGCCAAGGTCTACAGCGTCACATCCGGGCCGCAGCGTTTCGCGCTCACCGTCGTCGACTTCCGCACATTCAACAGCAAGCCATCGCCAAGGTGTGCCCGAAGGAGCCCGACACCTGCCAGCGGCGGCGCTCACGGCGTCATCGGTGAAGGTGAATGGCGCAACGAGTCCGCGGCGCGACGCTGTAGCGCTGAATACGTTCATCAAACGCGACGCAAGATCACGAAATCACGGGAGACTGGCAGGACCTGGTCGACGGCATGATGGTGCAGCTCACGAACACCGATCAATCGCGCACATTAGCATCAATTTCCATGCACGACAATCGCCTCTATGTCGTCGAGGGCACCGCGCCGGTCAGCGGCTATCCGCCACCGATCGCGTTCCAGCAGAACTTCACCAACGTCGACGGCCAGGGCAACGCGATTCGCTATCAGCGGATGTACTCGAACGCGTACCACGGGCTGGGTGAATACCCGTCCGCCACGGCGGGACAGCCGCAGAACTAAGAGTCGCTGGCAAGCCGGCGCCGCCGCCGCCGTCCCAATCCTTCTCGATGCCGTGGCCGCGTGCGGGTCGCCATGCATCGGCGTCACGAATCCCAGCAGACACCCGGTTGAACCGTCCTTGAGCAGGTGACACCGCACCCTGATGCGGTCGCCGGGCTGACGTCATTCAGCTTGACGCCAACCTTCTCGAGCCCGCCGGGCCCGGTGCCCTCGAGCGCCCACGTGGCTTTCTGCCCTTTCGCGTCCGCTGACGTCGATGTAAATCCATGAGTGCGGCACCAGCCGATGCACCTCGGTGACCGTCCCCTCCATCGTCGTCCACTTCACGACGTCGTAGTTGTTGTGGGAATGATGCGCCGAGGCGGTCAGCACCCAGAACGCGGTGCACGCCAGCGCCAAACACAGGGGTCTCATCATGCGCCTATTCCCAAATCAGATCGTTCTCGCGCGTCATCGATACCTCGCGCGCGCGGCGGCGGCGCGGGAAACTTCCATTCGTCCGAACGTCGGCGAGTAATAATTCCGATAACGAAGCTGTTGCCCTGATCGTCGAGAAACATCAGCGACTGCTGAAACAGGCCCGGCGCGGGCGCGCCTCGCGGGCACGGTCCCTCGAGGATGTAGAGGCGCGTGCCGTGCATGTTCACGGTCGCGAACGTGCGCGACTGGTCCGCGTTGAGCAGCTGCAGCTGTGTCCGGCTACAAGATCCGCCGCATACCAGCCGTAAAAGGTCACCTTGGCGTCTCTCTGCAGGAACTGCCGTGTGGCCCATACGACGGCGCCCGCCACGTCATTGCGCCAGGAGTTCATGCAAGCGTCGCCCTCGCCTTTCGCCTGCTGGCACTCGCACGATCGT
The DNA here is from genome assembly GCA_963827515.1 of uncultured Acidobacteriota bacterium. GTDB lineage: Bacteria > Acidobacteriota > Vicinamibacteria > Vicinamibacterales > UBA2999 > JABFSA01. The sequence goes on along the minus strand of CAWHBF010000009.1, from coordinate 6,888 downwards.
TCCGCGTGCAGCTTCTCTGCGTCCTTATAGTCGACGACGGTCATGGAGTACCGGCCTCTGGCGTTGTCGACGCTGTACACCCGTGCCGGCAAGGGAATGTCGTGTCCGAGGCCCACATCGTCGCCCGGACGTTCGGTTCACCCGGAAAACTCGCCGCGAAAAAGTCAGTGCGGCTGCTGTACTGAATGAACGCCTGGGCGAACGGGGTTGCAGTGACGGCGACGATGAGCGCGGCGGTGGGTGAGATCAGGCGCATGAAGCCTCCTGCCACGAGTGGGCAGCATCATTGACCGTCGGTTCGCCGCGTGTCAACGCTCGGAACCTCGCTGAAGAGACCCAGGTGCCGCAAATGCGCTGCGCTCCGACAGACCACGGACATCCAGGATGCGAGAGACGAGTATGCAGGGGTGCATGTCAGGAGCGGCGCACGCGCCGGGCCGCCCCTGACCGTTTGACCCTACCGGCGGGCTGATTCAGCGCCCCGCATCGCCGAGAGTCGGGACCAGCAGGTCAAGGTCCTTTTCGTTCTCGAGGCAGGAGTGGTCCAGGATCCGATCGCCGACCTGGCGTTTGAACAGGCGGCGCGTCGTGAACGGTTTCACGAAGAACACTGGATCGTCGTAGGTCACGATGTGCTCGAGCGTGTTCGGATCGGAAAGCCGGAACCGCTCGGTCATGTGCAGCTTGTCGCTGTGCTCGTGGCCGGCGGTGTCGAGCCAGCTCCGCTCGTTGACGCCGACCGTGTCGACGACCAGCGTGTCGCGTTCCCATTTCCCGATTGAGCTGCCCATCCACTCGGGATAGTCGGCGATATCGGAGGGGTGGCCGCGGCCGTCGGTGTAGATGATTCGATACGTCCGCTGTGACTCAGTGAGCACGACGACGACATCCGGACGCTGAACGATCATCGCAGGGTGCGCCATCATGATCATCCGCGCAGGTCCGGGCGGCAGGCAAGCGGTGTTCGGATCCTTCGCATGATCGACGGTGTCCCATCGCTGCTTTCCGAGCGGCGTCAAGATCAGTTCCTGGCCTGGCACGGTCGCTCGTGACAGGTCGCCGCTCGCGCCACCAAACCACACACCAGTCAGATCCGGCCGGCCGGCCTGCGGAACAGGAGCCGCGCCCGTATGCCACCACGCGCCTTCGGGTTTTGGTTTGGGCGGCAGCTTGCGGTCTGTCGCCGTAGGCGGGGGCGTGCCGCGGCCACCCTGACCGCCTGTTTGGGCGGCTCCGGGAGCAGCGGCAAACACGGCGATCGCAGCGGTGATAACGACGGAACAGCACACGCGGGTCATGGGTTTGTCCCCGCGGCACCGCTCAAGCCGAACACCCGGCGGCCGTCCGGCAGCGTGACCGTACGGCCGTTGATGGTGTGCGCCTCGGGCTTCCTGGCCAGGAACCCTTCGACGGTGACGACCTCGCCGATCTTCAAGGAATCCTTGCCCCAGCCTTGCCTCCGAAGCTGGTTCGGTGTTCCGCCTTCAACGGCGTAGTTGGTGACGGCGCCGCTCGAGTCCTTGACGTCGATGTAGAAGTAGATGTGCGGATTCTGGAACTCCACTTTGGTGATCGTTCCAGTCAGCGTGACCGGCTTGTTGCTGTCGAACTCAGCCGCGAACGAATGATGTGCGAGTGCGGGCGCGGCGGCACAGGACAGCACCGTCACCAAGAACCCGAGCAGGTTGCGTTTCATCGATCCCTCCCGTAAAACGGCCCCGCTTTCGTCCGTCACCCGGCCGGCAAGTGCCGCCGTCGCCTGGGCCCAGGCGTTCGTGGACAGGAGCACGACGAGTAGTGTGACCGCCGTGAATTCGAGAATTCGAAGTAAGCGCTGCATCGCATCCTCCGCAGGATAGCGAGCCAGGATGGCCCACCGGATGAAGAGACGCTGTGACGAATCACCGGGACGGTTGCCGGGAGTATACGGCAAGGCGGAGGAAACGGAGAACTCGCCTGCGGCCACCGCGGGTGAGCCGCGCCGGCTCTGTTATTTCCTCGTCAGCGCGGCCGCGAGGTGCTGTTCCCGCGCTACTTGGCCTGGCTCGCGATCGACTCCTTGTATTCCTGCGCCTCGGAGGCCGAATAAATCATTTCCAGCACATCGGTCTCCGCCGGGAGTCGCTTCAGCGGCAGCCGCTCGCGAGACAGCCACGGCTTGGTGTAGACCAGCGGGTCGTCGATGGTGACGGTCAGCTCCAGCGTGTTCAGGTTGACGCGGCGGTAGCGCTCCACCACGTGCAGCGCTTCGCTGTGCGGGTGGCCGTTGTTGTCGATCCAGGTGCGCGGGTCCAATCCGATCGTGTCCACGACAAACGTCGTGTCGTCGTCCCAGCGTCCGACCGAGTAGCCGAACCACCGCGGATCAGGATCCTTTGGTAACGCGCGGCCGTCGGTCCAAATGACGCGCCACGTCTGGTTGAACGCGTACAACATCAGGACCTGGTTGGGCGTGTGTACCATCTGGACGGTCCGAAGCTCGTAATTCAGGATCCGGGGAAACCCCGACGGATCGCCGATAGTCGACAGCGGGTCGTTGTTCTCGGCCACCGACGCCGCTTGGGGTCCGTTACCCGGCTTATTGCGCGACATCATCTCTTTACCCAACGGTGTGAAGGGGGCGCGCGCGGCTTCCCGTGCCGCGGCTTGACCCTGTCCCCCGATGCCCCCGTTGCCGGCATCCCAGAGTCCCGTCAGATCGCGCCGAGGCGCCGGGCCACCTGGAGGAATGGCGTTGAAGGCCTCGTTGGTCGTTCCCGGGAAGCCCCAGGTCTGGGCCAATCCGGCCGACGGCCAGGTCAGCACGGCCACCAGGACACACGCCGCGACCGTCATCTGCTGCATAGCGAGCCTCATCGCCGCCTCCTTCGTTCGATTCTTACAAGTCATACCACGTCGACTTCCAAGGCCATCGACGCACGCCGACCACCGACCGTCGATATGCGAGGGTCCGACGGATGACGTCACGATCGCCTCCCCTGCAGGCGTCGCGTCAAGGCGCCGATCCACACGGCGAGTCCGCCCGGCGCCAGGAACACGATCGCCAGGAGCAACAGGCCAATCCAGAGATACCAGTTCGTCGGATCCTCCCGCGCCAGGTAGTCCTGCATGAAGACGTACAGCGGCGCGCCGAGAAAGGCGCCGTACCGGCGTCCGGCGCCACCCAGGATCAACATGATCAGGATCTCACCGGAAAACTCGACGCTCACGGCATTCAGCGACACGAATTCGGAGACCTGCGCCTGCAGGCCCCCGGCGATGCCGGCCATGGCGGCGGATATCACGAACACCGTGCGCAGACGCCCATCGACCGGTGTCCCGAGCGCGTGCATTCTCGACTCGTTCTCGCGAATGCCGACGAGCGACTTGCCGAACATCGAGTCAACGACCGTGCGAAAGACGAGAAATCCCAGTGCGAGCACGGTGGCCGCATACGCGTAGGACACGCGGCCAGACAGATCGAAGGCGAATTGCCCCAGTACCGGCTGCATCACGATCCCCTGCAGACCGTCGGCGCCTCCGGTCAGCCAGTTCATCTTGTTGGCGACCTCCTGCACGATCAGGACGGTCGCCAGGCTGAGCATGATCAAGGTGAGTCGCCGCGCCCTCAGCAGCACGGCGCCGGAGAGCACCCCGAGCAGCGCCGCGACCGCCCCACCCGCGAGCAGGCCGACGACAGGATCGGCCCAGACCCGAATCGCAAAAATTCCGGCGGCATACGCTCCGACGCCGAAGAACGCGGCATGGCCCAGCGTGACGAGTCCGCAGTACCCGACCAACAGATCGAGCGACATCGCCGCGAGGGTCAGAATGACCATACGCGTGCCGAGATCGAGGTAGCCCGGCATCAGTATGGGGAAGGACACGAGCCCCACCAGGACGAGGCCGTCGAGCACGCGGGACGCCGTCACGCGTGTGTCTTTGGCGCGAACCCGTATGGCTTGCGGAACAAAACGGCCATGACGAGTAGCAGGACGAGGATGCGGCCAAAATCCGGCAGGAAATACCGCACGCTCGTGTCGATCACACCAAAGGCCAGCGCAACGAAGAAGGCTCCGCGCATGTTGCCGAGCCCCGCCACGGCGACGATGATGAGGAAGTACACGAGATAGTCATTCGGATACCCGGGATAGACGGGGAGCAGATCGGCGCCCAGGCTTCCTCCGAGAGCCGCCAACCCGGTGCCGAGACCGAAGCAAATCGTGAAGACACGGTTCACATTGATGCCGACCGACTCGGCCATCTGCCGGTTGTCAACCGCGGCGCGCACCGACGCGCCGAATCGCGAACGCTCGACGCCCACCCAAATCGCGAACGCGAGAACCGCGCCCACGCCAATCAGGAAGACGCGATAGACCGGAAATACGCCTATGCCGATGTCGATCCGGCCTGAGAGCCAGGCTGGCAGTTCGATCGGCTGCGCCAACGGTCCGAAGAAGTACCTGGCGACGGCACTCGACACGAAGATGAGGCCGATCGAGAAGAGCACCTGCTCCAGAATCGGCGCTGAGTAGAGTCGCCGGCAGAGCAGCCGTTCGAGGAGCATCCCCAGCGCGCCCACCACCACCACGGAGACGACGACAGCGGGGATGAAGGGGAAGCCGAGTCGCGACATGGCGGTGACGGTCAGATACCCTCCCGCCATGGCAAAGACGCCATGTGCGAGGTTGACGAACCGCATGAGCCCCAGAGTGACCGACAGGCCTACGGCCAGGAAGTACAGAATCATCCCGTACGCCGTGCCGTAGAACATGAGGGATAGGAGAAGGTCGACGAGCTCCCACATCACCGGCTAGCGTCCGCTGCCGGGCTCCTCCGGATGGAGCTCCTTCCACGGGTCTTTCACGGACGGGATCGTCGCGAATTCAACGTTCCGCAGCTCGCCGTCCACCTTCTGGACCCGACGAATATAGATGTTGTGAATGACGTCTCGGGTCTCGGGATCGATTCGCATCGGGCCGCGAGGGCTGTCGGGGTTGCTCCAGTTCGTCAGAAATTCCTGCGTTCGACGGGCATCGAGCTCTCCGTTCTGCGCGCGAATGGCGTCGACGATCGCGCGCATGCCGTCCCATCCACCAACGGCGAAATAGTTGGGGAGAGTCTCGGGGCCGTACGCCTTCTTCCATTCGCTGACGAATGTACGGTTGGCGGGTCGATCCCCGGCCGCCGAATAGTGCGACGCCGAGATCACGCCGATCGCCGCATCGCCCATGTTCCTCAGTTCATCGTCGGGCACGATCGCATTCGGCCCGATGAGCTGAATACCAGCCGATCCCAGTTCAAGGTCGGCATAGGCTTTGATGAACCGCGTGGCTTCCGGCCCTCCGGGGTTGAACCCGTACAGAGCCGGAGGCTTGTCGCGCCGAATGCGCTCCAGGAACGGGACGTAGTCGGCGGTTCTGAGCGGCGCGCGAACCGAACTGACGATCGTCCCGCCGCTGTCCGTGAAGCCTCGTACGAACGCCTCCTCGGCATCCACTCCAGCAGCGTAGTCGCTCACGATGGTGGACGCACGCGTGAGGCCGTTCATCGCGGCCCATTTTCCCATGTGGTAGCTGTGCTGCCAGGTCGTGAAGGCGACCCGAACCAGGAACGGCGACAACCGCGTCGTGCTCGCCGTGCCGCTCGACATGACCACGTACGGGATCCCAGCTTCGGTCGCCAGCGGCGCGATCGCGCTCACGTTGGGCGTCCACTGGCCTCCAGTGAGGATCTGCACGCCCTCGCGGACGATGAGCTCCCGTGCGAGCCGCTTCGCGATATCGGGGGTCGGCCCTGTTTCATCGCGCTTGATCAACTGGAGTTCGACGCCCGCCGGCAGCTCGCTCCGGTGGAGCGCAAGGTAGAGCTCCGCACCCCGATCGATGGATTCCCCAATCGAGGCATCCGGTCCGGAGTACGTGAGGACGATGCCGACCTTGATAGTCCTACTGCTCACTGGAGCCGCCGCCTGGCACCCGAGCGATGCGAGGACAGCAGCACCGATCACGCACGCGAGCGTCTTCTTCATCCGTCCTACCGCTTGTCCACGACGACGTCACCACCCTTGATCACCACGACAGCGTTCAGCAGGTTCCAGTAGCCGTCCAGTGGATTCCCGTTCAGGACGACGATGTCGGCCAGCTTGCCCTGCTCGCAGCGTTCCCAGGTCGGTGCTCTTCTCGATGAACGCCGCCGTGTTGGGCCCCATGAGCTTCACGATGTCCTGCGGCGAGAACATCAGGTTGAGGGCTCGCAGCTCGTGCGCGAGCCCGGCCTTCGGGTGATACCCCGTGTCGGTGCCGAACCCATACGTCACGCCGGCGTCCCACAGCGTCCGCGCGTTCACGGCCTTCTCGCCCGCCTCTTTGCCCCGACCGCCTTGACCGTCGAGGATGCCCGACAGGCCACGGCTTCCCATCGCGAAACGTCGGAACGTTGTTGTCGTTGAAGACTCCGAAGACGGGCACGCCGAAACCAATCGTCGACAGCACTTCGATCTCCGGCGTCCCTCACGACGCGAGCCTCGGCCTCGGTGAGCCATCCCCCGTGCGGCGTGTGTACGAGCTTTCGCGCACCCGCCTTGACGGCGGCGAGCATGGACGGCGGGACTGACCGCGTGCACCATGACATCGAGGTTGTGCTTCCGCGCCTCGTCGGTGACCACCGCAAGCATGGCTACTCTGCGGCGGGTCCGCCGGCGGGCTCGATGCGGGCCTTGATGATCTCCACGCCGGCCTGAGCCAGCTTTCGCACTCCGGCGCGCGCCTCGTCCTCGGTCTTGAAGAGGTCGGGATCGGCCCGGCCGGACGTGATAATCCGGGGACCCTTGAGGGCACCTTTCTCGATCCGTTCCTTCAGTTGCACGATCCCGGGGACAGGCCCCCCGCCCGACATGAGGGTCGTGTA
>CAWHBF010000008.1:0-254712 GCA_963827515.1 uncultured Acidobacteriota bacterium | reverse complement strand
GATCGTCGGAGGGTTGATTTCGACGAGATCGTCCGAGTACAGCGTAGCGCCTGCCCGCATCCGGCGGGCGATGGCGAGCAGCCACGCCGCATCCCAGTCCGGCCAGATCAGGAATTCGCAACCGAGGCCCATCAAGGTGAGCAGCACGGCGGCACCGACGGCCATCCGCACCTGGCCTGAGCTCGCTTCAGACGGCAAGCACGGCGCGGTCCTCGCGTGAAACGCGAACTTACGCGAGATTGCGGATGCCAGACGGTGGAGGTTGTTCATCGTGCCCTTGGGGCCCGGTCTCGAACAGTCGACGTGGCTATCGCACGCGAAGCTCGTCGCGCGGGAAGAGGTCCGTGTTGAGCATGGCATCCGTGGCCGACACGACGGGCCTTTCCCTGTGATGCGCCGTCTCCAACATCTGCGTCACATACTTCTGGAGCGGAATACCTGCGCGTGCGTAGTGCGCGGCCGTAAACGGGTCTTCAGCGCGAGCGCGGATCGCTTCAGCGTCGATGGCGATCGGCTGGTTGCTGCCGATCAACATCGGCGGGATGTCCACGACGTGCCGAAAGACATCCATGAACGTGTGCTGAATCCGTGATGTCGGCGCCCACGTCACGGCCAAACCGCCAGGCTTGAGCCGGCTTCGCAGCAGGTCGAAGTACTCGCGGGAGTAGAGATTGCCCGAGTACGCGCTGTTTGGCCTCAGCGCGTCCGCTTCGATCACATCGAAGCGGTCGCGGCTCTGCATGACGTATCGGCGCCCGTCGCCGACCACGAAACGGATCCGCGGGTCCTGCAGAAGGCCTCCGAGTCCTGGATACCCGGTGCGCTGATAGAGCAAACGCAGCGTCTGAATTTGTCCCCCGACGATCTCCACGCAGTCGAGCGCTTCGGTTTCCGGACGGCCGGCCGCTGCGTACGCAGTGCCGCCGGATCCCAAGCCGATGATCGCGATCGTCTTGGGCGCCGGATGGAGCATGACCGGCACCAGGCCAAGAAACGCGTGCACGTCGATGAATGGAACGCTGCTCTGCCCGAGCCCGTTGACGTACACGTCGGCGCGGCGGCGGAAAGTGGCGTCAGGACTGGTGAGCACCGCAAGGCCGGTGCCGTCATCCACATGGATGATGCGCCCCTCTGGCACAGCGTGTAGTGTTCCCCAGAAGGCTGCCGATGAGGGGATGACGAGAACGCTCAACACTGCCATCGCCACGCCGACCAAATAGCCTGCCCATCGGACCTGACGCGTCGCTTTCGCGAACACACTCGCGCTTGCCAAAGCCAGGAAGACGACACTGCCGGCCGTCAGGATCCGGAGCGTGGACGCCGTGCCGAGCCGATCGAGGAGCACGAGGCCCACGAGCACGACCCCGACAGTTGAACCGAGAATGTTGGCCGTCTGGAGAGCGCCTACTCGCCGCCCCAGTCCCACGAGATCGGATTGGACGGCGCGCTGGATGAACGAGAAACTCATGCCCATGAGGAGGGTGGCCGGCAGGATCATCGCAGCCGGCACGATGAGATACAAGGCCGCCTGAGGGGCACTCAGCTCGAAAAAATTGAACGCGAACTCAATGGGCTCGTATGACCCGAGGTAGACGCGTGCCTTTTCGAGGCTCGGCAGAGTCGGGAGGGCCCAGAGCAACAAGCCGACTGAAAGACCGGCATAGAGCGGCACGCCAGCCTGCGCCAGCAGAAACCAGCGGACCGGATGCCGTGTGCGGTGTGCAATCGAACGGCCGATGAGACTGCCTCCACCAACGCCGGCGAGATAGGTTCCAAGCAGCAATGGAAAGGTGAACGCCGTCGATTTCAGCACGACGCCAAGGAGGCGGAACCACACCATCTCCAAGCCCAGCGCGATGAATCCCGAAAGAAAGTAAATCGCGAGCCAGAGCCGCCACGACCAACCCGGATGCTCAGTGCTGGCGTCATGGGCGACCGGCATATCGCGGGGCGAGTGCTGCGGTGTCCCGGGCGTGCGGAGTAGCAACAGGGTTGCACAGGCACACGCCAGATTCACGAATGCGCCGATCCAGAGGCTGGATTCGTACCCGAATGAACGGATGACCACCGCGGTACCGACCCATGCGCCCATGGCGGCGCCAAGCGTATTCCAGCCGTACAGCCCCGCGATGCGAGACGCGGCAACGCCGAGCGACTGACTGAGCGCTTTGCTGAGGACCGGCAACGTCACGCCCATGCAGAATGTCGGCACGAGGAGGGTGGATGCCGCAGCAGCCAGGAGTGGGAGAGGGTGGACGGGGAGCGCCGCGACATGGCGGTAGAGCAGATCGTGATACAGCACCTTGCTCACGAGCGCGAACAGCGCCACGATCGATTCCGCCAATGCAAACACAAGGAGCAGCCGAGGTGCAGGTAGGCGGTCCGCGAGGATGCCGCCGGCGAAGCTGCCAAGCCCCATGCCGAGCATGAACACTGCCACGATGAGTGTGACCGCGTACAGGTCGAGACCGGTGCTGAGAGCGAGCAATCGCTCCCAGATCACCTGATAGAGCAACGCGACGAAACCGGAAGCAAAGAAGAGGGCGAGGAGGACGGAGTGAAAGCCCCGCGGCGGATTCAGACGGTCGCCGGGACTCATCGTGAGGGCGATTATAGGCCACAGCCTGGCGCGCTCGGATCGCCCAGCCTCGTCCTTCCCGTCGCAATCCCCACCGCCGATCGGCTTCTCACGACCACAGGCGATCCTGACAAGATAACCGTGTATTGATAGCGATCGGACGGGAATCGGACACGTTATGGTAAAAGGGCAGCGACGCCGCAAACGATTTCCCGGCCCGACACCAGGAGCCATCATCGGACGTCGGATTCGCCAGGTTCGGCATGAGCCGGACCCGCCAGGAGGACCCTCGATGTGGAATCGCGCGTCCGTCGCCATCTGTCTAGCACTCGGAACCGTGGGCATCGGCTGGTCGGTCGCGCAGGCTCAGCGGACGATCGCTCCCGCTCCCGCGTTCACCGGGCGCCAGCTAAGCTCGTTCCCGACGACCGAGTGGCTGACCAACGGCGGCGACCTCTTCAACCGCCGGTATTCGCCGCTCCGGCAGATCACCCGCGAGAACGTCGCCGGTCTCAAGGCGGTCTGGCGCGCGCGCCTCGGAGGCTCCGGCCTGGAGCCGAAGTACTCCGGCGAGGCGCAGCCCCTCGTCCACGACGGCGTCATCTACGTCGTGACCGGCGCAAACGACGTGTTCGCGATCAGCGTGGACGGTGGTCAGACGCTATGGTCATACGCGGCTCATCTCGATCCGTCCAACGACGTCATCTGCTGCGGCTGGACAAGCCGCGGCGTCGCTCTCGGCGACGGCAAGGTGTATGTCGGCCAGCTCGACGGCAAGCTCGTGGCGCTCAACCAGCAGACCGGGGGTGTCGTCTGGTCGGTACAGGCCGAACGATGGCAGGAGGGCTTCTCGATCACGAGCGCGCCGCTCTACTACGAAGGTCTGGTAATCACCGGGTTCGCCGGCGCCGAGTACGGCGTCCGCGGCCGCGTGAAAGCCTACGACGCGCGCGATGGCCGGCTCGTGTGGACCTTCTTCACGATTCCAGGCCCTGGCGAAGTCGGGCATGACACGTGGCCGCAGACCAACGACGCGTGGCGCCGCGGCGGCGCGACCGTGTGGCAGACACCGGCAGTCGATCCGGAGTTGGACCTGCTCTATGTGTCCACCGGCAACGCCGGTCCGGACTTCGACGGCTCGATCCGGCCCGGCGACAACCTCTTTGCCTCGTCTATCGTGGCGATCGAGGCCAGGACCGGACGGTACCGCTGGCACTTTCAGCAGGTCCACCACGATCTGTGGGACTACGACAGTCCGAGCCCGGTGGTGCTCTTCGACATCGAGATCAACGGCACGATGCGGAAGGCGCTCGCCGAGCCGAGCAAAACCGGCTGGGTCTACATTCTGGATCGCGTGACTGGGCAGCCGCTCATCGGCATTGAGGAGCGCCCGGTGCCGCAGGAGCCGCGCCAGGCAACCGCCGCCACGCAGCCGTACCCGATCGGCGACTCCTTCGTGCCGCAGTCGATCGACATCGCGCCAGAAGGCCATCGTCTGGTCAACGGCGGGCGGATCTTCACCCCGTTCTGGATGACGCCCGTCGTGGCGCGTCCCGGCCCGGGCGGCGGCGCCAACTGGCCGCCGAGCGCGTACGACCCGAACACAGGCTATCTCTACGTGTGCGCCCAGGACCGCATTGGCGTCTTCGTGACCGATAACAGCGGCGGGAAGACTCCAGAGGTGGGCGACCGATACATCGGGGGCCAGTTCGGCAATATCGCGTGGTCAGTCTCGGGGATCTACGCCGTGCTCGACATGCGGACCAACAAGCTCGTCTGGCAGCAGCACTGGCCCGAACGCTGCTATAGCGGATCGACGGTGACGGCCGGCGGGCTCGTCTTTGTCGGCCGCGGCGATGGCCGGCTGACGGCGCTCGACGCCAGCAAAGGGGATCTCCTGTGGCAGTTCCAGACGGGCGCCGGCGTCAACGCGCCAGCCACCGTCTTCGAGCATCGCGGGCAACAGCACGTGCTCGTCTATTCCGGCGGGAGCCTCTTCGCGGGCACTCCGCGCGGCGACAGCCTGTGGCTCTTCTCGCTGTCTGGTCAGATGGGGCCGGTTGGGCCGGCGAACACGTCCACGGCCCAGGCGCCGCCAACCACGAATGCCGCCGACCTGACGAATGGCCGGGTGCTGTTTGCGTCGACCTGCGCAGCATGCCACGGGGACAAAGGCGAAGGGGGCCACGGCGGCGGTCCTTCGCTGGCGGCCTCCACCGATCGCGCGGCCGTCATCCGCATCGTGAGCGAAGGGCGCAACGAGATGCCGCCTTTCGCCCGCAGCCTCACTCCGGAGCAGATCCGCGACGTGAGCGCGCACGTGGCCGAGACGCTCCCGCGCTGACCACAGCTGTACGGCCCTGACCCGCCGTTACAGAGATGTGACTGGTTATGGCCGCAAAGACATGGTGTTGTAGGAGCGGAGCGTGCGATGAGCTACTCGGGACGTCGGTTGAGGGTGTACGCCACGTCGGGATTGATCGTGGCGTGTCTTGCGTTGTCGTCGGTCATGCTGCTGGCGCAACAATCCCCGTACGAGCGGATCATAGTCTTCGGCACGAGCTTCTCTGATTCGGGAAATGCCGCCATCCTGGCGGGGAGCAGCACACCACCTAGCTACGATGTCGACGAGTTTCTCATTCCGAACGTGCCCTACGCGCGGGGCGGTCACCATCTGACGAATGGACCCACCTGGATCGAGCAGCTGGCGCGTTCGATCGGACTTGGTGGCAGCGTGCAGCCTGCGCTCCGCACCAAGGGCGCGCAGGGAACCAACTACGCGGTCGGCGCCACGCGAGCCATCCCAAGCCCTGGGCACTTCACGTTGAACGATCAGGTGAACCTGTTTCTGGCCGAGTTCAACGGCGTGGCGCCCCCCGATGCGTTGTATGTGATGGAGATGGGCGCCAACGACGTGAGCGATGCGGTGAACGCTTTCGTAGCAGGCCAGGACCTTTTGGGTTTCGCCATCCTCATACGCCGCCGTGCAATCAATCGTTGACCATATCCAGCTCCTCCATGCTGCGGGGGCCAGACACTTTCTGGTGGGGAACGTTCCCAGCCCCGGTTACGCGCCCGCGGTGCGAGCGCTCGACCCGGTCTTCCCGGGCACGTCCCAGCTGGCGCGGAATGTGGCCGTGGCGTTCAACCAGATCCTGAGCGTCGCCCTCGATCCGCTCGAAGCACTCCCGGACATCACCATCACGCGAGTGGACGCATTCGTAACGCTGGATCAGGTCATGGCCGATCCGTCGTCGTTCGGCTTCAGCAACGTCGATGACGCTTGCATCATGCCGGACACCCCTCCCTTCACGTGCCGGCAGCCGAACAGCTATTTCTTCTGGGATGGTCTCCATGCCACGACGGCAGGGGCTAGCGTGTTCGCGCGTGAAGCGGCCCTGCAGCTGGGGCTTGACTAGAGCGATTCCCCGTAGAGCGCACGCTTCAGCGTGCGCGTGTCCGCGGAGGCTAACCGCCTCCGCCAAGGCTACGGCGGTCCGCCGAAGCTTTACGCGAAGGCGGAAGCCTCCGCTCTACGCCGAATCGAAAAGCGTCTAGCCGGCACGTTCAGGCTGGTCCTCAGGCTGGTCGCCCTGGCTGATCACGGCGCGATGCGACTGAGTTGTCGTGTGGACGGGGTTCGCGAGGTCAATCGACGCTCATACGAAGCCCGACATATCCTCGACGCCCCATCGCTCCACGACTTTGCCGTTCTCAAACCGCACAATGTCGGATATCCGCATCACGACCTCTTTCCCGCTGGGTGGGATACCCATGAGCTCGCCCGTGTGCCTGCCGCGCACCGACACGTGCGCTGCTACCTTGTCGCCCTCCGCGACGATATGATCTCCGCTGATCCACGATGTGGGGCGCGGCTATCTTGTCGACCACCGAAAAATGTCCGTTCTGGATAACCTCTTCGTAGAACTGTCGCACCTTGGCTTTGTTGTCTTCCGACACGGTGTGATCCTTTCCTTGTGGAATGGGTGCCGTGGAAACGTGACCCGTTGGGACATCGTTGGCCCGGTAATGCCTGAGGATTATTAGGTCGATGAGGTTTGTGAGGTACCTGACCACGTTGTAAATCAAGGCGACGAATCAAATGCACCCAGGCTGGCAGGTGATTGGGGTTCTGGCCGCGATGCCTTCTTCGGTATGGCGGTCCGAGGACTCGTGCGTGGCGGATTCGAGGATCCCGAAACGGGACTCGTTGATCCCTGGTGAACGGGCCGGCGGTTCGACCTCTACGTACCGGCTCGAGTCACAAGCGCAAGGAGTCATCCCGTGCCGGGCATTAACGACCGCAGGATTGGGCTTCGCGCCCGACGGCTTTTATGCTCCGCTCCCGATCAGCGTTTGCCGGCCTCCTCTTCGTCGTCTTCGTCTGACTCGTCCTCATCCTCCTCGTCGTCCTCGTCGTCCTCGTCGTCCTCGTCATCTTCGTCGTCGTCCTCACTCTCGTCCCCAGGTTCAGAGGTGTCGGCCGCCGACTCGTCGATGTCGCCCTCCGCCGGTGCGGACAACTTCTCGTCCGCTGCTCTCTCTTGGTCGAGAGTCCGCTGGAGTAGAGCAGCAGTTCCCTTTTCAGTCATGTGCGCTCTCCTGGGCTTGCGTGATTGCTGGTGGTGTGCCCTCGGCGAACACTCCGCAGCAGTTACCTGTGTGTAAGGGCTACAACTACCGGTCAGCGACCGCTGGCCACGACAAGAAGGCAAGTGAGAGGATGGACGCGGCGGTAGCGACGCCGAGTCCGATTGAGAGAGTCAATACCGCTCCTACAACGAGCAGCTCCCACATCCAAACCTTCCATATCTCGCGACGGGTGACCGAGGTACCTGAGGGTGCCTCCAGCGGTCATCGCCGTTAGCCTGTGGTGCAAGAAGTCGGCCGCGCGCGCGACTGGCGCAACTTGGGTGGCATTGCGATTGCTCCGTATTAAATTGCATCGCTCGCTCCCCACTCTGGGAAGCGACGTCACCTGCTCCTCGACGGGAGGCCCATGAAGCCTCCCGTCCCTCAGGACCGGCCTATGGGCGCGTGAGCGGCCGGTCGAGCCGAAGGATGATGAATTCATTCGGGTCCGGTTGTCCGGGCACCCGGCCGTTGCTGAACGGGTAGTTGTTGTCGTCCAGCACGCCGATGCGCATCGCGCTGAGCGACGATGACGCTCTCGATGGTCTGGAAGGGGAAGCGAAACGTGCCACCTCCCGCCAGACCATCCGGGTCGGCGATATGCAGCAAGTCAGCAACCTGTCTCTTGACCAGGAAACCCTGGGCGTCGACGTGGTTCTAGGTCGACCAGGAAGATTTTCTTGAACTGTGCATCTTGCACCTTCGAAGTTGTCGCGCTCGATCACCAGAAACAGGGAAGTCGTTCTACGGCCGTGAGGTCGCCGATGGCCTGGCCGGTTGAGGCTCAGCTTCCATCCGGTACGCCCACTGCTTGCCCGTATAGACGCCTCGCTTCAGGTCGAACTCGTTGATGAGCAGGCGGCTCTGGTTGTCTTCCAGTCGCAGGGGGCCCTCAAGCATGGGGTACAGCGTCTTGCCATCAGGCGAGATGGCCATCCCTTCGAATCCCTTACTTCGTCTTCGAGGTTTGGCGTTCTCTCCGCCGAGAAATGGATTCTGCGGGGACTTCACGCCAGGCAGCGCGATGGGCGCCTCGAGCACGCGGCCCTTGGCATCCGTGTGAATCAAGAATGGGCCGAACTCGTCGCCGAACCAGAGCGTGCCGTCATGAGCTTCGCGGAAAGACTCGATGTCAAAATCACCACCGGTCAAGAGGCGGCCCGACTTGATGCTCGGGTCAACGGGGATCACCGATCCGGGGTAGACATCGCCATCCGCAACAATCGGGAAGTTGATCTTGTTGTCCGGGTCCCGAAGGGTGAGGTACGGCGACACGTCGATGAAGCCTGACCCACCACGGGCGGTTCGAAAATCCGGGGAAATCCGGTAGACGCGGAGCAGGAAGTCCGGTGAGTTCGCCTGAGCGCCGAAGCCATTGTCGGCCATCACCAGGAAGTCACCGTTGCTCGCCCGCAGCACTGAGGAGATCCCTTGCACGGGCTGCTTGCCGACGAATGGCGGCATCCTCCCGTTAGTGGTGGCGATCAGTTGACCTGAGGTCGGACCTGCAGCGAAGGTGTCTGCCGGTAGCGACGCGAACCCCTCGAGCGTTTGGGCATGGGCTGACGAACCGAGTGGCGCAAGATAGAGGGGCCACGCGCAGATGGCTACCACGAGTGTCTGTCTTTTCATGAGGGCGGTCCTCTTCACAGGAATGGCAGGTTTCCAATGGGACAATGTCAACCCACAGGGCGCGCCGACGACTTGTCTCGCGCGGGTGACGACCTCAAGCGCCCCGAATGAAAAAATGCTATTGGCGGCGTGTGGCGAAGCCGCAACGGACGAGTGTCGGCGGGATGAAATCATGTTGACGAATGCGTGAAACACCTGGAGGGACTGCGAGCGTCGTTGGCCTTGTCGGTTGCCCCGCGTACCTCAGTGGATAATGCGGAACGGCGGTGTCAGTCGGAGGACAAAATGAATCAGCTGTCTAAGGCGAGAGCAGGTGAGGGTATCAAGAACGTTGTTCTCGTGCACGGGGGGTTCGTGGACGGGTCCGGTTGGCAGGGGGTCTATGACCTGCTCAGGAAGGACGGCTTTAACGTCTCAATCGTCCAGAACCCGACGACGTCACTCGCGGACGACGTTGCGGTCACGAAACGCACGCTGGCCGCGCAGAACGGGCCGGTGATTCTTGTTGGCCATTCGTACGGTGGCGTCGTGATCACAGAGGCCGGCAACGATCCGAAGGTCGCTGGGCTGGTCTACATTGCTGCCTTTGCTCCGGACAGGGGCGAGTCGGTGTCTGCGCTGATCAAGAACCCGCCGCCTGGCGCGCCCGTCCCTCCGATCCTGCCACCGCAGGACGGGTATCTCTTCCTCGACCGGTCGAAGTTCCGCGAGTCGTTCGCGGCGGACGTCGCGCCGGAGGCCGCCGCTTTCATGGCGGACTCCCAAGTTCCCTGGGGACTCGAGGCGCTCAACGGCGCGGTCACCGAACCTGCATGGAGGGCGAAGCCAAGTTGGTACCTCGTAGCTACCGACGACAAGATGATTCCGCCCGACGCGCAGCGCGCGATGTCCAAGCGCGCTGGCTCTACCGTCGTCGAGGCCGCGGGCAGTCATGCAGTCTACGTGTCGCAGCCGCAGTCGGTCGCAGCGATCATCGCGAAGGCCGCACGCGGCGTGGCCGTGGCGCAGTAGGACCACGACAGAAGCCATTCGAGCGATTGCGGGTCACGTCCGGCAGCGCCTGCTGCCGGATGCGACATCTGCGCTCGACCTTGATCCGTTTGGACAATCAGCTCGCAGGGTTCGGCTGTGCGAGCCGAGTCAACCTGATGCCGCGAGACGCGGCCCTGATAGGCGGAAACGTCGCCGAAGCGCCGATGCCTAGTCTAGAGCGGTGTGCGTTTCGACGTAGAGCGCACGCTTCAGCGTGCGCGTGTCCGCGAAGGCGGAAGCCTCCGCTCTACGCCGAATCGAAAAACGGTCTAACCGGTGGCACCGTGTGTGCATCCGAACCTAGTGCGAGTTTTATGTCGTTCGAGCTACACCAGCGGAAGCATCTCGAAGATGAGCTCGTACAGATTGTGCGTCGGGAGCACGTGCGCGCGCACCGTGACGGTGTCGTCAGCGAGGCAGCGGAGCGGCTGGCGACAACCCGGAGGTCAGCGAAGCATTTGGCGTCTCCCTCTATCGATGTGTCCGGCCTCGTCGCGGTCGTCGCCGCTTCGTATCGCCGGAGTCGTGCAGCGATGAAACGCGCGCGCGCGACGGGACAGTCGGCGACGCGGCATCGCTGGCGCAAAGAGCTGAAGACGTTGTGGTATCAGCTGCGTCTGGCCAAGTCGCTCACCACCGGCGTCGCTCCACTCATTGCCGACCTCAAGCGACTGGAAACAGAACTGGGTGACGAGCATGACCTCGTCGTCCTGGCGGCAACGCTGAGAGCCTGCCGCGATCTGCGAACGATGCGCGCGGACATCCGGCGGATCGATCGTCTTGCCGCGCGGATGCGTCAGCCACTGCAGCGGCGCGCGTTCGCACTCGGCCGCCGGGTGCATCTGCGGAAGCCGAAGGCGTTCGCCCGCTGGATTCGCAGATCCGCCAAACAGCCTCTGTGACACGAGCGCCAAACCACCGCAGGGAACAGGCGCGGGATCGCCGCGGTTCTTGGAATAAGGATCCCGAAGACGGACGCCGAGCGAGCCTGACGTCCGGTTGAGACTGCTATTTCACGGGACGCGGCCGCAGTCCGGCTTCGATGATCAGCCCGACGCCAAGCTCTCGCTCGGTGAGCAGCAGCTGCGAATACCCGAAGTCCTCGGTCAGCGTGGCGGCGACGACGAGCCGAGGCAAGGCCCGGTCAATATCCTTCTTTTTCTTCAGCGTCACGAATTCGGCGGTCGGCGCGGTCGCAATGTCGCGCATCTTTTGCTTTAGCTGCGCCAGCGTGAGCACGCGCCCTTCGACTGCGGCGGGCTCGAACAGCGCGTTCGCCATTTCGCCAAATTCGACCCCGACAAGTGTCTTCATGTCCTTCATGAACACCGCCTTCGAGGTGTCCTGTCGCAGTTGTTTCTGAAACCCCAGAAGGGCTGACGCGGGATCGTTTACGGCGGCCACAAACCTGTCGTACGCCACGCGATAGCCCAGGTTGAGCACTTGGTGGCGCAGCACGCCGCCGCGTCTCGACACGAGCTCGATGCTGCGACTCCCATTGTCGATGACGGCGTGATCGTCGCGACCGAGCGAGCCGACGAGGTACGCGAGCTCGGATTCACGACGTTCGCTGGCGATCTCCATAGAGATGCCAAGCTTGGCCGCGAGGTCAATGACTCGCTGGCCGTTCGCGGCTTCCCGGAACGCTGCCGTACCGATCGCGACGACCGGCGCGACGCGGTCCTTTTCGCAGGAGGCCCTGAACGCCGAGAGGGTCGCCGCGATCTCCGCCAGCTTCGCATCACTGACTCGCCCGTTTCGCGCGACGTCGTCGCCCACGCCGAGCGTCCGGACCTCGATGCTTCGCTGCAGGTACCGGCCTTCCTGGAATGAGCCGACGATACGTCTGAAGCTGTTGCTTCCCATATCGATGGCGCAGATCGCGGGCTGTGTTTCAGCGGTCACGCGGGCGGTCATCCAGGTGAGGAACAGGAGCGGCAGCGCGGCCGCCAGGAACAACCGAGCGCGTGAGACCAGCGCAGCTACGCCTCGCATCAAGTGGCAGATTAGCACGGCGAACCGGGGGAGAGCGTCATCATGAGAAGTGGCTCACCATCCCACGACCGAACGGCTGAGAGCGTCCGTACGCGCACCGAGTGATGAGAAGCTGGCCGAGCAACTGATCCCCCGATGATTGAGGTCATCGCGGCTTTGAGGCTGGGGGACGAGCACATCGAGCCGAACGCCGCGAGTTGTTTGGCTCCCCCCGCGGAACGCCTGCAGCGCCTCTGTCGGGCCAGCACGACGCTGAGCGAAATCAGGGCACTGTAGGAAGAAGTTACAAAGGATGCGGCGGCTCAGGCCGCCGTCGGGGAGACCCGCTCCCTTGTGGGACGCCCTTGTCAGGCACCGGCTGTCCCGCAGAAAGCGGCGCTGCCATGAGCACGGCGGCTGAGTCCCGGGCGAAGACGTCGGGTGGACTCGCGTGCATCCGGACCGCGACTTGGAGATAGGTTGCTTTGGCAGGGTTGTTGTATCACCCAGACCGGAGCGTAGAGCGTCCTAGACTCGAATCCGCTCTTGGTTAGACGAAATACTTGTGGGTTTTCCGATGACGATAACGCAGGTGGTCCTTCTGGTAATGGGTCTTGTGGTTGCGTACTGGGCCGTCCGCGTGGTGATGGGACGCCCGCCGCGGGGCTAGCTCCGAAGGGGACTTTACAATGTGGCTTCTCTTACGGCGTTTTCTGGTGATGTCTGCGGCGTCGTGGGTTTTGGCGAAAGCAGTAAAGCGCTACCCAAGGCTCTCAATTGCTCAGCGGGTTCTTGGAACCCGACGCTACGGACCGCCATCGTCAGGTCGATAGCTTCCTTGTGCTTTTTGCTGGCTGCACAACACCTCCAGCAGCCGACATGAACAAGTAGAGCGTCAATCCTCTCCCCTTCGGTAGGAGGCTCGAGGCGTGTTCGTTGACCCGCCGGGCAGGCCGGAAGAACGGCGACGCACAACGGGAAACGGCGACGCAACGGCAGAAGGGGAACCCATGAAAAGCGAGCTGGACACGTTCTACGCCCTTGTCGACGAGATCAAAGTCGCGATGATGACCACGCGTCGTCCCGACGGCCACTTGGAGTCGCGCGCCATGGCCAACCAGAAACGTGCTGACGGGGCCGATCTGTGGTTCGTCACGGTAGAAGTCACCTGCGTAGCTGCGCGATATCGAACACGATCCCCACGTAAACCTCGCGTATTACAAGCCGGGCTCGTACGAATGGGTATCTGCGTCGGGTATGGCGAACGTGTCGCGGGACCGCAGCAAGATCCACGAGCTCTACGAGTCCGATTGGAGAGCGTGGTTCGGGCAGGAAGGGGATCCGCGTCATGGCACGGCGGACAATCCTCGGATCGTCCTCTTAGGCATCGACGTTCACGCTGCTGTGTTTCTCCAAGTCAACAAACCGAAGCCGGTTGTGCTGTTCGAACTGGCGAAGGGCTGGCTGACGGGGGAACAAGTGGAGGCGGGCGAAACGCACAAACTGAGACGGCCACATCGCTAGCGATGGCAGAGAGGCTAGGTGCAGATCAACCGCCGGGCAACCTGCCGAGCTGTGTGCCCTTGAAGTGGCAGGGCTTCGAAAGGCAGGACTCAAGTCGCGCTCTGAAGCCTTTGTGAGAGGTAACCATGCAAGCTTTTGCCGAAGGATGGGGTCACCTCGAAACATTTATGACAACCGGAATTGCGGGCAGCGAATCACGCCACTCCGGCTGCTCACCGTTCTCGTACTGGTCACAGCGCTGGTCTGGCTGACCCGGCGTGTGACCCGGTGGCTCATCAATCATGTGCTGGCGCGCCGCGGCGTCGACATCGGTATGCGCGAAGCGCTCGGCGCCATCGTCCGATACGTCGCCATTTCTCTTGGAGCTCTCGTGATCCTTCAGGCCGCGGGTATCGACCTCACGTCGTTAAACGTGCTGGTCGGCGCCATCGGTGTGGGTCTCGGTTTTGGTCTGCAGAACATCACGAGCAATTTCTTCAGCGGTCTGATCCTGCTGTTCGAACGGCCGATCCGGATCGGTGACCGCGTCGAAATCGCAGGATGTGTCGGGGAGGTGAAGGAGATCGCGGCCCGGCCACCACCCTCGTCACCGATGAGAACGTCGCGATCATCGTACCTAACTCGCAGTTCGTATCCGAACGGGTGACAAACTGGAGCCGGCCAGGGACGCTGACCGCCTACGTGGTGCCCTTCTTCGTGTCTCACGGATCCGACCCGGAGCGAGTGCGACGAGTGCTGCTGGCGGCAGCGAGTCAGCACCAAGACGTGCTCACGAGTCCGGCGCCGCAGGTCGAATTCGTCGAAGCAGGACTGGGCGCCCTGCGTTTTCACCTGCAGGTGTGGAGCAGCGAACATCTGAAGACTGCCGGCACGCTAAAGAGCGAGCTGAACTTCGAGGTGTGGCGCCAGCTGGCAGCAGCAGGCGTGACAATCTCGCCGGTACACCGCATTCTGCCGATGGGTGTGCCGCTCGCGGACGAATTGGCATGACGGCGACGCGCCGAAGGACGAACGGCATCTTGGCTGTGTTAAGGATTTGGGGCTGTGCCTCGGTCTCCATGGTTGTCCCACGGAGAAACATCACCGTTTGTTGTTGGCACAATGCATGGTGAACGGCAATGTGCAACCCGGACCGCCGTGGGGAGCGGTTCACGAGGCAGCGCGATGGCAGGACAACGCATGGCGGTGGGGCCAGACGATTCCCACTGACGCAGGACGAACGACCCATCACGTCGGATCGGTCCTCTTCCCGACGCGCACCGGTCGCTAGCAACTCCCCCCCCAAGAAAAAAAACACACAGATCCACAAGGACAGTTAGTTCTAGCACATACCAACGATGGAGGACAGACCGATGCCGAACACCACTCGATCAGGAAAGAGTCCTATGGGAGATGACCTGGACACGGCGGTCCCAGACCTGACGAAGCGAGCGCGGAACGCCGCAGCATCGATGACCGATGCCGCCGGCAACGCCGCGACGGCCATCGACGAGAGCCGGTCAACGGCCGCCGATGGACTCGACAGCGCTGCGTCAGCTCTTCATGACAGGGCTATGACTTGCCGGGCGGCGATACCGTCCGTCATCTGGCGCGCGCGACAGCCAATCGACTCAGCACCAGCGCTGACTACGTGCGCAGTCACGATGCCAAGCGCATGGTGGCGGACGTCGAGACGTTCGTCAAAGGCAATCCGGGGCCGGCGCTCGTCGTGGCGGCCGCGTTCGGATTCCTCTTCGCTCGAGCACTGTCTCGAGACTAGCGGAACGAGCCGCAGAGAGGTGACGAGTGGCTGAGGAGCGATCGGTATCAGACGTCTTGCAGGACATCCTCCGCAATTTGCAAGACATGGTGCGCTTCGAGATCCGCCTCGCGAAAACGGAAATACGCGAGGAGGTGAGGGAAGCGGTGACGTCCAGCATCTGGATCGCCGCCGGTACCGTTGGCGCTGTGAGCGCATGGATCTTCCTGCTGTGGACACTCGCCTATGCACTCGCGACCAGGACGCCGATGTGGGCCGCCACGTTGGCCATCGCGGTCGTGATGATCGCCGCCGCGACCATACTGATCGTGGGTGGCGTTCAAAGGGCAAGACGTATTCAGCCCATGCCTGAGCGCACCGTGGAGTCAGTCAAGGAGAATCTGGAATGGATAAAACAGTCAACGAAATAGAGGCGCAGATCGCCCGGACCCGCGATCGTCTAGGTTCGAACCTGAGAGAACTTGAAGACAGGGTTGATTCCGCCACGAACTGGCGTGAGCACTTCCGACAGCGGCCGCACCTGTTTCTCGGTACCGCATTTGTAGGCGGAGTGATGCTGGCAGTCGCCTTTCGACGAGCGTCTCCGAAACGCGAACGAGGAGATATCGACGCTCGACGCGCCCTCACTGTTCACGGCTCCGCGCAGACGCAAGCGATGGAACTCTGGAACCACGTCCAAGGGGCCTTGGTCGGCGTGGCGGGTGCTCGGATCAAAGAGTTCATCGAAGGACTGGTACCCGGCTTTGACGAGCACTACAGGCGTGCTGAGCGGCGAGGTCGGGGCCGATGATCACGTCACGGGCATCGTAATTCCTTTCACCGTCCCGTCTCGGTATGCGAGCATGCACCGGTTTCGACTCTGGTGACCATCGCTGTCGAAGGTACACCGCCAACCAGACCATGGAGGCAATCGCGAGAAATTCGCTTTGCCAGTTCTGGAACGATTCGAACCAGAAGCGGCTAGACAACAGATAGTCAGTGAGGCGGGGACGCGGCTGGTGATGCATCACCTGGTTTGCCGCGTATTCCGCAAAACCACCGAGCGCATGTCCCATCCACGCGAGGAAAAAAAGCAGGACGAACGCGAGACCGAGCGAATGTTCGTACACCCGCAAGATCCAGCCGCCTCGCTTGACCGGCCACGGCGCGTCCGGATCATTGGCGAAGTCACGGGGATCGGTGTCGACGAGTTCCTTGACATCTGGTCGTCGCGACTCTGGTGATCCCTTCTGAATCAGGAACGTTGTGAGCAACACGAACACGGCCATCTGCAGGAACTCGCTTTCCCAGTTCTCAAAGAGGGCTGCCCACGGGTGACCGGTGGCGAGGTAGTCGCCCACGGCAACGGTGGCCTGTCCGTGCTCCGCTTGTGCCTTGTTGTACTCCGCAAGTCCCGTGAGCAGCTGTCCTGCCAGAAACAGCAGGAACATGGCCATTAACGTCAACGTGAGCGCGCAATCACGCAGCCATATCATCGCCATCACTCCACCCGCGCCCGGCGCTTCGCGGTTCGACCGCTCGCTTGAAATGTGAGCCGTGTTGATGCGGCGACATTTCCTTTCAGCACGCTCGCGATCTGACGAAGGGTGGCACGTTGGGGCGGGAAGAGGGCCGGAGGCGAGCGAGGGTTGTAGAAGGGTTGGAGATATAGAAGTCTTAGAGTGGTAGAGGGTGGAGGGGGGCGGGGGGGGGCGCCTGAGCCGCGGGAGACGGGACAGGGGTGGCGACGGCGGTCGGGAGACGTCTCTCGACACATGAGAGAGGGAGATAGGAGGCAGACGAAGGTTTGGGGGGGGGGGAGAGTGCATCGAGGACACGCGAAACGTGCGCCTACATGAAACGCAAACCGCTCTAGAATTGGTAGTTGGACGTTCAGGTCATTTCGTCTTCGCCGGTCCCGGCTGCACGGGCGATGGCTTCGCCTGCGGCACCACGGGCTGCGTCGTCACGTTCGGATTCGGGGCGACGTGCCCGACGCGCCGGATGCTTCCGGCGTCGAGCGTCACGCCCTTGTCGTTGATCGCCTGGAAGTACATTTCGTCCCCGTCGATCTCGGCGAGCATGAACGCGTAATCCGAGTCGTTGCCGTACGACCGTGAGCGAGGACTTCGCAGGTCGCCTTTCCTGAGCTTCGCCGACGATCCGATGATGAAATACGCGACGCCCTTCTGCGGCTTGAGCCGCTCGTAGAAGTGTTCGTGCCCCATGAACGCGACGTTGACGCCGTGCTTCAGAAACATCGGCTCGAGCAGCTCCCGCTGAAGATCGGCGGAGCCGTGCGTGGCGCCGGAGGAATAGAGCGGATGGTGGAAGAAGACGATCTTCCAGTCCGACCCGCTTGCCGCCAGCTCCTTGTCGAGCCATTCCAGCTGCTTCGTCGTCCACATAGTTGCTGTCGATCGCGAAGAACCGCACGCCGGCTTTCGGCCTGAAGCTGTAGTACTTCTTGCCGTTCATGTTGAACAGCTTGTACTGGGTCTGTCCCGCGTCGTCGTGATTGCCGAGCGACGCGTAGAACTTCACGCCGCCGTCGATCAGCGCCTTGTACGGGATCGAAAATTTCGTCTCGTAGTCCCGGGCCTTTCGGTGCCGTACAGGTTGTCACCGGTCATCAGCACGAACTCGAACGGAAACCGCGCCCGCCAGTCGTCCATCTGCCGGGCCACCGCCGTCTGGCCCGGTCCCGGGCTGGCCGCTGTCGCCGATGATGGCGAACTTGACGGACCCTTCCTTGTTCGGCAGGCGCAGCTCCTGCGCCGGCCGCCGCCGACGGCAGACTGACGAGCAGGAGCGCGAGAACGGCTAGGCGACGCATGATGTCCCTCCGGCTACGTGGTGATCGCGTTCAGGATGTAATCGACGATGAGGTCCGCGGCCGTGTCGAGCAGCAGCAGGTGCTGGCCGACGATGCGGTATTCGAGCGGCGCGGGCAGCGACGGCAGTGTAGCAGAAGATTCGCCGGCACGGTCGGCAACGGCTGGTTTTCCGGATACTTCGCGTTCACCTTGAACGGCACCGTGCCCGGCGCCGGCGCGTCGTCCTTGATGATCGCTTTCGCGTCGCGACCGTCTTCGCCCTTCAGCTCGGGCGCGAGGAGACGCCGGAACACGGGGCGAATTGCCGGAGTGAAGATGTCACCGTGCTTCGCATCGGCACGTGCTGCCTGAACCTTCGCCGCCAGCGCCGTCTTTCCGCGTCGATCTGGCGGGGTCCGAGGTTTCCTTCTGCGGGGCAGCCCCCTTGGCGAGCCGCTTGTGCAGGTCGGCGTACCTTCGACCCGCGCCTTGAACTCGGCCATCGCGGCCGCGTTCGGATTGACCGCGGGATCCGTGCTCGTCTTCCTCTCGCCTTCCTGTATTGCGACTTCGGCGGGAGTGGCCGTCGGCGGTGTGGCGCGTTGCGTGGCGACCGCGTCTCCGCATGCCGACGTGAGTGCCGCAACCAGGAGTAACCGGCTGACGTTCATGGCAATGCCTCCATGAGGATATGACCTCACGTAACAACTTTCATGATCCGTGCCGTCAACCAGCAGCTCGTCAGAGGTTCGAGCTTTCGCGTCTTTTTGGTTTGTTCGGCTTGAGTTCAGTCAGGGGTGTGCTTTTTACCGAATGGGACTGCGAGCGAAAGGCCCAAGCGAGCGGAACTCGTCACTCCATCAGCACAAGCCCAGCCTTAAAATTGGACCTGAGCTTGCTACGGTTCCCCAGGAGGTGCCGATGCCAGCTCGCCGCGATGTCACCCGAGATACCGACTCCGCCCAGGAAGACAAATCAGTGCGGGCAACGCCGCCGCTGAAACGTGATACTTCGTCCGACGGAGATGAGCATCTGGGCGCCACTGAAGAGCAGGTATCGGATACGCCTGCGCCAGCTGGAGATGCCTTCGAGGACGAACCAAAACAGGGATAGGTCAGACGAGGAGTGCTCATTGCCCAACGTCGCATGGAGTGTGTAGTGACTGCTCAAGAATTTCTGAAGATTTCCACCCAACTATTCAACGACATGCGGGTGTGGATTACCGAGGCGTCGAAGGACAACGCGCTTTCGGCGGCTGATTTGGCGATGCTGAATGCGTCGATGAAAATCGTGGAACGTGTCACGCTCAAAGAGGCAGAGGAAGAACCTGACACTTCCAATTAGATACGCGGTGCCGAAGAGTTTCTCTCGATCGCGAGCAAGCCTCATCGCGGCTCGCCAGGACCATTTCCCGGTTACCGGGAATTTCGCTATCGCACTGAGATAGGCCAAGCCGCGCCGCCAGGCGCAGCCGCAACCACGGCTCCGAACTCTCGGACGCACCTCACTCTGAGTCGCCGAGCCCTGAGCCGGCCTACGGCGATTTCACGCATTCCAGGTAGAGAGATTCTGCTGTGCGAATTGCCCAGATCTTGACGTGCGGCGTATTGCTGGCTTTCTGCCCGTCCGCCGCACGCGGTCAATCGTTCGAGCTCTATGGGTCGGCTGGCCCGACCATTACCGAGGCGGGACTCGTCTCGCCGGTGGCGTCGGCGTTTCCCTAACTTCCCGACTCACTCTCTTTGCAGCGTACAACCTTTGGAGTCGATCGCCGCGAGACCAACTCGTCGTATTTCTTCGGCGGAAAGACTCTGCTTGGCAGTGCCGAGGTGCGGTTCGCTCCACGGGGACACGGCCGTGTTGGACCGTTCGCTGTGGCCGGCTTTGCGGCCGGAGCGTCGCGGCCGAACGTCAACGAAGTCTTTCGGACACCGGTCACGGACGGGGCACGGCGTGTTCGCGGCGGCGGCCTGCTGCGCCGCTTGGTCGCGACTCACCGTCTTTGCCGACGTGCGCATGCTCATCGGTGCGGAGGGAAGCGAAGGGATTGTGGCGGTCGCGCCGCTCGCGCTGGGGTGGCCTGGCGCTTCTGACTATGCTGTTCTCCAGTGCTGATGGCTCCGAATAAACCCGGCTGTTCACTTGCACCAATGTGTATCAAGAAGCGCTCGGGCGTCCTGTTGACGGCACGGCCGACGCTATAATCCGCGCGTAATTCCCAGAGCTCCTGGGGCAGGAGGAGAGCATGAACGACCCGTGTTCGAAGGTGGTGTTACTGGCGCTGCTGCTGGCATCGGTCGTCCAACCGACGATGGCCCACCATTCATTTCCCTGTCAATTTCGATCAGTCGAGAGAAATCACTATCGAAGGCGTGTTGACCGACATCAAATGGGTCAATCCTCATGCCCACTTCAGGGTCACTGTCACCGAGGCCGGCGGCTCGGTCATCGAATGGCTCGTCGAAATGGGCGCGGCCAACACCATGAAGCGCGCGGGCTTTCCTATGGAGCGGTTCGCCGTGGGCGATCGCATTACTATTATCGGCAACCCGGGCCGTCGGGATTGCACGATTCTGCTCAACGAGACGGTCCTGAAGGACGGCTCCCGTATGACCCCCACTATGTGCCCGCGCACGCCCGATGGCGCCGGTAGCGCGGGCTGACGTGACAGCTGACGTCATGCTCAGCGAACAAGGCCGGGGTAGGTATGTCCACATGCAGATCCACCGTATGCACCCTTCTGTTGGCCTTGGTGGTCATCGCCGGCTGGCCAGCCGGTGCGGCCGCCCAGCGCGTCGCGCCGCCGATTTCGCCGGGCAGCCGGACCTGTCCTCGACCAACTGGATTGCCGGTGGA
Source organism: uncultured Acidobacteriota bacterium (assembly GCA_963827515.1). Taxonomy (GTDB): domain Bacteria; phylum Acidobacteriota; class Vicinamibacteria; order Vicinamibacterales; family UBA2999; genus JABFSA01. The sequence continues at coordinate 233,930 of CAWHBF010000008.1, read as the reverse complement.
GGCCCGACTGTATTCAACGATTGGGTCTTTACCGAGGCCGGCAAGAAGCGGTTCGAGGTGTACGACTTCAAGAAGGACGATCCGGCCTACGGCTGCATCGGCGCGAGTTGGACCCGGATTTACTTGAACCCGAACGTCGTCATACAGATCACCCAGGGGAGCGACTTCGTTCGCCTCCAGGACCAGTGGATGGACATCGATTGTCGGATTCCGCTCGTCGACCCGGCCGCCGCCACTCCAAAGCGAGCGAACATTCCTGGCCATCCGGCGCTCGGGTATTCGGCGGCTTGGTACGACGTCGACACGCTCGTGATCGACACGGTCGACATGGAGCCGGGCTATATCACCACGATGGTGGAACGCGCCGGGATGCCGCAAAGTCGGAGGATGCATACCGTCGAGCGCCTGCGGCGTCAGGGGGACGTGCTCACGATCCAAACGACGCACGTCGATGCGGCGAATTACCGCACGCCGGTCGAGACCGTCATTCGGTACCGGCGACGGATTGGGAGCTGATGCACTACGGCTGCACGCCTGAAGAGGCCGCCGTCGTGTCACCTGTCGGTCCGTGAAGAGCAGTGTGACGATGGACTGACCTCTCCCATCTGGCAGACATTGACGGGAACGGAATGAGGGAGCACTCATCCGTCCCCCCCTCGCCGCGACACGAGCAAATGCCAGTGTGAAGCGCGTGAAATTCGAGGGTATCGTTCCTCTAGAAGCCGTACTTCACACCGAACTGCATGATGCGAGGGGCGCCCGACTGCGTCTGGATGCGGCCGAACGTGCCGGCGCCCAGGTTCGTCCCGGGATTGCCCCAGTTGAAATGGTTCAGCAGGTTGAATGCCTCCGCGCGCAACTCCAGGCTGTGCCCAGCGCCCAGCGACAGATTTCGCGAGATCGCCAGATCGATATTCCAGAACGCCGGTCCGACGAGCGAGTTCCTGACGTAGTCCCCGAGCGTGCCCGGCGCAGGCTGGGTAAACGCCGTGGGAACGAGGTAGTTGTTCAATGTGTCCCCGTATACGTCGTCGCTGATCTGGTTGGCGCGCTGACCCGCCTGGCCGTTGAATGCGCCGTCGCGGCCGCTCGTGACGTTCAGCCGGCTGCCCGAGCGTGCACTGACGATCCCGGACGCCCGCCAGTTCGAGATGACGGCGCCAAGCACCCCGTCGCCGACCTCTGGGGTCTGCACGCCGACCGTCAGCGACGCCAGATGTGTCCGATCCTGCTCGCAGTAGCCGCGGTCCGCTTCGGGATGGTCCGGATCGGTGAATCCTGCCGCTGCCTGCAGGAAACCGCCGCTGGTATTGTCGCCAAAGCATCGCGACAGGGTGTAGTTGCCGTTCAGGCTGACGCCTCCGGCGCTTCGGCGCTGGAACGTCAGCTTCAGACCGCGATACTGTTGCGAGCTGATGTCCGTGTACTGGTCGATACACCGATCTTGGCAGCTGCGGCGGGGTTCTCACCCGAGAGCGACAGACTACGGCGCGGGCCGATGTTGCCCGTTGTCGTACAGACCGGATAGGCAACCCCCAGCAAGGTGCAGGGTCCCGTTCCAAGATAGACACCCGGGTTCAGCGGCATCGTCCACCAGAGGTGATCCGAGTAGCTGCCGAGATAGCTCACCGACACTGCGTAGCCGGTGCCAATCTGACGCTCGACGGTGACGTTCCATGACTGGACCCGCGGCGAATTGATGTCAGGATCCATGACCGCATACGACTGGTACGGGAGAAACGGCGTGTCGGGGTTGGTGGTCAGCGGGTGCGGATCGCCGCCAATGCTGCGGTACGGATCGTCCATGCCGCCCGCCGGATCCTCGAGCAGCGTGCCCTGGCCGAACGGCGAGTTCTGAACCGTCGGCTGGTGATACTCGCCCGACTGGAAGTCATACCCCAGTCCGTATGACGAACGGAGGGACATGCGCCCGTCGCCGGTCAGGTCCCACGCGACGCCCACGCGGGGAGAAAGGTTCCACCACTGCGTATTCAACCCGGTCTTGCCGACCTCGAACCCGGGATCCCCATGGAATAACGGACCCGCCGGCGCGTTGCGGAAGATCGTGCTCCGAACATCGTTGCGGAAGTTGTCGAGGCTGAAGTTGATAGGCGCGTGATCCCGGAGCACGCGCTGCCCAAAGTACGGTTCCCAGCGAACACCGGCGTTGATCGTCACGCGGCTCGATGCGCGCCACGTGTCCTGGGCGAAGGTGCCGAGATACCACATATCCATCGGGAGGTAGACGGGCCCGCCGTGCTCGAGCTGCTGGACTCGCCCCATCAGGAAGTCGGCCATGCCCAGTCCGAAGATTTGCCCGTTGAAGGTATAGCCGCCGCCGGAGCGCGCATGGGTGACGAAATCCATCTTCCAATAGGCAACGTTGGCGCCGACCGTCAACTGATGGTTGCCCTTCACCAGCGTCAGATCGTCGTTGACCTGATAGGAATTGGTGTCGAAGAGCCCGACGGCCTGGGTCTGTCCCATCAAGGTGAATCCACCCGTGACGGCCACGCTCAGTTGGCGTGCCGGCGAGTAGTTGTACAACTGGGAACCAATGTCATGCGGCTCGAAGAAGTCCGGGCTCGCGCGGTGCACCGACGTTCGATTGAACGCCACGCGCAACGCGTTGACCGTGTTCGAGCGCGGCACCAGCGTCTGGCCGGCCGTGATCGACTGTGCGAGGTTGTCGAGGCCTGCGGATGTCGTCGTCAGAACGTTCCCCGACGTCTCGAATGCCGACGGCTTCACATAGGAGGTTGCCATGTAGCGGGCGAAGACCGAATGATCGCTTCCGAGTTGGTAGTCGATGCGCCCGACCGCCTGCCAGTCGTCGCTGTTGTCCGCCCGGCTGTATGTGATGTCCCCGCACGGATCGGCGCCGGCGGGCGGCAATTTCTTGGCCAGGTTGATGGCCGCTGGACTGAACAGGGACGGATTGATCTGGTTGTTGACGAACGGCGCACGAAGGACGATCGCGCGGCCGCCGTTGCACGCTGGGGATGCCAGCGTGGTGAAATCGCCTGCCAGCATCGCCGGCGTCGGCACCCGGCTCGTCAAGTCAGACGGGATCTGGCGGAGATTCGTGCCCTGGTACCCGACCGAAAAAGAACATCCGGTCGCGCACGATTGGACCGCCGAGCGTGCCGCCGTACTGATTGCGTTTCAGGCCGTCATCTTTGCGCGAGCCGTCCGGCAGTATCTCGGAAAACCGGCTCGTTGCATTGAGAGTGCCGGTCGCGCAGAAACTCGAAGACATTGCCGTGCACCGCGTTCGTGCCCGACTTGGTCACGGCGCTGACCGATGCGCCCGAGTGCATGCCGTTCTGCGCGCTCAAGCCGCTGGTGGCGACGCTGAATTCCTGCAGCGCGTCGGGAAATGGCAGCGGGAGGTTGAGGTTGTTCTGCGGATCGTTGTGAGTGGCTCCGTCGAGCAGATAGGCGACGCCGAAGGACAAACCGCCGGCGACGGCAATGCCGACGCCTCCCTGCATCGAGCGGGTGCCGGCTGTGGATGTCTGGACCGCGGCGCCCGCCAGTACGATGAGATCCGTGACCTGCCGTCCCTGTAGCGGCAGCTCGACGATGCGTTCGTTCTCGACGACGCTGCTGATGCCGGCGCTGCGCACGTCCACCAGCGGCGTGGCCGCTTCTACCGAGACCGTCTCCTCGAGATTGCCGACGGCGAGCGACACGTTGATCGTCGGCGCGGCGCCGACCTGCAGCACGATGCCGGTCTGCACATACGTTCGGAAGCCCTGCAGCGTCGCTTCCAGGCGATACGGGCCAGGGGCGAGGTTCGGCATCGAATAAGTGCCGGTCCCGTCCGTCACGACGGTTCTCGTGAACCCTGTGTCGGTCTGCGTCGCCGTTACACTGACGCCTGGCAGGACTGCGTTGCTTTCGTCTGTGACCCGTCCGTTGAGCTCGGCCGTCGCTTGCGCCCACGCGCTCGTGGAAGACAACACCACCAGGAAGGTCCAGAGAGACGATGCCGCGAGGAGACGCTTCATCAAATCCTCCTTCGAAAGAGCCGCGGTCGGCGCGGCGGCTGACGCCGCCGCAGGCTATTCAGTTTTGAGGCGGGTCTACTACGGGTTCCCGTTACGCTGAGGAAGCGGCTGCCTCGGAGCATTCTCATTGAAGCGGTTGTAGCCCGCTTCTTCGGGCACGCAGTCCCATGTGAGCAGTTTCCCGTCCGGGAGTTTCAGATAATTGAACGTCGTGATCACAGGTTCCACGAAATTGACCGGGTCCGTCATCGTCACGATCACCTGCATCCGGTTGCCATTGGGCACGAAGCGCTCGACGGTCTGCATCTGGTCGGACTGCCAGAGACCAGGGTCGCCGAGCGAATCGAGGAGACCGGCCTTGAGGTCCGTTGACTCGATGACGAGCGTGTCGCCGTCCCAGCGGCCGGCCGATCGGCCGAGATGCGGAAACTGAGGCACGGTGTAAGGCGCATCCTTCGCGGCCAGACCGGTCTTGATCGGCACCGTGCGGTGGACATCCATGAATTCGTAGTTGATTTCCGCGTGGTCGTCGAAGAGCTTGACTTCGATGGGCGGCGACGGCGTATGCATGACGCGCTTGAAGGTCGCCGGAATGCATCGCATCGCGGGGTCGTCGTGCAGGTGATCGTAGCGGGCACGCGCAGCGGCGCCCGCCGGCGTCAGCTTGAGGTTCTCGGTCTTGGTGCCGTCGACAATCCAGACGCCCACGAGCTCAGCGCGCTTGGCCTGGGCGTAGGCTGGCGTCATCGACGCCATCGCCAGCGCCGCCGCGGCGCAGACGCCAATCAATCGGGACGATCCTGCGGCAGTCATTGCGCCACCTGCGGGCAGTCCAGATCCGTCCCCTTTTCAACGGCGTTCGCCAGCGCGCCGGCGCCGCAGTCACGGAGCACCGAACCGTCCGCGAGCGTGGCACGCTGGAAATAGCCCACGTTCTCGAGGCGCCGGCTCGGACTGACCCGGATCGTTATGGTGTCCCCGATCTTCATCTGCTCATATCGCACTTTGCGGCGAATCAGGGCATTCTTGTCGGACCACTCGATGAACCAGTCCTTCATCACGCCGTCTGCACCTTTCACCGAGAGCGTGATCTGGGAGTGTGGATTCCTGATGTCGATTCCTTGAGCACGCCCGTGAGGTCGAACGCCTTCGTGTTGTCGAAATTGATGCCGACTGAATGATGCGCGACTAGCGCGCCGCCGAGGCCGATCCAGGCGGCAAGAACGGCGAGAAGGACTGCGCGGCTCATAGATGCTCCCCTCCGGGTTGTTACGGGATTGAAATTCTGGGCGAAGCTAGCATCAGCAGCCGAGCATGTCAATCGTTCGCTTTCACATTTTCGGTTTGAACATCATGAAACGAGGCGACAGCGAGCGGGGTTTGTATCAGTGTGTCGCAAGGGACTGCGATCGAGACCACCGCCTGCGTCAGGCATAGAAAAATCACGTATCCTTCGGCGATCATGATGAAACTGAAGGGCTTGATACGAGCGGGGCTACCGCTGTTGGTGATGATAACGGGAGGCCCGGCAGTTGCGCAGACGCCCACACGGACCGCGGCGCCCGCGGTGCTGGAGACGATCCAGATCCGCGAGAACGTCTACGCGATCTTCGGCGCAGGTGCCAATATCACCGCGCACGTGGGCGAGGACGGGCTGATCCTCGTCGACAGCGGATCGACCGCCACCGCGGCGCAAGTCGTCGCCACAATCAAGACGATTAGTAACCGGCCGGTCCGCCTCATTGTCAATACGAGCGCTGATATGGATCACGTCGGTGGCAACGCGACGGTCAGCGCGGCCGGCGTCGAAATCAATCCCGATTTGTTTGCCGACGAGCCCCATGCGACGGTGCTGTCGCACGAGAACGTGCTGACCCGACTGAGCGGCGACGAAAAGCTCCCGACTGAGCTCTGGCCGAGCGAGACGTTCACGTCGCGCGTTCGGTCCATGTATCTCAACAACGACGCCGTGATGGTGTACCGGATGACCGGGGCGCACACCGACGGCGACACGGTGGTGCTGTTCAGAAAGGCCGATGTCATTGCGACTGGCGACATCATCGACCTGCGAAGTTTCCCCGTGATCGACGCGGCGAAGGGCGGGAGCATCCAGGGCGAGTTGGATGCCCTCAACCGGCTGCTCGAGTTGACCGTGCCGGCCATGCCGCTGGTCTGAAGCCAGGTCGGACGCTTCTCGTGCCGGGCCACGGCCGCGTCTCCGACTACGCAGAACTGGTGGAGTATCGCGATATGGTCACGACCATCAAGGACAACATCGAGGTGCTGATCAAACAGGGGATGACGCTGGACCAGGTGAAAGCGGCTAATCCGACGGCGGGCTACCGAGCACGGTGGGGCAAGGAATCAGGACCGTGGACGACGGACATGTTCGTGGAAGCCATCTATAACGGATTGAAGAACCCGGGGAAATCGTAATGGCCCGCGGATTGGCGCTTCTCGTACTCCTTTGCGCCCTCACCACCGTCACGGTTGTGGCGCAGGGTCGCGGCGCTCAGGCCCCGGCCGCGCCGCCGACGCCGCGCGCGCAGGCGCCGCTCGATCTGACGGGTTACTGGGTGGCGATCATTTCGGAGGACTGGCGTTGGCGGATGATCACGCCGTCGCGCGGCGACTTCCCGAGTATCCCCATCAACCTGGCCGCGCAGAAGATGGCCGAAGCGTGGGACCCAGCCAAGGATGAGGCCGCCGGCGAGCAGTGCAAGGCGTATGGGGCACCCGGGCTGATGCGCGGGCCGACGCGCCTCAATATCACCTGGCTCGACGACGACACGCTGAAGCTGGAAACCGATTACGGCATGCAGACGCGGCTGTTTGAATTTGGCAACGCGCCGCCTACGTCGGCCGCCTCGCGACAAGGCCGATCGGTGGCGCAGTGGATTGTCGCCGGCGGCGGCCGCGGCCGTGGCGGCGCGCGGTTCGGCGCGATGAAGTCGGTGACGACCCATCTGCGACCCGGCTACCTGCGGAAGAACGGCGTCCCGTACAGCGAGCGGACCACCTTTACCGAATACTGGGATGTCCACACCGAAACCAACGGCGACAAATACCTCGTGATCACCGATACGGTGGACGACCCGACCTACTTACAGACGCGCTGGATCACCTCAAATCACTTCAAGCGTGAGCCGGATGGCCGCAAGTGGAATCCTGAACCCTGTGATGCGCGATTCTGACGGTTGGAGAATGCCCATGACCATCACGAAGACCATTCTGTTCGCGTCCGCGCTGGTGGTGTTCGCACTCCCGGCATCCGCACAGGTTGATCTGACCGGGTCATACCAAACACGCATGTACGAGGATTACATCGAGCGCGGCCCCGGCGAGTTCATGGGCAACTACACGGGCATGCCCTTGACCGACGAGGGGCGCGCCAAGGCGTTGCTGTACACCTCGAACCTCCCGTCGATCTACGAGCGGCAATGCCTGCCGCAGTCAGCCGGCGTCTTCCAGTACAGACCGACGGGATTTCGGATCTGGAGCGAGCATGGCCCGGAAGGCGATGTCCTCGCGTGGGTGATCGGCGGCGACAACCTCAGAAATGACATCCGGATCTGGATGGATGGGCGACCGGCTCCTTCGCCGAACGCGTTGCACCTCGCGGGTGGCTTTGCCACTGGGAAATGGGAAGGTGACACGCTGACCGCGCATCTGACGCACCTCAAGACCGCGTGGATCCGCCGCGGCGTCGGCATTCCGGCGAGCGACGAAACCACAATTACGATACACATCACTCGCCGCGACGACCTGCTCACGATGGTAACGATCCAGGAAGATCCGCACTACTTGACCGAGCCGCACGTCGTCAGCCGCGTGTGGCAGTGGAACCCACGCGGCACCGAGTTCAACCGGCCGCAGTGCAACACCGCGAACGAAATTCCGAGCCTCGAGGACACCGGTGGAGTGCCGCACTACATTCCGGGGCGGAATCCGGAAGAGGACTACATGATCAGGATGTTCAACATTCCGAAGGAAGCCGCCATGGGGCACGCCGAGACGCTGTATCCGGAATACCGCAAGACGCTGAAGGGCGTGTACACGCCACCGGCCGATTGTGTCGCCCGCAGCCCCGGGTACTGCTGCGGCTGGATCGAGACTCAGGGGCGGCCTGGCGGTGCGCCCAACCTCACCTGCAACGACGGTGGGTTTGGTGCGCTCGGACCGCGAGGACGCAGGTCGGACGCCACGAAATAGGACAACCTGGAAGCGAGGCGAGAAGACACCGATACGCGTCGGCTCTTCGCCAGTCCCGTCAGGACTCGCCGTCAGGTGTCAGGCAGTAGCCGTCACCGTGCACCGTGTGAATGAAAACGGGACGCGCAGGATTCGGTTCAATCTTCTTTCGCAACCGCGCGATAGCGTGGTCCACCGAGCGGGTAATAGGCGTATCAGGATACTTCCATACCTCCCGTAGCAGTTCGCTGCGGGGGACCACGCGCTCACGCCTGGCTGCCAGGTATCGCAGTAATTCAAACTCCTGATTCGTCAGGTGGATCACGTGTCGGCCCGACTTGACCGTTCGGGCTCGGAAGTCCACCGTCACGTTCCCCATGGTCAGCCGTTCGATGGTGCTCCGCGTTCGGCGCAGCACCACGTGCACGCGCGCCAGCAGTTCCTCGAGATCGAAGGGCTTGGTCACGTAGTCGTCCGCCCCCAAGCTGAGCCCGCGGAGCTTATCGCGGTTTGACCACGCGCCGTCAGGATAATCACTGGGATACGGCCATTCTGGTTCAGTAACCCGAACACATCGAAGCCAGTCCTTCCAGGCAACATGATGTCGAGGAGGATCAAGTCTGGTGGCCGTGCGCGCACGGCCGTGACCGCGGCGTCACCGTCGGCGGCCCACTCAACATCGAAGTTCTGGAAGGCCAGATTGTCGCGTAGAACCCGCGCGAGGGCGATGTCATCTTCCACGACCAGAATTCGGGCACTCATATGTCTCAGATCATCGCCACGCGTGATCGCGCAGGCAGCCCGGCAGCGTCATGACGATTGTCGTGCCCTCGCCCAGTGTGCTACGCACCGCGATGCTGCCGCCATGATCCGACAGAATGCGAGCAGCAATGGCCAAGCCCAGTCCCGTACCGCCCTGGCCCGCATTTCGTGCGCGAAAGAACTTCTGGGTTACGTGTGGAAGGTCGCTCGGGTGAATACCAATGCCGCGGTCGATCACTTCCAGCACAACGGCACCGGAGATGACACGGCCGGGAATATCGACGCTGCGGACGTCTCGTGTGTATCGGATGGCGTTGTCCAACACGTTGTCGAACATCAACTGGAGGGCAGTCGCGTCGCCGAGCACCGACGGGAGGGTCACTGGAAGTGAGACGTTGACATGTGAACCCTCCGCGCCGCAATTGCGGGTCAAAACGGCGCAAAGACTTATCCACGAGCGAGTCGAGTTTCACTGGCTCCTGCACCCGAAAGGCCTGGGCGTCAGTCACCCGCGAGAACGTCAGCAGGTTATCGATGAGCTGTCCGAGGCGCTTCGCCTCCTGAACGACCATGCCTGCATACTCGCGCTGGGTTTCCTGGTCGGTGATTCGTCCCGTCACGAGGGTATCGGCGGCCGCGCGAATCGTGGCGATCGGCGTCTTGAGCTCGTGCGTGACGCTCGAGACGAAGTCAGCCCGCAATTCGGCAAGCCTGATGTTGCTGATCCCTGCGCGGATCGTCAGTCCCACTCCAAGAAGAGGGCTATGACCGCCGTAGCACCGAGCCATAGCATTCTCGTGACGCCACGCGTGGCCTCTGAAAGTGTCGGATCGTTCGATGTCGCTGCTCGCACGGTCCAGTCCCGATGCGGCACATCTATCGGCGCATTTGGAGTCAGCAGGATTGAGTCGAAAAATGTAGCAGGAAAGCGGCGACGAACGTCGTTGCGGCCACTCCCCGTCTCGCCTGTCGCAGCGACCTGCCGGCCGGCATCATCCTCGATTGCGAGCGTGACACCGCCTGTTGCCGGCCTGAGTCGTGCAATCTGCTGTGCCAACTCCGGGAAGTAGTGTTCGCGCGTCCACGTCAGATCGACGCCGAAGCCGAATACGGCGACGGTCTCGGCTTGGCCTGACGCGCGATAGAGCAGTCGCGCGATCACTTGGTACGGTCTGCCGGCAAATGTGGTTTCGAAGACAGAGAACATCCGCCGTTCCCGCATGTCACGCACGAGGTGCTCCGTGAGCGAGGCGCTGATGAGCGGATTGTTGATAACGACGACAGGAAAGCGATTCTGGCCGGCGGGCGGAAGAAGCCACGGCGCCGGACGGTCGCGCCTCGCAAAGAGGACAAATGGCGTCGAAAGGTCTTCAGTGGTAAAGAACCATTCCGCATACGGATACCGTGCGAATGCGCTCGCAACAGGGTAGAGCGCGTCGAGTGGGGGACCCAGCATCGCGTTGGCGGTTTCTGCGGAGAGCAAGAGGGATCGGTGGGCGCCCTGCATGTCTTTTGTGAGGGCGCTGACAAGAAGCACCGCAGCCTCCTCTGTCCGGCGATCCGCGAGCTCGAGCGAGCTCCCGTACCAGCCGCGAACCGCTGCATAGCCAAACCACGCGAGGAGGACGACGGACAAGCAGATCGTAACGGCGAGAATCCAGCTCACCGTTCTCTGTGTGAGTGCCCGCATCCAAGACTCTACCGCGCGAGCTCGCGTTCCCGGTAGAAGCGGGCTGCCCCTGGATGAAGGGGAATCGGCGTCGCGGATGCCTGCTCCAGATCGATATGCCGGAAGGATGCTTCAACTGCAGAGAGTGAGGCGAGCGCGTCGAAGAACGCTCGTGTGATCCCGTGAACCACGAGCTCGTCGAGGTCGCTTCTGCAAATCAAAATGATGTTGAGCCCGATTGTCCTGACACTTCGATTTGTGTCGGTCCCGTCGGGAATGTCAAACGGACGGAGGAACGGGTAGTCCTGCCGAAGATGTTCGATTGCGTCGCCGGTGAGCGGGAGCAGTCGTGCCCCCGCCTGGGTGGCCTTCGTGACCTCATCTATCGGATGGCTACCGTAAAAGAGCGCGGCATCGACCGTGCCGTTGTTCAGCTGTGCCACCTTTTCCCTGATTTCCAGTGCCACCAACTCGACGTTTCCATCCCGAAAACCAAACGCTTCGAGGACGGGCTGAAGTGTGGGCGAACCACTCGCACCCGAATCGCTGTACGCGACTCGGCGACCGCGCAGGTCTTCCATTCTCGTGATGGTTGAACCCTTGGGAACCACGAGATGAAAAAGCCTCGGTTGCAGTACCGCGATTCCGCGCAGCCGATCGAACGGCCCGGGTTGACCGTCAAGCTGGCCAACAAACGCCACATAGACGGCGTCGGACCCCGCGATAGCGACGTCGGCCGCAGCGTGCTGCACGGCCTCGACACTGGCCAGCGAGGATATTCCTCGTCGGACGTCGACCTCCATGCCCGGCACGACGTCGCGTAGCGCCTGAGCGAGCGTGACTGGCACGCCATCGTTCGCCTGCGGAGACACCAGGACTTTCAGCGTCTCTCGAGGCCGCGCCCGCGTCGGCGCCGTGCACGATGGCGCCACGAGGAGCACCATCGACACACATCCTGCCGAGATCAGGCGGCTGCCGTTACCAAACCCTGAAAGCATCGGCTGAGTGTACGAGCATCACGCTGATTGTCAAGCCTGACGTCATCGGCCGGCGGGATATTTCACGGCTGCGACAAACTGATACAAAAAAGCGGTCGAGAATGAAGTCAGACTGGACTCAGTCACCCGCCCTCGCGTGTTTGGCATTCGCGTTCGCGAGTCCGATGCCTGCGACACACTGAGACAACGCCGGCCATCCCGCGGGTGTAGTGTGAGCGCTGTTTTATCAGCTATCAGCTGCGAAGACACGCTTCGTGCCGTCGTCTGGTCCGCTTTTCGATTCGGCGTGGAGCGGAGGCTTTGGCCTCCGCGGACACGCGCACGCTGAAACGTGCGCTCTACGGCGAAACGCAAACCGCTCTAGGCGCCAGGGCATCGAGATCGGCGGCCGGAGGGCCATCCATGAGTCAGAGGCGGGATACATCATCGGCCGCACGCCGGCTGGTGCTCGCGTGGGCCTTTGCGATTGGTTGTTGGGGCATCTCCGCCTTGGGTGAGCGGGTCTACACGCAGGCCGGCCAGGGCAATCGGATGTGGGCGCCGGCACTGACGGCCGTGCCGCCGGGCGAGATCCAGGTGCTGCCGGTGCAGGGCAACGTCCACGTACTGATCGGCGCGGGCGGCAACATCACGGTGCAGGCGGGTGAAGACGGCGTGCTCATGGTGGATACGGGCACGGCCACGATGAGCCAGAAGGTGATTACCGCGATGCGGTCGATCTCCACGAAGCCCCTGCGATACATCGTCAATACAACGGCAGGAGCGGAGTATTCCGGCGGTAATGCTGCCATCGCCGACGTGGGCGAAACGATTCCGTTCCGCGAACCAAACTATACCGCAGGTCCTCAGGGTGCGCTCGATGTCGGCCGAGCCTCGATCATTTCGTATACACGGTCCTGCACCGGATGTCTGCCCCGACCGGCAGGGCCGCGACGGTGCCGGAAGAGGGATGGCCAGACAACACCTATTCGACCGAACAGAAGCGCCTGTACTTCAACGATGAACCGGTCGTGATCATGCATCGCACCGCCAACGGTGATGGCAACAGCATGGTGCTGTTCCGAAAGTCCGACGTGGTGAGCGTCGGAGCGATGCTCGATCTGACCGCGTACCCGGTGATCGACCCGGAGAATGGCGGAAGCATCCAGACGATGGTGGATGCCATGAATGGCTTGATTGATGTCGTCGTGCCTGAGGCTAACGCGGCAGGCGGCACGAAGGTCATTCCCGGCCGCGGCCGGATCGCTGATCACGCCGAGGTGGTCTACTACCGCGACATGCTGACCATCATCCGTGACCGCATCCAGGACATGCGGAAGCGGAACATGACACTCGACCAGATCAAGGCTGCGCGCCCGACTCGCGACTGGGACGCACGGTATGGGACGGACACCGGGCCGTGGACGACGAGCATGTTTGTCGAGGCGGCATACAAGAGCCTCGCCGCCAAATAGCCAAATAGGTGTGTGTGAAGGGAGACATCGCAATGACCAGGGTTTTGGTGCTGTTCGCCGCGCTCGCCTTGTTCGCGGGGGCCGATCGCGTGTTCGCGCATCACTCGTTTTCCGCCACTTACGACTCGACACAGAAGGTTGAGATCGAGGGTGTGGTGAAGGAGTTCGTTTGGCGAAATCCCCATTCGTTCATGCGGATTGACGTCACCGAGAAGGACGGGTCGATCAAGACCTGGGCGCTCGAGTGGGGGTCCACCAACGACCTGACCCAGGCCAAGATCACACGGACGACCCTCAAGCCGGGCGACAAGCTGAAGGTGACGGGCGAAGCGGCACGCGATGCCACGTCGCTGCGACTGCTGATCTCGAGCGTACAGCGCCCGAGTGACGGATTCGAGTGGCGAGGCAGGGTCGAGTAGCATGCGCCGCGTTTGGTTCCCACTATTTGCGACGCTGATTGTCGTTGTCGTGCCTAACGATGTGGCCGCCCAGGGGCGTGGGCGCGGAGCAGGCGGTCCTCGCCGACCGGCCGTACCGCTGCACCCAAAGACCTGACGGGGACCTGGGTCTCAGTCGTCACCGAGCACTGGCATCTGCGGATGCTGGTGCCGCCGCGCGGCGACTTCTCGATGATTCCGGCGAACCAGGAGGCGCGGAAGATCGCCAATGCCTGGGACCCGATGAAAGAGCCGGCCGCCGAGGCATGCAAGGTGTACGGGGCTGCCGCGATCATGAGGGTCCCAGGGCGGTTTCATGTGTCATGGGTGAACGACACCACCATGCAGATGGAGATCGATTCCGGCACGCAGACGCGCACCTTCCACTTCGGCGGCGCACCTCCGGCGAACCAGGTTCCGGACTGGCAGGGCTATTCCGACGCGTCGTGGGAAGCGCTCGGCGCGCGTGGCCGTGGCGCCCGTCCGACGCAGTTGAAGGTCGTGACGACGAAGATGCGTCCGGGATACTTGCGCAAGAACGGCATTCCGTATGGCGCGAATGCGACGCTCGAAGAATGGTACGACCGGTTTACGGAGCCGAACGGCGACGACTGGCTCGTGGTGACGTCGATCGTCACCGATCCACAGCACCTGACGGGCCCGTACGCCGCGACCAATCACTTCAGGAAGATTCCAGACAAGCAGGGATGGGATCCGACACCGTGTCGAGGCAACGAGGCACGGTGATGAGGTTCACACATCGCCTGATTCTCAGGGCCACCGGCGCGTGAAATTGCGTCGAGAACAGATGTGCCGTCAAGGCGGCAGGAGGACCCTTGTATGAAGCGTTACCTGGTTGCATCGCTGGTCGTGCTCGGGCTGGGGGCGCAGGCATCAGCTCATCATTCGTTTGCCGCGACCTATCTCGAAGATCAGTCCGTCACGATCGAAGGGGCGATTGTCCAGTTCCTGCTCCGAAATCCTCATTCCTTCGTCCACGTGATGGTGAAAGAGAAGGACGGGACGATCAACCGCTACGTCGTCGAGTGGGGCTCCCCCTCGCAGCTGAGCGGCAAGGTGTCGAGAGACACCCTGAAGCCGGGCGACGAAGTCGATCATCACCGGCAATCCCGGCCGCAATGCGGCCGATCATCGCGTACGCCTGCTCACCTTCAAGCGTCCGAAGGATGGGTGGAGCTGGGGCATTCTCGAGAGCGAACGATTCGACTAAATTCGTCGCACTTCACATCTGCCAGGAGGCCTGAATGATTCGCCTATCGCGGGCACTGCTCGTCGGGATCGTCCTTCTGCTGGCGGCCACGCATGCGTGGGCGCAGGCCACGGCGCAAATCAACGGCACCGTCGCGGATTCGAGCGGCGGCGTCCTGCCGGGTGTGACCGTCGTCGCGATCCAGACTGAGACCGGGTTCCGCCGGGAGGCGGTCAGCGATGAGACCGGTGTCCTATTCGCTGCTCAACCTGCCGATCGGCCCCTATCGCCTGGAAGCTACGCTCGCGGGCTTCCGCACCTTCGCGCAGACCGGCATCGTGCTGCAGGTCAACAGCAACCCGGTCATCCCGGTACGCTGCAGCTTGGCAGCCTCGAGGAAACGGTTTCGGTCGAGGCGTCGGCGCCTCTCGTCGAAACGCGTAACCCGGCGATCGGCGCGGTCATCGACAACGAGGAGGTCGAGGCGTTGCCGCTCGAAGGTCGCAATCCCGCGTCGCTGATCATTATCGCGGGCGCCGCGGTGGACACGGGCAACCCGTCGAGCCGCAGCCTGACCGGCAGCCGCGGCATCGCGATTGCCGGCGGCCAGCCGTTCGGCGTCGCCTATCTGCTCGACGGCGCGCTGCACAACAACGTCTGGACGGCGTGAACCTGCCGCTGCCGTTCCCGGACGCGCTGCAGGAGTTCCGCGTGGAGACCAGCTCGCAGACCGCCCAGAACGGCTATAAGGCGGGCGGCACGGTCGAGCATCGCCACCAAGTCGGGCACCAACGCGTTCCACGGCGACCTGTTCGAGTTTGCTCGGCATCACCGTTTCAACTCGACAGTCCGTTTGCGCCATCAATCGGGAAACCGGCGAACGCGCCAACGACGGCCTGGTTCGCAACCAGTTCGGCGGCGTCCTCGGCGGACCGATTAGCGGGATCGGCTCTTCTTCTTTGGCGTGTACCAGGGCACCCGCGCGACGCAGAAGCCGGCCGACATCATCACGTTCATCCCGACGCCCGCTATGCTCGCCGGCGACTTCTCGCGCGTCGCGTCGGCGCAGTGCCGCGCACAGGGCAACCTCACGCTCCCCGCGGCGCTGGGTTTCGTGAACAACCGGATTAATCCGGCGCTGCTCAGCCCGGCGGCGGTGAAGATCGCGCAGATGCTGCCCACGGCGACCGATCCATGCGGCCAGATCCCGTATTCGCGGCACACGAAGCCGCGCGAAGGCCAGTCGATCGGCATCGACTGGCAGATTACCCAGAACCACTCGCTCTTCGGCGCTACATGCTGTCGACCACATTCTGGGAGCCGGCGCTCGTGAACGCCCCGAGAATATTCTGACCGGCGGCGGCCCGGCGCCGGCGGGCGCGACAACACGCAGCATTCGCTTGTGGTTGGCGACACGATGGTGCTGAGCAACACCGTCGTCAACAACATCCGGGCATCGTCAACCGCACGAGCGTCGCGCGGACCACGCCGACATGTTTGGCCCCGAGGATGTCGGCGTGAACATGTTCACCCACATCCCGAACTACATGAACATCACCGTCACTGGCGCGTTTGCCATCAATACCGGAACGGAGACGTTCTCCTTCTACAAGCCGAACACGTACGGCATTTCCGACGACCTGACGATCGTCCGCGGCAACCACCAGTACGGCGTGGGCGGCGCGGTCTCCCTTTCGAACTGGAAGACCGAATCGAATGTCCGTTCGATGGGGCCGATCTCGTTCAACGGCGGAGCGACCGGTCTTCCCCTCGCGGACTTCCTGATCGGGCGGATATTCGATACCGCCAGTCGACGCCGTTCCGGCAGGATATCACCAGCCCTATTTCGGGCTCTACGCGCAGGACACCTGGCGCGTGTCGCCGCGGATCACCCTGAACTACGGCGTCCGGTGGGAACCGTGGTTCCCGCAGCACAGCAAGAACCGCGCGTTCTACAACTTCGACATCGACCGGCTCAATGCGGGGGGACGCAGCAAGGTGTTTCCCAATGCGCCCCCCGGTCTGAACTATCCCGGCGACGAGGGATTCCCGGCACAGCCGGGATGTGTACCGAGTGGCCGAATGTCGCGCCGCGCATGGGCGTGTCCTGGGACCCGAAGGGTGACGGACGGACGGCCATCCGGGCCGGGTCCGGCATGAACAGCAACTTCATCGCGGGCGAGTTCTATTTCGACGCGGGCCCAGGCGCCGCCGTTTGGTCTCGAACAGCGGTTGATCAACCTTCCGCCACGGTCCCTGGACAATCCGTGGCTGGGGCCGCGGGCCGGCCCACCCCTTCCGCTCACGCGGGTGCGGTCGCGCAAAAAGTGGATTCCCGCCGGTCCCCAGCGCTAGCTCCTGGATCGGTGCCGTACGACCTCGAGACGACACGCGTGCATAGCTGGAACATCGGTCTCCAGCAGCAGTTTCGGCGAGAACATGGCCCTGTCGGCCAACTATCTGGGAATTCCCCTGGCCAACGTGTGGGGCAACGTAGACGGGGAATCCGAAGAGGAGTCCTTCCCGCGGGTCTGGCGTCCCCCGACGAGCCCCTGCACGCTGCGCAACCCCCGGCTTCGCCCACCGGGACGACGACCTATCCGAACTGCTCGACGGCCCCGATCGACGTGCGGCGCGAGCTTCGCGCAGAAGGATCCAGGCAAACGGGCAGTGCAGCTTCGGCTACCTGGACTGGGTGACCCGATGCCGGGTGGCAGCGGTACCACGGGATGCTGCTCTCGTTCCAGCGGCGGTCGGATCGCGGGCTGACGCACCGAGCGCCAACTACACGGTCTCGCGCTGCGAGGGGCTCATCAGCCAGGGCCAGGCGCCCGCTCAACGTCGCGACCGGCTACTCGCAGCCGATCTCGATGCTCAATCCACCGTCCGAAGCCGAGACAGAAGGCGATCTACGACATCGACAAGGGGCGCTGTGACTCTTGGCGGGAGCACATCTTCAATCTCACCGCGAGCGTCCGGACGCCCGAGTTCAGCAACACGGCCGCGCGCGTGCTCGCGTCTGGCTGGAGCCTGGCGGGCATCTTCCGCGCGCAGTCGGGCCAGCCGCTGACGCATCACCACCGGCACCGACCGGGCGCTGTCGGGTATGCAGGCGAGCAATCAGCGCGTGAATCAGGTGAGCGACAACCCGTACGGCGACGGCTCGATCAACAACTGGCTCAACCCGTCGGCGTTCGCGCAGCCGGCACTGGGGACGTACGGGACCTCGAAGCGCAACGCCTATGACCGGTCCGGGCTTCAAGAACATCGACCTCTCGCTCGTGCGGTCGGTTCCGACCTGCCGAGGAGCCACCGGATCGAGGCGCGTATCGAGGCGTTCAACGCGCTCAACTGGTTCATCCCAGGCAACCCGAGCACGGTCCTGAGCGCAGCGACGTTCGGCCGTATCACCTCGTTCTCGGGTGGTGCCGATCCGCGGGTCATGCAGTTTGCCGTGAAGTACGTGTTCTAGTCAGCCGGTAGCCGGTAGCCGGTAGCTCTCGACCGTTCGGCGATTCATCGTTGGAAGCGCGGGAGGTTCCACCGCTTGGGGACCTCCCGTCGCTCGCGCGTTTCAGGAGGCAGGCCGCATTAGGTTCGGACACGCTGACCTCGCTTCAGCCGAACATGCCGGTTGATGTGTCCCGATTTGCGATACCATCCCCGTCCAGGTCGGGTGAGACGCGGTGCTCAAGAGCGAGGCTGAAGATGTGGATCTTTTGGCGGGTGGGTATCCCGACCGTATTCCTCGTGTTGCTGGCGACGGCGACTCCCGCGCGGGCGCAGGTGGACTTCGCAGGCGAATGGGCGCCGCGCTTTTGGGAAGATCAGCCGGAGCGCGTGCCGGGTCCGGAGCTGGGCGACTATCTCGGGATCCCGATCACTGAGGCCGCGCGCATGCGCGGCGACACCTGGGACGCGGCCATCCAGACCCTGCCCGAGTGGCAATGCCGGCCGCATATGGCGGACTACATCTGGCGGGGGCCGTCGAACCTTCGCATCTCGAAGGAAGTCGATCCTGCTTCTCGCACAATTACGGCCTTCCATGCCGAATGGCTCCGTTCCGTGGATCGCGTCATCTATCTCGACGGGCGGCCGCACCCACCCGAGGGCGCGATGCACACCTGGGCGGGCTTCTCGACCGCGAAGTGGGATGGCGACGTGCTCACCATCACGACGACGCATCTGAAGGAAGGCTACTTGCGGCGCAACGGGCTGCCGCGCAGCGACAAGGCGACGCTGGTCGAGCACTGGATCCGCCACGGCGACTTTCTGACCGTCGCAGCCATCGTGACCGATCCTGTCTACCTCTCCGAGCCATTCATTCGCACGACGGACTACGAGCTGAATGTCCATCAGCAAGTACCGCCCTACCCGTGTGGCGTCGTCGCGGAGATCGATCGCCCGCGCGGCGCGATTCCTCATTTTCTCCCCGGGACCAACCCCTATCTCCGCGAATTCAGCGATGACTACGGAATTCCTTTCGATGCGACGCGCGGTGGTCCCGAAACGATGTATCCAGAGTACCGCGACAAACTGAAGGCGGCGAAGGATGCGCGCTAGCTGCGTTGCGATCGTGATTGCCTCGCTCATGGCGTCGCCGGCCACCGGTCAGACGCTGAACGGCGCCCTCGCGGGCGCCGGGACCATTCCCGGCGTCAATCCCAGCAGTCCGATCAAAGTGCTACCGGTGCGCGGCAACATCTACGTGCTGATGGGGGCGGGGGCCAACATCACGCTGTCGGTGGGCCTCGACGGGGTCCTCATGGTGGATTCAGGGTCGGCGGCGATGAGCAAAGAAGTGATCGCGGCTGTTCGCGCGGTGCAGCAGTGGGTTCAGGCCAGAACGGCTGCGGCGGCGCCGACGCTTCTGTACGGAGCCGAGACGCGCAACTCGATCGTTGAGGCGCGGCGCGCCGACATGCCGCCCAAGCCGATTCGCTACATCATCGACACCAGCATCGCGCACGATCACGTCGGCGGCAACGGGATGATCGCGAGCGCCGGCGATACCTTCACGGGCGGCAATGTCGCGGGTCAGTTGAGCGACGTCGGCGAGGGAGCGGCGATTCTCGGACACGAGAATCTGCAGAACCGGATGGCGAATCCACCGGCGGGGCAGCAGCCGTATCCGACCCGGGATCAGCTTACCAGCACGTACAACACCGAGTCGATGAAGCTGAGCAACTTCTTCAACGGCGAAGGTGTTGTCCTGATGCATCAGCCGGCTGCGTTCACCGACGGTGATACGATCGTCTACCTTCGTGGATCGGACGTGATCGCCGCGGGTGAAGTCTTTCGCACGACAACGTATCCGGTGATCGACACGGCGAAGGGCGGCACGATCAACGGCCTCATCGAGGGCCTCAATCGCATCATTGACCTCGCAGTACCGGAGTTCCGATCCGAGGGCGGCACGCTCATCATTCCCGCCTATGGGCGCATTAGTGACATCGCGGACGTCGCTTACTATCGCGACATGGTCACCATTCTGCGCGATCGCATCCAGGCGATGGTGAAGAAGGGGATGACGCTCGAGCAGGTGAAAGCCGCCCGGCCGACGGCTGACTACGACGGACGCTACGGCGCGACGAGCGGTTCGTGGACCACCGCCCATTTCATTGAGGCGGTCTACAAGACGCTGCCGGGCGGAGGTACGAAATGAGACTGCGCGCCGCGATCGTCTTCGCGATTGTGGTGCTTGTACCCTCCGCGCTCTCGGCGCAACGCGGCCGCGGCGGGGCGCCGCCGGCCGGTCGGGCGGGCGCCGGTGCGGATCTCACGGGCTATTGGGTGTCGCTCGTGACCGAGGACTGGCGGTGGCGGATGATGATCCCGGCGAAAGGGGACTACCCGAGCATTCCCCTCAACGCTGAAGGACGACGCGTCGCGGACGCTTGGGACCCGGCGAAGGAAACCGCTGAGGACGTGTGCAAGGCATACGGCGCCGGCAACATCTTGCGAGTGCCGACGAGGCTGCACATTGCGTGGGAGAACGAGAACACGCTGAAGCTCGAGACTGACGCTGGCCGGCAGACGCGCTTGTTCGATTTCGGGCCGCGACCTGCGGTGACATCCGATGTGGCCACTGCCGGCGGCCTGCAAGGCGCGTCCGTAGCCACGTGGGACTATGCGGGCGGCCGCGGTCCTCGCGCAGGCGGTCCTATTCCTTCTGCGCAGCTGAAAGTCGTCACAACGGGCATGCGTCAAGGTTTCCTGCAGCGCAACGGCGTCCCGTACAGCGCCGACGCGGTGGTGACAGACTACTTCACCCGCGTGGAATCGAGCGGCGACGTGTATTTGCTCGTCACAACGATCGTCGAGGACCCGAAGTACCTGACGACGCGCTTTGCGCGCAGCTCGCACTTCAAGCGAGAGCCGGACGGCTCGAAATGGAAGCCCGCACCTTGTGAGTAGATACGGGAGACGCTAATGAAGCGCCTATCTTGTCATTTCATTCCTTGCCTTCGCCGCACTGTCGATCGGCGTTCGGGCGTACGCGCACCATTCATTTGCCGCGACCTACCGCGAGAAGGAATCCGTGACGATCGAGGGAGACCTCGTGCAGCTCGATTTCCGCAACCCGCACTCTTTCGTGCACGTGGACGTCAGAGAGAAAGACGGGACGACGGTGCGCTACGCGGTGGAATGGGGCGGCGTTGCGCAGCTCGGCCAGCAGGGCTTGACGCGCGCCACGTTCAAAGTGGGTGACCGCGTGATTATCACCGGTGCCCCGGGACGCAATCCCGCGGATCATCGCGTGCGACTCGTCACGTTGCAGCGTCCATCAGATGGTTTCACGTGGGGTCGAGAGCCGGGTCAGACAGTCGACTAAGGCGGGCCGACCTTCCTGGCGCGACCCGCTTTTCAGGATGTCTTCCCTCGAATGGCGGCAGTGCGCCACGCAAACTCAGGTTGCTCGTGTTGCCGCGCAGTACAGGCCGCTTGATACGATAACTGTCATTCCTCCCCAGGCAGTTGTCTCCACACCGTGAAACTTCTCACCCTGGTCGTTTTGGCATGTTTTACCGGCGCTTGTCAGACCGCATCGCCTGCGGGAGCTCAGGTGCCTCAGCCATCGACCTCGCCACCGCTCGTCGGGACGTCATGGCAGCTCGTCAGGTTCCAGAGCAGCGACGACACGGCGCTGACGCCAGACGATCGCGCAAAGTACACCATTGAGTTCGGCCCCGATGGACAACTGGCGGCGCGTATTGATTGCAATCGAGGACGCGGGACCTGGACATCGAATGGTCCCAGCCAGCTCCAGTTCGGCCCACTGGCTCTGACCCGCGCGGCATGTCCCCCGGGATCGCTGCACGACCACATCGTGAAGCAGTGGGGGTTCATCCGGTCGTACGTGATGCGCGACAGTCGCCTCTTTCTGTCGCTGATGGCCGACGGCGGAATCTACGAGTTCGAACGGATCACGACGGCCAGCCCATAAGGCAGGCAATCGGACACCTCGTGTTCTGCACGTGTCCCGTTGTGTTCTGCACGTGTCCCGTTCTGGCACCCGGCAGCGCAGTGATCGTCAGCTCAGCCCGAGCGGGTGCTCGAGGTCGAGTTCATCATGGCGTGTTACATACGCCTTTGCCTGCCGAAATGCCCATAGGCCGACGGTCCATTTCAGGATCACATAAGCGGTACCCCACAACATGAACTGGGTATCCACGGTCACCATGCGATCTTCTGCTGCAGGATCGGTGCCGAAGAACGATGCCTACAAGGCCCGCAACAACGGTCAGGACAATCCGAACATCGCCATCATTCAGGCGCTCAAGAAAGCCGGCGTGGAGTTCCACGTGTGCGGCCAAGCCGTGCTCGGCATGAAGATCGATCCCAAGGATATCCAGCCGGAGATCCAGTTGGACCTGTGGGCGCTGACCACCATCATCAACATGGAGCTGCGCGGGTACGTGCGCATCGGCGGGTAGCGTACGCGCGGGCGTGTGCCCGCGCGCGATCGTGCTACATGAGCGGACCGATCACCTGGACGGGGTTTCCATCCTTGCGAGGCACGAACTTCTGAATCCGGTAGGCGAGATCCTCCCCTACGTAGAGGGTGCCCTCGTTGTCCGTCGTGAAGTAGTGGATGCCCCAAAACGCACCGGGTGCGATCCCCGTCGTTCCCCAGGTCGACCCGGGGACGAGCCTTCCGGTCAGCGCCTCATACTTGGCGAATTTCTGGGTGTACCCGTCTCCCACCCACAGGTGCTGGCCGTCTTGCGTCAGACGGATGGCGTATGGCGCGGGGATGTTCGGCCAGACATCCAGGTGCTTCCCGTTCAGGTCGAACACCTGGATCCGTGAGTTGACGCGATCCGCGACGTAGAGGCGGTTTCTGTTGGAGTCGATCACGATTCCATGAATGCCCGCTCCCGCCAATCCCTGTCCGTAGACGCCGAACTCGCCGGGCGCACTGCCGGGTTTCCCGAAGGCGGAGATGTATTTCCCGTCCTTCGAAAACTTCACGACCTGATAGCCGCCCGAGGTGTACAGATCACCATTCGCGGCCCAGGCGAAGTGCTCGACAACGAAGCGAGGCTGGGGAACGTCCATCGCGTCAAGCGTATTCACGTGTCGTTTTCCGTCGCGCGTCAGCTGCACCACGCCTTGTCCGGTGGCGATCCAGAGATGACGTTCAGGGTCGTACGGATTCGCCTGCACCTGCTGCACGTCGGGCAGGATCGATTGCCACTGGTCCCACGACTCGGTCACTTTTCCGCTGCGGTCGTAGACCACGATCATCGATCCGCGCTTCTGGTCTTCGGGAGCGATCGCCTGGCCCAGTGAGCGAAACGCGCCCGGCCCCCAGAAAGCGGTCCACGGGAACTTTCGAGTGCCCCGGCCCACCGCGATGATCCGATCCGGCGACTCGACGTAGATCCCCTCGGCGTTGATGGTCCAGCCCTCGATGACCGGCTGGGGCCAGCCTTTGGCTACTTCGTACGCGCCGCTGACCTCCTGTCCTCCTTTGCCGTCAACCGGCGCGTAGGTGGAGTGGCGGAGGTTGGGATTGACGGGAGGCCCGACCGGTGCAGGCGGGTTCTGTGCGGCCGATACCACGGCCACAACACCGACGGCAGCGAGAGCGCCGACGAGCGATCGCGTACGTTTCAGCACGTGGCCTCCGGGTGTGGGAGGGGGTGTCAGTTGCCGGGTTTTGCTTTGAGTGCCTCGAGGCCCGGCGCCGCCAGACCCTCGATGTGGTCGGCGTCCTGGTTGTTCTCCTCGCACATGTACTCCATCAGTTCCTGGTCTTGCATCAGCTGCGCCGTGAAGTTCAACTTGAACGTGCGGGAGTACGCGCCCGGATCATCGATGGTGAACTCCATATCGAGGTTGCCCAGATCCTTGCGTGTGAAGCGTTCGATCACGTGCAGCTTGTCGCTGTGAAGGTGGCCGTAATTGTCGAACCACGTCAGGTCGTTGAACCCGACGGTGTCGATCACCAGCGTGTCCTTTTCCCACCACCCGATCGAATGTCCATGCCACGACGGGATCAGCTCGTCGGCGGGTGGATGCTTCCGGCCATCCATGAAGACCTGCCGAAAGCCGTGCATCGATTCGTTGATGATGAAGAGATGCGCCGGGGTTTCCACGAGACGAAACGGATACGGGTTCCCCCGCGGCGTCGCCAGCGGCAGGCAGTTGGTCTGCGGATCCTCTTTCGCCTGAAGCGCCTGCATGCGCTTCAGCGTCTCGGGCAGCAGCGGCATGGTCTCGCCCTTCGGCAAGCCTTGCGAGATGTTGCCGGTCCCTCCGCGGCGGAGCCACAGGCCCGTCAAATCGGGTCGTCCGTTGGCGTGACGGGGAAGCGGGCCTACGGGCGGCTTGGTGGTGATATTGCCGCCGGCCCGCGTCGCCGGAGGGAGGGTCGTCGGAATGGAGATCTGCGCTTCGAGCGCGGCGACGACGAGTACGACAGAGGCGATCCCGAGCGTGACAGAACCGATTCGCACGGCCAGTCTCCTTCCTACGGCGTTACTTACCCAGGTCAGCCTGCGTGGACGCAAAGAGCGGGCGGCCATTCGCATCGGTGATAGCGCCGGCAATCGCCATGCGCGGCGCAGTCCTGGCCAGGTAGCCTCCGACCGTCACCTGATCGCCAATCTTGAGGGTGTTCGGCTTCCAACCGTTGCGGACGAGGACGTTCGGGCTGGCCATCTCGAAATTCCAGTTCGTGACCTCGCCCTTCTCGTCTCGGACATCGATGTAGAAACGCGCGTGTGGATTCGTCCACTCGACCTTGGTGATCGCGCCCTTCATCTCGACCGGTTTGTTGATGTCGTACTGGGTGGCGAAGGAATGATGCGCGAGCACTGGCGCCACCGACATGAGCAGTGTGACGCCCGCCACGACCAGGGCCTGTCCAACCGTCCATGTCTGTTTCGGAATCTGAAGTCCTTCGCGGGTCATGATGCGCCTTCCTCTAGGAACGAGCCGTTTCCGTCGCCAGCCCTCACGGCCGCCCTATATATACAGCGATGCGATCGGACTTACAACCGTGGGGGCTTGACACGTTGACAATTCGCGAGGCCCAACATAGTCTCCGACCGACCTGTCCGGCCGAGATGGCTTTGCAGGCTAGGAGGGGTAATTGATGAACGCGCAAAGGCACAGTGTCGTCGGTTTCGCCATCGCCTTGTGCCTGCTGCTTCTTCCGGCTCAGGCGTGGGCGCAGCAGTCCGGCATCGCGGGCGCGGTGCGCGATGTCTCGGGCGGAGCGCTCCCAGGTGTCACCGTGGAGGCTTCCAGCCCCGCCCTTATCGAAGGCACTCGCACCGTCGTGACCGACGGCGGGGGCCTCTATAACTTCGTCGACCTGCGGCCCGGCAGCTACACCGTGGTCTTCACGCTCCCAGGCTTCAGTACGCTCAGGCGGGAAGGTGTGGAACTGACCGCCGGGTTCACAGCAACGGTGAATGCCGACATGGCCCTCGGGGGGGTCGAAGAGACGATCACGATCACCGGCGAGGCGCCGGTGGTGGACATCCGCAATATCCGCTCCCAGGTCACCGTCGATCGGGACACGCTCACGGCGATCCCGACCACGGGACGCATGGGTCAGTACGCCACGCTCATCGCGGGGGCCACGCTGGAGACCTCGACGCTTCACGACGTGGGTGGCGTCGCGGGCGAGCGCGGGCAGTTCGGCGTTCACGGCCAGCGGGCGGCCGACATTTCCTACGTGCAGGACGGTGTCAATACCAAGGTTCAAACCGGGGGCGTCTTCAGCTTGAACAACCAGACGTTCCAGGAGGTCAGCATCGAGACGAGTGGCATGTCGGCTGAAGCCCAGACCGGCGGTGTCCAGGTCAAGGTCGTGCCGAGGGACGGTGGCAACACTTTTTCGGGCAACGTCAGTGGCGCGTTCTCACATCCGAACCTCCAGGCCGAGAACATCACCGATGACCTGCGCGCCAGGAATCTGACCGCGGCGCCTGGCTTGAAGAGATTGATCGACACCGGTGGAGGCCTGGGCGGACCGATCAAGCGTGACAAGTTGTGGTTCTTTTACGCCCACCGGCAGTCGAGCGTCGGCCAGTATCAGCAGGGGAACTACTACAACAAGCTCCAGGGCGTGGACATCAGCACGGACCCGATGTGGGACGTCTTCGCGTACGAGGCCGACTTGGACCGGCCGGCGTACACGGACGACTGGTACAAGGATCACAGCATGCGCCTGACGTGGCAGGCGACGTCGAAACACAAGTTCGTCGCGGCGGCGACCGTCAACGACAATTGCAGCTGTTTCATGTTCCTGCTGGCCCCGCAGGGCGGAGTCCTGGCCGCGCCTGAAGCGACGGGGGAGCACCACTACAACCCCAACACGTTCCCGAGCGTCAGCTGGACGTATCCGGCGACCAGCCGTCTGCTATTCGAGGGTTCGGTGTCGATGCAGGCGTTTCACAACACGACGAAGCGGGAACCTGGGGTCGCGTCGAATGTCATCCAGGTCACGGAGCTGAATAACAATTATCGGTGGGGGTCTCGTGCTGTGTCGATCAACACGGCAGGCGGCAACTACACGACGCTGAAGCGCGAGTTCTACTTCCAGCGTTTCACGACCGCCTATATCACGGGGGCGCACAGCCTGAAGGCGGGCTTCGAGCGAAGCCAGTACCTCCTCGGCCGGCTGCCGAATCGGTACACCGATCTGAATCAGATCAACGGCGCCAGAGGATACACGGTCCGCAACATGGTGCCGCAGTCGATCACGTTGTGGGCGGTTCCGTTCGGGTTATGGGAGGACTCGACCGACATCTCGGCGTTTGCCCAGGATCAGTGGACCGTCCGGAAGCTGACGCTGAACCTCGGCGTGCGTTTCAACAACTTCAACGGATCGATCCCCGAGCAGGATCTGCCGGCGGGTTATTTCGTTCCCGCCCGTCATACCGATCCGGTCAAGGATTCTCCCAACTTCAGCAATCTGAGCCCACGGGTCGGCGCGGCGTACGATGTCTACGGCACCGGCCGGACGGCGATCAAGGCGTCGCTCGGCAGGTTCACTCCCCGCAATGTCGGTCCTGTCGGCAATCCCCTGCTGACCACGGCGCAGAGCGTGACCCGCACGTGGAACGACGCCGACCGGGACTTCGTGCCTGATTGCTCGCTTGCGACGTCGGCTGCCAACGGCGAGTGCGGCCCCTTCTCCGATCTCACGTTCGGTGAGGTCAAGCCGCCGAGCGGCGGTGTGGCGCCCGATGCTCGGACCGGATTCAACAAGGAGGGATACAACTGGCAGGCGTCAGTTGCGCTTCAGCACGAGCTGCGGCCGAACATGGCGCTCAATGTGGGCTACTACCGCACGTGGTACGGTAATTTCCAGGTCACCGACAACCTCGCCGTCACGCCGGCCGACTACGACCACTTCTGCATCACGGCGCCAACCGACAGCCGGCTGCCGTCGGAGATCAGCGGGCAGCCCATCTGCGGTCTCTATGACATCAAGCCGGAGAAGTTCGGTCAGGTCAACAACCTGACGACGCTGGCCTCCCACTACGGGAAGCGATCCGAGGTCTACAACGGCGTCGATGTCGGCCTCAACACCAGATTCGGTCAGGGTGGCATGTTCCAGGGTGGCGTCAGCATGGGCCGCACGGTGGAAGAAGCCTGCGCGGTGGTGGATCAGCCCCAGGACGCCGAGACCGGTTTCGGCCTGACGATCGGAGGCACGACACCGGGCTATTGCAGGGTCAGCCGACCGTGGGCTGCGGCGACGCAATTGAAGTTCATGGTCGTGTACCCACTGCCGTGGAGTCTTCAGACGAGCGCGATCTACCAGAACATCCCGGGCATGCCGATCAACACCACGTACCTGGCGACCAACGCCGAGATCAGCCCGTCGCTCGGCCGCAATCTGGTGGGTCGCAACAACGTCGTGATCGATCTCGTTCCGCCGAACACGGTATTCGAGCCGCGACTCCAGCAGGTGGATCTTCGCCTGTCCAAACGATTCACGGTTGGCAAGACACGGTTCAACGCGAACCTGGACCTTTACAACGCGTTCAACGAGAACGCCGTCCTCAACCAGACCTTGCGGTACGGCCCGGCATGGGGCAACGTCGTGCAGGTGATGGGCGGACGCATGCTCAAGATGGGCGGCGAGTTCAACTTCTAGCGTTTCAGAGGTGTGTAGCGCGGAGGCTTCAGCCCCCGCGTGTCAATTCAACGCGCAGGCTGAAGCCTGCGCGCTACATCGAGATGATCGTGACGGTTACTTGCCGACGCCCTTGCTGGCAGGATCGCGGACGATGGCGTTGTAGGAATCCACCTCGTTCATCGGCGCGCACACGCCTTCGGTGATTCCTGAAAACAACCCGTACCACCCGAAAAAGGTCGTCGCTTCGCGCTTCACCCGCGTGAAGGTCTTCACGTCGGATACCCAGGGCGACTTGTAAAACTTTGGGTCGTACATCGTCATGCGAAGCTCGATGGTGTCCGGGCCGGTTCGCGTGTAGCGCTCTTCAATCCGCGCATCCGAACTCTTTGGAAAGCCGAAAATATCGATCCACGCTCTGTCGTCGAGGCCGACGGTATTCAGGACGAGGGTGTTTCCCTCCCATGCCCCCGCCGTGTGGCCGTACCACGCCGGCCCCAGGTTCTCGAGGTTTTCGCCGGCCGGCACCGCTCGTCCGTCCATCCAGAGTTCGCGGATGGTGCGCTCCCACTGAAACAGCTGAAGCAAGCGCCCCTGGGTCTGGACGAACTCAACGGGTTCCGGATCGAGCAGCAGTCGCGGGAAACCGTTCGGATTACATCTGTGAACGGGGTCGTTTCCCTCGGCAGGTACTGGAACAGCTCTCACGAAGCCGGGATGCTGGCCATTCAGCGGTTCGCCCAGAAAACGTCCCCGGGTCGGCTTGTTCGCTTGCAACCTGGCTTCGCCTTCGGGTGTCATCGGCGGCACGTCCGCGCTGATACTGCGATGCCCCTTGATCGTCCAGACCCCGGAGAGGTCCCGCGGATCGAACTTGGCTTGCCCGACGGCGGACCATGCACACCCGACGAGAAGGGTCAGCGCCAGCAGTGAGGTTGTCGCACCCTTAACCATTGGATTCCTCAATCGACCGGATTGCCCCGCTCGCGAGACATGATCTCCTTGCCATCGGCGAGGATGACCTTCACCACGATTCCCACAGGGGTGCCGTTGGCGGCGGGATTGACGATCGCTGTGACCTCCTGGCCGACTTTCAACGTGTTCCTGTTGTAGCCCTGGGTGGCCAGCGTATGCACGTTGCTGTTCTCGAAAGCCCAGGTGACAACCTTGCCGCTGTCATCTTTGACATCGATGAAGATCAACACGTGCGGGTTCTGCCACTTCACCTGCGACACCGTGCCCTTCAACGTGACGCGGTTCTTCATGTCGAACGACTGTCCTCTCCCGTGATGCGCGGAGAGCGGCGGCGCGAACATCGCGATTCCAGCGAGCATGAGGAACAGCGCGAGCAGTTTCTTCATAGCGTCCTCGTTCAAGTGCGGGAACCTCTAGCGCTTATCGACGACGATGACGCCGCCTTTGACCACGACCTTGGGGTTCAACAGGTTCCAATAACCGTCGAGCGGATTACCGGCAAGGATGACCATGTCGGCCAGTTTGCCGGCCTCTAGCGTCCCAAGGTCCTTCCCCTTGTCGATGAAGGCGGCGGTGTTGGGCCCCATGAGCTTGATGATGTCCTGCATCGAAAACATCAGGTTGAGGGCCCGTAGTTCATGCGCGAGCCCTGCCTGCGGGTGGTATCCGGTGTCGGTGCCGAACCCGTAAGTCACACCCGCATCCCAGAGTGTACGAGCGTTCACGGCTTTCTCGCCGGCTTCGCGTCCCCTGCCGCCACCGCCATCGTCACCGATCCCCTGCGGCCACGGCTTCCCGTCGCGAAACGTGGGTGTGTTTGTCGTGTTGAACACCCCGAACACGGGGACGCCGAACCCGATGGTGGACAACGTCTCGATTCCCGCATTGGCAACGATGCGGGCATCCGACTCGCTCAACCACGACGCGTGCGGCGTGTGCACGAGCTTTGTCGCGCCGGCTTTGACCGCCCCGAGCATCGCCGGAACGGTCGCCGCATGCACCATCACATCGAGTTGATGCTTACGCGCCTCGTCCGTGATGACCGCAAGCATGTCCAGTTGTCGTGGCTCCGCTTCGTCATCGATGCGAGCCTTGATGATCTCGACCCCCGCCTTGGCTAGCATCCGCACCTGGGCGCGGGCCTCATCGGCAGTCTTGAGGTTGGTGTCGGCACGGCCGGACGTGACGATGCGAGGTCCCTTGAGGTCGCCCTTGTCGACACGCTGCTGGAGATGGACGATCCCGGGCACGGGTCCGCCCCCCGACATCAGCGTCGTGTAGCCGGCCTCGAGAAATTCCTGCATACGTACGCCGGCCTGCTCCTTGAACCACCGGTCGTCGTCTCCGGTCATGATGTGGCGGTGGGCATCGATGAACCCTGGCATGACGGTCATGCCCTTGGCATCGATGGCCGGGGCACGCTGGCCATCCGCAGGCCCTCGAGCGACCGAGACGATCCGCCCACCGCGTACGACAACGGAACCAGCGTCGATCACGTCGCCATTCCCGACAATGACTCTGGCGTTGGTGATCACCAGATCCTGCGCCGAGAGATCGGCGGCGGCAACGAGGAGCAGCACGATGACTGCAGACCCGAGTCGTCTACTCGTGCTGTTCATCGCAAGAGGGTCCGACGTCTAGAAACCATACTTGATGCCAAGCTGAATGATGCGCGGGTCGCCGGCCGTCGTCGTGATTCGGCCGAAGGTGCCCGCGCTGAAGTTCAGATTGGGATTGCCCCAGTTGAAGTTGTTGAGCAGGTTGAACACCTCCAGGCGGAGCTCGAGGTTCTGCGTCGACGCTATCGGCACGAGCCTCGACACTGCGAGGTCGATCTTCCAGAATCCCGGCCCGGTGAGGCTGTTGCGCTCGTGCGTGCCGAACGTCCCCGTTGGCCGGCTGTGCGAAGGCCGCGCGATTCAGGTAGCTCTCCAGCGTCTTGGCGCCGTAGACGTCGTCGGAAATCTGGTCGGGCCGCTGATTGGCCTGGCCGTTGAACGCGCGGTCAACCGGCCGCTGATCACCCACAGCCGGCTCCCCGATCGCACGTTGACGATGCCCGACAGCCGCCAGTTGGATGCGAGCGCGCCCAGACACGCGTCTGTCGACAGCCGGCGTCAGAGTACCCGACCGAGCCGTTGGCCAGGTGAGTCCGGTCCCCCTCGCAGTGGCCGCGGTCGTAATTCGGGTTCGGCGGGATCGACGTATCCGATCCCGAACTGCGCGTTTGGCACCATCTCGAGGCCGTAAGCAGCGCGACAGGGTGTAGTTGGCGTTGATGCTCACGCCGCTGACCGAGCGGCGCTGCATCGACAGCTTCAAGCCGCGATAGTTCTGCGAGCCCACGGCGGCATGGCTGTCGAGATTGCTGATCGAGCCGCGCCGACGCCGGGTTCTCGCCCGACACCGACAGGACGCGCCGCTGGTTCAGATTGCCGTTCGTCGTGCAGACGGGATACGCCACGCCCTGGATCGTGCAGGCGCCGAGCCCCAGATACACGCCAGGATTGAGCGCGACCAGCCCCCACAGGCGGTCCGAATAGCTGCCGAGATAGCTGACCGACGCTCCCCAGTTCGCGCCGATCTGCTGTCAACGCTGACATTCCACGACTGCACGCGCGGCGCATTGATGTCGGGATCCATCGAGGAGAACGTCCCGCCCGCCGGGTATATGGTATTGGGGCCACGTTTCGATCGGATGCGGATTCCCGCCGACATCCCGATACGGGTCGTCGAACAAGCCCGCCAGGATCGCTGACCAGCGTGCGGTTGCCGTACGGCGGCGCCGCTGCGAGGTTGTTGAAGTACTCGCCACCCGGATAGTCGTACATGAGCGCGTACGACGATCGGACCGCGAGTACGGCCGTCGCCGCGCACGTCCCAGGCCACGCCCGCGCGCGGGGAGAAGTTCGTCCACTTCTTGTTCAAGCCCGACGTGCCGGCGTGGAAACCCTGGGTCGCCTGGGTAGATGAGGCCGGCCGGCGCATTGAAGAACTCTCCGCTCGTGACGTTCTGCCTGAACAGGTCGCGGTCGAAGATCGTATTGGCGCCCCGGGTGAGGTTCTGGCTGAAGAACGGCTCCCACCGGAGGCCCGCATTGATCGTGACGCGGCTCGAGGCCCTCCACGTGTCCTGGGCGTACACCCCCTGGTACCACTGGTAGTAATCCACGCCGGAGAGCCCCGATTGATCGACCGTGGCGACGCGGCCGAGCATCATGTCCGCCAGCCCCAATCCCGACAACTGGCCGGTGAAGTTCCACTGTCCGCCGCCGCGCGCCCACGTCCTGAACGAGACCCGGAAATGAGCGAGGGTCCCCCCCAGCGCGATCTGGTGGTTGCCGCGCACCAGCGTCAGGTCGTCGCTGACCTGGAAGGAGTTGTTGTCCGCGATCCCCCTGGTCGCCGTAGCCGCCGCGACGCTGAACCCGCCGGTCACGACCACGATCATCGAGCCTGGCACGTAGGTGGAGGCCTTGATGCCGAGAGACGGCGGATCGAAGTACGGGTCGTTATCCCGGTTGACGGCGGTGCGGTTGAACGCAAACCGGAGGGCATTGACCATGTTGTTGCCGAAGACCTGTCGTATCGCCGAGCGTCGAGCGACTGCGCCAGGTTGTCGATGGACGGATTCACCGTCGTCAGGACGTTGCCCGTCGTGCCGTACGCCGACGGTTTCTTGTCGCGCGACGCCATGTACCGGCCGAAGAGCGAATGATTGGCACTCAGTTGATAGTCGACGCGGCCGACGTACTGTCCCTCGTCGCGATCGTCGGGCTGGCTGTAGGTGATCTGGCCGCAGGGATCGGTCGTCTTCGGCAGAAAGCCTGCCATCTTGACCGCGGCCGGACTGAACCGCGCGGGGTCGATGCGATTGCCGACGAACCCTGCGCCGAGCGTTACCTGGCGACCACCCTGGCACGCCGGAGAGGCGTACGTCGTGAAGTCGCCTGCCAGCATTGCCGCCGTGGGGACGAAGGCGATGAGGTCCGGGGGCGTCTGACGGGTCCTGGTGCCCTGATACGCGGCGAAGAAGAACATCCGGTCGCGGACGATCGGCCCCCCCACCGTGCCGCCAAACTGGTCTCGCCTCAGGCCATCGTCGAACCGCTTGCCGTCAGGGCCGATCGCCGCAAAGGGGCTCGTGGCGTTGAGACTCTTGTCACGAAGGAACTCGAACGCGTTGCCGTGAAAGGTGTTCGTGCCCGACTTCGTCACCGCGTCCACCGAGGCGCGCCGACCGCATGCCGCTCTGCGCGGCAAGGCCGCTCGTGGCCACGCGGAATTCCTGTAGCGCGTCCGGAAACGGCAGCGGCAGGCTGGCGGAGTTCTGCGGATCGTTGTGAACGGCGCCGTCGAGCGTGTAGGCCACGCCGAACTGCAGGCCGCCGGCGACCGAGATGTTCACGCCGCCCTGGAAGTTCCGGCTGTTCGGGCGTCCGGTCTCCACGGCCGCGCCCGCGCCGATGATGAGACCGGTGACCTGGCGCCCCTCGAGGGGCATCTGGAGGACCTCGCTCCAGTTCGACCACCGCTGCTGATGCCGGCGCTTCGAACGTCCACGATCGGTGAGGCGGCCTCAACCGACACCGTCTCCTCGATGTTGCCCACGCCGAGCGCCGCGTTGATGGTGGGCCTTCGCGTCGACCTGCAGCACGATGCCCGTCTGGACGTAGGTGCGGAACCCCTGCAGCGAGACTTCCAGCCGGTACGGACCGGTCGGCAGGTTCGGCATCACCCAACTGCCGGCGCTCATCGGTCACGACCGTTCGCGTGAACCCTGTGTCAGTCTGAGCGGCAGTGACGGTGACTCCCGGGAGAATCGCGCCACTCTCATCGGTGACCCGACCGGAGAGTTCGGCCGTTGCCTGGGCCCAGAGGGTGCCACTCGAAAGCACCAGAAACATGGTGAAGATGCAAACAACGCGCAGAGCGGGCATGACTGGTCTCCCTCCTTCGCAATGTGCACGAGTGGGTCGCCGGCCGAGTTGCCGGACTTATCTGATTTTCCTGTCGTCCCTACGCAAGAGCACCCCGGGTGGAATCGCTCGACGTGCTTCAGTGACTTGCTACTTCGGCTCAGCCCTATATGGATTGGGATGGCCGCCGGCAAGGCCGAACTGGTTGTTCTCCTCGCAGATGTATTCCTTCAGCTCGTCGCCAGGGGCGCTGTGCTTCGCGCTGAAGCGCAGCGTGAACGGTTTGCTGAACGCCCCTGGATCGTCGATGGTGACCTCGTTGTTCAGGGTGCCGAACGTGACGCGCGTCCACCGCTCGATGATGTGGAGCTGCTCGGTGTGCGGCGTGCCGCGGCGATCCCACCACCACTTGTCGTTGAATCCGATCGAGTCGATCACCAGGGTGTCGCCTTCCCAGCGTCCGATCGACTCGCCGAACCAGGTTGGCGTGGGATCCTCGGTGTGCTTGCGGCCGTCCATGAAAATCTGCCGATAGTTGCGGAAGCCTTCCCAGAGGATGAACATGTGCGTCGCGGCCTTGTGCGTCGGATACTGCACGAACCGCCAGGGAAACGCGCCGGCCTGTCGTGGCACACCCATGGGCAGGCAGAAGTTGTGCGGGTCCTCGGGATCCTTCCGCGAGTTCCTGAGCGTGATGGCCCACGGCAGCATGATCTTGTCCAGCTCGCCGGGCTTCATCCCGCCGTCTCGCTCGATGTCGTCGATAGGACCGCCGCCGACCCACGTGCCCCAGAGATCGATTGAGCCGTCGGCCATCCGCGGTGCGGGTGCGTTGGCGTTGGTCGCGAGCGGTGTGGTTCCTCCGGCGCGGAACGGCACATCCTGTGCGGCGTTTCTGGATTGCGCCAGCAACGTCAGCGTCAACGCGGCGATTATCCCGACCAGCAGTCTCTTCACTTTGCTTGCTCCCGCCGGGTCGGTTTCGCCGGATCCCGGCCTGCGGACTCGGTGTTACTTCCGCCGGGTCGGCTGCGCCGCACCCGGCCTACGTACCCGCTTGAGTAGGGCGGGTTCCGCGTAGCGGACCCGCCTTGTTAGCAGACGCGCTACTTGTTCTGCTGATCGGGCGCACCCGCGAAGAGAGCGCGACCGTCCTCGAACTTGATCGAATTCGCGATCCCGCGGCTCGCATCCACCCGGCCCGCATAGCCCTCGACGACCACGGTGTCCATCGCCTTGACGGCCCTCCTGGTCCAGCCGTTCCGCTCGAGGATGTTCGGGCTCGCCATCTCGAAGTTCCAGCTCACCTTCGTCCCCTTCTGATCGACGACGTCCACGTAGAGGTGGGCGTGGGGATTCGTCCATTCGAGCTTCGTCACCGTGCCGGAGACCTTGATCGGTTTGTTGATGTCGTATTCCACGCCAAACGAGTGATGGGCAACGACGACCTCCGCCAGGCAGCAGAGGCCGAAACCGCCCACGAGCAGTCCGAATGTCGTCCGCATGCGAAAACCTCCTGAAGTCCTCATTGGCGCCTGCGTCCTCAGGGCTGCCACCAGTCCGGTGTCGCGGACGATCGCTGCGGCAGCAATCTCGTTCCGTCAGCCTTGGTCACCTTGCCGAGCCAGGCAAAGGGCTGGCCGGGGATCGGGAACCCTTCGATGGTCACGATATCGCCAACGCTGAGAGACTCCTCTTTGAACCCCTCGCGGATGAGCCATGCAGACGGCGTGCTCTCGAATCGCCACACGACGACCTTGCCGTCCTTGTCCGTTGTTTCGAGATAGATCTGACTGTGGGGGCTCCTGAACTCCCACCGGACGACCTTGCCCTGGATCTTGACGAAATCCTTCTGTTCCTTGGAGTAGTACGACGTGGAATGGTGCGCGAGTGCCTCCGCAGCCCATCCGAGCGCCACCACGAGGATGGCCACGGCGACTCGCGCCGCCGACAGGGTTCGTAGTGAGCGTCTCATCTGTTTAGCCCCCGCAATGACTGACCCCTATTTGTCAGCTGGATACTTCGACTTGTGCCATTGCGCCCCCCACCTGGAGTCTTCGGGGTCGCAGTCGTACGGCGTCAGCTCTTCGGTCCGAACCGTCCACTCCCAGCCGTAGTGGTACGGCTGTTTCAACGTGAGCGGATCCTCCGACACCGAATCCAGCTTCAAGGTGTCACCCTCGCGCCAGTACCCGCTCGGTCATCTTCTTCATCGTGGACCCTGGAATCCAGCGGTTGGCAGAGAAGCCTCTGGGATCGAACGCGAACTTGGTGGTCTGGACCACCAGGCGGTCTCCCTCGTACCGGCCGAACGAGTGCCCCTGATTGGTGTAGTCGTTCTTCTCTGGTTGTGGATGACCGTGTCCCTCCAGCCAGATGGTCCGAACGATGTCCATCTTCTCGTAACGAATGATCACGCGGTCCGCTTGCTGCGTAATCCCAAAGTCGTAGTTGTCGTTGATGAGCCCAGGTATGGGCGTGGCGCTGCAGTCGTACGTGGGGTTCAGCGCATCGTCGAACGCCTTGTCGAACCCAGCCGCCCTGTTCGTCGGCACCGCCTGTTGATTGGGCTTCCCATTGAGCGGTCCCTTTCGATGCCACAGGCCCGAGAGCTTGGGAACAGCCGACGAGGGGGCCGCCGACTGGGCGTTGAGGTATGTCGAGGGATGTTGCGCGACGACCGCGACGACGGCCAAAGCCATGGCGCCTGTGGCGATCCATTTCACTGTGGTTCTGCTGCTGCCTTTGCGCGCGTGGCTCACCTGTCAGCTCCCTTCCAGCTAGAGCGCTTGTACGTAGTGGCCGGCTTCAGCCGGCCTTTCTCGGTCCGCCTGAAGGCGGACACTACTGTACAACTGGAAAGCGGACTAGGCCAAACCGTCCGCCGTATGTCTCCTCCAAGTCTCCGACCTGAAGCGCCGGCAACCATAGTCCAAGGACTAGCCCGTGTCAAACACCTATGAGCCCCCGCAGAAACGGTCGCGCTGGATGGGACTCAGAGGGGCTCTCGGCCGGCGTGTGACCTACGAATGTCTACGGGTTGCCACACTTCTGCCACAGTCCTTCATCACACTCATTTTGCTTGAATGAACAGTCCGATTCGACGTCGCGGCATGCGCCGCCTTGTGGCAGCGCTCATCGCGGCGACCTTGCCGAGTGTTCTTGTCGTTGCCGGGGCCGCCCAGCAAGGGTGGCGTGATGACACACATGGACGGAATGCCACACCCGACTACGCGCGGGTGTTCCCAGAGAACACCGTGAAGCGGCTCGACATCCAGATAGCATCAGCCGACTGGGAGCGTCTGAGAGCCGACATGGCCGAGATGGTTGGCGCCCCCGGCGTGGAGGGTGGCGGTCGTCAGGGAGGTCTGCCACCGGACCCTCTTCGAAGCGCGGCATGCACAGGTCTGGTCGAAGGGAGTGTCTGCCAGTTCGGCAATCCGCCAACCGGCGGACGATGCACCCAGCTACCCATGGGCGTCGGGCTCTCATGCACGCCACTGCCCGGCGTGCTCAACCCGTTCCCGGGCGGCAACCCCAACCCCGTTCCCGCGCCAGGAATGGGCGGAGGCGGTGTGGTCGGGGGTGTGGGTGGCCGTGATGACGTCGAGCTCCTACCACGCAACCCCGTTTATGTCCCGGCGAACATCACGTTCGACGGTGTCGTATTCAGGCATGTCGGCCTGCGCCTGAAAGGCAACTCGAGCCTACTGAACTCGTGGCGGAGCGGCGTGGAGAAGCTGCCGTTCCGTCTCAACTTCGACGAGCTCGAGGACGACTATCCCGAGATCCGCGACCAGACCTTCTTCGGTTTCCCCAACATCAACCTTACGAACAATTCGCAGGATAGCTCGTACCTCAGGGCCAAAGTCGTCGGCGATCTGTTTCGCGAGGCCGGCGTGCCGGCGGCGCGCACCGCGTTCGTTCGCGTGTTCCTGGATCGCGGCGCCGGCATGAACTACCTGGGCCTCTATACGTTTGTCGAAGTGCCCGATGAGCCGATGCTCTCAACGCTCTTTGGCAGCGGCGACGGCAATCTCTACAAGCCGGCAGGTACTGGCGCCCGCTGGCGCATATTCGTAGCGGACGACTTCTCCAAGAAGACCAACGAAGAAGACGAGGACTGGACCGACGTGCAGGAGGCGATCGCCGTACTGAACGAGCCGCGGACGAGCCCTGCGGCCTGGCGCGTGCGGCTCGAGGCTCGGTTCGCCGTCGATGGTTTTCTCAGATGGCTCGCCGTCAATACGGTGGTTGGCAACACAGATACCTACGGCAGCTTCTCGCCTCACAACTACTACGTGTACGGCAGTCCTCGCCATCGGGACCGGCTCTTCTGGATCCCGTGGGACCACGACCTGTCGCTCAACGCGAACATGGGCGGCGGAAATGCGGCAACCGGTACGGCACTCGATCTATTTCACGACCGTGTCGATGCGTCGTGGCCGCTCATCCGCTATCTGCTCGATGACCCGGTATACCGGGCCGCGTATCGACGGCACGTCGAAGAAGTCCTCGCAACGGTGTTCGAGTCCGGAGCCCTGTCGTCACGGATGCAGGCCCAACACGCGCTAATCGCGCCGTTCGTCGTCGACCCTGAAGGCGAGCAGCCTGGACGAACCTTCATCGATTCACCGGCGCAATTCACGCAGGCACTCTCGGCCGTCGTCTCCTATGTGCAGGGACGTGCCGTCGCAGTCCGCCAGGCACTGGCGACCTCGCGATGAGCCTTGGCATGGTGGACCGCGTCGAAGTGAAACACGCCGTGCCTGAAGCGATCGCGGCGCAGGCGCTCGACTGGTCGCGTGCCTTTCTTGGCCCGGATCGCGGCGTATCCGGGCTTCAACGCGTGACATCGCTCTATCTCGATTCGCCTCAGCTCACGTTCTATCAGTGGTACCGGCAGCGGCGGCGGCATCGTTTCAAGCTCAGGGTCCGCGGATACGGAGAACAACCGGGCGACCGCCTGTTCGCGGAAGTTAAGGAGAATTCCGGGCGTGTCCGGCGGAAGTCTCGTGCCGAGCTTCCGGCCGCCGCCCTCGCAGAGCTTCTAGCCGGCGGCAATCGCGTACCGAATAGCGGCGCGCCGGACGCCGCACGCGACGAATTCGTGGCGCGTTGCCGCGCATACGGGGCGTGCCCCACGCTGCTGGTGAGTTGCCTGCGCGAAGCGCTGCGCGCCGCCGGCGCCGCCGGCGAGGTTGCCGTGACCGCGGACCGTCGAATCGTGTGTCAGGCGACGTCGCGGCCCGATCTCGTTGCATCGCCGGATCGATGGCGATCGTTGGTGCTGCCGGCCCGGCACGGCTGCCAGGCCGTGACGATCGTAGAGCTGAAGTACCCGGCGCATCCCCCCGCCTGGATGGCCACGCTGCTTCGCCATCTGGCGCCCTATAGAGTCTCCTTCTCGAAGTACGCCGACGCGGTTCGTCAGCATGGAGCCTGGAGTCGAGTTGCATGAGTGAGATCGTCGTTCAATCGGTCCTGCCGCTGACCGCTCTCCTTGCGGCCTTTCTGCTGTCGGGGGCCGTCGCGCTCGTCTACGCCAGCCTTCACCGGGATGTGCCGAACATGCGAGTGTTCGCGCAGACCCTCGCAATGGCCGGGATCGTGTCGGCCATGATCGTGCTGTCCATCGGCGACAGCATCGCCCGCGGCATTGGGCTCGTCGGGGCGCTGACCGTCATTCGGTTCCGCAGCGACTTGAAGGATCCGCGCGATCTGATCTTCGCCTTCGCGGCACTGGCGACCGGTGTGGCGGCCGGTTCGTACGCGTGGGCCGTGGCCGTCGGCGGCACGACGGTCTTTCTCGCGGCCACCGTGCTTGTGTCGCGTCCCTGGTTCGCGAAATCGGAGACATTCGATGCCATCCTCTCATTAAGGACCACGGTATCTCACGAGCCCGAGACGATCGGCATGGCTCTGCGGGTTCATTGTCACTCGTTCGATCTAATACGGGTGCGCCAGTCCACCGACGCGACGCAGGAGCACGCGTATCAGGTGAGGCTGAAAGAGCCTGGCGGCAAGGTCGCCCTGGTGCAGGCGATGAATGCGATGGCGGGCATAGACGACACGTTACTTGTTACGCTCGATGGACCGGACAGCATGGTGGTCGGGTGATGACTCGAGCCACCGCTCTGCTGCTCGCAGGGCTCTGGCCGTCGGTGGCGGTTGCGCAGCAGCCGGCCGGGGAATTCGAGCTGACGCCGACGGGGTATGTGCAACTCGATGTCCGCTCCTTCCCTGACTGGGCGGTCAGCCCTGGCACTGGACGCTTGAATCGGGACACGGTGGAGATCAGGCGTCTTCGCGCGGGAGTTGAAGGGTCCTGGCGCCCGTGGTCGTTCGAGTTCAGCATCGACCCGCTCGACGACGACGGAGTTCTTGTCAAGGATGCATACGCGCAGATTCGCGTAGGGGCGTATCGGGTTCGTGCGGGCCAGTTCAAGCTGCCCGGTAGCCGCGCGTACCAGACGTCTGCTCGTAACATGGACTTTCTCGAGCGGGCGGCGCTCGCCACCTCGCTGGCCGCCACGCGTGATGTAGGTGCGAGCCTCCTCGGCCGTCTGGGCCCGCGCGTCGACTACCACGTGGGGCTTTTCGCAGGAGACGCCAACGGTGAAAACGACCGGGCAGGCGCCACCGCGGCTGGCCGTGTCGAATGGGAACCGACCGGCAATCTCATCGTCGCAGCCTACGGGAGCGCCGGAAGGCTCTCTTCGCTCGACAGCGGTCCCGAGAACGGACTCAACGGGCGCTCACCGTCCGGCTACCGCTTCTATGAAGACGTCTATGTGCAGGGGCGCCGGGACCGGGTTGGAGGAGACGTCGAATGGACTCTTGGCGCATGGCAGTTCACCGTTGAAGCGCTGCGCGTCCGCGACGAACGCCATGAGCAAGGTCTGGACTATGAGGATCTTCCGGCGATCGTTGGGCTGGGGACAAACCTCACGGCGCGGTGGCGCTTCGCCCGCGGGCGCGACATCGTCTTTGGCCACGATTACATGACGTTCGACGACATCGGACCGAAGACTACTGCCGACAGCGTGCGACCGCGAGCGACTGACGTCCGCGCCCGGGGGATGCACGCCGTGACGCTGGGCGGATCCTGGCGCGTGACGCCGTGGCTCCGCTTGCTCGGGAACGCCGGCGCCGAATGGTTCTCCGAGCCCAGGTCTGCTCCCAATGCTCCGGAGCAGCGAGCCTACTTCGTGGTGGGTACGCGGCTCCAGATTGAGCTGCCCTAGCGGCTTCTTCACCTGTACGGGCCACAGAGACACAGAGGCACGGAGATATCAGGTTTTAGTCCTGATCGTTTTCTGTGTCTCCGTGACTCTGTGGCCTGTGGGGTCAGACGGGTTTGGCTGGCAGGAGGATCTCGAAGACCGCGCCGTTGTCGTTGCTGGCGGTGATCGTGCCGCCGTGGCGCTCCACGATGGCCTTCGCGATCGACAGCCCGAGACCGCTGCCGCCGGCCGCCTTCCGCGAGACGTCGACCTTGTAGAACCGGTCGAAGATTTTCGGCAGGTGCTCGGGCGCGATCCCTGGCCCCGTGTCGCTGACGCGCAGGCGGACGGCTGGTGTCGACGCGCGTCGGCCGACAAGTGGACGGAACCGCCGTCCGGCGTGTGACGCAGGGCGTTGGCCGCGAGGTTCTGCACCGCCTGTTCGAGGCGGTCCGGGTCGCCGGCGATCGTTTCCGGCGCCGGCCGCGACCTCTAAGAACGAGCCGAACGTTGCGGTCCGCCATCTCTCGCTCGTGCCGCTTCGCAACGCGCTCGAAAAGCGCGGGCACGTCGACGATGGTCCGGCGCATGGCCGTGCCTCCGCCTTCGAGTCGAGCGAGATCGAGCAGGTCGCCGACGATCCGCTCCAGCCGGTACGATTCCTCCGTGACGATGCCGAGATACCGCTGTCGCGTGGCGGCGTCGATACTCACGTCGGGCATCGAGAGGGTTTCGAGGTAGCCGCGCATCGCCGTGAGCGGTGTATTCAGCTCGTGCGACACGTCCGCCAGAAGTTGGCGCCGGGTTCGATCCGATGACTGGAGCGCGTCGGCTCGCGCGGCCAGCTCCGCCGCCATGCGATTGAACGAGCTGGCGACCGCCGCCACTTCGTCCCCCCCCTGTTCCGGTGCACGTGCCTGCAGGTCGCCCTGGCCCAGTCGCTCCGTCGCATCTTGCACGTGCTTCAAGCGACGGCGCACGGGGCCGAAGACCACGAACGCGATCAGCGCGACCCCAACCGCCAGAATGCCGCCGCCCACGACGCCCATCGTCGGGCCGAGCTCGCGGGCGATGCGCGAAAGCGGAGGTCCCCCGGCGATAACGGCCACTTCGCCGACCAGTGCATTGCCCACGATGATGGGTGCGAGGTTGCCGCGAGGCACCAGCGGGCGATTGGGGCCTTCGCGATCGCTCGGGTCGGCGGCGGCGGACTCGGGCGACCCGTCTGGAAACCGTGAACGCCGCGGAAA
Source organism: uncultured Acidobacteriota bacterium (assembly GCA_963827515.1). Taxonomy (GTDB): domain Bacteria; phylum Acidobacteriota; class Vicinamibacteria; order Vicinamibacterales; family UBA2999; genus JABFSA01. The sequence continues at coordinate 191,220 of CAWHBF010000008.1, read as the reverse complement.
CCCTTCTCCGCGAGGCCCGCCGCCTCGGCCGGGGAATCCTGCGCCACGACCGAATTCGCGCGGCGGGAATCGCCGAAGCGGGAACTCAAACCGTCGTTCGGCGTCGGCGCGCAAGTTGTCGAGCAGGCCCTCGGGAACGTCCTCGTCGTTGGTGACGGTACGCCCGTCCCGCATGGTGACCACGAACGCCTGAAATACGTGGCCGTACTGCGCGCGGACGTATTCCGTCAGATCGAGGGTGGGGTCGTCGGAGAGTGCCACGCTGATGTCGGACGACACCAGCTCCGCAAGGCGCTGAGGACTGCTTGCGGGCATCGAACCGGCGATGCGATCGGTGATCCACAGGAACAAGGCGCCCTGGGCGGCCAGCATCAGGGCCAGAAAGGCGAACAGTCCCAGGCCGATACGCCAGTACAGGCTGCGGTACCAGCGGAGATCAGACATCGGCCGCCTTGTAGCCGCCGCCCCAGACGGTGAGTATCACCGCGGGCTCCGCGGGGTTGGCTTCGATTTTTTTCCGCAGCCGCTTGATGAGTGTGTCAACGCTTCTGGGCGTGACGAACGCCTCATCCTTCCAGACCTTGTTGAGCAGCGCGTCACGGCTGAACACGATGCCGGCGTGGCTCAGCAGTACGTAGAGCAGCTGAAACTCGTTCGTCGTCAGCTCCACGTTCCGGCCGCTGACGATAACCTTCCGACGGGCCGGATCCAACTCGATGTGCTTGTAGACGAGCGCTCGGCTGGCGTCCGCAGCGCCCACTGACGGCTTGCCAGGGCCTCGGCGCAGCAATGCGCGTACCCGCGCCATCAGTTCTCGCACACCGAACGGCTTCGTGAGGTAGTCGTCGGCCCCGCCGTCGAGACCGACCACCTTGTCCGACTCCTCGCGTCGTGCCGTGAGCATCAGGATCGGCACGTCGGTGTTCTTCGAGGCTCTCCGGATCGCGCGACAGACCGTCACGCCATCGAGCCCCGGCAGCATCAGGTCGAGGATGACGAGGTCGAAGCGTTGTTCCCTGGCCAGTTTTAGAGCGATGTCGCCTTGCGCCGCCTGCACGTACGCGAAGTTCTCGAGGTCGAGATGCAGGCAGACGAGCTCACGGATGTTCGCCTCGTCTTCCACGACGAGTACGGTCGGGCGAGATGGTGTGACGGCCTCCACGGGTAGCGCTGGCGCGTCAGTGTACCCCGTTGATGAGTAAAGCGGCATCAGAGCTATTCCACACCTTTCGGATGGTGCCCTGGTGGCGGATCTGTGAAGAAACGATGACAGTGGCATTCAAGCGCCACAGTGGCATGTTCACCTCAGCCCATGAAATGTCACAGCCGCACCACACGTCGGCCACATCGATCGGATTCAATCACCACATGAAAGCAGAGCGATTTGCATTTCGCCGTAGAGCGCACGCTTCAGCGTGCGCGTGCTCCGCGGAGTCGCCTAAGGCCTCCGCTCTACGCGGAATCGTAAAGCTCTAGGACGCGCATACGACGTCAAGAAAGCAGGAGGTCACATCATGGTTCGTCATGTTCATATTCTGGTGCTGAGTACGGTGGTCGTGCTGGTGGCGGCCGGCGGCGCGAAGTTGTTCTCGCAAGCGCCTGGACCGCGGGGGCCGGGAGGAGGCGGGCCTGGAATCGGGGGCGGACTGCCGCTACGCGAGCTCGAGCTGACAGAGGCGCAGCGCGAACAGGCCCAACAGCTCGTGCAGCAACATCGCGAAGCTACGCGCACACTCGTCGAGCGGGCGCAGTCGGCGCGTCAGGCCCAGCGCCAGGCGATGGACGCCATTCCGTTCAGCGAGCCGGCCGTCCGGGCCGCCATGGCGGCGATGGCGGAGGTCGAGGCGGATCTCGCGGTGCAGCAGGCTCGCCTGCAAGGCGAGATCTACGGACTGCTGACGACGGACCAGCAGGAGCGGCTCCAGAAGATTCGTGCCGATCGCGAGGCGCGAATGAAGGAGCGGCTCGCCCGCCCTCGTCAGCGGGGGCCTGACCAGGCGCGTCCTCAGGCCTGATCATCGCTCGACCCGGGCCTTGTCCGGGCGTCGCAGTTCCATCACGTGGCGCCCGGACAGCGTATGGAGGCCTACTCGCGGTCGAAAAGTTTGAGCGTGAGCCCGCCAAGTGTCGCCGCCGCGCCGGCGCGCAGCGCGGCCGCGATCATGACCGACTCGGCGACTTCTTCTCGAGTCGCACCCGCCTCCTTGGCCTTCTTGGTGTGATGGTCGAGGCAGTACGGACACTGCGTCGTGCACGACAGGGCGATCGCCATGAGCTCGCGGTACTTGCGCGGGATCTTGCCGTCGTCGCGTCCGACGATCGCGTCGAGTTCGAGGAATCCCTTGAACTCGGTGGGGGCGAGATGTTTGAACTCGCGGAGTAACTTGCGGTCATCCGAATCGTGGTAATGGCTCACGTGGGAATCCTTTCCTGGTAGACGAGGAGCGTCTGACGCGTCTGGGGCGGACGCCGGTGGCTCTCGTAATGTGGGGTGGGCTGATGCCTGCGCGTCGTGGCGCAGGCCGTCGTGCGCTCGTCAGCTCGGCGCTTAGAAATCGCTCTCCTTCTCTACGATGTCGAACACCGTGGAGAGCTTGGTCACCACGAGCAGATCGTTCAGCCGTTTGGTCAAGTTCAGCAGCTTGAGCTTTCCGCCGTTCTTCGAGGCCGTGACCGTCGCCTGTACAAGTTGTCCAAGGCCGGCGCTATCCACGTACGACACGCCGCCCAGGTCCAGCAGAATCTTCTTGTGTCCTTGCTGCAGCAGGCTCTGAATCTTGTCCTTCAATTGAACGTCCCCGCCGGCGCTCAACGTAATTTCGCCGGTGATCGTAAGAACGGTGACGTCGCCTGATTCCCGCTCGTCGAGCTTCATGAATCCCCCTTCGATGAATCCTGCACCAGATAGAGTCTGCTGCCGATGCGCCCACGGCAACCGGCCGATCCTATCTCATGTTCGCCAACTTGACCCAACTCCGGGGTTCAGTGGGCCTGGCCATCCGCCGGCTCAGGACCCTTGTATCGCAAGACCAAGGCGGTAATGTCGTCGGCCTGAGGCGCTCCGGCCGCGAAACGGTTGACCGCCGAGAGCAGGAGATCCAGGACAGCATCGGATTTCAGCCCGTGACAGCGTTGAACGGCCTCCAATAGCCGCTCGCGTCCGAACTCGTCATTGTCGGTGCTTCGCGCCTCGGTGACGCCGTCGCTGACGATCACGACGATGTCTCCGGGTGAAAGCGAGAGGGTTTCGTATTCATAGGTGGCCACCGGCAGCAGCCCGACGACCGGCCCTCCGGTCTCCAGCCATCGGACTCCGTCCCGCTGGATGACGAGCGGGGGCTCCTGCCCGGCATTGCAGTAGCTGAAGCGCCCATCCGGCGACACGACGCCGTAGCACATCGTCGAGAAGCGAGCGTCAATCGCCCGCCTCAGCAGAGCCTTGTTGATCCTCGCCATCGTGTCCGCGGGATCGGTGCTCACGGGAGCTTGCGCGGCAAAGTTGCTTTGGACCACGGCCGCGAGCAGCGCGGCGGGCGTTCCCTTGCCCGATACGTCCCCAAGGGCAAAGCCGAAATCGCTCTCGTTGATGTCCAGGTAGTCGAAGAAGTCGCCGCCGACCGTTCGAGACGGCAGAGACACGGCCGCCAGGTCGCATGTCGTCCGATCGTGTCTGGGTTCCGGGAGGAGCGCGCGCTGAATGTCGGCGGCAATGCGCAGATCCCGGTCGCTCCGGGCTTTCTCGGCCGACTCCGCGTACAGCCGCGCACTTTCGATGGCGAGCGCCGCCTGTGTCGCGAAGGCTTCGAGCGACGCCGCTGTCGAGCCAGACGTCATCGTATTCCGCTCGCGGCCGTCCAGATAGAGCACTCCGATCACCTTTGTCGTGGCGATTGACGAGTCCGCGCCCGGCTCCGAGACGCGGAGGGGGACGCACTGCACGTGCCGGATGCCCACCGCGATGGTGCCGCCGTGATCCGCCGCCATGTTGCCGTCGAGCAAGTCGGCCACCATGCGACTGACGCCCGTTGAGAACACTTCCCTCGGAATCTTCGAGCTCGTGGCAAACGACTTCCCGGAGAGCGTGACGCCGCCGCGCGCGCGCGCGATTTTGAACTCGAGCGTGTCCTTTTGGTCGGCGAGCATGACGAAGCCGCGCTCGGCCTTGGTGACCTCGATGGCCGAGTCCATGACGAGCGTCAGCACCTCGTCGAGCACCCGACCAGATCCCAGGGCACGCAGCCCGCTCAGGACGGCCGCCATTTGCCTCAGGTCACTCACATCGGACGACGTAGCTTCGCAGGGCGGACGCCTCTGTGTCGAGCGAGAACACCAGCTCGACGCTGCCAACACGACCGAGACGGATGGTGTCCCCTGCGGCCAGCGTGTGCTCGGTGACCTGCTCGCCGTTGACGAACGTTCCGTACCGGGACCCACGGTCGCGCAATCGGTACTGGTCGCCGTCGCGGACGATCTCGGCATGCTCGCGCGAGACATCCGCGCTGTTGAGCGGCAAATCGGCTGTCCCGCGGCGGCCGATCAGGAACAGGTCCCGATTCAGCTTCACCGTGCGCCGTCCTTGCCCGTCTGAAATCTGAAGATGTGGTTCTGCCATGTTGTGTGCCTGCTTAGTGCCGCCATCCGAGCGTGCCCGCGACACGGCCGAGGACTGCACGGAGGTCGAGGTCTGCTTCGACAGTCTTTTTGACGCTCACCTGGCCATTTCTGGTGGCGTGGATCCGAAGGCCGGCGCGCTCGCGCGGGACCGCCACGCCTTCACCCCAGCACGCCCTGCCGGAGAGCCGTTCCTGGCCTGACACGCTGACCACGTGCACGTCGTACGTGCCTGCGATGAGTGCCTGAATCGAGCGATGAGGGAGGACGCCCTCGTACCGGGCAGGTTGCCCGGCGTCCCGCGTCTCCTCGGCCTGTCGAGTGATCGGAAACGCCGAACCCCCGTCGCCATCGCGGCGCAGCAGTTGACAGATCAACTGACGAGGGAGACCAAGCCTGCCGCGGACAGACGTCGTCACGGCAACCTCCAAATCGCCACCTGCCCAACCCGCACGCGTGACCGTCGCGCTGACGACCGGAGCGGTTTCATGACGGCTCGACTCCAGCAAGCCGGCCCGGTCGCCTCGCCGGATGAAGTACGAGCGTTCACGAAAGGGGCTTTCGAGCCGTCGCTCCATGTCTTCGCTGATGAACCGCTCGACAAGGGACTTGTGGACGGCGATCCATGCATCCTGGATCGCGGCATCGTAGAGGCTGAAGCGCCGGGGGTCGTATTCGTGCAGGCACTTACGCCGGTACAGATCCAGCACCACCTGATCGACCATCACGGGGTCTTTCACGTGTTCTCGTACGATCTCGAGCAGCTTCACTACGGACGCTGTGTAGCTGACCGGATCCCGCTCGGTGCGGCTGAGGTGTCTCCCGTCCTTGCGCGCGCGGAGAAAGTAGTAGTCGTAGTCGCTCAGAATGGAAATACGTTTCGCATGCACGTACACCTGCGCGTTGAAGTTGCCGTCGTCGAGGCGTATCCCTTCGGGAAACCAGATGTCGTGCGCGGTCAGCAGGCTGCGCCTGTAGAGCTTCTGCGGAAATAGCGTCCGAAATGCCGTGACGAGGTCCGCATCCAGCAGCGTCTTTTCGTACACGGCGGTGGGAAACCCTCGCCCTGCCAGGGGCACCATCTTCGGAATCACCACGTCTGACCCCTGCTCCTCGGCACAGGTCACAAGTCGACGCAAGCACTCCGGCGCGAGACGGTCGTCCGCATCCGCGAAGAAAACGTATGTGGATTCGGAGGCGCGGAGGCCGACGTTGCGAGGCCGACCGGGCCTCCGGCTGTTCGTCTGATGGATGACGCTGAAATGTTCGTGCCGGCGGCAATAGTCGTCCAGGGCGTCCGCGCTGCCGTCGGTCGAACCGTCGTCCACCGTAACCACGTTGAGCGAGCCAGCCTCGATGTCCTGCGCCGCGAGCGAATCCAACAGCTCCGTCAAGTACGGGAGCGCGTTATATACCGGCACCACCACGGAAACCGTTGGCTTCATGGGCATGGACTGGAGTGCGTCGTGAAACCAGGCCAACGCGGTTGCGGAGCGAGGCGACCCCGGGGTTGGTTTCTCAGCGCGAATGTTGATGATACCTCTCACCGACCGAGTCGTTCGCCGGACGTCAACAAATGCCGTCGAGATTGGTGATTCTGAACAGTCGGTTTCCGTCGGCGTCGAGCTCGTAGCGGATCCGCTTGCCGTCTTCGTCGAGGATGATGAGCGATTGTTGAAAGTGCACGGCGCCAGGCGTGTCGGGAGGCACATCGGCCTCCAGGATGTACAGACGCCTGGCGTGCTGAAAGATTCCGACGACGGTCAGGCTCTTGTCGGGGTTCGTGATGTGGAGCTGGTGCCCGTCGATGCGGTCTACCTGTGCGAACGCGTCGTAGGTGATCTCGCCGCCCCGTTTGCGGAAGTTCCAGGCCTCCCATGCCACCGAACCCTTGACATCCGAGGGTTGGACGATGCCGGAGGTTCACGACCGTCACGGAGTACCGGGCGGACCGGCCTGCACCGTGAAGACGCGCGCCTGAACGGCGCTCCTCGTTGCGGTGGATAGGTCGTGTCGCGAATGGTCGGCTGGCCTGGAAAATTGACACTGAAGCGATCGGTGCGATCGATGTATTCGGTCCACCCCTGCGCGAGCAGGGACGTCGGTAGCAACAACGCGACGACCATAGCGACGATCCGAATGGAAAGCATGGCGGATCCTCCGGTCATGCGGCTCATCATGGACCCTTGCCAACGGCAGCGCAAGCCAAGTCTCGCGCCGCTAGAATGGGAGGGGGCGAACGTGGTGAACATGTCGTTCACACTTCTGGGTTCTGAACGTTCTCGGTTCGTGTTCAAGTTCGGTTCGGGGTTCGGGGTTCCAGGTTCGGTGCGCCAGATGAGCCTGAGACTGGCCGTCGAACCTTGAACTCCGAACCTGGAACCTGGAACATCGAACCGAACCTGAACACGAACCGAGCACTGAGAACCCAGAAGTGTGAACGACGGACTATATTCTCTCCGGAGGTCTATAGGTGTTGAACAAGGTGCTGGCCGCGTTGAAGGTGGCGCCAGCCACAACGGAGCTACGCGAGTTCGACTTCCCGGACCTGCCTTCGGACGCGGCGCTCTTGAGAGTGGAAGTCGCTGGTGTCTGCGGCACCGACGTCAGCCAGTACAAGCTGCCACTACGCGGGGCCCCGCTGATCATGGGGCACGAGAACGTCGGGTACCTGGAGAGGGTCGGCAGCACGTTCGCGCGGCAGAAGGGGATGCAAGAGGGAGATCTCGTCTTCCTCGAACACTACATGCCCTGTGGCAACTGCGAATGGTGCCACATGGGTGAGTACCGCCACTGCGCCGCGACCGAGTGGTTCTACGACCCCAAGGCAATTCGCTACGGGTACACCTCTCTCGACATCGCGCCGGGGCTGTGGGGCGGCTTCGCGCACTATGTCTACCTGCCGGCGAATTCTGTGCTGCACAAGGTGCCGAAGGGGCTCTCGCCTGAGGAAGCCGGGCTGGCCACGCCGATGTCCAACGGCATCCAGTGGACGATCATGGACGCCGGTGTCGGCTACGCGTCGACCGTCCTGATTCAGGGCCCTGGCCAGCAGGGGCTCTGTTGCGTCATGGCGGCCAAGCAGGCTGGCGCCGATCGCATCATCGTCACCGGGACATCGAAAGACACGCGTCGGCTTGAAGTGGCCAAAGCGCTCGGCGCGGACGTGGTGATCGACGTCCAGCAGGAAAGTCCGCTCGAGCGCATCCTCGAAGCCACGAGCGGGCGGGGCGTCGATGTGGTGATCGACTGTGCAGGAGGCACGGCTCCGGCGCTGCTGGGCATCGAGGCGACCAAGCGACGGGGCGGGACGATGGTCGTTCAGGGAGAGGGAAACGCGACGTTTCCGGACTTCCCGATTGGCAGGCTCACCAGGAAAGGGATGACGCTGAAGAGCGCGCGTGGTCACTCGTATCGCGCGGTCGAACTGGCGCTGCACCACCTGGCGGCACGCCGATTCCCCTTGGAGCTGATGACGACACATCGCTTCGGGCTCGCCGAGGTGGACTATGCCATCAAGTCGGTCGGCGGCGTCGGCGCGCCGGGCGCCATTCACGTGTCCGTGATGCCGTGGAAGTAGCACTGGTCGAAGACCTTGCCACGGCGAGCCGTATTCTCTCCGACCAGGGTGTATTCGACGCCGCGGGTCACGTGTCGATGCGGGATCCTCGTCGGCCCGATCGCTTCTACATGTCCCGGTCGTTGGCGCCGGCGCTCGTGACCGCCGACGACATCATGGAGTTCACGCTCGAATGCGAGCCGTGCGATGCCCGTGGGCGCGTGCCATTCATCGAACGCCATATCCATGGCGGGATTTACCGGAGGCGACCGGACGTCATGGCCGTTGCACACGGGCACACGCCGTCGGTCGTCCCGTTTGGCCTCGTCGGTTCGCCGATGCTCGCGACGTATCACAACGCCGCGTTCCTCGCGGCCGGTGTGCCGGTGTTCGACATCCGTGCCACATTCGGCTCAACCGACATCGTCATCAAGAGCCCCGAAAGGGGAGCCGCTCTCGCCGAGGCGCTCGGCGACAAGGCTGTTCTTCTTCTTAGGGCACATGGCTTCGTCGCGGTTGGACCGAGTCTGCAGGCGGCGGTCTTCCGCGCAATCTTCACGGAGATCAGCGCCCGCGTGCAGCTGCAGGCTGTGACGCTTGGCGGACCGATCGCGGCCCTCGACGTCGAGGAGGGACGCCTGGCGGATGAAATCAACCTTGCGACCGTCGGTCGCTCGTGGGAGTTCTGGAAGACGCGGGTCTCGCAATGAAACAGCAGCTCGTCGACGCGATTCGCATGCTCGAGCGCGCGGGATTCATCGACCACAATGGTCACTGCAGCGCCCGGCGCGACGCCAGCTCGTTCTACATCAACTCAGGGGCCTCGGTACGCGGCACGCTGACCGTGGACGATATCGTCACGGTCGATTCTCGACGGCCGACTCGTCGAGGGCACTGCGAAGCCGCCTCTCGAGTTCCACATTCACTCCGAGGTGTATCGCGCGCGACCGGACGTTCGTGCGGTGATGCACACCCATCCGCAGTGGTCCACGTTCTTGACGATGGTGGGGGAGAAGTACAAGGCCGTGTACGCGCAGGGTGTGTTGCTCGGCGACATTCCACTGCTGGATTCGCCCCTGTCGGTGAACACCAAGCCGATGGGGGAAAAGCTCGTCGCCGCGCTCGGTCCAGGCCCGGCCGTCCTGCTCAAGGCACATGGCGTTGTCATTGTCGGCGCGACGATCGTCGAGTGTTTCGCGCTCTCCGCGTATGTCGAGGAGAACGCCTATCGGCAGTACATGGCGATGCAGATCGGCGATCCGTACGTGTTCAGCGAGGCAGAGCAACAGGCGTGTCGCGAGAAACTCTGGACGCCGAGCCTCTTCCAAAAGACCTGGGACCACTACCACTCGAAGCTGCGTGCGTGACTCCGCCGCCGGGTCCGGCTAAAGCCGGACACGATCCACTGGGTTGGGCCACCGGTGACGTACGGATTGGCGACGCTTGGTGACTCGGATGGCGACGCTGGTGACGTACGGATTGGCGAGGCCGGTGACATATGGATTCCGGCTTCAGCCGGACTGGCACCATCGTTGTCGGAGAAGGATCAGGGCTCCGGCGACGTTGCGTAGTGGGCGAGGGCGCTGAGATCTGTATCCGAGAGCCCTGCTACGGCGTTGTTCATCAACGTGTCGGCGCCTGCCCGGGTTCCGTCGCGGTAGTCCTTCAACGCGCGGGTGAGATAGTCGATGCGCTGTTTCGCCAGGCGCGGGATCTGCTGTCGGCCTTCGAGGTTAGGGAGATGGCATGAGCCGCATCGCAATGTCACGGCGAGCTCACGGCCGCGCTTCGAGAGGGCTGTGTCGATCGGCTCATCGCTCGCCCGCGGATCGCGTGCGGAGAAGTGGCTGGCGATTGCCTGAATGTCCGCGTCGGTCAGGTCACGGACGAGTGCTGCCATCACCGGAATCGTACGCACGCCGTCGCGCATCAGCACCAGTTGATTGAGCAGGAAGAACTCCGGCTGCCCGGCCAAGGAGGGAACGTTCTCGAGCCGTGAATTGCCGTCCTCGCCGTGGCAGGCTGCACACGTCGCCACCAGTGCCGCCGCCGAGCGAACCTGACTGAACGTCGGACTTGGAATCATCGCCAGCGCTGTCGTCATCACGACAACCGCAGCCCCCGACTTGATCACGGGCAGACCCGACAGACTAACGGCCCGCGCCGCCTGTGCTGTAAGTGATCCGATAGATCGCGCCGTTCATCTCGTCCGACACCAGGAGAGAACCGTCCTCGAGCGGCAGCACGTAGCTGGGCCGTCCAAAGAAAGTGTTGGTGCGTGGGTCCAGCAGGCCGGTGACGAACGGCTCGATCGTCGCCTGGCCGCCGTTGATCCTTGCCACCACGACGTCAAAGCCGAATTTCTGCTCACGATTCCATGAGCCGTGGCGCGCAATAAACGCGACGTTGCGATAGTTCGGAGGAAACATGCTTCCCGTATAGAACCTGATACCGAGACCGGCGGAGTGCGGGCCGGTGAGAGCAGCCGGCAACACGACCCCGGCACAGGGCTGTGGCCTCTTGATGTCGGGATCGGGGATCCCGTTAGCATGGCAGTAAGGGAAGCCGTAGAAGGCGCCCTCCTCTCCGCGGGCAACGCGATTGAGCTCATCCTGGGGACCGTCGTTGCCGATCCAGTCGCGGCCGTTGTCGGTGAACCACAACTCTCCCGTCACAGGGTGCCAGTCGAACCCGACGGTGTTGCGGACGCCCCGCGCGACGATCTCCATGCCGGTCCCGTCCAGGTTGTAGCGCCGGATGTGTCCGTGGACGCCGGGATTGACCTCGCAGATGTTGCAGTTGGCGCCAATCTGCACGTAGAGCTTGCCGTCGGGTCCGAAGGCGGCGTACTTCCAGTTATGGTGAACCTCCGTGGGGAGGTTGAAGGTCTGCGTCAGATCGACGGGCGTCCCCGGGCTGTCCAGTTTGTTCTCGATGTCGTCGTACCGAAGCACCCGATTGATCGCCAACACGTAGAGCGCCCCATCCTTCATCACCAGTCCGTTGGGCTGGGTCAATCCCTGCAGTAGGATCCTCGCCTCGCGTGTGCCGCCCCTGTTGACGACGGCGTAGACCCGGCCGAGTTGGCGTGTGCCAATGAACACGGTGCCTTTCGGGCCCATGACCATCGTGCGTCCGCCTGGATGGCCGGACGAGAAGATCTCCGCCTTGAAACCGGCAGGCAACGTAATCTTGTCGAGGGGAATTCGATCGGGTGGCGTGGCGATCGGCGGCGTCGCGTGAGGCGCCAGCGTCGCGTCCTGCTTGCTCCCGGCTGCGTTGGTCCGGTCAATCGGACTGAACCCGGGAGGATCCTGCGCAGCGAGGGAGGCGAAGGCGCAGATCGCAAGGGCTGCGGCAATCGACGAAGAATGCCGAAAAGTGAATCGTGTGTTCATCCCATTGCAGCGCTGAAGCGCGTCAGGCTGCAATGATGCCATACGACCCTATAATCCCCTCGCTCGAGGTCGGCAAAGGGAACCCCATGTCATTCTGCAGGAAGGTGACGGCGGTCGTCGCGATCGCGGTTGTCTGGACCGGGCTGGCGTCGGCACAGGCCGCCTTCGGCCGGCTCGCAGGCACGGTGTTCGACGGCACGGGTGCCGTGATCCCGACCGCCGTCGTGACGCTGAAGAACGAGCTCACCGGACAGGAGGCGCAGACGACAACGGCGGAATCGGGTGCCTTCCTGTTTCCGCAAGTGCAGCCAGGGTCGTACACGGTGACGGCAGCCTTCCCTGGCTTCAAGACGGCGGAGTTCACCCAGGTCGAGATCAACGTCGGCGTCGAGCGGTCGCTGACCGTGCGGCTCGAACTGGGAGAGCGCGTCGAGGTGGTCAGCGTGAGCGCCGGCAGCCTGCAGGTGCAGACGACGACGCCTGAGGTCACCCAGACGGTGGTGCAGCGTCAGATCGCGGACCTGCCCCTGAACGGCCGGAATCCCATCGATCTCGTCCGCCTCCAGGCCGGTGTTCCCGGCATCGTCAATCGAACGGCCACCGCCATCAACGGCGGCCGACCCACCTGGACGCAGGTGACGCTCGATGGCATCAACATCCAGGACAACTTCATCCGCACCAACGCGCTGAACTTCTCCCCGAACCGGCCCACCTCGGACATCGTGGGCGAGATGACGATCACGACGGCGGTGCCGGGCGCCGATGCCGCGGGAGGCGCGACCGCTGTCCGGCTCGTGACACCGTCTGGCACGAACCGTTTCCGCGGGAATCTGTTTGGCTTCAATCGCGGCAGCCGTCGCGCGTCCAACTCGTTTTTCAACGAGCGCAGCGGTCTGCCTGCGCCGGAGTTCAGCCGAAACCAGTTCGGCGGCGCGCTCGGGGGGCCGATCTTGCGCAACCGCCTGTTCTTCTACGGGTACTACGAAGGGTATCGGCTGCGGACCGAGGTCGCCCAGAACATTGTCATCCCGGCGCATGACGATCTCCTGCAGGGGGTGTTTCGCTACGTGGGCAACGACGGAGAGGTGCGCGCGGTGAACGTTCTGGCGCTTTCGGGACTTCCGCCCGATCCGGTCGTCGGTCGCGACCTTCTGTCGAAAGTGACCGCTGCATCGAACGCGAACAACTTCGACGTGGGCGACTCGGCCGAAGACCGGCGCGTCAACACGGCGGGATACCGGTTCCTGCAGCGCAACCAGAACGATCGCGATCAGTGGGGTACGCGGTTCGACTTCGAAGCCACACCGGGGCACCGCTTCGAGGCCACCTATGCCTGGTTCACCGAGTCCGACGACCGGGCCGACCTCGACGCTGTCCACGAGCGTCCGCGTCGTGTTCACCGATTCCACCGTTCATCGCTACGTCGGCGCCTGGCGCTGGAGCCGATCCAAGTTCGTCAACGAGGTGCGCGCGGGCGGCAACCTCGCGCCGGTCGCCTTCGAGAGCCGCGAAGATTTCGGGGACGCGCTCTTTTCACTGCCCCTCATCACCGACCCGGTCACGAGCGCCCAGCCCCAGGGGCGCGATACCCGGACGTTTCAGTACAGCGACACCGGCTCCTGGGTCCGCGGCGATCACGAGCTGCAATTCGGCGGTCAGCTCCAGCAGATTCGCGCGCATGTATACGACTACGCCGGACGGTTTCCGGATGTGGCCTTCGGCTTCAGCGCCGCCGCGCCGCCCGCGGTTCAGCTCACCGCGGCCCGGTTCCCCGGGGGAATCAGCGCCATCGATCTGGCGTCGGCGAACGCCTGGCTCGCGTCGATGTCTGGATCGATCTCGTCGGTGGGTCAGACGTTCCGGGTTCGCGATCGGAGACGCCGGCTTTGAGGCGGGGATTCCCAGTGACGCCAACTACCGCCTGAACCATGCCGCCGGATTCTTCCAGGACAACTGGCGCTGGAAGCCCAATCTGACTCTGCGTGCTGGCCTGAAGTGGGAGTACTACAGCCCGCTTCGGGAAGAGGGCAACCTGGCGCTCCAGCCGATGCTCGAGGGGCGCTCGGTGCGCGAGGCGCTTCTCGATCCGAACGGACGGGTGACATTCGTCGACGGCGGTTTCTACGGGCAGGATCTGGACAACTTCGGGCCGTCGGTCGGCGTTGCCTGGGATCCGTTCCGCGATGGGCGTACGGCGGTGCGCGGGGGGTACTCGCTGACGTTCGTCAACGAAGAAACGATGACCGTTGCGATCAACGCGACCGAGTCCAACTTCGGACTCGAGGCCGACGCCTTCCTGCCGAACCAGTACACGACGGTCGCCGCAGGTATCCCCGCGGCGCCGACGCCGGCCTTCAGAATCATTCGCAGCTACGCGGATCAGCTAGCCGTGTCGCCGACGGCGGCGGCGTTCGCCATCGATCCCGACATCCGGCAGCCGCAGGTGCATCAGGCGAGCGTGGGCGTGATGCGCGAGTTGCCATGGTATCTGACCGGCGAAGCGCGCTACGTCGGCACCTTCGGCCGTGGCCTCTGGCGCGGCGTCGACCTCAATCAGACGAACCCGCACGGGGCCTTTGGACAGGACTTCCTGCGCGCCCGCGGCAACGGGTTCCTGGCCCTGCAGGCGACGGGCGTGTTCGACCCGGCGTTCAACCCGGCGATCGCGGGCAGCGTGCCGCTCACGGTCCTACCCACCTTCGGTGGGGGCTTCCTCGGAAACGCCACCGTCCGTGGCCTGATTCAGACTGGCCAGGTGGCCACGCTCGCCGACGTGTACACGACGAGCGTCGGGCCCGTCGTGGGTGAGCTCGCCCGCCGTACCTTCCTCCCGAACCCCGGCATCTATGTCGCCGACCTCATTCACAACGGCGGCTCCACTGGCTATCACGGCTTGCAGTTCGAGCTGCGCCACCCGCTGCGCGCCGGCGTGATGGGCCAGGTGAACTACACCCTCTCCGACGCACACTCCAACTCCGCCGGTACGTCGCAGGTGCGCTTCGAGCCCTTCCTCGACAACGCGCGCCCCGAGTTGAATGAAGGTCGATCGCCGTTTCACGTGACGCACGTGATGAATGCCAACGTGATCGCCGAGCTCCCGTTCGGCAGCGGCAAACGTTGGCTGAATACGGGCGGCGTGGCGAACCTGCTGGCGGGTGACTGGCAGACCAGCGCGATCGCGCACTGGCAAAGCGGATCGCCCTTCTCGATCCTGGCCTGGCGGGGGACGTTCAATCGCACCGCGCGATCGGGCGTGCAAACGGCGCAGAGCGCCTTCAGCGCGAAGGACATCCGGAAGCGGCTGGGCCTGTACGAGGCCAACGGCAGTTTCTACTGGATCGATCCGGCGCTCATCGATCCGAGCACGGGACGGGCGGCCGGCGCCGACAGCCTGACGAACGCCCCGACATTCGCAGGACAGGCGTTCTTCAACCCGATGCCCGGGGAAGTGGGTGACTTCGACGTCCTGGCCTTCGACGGTCCGTCACAGTTCGTCCTCGACCTGTCGCTCGCCAAGCGGCTGCGGGTCTGGCGCACGACCGCGCTGCAGCTGCGCGTCGACCTGTTCAACATCTTCAACACGGTGAACTTCTTCGTCGGCGACTACGACATCAACAGCCCGACGTTCGGCCAGGTCAAAGCCGAGACCACCGATCCGCGCGTCGTCCAGCTCGTCGTCAAGTTCGACTTCTGATTCTGGCGTGGGCGCGGACATGTCACTCGAGGCCACGATTCATGCCGTGCAAGGCTGGCTGCGCGACTCCTCGCGCATCGTCGTCCTGACCGGCGCGGGTATTTCGACCGAGTCGGGCCTCCAGGACTTTCGCGGGCCGCAAGGACTCTGGACGAAGGATCCGGATGCGGAGAAGCTGTCGGACATCCGCTACTACATGTCCGACGGCGAGATTCGGAAGAAAGCGTGGCGGCAGCGGCTCGAGATGCTCGCGCGATTGGCCGAGCCGAACCGCGGTCACCTGGCCATCGTCGAACTCGAGCGGCGCGGGACGCTGCACGCTCTCATCACGCAGAACATCGACGGGTTGCATCAGAAGGCGGGCACCTCACCGGATCTGATGATCGAGGTCCACGGCACGGTGCGCAGGGTGATGTGCATGCGGTGCGCATGGCGAGGACCGATGGAGGAGACGCTGGCGCGTGTGACCGCGGGAGAGTCCGATCCGCCGTGCCTGCAGTGCGGCGGGATCCTCAAGAGCGACACGATCTCCTTCGGCCAGCCGCTCGTGCCCGCCGTCATCAATCGCGCGATGCGCGCCGCAGAGACGGCCGACCTGCTCATGGCGGTCGGTACGAGCCTGCAGGTCTATCCCGTCGCGGGCGCCGTGCCGGCAGCCCATCGCGCTGGCGCTCGCGTCGTGATTCTCAACGCCGAGCCGACGCCGTTCGATGAGATGGCAGACGCGGTCTTCGGAGGGTCGATCGGCGAGGTGCTGCCGCAACTGCTGTGACGGGAATGCTCTGGCTGCCGCGCGACGGCCGCGGCCAGCTCGTTACTCCCTGAAAATCCGCGCCAGCGGCAGCTCGAGACCCGGAAGCAGAGCGGTCGTGAGCACATCCGACGCCTCGCGAGAGAGTTCCTGTGGCCGGCCGAATCGATCCCCCTCCCGCGAGTAGACGCGCACGACGTCGATGGCGGGATCGACGACCCAGTATTCAGATACCGCCGCGCGCTCGTACAGCCTCCGCTTGATCGTTTCGTCCCGCTTGCGCGTCCCTTTGGAGGCGATCTCGACGACCAACTCGGGAACGCCCCTGACGTGAAGCGGTGTGATCACCTGCGCCGCCCGCTCGTTAGACAGGTACAGCAGGTCGGGCTCGACGACGTCGAAAGCTGGAGAGGACGACATCCAGCGGAGCAACGAAGACGCGACCGATCGGGTGCTCCTCCAGCCAGTTGGCGATCAGGAGGTAGAGACTGCCCAGGATCCCCTGGTGCCTGATGTTCGGCGAAGGCGTCACGTAGTGCTCCCCATCGATCAGCTCGTGCCGCTTTCCGTCGTCTGGGAAGTGCACGAAGTCGTCGTAGGTGAGCTTCACGGCCGCACGGGCCGTCCGCTGATCTTCGATCCCGGCCATGCCGCTCATTCTACCGTCGTCCACGCCAGCGAGGTGCCAAGTCTGAGATGCCCGGAATCGCTCGGGAAAACCGCGAGGTTGCCCGAGCGGCATGCAGGAACCGCTCTGGCACGACCGTCCGGTTGTGGCAGAATCTGCCACGCCCTGGGCCGTGCCCCAGGGCTGCCACGCTCCGGTCACCGCGTCAGTGCAGGTGGGAGGTCGTCGTGAAGCTCATGTTGACACTCGTAGCGGCGCTCTTGGCGTCGCCCGCGTTGGCGCAGCAGACTGTGCCGGATATTCCTTTTGAGTCCGTTCCCGATTTCCTGAAACTGCCGCCGGGTTTGCACTTCGGTGAGGTGCCGGGTGTCGCGGTGAACTCGAAGGGGCATGTCTTTGTGTTCACCCGATCGAACAGCGCCGGCGGACCGGCCTATGCGCCGACCGCAGCCCAGTTGCTCGAGTTCGGACCCAACGGCGCCTTCATTCGTGAGATCGGCAAAGGACTCTACGCGTGGTCGTTTGCGCATGCCGTGCGCGTGGACCGCGACGACCACATCTGGGCGATCGACAAAGGCTCGGACATGATGGTGCGGTTCAACCCGGCCGGTCAGGTGGTGATGGTGTTCGGTCGCCGCCGAGAGTCGGCCGACCCGGAGACGAAGCCATGGGAGGAGGTCGAGCCGCCGCTGCCGCCCGTGGACGGGCTGTTCCGTCAGCCGACCGACGTGGCGTGGGACTCGAACGGCAACATCTACGTGAGCGACGGGTACGTCAACTCACGCGTGGCGAAGTACGACCGGAACGGCGACTGGGTCATGTCGTGGGGCGAACCGGGAACAGGCCCAGGCCAGTTCCACCTCCCGCACGCCATCGCGATCGATCGCGAAGACCGCGTTTATGTGGGTGACCGGACCAACCGGAGGATTCAGGTGTTCGACACCAGCGGACGCTTTCTACGGATGTTCACAATCAACGTGCCGCCCGATTCACGCACGCGCGCCGTGAATGGCAACACCCCGACGGGGGATCGGCTGTCCGCCGTGATCGGTGCGCCCAACTCGATCTGCATTCCGCCAGGGTCGAGCCAGGTCATGTTCGTCGGTGAGTCGACCTATCCCGGTCGGATATTCAAAGTGTCGCTCGACGGTACCGTGCTCGGAGTGATCGGCCGCTCAGGCCGGCTGCTCGGTCAGTTTTCCGGCGCCCACGGGCTGGCGTGCCCCTCGGAGTCGGAGATCTACGTTGCAGAGACCTCCAACTGGAGGGTGCAGAAGCTGCGGCTTCGCCAGCCGGCCCCCGGATCAGGCACCGCGCGTCGATGATGTCGAGAAATACATGCCGGGTCCCGCGTAGACAGGTCTAGGGAGTTCCCTACAGTGTCGCCTCTACTGCGGCACGTAGTTCCGGCGTGACTTCGGGATCGATGCCGAACCAGGCCTTCCACGCGGGCCGTACCTGATGGAGCAGCATTCCCAGCCCATCGACGGTGGGATTGCCGCGGCGCCGCGCGGCTTCGAGGAGCGGCGTTTCCAGCGGAACGTAGACGATGTCGCACACGAGGGCAGCTGGCAGGGAGCGCATCGAGGGTGATCTCGAGGGGTGTCTGACCAACCATTCCCTGGCTCGTGGTGTTGACGAGCATGCCCGCGCCGTCGAGCGCCCGGTGGCGCTCCTCCCACGCGATAGCCGTCACGGGCGGTCCGAACTCTCGGGCTACCGTCGCCGCGCGCTCCAAGTTGCGGTTCAGCAATCGAATCTCACGCGCACCTCGTTCGGCCAGCGCGTAGACAACCGCGCGAGCGCCCCCTCCCGCGCCGATGACGACGATCGGCCCCGCATCGGCACGCCATGCAGGCTGGCGCTGCAGCACGTTCTGCATAAAGCCGAAGGCGTCGTTGTTGGTGCCGGCCAGCGTTCCGTCAGGCTGCACGACCACACAACTGACGGCGCCGATGCGCTTCGCCACGGGATCGACCGCATCGACGATCGTCAACGCGTGTGCCTTGTGAGGGATGGTGACGTTGCAGCCGGAGAACCCCAGCGGCGCCAACGCCCGTAGAGCGGCCTCGAGACGATTCGGCTCGATCGCGAGCGGGACGTAGGTGCCGGTGAGCCGATGATGCCTCAGCAGGTAGGTGTGGAGGATGGGCGAGCGTGAGTGCATCACGGGCCAGCCCATGACGCCGGCAAGCAGGAAACGATCGGGGTTGGACATATCTCTTGGGGGCGCGGTTCAGGGTACACAATAATCCAGGAGAGGCCGCGACATGCTGAGGCAGGAGCACAACGAACTTCTCACGCAAGCTGGTGCAGGGACACCGATGGGACGGTTGTTTCGCAGCTATTGGATTCCAGCGCTGCTTCCCGAGGAGCTGCCCGAGAACGACTGTCCGCCGGTGCGGGTCAAGCTTCTTTCGGAACGCCTCATCGCCTTTCGAGACAGCAACGGACGCTACGGACTCATGGACGAGTTCTGCGCCCACCGAGGTGTGTCGCTGTGGTTCGGGCGTAACGAGGAATGCGGTCTGCGGTGTCCGTACCACGGCTGGAAGTACGACGTCACCGGGCAGTGCATCGAGATGCCGTCCGAACCCGAGCAATCGGGCTTCGCGAGCAAGGTGAAGTTGAAGTCCTATCCACTCGTCGAACGAGGTGGCGTCCTCTGGACTTATATGGGCCCGGCCGACGCCCAGCCGTCGCTACCGGAATGGGAATTCGCCACTGTCCCGGCGGCGCAGTCGTTCATGTCGAAGCGTTTCCAGGAGAGTAACTGGCTGCAGGCGCTCGAGGGCGGCATCGACTCCAGTCACGTGTCGTTTCTGCATCGCGGAGACCTGAACACGGACCCGCTCTTCAAGGGGGCGCGCGGCAACCAGTACAACCTTGGTGACATGCGTCCGGTGTTCGAGGTCGTGGAGAGCCCGGGCGGCTTGTACATCGGCGCCCGCCGGAACGCTGAGAACAACCACTACTACTGGCGCATCACGCAGTGGGTCATGCCGACGTTCACGATGATTGCCCCGCGGGGCAACCACGCGGTGCACGGTCACTTCTGGGTCCCCATTGACGATGAGAACTGCTGGGCGTGGAGCTTCGACTACCACCCCACGCGGGCGTTGACCGATGAGGAAGTTGGTGCCATGCGTGCCGGCAAGGGCATTCACGTCAAGTACGGCCCGGGCAACTATCGACCGCTCGCCAACAAGGACAACGACTATCTGATCGACCGCGCCGCACAGAAGGCGGGCCGTACCTACAGTGGCGTCGAGGGGATCTCCATGCAGGACGCTTCGCTTCAAGAAAGCATGGGGCCCATCGTCGATCGCACGAAAGAGACCCTCGTATCCACGGATTCCGGCATCATCATGGCCCGTCAGCGGCTCCTGCGAGCGGTGAAGGCGCTTGTCGACGAAGGCGTGACCCCGCCTGGCGTGGATCCGGTACACCAGCGAGTTCGTTCGGCTGCGGTCATCCTCCCTCCGGATCAACCGTTCAAGGACGGCGCTCGCGACGCGTTGATCGCGCGTCCGGGTGTGGCGCCGGCGGCGGTCTGACGAAATTCAAGATTCAAAATTCAAATTGGAAAGCCCAAAGCCAAGAGCCAAGCTTCAGTGACCATCCGATTCGAGGACATGCCACCCAGTGCTCAGTGAATCAGCGCGAATGAGTTCGGCCGCGGAGGCCCGCTTCCGCATTCAGGCGCCGCCGCCGACCGCCCGCGCCGTCATGGTGATTCCGCTCGACTCCGGGAGCGAGCGTCTGGTCGCGACGCTGTCTGAGCGCACGTGGAGCGGTGTCACGTTTCTGTCTGCATCGGCTGCGGCGGATGTGCTGACGGATGTCGCGGCGGCGGACCTCGTCGTCATGGTGGCCTCTGCCGGCGCCGATGCGAACGCGGCGGCAATCATCGGCCAGGCGTGCAGTCGCCGAAGGATACCGACAGCGACGTGCGTGATTCGGGGCGTGTCCGCTTCCGAGACCGCGTTGTCGAGCACGCTGGCGCAGGTGCGACCGTGGTCGTTGATGGTCGTGATCGCGAGCGATCACGACTACGTCGAGGATCTCCTCAGGTCTTTCCGGTGAATCCCGCTCAACCCGTGACCGTCGCGTCCCTTCAGCAGATGAAGCGGGACGGCACGAAGATCGTGGGCGTCGTGGTCTACGACCGGCAGATGGCGCAGGTCGTCGACCGTGCCGGTGTGGACATCGTCTCGGTTGGCGATTCGGTCGGGGTCAACATGTGGGGGCAGGAGAGCGACCTCGACGTCACGCTCGACCAGATGCTGCTCGCGTGTACGGCGGTTCGTCGAGGTGTCCAGCGCGCGCTTGTCAGCTGCGACGTGCCCTACGGCCCGCTGCAGGGAGGCCCGAGGGCGGCGGTGCAGGCGGCCACGTTGCTGGTGAAACAGGGCGGCGCCGACATGCTGAAGCTGGATGCCGCGGCAGATTTTCCAGACGCGGTGCGCGCCATCGTGCAGTCTGGCATCCCGGTGTGGGCGCAGTTCGGCATCACGCCTCACACAGCGGCGCGGTACGGAGGAATGTCGAAAGCCGGGCCCGAGCTGTCCGCAGAACTGAAGGATCGGTTCATCGAGGAAGCGAAGCTCCTGGAGGAGGCGGGCGCGGCGCTGCTCGACTTCACGAACTCTGGTCCCGTGGCCGGTCCAGCCGTGACGCAGGCTGTTGCGATTCCGGTGATTGGTGGCCTTGGTGGAGGTCCGTGGCTCGATGGCCGTATTCGAGCTCTGGTGGCAGCTATCGGCTACACGGCGGCAGCGCTCGACGACACCGTCGAGCGCTACGCGAACGTGGCGAGGATCACACTCGATGCGATGACCACCTTCGCCGAGGACGTCCGCGCCGGACGACAGATCCGCGGCGGCATCCCATCGGGTCGTACGTAGGACGGGGTCCGCGAAGCGGCCCCGTCGTAAAGAACCATCATCAATACGTGACTCGCACGCGGTAGTTGAGCGTGGCCGAGCCGTTGGCCGCCACGGGCACCTGGAACTGCGCGGCCCACGCAGCCGTCTTGGTCGATTCGTGGGACGAGCGCAGCATCCGCCATGTTCCTCCGAGCGGCTCGTTCACCTCGACGGTCACCGGCACGGACTTGTGGTTGCGCACGGCGATCTGGTACTCGACCTCGTAGGTGCCGCCCGCGATCTTTTCGAAGTCGATCTGCTTCCGTTCCGAGACGACGTCGAAGGCGTTGCCGATCTTGAGGTTCAGGGTCTCGTCCTTCGGCGTGTGGTCGATGCGATCCTCCCCGACGAACTGCGTGCCACCCGATGAATCGGATTGGTAGACCCGCACGACACCTGCAGGCATCGGCATGCCCAGCCCGGATCGCTCTTCGTTCTTGAACTGGTAGAACACCTGCACGACGTCTTTGATGGGCGCTCCGGGGTGCTGGGCGTTGTGGTAGTAGAACTGGTGCCCTTCGACGACGTAGCGCTTGGCAAGCGGGAAACCGGTGCCGCCGAGCATGCTGACCTGTTTCGTCTGGTTGTTGTTGATGGTCGTCTTTCGCCCCAATGTGTACAGGTGGTAATCGGAGAAGGACTCCTGCGCCATGGGAGCCGCCGCGGCCACGTCGGATCGCTGCTCCATCACGGCCATGCGACCCAATACCTGTTTCACTCGATTCAGATCACCCGCCACGAGTTGCAGCTTGGCGTTTGGGAACGAGGTGCCGCTGCCGTTGGTGAGTGTCACCCACCCGTCGATGTCTCCCGACTTGTCGTCACGCGCCACCGTGAGCACGTAGTCGGCGTTCCACGAGAGCTTTCCGGCGAGGTACGACGCCTCGACCCGATGACGGGTCGTGCCGTCGTTGTCGAGCGTCCAGATCAGAGTAGGCCGTGAGTACAGGTTGCCAGGCAGCTCCGGGAAGCGGATGTGATCGGCGTGCATACCTGTCACGATCTCGCTGCCGATCTGCCAGACGGGCGCGTTGTTGTAGCTCAGGAGTCGAGCCTTCACTTCCTCGTGCTGCGTGACGCCGTTCCGCTGCACCACGCGCACGAGTGTGACGTCCCGGCCGACGTATTTGCGGAGGAGCTTGTCCGGCTCGAGGAGGTCTGTACTCGTAGTTCTGCTCGAGCACGCTGATCCGCGACGGCTCCGACAGCGACCTGAAGTGTACGGTGGCCGGATTGACAGTGGCGGCGATGTCCATGAAACGCAGGTTCGACGTGCCTCGCGCCAACTGGAGGTTACGCACGTCCCGCACGAGGGCGATATCCGAGTTGTAGACCGTGAGCGCCAACTCCACCTGGTCGTCGAGCGTCGTCTGGTCCTGGGTCGGCGTGGCCTGGGCTGAGATGGTCGGAGCTGCGCGGTCAGTAATGACCGCTCCGGCGACGAGGGTCGAAACCGCGAGCAGCGCCGCGGAGGAGACACGGAACATGGAAGGCTCCCTTCACTGGGCCACGCTTCGGGTTCCGCGGGCGGCGGATCGTGGTGGCTGTCCTTAGAACGGAGCCGGCGGAAGTTCTTGCACGGGGCTTGGGAGGCGGACTCTGTGAGCTTTTCGGACTAGAGAGCGATCTTGCATCGCGCACGCTAGCATGCGCGCACGCTTGAGCGTGCGCAGTGTCCGCTGAGGCGGACGCCTCCGGCTCTACGCCGAAGCTGGAGCTCTACGACGAACTGCATCGTTAAGGACTCAAGACTAAAACCAGAGACCAAGGACTACAGCCCGTCCCACGTCGCGCCGGCGTCTATTGTCCTGAAGCGGCGGCCGTCCGCAGCCGTCACGGTGGCGCTGCGGGCATCGATTGCCTGGACGGCAGCAAGGTCCGCCGCGACGGGAAACATCAAGCGACGGAACTGTCTGCCATCTGTTGTCAGCAGTACGGTTCCCCCGCGACCCACCACCCAGCACACCGTCCCACCCGGCGCCGCACCGGCAGTCAGATTCTGCTTCCACCCCGGTGGGCCGTGATTCCCACGTGGCGCCGGCGTCCGTCGAGAACTCCACCGAGCCAGCCGGCCCGATACGCCAGCGGAACGCCGCACCGGGCGAGGCGATTGTGACCTGCGCCTCGACCGCTATGGCCCCCTGCAGTGGTTCGAAGCGGCCAGCCTCGGCCGGGGCCGGGGCCGGAGCCGGCGCGGCGGGTGCCGGCGCTGACGCCGCGGCACGACCAACGACGGCAGGGGCGCCTGTTGCCGCTCCTGTGCGCCCTCTAATGCAGGGGTCGCCGGTACGTCGGGTATCGGCTCGGATGCGGAGTGGCGCGGCAAGCTGCTGCTCCTCGCGCGCGTCTGCCGCAGCAGCCCCTTGTACGCGGTCGCGTCTGAGCTCGGCATTTGGCTGTTCGAACGGACGCCGCGCGACGAATCGGACGTTCCCGGCTGGCCGCTCTTCTCAGCAGGGACCAGCCGGGGACTCTCGTGTTGCTTCAGTCTGCGGGACAGCGGCCTCACGGGCGGCCATCGTCTGCAGCTGTTCCGGTGGCCGCATGAACTCCTCGCGAGGTACGAGCCACCCAGATCGCAAGCGCGGTGGCCGTGGCCGCTACCGGCACGAGCCAACGTGCGCTGAGGGCGCGTCGCCACCAGGGCTCCGGCCCGAGCTCTGTCGGGGTCGTGCGAACGAGCGCCGCGAGCGTGGCCTGACACGCACTGCAGCCGGCCACATGCTCCTGAGCCGCAATGAGCTGGCCGCCCACCAGACCGCCCTCGACCCAGGCCGCGAGCATCTCCGCATCGAGGCACGAGCCCGTCCCCGGCGCGGTCGCGAGCGACTCCCTCAGCAGGCGCTCGATCGATCGGTCGCGCTCGGACTGGGGGTTCACGATGTCTTCCTCTCACGAGTAGAACGACCGGGACGCGGATCCCTTGCGCGGTCATCCATCGGAAGCACGTCGGTCAGGTCCACGGAACGTCCGTCCTCACTCGCGACCTCGAAACAGCGCGCCACCTGGGCTTCATTCAGGCCGGCCTCGGATCGGAGCTGGTTTTCCACGTGCTCACGAATCGCTTTCCGCGTGCGCGCGAGGTTTCGTGACGCCGTGGCCTCGTGCTCGCCCACGAGGCGGCCCGTTTCGGCGAGCGTCAGCGACTGGCCATAGTAGCAGCCCAAACGCAGCCGATCTCGTGGATCCAGCGTCGACACCGCCAGGCCGAGCGCACGTCGAATCAGCATCAGATACCGCGGGCGCTCGGGATCCGGGTCCTCCGGCGTCCGCACGCGAGGGGGCGACCGATTCGTCTTCGGGAAGCGGCTCCAGACGACGCACGGTCCTCAACCGATCGACGTGCCGCTGAGCCAGCACCGCGCGGAGCCATGTCGCCAGGCTACTGCGTCCATGAAAGTATCGGAAGAGCGACTTGCGATTGCCCTCGCGATCCTCAAAACCGTAGAGGTCTGCGTACAGCGCGTCGGCAAGATCCCTCGCGTTGCCGGTAGAGTCGATCGCGTCGGCCGCACGATACAAGTGCGGTCGCTGTTCCCGAACGAAGTGCTCCCACGCCGCTTCGTTTCCCACGGCACACGCGCAGGCCAGCGCCAGATCCTCGAGGTGCAAGGCGCCGAGACGGCGCTCGAGATCGCCGGTGCGCGGAGCCTCGCCGCCGAAGGCCCGGTCAGCGCTTGCAGCCAGCGCATCGGCGAACACGTTCTGCGGCAGCTGCCACGTTCGCCCGCGTTCGCTCGCGAGTACAGGCGTGCAATCAGGGAGGTGTTAATCGGCGGCGCAGGCATGCCTCAACAAGAAGCCTACTCGCATGCAGGCCGGACGTGCCACCGGCCGCGGTCCTCTCAGGCCGTGAGGCAGTGAGTGCTCGGGGGAAACAGGTCTTCCACCTCGACCGCTCGCGCAATGATGCCTTGGGTCACGGCGTGACGGATCACCGCCTCGAGAATGCCTCGATTCGGCGCGATGCCGTAGGGCAGCGGGTCGCCGGTCATTTGCATCACCTTCTGAACACTCCGTCGTCTTTGGAGGGGTTCTCGAGTGTGTCGGACGCCAGCCGTTGCAGGTAGGGACGCTTCGCGTCGGCAAACGCATTGAAGAGGTCCACGGCTCAGATTCGGGTGCGCGGCGATGAGGTCGTTCTTCACGACGACAGTGTGGTTGATGGGGTACAGCCCTCGCTCACGGAGCGCCCTGAACCCGGCCTCCTTCGCATGAGGAATGAGCGGGACGACAAGAGGGGAATCGATCTGGACGCCGATGGCCGCGGGGACCTCCCCCGAGAGCACCAGGTCCTCGAGCTTCTTTCCCTGTTCGACCGGAACCACGTTCGACGGCGGCTGATACTCGGCGACGTGCTCGTCTCCGGACAGCACCCACGTGATTCGACTGAGGTCCACGCCGTACTCATCCTGAAGGATGCTCCTGGCCCAGAGGCCCGTCGTCACGGTGTATCCGCGATTGACCCCTACCTTCTTGCCTTCAAGATCTTTCGGCCTCTCGATGCCGGCGTTCGTGTTGCAGACGATGGCGCCGTGGTGAAAGGCGCGCATCGGAAAGATCGGCAGTGCGGTGAAAGGTTTACCGTGCGCCCGCGCGCAGATATAGGTGGTGATCGCCATCTCGGAGATGTCGAAATCGAGCCCGCGGACCATCCGCCGGAAGGCATTGATGATGACCGGCACTTCTTCGAACTCGAATTCGAAGCCGCGGGGTTTCACCGTGCCGTCCTTGAAACCCGATCGTGTGTCCCCGCGTGACGAGCGCAGTTTTGAGTCTGAGGTGATCCATCGATCAGCTCCCCGGCACCCGCCCCTTCAGCATCGCGCGGGTGGAGCGGTGCGCCTTGCCCGACACTGCCCGCCCCAATCGTGGCGATTGTCTCGCATAGACCGACGCGGGCGCGCCAGAGGAGACATGTCATCGCTCAATCAAGGATGTCCAGTTCGTAATGACCGGGTGGACTGGATCGCCGGCATCACTCACCTGCGAGCGGGGTTCGTTCTCACCGGGCGTCAGGGCATCGATGTCGGCCAGGTCCTTCGGTCGTGCCGCCGCCCGCTTGTTACGAAGAAACGTCTCGCGTCCGAGAAATGCGGCTTGATGACTGCCGCAGGTCCCCACGACGCGGTCGTTCCACGCCTCGTCCCACGTCACTCCGCTAATCCCACTCATGACGTGAATTTGCACCGGCTCGACGCCCATCTGCAGGATTCGATCGGGCGCGACGATGTCCGCGGGCTGCAACTCGGTGACCGGAAAGCCGAACGCGCGGACGGCTGCCAATAGTCGTGTCGCGTTTTCGATGGTCGGACGCACCAGCACGTCGAGATCTCCCGTGAATCGCGGCGCGCCATGAAAGGCCAGGGCGTACGCGCCGACGATAACGAACTCAACGCCATGCGCCGTCAATGACGCGATGAACTCGTCGAAGTCTGGCGCCAGGTCCATGAAACTGTCTCCGAAGGAATTCGACGGCGGCGATGCGCTCCTCAGGTGGACGCGAGAGCCAATAGGCGAGGGACGGTCTCTCACGCCGGGCCTCGTCGAATGTCGTCATGCGCGCCACGCGCTGCAGCCTGAATTCCATCTACCGCCTCATCAGAAGTCCGGTACACCCACCGCCCACGCCACGTCTGCCGCGCCCAAGCCCCGAGTCCGAGTCAGGGTAGGGCAAACACGTAGATCGCGTTGTGTCCGAGCACGGCCGGCGGCATGGCTTTGCCGGTCAGCGCGAGCGGCCCGCTGGTGACCGACTGCCCCATGCCGGTGAACACCATGACGTACTGCTTCCCGTTCACGGCGTAGGTGATGGTGCTGCTGACGATCATGCCGCCGACGACCGTTTCCCACAGCACCTTGCCGCTGTCGGCATCGAGCGCGCGCAGACGCCGGTTGAGATCGCCGAAGAACACCAGGTCACCGGCGGTTGCGAGCGCCGACCCGTTGGTCCCTTGTGGCTGCGAGTAGATCACCTTCATCTCGCCGGTCGCGACGTCGATCTTGGCCATGCCCATGTAGGCTTTCGGGTCGGAGCCCGGACGAATCACACCGACTCGACGACCGAAGCCGCTGTTGCTGGCGTTCACCGCCTGCATCGACAAGCACTGATCGTGAAACGGCACGTAGAGCGCGTTCTTGCCGGGGTGATAGGCGATCTGCCAGAGGCCGCGCGTGTTGTGGTAGCAGCCGAGGATCGTGTCACCGTCCTTCTTGAACAGTTTGTCGGGGTTGACGCTCGTCTGACCGGTTCGGACATTGACGACGTTCATGTTGACGTTCGGGTCGTCGAAGGGGAACGGCCGCGCCCACAGGAACTGGCCGGTCTGCTGCGCAACGGCGAACATGCCGCCGCCTTCGGCGACGGTGACGACGACGTCCTGCTCGGCGCCGGCCGCCACACCCGGGTTAATCCATTTGACGAATCGCGGGTCCGGGCTCACGCGGGTGCGGATGAGAAGGCGTTCCTGGTTGTGGTCGGCGTCCCAGTCGTCGCCGGGCAGTTCCTGGTAATGCCAGATCAGCTTGCCGGTCTCGACGCTGAGCGCCACGGTCGAGTTGCTGTAGAGCTCTTCCGGTGAAGTTGGCGCGACGGAGTCGTAGCTGCCGTAGCGTTTGAAACGAGTGTACGGATTGGGGTTGGCCACGCCCCAGTAGAGGACCTTGCGGATCGGGTCGTACGAGCCGGGGAGGCCCCACGGGCCCGCAGCCCGGCCGTCCACCGGCACTTCGCCCCACGTGTCACCGCCCGGCTCTCCGGGAGCGGCCGTGACGTAGAACTTCCAGACTTCTTTGCCTGTCTTCGCATCGTGAGCCGCGATGAAGCAGAACTCGCGCTTTCCCTGCTGACATGTGCGGTTCGAGATCACCTTGCCGTCGGCGACAAGCAACCCGCCAGCGGTGATCTGGCCGTCGTCTACTTTCGTCTCCCACCGGAGCTTGCCTGTCTGCGCATCGAGCGCCAGCAGGAATCCGTCCGGCGCGCCGAAGTAGATCATGTCCTCGTAGATGCCGAGGTTCTTACTCCGTGCCGCTCTGTTCTGGACGGTCGACGGATAGTCGCGCTCGTACTCCCAGATCAGATCGCCATTCGTGGCGTCGAGGGCCTGGATGCTGCCGCCAGGCGCCATCACGTACATCACGCCGCGGTAGACGACAGGCGTCGATTCCTGCGTGCCTGCCGGCAGGCCGCGCGACCAGGCCATGCGAAGCTGGGCGACGTTGCCCTTGCTGATCTGGTTGAGCGGGCTGAACCGATGCTGGTTGAAGGTCCGGCTGATGTGCAACCAGTCTGCAGGGTCGGGATTGGCCAGCATCGCCTGCGTGACCGGGACGAACGCCGCGGTCTGGGCGAGTACAGGCCTGCGCCCATGGACTCGCGACGACGATGGCTCCGAGCATGGTGACCGCAACGAGGCAGCATCTCTTCACGCGCGTCCCTCCTGTTGTGGCCACACCTTAACCCTGGACTACGCCAGTAGCAAGTCACGCCCCCCGCCAGCCGTCTCGGGGTAGGATCCGACGTTCACGTTCTTCGACAGTTCCTGGGATTCCCCTGATGACCACCGATACGCCCATCGCAAGAGGCAACCGAATTGGACTCTGTGTCTCTGTGGCTCTGTGGCCCGTCTGATCGATCTAAAGGGAGACATGTCCGATCCGGAAAGGAAACCCCCGCATCGCCTGGAAGACCACCTCCTGGGGATGGATTCCATGCATTCCCACGACGAGGGCGAGACGGACCACGATCACGACCACGACGATCTCGGCCCCGAGTACGATCCGACCAGCACGAGCCTCTGGCTGCAGGACAACATCTCGCTGCTGTCGGTCGGGATCGATATCGGCTCCGCTGGCACGCAGGTGGTGTTCTCCCGTCTCGAGTTGCGCCGGCTGTCCGAGGAGTTGACGAGCCGCTACTTCGTCGTCAAGCGCGAGACGACGTATCAGTCGCCGGTTGCGCTCACGCCATATCTCAGCGAGGAGCGGATCGACGACCAGGCCATTGGCGGCATCGTCGACGCGGCCTACGATGCCGCTGGTCTGCATCCCGACGACGTCGACACCGGGGCCGTCATCCTGACGGGCGAGGCCTTGCGGCGCGAGAATGCGAAATCGATTGCCGATGTTCTGGCCGAGGTGGGCGGGGAGTTCGTCTGCGCGGCGGCAGGCCATCACATGGAGTCGGTGCTCGCGGCGTACGGCTCTGGAGCGGCCAAGGTGTCACACGATCGCGGGGCGGCGATTCTCAACATCGACATCGGCGGCGGTACCACGAAGCTCGCGCTCGTGGACCACGGCAACGTCGTGCACACCGCGGCGCTCCACATCGGCGGTCGACTGGCGGTGATCGACGACGACCTCCGCCTCACACGCCTGGATCCCGCCGGCAAGAGGCTGGCGACGCTTGCCGGGTGTGATTGGAGTCTTGGCGACGTGGTGACCGAGGCCGATCTGACGCGTGTCACGGCATGGATGGCTGACGCCCTTGTGGCGGCGCTGGCTGGCGGTCGAGTGCCCGCGGACGTGGAAAGCCTGTGGCTCACGGAGCCAATGGGAACGATCGACGGCATTCAGGGCGCAATGTTCTCTGGTGGTGTGGGCGAATACGTCTACGGGCGCGAGGAGAAGGATTTTGGCGATCTTGGCCGGCGTTTGGGACGCGAGATTCGCGTACGACTCGAGGCGGGGCGCTTCCCGCATGCGCTCCTGCCGGCAGGTGAGTGCATTCGCGCCACCGCACTTGGAGCGTCGGAGTACAGCGTGCAGTTGTCAGGTAACACCGTCTACATTTCGAGTCCCGGTGCGCTGTTGCCTCGCAAGAACCTGCAGGTGATCCGGCCTCCGGTCGTCCTGGACGAGACTGTTGATTCCGTCGCGGTCACGTCGACCGTTCGTGATCACCTGCTGCGGTTCGATATCGTCGAGGGGGAGTCGGAGGTCGCTCTGGCCATTCGCTGGCGCGGTGCGCCCGCCTACCCCCGCCTGGCGGCGCTGGCCCGCGGGATTGTCGATGCGATGGCGCGCACGATCGAGGAAGCGAAGCCGCTGTTCGTGATGTTGGACGGCGATGTGGCGCAGACGCTCGGAACCCTCCTCAAGGAAGAGATGGGCGTGGCCTCCGAGGTGCTGGTCCTCGACGGAATCGCGCTCTGGGATTTCGACTATGTCGATCTGGGTCGGGTCCGAATGCCGTCGTTCACCGTTCCCGTGACTATCAAGTCACTTGTGTTCAGCCAGGATCCCCGGATTCCTCATCAGCACCCTCACCACGCCCACGGCCACCATCATCACGACCCTCACGAACACGGGCATCACCACGATCACGGCCACTCCCACGGCGACGGAGGAGGACACCATCACCCCCACGACCTTGGCCGCAAGTAGGCCGGATCCCCTGAGACCCGGCGGAGCGGAACGGACCTTCCGTCCCACGACGTTCGACTGGAAATGGGTCGTGCTGGGTGTTTCCGTCGCCTTCACGGTCTACATCGCCGTCATTCCGCTTGGCTTTCTTCTCTGGCAGAGCTTCCGCACCCCGCAGACGGCGGCGGCCGACGCGATCTTCACGATGGGCAACTACGCCGCGGCGTATGGGACCACGGCCACGTTACGGCTGTTCTGGACATCAGTGCAGTTCGCGTTCGGCACGGCGGTCTTTGCCTTCCTGCTCGGCACGACGCTGGCGTGGATGAACGAGCGAACGAACACGCCGTTCAAAAGTATCTTCTTCGCGCTCTCGCTCATTCCGCTCGTTATCCCATCGATTCTGTTCACGGTGTCGTGGATCTTCCTCGCAAGTCCGCAGATCGGGATCTTGAACCTCGTCATGGCGAGTTGGTTCGGTGTCGAAGATCCGCTCCTCAACATCTACTCGCTGCCCGGGATGATCTGGGTCGACGGACTCCACTACTCGCCGATGGCGTTCCTCCTGATGACGGCGGCATTTCGCGCGATGGATCCCTCGCTCGAGGAGTCGGCCACGATGAGCGGCGCGAACATCTTCCAGGTCGCGTGGCGCGTGACATTGCGTCTGACCTGGCCGGCCATCGTTGCCACGGTGCTCATTCTCTTCGTGCGGTCGATCGAAGCCTTCGAGGTGCCGGCGCTCCTCGGACTCCCGGTCGGGATCCAGGTATTCACGTCGGCGATCTATCAGGCGGTGCATCGGTACCCGAGCCAAGTCGGACTCGCGTCGGCCTACGCCGTGGCGCTGCTGGTCATCACCACGGTCGGCGTCTACTTCGTGTCGCGCTTGTCGAGTCAGGGATCGAAGTACGCCACGATGACGGGCAAGGGGTTTCGCCCGCGGCAGATCGATCTCGGGCGGTGGCGGTGGCTCACGGCGGCGATCTTCGTCGGCTACTTCCTGCTGATCGTGGTGCTGCCGTTCGCCGTGCTGCTCTGGTCGTCGTTTCAGCGGTTCTACGCCGTGCCGTCACTGGAAGCCCTGAACAACCTGACGCTCGATCCGTATCGATTCATCCTCTCGTATCCCAATCTCGGGCGCACGATCTGGAACAGCGTGGTCTTGTCGTTCAGCGCGGCCACGATCGTGATGCTGGTGACCTCGGTCATCTGCTGGATCGTCGTGAAGACCAGGATTCGCGGGCGCTGGCTCCTCGACAACGTCGCGTCGCTCCCGATTGTGTTCCCGGGGCTCGTACTTGGCCTGGCGATCATGATCTTCTATCTCAACGTGGATGTCGGCGTGTACGGCACGATCTGGATCATGCTCATCGCCTACATCACGCGGTTCATGCCGTACGGACTGCGCTACAGCACCACCTCGATGCTGCAGATTCACAAGGAGCTCGAGGAGTCGGCGGCCATGAGCGGAGCGTCGTGGAGTACGACGTTTCGCAGAATCGTTCTGCCGCTGCTGAAGCCGGGTCTGCTGGCCGGGTGGATCTACGTGATGATCGTGTCGATCCGGGAGCTCTCCACGTCGATTCTGCTCTACAGCCCTGACACACAGGTGGTGTCCATCGTGATCTGGGAGCTATGGGAGAATGGCCAGTACGTCGAGCTGTCGGCGCTCGGCGTGCTCTTCATCATCGCGCTGTTCTTACTGGTTCTCATCGCGCAGTGGCTTGGCAAAAAGTACGGCGTCAAGGAGTAGGCACGCAGTGACATCGTCGTTCACCCTTCTGTCTTCTCACTTCTCAGTTCGTGTTCAGGTTCGGTTCGCCGTTCGGGGTTCGAACCTGAACACGAACCGAGCACCGAGAACGCAGAAGCGTGAACGACGAGGTATCACGTTCGTGCTAGTCGTCGCGAATCTCTCCACCGAATACCCAGGTGATCACGGGCAGATCGTCAAGGCGGCGCAAGACGTCACGTTCGATGTCGAGGAGGGGCGCTTGTTCACCCTGCTCGGTCCGAGCGGATGCGGCAAGACGACCACACTTCGTTCGATTGCCGGTCTAGAGCGCCCGCGTGCCGGCGAGATCTCGGTCGCTGGAAAAGTCGTCTACTCATCGTCCAAAGGGGTATTCGTCGCGCCGAACCGGCGTGGCTTCGGGATGGTGTTCCAGTCGTACGCCATCTGGCCACACATGAACGTCTTTCAGAACGTGGCATTCCCGCTCCAGGTGGGCGATCGTCGCTACTCGAGGGGCCAGGTGCGGGAAAACGTGATGCGAGTGCTGTCGGCCGTCCAGCTGGATCAGCTCGCCGATCGCGAGGCGACGAAGCTGTCTGGCGGTCAGCAGCAGCGCCTGGCGCTCGCACGGGCGCTGGTGATGGAGCCGGCGCTCCTGCTGCTCGACGAGCCGCTGTCCAACCTCGACGCCAAGCTCCGCGAGAAGATGCGGTTCGAGCTGAAGCGGCTGCAGCGCGAGCTGAGGATCACCACCGTTTACGTGACCCACGACCAGAGCGAGGCGCTCGCGTTGTCGCATCAGATCGCGGTCATGAACGAGGGGCGCGTCGAGCAGATCGGCAGCCCGCGCGATGTGTACGAGCGGCCGGTCAATCAATTCGTGGCTGACTTCGTGGGCAACACGAACTTCATCGAGGGACACGTCGTCTCCGCCTCTCCTGCGATCGGAGCCGAGAGCGCCTCTTGCGTCGTTCGTACCGAGATTGGCGACATTTCGGTGACCGAGGGTCCGCCGCTGCGGAGCGATGAGCGCGTCTCCCTGTCCGTGCGGCCTGAAGACGTGGAGTTGCTGGAGATCAGGCCGGAGGGTCGAAATGTGTGGGAGGCCCGTGTGGATCAGAAGGTGTTTCTTGGAGAAGCCGTCGACTTCCAGGTGAAGGTCGGCGCTCGCACGCTCCTATCGCGACGTCATCCGACGTTGCGCACGAAGGTTGGGGAGCCGATATTCGTGCAGCTGCCTCCCGAGAAATGCGTCGTTCTCACGGTGGGATGATGGCCGACGAGCGCTGGGCTTCCGATCTCATCGTTGACTTGCTGCACGCCTACGACCTGCCGTACGCGGCCATCAATCCCGGCGCCAGCTACCGAGGTCTCCACGACTCCATCGTGAACTACGGTGGCAATCGTCCGGAGATGCTGCTCTGCCAGCACGAGGAAACTGCCGTGCAGATCGCGCACGGGTATGCGAAGGCCACCGGCAAGCCGATGGTGGCGATTCTGCACAACCTCGTCGGGTTGCTGCACGCGAACATGGCGATCTACTACGCGTACATCGATCGTGCGCCCGTGCTCATCGTCGGCGCCACTGGGCCGATGGACGAGACGAAGCGCCGCCCGCGTATCGACTGGATCCATACCGCGCAGAACCAGGGAGACGCGGTGCGCGCCTACACGAAGTGGGACTATCAGCCGCACGTCATCGACGGTGTCCCTGAGGCATTTTCCCGTGGCTACTCGGTGATGATGACCGAGCCACGCGGGCCGATTTACATGTGCTACGACGCGTGGCTCCAGGAGCAGCGTCTCGAGCACGACGTCCCGTTGCCGCCCGAGGGCGCGGTCCGGGTTCCTTCCCGGATTGCCGCCGATCCGGTCGTGCTGGCCGAGGCAGCCGACCTTCTTGCCGCTGCCGCCAGGCCGGTGATCATTGCGGAGTACGTTGGGCGAGAGGCGGCGGGATTTCACGCGCTCGTCGCGCTTGCCGAGACCGCCGGCATCCCTGTCTATGACGTCGACAGCCGACTGAACTTTCCGTCCCGGCATCCGCTGAACGTGACCCATGAGAAGGATGTATTCCGCAGCGCGGATCTCGTTCTTGTGTCTCGACACCCGCGACTGGGAGCGGCCGACGACGGAGCTGGTGAGCGCGACGCGGGAGGTGACATCCGATCGTGCCGGCTGATGCCACCTGGATCGACATCGGGTTCGGCGACCTCGAGCTGTCGAGTTGGACGCTCGACTACCAGCGCCTGCATCATGCCCGACTGCAGATTCTGGCCGATACGACCCTGGCGATTCCGGCGCTCACCGAGCTCATGAAGACCCGTATCACCGAGGACGCCACGTTGCGTGAGCGGGTCTCTGCGCGGGCCGCTGAGGCAAGCACCGGGAGAGAGGCGCGCCAGGCGAAGTGGGCTCGTGAGGCAAAGGTGGATTGGGACGCTCGTCCCATGACGTTGCCCCGGCTGGCCTCCGAGGTGTGGGACGCCATCAAGGATGAGGACTGGGTGCTCACGGCCGGTACCCTCGAACAGTGGACGCGGAAACTGTGGGACTTCGACAAGCCCTATCGGCACCCCGGCCGGTCGCTCGGCACGGCCACACAGTTCGGCATCTCTCTGGGCGTGGCGCTCGCGCACCGCGATGAGAGGCGTCTCGTCGTGGACATGCAGCCTGACGGCGATCTGATGTTCGACGCTGGTGCGATGTGGGTGGCGGCGAAGCACCGTATTCCCATGCTCGTGGTCATGTACAACAATCGCGCCTACTACAACGACTGGGAGCATCAGATCAGGATGGCGAAGCTCCGCGGCACTCCGCTCGAACGGGCGCACATTGGGATGGACCTGGACGATCCGGCGCCGGACTTCGCCGCGATGGCCAGGTCGATGGGCTGGTATGCCGAAGGACCTATCGAGTCTCCAGATGACGTGGGTGCGGCCTTGCGCAGGGCGATCGCGAAGGTGAAGGCCGGACAGCCCGCGCTCCTCGACACGATTACGCAGAAGCGCTAGATTCCTCGAGGGGTCAGGGCTTGTGCGGAGCCCGGTGTGTCCTTCGCAAAACCGGCTTTGTTGATACAACCGCCGGCGCTGGTACGCCGGCAAAGAGGCCGTGCTCGATGCGGTGCCTTGCTGCTCTGACGCTTGTCTGCCTGCTCCACGTGTCCGCACAGGCGGATACCTTCCCGCGCCAGCCGGGTGTGGATGCGCTCCACTACGTTTTTAGACTGACGCTCGGTGACGATTCGAACGAGGTCCGCGGAGAGGCGACGGTCAACCTGCGGTTCGTCGCCGACAACGTGCGGGAGGTATTTCTTGACCTGGCCTCAACTAGCGGCGGGAAAGGGATGACAGTCTCGACCGTTACGCGCGACGGTTTGCCCGTGTCGTTTACTCACCAGAACGATCGACTGCACATCTCTTTCCCGTCACCGTTGCCGGTCGGGGGGGAGGTCTCCGTAATCGTTCAGTACCACGGGGTTCCGGCCGATGGTCTTCGTTTGATCGCCAATATGCATGGCGAACGTACCGCTTTCAGCGAGAGCTGGCCCAACCGCGCGCGCCAATGGTTGCCGATGATTGACCACCCGTACGACAAGGCGACCGGAGAGTTCATCGTCACGGCTCCGGCGCACTATCAGGTTGTGGCCAACGGCCTTCTGGTCGAGGAAGTGGATCTCCCGGCCGGTTGGCGACGCACTCACTATCGGCAGTCGGCTCCGATTGCATCGTGGCTCTACGCGCTGGGCATGGCGCGTTTCGCTGTCCACCACGCAGGGACTGTGCGCGGTGTGCCGCTGCAGTCCTGGGTGTTTCCACAGGACCAAGAGGTAGGCTATCGACTCTTCGAGACGACCACGCGACAGGCGGTGGAGTTCTTCAGCGAGCGTATTGGACCGTACCCTTACGAAAAGATTGCCAACGTGCAGGCGGCTGGCATCGCCGGTGATACCGAGCATGCAACCATCATCTTTTACGGCGAGAAGGGCGTTGCTTCTGGCAGTGGGGCCGTCGTGCACGAGGTTGCGCACCAGTGGTGGGGTAATGCCGTTACGCAGAGCGACTGGGACGATGTGTGGCTGAGCGAGGGGTTCGCGACCTACTTCACGCATCTGTTCAGGGAACGCTACGAAGGGCGCGAGGCTTTCGTGTCCGGCATGAAGGCTGACGTCACTCGCATCATGCGGGCTGGACGAGAATTCGCCGAACACACCGGTGGTTCACGAGAATCTGTCGGACATGGGGAACGTGCTGAACTGGTTTGTCTATTCGAAGGGCAGCTGGGTGCTGCATATGCTGCGCGCACTAGTCGGCACCGACGTATTCTGGGATGGCATTCGCCAGTACTATTTGCTTCACCGGGATCGGAATGCCTCCACGGACGACTTCAGACAAGTGATGGAGCGCGTCTCCGGCCGCGATCTGGAGTGGTTCTTTCGCCAGTGGCTGAATCGCGGGGGAGTACCTCGGCTCGAAGGCACCTGGAGCTACAACGCCGTTACACAGAGCCTTGAAGTGACGCTGGTGCAGAGCCAGCAAGCAGAGCCGTTCCGGCTCCCCATCGAGTTCGAGATCATCGCGGAGCCGCAGGGATTGCGCCGTATCGAACGCGTGGAGCTGACCGAGCGGCGGGCCACATTCAGATTTCCATCCGAGCGAGAGCCAGCGTCGGTGATACTCGATCCAGGAACGTGGCTGCTGATGGACCCAGGCCCATTCACCCAGGCTACGCAGTAATACGGCCATTGAGCCGGTTCTACGCATCGACGTTCCAGTCTGCCGCAGCAAGTACCTTATGAACATGCCATCCGCGGTGAAGACAGTTGGCGTCGTCGGCGCGGGCCGCATGGGCCAGCCGATCGTCGGTCACCTCGTGCGCAAGGGTTTTACTGCGATCGTCCATGACGTCGACGCGGGCAAGCGCGAGCGGGTCGAGGGCCTGGGGGCTCGATGGGCTGATGCTCCCGCCATGCTGACGCGCGAGTGTCGGGTGATTCTCATCTGCGTGGGCTTCGATCGGGAGGTGCGCGATCTCCTGTCGCCGAGCGGCTTGCTGCCTGGCCTGGCACGCGACACAATCGTGGCCGTGCTGTCGACGGTCAACCCGCGCACGATGCAGGACCTCGCCGGGGTTGCAGCGAAGTCTGGGGTCCATGTCGTGGATTCCACGATGTGCCGAGGGGGCCGCGCCGCGGACGAAGGGACGCTGCTGGCCTTCGTCGGGGGGGCGGTCGACGTCGTGGACCGGCTCAGGCCAGTGCTGGCCTGTTTCTCGACCGACATCGTTCACACCGGCGGCGTCGGTACGGCGCAGGTGGCCAAGGCCGCGAACAACATGGTGATGTGGGCCTGTCTCGTGGCCAATCACGAAGCGCTGGCGCTCGCGAAGCGCTCGGGCGTGGATGTGGAGCTGCTGCGGGCGTCGCTCTCGAAGACCGGGGCCGACAACTACGCGCTGCGACACTGGGGCATGAACACGATGGCCTGGGCCGAAGACGACCTGGATATCGTCCAGGAGATGGCGCACGATGTAGGCATCGGCCTACCGCAGGCGGGCCTCAACCGCGAACTCTGTCGGACGCTGAAGCCCAAGCGGTTCAAGCTGGACGAGTACGGGGTGTAAGCTGCCTCGCCCCCGGCGAGAGGAGACGTGACCGTGGCTGAAGGACAGAAGAACGCGCCGGCGCCGGAGGTAGTGGTGAACGAGTCGCACTATCACAGCAAGAAGGATCGGATCTTCGTCCGGGCGATTCAGGGACACTACAACCTCAAGGAGGAGTTGGCGCGCCTGCGCGCGATGCCGCGGGTGAGGAAGGGGCGATCGATCAGATTCACCGATGGCCCACAGACCTTCAGCCGGCACTACGTCGAGCCGAAGGACGGTATCACCCAGATGTTTCACCTCCATCTGGAGGAGTGGGGCCCTGGGGCGCGGTCGCAGAAGCATGGCCATGTGAACGAAGCCGCCTTCTACATCCTCGATGGCGAGGGGTACGAGATTCACGACGGCGTGCGCTACGACTGGAAGGCGGGCGACGTCGCGATCGTTCACAATAACTGCGTGCACCAGCACTTCAACGCCAGCTCCACGAAGCCTGCCCGAGCGCTCGTCATGAAGACGAAGCCGATGTTCATGTTCATGAACATGCTCTTTCAGAAGACCGTGGAGCCGCGCCCGACCGAACCCGCCCCTGGCGGCGAGGGTTATCGGGTGCGCGAAGGAGAGCAGAACTTCAACCACGACGGGGAATGAGAGGGCACGATGGCCTGGAGTGAATCGAAGGCGTGGAGACGCGGTACCGCCAACCAGAAGTTCTATCAGGCGCTGCTCGATGACGCCGCAACGGCGCCGGCGAGGAACGCCAAGCGCAAGAAGGTCATTGCGCCCGAAGACATGCCATGGGAGATGTCGCGCCAGGGCCTGCTCAAGCACCTCGTGAACGAGGCGATGAACACTCGCATGGAGACCGTGGATGCCTACATGCAGATTGTTCCGCCCGGCAGCCGCTCCGGCAAGCACCGGCACCTCGCCGAGGAATGCCTCTACGTGCTGGAGGGCCAGGGGTACGACCTGCATCAGGACTGCGATGTGGAGATTACCGACACCTACCACTGGACGCCGCAGGCCGAGGTGAAGCGCTACGAGTGGGAGGCGGGTGACGTCGTGTACATTCCGCCCAACACGATTCATCAGCACTTCAACGCGAACCCCGACAAGCCCGTGCGTCTCATTTCGGTCATCAACCGAATCTTCAAGGCGTGCGGGTTGAACGACCTGGAACAACTCGAGGATGCGCCCGAGTACGACCCGGCTGTGGTTTTGAACGCAGAGATCGTAGAGGCATACCTGCGTGGCCGCTCTGCTGCCGTCCGCTGATACGGAACCACGAAGCCCGGAACCACGAACAAAGAACCACGAACCACAGAACCGAACGTGAACACGAACCGAGAAGCGAGAACCCAGAAGCGTGAACGACGACGGCACGTACGTGAACGACGACCACACGTATAGCCGCCGCGCGTTCACTCGGGCCGTAGTAGGGGTGCTCGCCGCGCCAGCCCTCGCGCGTGCCCAGGCACGACCGCAGCCCTCGCCGCACCGGGCCGTCTACATGCTCGAGGCGCCGGATCGGGAAGCGCGCCTTGTCGCGGGCGCCAAACGCGAAGGCTCGATTGTGCTCTACACGTCTCTGAACACGCAGGACTCGGGCCCGCTCACGGCAGCGTTCGAGCGGAAGTACGGCGTCAAGACACAGATTTGGCGTGCTGCGAGCGAACGCGTCGTGCAGCGAGCCGTCGCAGAGGCTCGTGCGGGTCGGGTCGTCTTCGACGTGATCGAAACCGAACGCACCGGAGATGGAGGCGCTCTACCGCGAGGGGCTGCTCGACGAGTTCCGTAGCCCGTCGTTCCCAGAACTGGCGCCCGCCGCATTCCCCCCACATCGCCACTACGTCGCAACACGATTCAATTTCTTCACCATTGGTTACAACACGCGCCTCGTGAAGCCGGAGGAGGTGCCGAACGCCTACAGCGACCTGTTGCACCCACGCTTTGCTGGACGCATTGGACTCGAGGCGGGCGACGTCGACTGGTTCGGCGCGATGGTCAAGAGCATGGGCGAACAGAAGGGGTTGGCCTTCTTCCGCGGTCTCGCCGCGGCCAAGCCGCTCCTGCGTACGGGTCACACGCTCGTGGGGCAGCTCGTCGCGTCTGGCGAGATCCCGCTCGCCCCGAACATCTACAACCACAATGCCGAGCGACTGCTCGTGCAAGGTGCGCCCATCAAGTGGAAGGCGTTGCCGCCCACCTTCGGGCGAGCCAACTCGGTCGGCGTCGTACGCCGCGCGCCGCATCCACATGGGGCGATGCTCTTTACCGATTTCATCCTGTCCCGGGAAGGACAAACCGTGCTCAAGGCGCGCAACCGCGTTCCCTCGAGCCGCGCGGTCGATTCGCAACTGAACGATTTTCCCTTCACGACGATCGACCCGATCATCACCCTCGACGAAGACGCCAAGTGGTCAAAACTGTGGTCCGACCTGTTTCTCGGGGGACAGCGTGTCGTCAGGGAGGCGGACTAGTGGTATGTCTTTCCTGAGTCACTACCGGCCGCTCCGTTGTCGCGGCCGGAATAATCGCGCTCGAAGGCTTGTGGTGACTGAGTACTCAATCAGTCCGAACGGTCCACTAGATCTGTATGGGCAAGGAATCGCACTACACCAGCAAGAAGCCCCGCGTGTTCGTACGTGGGATCGAGGGGCACTACAACCTGAAGGACGAGCTCGCACGGCTCCGGTCCGTGCCGCGGGTCGTCAAGGGCCGTGAACTTCGCTTCAGGGACGGTCCTCAGGCCTTCAGCAGGCACTACCTCGAGCCGGTCGATGGGATGGGCCAGACACTGCACATCCACCTCGAAGAATTCGCGCCTGGCGGTCACAACCAGAAGCACGGTCATGTGAACGAGGCCGCGTTCTACATCCTCGACGGCGAAGGCTACGAGATCCACGACGGTATCCGCTACGACTGGAAGGCCGGCGACGTCGTCGTCGTGCACAACAACTGCGTGCATCAGCATTTCAACGCGAGCACGACCAAACCGGCCCGCGCGCTCGTGATGAAGACGAAGCCGATGTTTCTGTTCATGAACATGCTGTTCCAGAAGCAGGTGGAGCCCCGTCCGACCGAGCCCGTACCTGGCGCCGAGGGGTTCGAGGCTAGCATGAAGAGCAGAACTTCAATCACGAGGACGAGTAGACTGAGCAGCGAACTGAACAGTGAACAGTGAACTACTCGTTCACACTTCTGCCTTCTGAGCTTCTCAGTTCGTGTTCAGGTTTTCGGTTCAGCGTTCAGCGTTCAGGGTTCACGGTTCGGGACGCTGAATTTCGAAGTTCGAACCGAACGTGAACACGAACCGAGAACCGAGAAGAAGAAGGGTGAACGACGGATTCCAAGAGTGAACGTCGGATTCTCTATGGCTAAAGACGCTCTCGTCTCCGATGATCTGGCGAAAAAGTTTGCGAGCGAGAAAGACACGCCGTACACCCGCTGGGTGAAGGCGGAGGGGCTCGATATCGCGAGTTCCCTGTACGTGTCCGACCTGCACACGGTCGACCTCAAGCCATGGGCCCGTCGCGGGGGACGTGGTCTCTTCCTGAACCACGATGCGTCCCGCACGTCGAACGACTGCTACGTCTGCGAGATTCCGCCGGGGAAGGAACTGGCTCCCCAGCATCAGCTCTACGAGGAGATGGTCTTCGTCCTTGACGGGCTTGGCTCCACCTCGGTGTGGAACGAGGCGGGACAGCGTACGTCGTTCGAGTGGAAGGCGGGGGCGCTGTTCGCGATTCCGCTCAACACCTGGCACCAGCACTTCAATGGTTCGGGTACCAAGCCGGCCCGTTATGTCGCCGTCACCAACGCACCGGTCGTCATCAACGCCTTTGGTGACCTCGATTTCGTGTTCAACACCCGTTACGATTTCACGGATCGTTTCAGCGGCGAACCGTCGTACTTCGCGAACGGCGGCGAACAGCGCGGACTCCTGCTCGAGACGAACTTCGTGGCCGACGCGGTGAACCTGCCGCTCGTCACGGCGTCGGAGCGGGGCGCAGGGGGTGGGCACATACGGTTCAGCCTGGCGAAGGGTCACATGAACAGCCACATCTCGCAGTTCCCGGTCGGGACCTACAAGAAAGCCCACGCGCACGGACCTGGCGCGCACGTGATCATCCTCA
The DNA here is from genome assembly GCA_963827515.1 of uncultured Acidobacteriota bacterium. Taxonomy (GTDB): domain Bacteria; phylum Acidobacteriota; class Vicinamibacteria; order Vicinamibacterales; family UBA2999; genus JABFSA01. Next base: position 148,807 of record CAWHBF010000008.1, on the reverse strand, counting down.
ACGGGGAAGGCTACAGTCTGATGTGGCCCGAGGGTGAGGAACCCCAGCGCTACGAGTGGAAGCCGGGGTCGATGATCGTGCCGCCGAATCTCTGGTTTCACCAACACTTCAACACCGGCACGACGCCCGCACGGTATCTGGCGTTCAAGGCCGAGGGCGTCTCGATCAGAAACGCCCAAGGTGTGCCAAAGGCGTGGATTTCTCGGCGGGTCGGCGGCGATCAGATCGACTATGCGGACGAGTCGCCGCGCGTGCGGCAACTGTTCGCCAATGCGCTCGCGGGGCGAGGTCTGACGCCCCGGATGGACGCGGCCTACGAGGCGGAGTTGGCAGAGCTGCCCCCTGCGCCAGAAGGAGTCTCATGAAGAAGTGTCTCGTGCGTGCGAGTGGACTGCTGAGCTGTGTGCTCGTGGCCGCCGGCTGCGGGTCTCCGCCACCGGTTGCGACCGTGATGGCTGCTGACCTGGCGCTCTACGAGGGCGCCGATCGCCTACAGAAACTGATCGATGGCGCCAGGCGGGAAGGGGAGCTCACCGTTTACACCTCCGCGCAGACGGACGACCTCGGTCCGGTCATTGCGGCGTACGAGAAGAAGTACGGCGTCAAGGCCAGCATCTGGCGCGCCGGGTCCGAACAGGTCCTCAATCGTGCGCTACAGGAGAGCCGCGCCGGCCGTCACACGGTGGATATCGTCGAGACCAACGGCCCGGAACTCGAAGGCCTCTCGCGGGAGAAGATCCTGCAAGTCGTCAAGAGCCCCCATCACGCGGATCTGATTGGCCCCGCGATTCGGCCGCACGGCGAATGGGTGGGCACCAGGTTGAACGTGTTCGTTCAGGCCTACAACACCAAGCTCGTCAAGAAAGAGGACTTGCCGAAGACCTGGGAGGATCTGACGCACCCGAGGTGGAAAGGAAAGATCGGCATCGAACAGGAAGACTCGGACTGGCTGTCGGGTGTGTTCGGGGAGATAGGCGAGGCGAGAGCGCAGCAGGTCTTCAAGGAGATCGTCGCCGCGAACGGCGTCTCCGTGAGGAAAGGGCACACGCTTCTGACCCAGCTCGTGGCATCTGGGGAAGTGCCGCTGGCGCTGACCGTCTACAACTACAAGGCCGAGCAGCTCAGGGCCGAAGGCGCGCCGATCGACTGGTTCACGATTGGCAATGCCATCGCGCGTCCCAACGGCGTAGCCGTGGCGCGAAACGCTCCGCATCCGCACGCGGCCCTGCTCTACTACGACTTCGAGCTGAGTGAGGAAGGACAGCGGATCATCGCGGATCGCGAGTTCGTCCCCACGAGCACGAAGGTCGACACGCCGCTCAACAAGGTGCCCATGACGTTCGTCGATGCCCGGGTGACGCTCGACGAGTACGACAAGTGGAAGAACCTGTATACGGAGCTGTTCGGCGCCGGGCGGTAGCGGTGTCCGGACCACGAAGGACGCGAACGAAGGGCACGAAGGCCACGAAGAAATTTCGATAGGCGTTCGGCTTCTTCGTGGCCTTCGTGGTTGATCGTCGCGGGACTGCTGGCTTTCTGCGCGGGTTGCTCCGTGGCTCCTGAGCAGTCGTCTTCCGCAACCCCAGCGCCTGCCGCTGTACGAGGGTCCCGACCGCCTGGCGAAGATCGCCACCGCCGCTCGGCGGGAAGGCTCCCTGACCCTTTACACGACCATCGCCGAGAAAGACCTCGCTACGCTCGTCGATCCGTTCGAGGCGAAGTACGGTGTCGAGGTCACGGTGTGGCGGGCGGGCACCGACAAGGTGCTGCAGCGTACGGTCGCGGAAGCGGCTGCCGGGCGTTACGAGATGGACGTCGTGCATTTCGGTTCGCCGGAAATGGAGGCGCTGTCCCGCGAGCAGATCCTGCAGCCCGTGAGCTCACCCGTGCACGACGATCTCCTGCCGGGATCTGTACCCGCGCATCGCGAATGGGCCGCGACGCTCCTCTCCGTATGGGTCCAGGCGTACAACACCACGCTGGTGGACAAGAACAGTCTGCCGAAGACCTATTCCGATCTGCTCGATCCCAAGTGGCGCGGCAAGCTTGGCATCGAGGCCAAAGATCAGGATTGGTTCGCGGCCGTCGTGGATGTCATGGGTGGTCGCGAGACCGGGCTTGCGTTCTTTCAACGGCTGGCAGCGGGTGGCATATCGGTTCGCCTTGGGCACACCCTTCTCACCAACATGGTGATCTCCGGCGAGGTTCCCCTGGCGCTCACGGTCTACAACTACATGCCGGAGCAGGCCAAGAAGAAGGGCGCGCCGATCGACTGGTTTGCATTGGAACCGGCGATTGCGCGCTCGAATGCCGTGGGCGTCGCGCGTCGCGCGCCGCACCCCAATGCGGCTCTCCTCTTCTATGAGTATTTGCTGGGCGAGGAGGCGCAGCGGTCCTTCGTGAGCATGGATTACGTGCCCAGCAATTCGAAGGTCGCCTCCCCGCTCAACGGTGTGTCGATTCTGCAGACGGACCCGGTTCGCACGCTCGACGAGACCGAGGCGTGGACCAGGCTCTTCGACGACACCGTTCTCAGTCGAACTGGACGATAATCGGGCGCGTCGATGGCGCTGACCGCAGGTACCCGGCTCGGACCCTACTCGATTACCGCCCCACTGGCCGCGGGAGGGATGGGAGAGGTCTATCGCGCACGAGACACGAAGCTCGACCGCGACGTCGCGATCAAGGTGTTGCCCGATCTCGTCAGCCACGATCCCGAGCGGCTCGCGCGTTTCGAACGCGAGGCCAAGACCCTGGCCTCGCTGAATCATCCCAATATCGCCATCGTTCACGGCTTCGAGGAGACCAACGGCACCACGGCCCTCGTCATGGAACTGGTCGAAGGGGTCACGCTGGCGGCGCGAATGGCCGGACCGGCGGATTCCCCCGAATCCGCCGGGTCCACGGTGGCAGGTCGACCGATTCCGCTCGACGAGGCGCTGCCGATCGCTCGACAGATCGCCGAAGCGCTCGAAGCCGCCCACGAGCACGGCGTCGTCCACCGCGACTTGAAGCCGGCGAACGTCATGGTGCGCGAGGACGGTACCGTGAAGGTGCTGGACTTCGGCCTCGCGAAACCCGCGTTGAGCGAGGTGAGTGAGACTGCCGGCCTGGCGCTTTCTCAGGCGCCGACGCTCGCGGTGCCCACGATGACGCAGGCAGGAATGATTCTCGGGACCGCGGCCTATATGAGCCCGGAGCAGGCGAAGGGACGTGATGCCGACAAACGGAGCGACATCTGGGCCTTTGGCTGCGTGCTCTACGAGATGCTCACCGGCTCGCGCGCGTTTCCGGGCGCCGACCTCGCGGAGACCCTCGCGGCGGTCATCAGAAGCGAGCCCGATTGGGCGGCACTACCGCCTGATACGCCCGCGTCCATTCACCGTCTGTTGCGGCGTTGCCTGAACAAGGACCGCAAGGCAAGGCTCGCGGATACATCCAGCCTCCGCATCGAGATCGATGATGCCAGGTTGCGACCGGAGCAAGGTCCAACCGCGTCGCGAACGTTTCGACGGGAGCGGCTGGCGTGGGCGGCGGGTGTGCTGCTGCTGGGACTCGTGTCCGCGTTCGCACTCGCTGGCGTCGTTCGCCAGCCTCCTCGCGAGCCGGAGATCCGATTCGATATCGCCATGCCCCCAGACCTCGACATTCTCTCGCTCGCGATCTCGCCCGACGGACAACGGATTGCGTTCGTGGCCCGAGCGGATGGCCGGCCGAATGTGTGGATCCATACACTGGATGGTCGTGCCGCGCGGCCGCTCGAGGGAACCGACGACGCCCAGGAGCGCGTGTTCTGGTCCCCAGACAGCGGGTCTCTTGGTGTCTTCGCAGGGGGCAAGCTCAAGCGCATCGACCTTCAGAGCGGTGCCGTGCAGACGCTGGCGGACGCCCCGTTGGGAGCCGGCGGCGCCTGGAGCCGGGATGGCGTCATCCTCTTCGCGCCCACTCGAGGGCCGCTCTACCGCGTGTCGCAGGGCGGAGGCACGGTGACGGAGGTCACGCGGGTCGAAGGGCCCAGCATCCGCCATGTCTCGCCGCAATTTCTTCCGGACGGGCGACACTTCCTGTTCTTTTCCGCGGGCGATCCAGAACTTCGCGGTGTCTACGTGGCCGATCTCGATGGCGCGGCCGAGCCACGGCGTCTGCTGGCGGATGCCGACGCCGCCGCGGTGTACGCGGCCTCGGGTCACTTGCTCTTCCCACGTCAGGGCGCGCTGCTGGCGCAGCGATTCGACGTCGATCGACTGACCCTCAGCGGTGAGCCGTGGCAAGTCACTGAGAGCGTGGGTGTGGATCAAACCCAGGGCGCAACCAGGCTGTCGGTCTCCGACACCGGTTCGCTGGTCTATCGCGGCACGGATGTCGAGGCGCGCCAGCGGCGCCTGGTCTGGCACGATCGCTCCGGGAAGGAGCTTCAGCGGCTCGACGATCGGGACCCGGTCAACGCCAACCACATGGCCCTGTCGCCAGACGGCCGGCGGCTCGCCGTCAGTCGCGATTCGATCTGGATGTTCGACACCGCGCGAGGGCTGCTGACCAGGTTCACCTCCCAGCAGGACAGCATTCCGCTTTGGTCCCCGGATGGCGATCGCCTCGTCTTTCAATCCACGCGCGACGGGGTTCGCAACCTCTACCAACGGGAGCTGGCAGGAAGCGAGGACGAACTCCTGCTGGCAACACCGGGCTCCAAGGGCGCCAACGACTGGTCACCGGACGGACGCCTGTTGCTCTATCGAGACGTCGATCCTCGAACGGGTTTCGATCTGTGGGTGCTTCCCTTCGAACACGAAGGTGCCGGCGCTGGCTCCGCGGCGAGCCCCGACGGTGAGTCGGGGAACAGGCGTGAGCGACTGCGGCCCGTCGCGGGGGAACGCTCGGTGCCGATTGCACACACCTCGGCCACCGAAACGAACGGACAGTTCTCGCCGGACGGACAGTGGATCGCATACGAGTCGGATGAGTCCGGCCGCTTCGAGATCTACGTCCAACCGTTCGGCCATCAAGGGACGCGTCAACGAGTGTCGCTCGACGGCGGCACGCAGGCCCGATGGAGGAGCGACGGCACCGAGCTGTACTTCATCGCCCCCGGCGGTCTGCTGAACGCGGTACCGCTTCGCCTGTCGCGCGACGAGGGGCCGAGCGATTTCGGCGCACCGGTGTCGCTGTTTCCTGTCCGTGTGGACGCTGGAGATCCGGGCTATCCCCAATACATCGTCTCGCGGGATGGCCAGCGATTCCTGGTGAACACGATTGTTGATGCCGGCCCAGGGGTGATCAGCGCCATCTTCCATTGGACGCCTCCGCGCTGAACCACGAAGGTCACGAAGATACGAAGGTTACGAATCACTCATGAGTGTCGAAACCCGATGCAAGCGTTGTGTCCTTCGTGGTTCCGTTCATATGCCTTAGCGAGGTCCACATGAAGAAGCTGTTTGTGATCGCGATTGCCGTCGCGACTGTCCTGTCACTACGACCCTTCGCGCAGAATGCCCCCCAGAACGCCCGCGCCGCGATCGACGCGGCGGCCGCCGCCATGGGCACGGTGGCCCTGCAGTCGGTTCAGTACCTCGGCACTGGATCGGTGAATCCGACAGGACAGGCGTTCACGTCCGGCGGACCCTGGCCGCGGTTCACGGTGACGAAGTACACGATGTCGGTGAACTTTGCCGTGCCTGCGATGCGGCAGGAACTCGTTCGGATCGACAACCAGCTGCCGACGCGCGGGGGAGGCGCCGGTGGTTTCAATCCGGCGACGGGACAAGGTGGAATCCGGCCCATCCCAGGCGACATCATCCAGAACCAGACCACTGACGGGCGCACCGAGGCGGGAGCGCTCAACATCTGGTTGACGCCGCACGGCTTCCTCAAAGGCGCCGCGGCCAACATCACAACGGCCACCGTCTCGACCGTTCGCGGCAAGCGCGTGATTGCCTTTACCGCCGGCAAGCACACCGTGAGCGGCACGCTCAGCGATCGAAATCTCGTGGAGCGGGTCGAGACGCGGATCGATGTCAGTTTCACGGGCGACACGCTCATGGAGGGGATCTATTCGAACTATCGCGACTTTGGTGGCGTGCAGTATCCGATGCACCTCGTCATGCAGCAGGGAGGATTTCCAATACTGGAGCTGACCTTGACCGACGTCAGGCCGAACAGCCCCGCGGCGCTCGAGGTGGCCGCGAATCCTCAGCGAGGCGGAGGACCAGCAGGGGCCGCACCCGTCCAGGCCGAGGCGCGCCCCGCGCCTGAACGCATCGCTGATGGTGTCTGGTTCATGACTCCAGGCGAGGAGGGAAGCATCCTCGTCGAGTTCAGCGACCACCTCGTGATGGTCGAAGGGCCGGGAAACGACGCGCAAACGATGGCGGCCCTCGCCAACGCCAAGATGCTGGCACCGAACAAGCCCGTCAGGTACGTGATCAACACCCATCATCACGCCGATCACGCGGGAGGCCTCAGGGCCTTCGTGGCGGAGGGCATTCCGATTGTCACGCACGACACCCACGAGCGGTATTTCCAGCAGCAGATCTTCAGAAACCCGCACACGCTCAACCCCGATCGTCTCGCACGCGCGCCGCGCGCGGCGATCATCGAAACCATCAAGGACAGACGGGTATTCAGCGACGGAAAGATGACGCTGGAGCTTCATCTCTTGAGAGATCAGCCGCACAGTGAAGGCCTGCTCGTGGCCTACATCCCCAGAGAGCGTCTCCTGATACAGGCGGACGCCTTCCATCCGCGGCCTGGAGCGAAGCCGCTGCCGGCCCCGAGCCCGTACACCGATCAACCTGGTGGAGAACATCGCGCGTCTGAAGCTGGACGTCGCTCGCGTTGTGCACGTCCACGGCGGCATCTCACCGTTTGCCGACGTGCTCAGGGCCGCCGGCCGGTGACGACGCGCCTTACGTTATGGACACTTCGCTCCAGACTAGAGCGATTTGCATTTCGCCGTAGAGCGCACGCTTCAGCGTGCGCGTGTCCGCGGACGGCTTCAAAGCCTCCGCTCTACGCCGAATCAAGAAGCGGTCTAGGCGATCGTGACCTCGACGCGGAGGACCTCAGATCAGGACGATGCCTGGGGCGGACGGAGTACTCGCAAGGCGTCCGACCAGCGCAGCAGCTCGTCGAGCATCTTCGTGGCATTTTTCGCGTGAATCTCGTCGGGTGCGAAGACACCCGACGTGGCGTCGATGAACTTCACGAAACTGGGGATGGCCACCATCTCGAAGAGCGGAACCATCTTGAGCGCAGTGACGACCTGCTTTGTCATCTGCACGCCTCGGAGGCCGCCAGACACGCCGCCGTAGCTGACGAAGCCGACCGGCTTGTAGGCCCACTCCTCCACCAGATAGTCGAGAGCGTTGAGCAGCGACGGAGGCGTGCCGTGGTTGTATTCCGGCGTCACGAACACGAACGCCTGCGAGCGATCGATGCGGCTGCTCCAGGCCTTGGTGTGATCGTGCTGATACCGGCGCAGTCGCGGATGTTCGGGCTCATCCATCATCGGCAGGTTGATGACCCCAAGGTCGGCGATCTCCGCTCTGAACTTGCCGTGCTGGCGAGCCTGCTCTGCGAACCATTCAGCGACGCCTGGTCCTTTTCGACCCTCACGCGTGCTGACGACGACCACCTGAAGCGTCGGGAGCCCGGCGATCACTTGATGAACGTGCCGTTGCGCAGCTCGGCGTACGCCTGTTGCAGCTGCTCCGTCGTGTTCATCACGATCGGGCCCCGCCATGCGACGGGCTCCTGGATCGGGAGACCTGACACCAGGAGGAACCGGATTCCCGACGGGCCTGCCTGCACGACCACCTCGTCACCTCGGTCGAAGACCACGAGCGACCTGTCACTGATCGGGTCTGGCATGGGCGCGGCGTCGGAGCCGACCTGTTCGGTCTGCACGGCTCGTGGTTCCGAGGCGTCGCGAAACGTCCCCGAGCCCTCGAACACGTACGCGAACGCATTCCTCTCGGTCTCCACCTGCAAGCGCTTGCGGACGCCTGGTGGTACGGAGATGTCGAGATAGCGTGGCGCGGCAGCCACGCCGTCCACCGGGCCGCTCTTACCCCAGAAGTCGCCGCAGACGATCCGCACCTGCGTACCGTCATCGTCGGTGACCTCAGGGATGCTGCTCGACGAGACATCCTGATATCGGGGTGGCGTCATCTTCAGCGACGAAGGCAGGTTGGCCCAGAGCTGGAAGCCGTGCATGCGGCCCTTCGGATCACCCTTGGGCATCTCCTGGTGGAGGATGCCGCTGCCGGCGGTCATCCACTGCACGTCGCCCGAGCCAAGACTGCCGCGATTGCCGAGGCTGTCACCATGGTCGACCGTGCCTGCCAGCACATAGGTGATCGTTTCGATGCCGCGGTGAGGATGCCACGGAAACCCGGCGAGGTAGTCGTCCGGGTTGTCGTTCCTGAAATCGTCGAACAACAGGAACGGATCGAACTCATTCGTGGTGCCAAAACCAAACGCGCGACGCAGGTGCACTCCCGCGCCTTCGAGCACCGGCGTCGACTGCGCAATGCGCTTTACTGGGCGGATTGACATACCCACGTTTACCGCGGACCGCGCGGTGGGTCAAGGGCGAACGCGGGCGTTCATTGACGACCCGCGCGCATTTTGGCTTTGCTCGATCGAGCACGTGCGTGTTATTCATCATGGGCCTGCCGGATCCCGGCCGACCACTTGTGACGCCACCCCAACTCTCCGTCATCATTCCGGTCTACAACGAGCGCTACACGGTTCGTGAGCTCGTCCGACGGGTCGTTGCCGTCGGCGTGTCGAAGGAGATCGTCATGGTGGATGACGGCTCGACCGACGGCACGTCCGAGCTCCTCGTGTCAATCGCCGCCCGTTATCCGGACGTGGTCCGGCTGTTCAAACAGCCACACAACCAGGGCAAGGGAGCGGCGATACGCCGCGGCATTCAGGAGGCGACAGGGGAGTTCTTGATCATCCAGGATGCCGACCTGGAGTACAGACCCAACCGAGTACCACGTGCTGCTTAAGCCGCTTCTGGCCGGCGAGGCTGACGTCGTGTATGGGTCGAGGTTCGTCGCCGGGCATCGCCGTATCCATCTCTTCTGGCACGCCGTGGCCAACAGGACATTGACCCTGGCCACCAACGTGCTGACGAACTTGAACCTCACGGACATGGAGACCTGTTACAAGGCATTCAGAACCGAACTCATCAAGCGCATCCCCCTGCGCTCGAACCGGTTTGGTTTCGAGCCGGAGGTGACGGTCAAGATTGCGAAGCTCGGTTGTCGCATCTTCGAGGTGCCCATCTCGTATCACGGCCGGGACTACGCAGAGGGCAAGAAGATCGGTCCCAAGGATGCCGTGTCTGCCGTGTGGACGCTCCTGAAGTACTGGGTCATCAGCGACATCGGACACGTCGGTCAGCACACCCTGGCGCGGATGCGCGAACTCGGTTCGTACAACCGCACGATGTTCGCGATCTTCTCCGGATACCTTGGCCAGCGGGTGCTCGAGATCGGCGCCGGTGCAGGGAACCTCTCCAGATTCCTGCTCGATCGTGACGCGGTAATCCTCTCTGACTACGAAGACGAGTACCTGCACCTGTTGCGACGCCGGTTCGGCACGTACGAGAACGTGCAGATTCGACCGCTGGATCTCAATACGTTCCGTGCCGAGGATGTCGAGGCAGAGGGCATCGACTCGGTGGTATGCCTCAATGTCCTGGAGCATGTCGAGAACGATCGCCGCGTGCTCTCAGAGTTGTATCGTGCGATCAGGCCTGGCGGTGTGCTGGCGGTGCTGGTACCTGCCCATCAGGCCCTCTATTGCGACCTGGACAAGAATCTCGGCCACTTCCGGCGCTACACCGAGGCTTCATTGGTCGGCCTGTTCCGCGAGGCCGGCTTCGTCGTCGAGACCAGCCGCTATTTCAATTGGGTCGGAGCGGTGGGATGGTACCTGTTCGGCCGCATCTTGAAACGCCCGCACATTACCAAGGTGGCGACCAAGGGGTTCGGTCTGGTCTCGAGACTCCGGACGCTCGAGGAGCGTTTTCACTTCAGCTTCGGCCTGTCCGTCATCGTGGTCGGCCGCCGACCCGTAGAGTAGGCGCCCCGCGGCCGATCAGGCCGGTTGTTGTCTAAGTGCCACGTAGGCCTCGATCACCGGTTTCAGTGCCCCAGCCGGGTCGGCCACAACCGTGGTCGCCGCTGTCTTGCGCGCAAGTAGCCGAAGGCGCAGGGGCAGCCCTTTGCTGAATCGTTCGTCGAGATGGTGAAGCGCCTCGACCACCTCCACGTCCGCGCGTGCAAACAATCCTCGCAGACAGGCCTCCGTGTAGGCCACGATGTGATTTCGGCGATGCAGGCAGTACTTGAAGTCCCGGTGAACGGCGAGCGCATCGAGACGAGGCACGCTGACGAGGAAGTATCCTCCCGGACGAAGCGCGGCGACGAGTTCCCGGAGCGTGTCCATCGGGCGGGGGAGATGCTCGAAGACGTGATACGCGATGACCAGGTCGAATTGCGGTTCCGCTGGGATCGCGCTGAGGCGCTTGTGCCGCACGAAGGCCGCATCGTTACACGGCTCGAGACCGTAGGTGTCCCACCCGTGGTCCTGAAATGTGTTGAGCCAGAGACCCGTGCCGCAACCGAAGTCGAACACTTTGGCGCCGGCGGCGGGTACGCTGGCCATGAAGTGTCGGTCGAGCGCTGCCATCATCGCGGGTGCCGCGCCCTTCGTCCTCGTCTGTGGCGGCTTGGCCTTTTCTTCGCGTGAGGCCTGCCATCCTCCTTCAGGGGCGTAGTACGCGTCGAGCACTTCCTGCGGTGGCTGAGGATCGACGAACAGCAGGCCACAGGTCAGGCACGCCACGGCGTGGTGATTCTTGCCGAGGCTCCACGGCTTGATAACGTCCACCTCGCGGCCCCCGCAGGCGGGGCACTCGATGATGTCTGGCATCCTGGCCCAAGTGTATCAGCCGGATTTGCCGCAACCGACCAGCCCCTCTTGTTATGCTGGGGCATGCCGTTCGCAGGGATCGTTGGCCATCGACGACTGCTGTCGCTTCTCACACGCGCGATAGCGCGCGGGACGTTGCCTCCGTCCCTGCTCCTCGCGGGACCACGGGGTATCGGCAAGCGGATGACGGCCACCGCGATCGCGACCACACTCAACTGCCTGCATCCCCGTCCGGCGGGAGCCTTCGAGACGGACGCTTGCGGTGAGTGCCAGTCGTGTCGTCGGATTGCTCGTGGGGTCCACCCGGACGTGGTTGTGGTCGAGCCTGGGGATTTGGGGACGATCAGCATCGAGGCGGTTCGCGAAGTCATCGATCGAGCCAACTACCGGCCCTTCGAAGGGCGTCGCCGCGTCGTGATTGTGGATGAGGCGGATGCGCTCATGCCGCAGGCACAGAACGCCCTCTTGAAGACACTCGAAGAGCCTCCGTCCGCGTCCGTCTTCGTGCTCGTCTCGTCCATGGCCGACGCCCTGCTTCCGACCGTGCGCTCACGATGCCGTCCGCTGCGATTCGGCGAGCTCGCCACCGCCGAGGTTGCCGAGGTGCTCATCCGCGATCACCAGGTACCTCCGAATCTCAGGCTCGAGCGGCAGCGGCCGAGGTGGTTGGGAGTGTAGGCGGGGCTCTTGCGGCCCGAGGTGTGGACATCGTCGAGGCCCGGGAGGCGGCACAGCGACTGCTCCAGCAGGCGGCCCATGCCTCGGATCCCGTTCGACGGCTCCACGCCGCGCGCGACCTGGTCGCGAAGGCTCCCAAGGACCGCGAGCGCGACTATCTTGCCGTGCGGCTCCGGGCGCTCTGCTCCCTGCTGCGTGACCTCGCCCTTCTCGCCGCCAGCAGCGAGTCATCGTTGGCAAACGCCGACCTTCGGGCGGACCTCAATCGTCTGACGAGCGCATTCGACGCGGATCGCACGACGCGGGCTTTTGGCGCGGTCGAGCGCGCGATCTGGGCGCTGGATCGACCGCGCTACGCTGGCTACAAGCTTGTCGCGGACTGGCTGGCGCTGCAGATCTAGAGCGGTTGGCGTTTCGTCGTAGAGCGCGCGCTTCAGAGTGCGCGTGTCCGCGGAGGCTAACCGCCTCCGCCAAGGCTACGGCGGTCCGCCGAAGCTTTACGCGAAGGCGGAAGCCTCCGCTCTACGCCGAATCGAAAAGCGGTCTAGTCTAGCCACGAAACAATTCAAGATCTGTCGACCCGCAAACGTCGAACCTCGAACCCTGAACCGAACCTGAACACGAACCGAGCACTGAGAAGTCAGAAGCGTGAACGACTCTGCTCTAGTTCATAGTTCAGTTCGGGCCTCTTTTGAAACACGGCCATCCCGTTGTCGCATCGACGCCGGTCGTCGGCCGACTTCGTAGTGCGAGGATCCGGATGATGCTGCCCTCCACAGCGCCGAGGCGACCCCTCCGGCGAGCAGTCGGGTCCACCTGTGGCGTAGCGACACGGAGGGCATCTACGGTCGGGATTATAGTAGGGCCTTGATCACACGGAAGCCGCGCATCGCGATCACGCTGGGCGATCCTGCTGGCATCGGTCCCGAGATCGCTGCGAAAGCTGCAGACGATCGTCGTGTCCGCGAGGTGTGTGAGATCGTGCCGTACGGTGCGCCAGATGGTGCACGATTCGAACCTGGAGTGCTCTCGGCCGACGCCGGGCATGCTGCGTATCAGGCCGTTTGCGACGCGGTACGAGACGCGATGAATGGGCTGGTGGACGCGGTTGCGACCGCGCCGATCAACAAGCTGGCCTTCGCGCGCGCCGGCCTGCCGTGGAAGGGGCACACGGACCTGCTGGCGCATCTGACGGGCGCCCATCGCGTGGCGATGATGTTCTGGTCGGAGCCCCTCAAGGTCGTGCTCGCCTCCGTACATGTGCCGCTTGCAGAAGTGCCTCGCGCCCTGACGCGCGAGCTCGTGGATGAGATCATCGACCTCACCGCTCGTGAACTGCCGGGCTTCGGTATTTCAGCGCCGAGGCTGGCGCTCGCCGGGTTGAACCCCCACGCCGGCGAAGACGGCCTGATCGGTGGAGAAGAACAGCAAGTATTGCGGCCTGCCGTCGATGCCGCGCGCGCGCGCGGGGTCAATATCGCCGGACCGTTCCCCGGAGACACGATCTTCGTGCGCGCGGTGCGAGGCGAGTTCGACGCCGTGATCGCCTGTTACCACGATCAAGGGCTGATTCCCGTCAAGCTCCTGGCTTTCGGCACCGCCGTCAACGTGACGCTCGGCCTGCCGATCATCCGCACGTCGGTGGACCACGGAACGGCGTTCGATATCGCTGGAAAGGGAATAGCGGATCCGTCCAGCATGATTGAAGCGACGCTCTTGGCCGCGAGGCTGGCGCTCGCGCGTCCCAGACGGCCGGTGCCGGTCCAGCCTTCTACTTGAAGCACGGCCACCCCGTGGCCTCATCGGTACTCGCAGGCATCCGCGAGCGGGGCGTGAGAATCACCACCGTGCCGGAACCCTCCACCGGGACCTCAGCCACGGACACGTACTGGTCTCTCACGAATGCCGCGATTGATGGGTACCGCGCCTGGAAGGCCGCGCCATCGAGGTACACAACGAAGAGTGGCGGTTGCGACTTCAGCTCTTCGGCCGTGGCCTCCTGATGGCGTGCCGACGAATACCACGACCCAAGCACGACGCCGTCGCTGGCAAACGCGCGTCCGGCCAGGACAGGGACTTCCGGAAAATCGCTCGTGACGATGAGTTGATCGGACGTGGTGCTGCACCGATCGACATACGCGAAGAACGGCATCAGCGCGAGCGCAACCCGGCTCGGCGGAGCGGCGTCCTGACGGTGCGGCAGGGCGAGCAGATCGAAGGATTTGTGCGCGCGGTCGAACACGCCCTCGAGACCATCGCCCACCCCGGCGTACTCGATCCGCTCGGTCCAGCTTCCGATCTGCATGGAGGCGCCGACGGACGCGACGACAGCAGCCATTGCGAATAGCTGGACCACGACCTGCCAGGCACGCCGGCGCCACGGCTGCCCCCAGCACAGGCCGAGAGCCCACGCGCCAATCAACGCCGGGGGCACGACGGCATCGGCCAGCCGGTCGCGCAAGAGATCTCTCAGGAAGCCATCATTGACCAGCGCCGTCATGACGGACAGCCCGGCGACGACGGCCAGTTCGCCCCGCCATCGTTCGACGTTGCTTCCGCAAGCGGATGATCACGAGTGCAGCGCAGGCAACCGGCAGCCCCCAGAACAGCCAGTAGAGCCAGGCGTCGGCATTCGCGGGGCTATGGAGGGCCGGAGCCAGACGGAAGGGAGAGACGTACGCGAGAAACTCCCGCCAGAAGGGGCGGCTCACGCGGCCGAGGTTCGATGTGGCCGCCGCGCGCGGGTCATCGGCCAGGGCACGGATGTTCGCCTCTGACGGATCGCCCACGTAGTACCAGCGCGCGTCCTCGGTGTCTCTGACGTAGTCGAGCGTGTACTGCCGCTCCATCGCCAATCGCTCGGCGTCCGAGACGTCCGGGCTCCAGCGCACCTGCGCCAGCGGTCGGTCTGGCCTTTCGAGGCCCAGCAGCGGTTTGCCGGGAACCAGGGTGATCCGCGGCCAGGCGCGCAGAGTCGTGGCGCTTTGCTCCTCCCGCGCGTACTCGAGCGCGCGGTCGAAATAGGCGACGAGCCCTCCATTCGCCATGACGAACAGCGTCCATGGCACGAGCCACGAGGCCGTCGCCGCGGTGAGCACGGCCGTGCGGCCGAAGGCTGCCCGCCAGCCGTCACCCCGACTGGCGAGCATGACGCAGACGGCGGCCGCGACACCCAGATACAGACCGTGATCGTGCCGCAGCAGAAACGCCGCGGCGATGGCCGCGGACATGACGACGAGACGGCGACGCGATGGCCGTTCGGCCGACGAGATCATGAGCCACGCACCTACCGCGTAGACCAGCATCTTCGGGTACGAGTAGGTGCGCGGATAGACGATGAGCTCGAGGAGTGTGACGAGCACGGCGATCCAGAGTGAGCCGGCGAGCTTGTACGCGGTCAGGAACGTAAACGCCGCGCCGGCCGCCAGTGAGAGCGCCACCACCGTCCACTCCACCGACATCGCGTCGCCGAACAGTTGCCACATGCCGGCCGACAGCATGTAGGTCAGTGGCCAACCAGGGTCGGCGAAATCGCGAATCGGCCGCTCGCCCAGCAACATCTGCTGGGCCAGCGCGAAGTGGGCGTAGTGATCGTTCGAAAAGCCCGCGAAGGTTAGAAACCGCCAGACCATCGTCGTGACGAACAGCGCGCAGGCTGCCACGACGATCGCTGGGCGTGACCGGATCGGGCCGTCAGCGTCCCGCACACTCATCACGTGCGCCAGACGGTCGATGGGCCGCCAGCAGGTCTCGAACCTCGTCCGAGTCCGAGATGCAGAACGCTCGCTGCCATACCGCAGCGTCGGGCGATGCCCCCAGATCGATCAGCAACTGCACCATCCCACGCTCGCGCGTCGCAGCCGCCGCTTCGATCGGTGTCATCGTGGCTGTGGTCGGAAGGACCACTCTGGCGCGAACCTCCTCTGCACGATTGACGTCCTCGTGCGCTTCCACTCGGCGGACGACCGCCGCCCCGTCTCGGAACGCGGCCGCTTCGGATAGGTTGCGGGGTTGGAGCGTCCAG
Organism: uncultured Acidobacteriota bacterium; assembly: GCA_963827515.1. Lineage (GTDB taxonomy): Bacteria > Acidobacteriota > Vicinamibacteria > Vicinamibacterales > UBA2999 > JABFSA01. Next base: position 133,158 of record CAWHBF010000008.1, on the reverse strand, counting down.
ATCGGGTGCTGTCCCGTGATGCCCGTGACAGCCAGGACAGCCATCCATAACATGCCCGCGCAGAGAGGGGGCAGCCCGACGAGCACCGCAAAGCGAGATGTCGATGTCATTCGAGCCAGAGACGGTCAGGCCACTCGGGCCGGCCGAGACGGGTATTGGGCAGTGTGGACGCGATTGCGTCATCCCGAAGGAGAAGGATGAGCTGCTGTTCGGCGGGGTCGCTCGGCCAATTGCCGTCGCGTTTCCACCGTTCCGGCAATTCCACCCAGTCGATTTGATGCTTCACGGCCTGCGATCGCAGCACGTAGTGCACGCCCACGGCACGGATGGACCAGCCAGTCGCCAGCGCGCAGAGCAGGAGTGCGCACACCATCGACGGGGCCGGTCGCAGGCTGGCGCCTCTCGAGACGGCGTCTCGCACGGCGGCGTACGCCGCCAGCGCGTAGAAGGCGCCTGCCACGCTCATGATCTCGTCCTTGGTGTACGCAAATGACAGCGTTGCATTCGCCGCGAGCACCGCCGCGAACACGACCATCGTTCTGGCGCCGTCGTCGAACATCCTTGCGTGTCGCAGGCGACGAGCGGCCGACCAGAGTAGCAGCCCGGTTGTCAGCACGGATGTGGCGACCGGAAGGGCCACGCGCCACATCGGCTGGCGGTGCAGCCAGCTGTACACCATCTCGAAGACGCCGTCCTGCGGTTCGGTGAACAACACAGACGACACCGATGCCGCCATGTTGTACGCGTAGAACCAGATGGGCTGCGAACCGAATCGGCGCTGCAGTTCCTGAGGATCGAGCATCTCCAGCAGATATCCCGAACTGCGTTCACTCAGTGCCGGTACGCCTGTCGAGAGCAGGACGAAGCGGACGTACGCATAGCCGATCACCAGTACGGTCATCGCCGCCAACCCGCGCGCCGAAACCCCTCGCCATCCCACGACCCACGCCGCAACCGCGACCACCCAGACGAGGAGTCCGGATTCGAGCGTCAGGGCGGCCGCGACGAAGGTGAAGACCGCACCGACATCAACCCAGACGCTGGGGCGCGCCTGCGTCAGATTGAGCGCGATGAGACACAGCACCACCATCTCGAGAAAGTGGTTGATCGGGAAAGCTTCCTGCACCACGCCTCGAAAAGTGTGGAGACCCACGAGTACCACCAGTGCACAGGCTGCGGCAGCGAGGTCGGTGACAGTGGAGACACGGAGCGCACGGACGAAGAGCAGAAGGGCGGCGACGATCAGCAGAGCATGGAAGCCCCTGTACACCAGCCAGTAGTGACTGCCCAGGGCGAGATCGAACAGTCCCTTGATCTGCGCGATGCGGAGGGGTCGTAGGTACGCCTCGGATCCGAAGCTGCCGGTGAACGAGGTCCATATGGATGACGAGGACCGGGCGGCGAGGATCTCGCCGAGGCTGTCACCCACCTGCACCGGCATCCAGAGCAGATCGACGGCGAGCGCCAATGCGAACACCCAGGCGAGGGCGTACGCGGCGGCACGCGGACCTGAATGCGGCATCTCGAGTCCGATGATTATAAGATGACGACTCATGCGACGCAGGGATTCCGCCGACGAACTGCCACGCCTGACAGCATGCGGATCCTTTTTTTCTTGAACAACGTTTCGAAGACTCGCCACTTCGACAGCGTCATTCACTTACTCGCCGACCGCGGGCACACCATCGTGCTGGCCGCGGCCAGGCAGCGGAATCGACCGCTCACCCTGCCCAAGAACCTGTCGCGCGTCAACGACGTCCTCATCGGTAAGCGCGCGCCGGGCCGGATCGAAGTCACTGCATGTCCCACGGGCCGGGTGGACCGGTGGCAGCGCCTGGCTCCGGCGATCAGGCAGGCGCGCGACTATCTGCGTTTCTTCGACGACCGCTATTCGCATGCGGACAAGCTGGAACAGCGTTCGGCGATGCACGTGCCCAAAGGGTGGTTGCGCCTGCTCCGGGATCACGGGTGGCTGGCTCGTCGCTGGCGCCTGCTCTCGCGCATGATGGCGGTCGTCGAGTCGGTGATCCCTAGTGAGAAACTCTTCGACCTCTTCCTGACCTACGAGCGCGCCGACGTCGTCTGGCTGACGCCACTCGTCGATTACGGCTCGTACCAAACCGACTACGTAAAGAGCGCCCATCGAGTGGGGGTGCCGGTTGTCTTCGCGCCCTTCAGCTGGGACAACCTGACCAACCGCGGTCTGATCAGAGTGGAACCGGACCGCGTGCTCGTGTGGAACGACATTCAGAAGAAGGAAGCGACGGAGCTCCACGGCGTCTCGCCCGAGCGAGTGGTCGTGACCGGTGCGCCGAGATTCGACGAGTTCTTTGAAATGCGGCCGTCAATCACGCGTGATGAGTTCTGTGGCCGACTCGGCCTCGACCCCGCGCAGCCGTATCTCCTGTACGTGTGTTCATCGGAGTTCGTCGCGCCGCGAGAGGTCGAGTTCGTTATGCGGTGGATTGGACACCTGCGTCAGGCGAAGGACCCCGCCGTGCGATCGTGCGGCATCCTCGTTCGTCCGCATCCCGCCCATCTAAAACAGTGGAAGGGCGTTGATTTGACGGGGTTCCCGCACGTCGCGCTCTGGCACGAGAAGGAAACGATGAATGCCGATCAGGGGTTGTACGATTCGCTTCATCACGCCGGCGCGGTGGTCGGTCTCAACACCAGCGCCATGATCGAGGCCGGGATCGCCGACAAGCCAGTGCTGACCATCGTGCTCGACGAGTTCACCGGAGGACAGTCTGGGACGCTGCATTTTCACTACCTGCGCGCGTCCAATGGCGGTCTCCTCCACGAAGCACACAGCCTGGATGAACACGTGGCACAAGTCGCCCTTGCCTTGAAGGGCGGTGCCGCCGATCAGGCGAGGCGATTCGTGGAGCGATTCGTCCGTCCCCGTGGACTGGACGTGCCGGTTACCCCCATCATGGCCGACGAGATCGAGCGTGCAGCGCGAATGGGAAAACGGCCGCGACGGCGGGCCCTCTGGCACGTTGTGGTGGGGAACTGCATCTGGATTGCGAGCCGTGCGTTCCGCGCGGTCACGGTATCTCGCGCGCCTGCACGAAAGAGCAAGTCCTAGATAGCCAGCTGTTTCAGTCCAACGACAGTCTCGATCACCCGCTTCAGCGCCTCAGCGGGGTCAGATGCCATTGCGGGTGTCGCCCCTTTGCGCGCCAGCAGGCGTAGGCGCACCGGCTGCCCCTTGGAAAACCGTTCATCGAGCTCATGAAACGCTGCCAACACGCCAAAGCCTGCTCGCGCCAGTAATTCCCGCAGACACGCTTCCGTGAAACCGACGATGTGATGACGCGGGTGCAGGCAGTAGTCCAGTTGCCGGTGCACGCCGATTGTGTCGAGCCGCGGCACGCTCACGAACAGATGTCCATTCGGCCGAATGGCCCCGGCCAGTATTTTCATTGTGTCGAGCGGCCTTGGCAGGTGCTCCAGTACGTGGTACGCGAGCACGAGATCGAATTCCGGCTCCTGGGGGATCGCCTGCAGCCGCCGGTGCCGTGCGAAGGCGGCATCGCTGGATGGCTCAAGCCCGGCGGTTTCCCACCCGTGGTCCTGGAACGAATTGAGCCAGGCCCCTGTGCCGCACCCGAAGTCAAACACCCGCGATCCGTCTGCGGGGTGGCTGGCCGGGAAGTGCGGGTCGAGGGCTGCCATCAGGGCGCGGGCGGCACCCTTCTTCGTTGGCGTGCGCAGAGGCGTTGACGACTTCTCAGCCCGGGACGTCTGCCAACCGCCGTCGGGCGCGTAGTAGGCGTTCAACTCCTCCTGGGGCGGCTGCGGGTGTGCGAACAGCAGCCCACAATCCGGGCAACTGAAAGCGCGGGCCTGCCGGCCGGACAGCCGCCACTCCTTCACCGCCCGTGCCTGAGGCGTCGAGCATGCCGGGCACTCGACCATCTCAATTGGGTCGGTCATGGTCGTCACCCAGTCTATCAATCGACAGAGGGATTACGGACGCGTCCGTGAGACTCTTGCTATGCTGGCGCATGCCGTTTCTAGGCATCACCGGCCATCAGCGCATCCTATCGTTGCTGTCGCGCGCGATCGCGCGAGGAACGCTGCCCCCGTCCCTGCTCCTCGCGGGCCCATCCGGCATCGGCAAGCGGCGAGCCGCGGTCGCGATCGCGGAGGCGCTCAACTGCGTCCAGGCACGTCCGGCCGGGGCATTCGAGATCGACGCCTGCGGCGAATGTCCGTCCTGCGACCGGATCGCACGCGGCGTCCACCCGGACGTCGTCGTGCTCGAACCCGAGGATTCCGGAACGATCAAAATCGACCAGGTGCGTGAACTGATCGACCGCGCCAACTATCGGCCGTTCGAGGGACGGCGGCGTGTTGTCATCGTGGACGAGGCCGACGCCCTTGTTGGCCAGGCCCAGAACGCCCTGTTGAAGACGCTCGAGGAGCCTCCGTCAGCGTCCGTGTTCGTGCTCGTGTCGTCGATACCTGATGTGCTGCTCCCAACGGTGAGGTCGCGCTGTCGTCCCTTACGGTTCGGCGAGTTGACGCCGGCGGAGGTGGCCGACACCCTTGTCCGCGATCACCGCTTCGCCGAAGTCGAAGCGCGAGCAGCGGCTGCCGAGGCCGGTGGCAGCGTCGGCCGCGCGCTGGAGGCGCGGGGCCTGGATTTGGGAGAAGCGCGTGCGGCTGCGCACCGGCTACTGCAGCAGGCTGCCCGTGCCGCGGATCCAGCACTGCGGCTCGGTGCGGCTCGCGACCTCGTCGGGACGGGTGGCAGCGGGAGCCGCGAGCGCGATCACCTCGCGGTACGCCTGAGAGCTCTGGCATCTCTGCTTCGCGACCTGGGTCTCCTGTCGACTCGGGCAGACACGCGCTCGCTCGCCAACACCGATTTGCAGGGCGATCTCACCCGTATGACCGGCGCGTTCGACGCCGAGCGCTGCACGCGCGCCTTCAGTGCCTGCGATCGTGCCCTCGCTGCGCTCGAGCGCAACGTCGGCCCAAAAGTGGTGGCCGACTGGGTCGCGCTCCAACTCTGAAGGTGCCCGGAGCATTCCGTCCGAGCGACCTGGTGTCTTTTTCGCAGGCGGGAGACAGAGGGCAAGCAGCCAGGGCCATCGTCCACCGTACCGCGGCCGTAAAGCCACATCCGCGCGGAGGTCGTCAAGGATCATTGCGCGGGCGGCGTGTCTCGTCGGCGCGCAAAGGACCGAGGGTGACGGCCGATCGGCTCACGTTGAGCGTCAGGCGATCCCAGTCGAAGGTCCGCACATCCCCTACGAGTGTGACCTCGTGCATGCCCGAGAGGTTCTCGCCGCACGCGCCTAGTGCACGCCACACGGTCGTTCTAGCCTCCACAGATCCGTCGAGCGCGGCCTCGAACTGTCTGATGAACTCCGCGTAAGGGTCGCAGGCAGTGAGCTCGAGGCGCCCCCGATCTGTCGATGCGACGACGCGGTACAAGGGGCGCCTCGATGCACTCCATTCCTCCGGGCTGGCGAAGGTGCCGGAGTACATGTCGTACCACGAGAACATCGGCGCCCGCTCGAGCCTCAGCGACGACGAGACGAGCTGCTGGGCGACGACGACGATGATGACGACGAGCTGCGCCGCGCTCAGCAAATCCTGACGCGGGGTGGAGGCGTACTCTGTCGAACGCCGGGACGTGGTCGTGAGGTACGTCCCAAGGCGTCGCCATGGAAGAAAACTGAGCAGTAGAATCCACCACGCGGGCCAGAAGACCCCCATGAACAGGTAGAAGCCCGAGAACAGCAGCAGCGCCGCGGCGCCCATGGTCAATCGATACCATTCGTTTCGAACAAATGCCGCAGTGACGAGGCCTCCTTCAATCGCAACGACACCGAACGACGCCAGAATCGCCACTAAGGGATACCTGGCAAACTGCAGGCCCCAGTCGACCGGTGCGTTGAGCGCGTCCCCGATGAAGTGGTACTTGACCGTTCCATTCAGAACCCAGTCGGTCCAGCCAGGAGGAACGCTCAACTTCGCCCATGCGGCGGCCGCGTATGCAAGCCCGACCACCAGTCCGGGCACCCACACGCTATAGCCGTACCGCCAGCTCGCAGGCTGCGCAGCGCTCGCTCGTCCACGCTTCCGGCGCAGCCATGCGTCAACACTGAAGGCATCACCCCATGCCGAGGGCAATAGGGCAACGAGCGCCAGTACAAAGGAGCCGTACGGATGAATACTCGTGATCGAGATCGACGTCGCCACGTATGCCCACACCAGCACCCCGCCGACGAAGAGCGGAAACGTCACTCGTGTGAAGAGCCCGGCGGTGAACGCCACACCGGTGAGCAGCAGCCAGGGCGTGAGCAGGGTGACGACCGACGGATGGCCGCGCAACCAGCCCACCATCGCCGCGGACTGCCCGTCGATTGCCAGGTCGAACGTGTCGGCGAGCCACGACGTGTCAACGGGATGGGAGGCAAAGAAGATCAGCACGGCGGTGCCGAACACGATTCGAAAGAGTCCGGCCGTGGCCGCTTCCAGCTCCGGAATGCTTCGCCGCAGCAACTGTGGGATGGAGGTCCGCATGGCGAGAGCGAACCCGGCAAGAACCAGTAGCTCCGCGGCCAGCGCATCGGCGATTCCGACGATCGTGTCGCCCCATTCCCCCAGACGCTGCCGACGGGCCGTTCGTGGTGCCGTGGGCGCCAGCGTGTAGCCCTCCCGGTCTATCTCGTGGGTGTCCTCGATGGCGGGATCGTTGACAATTGCTCGTATGTTGTCGCGTGAGAGATCAACGAGGTCGTAGCGCCAGGTGTAGGTGTCGCTGAGCTTTCGTGGATTTTCCAGGTGGTACAAGACCGCAAGCCGCTCGCGCGTGGGCTCGTCGACCGAGGGGCGCCACTCGACGTGCACGTCGGCTCCTTGCGGTCCCGCGGCGAGGCGGGCGGCAACCGGCAGTGCGCAGCCGAGGATCGCGCAGGCCGCCGCGGCCGTCCTCCACCAGACGTGCGGCTGCATTTCACCGGGAATCTTAGCATCTGCCCGATTCATGCCTGGCGATCGCTCACTACCTGGTCGGGGGTTCAACGGAAGGAATCAACGGCCTGTTCGCCGACGAGGGTCATGGTCTCGAGGTTGAGCGTGCCGATGACGACCGGCGGACCGGGTGGGTAAAATCGTCCGTTCGTCCAGTCGAAGCTCGTCTTCTGCCGGGTGAGCGTGAGCCGCTTGTGTGACTCGAGAACCTTAGAATCGGGTCGATCGAGGCGTCGAAGCTCGGCCACGTACCAGGGCGGAAGAGTCTCGCCCCTCGACAGTCGCAGGATTGCGTCTGCCGCCATGTCGTCGTCGACCGCGACGGCGGCCGTCGAATCCGTACCCGGCCCAAACCCGATCGATGGGAACCAGTGGATCGATTCGGTCGAACTCGGCTGTCGACGCAAACGTGCCGGCGTACGACTCGAACCGACCGAAGCCGGCGGGCAGCTTGAGCATGGCGTGAACGCAGACCACGACGATCAGGAGCACGTGGAGAGGGCGCAGGTCGCCGCGGAACCTGTTCGAAGCTGGCGCGTCCGGCGGGGCGATTTCGCCCAGACGCCCTCCGGCACGCGACGCGACGGCATCGAAGAGCAAGGTCCATGGGATGGCGAAGCTCAGGAAGGTGAGCCACCAGGTCCACCAGAACAGACCGTGGAAGAGAAAGAAGCCGACCAGCAGCGCAAGTCCGGTGGAGGTGAGCACGTACCGCCGTGGGCCCGGCATGACGAATGCGGAGAGAATGAACACCGCCTCGAAGACGAGGCCGCACGCCGACATCAACACGGCCACCCAGTGGTGGGTGGCAATCCACAGACCCCAGTCCACCGCCGCGTTTGGTGCGTCAAGCACCCAGTGGTACTTCACGGCGCCACCGAGCACCCACATCGGACCCGATATGGCCAGCTTGGCGTACGCGGCGGATGCCCAGACCGTACCCAGGATGAGGCCGGGCATCCAAACGGCATAGCCGTACAACTGCCCGCGATGTCCCGCGCCGGATGGGGCGCCTTTTCGGCGCCGGACGGCTTCGTCTACGCTCAGCGCGGCGTCCCAGGGGACTGGCACCAGGCAGAGAATCATGACGAGGGTCGCAAGCCATGTGTGCGCGTTCGACTGCTGTGACTCTATCCACACCAGCCCCCATACACTCATGCCCGTCGCAATGAGAAAGTACGCGAGGCGCGTCCAGAGGCCGATGGCAAACAGCACGAGCAGTGCGAGCAGAACGTTCTCGACCTGCGCCATCAGATCCGGTCGGCTGGCCAGCCAACCGAGCCACCTCCAGCCCAACTGGCCGTCGTCTGGTACCTGCCCGGGCGCCAATCGCAGGCGCCCGCTGGCCAACGCCGCGAAGAGGAACGCCGCGTAGAAAAATCTGAAGAAGCCGAGCACTTCGGAGCGGAGCTCAGGAATGCCGCGTGTGAGGACCGACTTGACGGCATGGAGCGCAGGTGTCACCAGATTCGCCGCCACAGGTCCAGCGCGCCATAACCGGGATCCGACACGTGCCAGGCGGTCTTGTCCTATCCGCGCTGCCACGATGCCAGCGGCAACTCCGATCGGCGTGGCCCAGAGCAGCCAGAATGGACCTTCCAGCAGTCCTGGCGAGACATCGCTCGTGAGCGTAAACCGCCCCCGGTCGATGTTGTGGGTGTCCTCTACCGACGGATCCGACACGAGCCGGCGGATCGCGGCGGTGCTTGAATCGTCCAGGATGTACGACCAGGTTCGGTCGGAGTCGTGTTGCGGGTCTCTCAACTGGTGTCGCTGTTCGAGTGCCGCGCGGGTCGAGGCCGTGACAGCTTCGCTCCAGCGAACATGGGCTCGAGGCGGCGGGTGCCGGGCCCAGAAGACCTCGTACCGCGCCCACAGCAGTACCATCGACAGAGAGAAGGCGACGGCAAATGCGCTGACGGGGCTTCGCCCCGCAACGACACGGGTGCGAGCCTGTGCCAACCAGCTTCTCATCGTGATCGGACGCGAGCTTTTTCGCGTGATCTTAGCACCCGGCAGCGCTCCGGGCAGGTTGGCGTGCGCCAGCGTGCGAGAGCGTGGACCTCGGACACCATGGGAAGCACTCGCAGAACGCGCGTGAGGACCTCGGCTACGGAGCCGCAAGCGGGCCAAGCACGATCGCCGCGCGCTCGGTCGTGAAGGTCAGACGTTCCCAATCGAAGATCCGCCTGTCGCCCTCGAACGTCACGCTGGTGGCATCCTCGAGGCCGGACCCGCATCCGCGGACCTCGCGCCAGACCCGACTGGCTGCCTCTGACGATCCGTCGAGCGCCGCGCGCAACGCACGCACGAGATTGTCCGGGGCATCGCACGTGAGCTCCACACGTTCGGCTGCAGTCCGCACCACGATTCGGTAGTACGGCCTCACCGCGGCGTCAAATTGCACAGGGCCGGGGTAGGTGGACGAGGTACATCGGGTAGTAGGTGAACATCGGTGCACGTTCGATCCGTATCCACGACACGACGACCTGCTGCCCCAGCACGAATGCGATCGCCGCCAGCTGTGCGGCGGAGGGCAGCGTCGCGATGAGCGAAACGGGTTGTGGGCCGATGATCTGCGTGCGCATCTCAGGGGCGTAGCGTCGAAGGCCTGAGCGGAGGCGAGCCCACGGCAGGAATCCCAGGAGCAGAATCCACCATCCGTACCAGAAGACCCCCATGAACAGCCCGAACCCCGCGAGCATAGTGAGTGCGACCGCACCAAGTCCCAGCCGATACCATTCGTTGCGGGAGAAGGCCGCGGTGATCACCAGCGCCTCGGCGACGACCGTTCCCAGCGATGCCAGGACAGCGAGCTGCGGATGTCCCGCGAGTTGCAAGCCCCAATCCACCGGCGCGTTGAGCGAATCGGTGATGAAGTGGTACTTGACGCTGCCGTTCAGGATCCAGCTGGGACCGGTCCCCACCGCCTTGGCCCACGCCGCAGCGGCGAATGCCACCCCAAACACGAGACCGGACACCCACACGGAGTACCCGTAGTGCTTCCCGGATACACGGCTCGTCCGACTCGTACCGTCTCGGGAGCGACGCCATGCGTCAAGGCTCAGGCCTTCACCCCAACGCGATGGGAGCAGCGCGACGAGCGTCAGCACGAGGGTGCTATTCGGATGCGTGCTGTCGTGCACCGTCACGAGAAACGCCCAGACGAGCACACCCCCGACGAACAGGGCGTACGTGAAACGCGTAAAGAGCCCGATCGTGAAGGCGACCCCCATCATCAACAGCCACGGTGCAAGACCTTCCGCGATGAATGGTCTGGCGCGCAGCCACTCCAGCACTGACGCGTGCAGATCGCCCTCGACGATCGGGTTGAACGTCGCATCAAGCGTACCGGCGTCTTCCGGGCGCGACGCGAAGAAGAGCGTGACCAGCACGCCGAACAGGATTCGAAACGCTCCGGCGGTGCCGGCGTCTATGTCTGGGATGCCTCGTGACAGCCATCTGGCCACCGACGCTGTTCGGCAGACGCTCGCCAGACCATGCGCGCGCCTGGTCACCAGTGACCACGCCGCCTGTAAGGTTGACGCTCGGCCGGAGGCTCCGAGCCAGACAAGGAGGGCCGCGCAGGCCGCAAGAAGCAGGGCCAGCCGATCTGTCACCAGGACGATCGTGCCTCCGGCAGCGACGAGTCGCTGACGACGGTCGGTGCGTGATGCGAGGGACGAAACCGAGTAGCCGGTGCGGTCGATACCCTGCGTATCCTCGACCGCCGCATGTTGAACGATGGACTGGACGTTCTCGTTGGACGGGTCGATCAACTGGTAGCGCCATGTCCGGTCGTCGAGGCGTTCGCCGTCCGATAGATGAAAAGCCGTCTCGAGCGCGTCGCGTGCGGCCGGCTCCAATGACTCTTGCCATCTGACGTGTACGATCGCACCGGGCGGACCAACGACCGTGCGGGCGGCAACGGGCAGGCCCACCGCAAGCAGGACGAGCATCGCCGACGCGCTGCGCCAGGAAGGGCTCCTCCTTGCGCGAATCGCAGTCGTCACGGGGCGGACGTCATCATCGCGTCGTTTGACGCGAGCAGGGGGCCGAGCCTGGCCGCGGATGGTTGGACCGTAGAGGTGAGCCGTGCCCAGTCGAAGATGCGGGTGTCGCCTTCGAGTGTGACGTCTCGGACGGCCAGCGGAATCAGCGCAACCGCTATCCACCGTAGCCAGGCATTCGATTGCATGGGTGGAGACGGCTACGGTTCGCGAAACGCGTTTGTGATGGGATAGCGGCGGTCGCGTCCGAAGCTCTTGCGCGTAATCTTAACACCAGGCGGCGCCTGTCTTCGTTTGTACTCAGCCGCGTATAGCAGACGTTGTACTCGAGTGACGACCTCGCGTGTGAAGCCACGGGCGACGATCTGATCGACGCTCTGTTCTTCCTCTACCAGCCCGCCAAGGATCGCGTCGAGCTCCTCGTACGGGGGGAGCGAGTCCTGGTCCGTCTGATTTGGCCGCAGCTCGGCGGTCGGCGCCTTGGTCAGCGACGAGGTGGGGATGACCTGTCCGGCAGGGCCCAGGCCCCCGTTGGGAACCTGCTGGTTCCGCCATCGGGAGAGCGCATAGATTTCGGTCTTGTACACATCCTTGAGCACCGAGTAGCCCCCGCACATGTCCCCGTAGAGCGTGGCGTAACCCACCGACATCTCGGACTTATTGCCCGTCGTGACCAGGAGCTCACCGAACTTGTTCGAGAGCGCCATGAGCACGACACCGCGCACGCGCGCCTGCAGATTCTCCTCCGTGACGTCACGCGGACGCCCGACGAACAGCGACGACAGGGTGGACTCCAGGGTTTCCACGGGAGACTCGATGGACAGCGTCTCCAGTCGCATCCCCAGCACGGCCGCCGACTCGGCCGCATCGTCCAGGCTTGCCCGGCTGGTGAAACACGAGGGAAGCCGCACGCCGCGTACTCGGTCGGCTCCGAGCGCATCGACCGCGACCGTGGCGGTCAGTGCCGAATCGATGCCGCCAGACAGCCCCAGCACGACGCCACGGAAGCCGTTCTTTCGCACGTAGTCTCGCAGTCCAAGGACCATGGCGTTGTAGACGGACGCCAGTCTGGGCTCTTCACGCCATCCAGCGTCGCCGTCGCAACGCCAGCCGTCACCGTGTTCTTGCCAGCGGGCGATCGCAAGGGTCTCTTGCCAGAAGGGCAGCAGGTGAGCGAGCGCGCCGTCGCGATGCATGACGAACGAGCCGCCGTCGAACACCAGTTCGTCCTGTCCGCCGACTTGATTGACGTAGGCGAGAGGCAAGCCGCACTCGGAGACACGTTGACGCGCCAAATCCAGTCGCTGGTGGAACTTCTCGACCTCGAACGGTGATCCGTTCGGCACCAGCAGAAGCTTCGCGCCCGCCCGCGCCAGATGCGCGGCCGTGTCCGGGCACCAGATGTCCTCGCAGATCGGTAGCCCGATCGACATGCCTTTAAAGATGACCGGGTCGGGGAGAGGGCCCGGCGTGAACACGCGCTTCTCGTCGAAGACTCCGTAGTTGGGCAGCTCGTGTTTGAAACGGAGTGCGCACCGACCGTCGGCGACCAGCGCCACGGCGTTGTGGACGTGGCCGTCTTCAGCCCACGGCAGCGTGACGACCAAACCCAGACGTCCGTGGGTGCTCTCCTGCTGCAGCTGCTGAAGCGCGGCGGCGGCTGCCTGGACAAGGGCTGGCCGTAGCACGAGATCCTCCGGTGGATATCCGACCAGCACCAATTCCGGGAACACGACGAGGTCGGCTCCGAGTGCCGCTGCCTCGTCACGAGTCCGGCGCACGATCGCGGTGTTGCCAGGCACGTCTCCCACGGTGGGATTGACCTGTGCGCAGGCGATCGAGAGGCTCACCGTCGAAGAATACCCGATCGGATACGATTCCCACGTGGCCGAGAAGACCGAACGTGAGCTCGCGCAGCGTGTCATCGCGGAGAATCGCAAGGCACGCCACGACTACCACATCCTCGAGACGTGGGAGAGCGGCGTCGCGTTGCTCGGCACCGAAGTGAAAGCGATTCGCGAAGGACGTGTCAATCTTCGAGACAGCTATGCTCGCGTCGAGAACGGCGAGGTGTGGATGCTCAACGTCCACATCAGCCCGTACAGCCACCGAGGCTACGCCACGCACGCCGAGATGCGTCAGCGCAAGCTGCTGCTCCACAGTCACGAGATTCGAAAGCTGGTGGGTCAGACGAAGGAGAAAGGGCTGACCCTCGTGCCGCTCGAGATGTATTTCAAGAGCGGACGCGTGAAGGTGCTGCTAGCGCTCGCCAAAGGCAAACAGGCGCACGACAAGCGGGAGACGATCCGCCGGCGCGAAGTCGACCGCGAGACGCGAGCGGCAGTCAAGGCCCGGCAGCGATGACAGACGTGTGACCATCATGCGTCACGGGTACCTACGGGTCTAGTAGTCGATCAGCGCCTTACCCGCCCAGAGGGGCTGCCGTTCTTCGGGCAGTAACGACTTCAGCCTGGCGATTGCGTCGACCGTCGGGCCGACACGGAACTGGTAGATGTAACGCTGCAGCGTCTCCGGCTCCGCATCGGCGGGGATGTGCGCCGAATGGGCGCCCACCGAGTTGAGGAAGACGAGCAATCGGTTTCGGCGAAATCCAACATCTTCAGCGACGCGGCAGTGCTTCTCGTCGATCCAGTACGGCGCGGCATTCTTGGCTTCCTGATCCTGATCCACGGCAAGAATCTGCGTGCCCCAGGTCTCGCTGTCACCGGGCCGCGCCAGCTGCAGAATGCACGTGATGAACGACCACTTCGGGTCGCGGTGCGGTCGGATACGATAGCCCCGCCTGCGGAGCATGATTCGCCCGCCGCTGCCGTGCAGTTCCACGGACTCCGGGTCGAGATTCGGCCAGTTCTTCGAGATCCAGTCGTTGATGTGGGGACGGAACTTGTTGAGGATAGCCGGTGCGATGACGTTCGGCACCAGTTCCGAGCACATGTACAGCCAGACCCGCCGCGAGTACAGCGGGGCCATGGAAAATGGCACGTCCAGATGTTGCTTGCCGACCGGCTTGTGCTCGAACAGCTCGACCGGCGGGATGCCCATGAGGAGGGCGTCGTAGAACATGTCCGGAAGGAGGTCGTCGATGACGGTGTACGGGTACGGCTCCAGATGGAGGGTCGCGTTGGCGATGGCGGCAGCCGGCTGCTCGACGAGGGCAGCCTTGCGAAGAATCTTGCCGAGGCGTACGAGCTGTGGCTCGAGTTCGGTCTCACGTTCGAGTACCGCCCGAAGTTCAGACTCCCGCTCGGCGAGCTGTGAAACCTGTTCGCGGAGCGCCGTGACCTGAGCAAGGATCTCCCCGAGCTGCTGTTCGGGTGAGTAGGTGGATTTGTCGGGCCCGTTGTCCGGTCTATTGGTCGAGCCGCCAGTGGGTGTTGTCGGTGCATTAAGGGTGGTCATAGAACGCCCAATTATAATGTCGAACGACGAACGCAATTCTCCTATGAGCGACCAGATGGCTACGGGTGAGACTGCACGCCTTTCAGTTGGATCCCGTCCACGTGCCGCCGCCTATGTGATCACCGCCACGCTCGCCCTCGCGTTCTCGTACGACCTGATGCGGAAGCCGATCCAGATCCCGGACAGTCTGATCGACATACTCCAGATGCAGGAGTCGCCTTCGGTTTTCGCCACGTTTCAGGACGCGGTAGCGCAGCGGTCCTATCTCCGCCCTTTGCGCATCGTACAGGTCAAGGCGTTGTTCGACGTGGCGGACGGCCACTACTGGCTCGTCTTTCGGGGATTCCACGCGCTCCTGCTGGTCTGTCTGCTCCTGCTGTTCACCCGCGCGCTCAGGATCCAGTCCTGGACGGATTTCGCCGCCGGGATCTTCGCCATCATGGTGCTGACGGGCATGCACACGTTCCGTGGCACGGTCAGGGAGGCATTCCCGATCAATCACTTCGCGGAGATCCTGCTCTTCTGCCTGCTGACCCTCAACCTGGCGCAGTCGCGAGGAGGGTGGTGGGTCGACGTGGCAGCAGCCGTGACGTTCGTGGCCGCGAGCCTCACCTTGGAGTCGGGGCTGCTCGTATGGGTCGTGGCCGTCGTCGCATGGTTTTGCGGCATGCGCGGCATCTCGCGCCGCGGTGTGACGGCGATGACACTGCTGCTTGCGGTGTACTTTGTCGTCCGTTTCGTCTACTTGTCCACGGGCGCGCCGGGCCTGGACGAGCGCCCCGCGGGCGTCTGGCTGACGATGATGACCCAGGCGGAGCTGATCCGCAGGTTTGGCGCCGATCCGACCTTGTTTTACATCTACAACGTCGCGGCGTCGGTGATGTCGGTTCTGTTTGCCGAGCCGGAGCGCGGCATGTTCCTGACGGTGCGCGCATGGATCGTGGACGGCGAAACGCCGGCGCGTCTCTACCTGGCCACAATACCGACGATGGCGACCACTGCTCTGATTGCCTGGGCTGTTGTTGCCCGCCTGCGCGGCCGCGCACCGAGCATGCCGAGGCTCAGCGATCAGTTCCTCGTGCTGTTCGTGGCGGTGCTTCTTGCGAACTCCGCGCTGTCGTACGTGTACACCAAACACGAGATTGTGAGCGTCGCCGGAGCCTTCTACGCGCTGGCGGCGTTTGCGGCCGCGCGCCACGCCATCGAGCGCATGCGCGAACCCGGCGGTCGGATGCCGCAGGCGGCCCTGTGCGTGGCGCTCGCCGCGCTCGCCTCGGCATGGGCGTTCCGCAGTGTGGGTGTACACCACGTGATCCAGGTGCAGGCGTTCAAGGAACAGCTGCAGTGGGCCAGGCTCGATGTCACCCGGCTGGCCGAACGCGACTACCCATCGGACGCGCGTGCTCAGGCGTTGGCCGCGAGCCTCCGTCGTGACGCGCTTGCCCTGCACATTCCCAATCCGCACTTGCTGCCGGGCTGGCCCGATGCCTGGTGGGGCGAGTAAACGCATGAACATGTCGAAGGCGGCCGCCATTGCGCTCGGCGCACCCGGGTGTCTGCTCGCCGTGGCCACAGGTGTTGGGCTCGTGATGACCGTGTTCGGGCAGTCTCCGATGTGGCCGCATCAGTCGGTCAATCTCGCGGAGGCGGCGGGTGCTAGCGACGAGTCGGAGATGATTCGTCTCATCGAGGACGGTGCAGATCCGAACGACCGGTACCCCATTCGAGCCGGACTGATCTTCGGATATCCGATGTACCTTACGCCTCTCGAGGCCGCGGTCGCGAACGACGACCAGACTATAGTGGCGCGGCTGGTGGAGAAGGGAGCGAAGCTGGATGCTCCGCTGTGGACGCACCTGCGTTGCATCGCCGAAGGAAACAAGGTTCCTCCCGTGCTCGACGAGTTGCGCCCCTCTGACGCCACGCAGACCTGCGAGGGCGTGGTCAGACCGTGGCGGGCCGACTGATGCGTCCGGTCTTCTGGCCCTGCCGCCAACGTTGACAGGGGATCCGTCGACCGATCAAGATCTGCAGGCATTCACTCCGGCCCTTCCTCGTGCCCTTTCTGTGAGTAACGGATCACGATTCCCTTCAGCCCCTGGTAGCGCCATGGAGCGATGATGGCCGCCGATAGTGTGATCGACACCCGTCAGGGCCCGACGAGAACGTTCTCGGGACGCACGGCGGCGATCTTCCTCGTGCTTGTCGGCGCTGTGGTCCTTCTATGTCGGGGCCTCGATCCGGAGCAGGCGTCTGGAGCTGCCCTCAAGGTGGTGAGTGCGACCGTCGCGCTCGGCATCATTCCAGGTGTTCTGGTCACACTGCTTCTGCCGCCGCGTCGAACGCTCTCACTGTTGGAAGCGATCGGGTTCGGCATCGCAATCAGCTTTGGTCTGCTCCACGTGGTGACCACGATCGCGATGTCCGCGCACCTGAGCCCAGGGTTCGTGCTGGTTGTCATCGGCATAGCGTCGGCCATCATGGCTGGGCAGCTGATTCGGAAAACGTCCGTCTCGATCGTGGTGAGCCTGGATGAGCTCATCGTGCTGGTGCTCGTGTTGTTGCTCGCGGTGCCCTTGTACCTCCAGGGCTCCCCCTTCGACATGTATGAAGATCAGGTGCTTGCAGCCATCGTGCGACGACTGAGCGAACTCCAAGCTCCGCGCCTTGACAATCTGTTCGTCGCCCCCGGCATCGTCTATACGTATCCGTTCCCCAGCGTGCTGTACTTCCTGGGGCTGGTCGCGCGTCTCGGCGATGTCGATCCATTGTTCGTCTATCACAAGCTCCGTTTCTTCTGGGGGCCTACGGCGCTTGTCATGCTGTACCTTGCCGCCCGTGCGGTCTTCGGTTACGCATCGGTCGCGTGCGCAGTCACCGTCACGGCTGTGGTGTTCGTGTGCAGCGGCGTGTTTGGAACGGTCGAATCGTTTCCCGCGTGGTGGGGGCAGTTGGTGCCCTACAACTACGTGCCGGATATCGCGATGACTGTGCTGCTCCCTGCCTTGCTCGTCGTGGCGTTCGGCTATTTGCAGGCGGAGACCCGGCGCGAGCGGACGTTCTTCCTGACCGCGACGTCAGGATTGGTCCTGATGCTCACCGTCGTCCACATCAGGGAGATTGTCCAGTTTTCGGCCTACCTCGGGTGTTTCGTGGTGGTGACTGCCGCCGTTCGAGAGTTCCGGACCTACCTTCGTCGCGCAGCATCCCTCCTTGTCTTAACAGTCCTCGTCGCTACCGTGTACGCGGTGTGGCAGGCGCACGTCGTCCCTGTCGTTGGCACGATTGTCGAGCTGCAGCGTGCAGAGCTCGTGTCGATCACCACCGAAGTTCCTTTGAGCGCCCTGGTGTTCGCCCGGACAACGGATGTTCTTGGAGACTTCGTGCAGGACTTCGACCAGCTGTTTGCTGGACTCACGCCGTTTCTCCTCTTTGGCGGCGTCGTCGTCACGTTGTTGTTCCGGCGCCGTCCGCTCATCTGGCTCATCTCTTCGAGCACGATGGCCTACCTCGCGGTGATGGCATTTCCGGTGTTGGCTATCCCGTACATCTACTTGACCTACTTCGAGATTCTGTTCATTCCAGTGCGCAACGTGATTTTCTTTGTCTATCTGTTTACAGGGACGCTCATCTACATCACGGTCGTTGTTTTGACGCGAATCGATCGGACACGGCTCTCGCTGCCTCTTGCAGGAGCGATAGGCGGAGTAATTGCCCTCCTCCCGACGCTGGTCCTCAACCAGAGCCTCTGGGGGTTCTCCGTCCCCGTGATTGCCGCCTATTCGCTGGCGTTCTCGTGTTTGCGCGCGGAGCCGTTGAGTCGCAGGGTGGGACCGCGGACGGTTGTGACTGCGGTGGTCAGTCTGCTGGCGCTGGCGGCGCTGTGGCCGGAACGATCGCCTGTCCCGCGATCCGAGCAGGTCACGGTTCGCTGGGCTGCGGGCCTGTCGGAGGAGCAACGGGCCGTACTGGAGAGGCAGTTCTCGCTTGGGAGCGGTGAACTCAGGCCAGACACGACAGAGGAGGAATCGGTCTGGAACTACCGGCTCAGGGATATGTCCGTGGACAACGTCAGGAGGATCGTGACCCACTCAGCGGTCGCCGATACGCACTTCATCGACCGTGCTACGTTTGAGGTCGAGCGACAACCGCCACCAGGCGACGATCCGGCATGGGGCGTGCTGTACGTCGAGTGGCTTCAGTACCCTGGGGCGGCGTTGCTTGCGGGGACGGCGCTGCTCGTGTGGGGCCTCGGTTTCATCGTGCCGGCGGCACTGGCGTCCGAACCAGGCACCCGGGTGGTTGTTGCGCTCGAAGGGTCGCTGTTGCAGCCGTTTCACACACGAGTTGTTCCGTTCACGCTGTTCATCGTTCCGTTTGCGCTCTGGTCAGTACCGACCGGTGCTGTCGCCGCTGACGATCTCACCGATGCGACCGGCCGGGCTCGCCAGTACCCCCGGTGCTCTGATCGCCAACATTCCCTGTGTGACGACGCCGCGGATGCCGGCGCGGTTTGCGGAGGAGCAGGTCGTGCTCCCCGAACGGACGACATGCCCACCTGATTACACCCTGATGAGATGGCTCCGGACCCACGTTCCCGTGGAGGCGGTCTTCGCTGTCGATCGATGGCCGCCGTATCCACCGCAGATTTTCATGGCTCAGCAGGCCGTGCTGTTTCCCACGCGCGACGCCTCCTTCCTCAACGAGGACGCTCTCTTCCGTTCGTACTACCGGTTCTTCGACGAGCGGATACGCCGATACCAGGTGGAGCCGTTCTTCAATTCGGTTGAGACGCCGGACGAGCGCGCGGAGTTCGTGGAAGCGCTCGGCGTGACTCACGTCCTCGTCAGTCCAGTCCACTACGACGACCTGCGCCCTGTGCTCGACGCCCTGCCTCGGCAGTTTGCTTCGAGGTACGACCATGCGAGATGGGCTGTGTACGAAGTCGTGCGGACCGTGCAATGACGTGCCGTGCCACTGGTTCTGCGCCCGTTTGACGCACCCGGACTAGTGGCCTAGGATGAACGAGATAGCGTGAAAGTATCTTCGTCCGAGACGCTCGCTCTCCGCGGAGGATCCCCGGTCCGATCGTCGTTCCTGCCGTTTCACCAGCCGTTGGTCGACGCCGACGACGAGCATGCGGTGCTCGAGACGCTACGTTCTGGTTGGCTCACGACCGGGCCGCGCACAAAAGCCTTCGAGAAGGATCTGGCCGCCTACACGCGCGCCGCGCACTGCATCGCCGTCAACTCCTGCACTGCGGCACTTCATTTGGCCCTCGAGGCTGTCGGCGTTGGTGCCGGAGACGAAGTCATCACGTCACCCATTACCTTTGCCTCCACGGCAAATGTGATCGTCCATCGGGGGGCACGCCCTGTGTTCGTCGACGTCGAACCCGACACGTTCAACATCGACGCGGCCGCCGTTGAGCGCGCGCTCACGCCGAGGACCAAGGCGCTGCTGCCCGTAGATTTCGCAGGGCAACCGTGCGATCTGGACGCGATCATGGCGATCGGTGCACGGCACCGGATTCCGGTGATCGAGGATGCGGCGCATGCCATCGGTGCTGAGTACAAAGGACGACGAATTGGCGGCGTGGCCGACATGACCTGCTTTTCCTTCTACGCGACGAAGAACATCACGAGCGGTGAAGGCGGGGCCCTGACGACCAATCGGCAGGACTGGGCGGACCGCATCGCGGTGATGGCACTGCACGGGATAAGCCGCGATGCATGGAAGCGGTACGGGAACGAGGGATACCAGCACTGGGACATCATCGCGCCCGGCTACAAATACAACATGTTCGATCTGCAGGCCGCGCTCGTACGGTCGCAGTTCAACAAGATGGAGGCGTTCTACAGCCGGCGGGTGGCGCTGAAGCAGCGTCTCGACGCCGGCCTTCGCGACCTCCCGGAGATCGTGCTTCCGGCGGAGCGTCCCTGGGCGCTTCACGCGTACCACTTGTATCCGATACTCGTGCAGACCGACCGGCTGTCGGCGGATCGCGACACCGTCATGAACGCGATTCAGGCGGAGAATGTCGGGATCGGCGTTCACTTCCGCGCTGTACATCTGCATCCCTTCTATGCCGAGACGTTCGGGTTCCACCGCGGCATGTATCCGATTGCCGAGGGATACTCGGACCGGACGATATCGCTCCCGCTCTATCCGAAGATGACCGACCAGGACGCCGACGATGCCGTTGCGGCGGTGCGGAAGGTTCTGTCGTATTACCGCCGGTAGCCGCCGCGAAGCGAAAGAACAGGGAAGTAGATACGTGAGCCAGTCCGAGGGTGAGGTCGCGACCGCGCACGGTGTGCGCCGCGGAGCGGAAGAGTTCCCGCTCATGCTGGTGCTCTCGATCATCTACCCCTGCAACTTCGGTTGCCCCAACTGCCCCTATACAGATGCGAATTCCGAGATCCGGCAGTTCTACCATCAGCAAAACGGCGACCTGTTCCCAGAGCCGCTGTGGAACCGGCTTGCCGCAGAGTGCGGCGAGTATGGCGCCTGGATGCGATGCACGGGCGGCGGCGAACCGATGCTCCACCCGCGCATGGTGGACATGATCGAGGTTGCCAAGGCGAAGGGTGCGCGGGTGTGGCTCAACACCAACGGGAGCATGTTCGGGCCCACGCAGGTGTTGCGGACGAAGCTCACGCGTCTGCTCGCCGCCGGCATCGACCTGATCGAGTTCTCCATGGATGCCGGCGACGCCGCCACGTACGCGGTTGTCCGGCCCCCGCACCGAGGCGGTCCACCGCGCGATCCCGAGAAATGGTGGGGCAACGCCGTGGACAACGTGCGAGCGGCACTTGCCCTTCGCAAGGAACTCAAGGCCCCCACGCGAATCGTCGTCTCGATCATCCGGCAGGAGCAGATCGAGGGGAAGCTCGACGCGGCGATTGACTTCTGGAAAGACGTCGGCGTGGACGAGGTGATCACGCGGAAGTTCCTGACGTGGGACGACAACACACACATCCAGATGGGACACGCGCTCGATCCTCACCTGTATCGATCGCTCCCCACCCAGAAACAGGAGCCGTGCGTGTGGCCGTTCGAGCGGCTGAATATCGACACGCTCGGGCGGATCGCGCTGTGCGGACAGGATATTTCGTTCAGGACCGCGGAGCTGTTTCCGAACGCGAACGACGTGTCGATCAAGGAGATCTGGCAGGGGGAACGGTTCAGCTGGTATCGGCGGTTGCATCTTGAAGGACGGGGCGCCGAGGCATTCCCGTGCCGCGGCTGTTCAGCCTGGTTCGCGGGGATTCGGGATTGGGATCACGGCTGGTTGAAGGTGCTCAAGAAGTCCGGCGATCATTTGAAGGACGTCATGCGCAACGATCTCGGGGTCGAGGTCCAGATCTACGAGCCCGACGCGCGGCGCTGATGGTGGCCGAGCGCGTGCGTCTGGTTCCCCTGGATCGCCCCCATCTTGACCGGACTCGTGAGTGGGCGAACGACCCGCGCCTCATGTGGCTCATGGATCGGCAGCATCCGGTCTCGGCGGCAGAACACGAGGCGTGGTTCGCCTCTGTCGTCCGGGGCGACAACTGCGTCTATTTCGCGATCGAAACGGTGGATGACCATGTGCACGTCGGCAACGCCTGGCTGTGGGACATCGATCGACGGCATCGCAAGGCCGAGCTGCGCGTCGTCATTGGGCATGAGGCCGCGCGCGGCCGGGGTATGGGCGCCGAGGCCATCGATCGGCTCTGCAGGCACGGCTTCGACCGACTCGGTTTGCACCGGATCTACGCGCACGTCCTGTCGATCAACCCAGCCGCACGCCGCGCCTTCGAACGTGCCGGGTTCGAGCTGGAGGGGACGCTTCGGGACGACCGATGGACGGTCGGATGGGTTTGTCGACTCGTATCTGCTCGCGCGAGTAAACTGCTGATACGGAGCCTGGCCTGCTGGATGTAATCTACGACGGACGGTGTGGGTTCTGCGTGCGTTCGCTCAACGTATGCCGGGCGCTCGACGTGCGCTCCGCGCTGCGCTATCACGACGCGAACGCCCGTCAGCAGGTGCATGCGGCGTTCCCAGAGTTGGCGGGCGCAGATTTCGAGAACGCGATGTTCGTCGTGGCTCCAGACCGACGTGTCGTGAGGGGCTTCTTTGCGTTCCGTCGCATCCTGAGGGAAAGCCCGCTGATGTGGCCGCTCCTGCCGCTCTTCTACTTTCCCGGGAGTAGTTTGGTCGGGCCGAAAGTGTACGCCTGGGTTGCGAGGAATCGGGGGAGCTTCGGTTGCGAGTCGGATGTCTGCGAACTCCCACCCGCACCACCCACGAGTCGAAATCCGCTCGACTGAACAATGCTCGACGGCTCGGTTTTCCCGCACCTGAGCCCCTCCACTCAGTCGTTCATTCGCATCACGTATGGCCTGCTGATCATCGCCACCCTCGTGCAGTCCCTCCCGCACGCTCGCCGCTTCTTCGTCAGCGAGCGGTGGGGTGGTTATGCGGAACGGGGGCCCGGTGTGGACTGGCTGCAGAATCCTTTCGCATTGCCGCTGGTGCTCGCCGCCTGGTTCGGCGCCGCGTTCGCGCTGGTGCTGGGATGGTGGGTGGTGCCGGCGGCACTCGTCAACGGCGTCTTGTGCCGTTACTTCTTCATCCATATGCGCTGGCGCGGCCTCCTGCGAGGGATGGGCGCACCGGGCTTCATTGCGAACTGGCTTGGGCTCGCCGTCATCCTCCTGGAGTACACACGGCGTCACGCGCCGGATCTGCAAGGGCTCGCGCTACTGGTCCTGCAAGTGGATTTCGCGTTCATCATGCTGTCCGCCGGGGTCTACAAGTTCTCGGCCGGCTATCGCGCGAACAACGGAATGGAACTCGGCATGGTGAATCCGGAATGGGGCTACTGGTGGCGCTTCTGGAGCCGCCAGCGGCCCGCTGCCTGGTGGTTCCGTCTGTTCAACGAGCTGGCGTGGTCCACCGAGGTGATCGCTGCGCTATCGATGCTCGTTCCGGCGACGCGGTCTATCGGGGGGATGTTGATCCTCGTTACCTTTGTGTTCATCGCCACCCAGATTCGCCTCGGGTTCCTCTGTGAGATGGTAATGGTTTGTTGCGTGCTCTTTGCCCATCCGGGCAGTCTGGTCGACGTATGGCTGAGCGCAGTCGTGGCGCCGCCGGAGATCGCCGCGACGAACACGGCACCGGCATGGGTGAACGCGCTGCTTGCCGCCGGCCTGTGGACGTACCTCGTTGCGCTCCCCCTGGTGCATGCCGGCCTGTCCTTCAACCTGTACGCGAAGAAGCGATTCCCCGGGATGCTGCAGCGCACCTTCGACGCCTATGCGAACACGTTCGGGATCATTGTCTGGCGGGTGTTCTCCGCCGACCACACCAACTTCCTCATCGAGATCGACGAGCGCAAGGCCGACGGCACGACGCAGAGGATCTCCACCTGGGGTGAGGGACTTCGCTTCAGTCACGTCGCCGAGTCGATTACTGTGACGACGCTGTTCACGACGCTCAAGTACTACCCGAGCAACAGCACCCTGTTCACCACACGGCTGCTGCGATACGCGCGCACGATTCCTCGTCACGCAGACAGTACGCTCGGATTTCGGTATTTCGGCGTGGTCAAGCGCGAGGATCGATTCGACTTCGTGCTGGCGGCCGAGTACATCGTGGATCTGGCCAGGGGTGTCGTCGAGGAGCATGTCATCGACCCGTCCATATCCGTGCGGGCGCCGGTCGCTGCGTCGCCAGTTCATGAAGCCGCCAGACCGGGAAGTTATGCTCCGGCGCGATAAGGAGGAGATCGTGGCGGAGATGCTCCCATGTGTGGAATAGCCGGTTTCTTCGGAGACGGCGATCGCACTGCGCTGCCGGCGATGCTCGCCGCGCTCCATCATCGCGGCCCGGACGACAGGCACATCGTGTCGGGCGAGCGTTTTGCGATCGGGGCAGCTCGCCTCAGCATCATCGACGTGGCGGGCGGGCGTCAGCCCCTCACGAACGAGGACGGGACCATCGTCGCCGCTCAGAACGGGGAGTTGTACAACTTTCCAGTCTTGCGTCCGGCGCTGCTCGAGCGCGGCCATCGGCTGACGACCTGCACGGATACGGAGCTGCTGCCCCACATATGGGAGGAAGCGGGGGAGCGGCTGCCCGAGCGCATCGACGGCATGTTTGCCGTAGCCGTGTGGGATGGCCGACAGCAGGTCGGGTTCCTGGCACGGGACCGGATGGGGAAGAAGCCGCTCTACTACTGGTCGCACGGGGGCGTGCTGTATTTCGCATCCGAACTGAAAGCGATCCTCGCCGTGCCGGGCTTTGTGCGCCGGCTGAACCTCGAGGCGTTGCACCATTGCCTGAGCTACAAGCACGTTCCGCATCCCCTCACGATATTCGAGGGCGTGCGGATGCTGCCGCCCGCCCACCGACTCGTGTATCGCCCAGGGTCGGAACCGGTCATCTCCCGCTATTGGACCCTCTCGTTCGCACCAGAGGGCGGAGGCGCTCCGGACGAGTCGGAAGTCGTCGAAGAGCTGCTGGTCCGGCTGCGCCGAGCCGTCAGTCGCCGTCTGATGTCGGACGTGCCCGTAGGTTTCTTTCTGAGCGGCGGGATCGATTCCTCGCTGACGGCGGCGCTCGCCACCGAAGTCGCTCCGTCGCGGGTCAAGACGTTCACGCTGACCTACGCCGACGGAGCCACGACGCTGGGGAAAGAACAGGACCGTCGTTGGGCGCGGTGGGTGGCCGAGCGCTACGGCACCGAGCACTACGAGGAAACGATTTCAGTCGACGATTATCCCTCCAGCCTTCGGAAGATCCTGCGGGCATTTGACGAACCGTTCGCCGGGGTCGTCTCCACCTATTTCCTTTCGGAACGGATGGCCCGGCACGTCAAGGTGGCGGTTGCGGGCGACGGTGCTGATGAGCTCTTCGGCAGCTACCTGTCGCATCGGGTCGCTGCGGGCGCGGAGGCCCTGCCCGACGGGCTGCCGTCCGATCCCGACTGGGCGTGGCGAGCCGGCCTGCTCGTCATGACGGACGAGGAGAAGTACCGGCTGTACTCCCCGGACGTGCGGGCGAGGCTGGTCGGTGTCTCAACCCGAGATCACGTACGCCTGGCGTTCGGCGCGCTCACCGCCCGCGATCCGCTCAACAGGGTTCTCGAAGCGGAGTTTCACGGCATCCTCCCGGATCAGGTGTTGACGTTCGTCGATCGGCTGTCGATGGCCCACTCCTTGGAAGTGCGCAGCGCGTTTCTGGATACCGAGGTGGTCGAATACGTGGCCGGCCTGCCGGGCTCGTTGAAGATTCGCCACGGCGAGACCAAGTACATCCTGAAACAGGCCGCAGCACGGTACTTCCCTGAGGAGATGATTCGGCGGCCCAAGGAAGGATTTCTCATGCCAATCACGCAGTGGGTGCTTGGCGAGCTGCAGCCGTGGGTTCGCGAGACGCTGTCGCCCCATCGCCTGGCGGTTCACGGGCTCTTCGATGTGGCTCGCGTCGAAGACGTGGTGAATGCCGCGTATCGCCCGGGATCGCACTACAGGGAAGTCAATAAGGTGCTCGCACTCGTGATCTTCCAGGAGTGGTACGAGATGTATCTCTCGTGACCCCTCACGACGCCTCACGAGTGGCGGTCCTGTCCCCGACTCGCCGTGGCGACACTCAGTCAGGTTGCGTGGTCGCCCGCGTGGCCAAGCAGCTAAGATAGCGGTATGCCGACGCCCTCTTTGACCCTTATGGTCCCTGTCTTGAACGAGGAGCAGCTGCTGCCGAGCTTTCTGGAAAAGACCCGCGCAGACCTTCGGGCCATTGGTTCCGCTTGGGAGCTGATTCTGATCAATGACGGAAGCAGCGACGGGTCGCTCGACATCATGCGGCGGTTCGCGAGAGACACCCCGGGCGCCCGGGTGCTCGACCTTGAGAGGAACCACGGACCAGGGGCGAACCTTCACCAGGCGTATCGCGAAGCCCAGATGGAGTTTGTGACGTACGCCACTGTGGACGGGTTTTATGACACCGCCGAACTGCCAGGGCTCTTGAGTCAGCTCCACGACTGTGACGGGATAAGCGCCTATCGCACGGATCTCTCAGCGCATCCCCCGCTCCGCCGTGTTCAGACCCTCCTGAACGTTGGTGTTCAGCATCTGTTGTTCCCACGCGCGCTTCGGTTCCGGGCGTATCACACCCTCCAGATCCACCGCACTGACTTTGTGCAGGCTATCGAGTTGGAAGCCGGCTCCCCCTTTCTCTGCACCGAGTTGCTGTTCAAGGCCTGTGCGCTGGAGCTCCGAATCAAGGAGGTTCCGATCCCGTATCTGCCCCGCAAGCAGGGAAAGGCCACCGGCGGCAGCCCGAAATTGATCTCCAAACATCTGAAGGACGTGTCTCGGTTCTGGTTCAAGTGGTTTGTCCTGCGCAAACCGATGGTCCGGGCGGGGACGACGGTCCGAACTCGTTCAGCGAGAGACGTCCGGAGCACCGTGATGCCTGGACCTGGGATCTCAGGATCGGGAACGGCCGGGGGGACAGGAGACGTCGCTCCTGTCGAGACACCCTCCGGAGCCGGGTTGGTTGCCTGACCTGTGGACGTACGGGACCGTGCCCTTCTAGATCTGCAGCGACTCCAAGGATCCGCTGGCAGGCTGTCGTCCGCGACCCGCTTCGATCCGCTTGAAGTCCGCTTCCTTGCCTTCAAGGAGCGAGTCAATAGCCAGCTTGCGAGCCAACTGGGTCCCGGGCTGGAGCGTTTTCTCGCAGACTATTTTCTCCGGTTTCTTCCGACCATTGTCCGAGCTGCCGCAGAGCACGAGGGTCTCGACCAGATCGACTGTGCCGCTGAGCGTCAGCTCGTTGCCGAGGTTCTGGCGGAGCCACTGGGGCTACTGGCACACTCACCGATCATCTTCCCGGTCAACTATCAGGCCTTCCTGAGTGTTCCAGCTCGCCGCCCGAATTTGGACCTGGGGATCGGGACCGGACGCAATTCGAGCTTCTCGCTGCGGGGTCGCACGCTCGATGTGGGGGGGGACATCATCGTGAGCAATCTGCTCCGGGCCCGCGACCGGGGCGTCCACCAGGCGCTGGTGGCATTGGACATGGGGTCGCTTCCCTGGAATGAAGGAACCTTTGCCCAGGTCACGGCGTTCAACTCGATCTATCACGTTCAGGGTGGACGTCGCGCCGCGCTCGAGGAAATGACCCGTGTGCTCGCGCCGGGTGGCACGCTCGCGTTGACCGACGTCAGCCCGTTTCTTTCTCAGCTCAAGCCGCTCGACGATTTCTTTGGCGCTCTCGGCTTTTCGCAGTTGCGCCGCGAGTTCGAGCGCTACTTCCTGGCGGGGTACGGTGCGGACGGCACGCCGGGTGAGGAGGGTTGGTACCGAACCGAGCTGGATCGGCTCGGATACGAAGCCGTGGAACTGCGTTACTTGTTGGGCCCGAGACTGTGTCGGCTTGGTTACCTGTTCTACGACTGGCAAGCGCTCTTCAACTTTGACGCGTTAGGACTGCTGAGTACAGACGGTTTCGACGCCGAGGCCTACCACGCTATGCTGGCGGCAGCCGTGGCGCCGCTGATCGCTGGTGATGCCGCTGACTGCGCGACGACCGGACAAGGCGGCTACATCTTCGTCCATGCCCGGAAGCGGGGAGACACCCCCATTTTGTCTGCTCCACGCGCTCAACTCCGCTGTCCGATGTGTCGCGCCCCGCTCCCTGAAGAGACGCAGGCCGGCATTCCCTGCGTCGGCTGCGGACGCACGTTTCCAGTATTCGAGCAGATACCGCTCTTGACCGGGTTCTACGCGGATGCCGCCGCAGGGCGCAGCGGCTAGGCCGAGCATGATGAGCGTGGGACGTCGTCAAGACGTCTTCGGGAACTTGCGTCTTCCTTGAGTATCGATAACCGCCCCACCGTGGTCGTGCTTCAGCCTGGGTATCTACCCTGGCTGGGTTTCTTCGATCAACTGCGTCGTGCGGACGTGTTCGTGTACTACGACGATGTCCAGTACCGACAAGCACGGTTGGCGCAACCGGAATCGCATCAAGACACAGAACGGCCCGCTCTGGTTGACGGTGCCGGTTCGACACCGCGGGGAGGGATTCCCTCGAATCCTCGACGTCGAGATCGATCGACGGACGTCGTGGGCGCGCAAACATATTGCGAGCGTGCGACAGGCGTACGCGCGCGCCCCGTTTCTCAGCCGGTATCTGCCCGAGTTGGAGGCATTGCTCCAGCGCGAGTGGACGCATTTGGTCGATCTCGACATCGCCTGTGTCGATCTCATGGCTAGCTGGTTGGGCATTCGGCGGCGCGTCGAGCGCTCGTCCTGTCTAGGCATAGACGGCGAGCGGAGCGAGCGGCTGGTGAACGTGTGCCGTCGGTTCGGCGCGACGAAGTACGTGAGCGGCGACGCCGCGCAAGCATATCTCGATGTGCCGCTCTTCGAACGGCATGGCATTGCCGTCGAATGGCAGCGGTTCGTGCATCCGGTCTATCCGCAGATGCACGGAGCGTTCGTCCCGAATCTATCCGCGCTGGATTTACTGCTGAACTGCGGAGACGAGGCTCCTGGCGTGCTCGCGGCGACGCGCGTCCCCTGAATATCTCCATGTCCGGTCGGTGACGCGCGGTTTGATTGGTTCTCGCTGAATACGCTAAAGTCCCCACAGACCTTGTCACGAACCATCCTCATCACCGGCGGCGCCGGGTTCATCGGTAGCAATTTCGTCCATCACCTGTACGACACCTATCCGGACTATCGCATCCTGGTGCTTGATGCCCTGACCTACGCGGGAAGCCTGGAGAATCTTCCCGGGGCGGTCAATCACGCGTCCGGCAACGGTCGCCTCCAGTTCTGGTACGGCGACGTGCGGAATGCATCGCTGGTGGACTCGCTCGTGGAGCAGTCCGATGTCGTGGTGCACTTCGCCGCGGAAACCCACGTCACAAGATCGATCTACGACAACTATCATTTCTTCGAGACCGATGTGCTGGGGACGCAGGTGGTCGCCAACTCGGTGCTCAAACACGTCAAGCACATCAACCGCTTCATCCATATCTCGACATCGGAGGTCTACGGTACCGCGCGTGCGCCTCGCATGGACGAAGAGGCGCCGTTGATGCCGATGAGTCCGTATGCGAGCGCGAAGGCCGGGGCGGATAGGCTGGTGTACTCGTATTTCTCGACCTACTGTCTGCCCGCCATCATCGTGCGTCCTTTCAACCAGTTCGGCCCTCGCCAGCACCTCGAGAAGGTCATTCCGCGATTCATCACCAGCTGCCTGCTCGACGAGCCGCTTCGCGTGCATGGCGATGGGTCCGCGGAACGTGACTTCACCTACGTTGAAGACACCTGCCGGGCGCTCGATCGCTTGGTGCACTGCGACCGGGCAGGCGTGGTGGGCGAGGTGATCAACCTTGGCTACGGCCAGAGCATTTCGCTCGCAGACATGGCGCCGCTCGTGGCGAAGCGGATGGGTAAGCCGGACGCGACCATTACGTACGTCGGTGACCGTCCTGGACAGGTATTCCGGCACACCGCTGATGCGGGCAAGGCCCAGCGCCTCCTCGATTGGCGTCCGCTCGTCAGTTTCGATGAGGGGCTCGATCGCACGATCGCGTGGTACATCGCGAACCGACCGTGGTGGGAGAAGCAGTTGTGGATGCGGGACATTCCCATCGTCACCAAGACCGGCACGCGTGAACTGCACTGACGGCTGAACCTCCCGATGGACAGTCTGCTCGTCGAAGGGCTCGGCAAAAAGTATTTCATACCGGCGAAGAGAGCCGCCACGGAGCCACGGAAGACGCTCAATCTGGGTTTCACCCGCATGCCGCTGCCGAGGTTCTCGCTGCCCGGGCGTCCCGGGGCTGGCCATGACCTGTGGGTGCTGCGTCATGTTTCCTTCGCAGTGGCCCCGGGGACGATCCTCGGCGTCATCGGGGCGAACGGCGCGGGCAAATCTACGCTGCTCAAGATCATCGCCAGAGTGACGCGTCCGACGGAGGGACGCGTGGTCGGCATGGGCCGAGTCGTCTCCCTTCTGGAACTGGGGGCGGGCTTCAATCCTGATTTCTCCGCCACCGACAACATCCTGATGAACGCGGCCATGCACGGGATCTCGCGGCAGGAAGCGCTCGACCGGCTGCCGGAGATCATCGCGTTCGCCGAACTTGACGAGTTCATGGACAATCCGCTTCGGCAGTACTCGAGCGGCATGTACCTGCGGCTGGCGTTCTCGGTGGCCATGAACATGCAGCCGGACATCCTGCTGGCGGATGAGATTCTCGCGGTCGGTGACATCGCATTCCAGGAGCGCTGCCTCCAGCGCGTGGCGGAAGAGGCCGCGCGTGGGCTCACGGTGTTGTTCGTCTCCCACGACATGGCCGCGGTCGCGCGGCTCTGCCATCGAATCATCTGGCTCGACAAGGGCCAGGTGATGCAGGACGGCGAGCCAGAACAGGTGGCCGCCGAATACGAGGATGCGGCCATGCGCGGGTACGGCCGAGAAGTGCTGTCCGGTGAGCGGACCGGACGCCACACCAACGTCGTGGCGGAAATCGCGTCCGTTCGACTGCTGAATGCGCTGCGCGAGGAGATCGGCGCCGCTCCTACGACGGAAGACGTGTACGTGCGGATCCGTCTCAAGGTTCGGAAGTCGGGAGCCACGCTTCGCGGATTCATCGATTTGTACGCCAAGCGGGTTCTGGTGTTTCGAACGACCCAGATCGAGGAATTCGTGGCCGAACGCCGCGGCGTTGTCGAGATGTTCGTACGCATCCCTTCGCATCTGCTGGCCGAGACGACCTATACCGTCAATGTCACCGTGTACACGATGCTGGTGAAGGAGACGAAGGTGGTGCTCGACAACGCACTCACGTTCATGGCCTATGGGCATGACACGAGTGGCCGCCTGAAGCGCGGCGCCCTCGCGCCGCTGCTCGAGTGGACGGTAGAGAGACACGTGAATGCTCGGAAGAAGCGAAAATCCGTCGTCTGACCTCCGGACGTGGGTGATCGCCGCCGGCGCGGACCAGGGATTCGGCGCCCGCGTCCGTGAAGTCTGGCAGTACCGCCGCATCCTCGGGTTCTTCTCGATCAAGGCGGTCCAGGGGCTGTACGCGAAGACCCACCTCGGTGTGTGGTGGATCTTCATTCGGACGCTCGTACCGCTCGCCGTCGGGAGCTTCGCGTACGGCTCCGTCATGCAGATTCCCTCCGGCGGCGTTCCGTACTTACTGTTCTTTCTGATCGGGCAGGTGCCGTGGAACTGCTTCGACGGTCCGCTCATCCGCGGAAGCCGAGGCATAGAGGTCAACAGGGGGTTGCTGACCAAACTCTATGTACCTCGCATCATCTTGCCGCTCGCACAGATGACAGCCGGCATGATCGAGCCGGCCATCATCCTGCTCACCCTGCTCGGTGCCCTGGTGTACTACCGGGTGAACGAGGGCTTGTGGTACGCGCAACTGCAGGTACGGCTTCTGGCCTGTGTGCTGTCCGTGATCCTGGTGCTGTGTCTGGCCTTTTCGCTTTCGCTCTGGACATCCGTCTGGCAGGCACGCGCCAGGGACGTGCGTTTCGGCGTCCGATACGTGCTCGCCTTCTGGCTCATCTTCACGCCCGTGATCTACCCATTGTCGGTGGTGCCCCCGAATCTCCGCTTGTTGATGCACCTCAATCCCCTGACAGCACCGATTGAGACGTTCAGGTGGGGGATGTTGCCGGGCCTCGAGCATTCCTGGGCGTGGCTCGGCTACACCGCGGCCGTCACCGTAGTGATCTTCGCGACCGGAGTCTGGCATTTTGCGCGCACCGAAGGCGCGACCATGGACGCGATGTGAAGGAACGGTGGGAAGCCACGCCTGGCCCTCCTGGGGCGATCGCCACGACAGCCGAGGTGTGGCAGTACCGGCGGCTGCTGAGCTTCATCGGCGACAGGGCGCTTCGAAAGACATACCGCCGGACCATCCTTGGATGGCTCTGGTTGTTCATCAATCCACTGTTCCCGATCGCCCTGCGCGCCCTCATCTTTGGCGGGTTGCTCGGTGTTGGGTCGAACGGACTCCCGTATTTCCTCTTTCTCCTCGCTGGCACGGTGGCCTGGGACGTGTTTGCGGCAAGCCTGATGTGGGGAACGCGTGCCCTTGAAATGCATTCAGACCTGACTATTCAGATTTACCATCCGCGGGCCATCCTGCCGCTGGGCAACATGGCGCCGGCGCTGCTCAACCTGGGGCTGAAGGTCGGGGTATTCGTCCTCGCGCTGCTGTTCTACGCAGTGCAGGACGGACGATGGTACTTGCGTGTCGATCTGTCCCTCCTGTGGGCGTTCGCTGCCCTTGGGCTGGCGTTTCTCTTCGCGCTCGCCATTTCCTTTTTCACCTCGGTTTGGGGGGAGTCGGCCCGCGACATTCGCTTCGGACTCGGACAGCTTCTGTCCATCTGGTACCTGCTGACGCCCGTCTTGTATCCGATGTCGCAAGTTCCAGCGGAGTATCGTCAGTGGATGCTCCTGAACCCGCTTGCCATCATTGTCGAGACGTTCAAGTGGGGGTTGTTCGGGGTCGGGGAGTTTTACGCAGAGGCGTTTGGGATCACCGCCGTGGCTGTCATGCTCCTGCTGGCGGGCGGCTCGATGTATTTCACCCGCAGCGAGGCCCGCACCGTTGCCAACCGGTGAGCACCGGAAGAAGAGTCGACGACGGCCGGCCGGGTGGTGGCTTCGATTCTCCGAGGAGATAGCGGTCTGTCCCGCATGCACCTCGCCACGGATCCAAGTCCTGGATGCCTTTTCCATTATGCGAACCTCCGACGGCCGGCGAGTCTCGTTCGCCACAGGCTGCGACGAGTGTGGGTTGCTCTTCTCGAACCCGCCGCCAACACGTGAGGATCTCAATCGGTTCTACTCGGCCGAGGGGCCGTGGGCCGCGTTGCACGAGGAGCGTACGAAGCGAATCGAAGAGAAGGCTCTTCTCAGGCGCAAGAAGCCGAAGCCGCGAAAGGCGGGAGGCAAACGGAGCGGTCGCGATCTGCTCCTAGAGGCGCTGACGCCGTACCTGCCCATTGAGACGCCGCTGTCTGGCGCCAAAGTGCTGGACTTCGGCTGTGGCGACGGCAGATTTCTGGACAGTCTCCAGGACCTCGGTTGGCAGACCTACGGGATCGAGCCATCGACCTCCGTGGCGTTTCTGCGCCACCATCGCCTGGACGCCCCACCGCAGGACGACAGCTTCGACTTTGCGATTCTGCATCACGTTCTTGAGCATGTCGCCGAGCCGCTCGGTCTCCTGCGGCAGGTGGCTGGGTCACTGCGGGACGGTGGAGTCTTGTTCCTCAGTGTGCCGAGGCTCGACACGCTGCCCGTGCATCGGAATTACCGTTACTGCATCAACGGGCGAAAGCATGTCGTCGCGTTTTCGGAAAGGTGTCTGCAGAGTTTGCTGGCCCGCACGGGACTGGCGTTCACCGCTCGTCTCGACGACCGGCTTGACGAGACCCTGACCGAGGGGCAGCCAACACGGCTGCGTGTCGTCGCGACGCGCACGACGGCGCCGCTTCACCTTCCTGCCTCACCGATGGCACCAGCGAGGAAGGCCTTGCGCGACTACGGGCGAACCGGCGACATGGCGTCGCGCATGCGAAGACTGCTTCCCGTGCGGGTCCGCGCGGCGCTCATGGACCGCGCTCGAGAGTAGATCAGCGGCGGACGTCAATTCGCGCCGCTTGTGCGTCGCTTGAGGGCGGCGAGCAGTGCGCGTCGAACGGGGGCGTGCCACAGCGGCGCCCCGCGCGGCTGCTTCGCGAGGGCAGCCACGCGCTCGATCTCGTCTGCCATGATCGGCGCCACCGGTCGATCGAGTCCACCTGGACGCACGAACGACTGGACGAACTGGCGGCTTCTCGCTGCTCCGACCTCAGGGTGTGCCAGCGCCTCGGACATCTGTCGGCAATGTTCGGCCAGGTCCGCCGCAACCTCGACCAGCCCCCCATTCCGCGCCAGGAGGTAGTGAAAGTGGAGTGTCTGCTCCTGTCCCCCGGCGAACTCGGACGTCGCGATGGTGTGCACCGACTTGCCGAGGATGCCCGCCTCGATCATCGCGCTGGTATTCAAACCCGCGACGGCGGCGCAATGGTGAAGCGAATCGTACAGCGCAGGATCTGCCTGCACCTTGGGGGACTCTCGCCATACGGCCACATTCCCCATCCCGTCGAGACCAGATCCTTTTTCCCAAGGTTCCGCGTGCGCCGGATGCGGACGAACGAGGATGCCGCAGTGGCTCAACGAGGCGTCCTGGCGCACGGCGTCAACCCACCGGCGCACGAAAGAGACTTCGTCAGGCGCGACGAAGTGTGACGAGCACAGGTACAACAGAAACGGCCGTGACGGATCGAGGCCTGCCCGCGCACAAAACTCCTCCCTGCCCGATGACGGCTGCATCGCGAAGAAATCGTCGAACCGCGGCGCACCCGTGACGACGATGTCGTCTGCCGGAACGTCGTGATACGTCACGGCCTCTCGCTTCTGGTGGTCGTTCCAGACGAGCACGCGATCCGGCGCGATCCGCACGAGGCCCCGATTGGTGAGGTTGTCCCAGCTGAACGGCAGAAACGCGATGGGGATCCCGATGGCGTGCGCACTCTTGACGTAGTCCGTCTGATACGAACCGAAATCGATGAGCGGCGTGATGAGGATCACATCAGGGGCGTGAGAGCGGATGAAGAGCTCGTAATAGCGTTCGCTCGGAATCAGGCGTTCGGCCAGTTCGAGCGCCGACTTGATCAGGCGTCGGCGCGGGCGTAGGCGGTCCATGCGCGCGGGCCAACCGGGTGGCGCGTAGCCTCTGGCGCGATCCGCAAGCTTCTGCTTGTCCGCGTAGCTCGGGTCGAGGAAACGCACGTAGTCCCGAGCCTGTCGAAGCGGCCGGACGAACGGTTCCCATTGGTCGACTCGTCGCACGGGGTTCGTGACGACATCCACCCGTGGGTCATCGCTGAAAGTGCCAAGCTTCAGCGGCTTGTTTCTCTTGTGCGCCGCCGTGATGACCACCGAATGCCCACGTGCGGTCAGCTCGGCGATGACGCGTTCGAAGTGGCGTGTCTTTCCGAGATTGTGGACAAGAAACAGCGCCTTCACGGAGCGTCCTCTGGACTGCTCACCGCTCCAGCCAGTTCCTCTTTCCGCCGCCTGGCCTCTTCGGCCTTCTTCTGGCGGTACTCCATGAGCTGCGGCAACTTGTTCCGGCGGTGCTCCTCGAGGCGCTCCTGGGATCGTCGGCGTGACAACTCTTCCATGAGCAGGATGCGCCGGGCCGCCGCGTCGGCGAACGGCTTCAGAATCAGCCGAATGGGGTGGGTCCAGACCGGCACCGGGAGAGGCGTGGGTGTTGGGCGCGCCGCCAGCGCCTCCAATTCCTCGACGAAGACCATCGTCGCGGGAGTTTCGAGGCCGCGGGGACGCACGAACGCGCGAACGAACCGTGCACTCCGCTCGGGATCGGGATTGTGGCCGTCGAGCGTCGCCGCAAGGTCGCGCGTGTGATCCTCGAACGATCGCGCGGAGTGCAGCAGCTTGTCGGAACCTTGCAGCAGGTAGTGGAAGTGCACCGTGCCTTCCTGACTGTCCTGAAACTCGGGCGGCAAGATGGTGAACACCGGATGGCCCAGGATAGCCGCCTCGATCATCGCGCTCGTATTGAGACCAACGGCCGCCGACGCGTGATAGAGCGAGTCGAAGTAGTCCGACTTGGAACGGACGTCGATGGGGAGATCGCCCGCTCGCGGCCAGCACGCCACATTGTCGTACTCCTCGAAGCTGACCCGTCGCCATCCTTCGCCGTGTTCGTGATGTGGCCTCACGAGAATTCCGCAGTCCCTGAGCGTCGGGTGCCCGCTCGCACGGAGTCGCTTTACCCACTCCACAACGAACTTCCGCTCTGGCGGGCTACCTTCGAGGAGGGAAGAACACACGTAGAGCACGATGGGGCGGTCGGGCCGCAGGCCCACACGCGCGCAGAATTCCTCACGGGTCGTCGACGGTTGACGATTGAACCAGTCGTCGAACACCTGAGAACCCGTTACGACGATGCTGGCGGGCTCGAGACGGTGCAGCTCGATGGCCTCCCGCTTTTGCACCTCGTTCCACACCATGACCTGCTGCGGCGAGAAGTTCAGCTCCCCTTTGCTCGACAGGTGATCCCAGCTGGCAACCGCGAAGACATTTCTGATGCCGAGTTCCATCGCCGCGCGGGCGAGATCGAGCTGTGCGGTCTTGAGCACGACCATCGGCGTCAAGACGACGACGTCGGGGCGCTGCTGGCGGAGGTAGTCGTGATAGATCGCGGCGCTGCGCGTGGATTGCTCGAGGATGTCCAGGATGCGGATGAGAAACCTGCGGCCCCTCTCTCCGAAAATCTCCGCCACGCGCACGGCGGGTCGAGGCGCCCGTTTGCGCGCGCGCGCAAGGAGTGCCGGAGTGTCCTTGTAGGCTGGGCCGAAGAAGCGCAGATAGAAACGCGCCCGGCGAAAACGGGTCGCCAGCTCCCACCAGTGGGTCTTCGCCGAGGTAGGCATCATGCCGAGACGGATATTCGGGCAGTCCTTCGCGAGCGTGAGCACGAATGGCGGCCAATCGAAGTCCGCGAGGTGCTCCTGCACCAGTTCGATGTCGTGCCCTCGCGCCGCGAGCGCGCGGAGCACCGGCTCGTAGTGCCGAACGTTCGTGGGTTTCCTGACGGAAAAGAGAATGCGCAAGCCCATATTATCGACGCTTCACGGCTTGTGCCTGGCGCTCGTTGACCTGTCTGCAGCCTTTCGCCGCCGATGCTCGATGAGCAGGTCGCGCTTCTGGCGGCGGAATGCATCGCGAGACTGGCGTGCCTTCGCCGAGGCTGCCAGCGCGAACGGCCACAACACCGGACGAATCAGATGCGTCCACGGCGGTACGGCGACGGGCGCCGGCGGAGGCTGTCTGACCAGTTGCTCCAACTCATCGACGAAGCGCGCGGTCGCGGGGATCTCCAATCCACTCGGCCGGACGAACGTGCGGACGAAGCGTGCGCTGCGGTCAGCGTCCGCTCCACGCCCTTCGAGCGTCGCGGCGAGGTCGTCGGCGTGTTCGTCGAGCGAACGGGTCGCGTGGAGCACTCCGTGGGTGTCGTTCAGCAGATAGTGAAAGTGGATCGTGCCTTCCTGGCTCTCGGTGAACTCCGGCAGGAGGACCGTATGGACCGGACGGCCGACGATCGCCCCCTCGATCATGGCGCTGGTGTTCAGGCCGACGATGACGTCCGCATGGTACAGCGAATCGAAGTAGTCGGCCTTCGCCTCGGCATCCGCCGGAGCCTCTCCTTCTAGCGGCCAGCACGCCGTGTTGGCGAGACCGCCGAGATTGACGTCTCGCCATTCGCGTCGGCGCCTGAAGTGCGGTCGTACGAGGATGCCGCTGTCTCGCAGCAACGCGTGCCTGCTCGCTCGAAGGTGCTGCGCCCAGCGGACGACGAAAGGAGCCTCGGGTAGGCTCCCTTCCAGAAGGGACGAACACACATACAGCACGATCGGGCGATCCGCGCGCAGGCCGATGCGGGCGCAAAAATCGGCGCGCGTCGTCGATGGCGTCCTGCCGAACCACTCGTCGAAGACCTGCGAACCGGTCACGATGACGTCGTCGGCGGCCACACCGTGCCACTGAACCACTTCCTTCTTCTGGATCTCGTTCCAGACGAAGGCCCGTTGTGGCGCGAACGTCAGCTCGGTCTTGCTCGAAAGATGATCCCAACTGGCTACGGCGAAGACGTTTCGGACACCCAATTCCATCGCCGCCCGGGCCAGGTCGAGCTGCGCCGTCTTCAAGACGACGAGGGGCGTCATCACGACGACATCCGGCTGTTGATCTCGAAGGTACTGATGGAACGTGGCGGCACTGCGCGTGGACTGCTCGAGGACGTCGATCGCCCGAACGAGCATCCGACGGAGGGCGCTGTGTGACCCGAGCCATTCGCCGAGATGCACTGCCAAGCGGGGTGCTCGGGCCCTCGCTCTTGCCAGCAGTCCCGGGGTGCCTCGATACTCCGGTTTCAGGAAGCGCAGGTAGAGGCGGGAGTGCCGGAACCGCGACGCCAGTTCCCACCAATGGTTGAAGGCGGCCTCGGGTAACGTCGATAGTTGGATGGCGGGGCATTCCCGCGCAAGTGTGAGCACCGAGGCCGGCCATGACCGCGTCCCTGGCCGCATGACAAGCCGCACGTCATGCCCCCGTTCGGCCAGCTTGCGGAGGACGGAATCGTAGTGGCGGACGTAGGTTGGATTCCGGACGGAGAAAAGAATACGCAAGCGTGTGTCTTATTGACCCTCTCGGCTCAAATCTCATATTATCTACAAGTTAGGACGCGCGCCACCTCCTTCACACGGCATAATGCACAGCCAGTCAGCCCAGTGTCTGCCTCCGGAGCTCAGCTCCGTCGCTTGAGGTAGTGGGCGTGGTGTGCGCGCTCATATCTGCACGCGCCTACCTGTAGGTGAGAGGGCGGGAGCCTGTACCTCGCCAGGCAGTGTGCCAATGTCCGGATGAAGATCCTCTTTTCGGCCACGCATTTCGGGTTCCTCCGAAACTTCCAGTCGACGATTCGCCTTCTGGCCGAACGTGGGCATCACCTGCATCTGCTGGCCGAACGGACAGACGCCATTGACGGCCGCAAGATGGCCGACCTCCTCGCAGCCGACCATCCCTCGATCA
This sequence comes from uncultured Acidobacteriota bacterium, assembly GCA_963827515.1. Lineage (GTDB taxonomy): Bacteria > Acidobacteriota > Vicinamibacteria > Vicinamibacterales > UBA2999 > JABFSA01. The sequence continues at coordinate 94,012 of CAWHBF010000008.1, read as the reverse complement.
CCTTCGAGCTGCTCCCGTCGAGCCGACACCGGCTCTGGTATTCGTTGGCGACAGGCGTTCGCGCGACGCTCGACTACTGGCGCTATCTCGATCCCCGCTGGGCCCATTCTGAGAAACTCCGGAGCCGTGCGGCCGATCAGGCGCCCGCCTTCGCCATTGCGCTGGCGCGAATGCCCCTGCTGGGATCGGGTCCCGGCTTGGCCGTCCTGCGCCGCCTGTTTCGAGCGGCCGAACGGGTACTCCCTCCGCCTGACGAGGTGGCCGCCGTCTTCCGGCGTATCAAACCTGATGTGTTGATGTTGACGCCGCTCCTGTACTTCCGTTCCCACCAGGTCGACCACGTCCGGTGTGCCCGGCAGCTGGGGATCAAGAGCGTGCTCGGTGTGGGCAGCTGGGATCACCTGACGACCAAGGGGCTGATTCACGAGCTGCCGGATCGTGTGCTCGTGTGGAACGAGGCCCAGAAGCAGGAAGCGGTGGCGCTGCATGGCGTGCCTGCTGAACGCGTGCTCGTGACCGGCGCTCAGGCCTACGACCACTGGTTCGCCACGAAGCCCTCGCTCGATCGCGACGGCTTCTGCCGGCAAGTCGGACTCGATTCAGCGCGACCGATCCTGCTCTATCTCTGCTCGTCACCCTTCATCGCACCCTACGAAGTCGCATTCGTGCGTCAGTGGATCGGGGCGATCAGGCACAGTAGCGATCCACGACTCCGGTCTGCGGGGTACTCGTCCGGCCGCATCCCCAGAATGCTCGACAGTGGGAAGGCGTGGAACTGGCTGCCGAGTTCCCCGACGCGGCATTTTGGCCGAAGACCGGCGTCAATCCGATCGGCGGACAAGCCCGTGCCGACTACTTCGACTCGATGTATCACGCGGAAGCCGTGGTCGGCGTGAACACGAGCGCCATGATCGAGTCGGGCATCGTCGGGCGACCGGTCTACACGATTGACGTGCCGGAGTTTGCATCGACGCAGGAGGGCACGCTTCACTTCCAGCATCTCAAGAACGTCGAGGGCGGCCTGCTGCACCTCGCTGCGGACCTCGACGTGCACGTCGCTCAGCTCTCCCAGTTGCTGACAGGGCAGGGCACCGAGCGGCAACGCGCGCGCGGATTCATTCAAGGGTTCATCCGGCCGCATGGTCTCGACGTTCCGGCGACACCGCGCGTGGTCGAAGAGATCGAGCGCTTCGCGGCTGGCCCTGGGCCCGCGCCTCAGGCTGCGTCACTCGTCGATCGTCTGACCCGGGCGTCGCTCGTGCCGGCGGCTGTCGTCGCCACGGTGATGACCATGGAGCGGGCGAAGCTGCGTTCGATCGTTCTTCATTGGACGCGACCGGCCCGCCTCGTGCTTCGCGGTCTCGTGTCGCGGCTCATCTACGCGGCGCGCTTTGTGAGGCGTCTGCCGGGTCTGGCTTTTCGTCTCGTCAAGATGGTGCTCAAGCGCGGGCTTGTCCTGCCGTCACGCTGGTTGCTCAATCGCAGCAAGTCCGGGCTGCACGCCGTGCTGACCTGGCGCAAGGGTGAGCCGGATCAGGTGCCGTAGCGATGCGGATCTTCCTGTCGGTACAGCATCTGGGTTCGTTCCTGGTCTACGAGCCGGTCATTCGCGAGTTGGCCGCGAGAGGACACCACGATCCACCTTGCCGTGAGTCGCACCGAATCTCTGGGCTGGGAGAAGGCCCTCGATGCCGTGCTTGCCGATCATCCGCTGATCAGCTGGACCCGCCTGTCGCCATCTCCGACGACGTCGGCGTTCTGGTTCGAGCTGGCACGGACGATTCGTCTGTGGGCCGACTACCTCCGGTATTTCGATTCCAGCTACGACGCGGCGCCGAAGCTGCGCTCGCGAGCCGAGGAACGTGTGCCTCCGATGCTGGTGCGATTGAGCCGAGGCATGTTCCGCGGTGCGCCACGGCGTCGACGACTACTGGCCGTGCTTCGCACGCTCGAGCGCGCGCTGCCCGCGGTGTCCGAGATTCGGCAGCAGCTGCGCGAGTACGGACCGGATATCGTGCTGATCACGCCCCTCGTATACCTCGGGTCCTGGCAGTTCGAGATTCTGCGCGCCGCGAAAGCCGAAGGCTTTCGAACGGTCTTCTCCGTCGGCAGCTGGGACCATCTGTCGAGCAAGGCGCTCATTCGAGATGTGCCTCTCCGTGTCCTGGTGTGGAACGAGACGCAGAAGGACGAGGCCGTACGTCTGCACGGGGTGCCCGCCAATCGGGTGATCGTCACGGGCGCGCAGTGTTACGACCAATGGTTCGGACGGGCTCCAGTCCGCACGCGCGAGCAGTTCTGTCGGCATGTCGGGCTTCCCTCAGATCGACCGTTCGTCCTGTATGTATGCTCCGCTTTGTTCTGGGGCAGTCCTGTGGAAGCGGAGTTCGTGGTCCGGTGGATTGCGAGTCTTCGCGAAAGCGAGATCACGGAGCTTCGAACGGCCGCGATTCTGATCAGGCCGCATCCCGCGCGGATGGAGGAATGGAAGTCGATCGACCTGTTGCGCTTCGAGCACGTCGCGCTCTACGGGTCGAACCCCATGGATGCCCCTTCGAAAGAGGACTATTTCGAGTCGCTCCACTACAGCGCGGTTGTCGTCGGCCTGAATACGAGCGCTTTCCTCGAGGCCGCCATCGTTGATCGCCCGGTGCACACCATCCTGGCGCCCTGAGTTCTCAGACAACCAGCAGGGAACACTCCACTTTCACTACCTGCTCAACGTCGGTGGAGGCCTGCTGCGGACGAGCACCAGCTTCGAGGAGCACCACGCGCAACTGGCGGACGTCGCTCGATCCGTCGCGGGCCGCATCGGGCACGAATCGTCGGTTCGTGCGTGAGTTCATACGGCCTCACGGTCTGGAGAAACCGGCGACCCCCGTGTTGTGCGACGCGCTCGAGGGGATCCCCTCGCTCCCAGCGCCTGCACCCGAGCAGACGCCGTGGTACCTGCTCATCGTTCGATGGGCCAGCTACCCTGTGTTTCTGGTGCTGTGGCGCATGTACGGCGCGGAGCTCTTTCGCGACGACTGGCACCGGACCGATCGGGAGCATCAGCAGCGCCTCGAGGCGCACGAGCAGGCGCGGCAGGCCCGCGCGCGCGCGGCCGAGGACACGAAACAAGACCGCGAGAGACGACGTGCGGCCAAGGTGGCGGCGCGCGAATCGGCCGTCAACGCCGCCGAGGCCGAGCGGCAGAAGGCTCAATCGGAAAAAGCGCGCCAGCGGGAGGCCAAGTCCCGCGAGAAGGCGGCGCGCGAACGGCAGCGTCGACGCGCTGAGTTGCGCGCACGACTGGTGCACCGCGCCAAGGGTCTGTTGGGGAGCCGGCACGGCGGAGGGCCACAGACATGAGCCAGGAGGGCGCCGTCCGTCGGCTCGTCGCGCGGCTCTCCGGCCAGCGACTCCTCGACCAGATCGCGGTGGTGGAGGAAAAGGTTGGCGCATTCGGCCGGGCGCAGCGCGAAGCGCTTGCGACGCAGGGGCGCCAGATCGAGACCCTGCAGGCGGGGATGTCAACCCGGGCAAGCGCCGAAGCGGTTCGCTCGCTCGAACAACGCGTCGAGGCGATTCAGCAACAGGTCAAGCATCAGGATCGGACCGTATCCGAAGCGCTCGAGCGTGCGCACGTGCTGGACGATCAGGGGATGGACGATCGCCGATTCACCCGACGCATCGAAGAGCTCCTTCGTCACGAGCGACCGGTCATCGTCGGGCCATGGACCGGGGAAGTTGGATTCGAGCTGATCTACTGGGTGCCCTTCGTTCGATGGGTGGTTCAGACCTACCGCATTCCCCCCGAGCGTCTGTGGGTCGTGTCGCGGGGCGGTACGAGGGCCTGGTACGGGGATTTGGCGGCGCACTATGTGGATGCGTTCGAGTTCTGTTCGCCAGATGCCTTCCGCGCAGCCACCGAGGAGTCCAAGAAGCAGCGGCGCGTGGGCGCCTTCGATGCTGAGCTCACCAAGCGCGTGACCGCAGCCTATAGTCTCGGGCGGCCAGACCTGTTGCATCCTGGGATGATGTACCGGCTGTTCATGCCGTACTGGAAGGATTTGGCGTCGAGCGCACGAGTCGAGGCGAGAGCTGTCTATGCGCGGCTGCCGCCCGGAGACGATCCGGTGGTGAGTGCACTCCCGGCGGAGTACGTGGCCGCGCGATTCTATTTCAGTGAATGTTTTCCTGATACTCCGGCGAATCGAGCGTTCGTCACCTCGACAATCGACAGCATCAGCCGGCACGCACCTGTCGTACTCCTGAACACACCCTTCGCTGTCGACGATCATCGCGACGTCGAGGCATCTGGTGGGCGTGTATCGACCATCGCCGCCCACATGTCACCTGAACGGAACCTGGCGGTTCAGACGACGGTGATCTCGCGTGCGCGAGCGTTCGTCGGCACCTACGGCGGCTATTCCTATCTCGCGCCATTCTGTGGGGTGCCTTCGCTCGCGTTCTATTCGGAACGATCCTTCAAAGTGCATCATCTGCACGTCGCGCAGCAGATCTTTGCGAGGCTCGGTGGAGCCTCTCTCGTACCGCTCGATGTTGCCACCGCGCCGCTCGTGCGCCTGCTGTCGGGGGGCCCCGTCACCGCGCCATGAAAATTCTCTTTGTCTGGGACTCGCCCGAGTATCTCCGGTTCTACGATTCGGCCATCGAGGAGTGCGCTGCTCGAGGGCACGACGTGGCGATCGCGGTCGTCAATGCCAGCCACAAGAAGCCCGTCGGCCTCGAAGGGCTCAAGGCGTACGCGGACCGCGTGCGCGTCCTTGGTGTCGTCCCGGAGCACACGGGTCTCTGGGGCTCGATCGCGCACGGCCTGCGCGGCATCATGGATTTCGTTCGGTATTTACACCCGCGCTTCGCGACTGCGTCGAGCCTGCGCGCTCGCATGAAGCGGAAGGTTCTGCCCGCGGCGTATCACTGGCTCGACTCCATTCCGCAGATGGCTCCATCTCGCGTCCATACCGCCGAACGCCTGCTGATGGCCGCTGAACGGTCCATTCCCGTATGCGGACCCATCGCCGAGTTTCTCGACGAACAGGCGCCCGACGTCGTGCTCGTCTCGCCGCTCATCGACGCGGCGTCCGAGCAGGTTGATTGGATCAAGGCCGCGCGCGCGCGCGGCATCCGTTCCGCGGCCTGCGTCGCCAGCTGGGACAACCTGACGAACAAGGGCCTTCTCCGGGTGGAGCCGGATCTGGTCATCGTGTGGAACGAGGCGCAGAAGCGCGAGGCCCACGAGTATCACTACATTCCGGACCACAAGATCGTGGCGACCGGGGCGCAGTTGTTCGATCGCTGGTTCATGAAGGAGGTGACCCGCGACCGGAAGGCCTTCTGCGAGCGCGTCGGCCTGCGAGACGAGCGTCCGTTTCTGCTGTTCACCGGCTCCTCCAGTTTCATTTCCGAGTCGCGTGCCGAAGTGGCGTTCGTCTGCAAATGGATCGCAGCGCTGCGTGCGAGCGACGATCAGTCGCTGCGGGACATCAACGTTCTCGTGAGGCCTCATCCATACAACTGCCACGCCTGGGATCCGGATCCGCTTGTGGACCTGCCTGGCGCGGTCTTCTTTCCGCGTGGTGGCTACAATCCGATCGACCCTGCTAACCGCGCCGATTTCTTCGACTCGATCTATCACTCGGCCGCGGTCGTCGGCATCAATACGAGCGCGATGATCGAGGCGGCGATCATCGGCCGGCCGGTGTTCTCGATGCTGGCCGAGGAGTTTGCAGGCACGCAGGAAGGCACCATTCATTTTCACCACTTGTTGCCCGAGAACGGCGGTTGTGTCCGGATCGCGTCCACGATTGAAGAACACGTCTCGCAGCTCAGCGACAGGCTGCGAGATCCGGAGGGCGCGCGCGCAGAGACCCGGCGTTTCATCGGGAGCTTCATTCGTCCCGGTGGCATCGACCGTCCCGCGACGCCGATGTTCGTCGACGCCGTCGAACGACTGGCCGCCGCGCCGGCGCCGGTGCCTCAACGCGCGCCGGTCTGGGGCTATTTTCTGCGCCCGGTCGTGCTCGCCGCGGCCGTGCCTGCTGCAATCGCCGGCTGGCTGGCAAGGCCGGACCCGTTGAAGCCGATGCGCAGGCGGTGGCATCAATCCACGTACCACAGGCGAAAGGCCGCCACGAAATGGTGGCAGAAGTCTGTTGTGAAGCCACTCCGTGCGCGGCGGTGGACCCCCTGAGATCGACATAGCGATCCCTTGTCCATGTTGCAGCGCATCGCAGCGGTTCTCACCGGACGCCGGACAGAGGAGCGTCTCTCGGAGGTCGAGCGGGCCATTCGCAAGCTCGGCGAGGCCGAGCGCGACAGGGCGGCGACGTTGGAGGCGGGCATGTCGGAGCTCGCGCAGACGGCGAGGGAACAGCCGACAGCCAAGGACCTTCGCGAGTTCAAGGAGGCGCTGCGCGGTGTCGCCGGGCAGCAGAAGGCTCATCGGCAGCTGTTCGACGAGATTGACCGGGTTGCGGCTCGTTCCAGCCCGCTGCTCATCGGCCCGTGGACCGGTGAAGTAGGTTTCGAGCTGCTTTATTGGATTCCGTTCGTGGCGTGGGCGCGGACCCAATGGAACATCGACGCGGATCGTGAACTGGTCGTATCGCGAGGTGGTGTAGCGTCGTGGTATGGACGCGACCAGGCGCAGTATGTCGACATTCTTTCCCTCTTCGAGCCTGAAGAATTCCGTGTGGCGGTAGCCGACGAGAAGCGAAAGCATCGTCGTCTGGGCGCTTTCGACGAGCGTGTCACCGACGCAGTAGCCAGGCATCGCCAGCACGCCGAGATCGACGTTCTTCATCCGGGACTCATGTACCGGGCGTTCGCGCCGTACTGGGCCGACGAGGCAGGCTATTCCCTCATCAGCCAGTTCACTCGACCACGGCTGCTGGATCCGCCCGTGGCGGCGCTGCCGTCAGGGCTACCGTCGGAGTACGTGGCGGTGCGGTTTCTACTTCAGCGAATGTTTTCCGGCAACGGATGAGAATCGGATGTTCGCCCGCGGTGTCGTATCGTCGCTGGCGGAACGATCGTCAGTCGTCGTGCTGAACCCGGGCTTTCGCGCGGATGAGCACAGCGACTGGGTACCGGACGTCCCCGGTCGAATCATCGGTATCGCGGAGGGCATGTCGCCGGCTCGCAATCTCGCGGTGCAGAGCGCAGTGATCGCCGGCGCCCGCTCGTTCGTGGGTACCTACGGCGGATACTCGTATCTTGGCGCCCCTGTACAAGGTCCCGGCTGTCGCCTTCTATTCTCGACAGTCGTTCAAGTTACATCACCTGCATGCGGCGCAGCGGGCGTTTTCGGAGATTGGCGCGGCCACCCTGCTGCCGATCGACGTGGCCCGCGCGGGACTCGTTCAGTCTGCGCTCAGTGCGCTCGTGGCCGCATGAGAGCCATTCTGCTGACCAGTACGTTTCGCCGGCATGTGTTCGTCGCGAACGCGGTCGCAGATGGCTGCGATCTCGTTGGCGTATGGCAGGAGGAGAAGAGCTTTCGCCCGGAGCGATACGCGACGAATGCCGACGACGAGGTCGTGATTCAGCGTCATTTCAGCAGTCGTGACGAATCGGAAGCCGCTCATTTTTCATCCCATGACGCCGTTCGCGTCGGTCCTCGCGTCGTGCACAGGGTTGTGTCCCCCGGCGCCTGCAACGACCCGGCGGAGGTGGCGCTCATGGCCGCCGCTCGGCCGGATGTCGTGCTGGTGTTCGGCACCGGCATCCTGCGCGAACCGCTGTTATCCGCGTTCGACGGCCGCATCATCAATATCCATCTGGGGCTGTCCCCATACTATCGAGGCGCTGGAACGAACTTCTGGCCGCTCGTGAATCGAGAGCCCGAGTACGTCGGCGCCACCATTCACTATCTGGATGCCGGCATCGACACCGGGCCGATGCTGGCGCACGCGAGACCGACCATCACGCGTGGCGATGGACCCCATGACATCGGAAACAAGACGATCGTCGCAGCGGCCGACGCACTCCTCCGCGCGGCGACGACGCACGTGGCAGGGATGGCGCGTCCAGTTCCGCAATGGAGCGGCGGTCGTCTCTATCAGCGAAAGGACTTCAGTGCCGATGCGGTGCGGACGTTGTACCGGAACTTTGAGACGGGCATGATCGACGACTACCTGGCCGCGCGCCCGTCCCGCGACGCGGCTCTTCGGCTCATCGAACCGGAGCGTGTCGCATGACGCCGCGAGGCTGCACGATCGTGTTCTACCACTACGTGCGGGACGTCGAGCGGACGCCGTTTCCGGGAATCAAGGGGCTGTCGGTTGCCGGCTTCGAGGCGCAGCTCGACTGGCTGCAGGCTCGATACGACGTGATCGACGGTCCGACGTTCGAGCGTGCTGTCCTCGCGGGGGTGGGGTTCGATCGGCCGACGGCGCTGCTGACCTTCGACGACGGGTTCGTCGATCATTACGAACACGTGTTCCCGCTGCTCCACTCGAGGGGGCTGGGAGGCATCTTCTTTCTGGCGGGAGGCACGCTCGGCGAGAACCCGGTGCTCTTGAACGTCCACAAGACGCATTTCCTTCTCAGCCAGCTCGGCGCCGACCGGTTTACGACGGAAGTCGGTGCCGCGCTGGAAGGCGAGGGTGTGAGCACAGCGCCGCAGGAGGGCACCGCGAGCGGATTATCGTCCGGCCGTGAGGGAATCTATCGTTATGACGAAGCGCCGGACGTGCGAATCAAGCGCATCCTGAACTACGAAGCGCCTTACCCCATCGCCGATCGCGTCTTGTCCAGGCTGTTTGCGCTGCATGTTGGCGATGCGGCAGCCTTCGCGAAGAGTCTCTATCTCTCGGCGGCTCAGGTGCGCGAGATGGCCCTTGGCGGCATGACGTTTGGATTCCATACCGAAACGCACCCGGTGCTGTCTCGGCTCCCACTCGATGCCCAGCGCGCCGAACTGCGAAACGGTCCTCGTCTCATAGCTGACGTGACCGGGCAGGGTACGGTGTCCTTCTGCTACCCGTATGGCTTCTCTCACACGTACAACGCCGACACACTGCGCGTGCTCGAAGAGAGTGGATATTCAATGGCCTTCAACACCGTACGCCGCGAGGCGGTGATCGGTCGTGAGCCGCGGTACGAGTTGCCGCGATTCGATACGCGCGATATGTCCGTGGACGTGAAAACCTATGCGTAAGGTCTGTGTCGTGGTCGGGTCCCGTGCCAACTACGGGAGCATCAAGTCGGTCATGCGGGCCGTGGAGGCACATCCCGATCTAAAGCTTCAGATTATCGTTGCTGCGTCGGCACTGCTCGATCGATTCGGGTCCGTCGTCGATGTCATCGTGCGTGACGGCTTTACGCCGGATGCACGGGTCAACATGATCGTCGAGGGTGAGACGCCAGTGACGATGGCCAAGTCAACGGGGCTGGGTCTCCTGGAACTGCCCACGCTGTTCGAGCTTCTCAGCCCCGATGTCGTGATCACCGTTGGCGATCGATTCGAGACGATGGCGACCGCGGTCGCGTCCGCCTACATGAACATCCCGCTTGCGCACACGATGGGCGGCGAAGTCACGGGTACCATCGACGAGAGTATTCGACACGCGATCACCAAGCTGGCGCACATTCACTTTCCGGCAAATCAGGACTCGGCGGATCGGATTCTCCGCCTCGGCGAAGAGCCGCACAGCATCCACGTCGTGGGTTGTCCGCGTATCGATCTACTCGCGGAGGTGTTGGCCAGCGGCGGGGCAGCGCTCGACACCGAGTGGCTCGATCGAGAAGGCGTCGGTGGGCACATTGCGACCGACGAACCGTTCCTGCTGGTGAGCCAGCATCCCGTGACCACGGAGTATGGGCAGGCGGAACGTCAGATCGCGGAAACCCTGATGGCGCTGCACGAGTTGCAAATGCCCGCCGTGATGCTCTGGCCGAACGTGGACGCGGGCTCTGAAGACGTATCGAGAGGCATGCGCAAGTTTCGCGAGAACTACAAGCCCGAGTACATCCGGTTCTACAAGAATTTTCCGGTCGAGACCTACCTGCGGCTCATGCGGAGTGCCGCGTGCCTGGTGGGTAATTCGAGCGCGTCGATTCGAGAGGGGGCGTTCGTCGGTACGCCCGCGGTCAACATCGGGAGTCGGCAGGATGGCCGCGAACGGGCGCCGAACGTCATCGACGTCGGTCACGACCGTAAGGCTATCGCCGATGCGATTCGGCGTCAGGTCGAGCACGGACGGTTCCCGCCTGCGCACCTCTACGGCGACGGGCAGGCGGGTCCGAGGATTGCGGAAGTCCTGGCACGCACGACACTGGGCGTGCAGAAGCGGATTCAGGTACTGAACGTCCTGGGTGTCATTCCGGCGCGCGGCGGATCGAAGGGGATTCCCCGCAAGAACCTGGCGCCTCTGGCGGGTCGCCCGTTACTGGCGTACACGACCGATGCCGCACTGGCGAGCAGCCGACTGACCCGGGTGGTAGTGAGCACCGACGACGAAGAGATCGCGGGCGTGTCACGACAGCTCGGCGTCGAGGTGCCCTTCTTGCGATCCCAGCGGCTCGCCGCTGACGAGACCCCTATGCTCGATGTCCTGGTCGACCTCGTCGCCGCGCTTCACGCGCGCGAACAGTACAGGCCCGACCTGCTCGTGTTGCTGCAGCCCACGTCACCGTTTCGACGAGCCGGGCACATCGACGAGGCCGTCGACCTGCTGACCTCTTCAGGGGCCGATTCGGTGGTCACCATTCTGCCGGTCCCGCATCAGTTCACGCCCTCGTCCCTGATGCGCTTGCAGGGCGACCGGCTTGTCGCATGGGCTGAAGGGCCGGCGCCAACCCGACGCCAGGACAAACCGCTCCTGTTTGCACGTAACGGCCCCGCCGTGCTGGCGGTTCGCACACCGATCGTCACGGACGCGCGATCCTTGTACGGCACGGACACGCGCGGCCTCGTGATGTCGCGCGCAGAGTCGTTCGACATTGACGATGCCTTCGACCTCGAGCTCGCTGGGCTACTCATGACAGCTCGTTCCGTATGAGAGTGCTCTTTCTCGCGGCGCACTATGCGTACTACCGAAACTTCGAGTCGGTGGTCCTCGCGCTGGCGGAACGAGGCCATTCGGTGCACTTGGCGGCCGATGAACGCGAATCGCTCGGCGGAGCGGCGCTCGTCGAACGTTTGGCGGCGGGACGTCCAGGCATCACCTACGGGTTCGCACCGTCTCTGGACGATGAGCCGTGGTTCCTGCTCGCGCGGAAGCTGCGCAGCGCGTCCGACTACGTGCGCTTTCACGACAGTGCGTTCGCGCCCTTCAGTAAGTCTCGTCTGACGCTCAGGGAACGGATTCCTCGCGGTGTCCTCAGGCTGATGGACGCCGGCGTCGACGGCAATCCGTCGGGACGTCGCGTCCTGCAGGCCATACTGCGTGCGAGTGAGCGGGTCATGCCGGTCAGCGAGGCGAGTCGGGCCTTCATCGAAGCGCAAAACCCGGACGTGGTGCTGGTGGCATCGGTGACGGCATGGCGTCTGCCGCAGATCGATCATCTGCGGGCCGCCCGCGCGCTTGGCCGGCGCACCGGCATCTGCGTATTCAGCTGGGATCACCTGTCGAGCAAGGCACTGTTGCGCGACGTGCCGGACCGCATCCTGCTCTGGAATGAGACGCAGAAGCGGGAAGCGATCGAGTGGCACGGCATGCCGGAGGAGCGCATCTCCGTGACCGGCGCGCAGTGCTACGACCAGTGGTTCGATCGGACGCCATCGCGTGACCGCGCGTCGTTCTGTCAGGCTGTGGGCCTGTCTTCGGAGCACCCGATCATTCTGTATGTCTGTTCGGTGATGACGCCGAATCCCAACGAGTCCGCGTTCGTGCTGCGTTGGATCGAGGAGATTCGCCGGAGCGCCGACCCGCGCTTGAGGGACGCGGGCATTCTCGTGCGTCCGCATCCCGAGCGAATGGACGAATGGAAGGATGTCTCCCTCGAACGATTCGGGAACGCCGTCCTGTATGGACGGAATCCGGTGAGCCCGGATGCGCAGGCCGACTACTTCGATTCCCTGTATCACAGCCACGCGGTGGTCGGTCTGGTGACGAGCGCGTTTCTGGAAGCGGCGATTGTCGGTCGTCCGGTGCTGACGTTGATGCTTCCGGAGTTCGAGATGTACCAGGAGGGCGTGCAGCACTTCCGCTACCTGATGAACGTGGAAGGCGGGCTGTTACGCGCCACCCGCTCGATTCCGGATCACCTTGCGGAGCTTGCGGAGACAATCGCACAGCCGACCGGACGCGACGAACGTAACATGAGATTCGTCAGAGCCTTCGTGCGGCCGCAGGGGCCTCGACGTTCGCGCCACGCCAGTATTCGTAGAGGCCGTCGAAGCTATCGCGAGTGTTCCACCGCGTGCTGCCGACGTTCCGTCGGTGTGGCACGCCGCGCTGCAGCCGTTCGTGCGCGCGGTGTCGCGATCGTCGGAGCAGGGGTGGCTTCGGGCTGCGCTCCGCGATACGCCGGAGATGATCAACGATCGGGCGAAGATGCGAAAGGCGGCGCACAAGCAGGCCGCCTCGGCTGAACGCGATCAGCGAGTTGCCGAGAAGCGACAGTTCCTGGCAGGTCGCCGACGCGAGCGCCAGCGCGAACAGTGGGCCGGTGCGCGCCGGAAGCACCTGGCCCGGATCAAGGGCCGTCTCAAGGCGCTGATCGGATCGCCCTCGTGATGGACAGCTCCTCCTTGGCCGCCTTGTCTGACGCCGACCGATTGGCCTACGCCACCTACTGTCGCGTGCGCGACGAGGTGCTGCGGATGAAGGACCGGCGCGAAGGTCCTGGAGAGAGCGGTCCGAGCCGGTACTGGGCCCAGGAGCTGGACCAGATCGACTACCTGATCGATGCGTCTCCGCTCGTTGTTCGGAAGCTGCGTCATCACGCGTTTCAGATCACCGGCATCCGGCCCTACGACTATCGCGAGGCTGGTGAAAAGCGGGCCTTCTTCGAGCGTCGCCTTCGAGCACTCGTGGCGCTGGCAGGAGGTTCGACACTGCTCGTCGAGGAACATGACGCACTCGGAGGCTTCGGATTCACTATCGAGGGCAGGCGCTACAACGTTGATACGCTCAAGTTCTTCGAAGTGCTCGTCGGCATGCAGCGGGCTGGCGTTCTCGAGCCGTTCCGCGCGACCGATCGTCGCCGCATCGTGCTGGAAATCGGCGCGGGCTGGGGCGGGTTCGCCTATCAGTTCAAGACGCTGTTTCCCAAGACCACCTATGTCGTCGTTGATTTCCCTGAGCTGTTTCTCTTCTCGGCCAGCTATCTTCTGACGGTGTTCCCTGAGGCCAAGGTGCGGTTCTGGCAAGCGGGACAGCGCACGTTCGAGGAGTCAGAGGACGTCGACTTCGTGTTCGTTCCCGTGCCGCACGTCGATGCCGTCCTCGACGCGCGACCGGACCTGCTGGTGAACCTCGTGTCGTTCCAGGAGATGACCACGTCGCAGGTCGAGCGGTACACGGAGCTGGCGGCGGCGACCGGTTGTCAGACGCTCTACAGTTTGAATCGCGACCGCTCTGTCTACAACGATGAGATCGAGAGTGTGAGCGCGATCCTCTCACGACGCTACGACCTGCGTGAGGTGTCGGTCCTCGGGTCGGGTTACCTCAAAGCCACGAAGAGGGACAGTGCCATCAGCGTGGACGAGGCGCGACGGACCAGCCGTGTCGACGACACGGGGTATCGTCACCTCGCCGGCACGCTCAAACCGGAGGCCGCTCGAGGGCTGTCGGGCACCCATGCGGCTCCACTGGTCGGCATCGGCGTGACGCTGCGCAACCGAGCCCCATACCTGTCTGAGTCGCTCGACTCATTGCTGGCGCAGACGCACGCGCGTTTCCAGTTGGTACTCGTCGATGACGGCTCGACGGATGGCACCGAGGCCATCGCGCGCGCCTATGCCGAGCGGGACAGCCGCGTGCGCTACGTGAGATTTCCAGAGCGTCGTGGAATGGTTGCCGCATGGCGCGCGGCGTTCGAGGAGGCGTCAGCCGGCGGGTCCAGCTACTTCGCCTGGGCCAGCGACCACGACCGGTGGCATCCGAAGTGGCTCGAGACGCTCGTTGCCACCCTCGAGGGGTACCCCGACGTCGTCGTCGCCTACCCGCTGACGCAGCGGATCAGCCCGGACGGTGTGCCCATGGCGAAGCCGGCGCGGCAGTTCGAGACGCTCGGCGTCACGGATCTCCACGCGCGCTGGAGGCTCTTCAATCGCAGCGACTCGGTCGCCGCGGGCGACATGGTGTACGGCCTCATGCGCGTCAATGCAGTCCGCGACGCCGGCGTGTTTCAGGGAGGTCCTCTGCCCGGATCGCCTGCTGCTGGCCGAACTGACCCTGCGAGGTCAGATCCGTCAGGTGCCTGAGGTCCTCTGGTATCGCCGGCAATTCGACACCGGCAGCGTCGAGCGCCAGCGCTCGACACTTTTCGCGCCGGGGGCTCAACCGCCATCGGCATGGACGCCCCCCTGGTATCTCCATGCCAGGTCTTTGTGGGAGACCTACGTCACGCGAGGGAACTCGACGGTGGAGCTGCCGCAGTCAGTGGCTCGACGTCTCGTCGTTGCCTACGCGGCCGCGTACGCGTGGCGCCACTATGGGAAGTCCACAGTCCAGCGAGGGCTGCTCTCGATGCTCGGGTGGCCCAGGTGGGTATATAAGCGCGTGAAGCACGTGGCGCTGCTGAGTCTCTACGGCGTCCTCGTCACTCTCGCGCCGGGTTGGGATCACTCCTCTCGTCGAACGTGTGTTCGGGCGCTCGAATCGTGTCCGGGGACGTAACCACGCGTGAAGATTCTCTTCCTCGCGCGGCACTACACCTATTTCCGCAACTACGAGTCGGTGATCGCAGCCCTTGCCGCTCGGGGGCACCAACTGCACCTGGCGGCAGAGCGCGAAGAGGATCTCGGCGGACGAGAGATGGTGGAGCGCCTGGCACGGGAGCACGCTGGCGTCTCACTCGGCTGGGTGCCGAGCCGTGAGGATGCCTGGGGCGACTTTGCGATCAAGCTCCGCATGACGATCGACTACCTGCGGTACCTCGATCCGGCATACGCCGGTGCACCGAAGTTGCGGGCGCGAGCGCGGGAGCGGGTACCGAGAATCGGCCTGTGGCTGTTGTTTGTCACGGCTGCGCGGACCTCGACTGGTCGACGAGTCGTGCGGGCGGCCTTGACTGCGTGCGAACGAGCGATCCCGCGAGGCGCCAAGATCGACGAGTACCTTCAGGAACAAGCCGCCGACGTCGTGTTGTTCACGCCGTTGATCGGCCTGGTGGCTTCTCCGCAACTCGACTACCTGCAGTCCGCGAAGGCGCTCGGCTATCCGACCGCGCTCTGCGTGTGGAGCTGGGATCACCTGTCGAGCAAGGCCATTCTTCGGAACGTTCCCGACCGAATCTTCGTCTGGAACGAGACGCAGCGAAACGAGGCGTTGACGTTGCACGGCGTACCGCCAGAGCAGATCGTTGTCACTGGCGCTCAGTGCTTCGACCAGTGGTTCGATCGACGCCCGTCAACCGACCGAGAGACGTTCTGCCGGAAGGTCGGGCTGACGGGCGACGGCCCGTTTCTGCTGTACGTGTGCTCCGCTCTTTTCCAGGGCAGCCCGAGCGAGGCGCGTTTCGTCCAACGCTGGATCCGGGCAGTACGCACCTGCGGGCTGGAACCGCTGGCATCCATTCCGATCGTGGTTCGCCCTCACCCGGCTCGACTCAAGGAGTGGGCGGACGTCAACGTCACCGAGGATCCGGGCGTGCGACTCTGGGGGCGCAACCCGGTCGACCCTGATGCCAAGGCCGACTACTTCGACTCCCTGCATCACAGCGCCGCTGTTGTCGGGCTCAACACCAGTGCTTTCCTCGAAGGCGCGATAGCGGGTAAGCCCGTGTTCACGACGCTCCTGCCCGAGCACTATGAGAACCAGGAGGGCACCATCCATTTTCACTATCTGTTGAACGTAGGTGGAGGCCTGTTGCACACAGCCAAGACACTGGACGAGCAGTGTCGCCAGCTCAACGCTGCGCTTCAGGCCACCGAACAGATGTCACCCAAGAGCCGTCGGTTTGTCGAAGCGTTCATCCGGCCTCGAGGGACGGACGTGCCCGCTTCACCTGTGTTCGCCGACGCGGTGGAAGCGCTTCGCGGCGTGTCGCGGGTCGCCGGCGGCGAGCAGTCGTCCCACCGCGTTCTGCGTGGTGTCATGGCGCCGGTGGTGTCACTTGCATCGCGCCGGGTCGCTGAGCCGCTCATGTTGAGCGAACATGAACGGGCTATCGTCGCCCGTCAGCGTGCCCACCGGGAACACGTCGACGCCGCATGGCGCGTGAAGGACGCGCACAATCTATCCGAACAACAGCAACGAGACGCCCGCGTGGCCGAGAGAGCGCGCTACAAGGCGGAACGGGCCGCAGAATGGCGTCGCACGAAGACGATGAAAAGATTCAAGCAACGGCTGATGAAACGGATCGGTCTCATCTCATGAAGATTCTGTTTCTGGCCCGGCATTTCTCGTATCTGCGGCTCTTCGAGTCGGCGATCGCCGAACTCGCCGAGCGCGGACACACGATCCACCTCTCGGCCGACCGGGAGGAATCCCTGGGCGGCGCAGGTCTCGTTGAGCGCCTCGCGGCCCGATATCCGAAGGTGACCGTCGGCTGGACGCCGACTCGCCAGTCCGGGGCGTGGCTCGCTCTCGGGCAGAAGCTGCGCCTCGGTATCGATCATCTCCGGTTCCTCGATCCTCGGTACGACACGATGCCTCGGCTACGGGGCCGGTCGGAGGAACGGACCCCTCGCCTGGTCCGATCGCTCGCCGGATTGCCTGTGCTCCGGACCCCGGCCGGCCGTCGCGCGCTCTCATGGGTGCTGCGACAGTTCGAGCAGGCGGTTCCCAGGAGTCGGGAACTCGAGACGTTCTACCAGGAGCAGAAGCCAGACGTCGTGTTGATCACGCCGCTCGTCGATCTGGGCTCGCCGCAGCTCGACCACTACTTGAGCGCGCGCGCGCTCGGGTTGCGAACGGTGCTCTGCGTCGGCAGCTGGGATCACTTGTCCAGCAAGTCGCTCCTGCGCGCGATTCCAGATCTCGTCACCGTCTGGAACGAGACGCAGAAGGGTGAGGCCGTCGAGCTGCATCGTGTGCCGCCCGAACGGATTGTCGTGACGGGAGCGCAGTGTTACGACCAGTGGTTCGGCCGGCAGCCATCACGCTCGCGCGAAGAGTTCTGTGAGTACGCCAACCTCGACGCGGCACGGCCGTACGTCCTGTACGTATGCTCGTCGCTGTTCAAGAACACCGCGAACGAAGCGAAATTCACCGAACGCTGGATCCAGCACGTTCGCGGCAGCGCCGATCCCGTCCTCCGGGAGGCGGGTCTGCTCATTCGGCCCCATCCACGACGGCTCGACGAGTGGCAGCAGGTGGATCTCACGGAGTTCAAGAACGTCGGGTTCTTCGGGGGGCACCCTGTGGACCCCGCGTCGAAGAACGACTACTTCGACTCTCTGTACTACGCGTCAGCCGTGGTCGGGCTCAACACCAGCGCGTTTCTCGAAGCGGGTGTGGCTGGCAAGCCTGTTCTGTCGATCCTGGAACCGGAGATCTCACAGGACAACCAGGAAGGGACGATTCACTTCCACTATCTGACGCAGGTCGGCGGTGGCCTCCTCGAAACGGCACGTAGTCTGGAAGAACACGTGCTCCAACTGTCGGCGACGCTCGCCGATCCCCGCGCCGGCATCGAACGGGCGCGTCGGTTCACGGAAGGATTCATTCGGCCCCAGGGGCTCGACGAACCCTCGACACCGCGATTCGCGAACGCGATCGAAGCTGTGGCCTTGCAGCCGGCGCCGGCCCCGGTCGGCGCTCCTCTTGCCGCCTGGATCGCCCGCTGTCTCCTCGTGCCGTGGCTTGCGTTTGCCCAGATCGTGTCGGCGACGCAGCCGTTTCGAAAGGAGACTCGGTACAAGTGGCGACGCTTCCGGCGGCACGCGCGAAAACAGGTGTTCCTGAAGATTCGGCACTTCGCTGTCACCCGTCTCAAGCAGATCGTCGGAGAAGAGCCGCCCCAGCTGCGACAGGAGTCGGGCGCGATCCTCACGCCGAAGCTCAACAAACATCGCGATCCGGCCAAGAGCCTGCTATTTCCAGGTATTCCGGAAGTCGACGAGACCAAAGAGATGATCACGATGCTCGGGCGCCAGAATCGCACGATCATCGTCGGGCCGTGGCTCACTGAAGCCGGCTTCGAGCTGCTGTACTGGATTCCGTTTCTGGCGTGGGTGAAGGCGTATGCGAGCCTCCACGACGATCAGTTAGTCGTCGTCTCGCGGGGCGGCGCGGCTCCCTGGTACCGGCACATCACGTCGAACTACCACGACATTCTGTCGCTCTTCACCGCCGAGGAGTTCCGGTTGCGCAACGAGGCGCGCATTCACGAGCAGAAAGGCCGGCTGAAACACATCGACATCGGCGAGTTCGACCGCGAGATTATCGAGCGCGTCAAGAAGGCCCGTGGCCTCGACAGCGTCAAGATTCTCCACCCGTCGATGATGTACAACCTGTTCAACGTCTTCTGGCGCCAGCAGGCGCCGATCACACTCGTCGAAGCGTTCAGTGTCTTCCGCCCATTGCCGAAGCTGCCCCTTGGAGACCTCGCGTCGCATCTGCCGCGTGAGTACGTGGCGGTGAAGTTCTACGCCAATTCGGCGCTTCCGGATTCTCCGGCCAATCGCGCGCTGACCGCGCAGGTCCTGGAGGATCTCACGGCCACCACGGACGTCGTCCTGCTGAATACCGGACATCGGTACGACGATCATTCGGACTTTGCGCCGGCCCGGCGCGAGCGGCTGCATACGGTCGACCATTTGATGCCGCCTGAGACGAACCTCGAGGTACAGACGCGGATCATCAGTAACGCCAAGGCGTTCGTGGGCACGTACGGCGGCTTTTCCTACCTGGCGCCGTTCTGTGGAACCAACGCGGTCGCGTTCTACTCGAATCCGGCGGCCTTCCGTTTCGATCACCTCGAGGTGTCGAAACGGGTCTTCTCGAGCTTGAAGACGGGAGGTTTCGTGCCGCTCGACGTCAAGGATCTGGAGGTGGTACGACTGGCGCTCGGGCGCGTGGATCGGGCCGTTCGAACGGGCGTGGGCGTATGACACGCACGTTTACCTCGCGCTTTCCGTTGCAGCGCTGCCTCCTGGTGGCCGAGGTGGGGTTGTCCCACGATGGCAGCCTCGGTCTTGCCCACGCGTTCATCGACGAGATTGCGCGCAACGGCGCCGACGCCGTCAAGTTTCAGACGCATATCGCCGAGGCGGAGAGCACGCCGGCGGAGCCGTTCCGCGTCAAGTTCAGCCGTCAGGATGCGACGCGTTATGAGTACCTGGAAGCGGATCGCATTCAGCGAGCCGCAATGGCAGGGACTGGCCGAGCATGCTCGCGAGAAAGGTCTCATCTTCCTCAGTTCGCCATTCTCGCGGGAGGCGGTCGACCTGCTGGAGCGGGTCGGAATGGAGATGTGGAAGATTGCGTCGGGTGAAATCGGCAATCTCCCGCTCCTCGACGCGATGATCGCGACCGGACGCCCGATTCTATTGTCGAGCGGCATGAGTGACATGGTCGAGATGGACAAAGCCGTCGATCGCGTTCGCCGCGCGGGCCTGCCCCTGGCCGTCCTTCAGTGCACGACGGCGTACCCATGCCCTCCCGAACGCATCGGGCTCAACATGATTCCGTTCTTTCGTGAGCGTTACGGTTGCTCGGTTGGGCTGTCGGATCACTCGGGCACGATCTATCCCGGCCTCGCCGCGGCGACGCTGGGCGCTGAGGTGGTGGAGGTCCACGTCACCATGAGCCGTGGGATGTTCGGTCCGGATGTTCCCGCATCGATCACGATGGAGGAGCTCCGGGAGCTGGTCGACGGCATTCGCTTCGTGGAACGGATGCGCGCGAGTCCCGTCGACAAAGACGCCATCGCGCTCGAGATGGCTCCCTTGCGGGCGATCTTCACCAAGAGCCTCGTGGCCAGGGAGCCGCTGCCTGCGGGTACCGTCCTCACCGAGGCGCACCTCGCCGGGAAGAAACCCGGCACCGGTGTTCCGGCCGAGCGTCTTCCCGATTTTGTCGGTCGTGTCTTGCGGAGAAATCTCGAAAGGGATGAGCAGATTCGGTGCCGATGACATCGGCGGCTAGAGGTGCCGCCCGTCGCGGCGTCCGCGGCCGCGGCGGTGCTGGCCGTCGGCGTCGGTCACGACCTTTTGCACATGCCGCTCCAGGTTTCGGACTCGCTGAGCCTGATTCTCGATGCCGCGCTCTCGCCGTCGGCCTGGTCCGACTTCCGTGCTCACCTGTCGGAGGTCGCCTACTTCCGCCCCATGTGATTACGCGATGATCAAGGTCGTGGCCGATCTCGGCGGCGGCGACTACGCCCTGGCCTACCGTGTGTTTCACGCTGCGTCTGGTGCTCGCGTTCGTGCTCCTCTTCGTACGAGCGCTGCAGATTCGCGATTCCTTGATGCTTGCGGTTGCGCCGCTCGCGCTGACGGTGTTTCTCGGTATCCACACCTTCCTTGGAACGGTCAAGGAGATCTATCCGACGAACCACTTCCTCCAGGTGGCATTGCTGGCGATGCTCGCGCTCAACCTGACGCAGTCGAAGGGGGGGCTGCTCGTCGATCTCGCGCTCTGGTTGACGCTTCGCGTTCGCGGCGCTGACGCTCGAATCCGGGTCTGCTGGTGTGGGTCGTCATCGCGGCTGCCTGGCTCACCGGCATGCCCGGCGCCTCGAGGCGCGCGGTCGCCGGCGCAACGGTGCTTCTTGCCGCCTACGCCGTGGTGCGATTCGGAATTTTCAACACGGGCCTGCCGACGATTGAGGAGCGGAGCACGGGGTTTCTCCTGGGCACGCTCTCACCCGAGCAGGTCAGGGCGCGCTTCGGCGAGAATCTGATCCTCTTTCATCTCTACAACGTCGTTTCGTCAGCGCTGTCGGTCCTGATGTCCGAGCCGCGCTCGGGTGTGTGGGCGTTCGTTCGCGCGATCAGAGGCGATCAAGTGGCACCGCGCCACTTCATCCAGATCGGCGCGTCGTTGTTCGCGACTGGCCTGGTGGTGGCCTACGTGGTCAGCCGGCTTCGGTCGGGCGTTCGGCGCCCGCAGACGCTGGCCGATCGCCACACCGTCATCTTTGCGCTGATGCTCGCCGGCAACGCATCGATATCGCTACGTCTACACGAAGGACGAGATCATGAGCGTGGCCGGCGCGTTCTACGCGCTTCCGGTCTTCGGAGCCGCCGTGCACTTCCTTCGTCGAATGGCCGGGACGGCGCCGCTCGTGGGCGGCAACGGCGGCGGTGTGCGCACTGTTCATCGCC
Organism: uncultured Acidobacteriota bacterium; assembly: GCA_963827515.1. Classification (GTDB taxonomy): domain Bacteria; phylum Acidobacteriota; class Vicinamibacteria; order Vicinamibacterales; family UBA2999; genus JABFSA01. The sequence goes on along the minus strand of CAWHBF010000008.1, from coordinate 72,618 downwards.
GGGTCGTCTGCGTGGGCGATCAGGGCGGCGGGCGTGCATCACGTGCTGCGCTCCCAGGCGTTCGTGCAGCGCAATGACTGGACGCGCCTCGAGCGGGAGTGGCGTCGCGACGGCAACTGGGAGCGCTACGCCTCGTCGCAGCCGCTGATTCGGAGCCTTCGTCAGCCAGGCGATTTCGACGCGGGTCGTCAATCCGTATTTCGAGCCGCGATGGATGGAACGTGTCTTCGACATCAACTACTGACGTCGACCCTCATCCATGACCGGCCGGCGGTCGTTGCCCTTGCTGATGTGCGCGCTCGGGCTGCCGGGTGTGCTGCTGATTGCGGCGACGACGGCGATGCTGATCGGGCTGCCTTTCGGTGCCGATCCCTTGTGGGCGGTAGAGCCGGTGACGCTCTCGGAGGCGGCAGCGCTGCGCGACAACGGCGAGGTCGTGCGGCTGATTGAGTCGGGGCGAGATGTGAACGCCACCAGTCGCCGTGCGTCCTGATATTTTCTCGGCGCAGTCGTTGGTCATCACCCCGATTGAAGCCGCGGTCGCGGCGGAGCGGGCGGACATGGTGGAGTTGCTGCTCGAGCAGGGCGCGCGGCTGGACGTCGGTCCTATGGACCCGCTTGATGTGCTTCTCGGCCAGCGTTGAGGCGGACGACGTCCGGGCGCTGCTCGAGCCACGGCGCCCCGAAGGCTCCGTCGAGGACTGCGACGGTATCGAGATTGGCTGGTAGATCGATCCCCTATGACTAAACGTCGAATCTGCGTCCTCGTCACGGCGAGGCCGAGCTACTCACGGATCCGGTCGGCCCTCACCGCGATACAGGCCCACCCCGATCTCGAACTCCAGCTCGTCGTGGCCGCGTCGGCGCTCCTCGAGCGATACGGCAACGCCATTCAGGCGATCGAGCGCGACGGGTTCTCGCCGGCGGCGCGCGTCTACATGGTCCTCGAGGGCGAGAATCTCGTGACGTCGGCGAAGTCGACCGGACTGGGACTCGTCGAGCTGGCGACGGTGTTCGACAACCTCAAACCGGATGCCGTGGTCACGGTCGCAGACCGGTACGAGACGCTGGCGACCGCTGTCGCCGCGTCCTACATGAACATTCCGGTCGTGCACGTGCAAGGCGGCGAGGTGACGGGTTCGATCGATGAGAAGGTGCGGCACGCGGTCACCAAACTCGCGAACCTGCATCTCGTGTCGACGGCGCTCGCCCGCGAGCGAGTGATCAAACTGGGCGAAGAGCCGGACTCGGTCGTGCTCACAGGGTGCCCATCGATCGACATCGCCGCGCAGGTGGCAGCGAAGCCTGAGCTCGACTTCGACCCGTTCGAACGATACGGGGGTGTCGGGCCACGCGAGGATCTCTCGAAGGGCTACCTGGTCGTCATGCAGCATCCAGTGACGACGGAGTACGAGGAAGCCAGGCAGCAGGTCGATGCGACGCTGTATGCCGTCAAGGACGCTGGGCTGCCGGTGCTGTGGTTCTGGCCGAACGTGGATGCGGGGTCGGATGGCACATCGAAGGGCATTCGGATTTTTCGAGAGAAAGAGAAGCCAGACAACTTCCATTTCTTCCGCAACATGTTTCCCGAGGATTTTCTCCGGCTGCTGCATCGATCCACGGCCATCGTCGGCAACTCGAGCGTGGCCATTCGTGAATGTTCCTTTCTCGGCGTGCCGGCAGTGAACGTGGGAACTCGCCAGATGGGACGGGAGCGCGGGCACAACGTGATCGACGTAGAGCATCAGGCAACCGCCATCGCGACGGCGATTCACGATCACATTCGTCGCGGGCGGCCGGCACCCGATCGTCTCTACGGCGATGGACAGGCTGGCACCCGCATTGCCGACACGCTGGCCAGTTGTGAGCTGCGCGTCGAGAAACGGTTGACCTATTGATGGCCGTCTTGGATTCTGTAACGCGCGCCGAGCGTATTGCCGCGCTGGGATTCGACTACGCGGCAGAGCCGAAAGTCCGTGTCGAACGCTGCAATCTGTGCGGCGAATCAGTGTTCGTCGGACTGACCCATCGCGATCGGTACGGCTATCCGGCCGCGACGTCTGGCTGCTCCCGATGCGGTCTGGTGTTCCTCGACCCGGTGATGACTCGCGACGCCTATGCGGCGTTCTATACCCGAACCTACCGACCGCTGGTCAGTGCGTTTCATGGCCGGTTGATCGATGCCCGCACCATTCAGCAGGAACAGCGGGAGTATGCGGCGGAGAGAGGCGACCTGCTGGCACCGTACATCGCCGGTCGCGGCTACCGAACCTTGCTCGATATCGGTGGTTCGACGGGCATCGTCGCGGATGCGTTCGCGCGTCGATTCGATTTGCGCGCGACCGTCATCGACCCGGCGCCGCTCGAAACGGTTCAGGCGCAGGCCTTGGGCCTCGAGACGATCGAGGGCCTTGTGGAAGATGTTGACCTTGGGGCACGGCGCTTCGACACGATCGTGCTCTGTCAGACGGTCGATCACCTGCTCGACACCGCCGGGACGCTCAACCGTGTACGGCAGCTCCTGACGCCTGGCGGGCTTCTGTTCGTGGACATCGTAGACTTTCGCGCCGCCTACCTTCGCAACTGGTCGATCGAGGACGCGGTCAAGATCGATCATCCTTACTACCTGACAGAGACGACGATGGTCGCGTATCTCGTGCGAGCGGGCTTCGAGATCGTGCGAAGCAACTACGCCGCTGACCATCTTCACATCAGCTACGTAGCCCGTCCCTCTACGCCTCAGCCCGACCACCTGCCTTCGCCACATGCCGTCGAAAGCCTGTGGCGCGAGGTCAGGTTTGTGCAGAACGCACCGGCCGCACGGCCCTGATTCCACATCACACCACCACATGAGCCGAGTGCTGGCTCTCGTTCCCGCGCGCGGCGGGTCCAAGGGAATTCCCGACAAGAACATTCGTCCGCTCGCCGGACGAACGCTCCTCGAGTACGCGGCGCGGGCGTCCGCGGAATCCGGAGTGATCGATCGCACCGTGCTGTCGACCGACTCGGAGCGTATCGCCGAAGAGGGCCGGCGTGTGGGACTCGAGGTGCCTTTCTTGAGGCCATTCGCGCTCGCGCAGGACGACACCCCGATGCTGCCGGTGATTGAGCATGCGGTTGACTTCGTCGCGGGTCAGGGCTGGGATCCCGGAGATCATCGTGCTGCTGCAGCCCACCTCGCCCTTGCGAACGGCAGCGCACGTCCGGGCCGCCGTTCAGGAGTTGCGCGACTCCGGGGCGGATTCGGTCGTGACCGTCGTCGAACTGCCACGCCATCTGTCGCCCGATTACGTCATGCGTGTGGAGGAAGGGAGGCTCGTGCCATTCCTGCCGGAAGGGACGAGCATCACGCGGAGGCAGGATGCCCGGCGTGCGTTTGTCCGCGACGGAACCGTCTATGTCTTTTGGGCGAAGACATTGCGGGAGTCGCACAGCATCTACGGACGCACGTGTCGTCCGCTCGTGGTGCCGGCCGAGGAGTCGATCACGATCGACTCTCCCGAGGACTGGCTGGACGCCGAGCGGCGCATGGCTGCGGCCAAGAAATGACCGACGCGAGTAGCGATCCCTTCGGCGCGGTTCGCAACCTGGCGGGGAAGGCATGGCGTCGGGCTGCGGCGGCGCCGCGTCGCGGAGTTCGGCTGGCGCGGCGCGTGGGTCGGCTGCGCGAGCAGGCGGCGGCTGCCCAGGCGGAGTGGCTCCTGGAACGTGAGATCGCGCACGTCGCTCGCGGACGTGGGCCGATCATCGTGGGCCCGTGGCTTTCGGAGGTTGGCTTCGAGGTTCTGTACTGGATCCCGTTTCTCCGATGGTTCCAGGATCGCTATCGCATCGATGCCGAGAGGATCGTCGCGATCTCGCGCGGTGGCGTGGCCGAGTGGTACGGCGGAATCGCAGGTCGATACGTGGAGATCTTCGATCACCTGGCCCCGGAGGAGTTCGGCCGCCGCAACCGGGAGCGACACCAGAGCCAGGAGTCCGGCGGACAGAAGCAGACGACCACGGGTCAGTTGGACATCCACCTCATGGAGGCGGCCGTCAGAGAGACGGGGATCAGGGATCCGGCGGTATGCCATCCGTCCTTGATGTACAGGCTGTTCAACCGCTTCTGGTTTGGAAACCGGGCACTGGATCTCGTGTTGTCGAGGACACGATACGTGCCGATGCGCGTGGCGGCACCTCCGTCAGAGATGGGTCTGCCCGACCGGTACATCGCCGCGAAGTTCTACACCGGGGCGGCACTGCCGGATACGCCGGAGTCCCGTCAGGCACTGCGGGGTCTGGTGCGGGCCGCGGCGAGGCAGGCGCCGGTTGTCATGCTGGACACCGGGATGGCGACCGACGAACACGAGGACTATCTGTTTCGCGACATCCCGAACGTGATCAGTCTCCGCGATCATCTGGAACCGCGTTCGAATCTTGGTGTCCAGACCAGGGTGATCGCTGGAGCGCAGGGCTACATGGGCACCTGTGGCAGCCTGGCGTGGATCGCGCCGCTGCTGGGTGTCGATACCCTTGCTGTCTATAGCGAGGAGCGATTTCTCGTCTCGCATGTTTTCTTTGCCACTCAGGCATATCGTCAGTTCGAGGCGGCGCGTTTCGACACGCTCGACCTTCGCGCGGCGACGGAGCTGGGTGTGGCGACCGAAGCAGCCGAAGTCGTTTCGCCTTGACCTTCGGCAGGGACGCGGACGCGGAGCGTTCGGGCGCGGTCAGTGCTTCCCGAGGGGATCGGTTGCGACTCGCGGCTGCCGTGGCGGTGGCGGTCGGCATTGGTGTCGTGAGCTTCGCGTTCAGGTTCAACACGCTTGGCGGAGCGCTCGGGGGCTTCGACAACGACCACTTCATCTATCTGACGCGTACCGACATGCTGCTGTCGGGAGAGCAGCCTCTACGTGATTTCGTGGACGCCGAGTTGCGCGGCGCGTGGCCAGCGCTGACCTACCTCGTGTCGGCGTGGGCGCAGCAGCTCGGCGGACGCACGCTCCTGCCAGAGGCGTATTTGTCAGTCGGATCGCTTGCCGTGGCCAACGCGGCGGTGTTCCTCCTGGCGCTCGATTTTTCGAAGCGTTGGTCCATGGCGCTGCTCGCCGCCGCGACGACCGTTGCCATGGCACCCAAGCTGTACAACTACCCCAAGGTGCTGATGCTGGCGCTCGGCGTGTGGGCGCTGCACGCGGCCTTAGCGTCCCCATCGCTCGTGCGGCTCGGGGTTGCGGCAGTTGCGACGGTCGTCGCGGCCCTTTTCCGGCACGATCTGGGGCTGTACCTTGGTGCGGCGACCGTAACGGCATTGGTAGTGCGGGACTTTGGTAGATGGCCTGCGATCGTTCGGACGGTCGGGACCTACGTCGGTCTGACGGGGGTGTGCCTCTTACCGTCGCTCGTGTGGATTCAGGTATACGAGGGCATTCCGTCGTACATCACGAACTCACTCGCGAGTGTCGCCGTCGAGAGGTCGCGAACCGAGCTGCGCTTGCCGAGTCTGGATCTGGCGGCTCCATTCACCGGCGACAGTCTCTTGCTCGTGACGTACTGGGTATTCTGGGCCATTCCGGTGGTCGCGGCGTGCGCCCTCATTGGACGCATGGTTGTGTCCACTACCTCGGCGACCGAACGAACGGATCGGGCACTCGTCGCGGGACTCCTCGTGATGGGTGTGCTCGTGAACATGTCGTTCCTGCGCGCGAATCTGGCTGCGCGATTTGGAGACGCCATCGTGCCACTCGTCCTCCTGGCCGCCTGCACCGTCGGTGGCGCCTCGGTCTGGAAGTCGACGATGGCGAGACGGTCGGCGATCACGTTGTCGTTTGTTCTGGTCGCCCAGATGCTGGCCGCCGCATACTCGTTTTCGGACGTCGCGCTCGAGCTCGACACCAGCGGATTGTCGGACTCATGGGGGAAAACGACGCGCCGGTACGCGACCGCACAGGCCGATCTCAGGGCGCTACCGCCCGAGACATGGCCCGCGACTGGTGCATCGGCAGCGATGAAAGCGGCCGGCTACATCGCACGGTGCACGACGCCTGATGACCGTCTCCTCGTGACGGGAGCGATCCACGAGATCCCGGTGCTCGCAAGGCGCCGCTTCGCCGGAGGACAAGCGATGTTCAAGCTGTCGTTGTACACCTCCGAGCGCGATCAGCGGCGTGCGCTCGCCAAGCTCGAGCAACAGTCGGTGCCCATCGTGCTCGCCGACGACCGCGAGTTTGGCGAAGGCTTCCTGGATGACTACCCGCTCTTCCGAGAACACCTCGCGACCACCTATCGTCAGGCCGGAACGATCGTCGTCGACGATGAGCCTGGGTACGTGGTGTTCGTCGAGGCACGCCGCGAGCCCGTTCGCGTTGACTCCGAACTGGGGTTGCCCTGCTTCAGGTGACGCGGTGCTAAAGCTAGGCTCGAGAGGCCGCCGACTCGTGCCTTCGCCCGTTCGCCGCGTAGCGGCACGCCTGGTGTCCGAGCGACGCACCTCGGTCGTCCGGCGTGAACTGGCGGCTTTGGCCAGCAAACCCGGGCCGATTCTGGTTGGCCCGTGGCTGGGCGAGGTGGGTTTCGAACTCCTGTACTGGATACCGTTTCTCCGATGGTTCGCTGAGACCTACGCCGTTCCCCCTGAGCGAATCGTCGCGGTATCGCGAGGCGGGGCCGCGGGCGCCTGGTATGCGTCGTTTGCAGGACGATGCCACGACGCGCTGTCCTTCATTCCTCCCAACGAGTTCAAACGTCGAAACTTCGATCGTAGCGGGACGTTGGGGGAGCAGAAACAAGTGGCGCTGACGCCACTGGACAACGAGATCGTCGGCTTGGTCCGGAAGGCGGAAGGACGGGACGTGTCGCTGTTGCACCCATCGATGATGTACCGCCTCTACGGGCCGTACTGGTGGGGACATCAGCCGCTCGAATGGCTTCGGACGTACACGCGATTCGAGAGACTTCAGCCTCCCGCGCTAGGAGTAGACCTACCGGCGGGTTATACCGCGGTGAAGTTCTACTTCAACGACTGTTTTACGGATACCGCGGAGAACCGCGCGTTCGTCGAGCGAACCGTGCGGACCCTGACGGCGGAGGGACCGGTCATCTCGCTATCGACCGGCGTCGCCGTGGACGATCACGATCCCTGTGAGCCCGACATCGCGGCGATGCACGGGATTAGCCATCTGCTGACACCCGACAACAATCTGCTCGTCCAGTCGGCGATCGTTGCCGGTGCGCGACGGTTCGTGGGGACTTATGGCGGCTTCGCCTATCTGGCGCCGCTCTGCGGTGTTCCCGCGCTGAGCTACTACTCGGAGCCGGAGTCGTTTTCGAAACGGCACCTGGATCTCATCCGTGACGTCCTCCGTGTGGAGGGTCGACCTGAGCTGCTTGACCGTCGCCGAGGTTCGGAAGGAGACGAGCCGCTGATGGGCGTCGCCGCACGATGGCGATCGAGGGCGCATCGGATCGGCGAACAATGGACCACGTGGAGAGGTCAGTGGAGCGTCGAGAAGGATCTGGAGAACGCCGTCGGGGGATCGGCGCCCATTGTCGTTGGGCCGTGGCTCTCGGAAGTCGGCTACGAGGTTCTGTACTGGATACCATTCCTGCGTTGGGTGACCGCTGCCTACCGCATTCCGACCTCACGAATCGTCGTGATGTCGCGAGGGGGCACGGCCAGCTGGTATCGGGATATCGGCTCCCGATACGTCGAGGTGTTCGACCACGTAAGCCCCGGTGAGCTTGCTGGACAGGCTGCCGGGGGAGCGCTCAAGCAGCGTGGGGTGTCTGAGTTCGACGAGCGTCTCGTCACGAAGGCGACCCAGGCGCTAGGGCTCGACGGTACCGTTAGCGTGCTGCATCCTTCCCTGATGTTTCGCTGGTTCTCTCCCTTCTGGTCGGGGCAGGAAACGCTCGGTTTCGTCGAGCGTCACACGCGCCACGCGCGAATCGAGGCGCCGGACATCGCGGTTCCCCTGGCGCTTCCCGCGGAGTATGTCGCCGTAAAGTTCTACGGTGCCCAATCGTTGCCTGATGAACCGGCCATCGGCGTGCAGCTGCGCGCGTTGGGCGACGCTCTCGGCCAGCGGTTCCCGATCGTGCAGCTCGATACCGGTTTGGGACTCGACGAGCATACCGACATGCGTCTCCCTACCGGGCCGCGCGTGACGAGTATGAGTGGTCTGCTCGACCCGCGGACGAACCTCGCCGTACAGACGCGCATCATCGCGGGTGCACGGATGTTCGTGGGCACGTGTGGCAGCCTGTCGTGGTTGGCGCCTCTGCTCGGAGTGCCGACGGTGCCGGTGTTCACGGATCCATCGTTTCTCCACGCACACCTGCACGTGGCGCGGCGGGTCTATGGTCGTGTTGGCGGCGGCCGGTTTTCTCCGCTGGATCTGGCTGGTCTCGTCGACGCCGACCTGACGATCGGCCGGCGTGAGGGCATCGCCGCAGGGGAGCGTTCGTGATGCGGATCCCGAACGTGACCCGAGCCGCCATGAACATGGCGGGAGTCCGTCTGCGCCGCGTTGGGCGCCATTGGAAGGCCGCCGAGCGAGCACTCGGCCGGGTCGGCCGACAGGCACGCAGACAGCAAGAGCGGTTCGTGAATGCGCCTGACCTGGTGCGAACCCGAGTGCAGCAGAGCTGCGCTGCGTTCGAACGATCGAGAAAGCGCCTCGCGCGACTCGAGGATCACGTGGTGGCGCCGTACCGCGTCGAGCGCCGCGTCAAGTCCACGCTCGCGCGGGAGGCGGCTGGGTCGCGGCCGATTATCGCCGGACCGTGGACCTCGGAGGTCGGCTACGAGGCCCTGTACTGGCTGCCGTTTCTGGCGTGGGCCGCCGACCGCTATGGGGTCAGGCCGGACCGGATCATCGCGCTGTCACGCGGGGGGACCCAGGCGTGGTACGGTGGCGTCGCTGACCGCTATGTCGAGATTTTCGATCTCGTCGAGCCGGCCGAGTTCGCCCGGCAGGGCGCCGCACAGCGGGAGCGGGGCGATCAGAAACAGATGGCGTTGTCGGAGTTCGATCGCGAGCTCATCAGCCTCGCGGCGTCCCGCATCGGCGCGCGCGATGCCGCGGTATGGCACCCTGGGCTGATGTATCAGATGTTCCGCGCGTTCTGGTACGGCGATCGGTCGCTCGACTTTCTGCTTCGTCACACCGACTTTCGCCGCCTCAAACTCGGCGAACCAACGGCGATGTCCCTGCCGCCTGACTACGTGGCCGTGAAGTTCTACACCGGCCCCGCGCTTCCGGACACTGAGACGAATCGGACGCTACTCTTCGAGCTGGTGCGGCGGGTAGCCAGGCGCATACCCGTGGTCATGCTCGACACGGCGTGGAGCGTGGATGAGCATCGAGACTACGAGTTCGACGGGATTCCGGGCGTTACCACGCTGCGGCCGTCACTGGATCCAAAGACCAACCTGGGACTCCAGACGCAGGTCATCGCGGGCGCCCGGCAGTTCATCGGTACGTGCGGTGGGCTCGCGTGGCTCGCACCGCTCCTCGGTGTCGACACGATTGCGGTGTACGAAGACGATCGGTATCTGACGACACATCTCTATGCGGCGAAGTACGCGTACCGCCGATCCGACGCGGCGCGTTTGACCACACTCAACCTGAAGGCGCTGCGCGCCGTGGAGCGATTCTAAACAGGAACGTATCGGATCAAATGTCAAAAGCTCGTTCCAACAAGCCACAGAGTCGCAGAAGCACAGAGTACTTTGGTTCCCTCTGTGACTCAGTGTCTCTGTGGCCCTATGTAGTGGTGTCTAGCTGATGGCCATACATTCGATTCTCGTCACCGGTGGCGCGGGGTATATCGGGTCGCACCTCGTCGACCGTCTCTGTTCGCTCGGGTATGCCGTGACCGTCCTCGATAGCCTGGAGCCGCAGGTGCATCGGACCGGCACGTGGCCGTCCTACGCGAACCCCGGCGTGCAATACGTGCAAGGCGACGTCCGCGACCGTTCCACGTTCGAACCGCTCGTCGTCTCCTCCGACGCGGTCGTGCATTTCGGCGCGGCGGTCAGCGTGGGCCAGAGCATGTACCAGATCGATCGGTACGTGGACGTGAATACGCGCGGCACCGCGCTGCTTCTCGACATCCTCGTCAATGCGAAGCACAACGTGCAGAAGGTGCTCGTGGCCTCCTCGATCGGGGTGTATGGCGAAGGGGCGTACCGTTGTTCCGTGTGCGGCCCGGTGGCGCCTGGCATTCGTCCGACCGAGCAGCTGGCCGCGCGGCAGTGGGAGCAACTCTGCCCAATCTGCGGCGCGCAGGTCGTCTCGGTGCCGACTCCCGAAGACAAGGCGTTGTACCGCGACAACATCTACTCGATGACCAAGTACCACCAGGAAGAGATGGTGCTGCTCATCGGAAAAACCTACGGCATTCCGGCCGTGGCGCCTCGGTTCTTCAACGTCTACGGACCGCGGCAGAGTCTGAGTAACCCCTACGCCGGGGTCGCCGCGATCTGGCTGAGCCGCCTCATGAACGGCAAACAGCCCATGGTGTTCGAGGACGGAGGGCAGCTCAGGGATTTCGTGTCGATCCACGACGTCGTGGATTGCCTGGTGTTGATGCTGGAGAAGTCGGGCGCGGACTTCCTGCCGGTGAACGTGGGTTCGGGCGAGGTTGTCAGCATCCTGGACATCGCGAAGCTGCTCGCTCGGTTGCTCGGCTCTTCGATTGAACCCCTCGTCACTGAAACGGGCCGGAAGTTCGACATCCGTCACAACACCGCCGACATCACGCGCGCGCGAGAGACGCTCGGCTTCGAGCCCAGGGTGACGCTCGAGCAGGGGTTCAGCGAACTGATTCAGTGGGCGAAAACCACGCCGGACGTCGCGGAGGACTTCTTCGACCGCGCGCTGCGGGAGCTGCAGGACAAGGGCCTGCTCGTGACGGGAACGGCCACGCCGTGACAGCGGCAGCCCGGCGGAACGTCATCGACGTCTCGCTGGCGGCTGTCGTATTCCTCGCAGCCTTCTTTTATCGATTCAACACCCTGGGCGGCGGGCTCGGTGGTTTCACGAACGACGAGTTCGGATACCTCTCACGGGCGCGCCAGATTCAGGCTGGTGAAGTCCCGTTTCGGGACTTCAACGACCCGGGCTGGTTTCTCACGGATTGCCTGTCGGCGGCGGCACAGTGGCTCGGAGGGTATAACCTGCGCTCCGAGGCGCTGCTGACCGTCGGCATGTTGTCGCTGGGCGCGGCGCTGACGTTTCTTCTGGCCCGTCGTGCCGCGGGTTCGACGGTGGTCGCGCTCGTCGCGGTGGGCGTGTCCATCGCGCTCGACGCTCGTCACTACAACTATCCGAAAATCGTCCTGTACGCCGCGGGCCTGATGCTGGCCTGGGCCTATGTCGACAGGCCTGACGGTATCCGACGCGCGGGACTTGGCGCGCTCGTTGGCCTGGCGTTCCTCTTCCGGCACGATCACCTCGTCTATCTCGGCGCCCTGTCGCTGATGATGGTCGCGTTCGTGCACCGGTCGTCCCTCCGTGACGGCATGCGCGCGACAGCCGGCCTGTGCGGTGCGGCGGCGATCTTCGTCGTGCCGTTTCTCGTGTTTCTGGCGTTGAGCGGCGGCGTCGTCGAGTACTTCCGCGCGGCGCTCGTCTACGTCACGCGTGACGCTCAGCGCACGAGCTTCTCGCTCCCTCGCCTGTCACTCGACTCCTCGAAACCGCTCATCGGCTTCTCACGTCAGGGTGCAGACCCGAACGCGCGTGTCAACGTCAGGTGGAATCCAGTCTCCGAAGAGGATCGGCGCGCGCGCGAGACTCGCTGGGGGCTGCTGGACGGCCGGTCGCTCGACGGCAGCACCTGGACGTATGTTCTTCGCGACACGTCTCGCGGCAATATCGAAGCTCTCGTTCGTGACCCGCTCGTCGATGACACACACGGTCTGGATAGGACCGCGTTCGCGTTGTCGGGCGAGCCCAGGCGGCTCATACTCACGAGTCAGCTCGACACGGTGCAGAACGCGACGGCATTCCTGTACTACGCGATTGTGTTGCTCCCTGTCGCCAGTGCAGTCACCCTGTGGCGTCTCAGGGGTGCGGCGGTCCCCACACACGTGTTGTCCAGCCCCGCGCACGTCGTGCCTCTCCTGGTCCTCGCGGTGATGCTCAACGCGGGTTTTCTGAGTCGTGGGAGCACGAACATCCGGATCGCGGACGTGGGAGTGACAGCGACCGTGCTCCTGGCCTGGCTCCTGTCTGCTCTGGCCGGACGCGACGGTCGAATCCTCATGAGGAGCCTCGGGGCCCGCGTGCTCGTACGCGGCACGGCAGCCACGCTGCTCTTTCTGACGGTCCTGAGCGCGAACGGCCTGGCGCAGGGCATACGGGCGCTGGACAACGCAGGGTTCACCGACGGTCCGTCGGAGCTGGCGCGACGCGCGGGTCTCGTGTGGGACCGGCTCGGCGCGCACCCGCCTTCGTTTGTGGCCGACGAGGAGCAGCCCGGGATTCTCAGGGTCGCAGGTTTCATCAGCGCGTGCACGTCGCCGGACGATCGACTGTTTGTCCTGGGAGAGCATCCGGAGCTGTACTACTTCGCGAATCGGCGATTCGCCGGTGGTCATGCGTGGCTGCTCCCGTATTATTACAGCGGCGACGCCGATGAGGCGTTGATCGTCGCGAGGCTCCGAGCCGCCAAGGTGCCTATCGTGCTGACAGAATCTGGGTCGACTTACGACGAGGACTATCGCAACGTGTTCGAGCAGGTCCACGGGTATCTGGAGGACGAATACACGGACGCCGGCGAAGTGGAGTTCGGCGGCCCACGGCCGCTGCGGGTGCTGGTGCGTGCCGACCTGACGCCGGCCCGTCGTTACGAACCACTCAGCCTGCCCTGCTTCATGCCATGATGCTGCGCTTCGATCAACTGCAGAACTATCGTCAACGGGTGGCGATGGTGGACGGTGCCTTCGATCCGTTGCACCGTGGGCATGTCGAGTACTTCCGCGCTGCGAGCGCGCTCGATGTTCCGCTGTTCTGTAACGTGGCGTCGGACGCCTACGTCCGGACGAAGCACCCGCCTCTCCTGCCGGAGGAGCAGCGCGCCGCCGTCGTGGATGCGATCAGGTACATCTCGTATACCCACGTGAACCAGTTCGATACGGAGACGATTCTCCGGGAACTACGCCCCAAGTACTACGTCAAGGGCAAGGACTGGGAAGGCAAATTGCCGAGCGAACAGGTGCGAATCTGCGCCGAGCACGGCATCGGCGTCGTCTATCTCGACACCGTGCTCGATTCGTCGAGCCGGATTCTCAATGAGTTCTTGTCTGGGAAGCAGAGCACACGATGAATATTACCGAGTTCGAGCAACGGGTCCTCGACCAGCATCCCGTTGGTTCCGGTCACTACGACGCGGAGTACTTCACCGGCGACTGGCGCGACGCCGGCAACAACTACAACCTGGAAACACGACGCCAGATCGAGGCGAAGAACCCGTCCCTCATCAAGGAGGTCTTCGAGCCGAACAAGGTGCTCGACCTCGGATGTGGGCCTGGTGCGCTCATGCACCTTCTCTGGGAGCTCGGCGTCGATGTGGAGGGTATCGATTTCGCGCAGAGCAGCAAGGAGCTGGCGACCCCACAGGTGCGCGACCGGATCACTGTCGGGTATGTGGGTGACCCCGCGCTCAAGCCGGCCGGTTCGTATGATCTCGTCATCTGTCGGGAGGTGCTCGAGCATCTGACGGTGTTGCAGGTCAGGCAGACGGTCGCCAACATGGCGAGAATGACGTCGAAGTACATTTACGTCACCACCCGCTTTCATCCCAGTCCGGCGAGCCTTCTGGACTTCACGACACAGTTCGACGTCGATCCGTCGCACATCACGTTGTTGAACAAGGACATGTTGCGGCTGATGTTCGTCCTCGAGGGATGCCGGTCGAGGCCGGACCTCGAAGCGCGAATGGACTGGGGCAACAAGGGACGTGTGCTCGTCCTGGAGACGCAAGGACGATGACGTGCCCGAGGAGACCCCTGAGTGACACTCGAGAGGGCAGACGCCCGATGCTGACGGGGCAAGTGGCAACGGCATGATTCCGCTCGTCGATCTGCAGGCGCAGTACCGTCGGTTGAAACCGGAGATCGAGGCTGCGGTTGGTCGTGTCCTCGAAAACGCGCAGTTCGTGCTGGGGCCGGCCGTGGAGAGTTTCGAGCGCGAGTTCTCCTCGTACTGCAGCGTCTCCCACACGGTCGCGGTGAACTCGGGAACGAGCGCGCTGCACGTGGCCTTGCTCGCGGCGGGGATTGGTCCGGGTGACGAGGTCATCACCGTTCCGTTCACCTTCGTCGCAACGGTCGCGGCGATCGAGCATGCGGGCGCGAAGCCGATATTCGTCGACATCAATCCTGACGACTACACGATGAATCCTTCGGCGTTGGAGGGCGCGATCACGCCGCGGACGAAGGCGGTGATCCCCGTCCATCTATTCGGCCAGCCAGCCGACATGGATCCGATCAACGAGATCGCTCGTCGGCACGGGCTTATCGTCATCGAGGATGCCTGCCAGGCGCACGGCGCGGAGTACAAGGGTCGGCGCGCAGGGTCCCTGGCGGATATCGGGTGCTTCAGCTTCTATCCGGGGAAGAACCTGGGCGCCTATGGCGAGGGCGGAGCCTCGGTGACACGTCGGGCTGACTACGCCGACACCATGCGCCTGCTTCGTAGCTGGGGCGAACGCACTCGGTACGAGCATTCGATGAGGGCGTTCAACTACCGGATGGACGGCATCCAGGGCGCCATTCTCGGCGTCAAGCTCAAGCACCTGGAGTCCTGGACCGAGGCGCGGCGAAAGCTGGCCGCGACCTACCGTCGATTGCTCGACGGCACCCCGGCGCGGCCGCCGAAGGAACGCTCGGACGTGCGCCACGTGTATCACGTCTTTGCGGTTCGGCTCGAACAGCGCGATCGCTGGCGTGCCCGCCTGACCGAAATGGGTGTCCAGACGGGTGTGCACTATCCGGTTCCGCTGCACCTCCAACCCGCCTATCGAGACCTAGGATACGACGTCGGCGATTTTCCCGTGGCGGAGGCGGTATCGCGCGAAGTGCTCTCGCTTCCGTTCTTTCCCGAGATGACCGATCAGCAGGTTGAGGAGGTGGCGGGCGTGCTCCGCGCAGGGCTACCGGACACCGTCGGCACTGTGGCGTAAGCCCATAGGGGACAGACACATGGCCCGCTGATCACCGCGTGCGTTACAATAGCCGCTCGCCGATGATCGATTGCATCGCCGGATATCACCTTAACCCCTGGACGTGTGGCATTGCCAAGTTCAACACGATCCTCGGAAGGCACCTGTCGCTGCCGGTCGTGGGCATCGGTTCGCCGGAACTCGGCCGGTACGCCCGCCCCCTACTCTCCATCAAGATGTCGGAGTTCTCGGCCGACGATGCCCGGGTCCTCGACGGATGGGTGGCGACGCACGGCGGTCGATTCGAGCTGTTCCTGCACGCGTTTGACGGCACGGCAACCGAAGAGCGGCTGATCGCCGGCGCAGCCCGCGTCTGCGTCGGGAATCGGGAGCTCTCGGACATGCTCGTGCCCATTCGACCGGACGTCGTGGAGCTGTTCTGTCCGGGCACCCTGCTCAATCCACAGCGGTTCCAGCGGACGGATCTCTCGGTCTTCACGTTCGGCATGGCTCACAAGATCCGGGTTCCGCTCTACCGGCGGCTCCACAGCCTGCTCGAGGCCACCGGCAAGAGCTACTCGGTTTACGTCTCGACGGCCCTCCACGAGAACACCAGTTTCGACGGCTCGTTCGTTGTTCGTTTCGAGGAGCTCCAGGCGATCTTCGGTGAGCACGTGTATTTCATGGGTTACCTGTCGGACACGGCCGTGTTCAACCACATCGTGGATTGCACGTTCTTGGCCGCGTTCTTCGAGAAGGGTCTTCGGGCGAACAACACCAGCGTGATCGCGGCGATGGAATGCGGATCTGCTGTGATTACCAACCTGGACGAGCATTCACCCAGGGGGTTCGCACACATGAAGAACATCATCGACATCAACGCTTGCGATCGGCTGCCGGACTTCGAGCAGGCCGAGCGGATCGGTCGTGCGGCACGCGAGATCGCGCAGGCCGACTACGGGTGGGATCAACTCGTGGCGCAGCTTCGGCCGGCTGTGCGTGTCTAGGAGAGACGATTTGCCAGGGACGCTCAGGATCGGAACGCATGAGATCAGCGACGACACCCCGTGCTATGTGATCGCGGAAATCGGTCACAACCATCAGGGCAGCGTCGAGAAGGCACGGGAACTGTTCCGTGAGGCCAAGCTGGCCGGAGCCGACGCGGTCAAGCTGCAGAAGCGCGACAACCGTGGACTGTTTACCCGCGCGGCGTACGAGAAACCCTACGATAACGAGAACAGCTTTGGCGCCACCTACGGTGAGCATCGCGAGTTCCTTGAATTCGGCGCCGCCGAGTACCCGGAATCTGCAGGGCTACGCGAAAGAGCTCGGCATCGACTTCTTTGCCACGGCCTTCGATGTCGCCAGCGCCGACTTTCTTCAGTCGCTCGACATGCCGGCCTTCAAAATCGCGTCGGGTGACGTCAAGAGCACACCCTTGCTCGAGCACGTCGCGAGGTTTGGCAAGCCGATGGTCATCTCGACCGGTGGGGCACTGGTCGAGGACGTACAGCGGGCCTACGACACGGTCATGGCCATCAATCCGCAGGTCGCGATCCTGCAGTGCACCGCCGGGTACCCTGCCGCGTTCGAGGAGCTCGATCTTCGCGTCATCGCGCAGTATCGCGAGCGATTCCCTCGCGCCGTGATCGGCTTTTCGGGGCACGACAGTGGGATCGCCATGCCGCTGGCCGCGTACGTGCTGGGTGCGCGGATCGTGGAGAAGCACTTCACCTTGAACCGTGCAATGAAGGGGACCGATCACGCGTTTTCGCTCGAGCCGGTCGGCCTGCGCAAGATGGTGCGCGACCTGCAGCGCACCTACAAAGCGCTCGGCGACGGACGAAAGAAGATTTACGAGAGCGAACGCGCCCCGATCATCAAGATGGGGAAGAGCCTGGTCGTGGCCCGCGATCTGTCGGCGGGCCATGTGTTGACCGCCGGTGACATCGTGATGAAGTCTCCCGGCGGCGGTATCCCGCCGTACGATCTCCAGAAAGTGCTCGGGCGGGCCACGCTGAAGGCCATCCACGCAGATGAGTTCCTCTCGTTCGAGATGCTGGGCAAGCCGAGCGCCGAGCTCGCGCGTTCGTGACCAACGCATTCTTCCGACTCGACAATCAGACGGCCGTCGTAACCGGTGCGTGCGGCAAGTTGGGTCCGGTGTGGGCCGAGGCGCTCCTGGACGCGGGAGCCCGCGTCGCCGCGCTGGAGCTAGCTGGTGCTCCGGCGTCTGCCGCCTACCAGGCTCTCATGGAGCGTGCAGGAGACCGGATCCGGCGATTCGATTGCGACGTGACGGATCGAGCGTCCATCCAGCAAGCGGCCGTTGCCGTGGTCGATCAAATCGGAGAGCCGTCGATCCTCATCAACAACGCGGGCATCGACCAGCCGCCCGACTCCGGTGGTCATCGGACGTCAATCGAGCAGCTGGCGATCGACCAGTTCCGTCGAATGGTCGAGGTGAACCTTCTCGGAACCTTCCAAGTCATACAGGTGATCGGTGGAAGGATGGCCGAGCGCGAGGGCGGCGCCATCGTGAATATCGGCTCGCTCTATGCTTCGGTCTCGCCGGATCAGCGGTTCTACGACCACCTGCCCGGAAACCTCCCGTTCCTGAAATCTCCCGCGTACGGTGCATCGAAAGCCGCCGTCGTGAACCTCACCAAGTACTTCTCCACGCTCTGGGGCTCGCGCGGTGTGAGGGTCAATACCTTGTCACCTGGCGGTGTACTGGGCGGGCAGGATGAACAGTTTCGGTCGAAATACGGGTCGCGGGCGCCCCTGGGGCGAATGGCGCAGGCCGACGACTTGAAGGGGCCCCTCGTATTTCTCGCGTCGCGGGCGTCATCCTACGTCACCGGACACGAATTACGAGTCGACGGAGGGTTCACCGCGTGGTGAGCGGCGCTCAGGGCTTCGGTGCGATCCCCTCGACGATTCCCAATCAGATAGGCGGGCGGGCCGTCGCGGCGAACGACGGTCGAACGTTCATGAAACGGGATCCCGCGACGGGTGGAGCGATTTGCGAGGTCGCCCGAATCCGGCGCCGCCGACGTCCGCCTTGCCGTCGAGACCGCCAAGGCGGCGCAGCCGGCGTGGGCGGCCACGACGGTCGTGAAGCGAGGAGACATTCTTCGCCAGATCGCGCTCCTCATGCGCGAGCATCGCCAGGAGATCGCTGAACTCGTCGCTCGCGAGACCGGAAAGTCGCGCAAGGATGCCCTGGGCGAGACGGATGCCGCGATCGAGATGGGGTTTTTCGTCGCCGGCGAAGGTCGCCGATTCTACGGCCAGACCACCACGAGCGCCGTGCCGAACAAGTCGGCGATGGTGGTCCGTCAGCCGCTTGGAGTCGCCGGCCTCATCATCGCGGCCAACACACCGATTGCGAACGTGGCCTGGAAGGCGTTTCCCGCATTGTTGTGTGGGAACGCGGCCATCCTGAAGGCCTCCGAAGACACGCCGCTGTCGGCGTGGGTGTTCGGCGAGCTCGCGCGCGAAGCGGGCGTGCCTGATGGTGTCTACGCGACGCTTCATGGTTTCGGTGAGGAGGCGGGCGCCCCGCTCGTAGAGCACCCGGATGTGGCCGTCATCAGCTTCACCGGGTCTTGCACGGTCGGCCGATGGATCGCGGCCACCGCCGGACAGCGGCTCGCGAAGGTCTGTCTCGAGCTCGGGGGTAAGAATCCGCTCGTCGTGTGCGATGACGCGGACCTCCAGAATGCGGTGACATGGACGCTGGGCTCCGCGTTCAGCAACGCGGGTCAGCGCTGCGCCTCGGGCAGTCGCATCATCGTGTTCGACGCGGTCTACGATCGGTTCACCCAGCTCCTGGTGGAGGCCAGCAAAGCCCTCACGGTCGGCACGAGCGACGCCGACACCTACGGTCCCGTCATCAACGAAGAGCAGATGGCATCCATGCTGGCGTCAGTGGAACGCGCGAAGGCCGCAGGTGCAGTCGTGCTCACGGGCGGACATCGTTTGACCGGCGGGGCCTATGGAAACGGCTATTTCGTGGCGCCGACGATCCTCGCGCGCGTAGGACCGAATGACGAGATTTCGCGCAGCGAACTGTTCGGCCCGATCACGTGTCTCTATCGCGTTCGCGACTTTGAAGAGGCGATGGTGTTGGCGAATGATTCGTCGTTCGGGCTGACCGCCTCCATCCACACGCAGAACCTTCATCGCGCGATGACGTTCGTCGGCCGCGTCCAGGCCGGCGTTGCCGTTGTCAACGGCGGCACGTATGGCAGCGAGCCGCACATGCCTTTTGGCGGCTTGAAGGACTCAGGAAACGGCTGGCGTGAAGCGGGTACCCAGGCGCTGGACGTGTACTCGGATCTCAAGACCGTCTATATCAATCACAACCCGGCGAACGTTTGAACTGCACCGTGTCGTTCACGCTTCTATCTTCTCGGTGCTCAGTTCGTGTTCAGGTTCACAGGCATCAATCCTTCGAACCTCGTGAACCTCGTGAACCTCGAACCTCGAACCCCGAACCGAACCTGAACACGAACCGAGAAGCGAGAACAACAGAAGAGTGAACGACGGAAAGCTGTCTGCTGTCGCCCTGATTCCCGCGCGTCAGGGCTCCAAACGCGTTCCCGGTAAGAACGTGCGGATCCTCGGTGGGCACCCGGTGCTCGCGTACACGATCGTCCCCGCGATCGAAAGTGGCCTGTTCGAATCCGTGATCGTCTCCACCGACTCGGAAGAGACCGCCGCCATTGCACGGCACTATGGTGCCGAGGTTCCGTTTTTGCGCCCGGCTGAGCTGGCGGGTGATAAATCCCCGGATATCGAGTGGCTGGAGTACACGCTGACGGCGTTGAGGCTGGAGGGACGGACGTGGGACTGCTTCTGCCTTCTCCGTCCAACCAGTCCGTTTCGCACCGCGGCCACGATTCAGCGGGCGTGGGCACGATTTACATCACAGGTGGGGGTCGACTCCCTACGTGCCGTCGAGCCGTGCGCGCAGCACCCCGGAAAGATGTGGGTCGTCGAGGGCGACCGGATGAGACCTTTGTTGCAGACTCCGGAGGGCGTGCAACCCTGGCATAGCACGCCGTATCAGGCGCTGCCGCCGGTACACGTGCAGAACGCCTCCCTCGAGATCGCCTGGACCAGATTGGTGTTCCAAGGACGTACCATTGCGGGGGACGTCCTCGTGCCGTTTGTGACCGAAGGCTACGAGGGATTCGATATCAACGACCCGCATGACTGGATCGTGGCCGAACACCTGCTGGCGGATGGCCAGGTGACGCTGCCACGGATATCCCAGGTTCCGTACGGAGCACCATGGGCGAACAGCAACTAGACCAGGTTACCAGCGACGAACTCGTCTACGTGCCGGCGGTGGAGTTTCGCCGGCTCTGCGGGGCCGGACTGCCGGCCGCCGACACGGCGGAAGCGTTCGCCGCGCTCGCGCGAATCAACACGCTCTACATGATCGCGCGCGCCTGGTCCGGACATATCGGAACGAGCTTCAGCTCGCTCGAGATCATGAGTTGGCTGTTCCTCAACGAGATACGCGATCTCGACAAGGGGCCAGGCGCCTGCGACATCTTCTTTTCGTCGAAAGGGCACGACGCGCCCGCTCTGTACTCTGTGCTGATCGGGCTCGGGTTGCTACCGGAAGACAAGGCGGATCATCTGCGTCGCCTGCACGGACTGCCCGGTCATCCCCACGTGGAGACACCGTACATCCAGGCGAATACGGGTTCGCTCGGAATGGGAATTTCGAAGGCCAAGGGCATGGCGATTGCCAATCGCCTCGCTGGTCATCCGCGCCGAATCTTCGTGCTGACTGGAGACGGCGAACTGCAAGAAGGGCAGTTCTGGGAATCGCTCGCCTCCGCCGCGAGCCGGCGGCTCGACGAGATCGTCGTGTTCGTCGATCACAACAAGATCCAATCCGACACCTGGGTCGAGCAGGTGAGCGATCTGGGCGACGTCGAGGCGAAGGTTCGCGCCTTCGGATGGCACGTGACCCGCTGCGACGGGCACGACGTGCGGGCGATCGAGAAGACGATCCGCGCGCTCGATCGTATCGTCGATCGTCCGAAGCTCGTGATCGCCGACACGGTCAAAGGGAAGGGCGTGTCCTTCATGGAAGGGCCGGCCCTGATGGCGGGTGCGTTATATGCGTACCATTCGGGCGCGCCGACCGAAGCCGAGTACGCGAACGGATCGAAGGAGCTGCTGGAGAGCGCCGCACGCCTCTTCAAGGCGGGTGGCCTGGGCGCGGTTGTCACGAAGGGGGGCCGGCGTCCAGAGCGACGCGAGCCGCGCGATACGCAGAATCTCATCAACGCCTACAGTGACGCGTTGCTGTCGCAGGCAGACCGCCACCCGCACCTCGTGGCACTCGATGCGGATCTCGTGAAAGACTGCGGCCTCGTGCCGTTCGCGAAGAAGTATCCGGATTGCTTCGTCGAGTGCGGGATTGCCGAGCAGGACATGGTGTCGATGGCGTGTGGGCTGGCCCGGCGAGGTGCCCTCCCGGTCGTGCATTCGTTTGCCTGTTTTCTGTCGGCGAGGCCGAACGAACAGATCTACAACCAGTGCAGTGAGGGTTCCAAGGCGATCTATGTTGGCTCCCTTGCCGGTCTTCTGCCCGGTGGGCCCGGTCACTCGCACCAGTCTGTGCGTGACATCAGCGTCTTGGGGTCGGTGCCGAATCTGCTGATGGCCGAACCGGCCGTCGCCGATGAGGTGCACGCACTGTTCGACTACCTGGTGAACACCGCCGCCGAGAGCTGTACCTACGGCTCGTTTCCGTGAAGTGGCCTGTGCCCTTCGCGTATCCGGCTGGGCAGCCGGTGCAGCCAGGTCACGGTTGGGTCGTGCGCGAGGGACGCGATCTCGTCGTGTTCGGCTACGGTCCATGGTTGCTGTCCAATGCGTGGCACGCGGCCGAGGAGCTGCACCAGAAGACCGGCCTCACGACGCGGCTCGTCAACCTCCCGTGGCTCAATCGCGTCGATCCTGCCTGGCTCGGGAAGACGATCGGCGATCACCGCACGATCGTGTTGCTGGACAACCACTACGTGCACGGCGGGCAAGGCGAAATGCTGGCTGCGGCGATTGCCTCGCTCGGGCTGGAGCCGGCGGCGGGCGTTGCACGCGTCGGCGTCACGGCGTTGCCGGAGTGTGGGACCAACGACGAATTACTCTCGCATCACGGCTTGGATATCCCATCGCTCGTGAAGGCTTTTCACGCCGCGGTGGACCGGCGGAGGGCGGGCACGGTGCCGCAGCCGGCATGACGACTCTTTTCTGGGACATCGACGGCACCCTGCTCTCGACCGCCAAGGCCGGGGTGTTCGCCTGGGAAGATGCCGTGCGCGAGCTGATTGGCGGGGAGTTCGAGCTCGCGCGCATGAGGATTGCCGGCCTGACGGACTATCAGATCGCGGTCAAGACCTTCGAGATGCTCGGGGTCGAATCCAACGAGGACACGCTGCGACGCTTCGTCGATCGCTACGGCGAGCTCCTGCCGACGAGTTTGCCTCGAAAACAGGGTCGCGTGATGCCGAATGTGCGCGAGATTCTCGAGCGTCTGCAGGGCCGTTCCGACGTCCAGTCGTATCTTCTGACGGGAAATACGCGTGCAGGTGCTCGTGCCAAACTCAGGCACTATGACCTCATGCAGGACCTTCCGGACGGCGCGTTCGCGGAGGATACCGGTGATCGTGCCTCGATCGCCAGGCGTGCGCTGGATCTGGCGAAGCAGCGGGGGCCTGTGGCCGAGGAGAAGCTGTTCGTCATCGGGGACACACCGCACGACGTCGAGTGCGCGGGCGCCATCAACGCGCGAACGATTGCCGTTGCGACGGGAGGTACGCGCTCGAAGAGCTTCAGGCGTGCGATCCCTGGCGTGTCTTCAGCGAACTTCCCAGTCCTGATGCGTTCGTGAGACTCATCGACGATGAGGGCGGCGTGGCGTGAGGCACGGCATCAGACGGTTGCCGACGCTGTGGCGTGCCACCCGCCTGGCGCGACGGTGGTACCACGCGAGGTTCGGTGCGTATCCCGACTGGCAGGTGCAACTGGCCGCCGACACTGCGCTCTGGCAGTCTGCGCGAGGGGCAGCGATAGGCGGCCCCCGTGTGCTGATGGCGACCACGATTGGTTCGTATGCGCATGGCATCACGCTCGAAAGTGCGGTTGCCGCGGCGCTGACGTTCAGAGGTGCCGAGGTTCACGCCCTGCTCTGCGACGGCGTCATGACCGCGTGTGCGGAGTGCGACGCGTCCCTCTACGCCAATATCTCGACCTTCGTCGAACGCGGACCGTCTCGGGATTTGTGTCGGGACTGCACGTGGCCGGCTGAACGCGTGTACGCCCAGCTCGGTTTGAAGGTCCATCGATACAGTGAATGGCTGACGCCTTCCGATCGAGCAGAGGCGCGACGCAGCGCGGCGTCAGAGCCCTTCGATCGCATCGATCTCTGGTAGTCGACGGCCTGGCCGTTGGCGAGCACGCCCACGCCGGCGCCCTGCGTTTCTTTGCAACAGGGTCTCTCGAGGCCGAGCCGGCGGCGGAGCCGGTCCTGCGGCGCTATCTCGAGTCGGCCCTGCTGACCGCGTTCGCATCCCGACGGCTGATGCGTGGCGTCGGGTTTAGATCGACGGTGCTGACGCACGGCATCTATGTTCCCGGGGATCGTGGGTGAGGTCGCCCGTCAGGAAGGTGTGCACGTTTCCACCTGGAACGTGGCCTATCGCAAGCGGCGTTTCATCTTCAGCCACGACGACACGTATCACCACACGCTGATGACGGAGCCGAGCGCTCATTGGGAGCGAACGCCGCTGTCACCGACTCAGGATCGTGAGCTCACGAAATATCTCGCGAGCCGTCGGGAAGGGCTCTTCGACTGGATCGTTTTCCACCGGGCCCGTCACCAGGATCCCGAGGACATCGCCCGACGGGTTGGCCTGGACCCGTCGAAGCCGGTCATCGGACTGCTCACCAACGTCACCTGGGACGCACAGCTTCACTACCCAGCCAACGCGTTTCCGAACATCGTCGAGTGGCTGGTGCAGACGTGCGAGGCACTTTGCGACGCGACGAGACCTGCAGTTGCTCATCCGCGTGCACCCGGCGGAGATCAGCGGTTTCCCGCCGTCGCGCCAACCGATTCTCGACGAGCTGCGGAAGCGGGTCCCCGAGCTCGCCTCAAATATCATCGTCGTTCCGCCGGAGAGCGATATCGGCACGTACGCCCTCATGTCGCTGTGTGATGCCGCCATCATCTATGGCACGAAGATGGGTGTGGAACTGACGAGCATCGGATTGCCGGTCATCGTCGCGGGAGAGGCGTGGATCAGGAATAAAGGGCTGACGCAGAGGGCAATTGGCCGTCTTGCGTTCAGTTGCATGTGCTGGCGCGATCAAAGCAATTCTCCCGGAAACACAGCGCGGCGTGCAATAGCAGCCGGTTATGTTTACCAGCCCAAAAGATCATCATCTTGTGAACGTCCGCGCAACGGAGCCAGATGTCATCATTCAGAAATGAAAACGGGATGTGTCACACAACCGTCATGAATTTCCAACGGGATTGGTGCACGCAAGCCTTGTGTGGGACGCGAGAGGTAAATGAAAAATGTATACTGCGTGCTGGCAGTGAATGTCTGACCTCCATGTCCTGGTATGCACATGTGATAGGAACTTGGATCGCCGACTATACATACTTGGAATGCCAGCTCAATCACAATGTTGGCGCGGCGCGGTGGACCAGATGGCGAGGTCATGGACTGCGGAAGCAAAACTGGGTCGGCGAAATCATCTCCTCGCCACAGCGGCAATTGCTCACCAAACACTTCAGCGGGGATGTGGATCTGGCACACACACTGTGGATTGTGTGGCGTGGTGCGGGGGGGGGGGGGGGGTTTTGTATGTTTTGTCACAACAATGAAGCTGTGATTTTTCCCAGCAGGTATTGGTTTTTTTTTTTTTTTCAGCTGGTTGCTCTCGCCCGTTGCCTGTGGTGGTGTTTTCAATGTCCAACCTGCCGCCATGGCGTGGCGTGCCAACCCCCGGCATCTCGCCATGTCGTCACCCATTGTGGCACACTGCAGCAATGGTGCTGTCATCACTGATGCCTGCCTGGCCGAAGCGTGTGTGTGTGGGCCTGGGTCCTGGGTTCCACCCTGCACCCAATGATCTGCCTCCATCCAACCCCTGCCGCACCAGCATGGTGCACCTGGTGGCGCTGGTGAAGGATCACAAGGTGTGCACGACGACACACGCCCTCCTGGATCCAGCAGCATGATGGGTGATGGCCAGCATGCATGGGTGCCCGCCGCTTGCCCGAGGAAATGGAGCCCTGCAGTGAGCAAGCGTGTGTGTGTGTGTGTGTGTGTGTGTGCGCGCGGGCGAGGACCCCTTCAGCTGGTGGTGGTGGTGTACACGATTTCTGCATCGTTCTCCTGTCCCTTGTCTGTCTGGAAACTGTCACCGTTTAAAATGTAGTGACCATCTCCTGGGCATGGACAGCTGTGTCCACTTCAGCGCAATGCAATCAGCAGTCCCGGTGGTCACAGATTCCATCACAAATCTAATGATCATCACCCTGCATGCAGGATTCAGGTGGAGGAGGACAATGGCGATGAAGTGATGCGGTGGACGTGGACACTACCCAGCCCCCTGGCGCCACCTCCTCCTCAATCCGGCTTGGCACCCGAACATGGCGGCAGCACCCGTTCTGGGCCTGCCCAGGCAACTGCAGGCGGGCATGCAGCAGACACCGGCGGTGAGTACAAATCACATGCACCTGAAGAGAGAGAGACAACCTCAGGCAGAGGCAAAGGTACTGTGCACTCGCTGATCCTGCACGGAGCACCTGTCGCTGATGAAACCAGGAGGTGGGCGCGCTGGCACGCTGGGCTCTTGCGCGGCATGGCGGCGGTCTGCCGAGCTGCCCGGCGGTGGTGGTGGGCGGCTGGAGAATGGACGGCCAGGGTGGCTGGCTGCCGACCAGTACCAGCACATCCTGGGCTGTTTGATGACGGAAATCATCCGTCACTGAGCAACGGGGCTGGCAAGTAAATGCTCGCCTTGCAGGATTTCAATCACGCTGTGTACGATGCTGTGGCAGGCGCGGTGGTGGAGCTACAGATGAGGTCAACAAACAAGCCGCCGCCTTGTAAACCTCTCTCCACGTTGGCATGTGCACTCAGAAGCGACAACGAGGCGGTGGTGGCATCACATCAGTAACCATCACTGGAAGCCTTGTCGTCGACGGCGGCGGGGCGCGCTGGTGCCGCTGGCCCGGCGTGATGTCGCCGCGGAACCCCGGGTGCGCGCGCAAACAGATGCGGAGCGGGTGCCAGGATCGGTTTCGAGCAGGTCGCGGCCTGGTGTTTGCAGGAGGAATGGCGGTGGATGGTGGTGGATCGAACTGGGGGATGTGGCGGTGTGGCTGGAGATGGCGGCATGTCACAGACACGGTGGTTGCGCCGGCGCCCTGTTCGCACTCTCAACTGAGCATGGCATCTCCAGCAGCATCTCAATGATGTCATCATGTTGGTGCCGATCACATGCGCACCACGTACACGGCCAGCGCTGGCTCACACACACAACTGTGCAGGGCCGCTGTTGGCATGGCCTGCACCTTGAATGTTCTACCACTATTTGGTGCCAAAGATTTCTTTGAGGAGGGAGATGGTTTTTTTTTTTTTTTTTTTTTTTTTTTGCTCAACTCATCGTATTGCTTCCCGTCTAGGCACCGGCAAGGCACCCACGACTCTGACCACCTCTGGGTCGCAAACGACAGCGAGTCCATCCTGATACTTGGGGTCGCCATCTACTTCTTCCACCAAACAGGAGTTAGGCTACCTCGAAGCGTGACTCCAGATTCAGGAGTTTCTCCACTGGGCGCGCGTCCAAATCTCTTATCCAACGCCTCCTTCAGCCCCAGTCTACATCTCGGGTCAGCTCGTCCACACGATTGCGGTCGAGTAGCAACCCTGTTGTATTGATCTCGAAGACCGGTACCGCAGCTTCGTAACGAAATCCAATACGCCTTTCCCAGCAGTTATTGTCAAAGCCATCGCTCTCCAAGATGCTGATGGACAATCGCCAAGCGCCGCATTAGTCATCATGACGACCGTATGAGGTAAAGAAGTTCGTCCGAACATCCCATAACCGGGTAACTCCGAAACTTTGGTACCGGTCTTCTTGCAATGTTTGCTCGCCCATTTCTTCAACGTCACGTAGTAGCGTGATTATTGATGTATAGCCGAACCGTCTGACCTGTCAGGGTGAAGTCATCCGTCTCGTTATAGGCATGACCCATAAGGGCCGTGTTTCAGCACCACGCATACGACGGTGCAGCTTGTTGGTGCCGCGTATTGAGGACGTAGGTCCATACCCAGCGGCAGGAACCATTCCTGGTCAGCATTGAACTGATGACCAACTACTCGCTTGTCCTGCATGAACTCGTTCAGAATCTCGATGGCTTGGAGGATAGCTCCTTCACCGGTGAAGTATTTCTTGTGCCAGCAATTAGTAAGAGCAATGGCCTTGTTGTTGTACATACTTCTTCAGCTCATTTCTCGTATTGCTCGCCGTGCAGGAGAGCCGAGGCCGCCCGCGGACAGCGCCGGCCGGGTAGGGGGAAGGGCCGGCCTCGGGCCTCCGGTCGACGAACATGCCGGTGCCGCCCGCGGTCGCGGACGTAGACCTTGATGAAGTTGGTCGAGTGGGTCCGGGTTGACGACGTCGTCGAGCGCGGTGCCGACCAGGTCGGACCCCTGGATGTCCTGCATGACGCGGCTATCTCGCACGTCACCGCCGGTGGGGAGGGGCACCGGGGAGGCCTAGGCCGCGCCCGGAAGGCGCGTCAGCCGGATGTCGCCGCCCATGCGTGCTGGACCTCCTGGACATCCCGCCAGTCGAAGAAGATCCATGAACGAAGATCGCGGCGTGGGCCACCGCGAATCCCGTCGGACGCGGGCTACGTACTCCTGCGCGACCCAGTCTCGACCGGCCGCGAGCGGCCAGGTGTAGATCGCCGTCCCGTCCAGGAGCAGCCGCATGCGCGGCGTTCCCTGGATCGTCAGGTGGCCGCCCGCGCCGATGGTGATCTCCGTCACGCCGGGCCACGTGACGATGCGCTCGGACACCTCGCCGGGCCGGGTCATGACCCATACCACCTCCTGGAACTGGTACGACCCGAACTGGATGCCCGCGGAGTGCCGCATGGCAGCCCCGTCGATGGTCCAGGTGGGAGCCGTCGCCGCCAGCGCCGTCCGGCGAGCGCGATCGCCGCGGTGAGCGCGACTGCGGGGCCGGGTGCAGAGGTCGCCGGCCCCGACCCCCAGCCCTCGGCGCGCGAGCGTCGTCGGTGGCCCAGTCCCGGCGCCCGGCGAGAAGCAGCGCGCCGCCCGCTGCCAGCGTCGCAGGTCCACGTGGTGGGAAACCGGAGCGACGGGAGCGAGCGAAGTGGATCGCGCCGCCCACGAGCTGCAGCAGGGTCGTCCGGCCGTCCAGGTTGTTGTAGCGCCAGAAGGGCACCAGCGCGAGCACGAACGCGACGGCGGCGCTCCAGACGAGGCAGAGCGTGTCCACGGCCGCGAGCGCCCGGCCCCGGCCGGCGTCGAAGACTTCGGCGACGAGGGGGACCAGCAACGGCGCCACGCAGACAACAAACCGGGGCGGCGGCGTCCAGCCGGCGTCCCACTGCATCCAGCGCCACTTCACGAGGACGACGAGATAGAAGAGCGTGACCCCGACGACCCCGATCACGGCCTCGCGGCGCCGGCGCCGCGGAGCGCCGACCGGGTGCGGCGAGCGCCCATGCAATCCGTCGTCGAGGAGGCCGAACTCGCTGATCGGCGAGGAGCCCGAGGGCGGCCTGCGGCATCAGCTCGTTCCACGCGCGCAGCACGCTCCACAGCTGCGCGGCGCCGCGGACGTTCTGGAAGACTCGCGGCATCGGGTTGACCCCGGGCAAGCAGCGCCGGCCGCCGTTGCCGCCGCCGCCAGCACGCCCAGGGCCAGAGCGCGCCGGCCCCGGGCCAGCCGCGCAACGGCCCACGCGAAGTCCCGCGCTCGCCGGGCGCGTCCCGGTCCTTGAGCCCGACCAGCGCCACGGCTGAAGCGGTCACGATCGCCAGCGCCGGCCAGCCTCCGTGTGGCAGGCGCAGCGGCGCGCGGGTGCCCACGACAGCGGCGAGCGCCCCGGGATCTCCGGATACGCGTGGCCGGAGTTGGCCGAGACCGGCGGCGTGAGCGCCACCACGACCCACCCCCAGAAGGCGGCGACCGGTGAGACGCCGAGGTCCCGGCACAGCCGGTCGGCCTGGACCCCCAGAAGGGCGGCGCAGAGCCCGATGATGAGGGTCGCGCCCAGGCGACCGCCCAGCGGATACCCGGGCAGGAAGTCGAGCCGAGCGCGTACCCGGGCGGCGGGGTGGAAAGCCGATGAACAGGAGGCACGTCTCCGGGCTTGCGCGGCCCCAGTAGAAACGCTCGTAGTCCCGGGCCGCGACGTTGTTCCGGATCTTGGAGGTCCCGGTCGGCGTAGAGACTCTGCACGTTCAGCAGGTAGACGTGCTCGTCGCCGGCCGTCGACAGCGCGGTGGTGACGTACGCGGCCAGAAAGGCGTAGAGGAGGAAGGCGATCCAGAAGAGGGAGCGGGCGGGCAGCGGGTCAGGGGGCAGCGGCAGCGGTCCTGCCGGAGCCTCCCGTTCGTAGGGGACCTCGTGGTCCTCGTGGATGGGCCCAGGCTGTCCCGGCGGAGGTGGCCGCGGGGCCATGGGCAGCGCCCCCGCCTCGGCCGCAGCGATCCAGGCTCGATAGGCGACGATGACCGCCGCCCCGAGAACCTCGCCGCAAGAACGCCACGAAGAACACCGCGAGCGGCTGTCGCCAGGAGCCGATCGGCCGCCATGCCGCCATCCAAGGAGAGAACAGCGGCGGGAGCGCGTCGCTCCCGCGGTCCCATGCCCGCGCGCGCTGCGCCAGAAGCGGACAGCCCGCGCCCCTGGGTCCATCGGAACAGGCGCTCATGAAGGAGCGTGAAGGCGAGGAACATGGCGGGCAGCCACACGCTGAAGAACCACCGCCAGCTCCCCGGGAACGGCGCGTCGAGCGGCAGCCCGCGCGGAGGCGGACCGAGGCAGGGCCACCCGCAGAAGATCAGCAGCCCAGTCGCCACCAAGGGTCCAGGGCCACGGCAAGGAACAGGTGATAGAGGAGGCGGCGCAGGGAGAGCCGGGCCGTTCCGGAGCGGACGACGGAGTCTGCAAGGCGCGGGCGATGGCTGCGGCCGCCGACCCGCGGTGAGCCGCGGCCGGCAGTGCCGAGGGCCCGCTCCACGGCCACCAGATGTCCTTCGACCTCGTGCTCACCCATAGACCCCATCGACCAGCAGCCCCGAGCCCCGTGGTGTGGACCAGGACGCCCGCGTCCAGGAGGGTCGCCGGAAGAGCCGCTCCATGCGCGCCTCGGCTGCCTGGTCGAGGTCGCGGTCGCGCTTGCCGGGAGCGGCCGATGGAGCGAAGGAAGTCGGAACAGGGATCCCTCCCCGGTGGCCTGTCCAGGCGCACCGGCAGCCGGAACACGTCGAGCCAGGCGTGCCCGCGGTGGAGCGCCAGCGCCGTTGCAGGGCGATCAAACTCCGCCGGCGTGGTCGGCATCGTCGAAGACCGCAGTCATGCTGACCGGGTTGCCGCTGAACGTGCCGGCGCGGATGTCGATGTCCAAGCCGCGTCCGGGTGAGGAACACCTCCATCACCTCGGCGCGTCCGCCCGTGGCGCCGGATCGGGGAATCCACCTCCGATGATCTTGCCGAACGCGGTCAGGTCCGGCTGCCCGCCGTAGCAGGCGCTAGCCGTGGTAGCCGACGCGGAACGAGATGACCTCGTCGAAGACCAGGAGGATACCGTGCCGCCTGGTCGCCTGGCGGAAGAGGAAGGTGAGGAAGCCCTCCGCAGGCGGAATGAACCCCATGCAGTTCGACGGCGAGGGGGTAAAGGAAATAGCCCTGGTCCCCCTCTGTCGCCCACCAACGGGCCTTCCCTAGAGAGTGAGTCCCTCCGCCGCCATGTTCTGTCGTCTCGACGACATCTACATCCAGCACCGGCGCGCCCCAACTGTCTCGCCCTGTTCACCCTCGACCGGGTTGTCCACGACGACGTAGTCGTGCTCTTGGACACCGAGCCGGCCGCCTTGCCGCCGCGGGACAGGATCGCCTCCTTGGCCTGGTCGCGGCTGAGAAGCCCTCGAGCGAGCCGGTGACGACGACGGTCATCCCCTCGAGGGTCCGGGCGACGGAGGCGTCCCGCTCGTCGGCCATCCGCACCCCGGCGCGCCGCCCACTTGTCGACGATCGTCCGCGTGCCAGTCGACGGCGAACCACTCGACGACCGCGTCGGCGATGGTCGGGCCGACGCCCTCGGGCCAGCCGGCTCGCGGGCGCCGCCCGGATCGCCGCCATCGAGCCGAACTGGCGGCCGGGCCCGCGCGGCGGTCGGCGCCGACGTGGCGGATCGACAGCCCGACCAGCACCCGCCACAGCGGCCGCTGCTTCGGCCTGGTCGAGGTTGGCGAGCAGCTGCTCGCCGTTGGCCGACAGCACCCGGCCGTCGATCGCCGCTCGGCCTCGGTCTTCTTGGCGGCCCGGGTGAACAGCGGCGGTGCGCAGCAGCTCGGCCTCGTCGAGGTCGAACAGGTCGCCCTCGTCCGCGATCACCGCCGGCGTCGAGCAGCGCGACCGCCGCCTCCCAGCCGAGCCCCTCGATGTCGAACGCACCGCGCCCGGCCAGGTGGAAGATCCGCTCGCGCAGCTGGGCCGGGCAGGTGCGGCGGTTGGGGCAGCGGATGTCCTTGTCGCCCTCCTTCTCCGGCGCCAGCGTCGGTGCCGCACGCCGGGCATCGGTCGGCATCTCGACACGCGCTCGGTGCCGCTCGCGCAGCTCGACGACCGGCCCGACGATCTCGGGGATCACGTCGCCGGCCTTGCGCAGGACCACCGTGTCGCCGATCAGCACGCCCTTGCGCGCGACCTCGTCGGCGTTGTGCAGGGTCGCCCGCTCGACCGTCGAGCCGGCCACCCGCGCCGGCTCCATCACGCCGAACGGCGTCACCCGGCCCGGTGCGGCCGACGTTGACCTGGATGTCGAGGAGCCTGGCGTTGACCTCCTCGGGCGGGTACTTGTAGGCGATCGCCCACCGCGGCGCCCGCGACGTCGCGCCGAGCCGGCGCTGCACCGCGACCTCGTCGACCTTGACGACGACGCCGTCGATCTCGTGCTCGACGTCGGTGGCGGTGCTCGCCCGCAGTGCGCGATGTACCCCTCGACCGCCGTCGAGGTCGCAGCACCTTGACGTGGTCGGACGTCGGCAGGCCCCAGCGCGCAGCGCGTCGTACGCCTGCGACTGCCGGTCCGGCTCGAAGCCCTCGCCGCGCGCCGATGCCGTGGCACGACCATGCCCAGCGCCCGGGTCGCGGTGACCCGCGGGTCCTTCTGCCGCAGCGACCCGGCCGCCGCGTTGCGCGGGTTGGCGAACGGCGGCCTTGCCGGCCTCGACCAGCGACGCGTTGAGCTCGCTCGAACGCCTCGACCGGGAAGAACACCTCGCCGCGCACCTCGACCAGCTCGGGCACCGGGCTCGTCGTCGCCGTCAGCCGGTGCGGGATCGCCCTCGATCGTCCTGCACGTTGGGGGTGACGTCCTCGCCGGTGCGGCCGTCGCCGCGGGTGAGGGCCCGGACCAGCCGGCCGTTCTCGTAGAGCAGGTTGATCGCCAGGCCGTCGATCTTCAGCTCGCACAGGTAGTGGGGTCGCTCGACGCCCTCGCGCCCCAGCCGGGCGGGCCACGCGCCGAGCTCCTCGGAGGAGAACGCGTTGTCCAGGCGACATCCATGCGCTCGAGGTGGTCGACCGGCCGTGAACTCGGTCGACACCGCCCCGCCGACCTGCTGGGTCGGCGAGTCCGGCGTCCGCAGCTCCGGGTACCCTCCTCGAGCTCTCCAGCTCCCGCATCCGCCGGTCGAACTCGCCGTCGGAGATGGTCGGCTCGTCCAGCACGTGGTAGCGCCAGCGCGCGTCCTCCACCTGCTCGGCGGGCGCCTGGTGGCTCCTCGCGCCTGAGGGGTCGGCGACGGCGGGCTCGGAGGACGAGGGCGCGACAGGTGGCTCCGCGGGGCTCATGGCGCCATCTTGCCGCCTCCCGACGACAGGTCGTCCGTACGGCGGCCGGTGGCATCGGGGCGGGCTCCTGGAGGTGCTCGGTAGCCTCGCGCGAGTCGGCCCGGGGCATGGTCGCCGTCCGACCTGGCCCACGCGTCCTTCTGGCACAGTGTCCCGCGAACGACACGTCGCCGACCCACCACTGCCGGGGTGTACGAGGAAGAGATCCGTTTGGCCGCCGTCGAGATGGCCCTCACCATGCCCTTCCCTGACCTGGCAACGGAGGCGGTGCCTCGACGGCTGGGGCTGAGGCTGGGGTGCGTCCGCCACGGCGACGCCGGTCGACGACGGCTCCCAGCACCTACCAGCTGACCGGTGACCCGGCGGATCCAGGTTCGAGGGGATCGGCACCGACATGCGCCGCGGGCACCTTCTACGTCAGCGAGGTCACGGGCGGCGAGATCCACCGCGGTACGGGCGCTCCCCCCACACCGAGGTGTGGCTGCCGGCGACGGGACGGACGGGTGCTTCACCGCCCGCGGCATCACCGTCGACCGTGCCGGCCGCGTGTACATCGCCGGCGGACCCAACGGGATCGGCACCGCCAACCCCGACCTGTGGGTCTACTCCCGGTCGGGCGAGCTGCTGGCCGCGCTGCGCGTCCCTGGCGACAACGTCTTCCTCGACGACGTCTGGATCGGTCCGGACGGCGCCGCCTACTTCACGAACTCCATCGCGCCGCAGATCTTCCGCGGCGCCGCCGGCGGTGACGGCTACGCGGCCGAGCTGTGGGCCGATGCCACCGGCGTCATCCCCACGCTGGCGGGCTTCAACCTCGGTGGGATCGTCACCAGCCCCGACCGCAGCGCCTATCGTCGCCCAGGGCAACGCCGGGCGGCTGTGGCGCTTCGACCTGGCAGACCGGGCGTCACCCCGGTCCACACCGGCAGTGCCGACCTGCCGACGCGGACGGCCTGGTGCGGCGCGGGACCACCTCACTGGTCGTGCGCAACTTCTCCCGGGTCGTCACGACGCTGCGGGTCGCCGCCGACGGCACCTGGCGCCCGGCTCGTGGTCGCGAGCGGGACACCGACCCGGCCCGCGTCCTGACCACCGCGAAGTTGCCTGCGCGGACGGATTCTCCTAGTCGACAGCAAGTTCGACGAGCCGGTGGCCGCGCCGCCGTACCGGTGGTCACCGACCCGTTCACGGGGTGACGCCGCGGCGCGTCCGGCGCGGCTGAGGGGCCGGCGGGCGGGCGGGTCCGTCGGCGTGGTGCACCGGCGAGCGGCCGCTCCGGAAGGGTGGTCTAGCCCAGGGAATCGGTCCGACCCAGGTCTTGGTTCGATGGGACGAAACCGTTCCGTTCCACAGGGCAGTCCGTGACCACGCGCGCACGATCCGCTCCAGCCAGACCGCTCCGGCCCAGACCAATCTGACGGAGACGCTGTGGTCTGCGTCCGGGTGGAGGGCGAGCGCGATAGGAGATGCTGGCCGCCGCGCTCGTGCTGGCCGGGTCGGCTTCGACCGGCTGACGATGGACGCCATCGCCGCCGGCGCAGGCGTGCAAGGCGACGCTGTACCGGCGCTGGAACGGCAAGCCGTCGCTGGTCGTCGACGCCCTGAAGAGCGTGGAGTCCCCCGGGACCTTCCCGACACGGGCAGCCTCGCGGTGACCTCATGCGAGCTTCTGCGCACCGGCGGCATCGCGGACGCGAGGTCGGCCGAGCTGGCGGGCTGGTCACCGCGATGAGCACGGACCTGGAGCTCGCCCTGGCGTTCCGCCGGGCGTGCTCGGCCCGAGGTCGAGGCTCGGCCGGCTGTTTTCGAGCGGGCCCGGGCCCGGGGCCGACTCACTGCCGACCTCGACCTCGACCTCCTCGCGCCGGCAGTCATCTTGCCGCCGCCGCCATTCGTGCTCGGGCTGACCCCGACAGCATGGTCACCCAGGTGGTCGACGAGATCGTCTGTCCGCCGTAAGCCCCCGCGACGCGCCGCCCCTCGGAGAGCCCTCCGACTTCCCGCCCCCGGAGTAGACACGCCGACCCGGCGCCTCCGGCGCACCGACCCAGACACTTCATGTCCAAGCAACCTCGATGACCGGCGTGACCACCGACCGGCTCCGGCAACACCGCCACCTGGGATGGGCGCTAAGATGCTACATCTCGGTGGCCCAGCTGATGGTGGTGCTCGACAGCCACCATCGCGAACATCGCCCTGCCCTTCATCCAAAGCGAGACATCGGTCCATCTCCCGGGCCAACCTGACCTGGGTGGTCACCATCTACGCCCTCGCCTTCGGCGGACTGCTGCTGCTGGGCGGGCGGCTCGGCGACCTCTCCGGCCGCCAGCCGGATGCTTCATGGTCGGCCTGGTCATCTTCGCGATCGCCTCCCTGCTCGGCGGGCTCGCCACAGAGCGAGGCGCTGATGCTCGGCGCCCGCGGTCTCCGGGGTGGCGCGCCGCGCATCCCGCCGCGCTGGCGCTGATCACCACGACCTTCCCCGCCGGGCCGCCGCGCAACCGGGCTCTCGCCGTGTACGCCGCGATGTCCGGCGCCGGGGCGGCCATCGAGCCTGATCCTGGGCGGCTCCTGACCGGCACCGATTGACCCTGTTCGAGTCATATACATCCACGGCTGGCGACTCGACCTTCCTGATCAACGTGCCGATCGGCCTGGCGCCGCGGCCGCCGCGCCCGGCTGCTCGCCGAAAGTCGGAGTCCGCCGCGCAGACTGGTAGCCCGGCGCCCTTGCGGCGCCCTCGAGCGCCTGCTCGGCGCATCGTCTTCGGCCTGACCGCGCCGGCAACCCGCTCGTACGGCTGGACACAACTGGACCATGGCTTCGCTCGTCTGGGGGGTCGCGTCCTGCTGCTGCCGCCTTCGCGGTGATCGAGCGGTTCCGTGTGCGCACCCGCTGCTGCCGTTCCGGATCTTCCGCAGCCGCACGCCGGCGACCAGCTTCGTCGTGCATGGTGCTGGTCCCGCGGCGATGTTCTCGATGTTCTTCACTGTCGCTGCATGTGCAGCAGTCTCGGCTTCTCCCGCTGAAGAGCCGGCGTCCAGCGTTCCTGCCTTTCTCGTCGGCGTCGTGGCTGCTGCCACCTGATCGCCTCCAAGCTGATCGAGCGGGTCGACCCGCGCCTGGCTCGCCAGGGATCGGTACGCGCTGGCCGGCCGTCGCGCTGTTCGGCTTCTCCCGGCTCCCTACGGCACTTAGCTGCCGGTATGTCGGTGACGCGCACCTACGTCGTCCGACGTCCTGCCGTTCATCCTACTTGATGTAGCTGGGCATGGGCTGGCCTTCGTCGCTCACCCTCACCGCCGTCCACGGTGTCGCGTCGGTGGACTCGGGATGGGGTCGGGCGTGCTGAACACGATGGCCAAGCAGGTCGGCGGCGCGCTCGGCCTCGCCACCCTCGCCACGGTAGCCCGGCAGTGAACACCCGGGCGCCGAGCTCGCCGCCGCTGGCGAGGCGGCGATGCGTGCAGCCGCAGGAGGCCGCCAAGCCCGCCGTAGGCCGAGCAGCTGTCCGCGTTGGAGCAGATCGCCGAGCTGCAGGTGTTCACCGAGGGGGCCACGGCCTCGTTCCTGGTCGGCGCGGTGATGGTGCTGGTCGCCTCCCTCGTCGTGTGGGGTCTTCCTCAACGTGAAGCACCAGGAGCTCGCCACCGACGGCCCCCAGCCGGCGCACGTGGGCTGACACTTTTTTCGCGCAGGGTGCGGACGCCGGTGACCGGTCGTCCGGTTGGGACGACGGGTCGGAGCACACGTGGTCAGGCGGTCAGGTTGCGGGAGGCCTCGCGGACCAGGGCCAGCGCCTGACGGGTCCAGGCGGGCGAGGCGGCGGCGAGGCCACAGCTGGGGGTGAGGGCGCCCGCTCGCCCACGTCCGCCGGGTCGAGCCCGAGCATGTCGAGCCACCGCAGCACCCGCTCCGTCACGGCGTGGGCCTGAGGGCGGGGTGTCCGGGTCGAGCGAGGGTACGACGCCCAGCGGCGTCGATCCCGGCCTCCAGCGCCTCGGCGAGCGGGTCGTGCGCGTCGGCGCCGAGCCGAGCAGGTCCACCGACACCGCGCGGGCGCCCGCTCGACGGAGCAGGTGGACCGGCACGTCGGGCGCGCGGACGGATGGACGAGGGGCGTGGCCCGGCCGACACCGCAGCCGTGACGACCCGCGCCTCTCCGCCTCCTCTCCGGCACGTGCCGGTGCCGGTGGAACCCGACGCCGTGAGGAAACCCCACCCCGGCCAGCACCACCGGCAGCGCCGGCTCGTCCAGCTCCACCGACACGTCCACCCCGGGGATCCGCCGTCGCGCGTCGGCCACGTCCGGCCCACGCCCTCCGCCAGCACCTGGGCAGGGTCCCGGCGGGCACCCCGGTCGCCGAGCACGCGGTCTCCCGAGGGCGCTCGACCATGGCGGCCAGGGTCCACGGGCCGGCGACCTGCAGCTCGCCAGCCGGGCGCCCCCTGCGTCCGCTCCTCCAGCGCGTCGAGGTCCTGGGCGGACAGCGACCGCGCCCGCCGGTGGTCGATCCCGGGGCATCGGTGAGCCGCCACCCGGCGGGTTGCGAGACTGCCCAGCTCGGCCATGACGGCCACTCCCCGCCCGGTCAGGTCAGCCGTCGGGGCCGCGCCGGGCGCTTCCGGCGCGTGCGGGAGTTTCGGCAGCTCACCGAGGACGACGCGCACCGCCTCGTCGTACGCGGCCGCGTCGTCACCCGGCATCGACCCCCGCCCCAGGATGGTGGCTCCAGCGCCCATCCTGCCACCCCGCGAGCAGCGGCGCGGATCACCCGCGCCGGAACCGCCCGAGCCCGGCCAAGCGTCATACCTGGCCAACGACGACCCACCACGACGGGAACCACGCACTCCATGGCACCGCCGAAGTAGCACCCTCCACCCACCAGCCCACCACCGGGACGATGACGACCACCACCGTCGGCCAGGCCGACGCCGGTCGCCGACGCGGCGACGACCATCGTCCCGCCCGCCAACGACGCCGCCTCGCCGGGCGCTGATGCCGGCCAGGAGGCCCAGCCTGCGCTCGGCATCTCGACCGCCCAGGTGGCGGGATCCGCCCTCGCCGCAGCAGTCTCAGCTGCCGTCTGCGGCTACCTGGCTGGGAGTCTCCGGCACCCTGATGGGGGCCGCCATCGCCAGCATCGTCGGCACGGTCGGCAGCGCGATGTACACCTACTCCCTGCAGCAGGGGAGCAACGTCGTGCGGCGTCCAGGCGCTGGTCCCGCGTGATGACTGCAACTCGGCCGCCGACCAGACCGGCTCTGCCCAGACCGGAACTGCCGAGACCGGAACGAAGACGGCCGGCGCGGCCACCACTGCGATGACCGACCCACACCACACGAGGGACCGGCGCCTGGTCCGTCCCCGTGATGACCCTCGAGGCCGCCCGGTACCGGCCGGTCCTGGCGCACATCCTGCCGTGGAAGCGGTTGGCGCTCGGCGCCGCCGCGGTGTTCGTCGTCACCCTGGGCGCCCTCACCCTGGTCGAGGCGATCGCGGCAAGCCGGTGTCGTCCATCACCGGCAACGACACCCTGGAGGGACCAGCCTGGGCACCGTGGTCGAGAACCGCAACGACACGCCCCGAGGAGCAGCCGACCAGGAGCCGACCGAGGCCCGCCGGCTGGTCCGCCGAGAGTCACCGTGGAGCCCGCCGAGGAGCCCGCGCCGGTGGAGCAGCCGACCGAGGAGCTCGAGCCGGGCCCACGACGGGGCCGACCGATCCGGGCCCGGTCACGCCGACCCCGACCGACCCGCCGGTCGAGGGCGACGGGTCCACCGGCTGATCGCCGAACGGACGACCTCGCCACCCCGGCTGGTACCCCTCAGCGCGCCCCCGACGGACTCCGTGGGCGTGCCTTCGTTTTCGGGCCGCGATCAGGGCGCTGCGGGTTCACTCGAACCCAAACCGTGAGCCACGTCAGGCCGAACGTCGTGGCGCACCGCGGGGGCGAGGATTCGGCGCCGTCCGATCCGGCACGTTCGGACCCTCGCCAGGCGGTGGGAAGGGTCCGAACGTGCCGCGACGTGAATGGGGGCCTGCGCCCCGGCACACCGGCGAACCCCGCGAACCCAGGTTCGCCGTCCCCGCAGGCCGGGGCCGGGGCGGTCGAGGCGATCGTGGCGGCGCCGGGCACGCGGGTGCCATCCTAGATGCACGGCGGCCTGCCCGGGAGCGATGCCGAACGCCGGCTCCAGGAGGTCGATCATCACCTCGTCCCCGTCGCGAGCGTCCGAGACCGCCACCGAGGCGCGGTGCGCCGCCCCATGGGCGCGCGGCTGGACGGTGGCGGACGGGGCGCCCTGCGGGCGCGCTCGCCGCACCACGGCTGCGCACCCCATGAATCCGGCGGATCTCGAGCCGCTCGCGAGGACCCACGGTGACGGTCCCCGAGACCGGCTCGATGTCGAGCACCGAACCGCGGACAGACCGTCCGGGGCAGGATGATGCCCCAGCCGCACCCCCCGCCGCTGACCGACCGTGAACGCGAAGGTGCCCTCGTGCGAGCCGACCACCTCGCCGGTGGCGGCGTCGACGATGTCGCCGTCCGACGGGGGACCCGGTCCGCCCCAGCCGCTCGGCGCAGCCAGCCCCCGTGTCGCCGTCGGCGATGAAGCAGATGTCGTGGCTGTCCGGCTTGGCCGCCACCGCAGCCCCCGGGCCGCCGCCTCGGCGCGCACGTCGGCCTTCAGCTGTCGCCGAGCGGGAACAGGCAGTGGGCCAGCTGGTCGGCGTCGAGCACGCCCGAGCACGTAGGACTGGTCCTTGCCGGGATCGACCGCCCGGTGCAGCTCGACGGCCCGTGCGCGGCCGACCAGCCGGGCGTAGTGCCCGGTGCACACCGCGTCGAAGCCCGAGCGCCCAGCGCCCGGTCCAGGACGGCCGCGAACTTGATCCGCTCGTTGCACCGCAGGCACGGGTTGGGGGTGCGGCCCGCGGCGTACTCGGCGACGAAGTCGTCGACGACGTCGGCGGCGAACTCCTCGCGACATGTCCCAGACGTAGAACGGGATGCCGAGCACGTCCGCGGCCCGCCGGGCGTCGCGGGCGTCCTCGATCGTGCAGCAGCCCGCGCGCCCCGGACCGGTAGCGACTGCGGGTTCGCGCGACAGCGCCAGGTGCACCCCGGTGACGTCGTGGCCGGCGTCGACGGCGCGCGCGGCGGCCACGGCCGAGTCCACGCCGCCGGACAGCGCGGCCAGGACCCTCATCGGGCGGCCCCGCGGGTGGCCCGGCGCGGCCCGCTCCGCCGCACGGCCTCGAGTGGCGGCGACCAGGGCGTCGACGTCCGCCGCCGTGGTGGTCGCCCAGGGGAACCGCAGCGAGACGCGGGCGTGCGTCCTCGTTGCACCCCATCGCGAGCAGCACGTGGGGGCTGCGGCGACGCCGGCGCTGGCAGGCCGACCCGGTCGAGCACGTCGACCCCTGCGCGTCGAGCAGCATGAGCAGCGAGTCGCCCTCGCAGCCCGGGAAGGTCAGGTGGCGCGTTGCCGGGCAGCCGCTGCGGGCCTCCGGGTGCCCGTTCGACGACCGCGTCCGGGCGACCGCGGCCCGACGCCGCGAGCAGGCCGTCGCGCAGCGCGCCAGCCGGCGGCGGCTCCGGCGGCGCTTCGACCGCTGCTCCACCGCGGCCGCGAAGCCGGCGATCGCCGGCGCGTCGAGGGTGCCGGAGCGCACTCCCGCTCCTGGCCGCCGCCGTGCAGCAGCGGGGTGGCCTCGACCTCGCGCCGGGCGACCAGCGCGCCGACGCCGTACGGACCGCCCAGCTTGTGCCCGGTAGACGGTCAGCGCGTCGAGCCCCGACCGGCCGAAGTCCACGGGTACCGCGCCGACGGCCTGCACCGCGTCGCTGTGCAGCGGGATCCCGTGCTCCGCGGCGATCCGACGACCTCGCGACACGGCTGCAGCGTGCCGACCTCGTTGTTGGCCCACATCAGCGAGACCAGGGCGACGGAGTTGCCGGTCCCGCTCGATGCTCGCGCGCACCCCTCGGTGTCGACCGGCCCTGCCGGTCCACCGGCAGCGATCACGCTCGGCGCCCTCATGGTCGGCCAGCCAGCCCACCGGTCGAGGACGGCGTGGTGCTCCACGCTCGGAGCTGAGGATCCCGGTCCGGCCGGGTCGGCCGTCCGGCGACCAGCACTCCCTTGACGGCCAGGTTGTCGGCCTCGGTGCCGCCGGAGGTGAAGACCACCTCGGCGGGCGGGCACCGAGCGCGCCGGCGATCGCCTCGCGCGACTCCTCGACGACCCTCCGGGCGTCGCGGCCCGAGGCGTGCAGCGAGTTGGGGTTGCCGACCCCGCCCAGCCGGGCGGTCATCGCATCCACGGCCTCGGCAGCATGGGGGTCGTCGCCGCGTGGTCGAGGTACGTCCGGGTCGTGGGGGCGTTGCGCATGGCCGTCCCAGGGTACGGCGTCGCCGGCAGTGGGTACGCCCGCGGTCCGGTCGGCCGTGCCCAGCGGATCCTCGAGGGACCGCCCGGGCGGCGCGGCGCGCTCGCGGCCCGGCGTGGTCGAGCAGGACCATGTCGTCTCTGTGCACGATCTCCCGCTCGTACCCGCCAGGGCGTGCTTGAGGTCCCGGGAGGACCGTCCGAGCAGCGCGGGCAGCTCCTCGGCGTCGAAGTTCGCCCAGGCCCCGGGCCACGGCCGGCCCTCCGGTCCCACCAGGTCCACCGGTCGCCGGCCACGAAGGACCCGGTGACCCCGGTGACCCCGGCGGCGAGCAGCGAGGCCCGGCGGTCGGCCACGGCGTGGACCGCACCGGCGTCGAGCACCACCGAGCCCTTGGCTCGGTGGCGTGCGCCAGCCACAGCAGCCGGGTGGACGGCGCCGCCCAGTGGCGTGGAACAGGGTGCCGACGGGCGCCACCGGCGAGCGCCGCCGAGACCTGGTCGGCCGCGTGAGCACCACCGGGATCCCGGCCTCCGTGGCGATGCGGGCCGCCTCCAGCTTGGTCTGCATCCCGCCCGTACCGACCCCGGCCGTCGCCGGCGCGGCCCGACCCGCACGCGGTCCACGTCCTCGCCCGCCGCGACCTCCGGGACAGCGGCGCTTCTCCGTACCGGGTGGCGTCGTACAGGCCGTCACGTCGGAGAGCAGCACCAGCGGTCGGCGTGACCAGGTCGCGACCAGCGCCGCCAGCCGGTCGTTGTCGCCGAACCGGATCTCGCGTCGTCGCCACGTGTGTCGTTCTCGTTGACGATCGGCAGCACGCCGGCTCGAGCAGCTTGGCGAAGGTCTGGTAGGCGTTGCGGTAGTGGGCGCGGCGGTCACGTCGTCGTCGGTGAGCAGGACCTGTCCGGCGACACCCCGTGGCTGGCCAGCTCCTCGGTGTAGCGGTCGACGAGCAGGCCCTGCCCG
Source organism: uncultured Acidobacteriota bacterium (assembly GCA_963827515.1). GTDB lineage: Bacteria > Acidobacteriota > Vicinamibacteria > Vicinamibacterales > UBA2999 > JABFSA01. The sequence goes on along the minus strand of CAWHBF010000008.1, from coordinate 29,930 downwards.
ACCGAGGCGGCGGCCTGCTGGGCGGCCAGGGCGCGGGCCGCCGCGGAGCCCGAGCGGCGCGAGGCCCGCGGCGATCGCACCGGAGGAGGCCAGCACGATTTCGGCCCCTCCGCGGGCCGCCGGCGCAGGGCCTCGACCAGCCGCACGGACCCGGTCGGGATCGATGCCGCCGGCGGCCGTCGTGAGCGACGACGAGCCGACCTTGACCGACCGGCGCGCCGGGCCGTCCTATCGCCGAGCCGGCCGTGTCACCGGGGCTCGCTCGGCCCAGTCCGGGTCCTCGGTTTCGCACCGCCTCGTAGGACTGCCGGGGCCCGTGGCCGGTCCCGGCGGGGCCACGTCGGCCCGGGTTTCGGCCCGCCGCGGTCGGGCATGGCGGCGTCGATGTCGCGCCGGCGACAGCGGGCGGGGCGGGACTCGTCGAAGCGCTGGTCCTCGCCGCGGCGGCCGAGGATCTCGGCTCCGGCCCGATGCCCGGCCGGAAGTCGAAGACGACCGCGCTCTCCGGGGGGCCGATCAGGACGGCGTCGCCCTCAGGCCGCCCCAGCTCCAGCAGCCGGTCCTCGACCCCGAGCCGATTGCAGCCGGTCGGCCAGGTAGCCGACGGCCTCGTAGTTGGCGAAGTCGGTCTGCCAGGAGCTAGCGCTCCGGCTTCTCACCCCCGGCCGCCAAAGCCCCTCCGCCGTGGCCCGCACCGCGAAGTCGTCGCGGCCCGGTCCGCCGCGAAGTGGCCGGATCACGATACGTTCCGGGGCAGCCCCGTGGGAGAGCGGACCGCACCGCGCCGCCGATCACGAGCTCGGCCATGGCGAACATCAGCTCGCGCAGCCCCGAACCCGGCCACGGCCGACGAGAGAAGCCCGGGTCGCCGAGCGGTTGCGCAGGTCCTCGACGACCGCCGGCCAGGATCATAAACAGCCCGCAGTAAAGGGCATGTCCGCCCTTGTTGGCCCACGCGAGCCCAGAGGGGCCGGTCCTTACGAGGCCGCCGTCGCCCTCCTTCAGCTCGCGCCTCGATAGAGTGCTCCCCTCGTCGTCTGCAGGGGCGACAGCCCGGCTCCGGAGAGTGGCGGTGTCGACAACGTGAACCAGCGCGGCGCAGCGCTTCGACGTGTGGCGCGGGAGACGTAGAAGTCTGAGGCCGCGGCCCTCCGCACCCTGGCGCCCTCGATGAGCCCCGGAACGTCGGCGACAGTGAACGTGACATCCCCGGCTCGGACCACGCCGAGGTGGGCGCCGAGCGTAAGGTGAAGGGGTAGTCGGCGATCTCGGGCCGGGCCCGGGGAGATCGCAGGCGACCACTAAGGAGCTTCCCGGCGCTCGGGTAGCCGACCAGCCCCACATCGGCAGGATCGACCTTCAGCTCGAGAACGTAGCTCAGCGCTCCTCACCCGGCTCGCCGAGCAGGGCGAACCCCGGCGCCTTGCGCCTGGCCGAGGCCAGGAAGCGGACGTTGCCGCCCGCCCCGAGCCGCCGCAAAGCAGCCACCCGCGAGCTCGGTGCCCGCGCGCCGACCATGTCGGCGAGCACGGTGCCGGAACGGTCCCGCACCAGCGTTCCGTCCGGCACCGGCAGGACCAGGTCCACGCCGCGCGCACCGGACTTGTAGCCGGCTCCGTGCCCGCCGTGGCTGGCGCGGCGTCGCGGGCTCTGGTGGTAGTCGATCAGGGTGGTGACGGCGGGGTGCGGCCGGGGAGTGGCCGGGCCCGGCCCGGCCGCCGCCGTCCGGGCCGCCGAGCGGCTTGAACTTCTCCCGGTGCACCGACGCCACGCCGTCCCGCCCCCGGCCCGCCAGACGTGCAGGGTCACCCGGTCGACGAACGACGGGACGGCCATGGGATTCCTCTCGACATGCGCCGAGGGCGCCCCGGACCGGCACGACTCGGGTCAGGGGCGCCCTCGGGACGCTGAGCTTGGTGGAGCGGCCCGGTCACTCGGCCGGGACGACGTTGACCACCCGGCGGCCCCGCCGCCTGCCGAACTGCACCGAGCCGGCGACCAGCGCGAACAGTGTGTCGTCGCCGCCGCGGCCAACCCCGCTGCCGGGGTGGAAGTGCGTGCCGCGCTGCCGGACGATGATCTCCCCCGCGTTGACGACCTGGCCGCCGTACCGCTCCGCCGAGCTACGTCGTCGAGTGGCCGTTCTTCGACGACGCCGCGCGCCGCCTCTGTGTGCCATGACGGTATCCTCGCTGCCGGGTCCGCCGCTGCCGCGCGGCGATCCAGGTGGTGATGTCCAGTATCGGGTGCCCGGCTCTGGGCCGGGCCGGTGGCCGGTGCCCTGGCCGACCCCCTCCGGTCAGACGGAGATCCCGGTCACCCTGACCTGGGTGTACTTCTGGCGGTGGCCCTGGCGCTTCTTGTAGCCGGTCTTGCTCTTGTACTTCACGATCACGATCTCGAACATCCAGGCGCCGAGCACCCTCGGCGGTCACCGCCGCCGACTCGAGCGCCTGCGCGTCCGCGACGCTGGCGCCGTCCACGACCATGACGACCGGGAGGGTCAGGGTCTCGCAGGCGGTCTCGACCTTGTCGATCTCGATCACGTCGCCCACGGCAACCTTCTGCTGCTTGCTGCCACTGCGCACGATCGCGTACACCGCGGTCTCCTTCATCGAATCCACCGGACATCGCCTCGCTGGTCAGCGCCTGCCGGGGCGCGTCGGCGCCGCCAGCCGTCCCGACCGGCGAGGGGTGCGCCTGGACACACCAAGCGCCCATGGTCCGGACGCCCCGGGGTCTGGCAAAACTCGGGTCCTCTCAACCCGGATGGCCGGCCGTGCCCGCAGTGCAGGCCCCTCGAGACCCCGCAGGGGTCACCGCGGCAGCGGGTTCCTACTGCCCCGCGGCCTCCACGCGCAGATGCCGAACTGGCGCCCGGTCCAGGTAGCGCTGCGCCTTGGCATCGGGCACGAGGCGGCTGCGGACGTGGCAGCACCAGCGCCGTGTCATCGCCGTGCCCGGCGGTGTCCGCCGAGGATCTGGTCCAGTGCCGGTACTGCACAGTGCCCCTCGCCAGGGTAGACCGTAGCGGAGTCCGCGTCGGCAGGGCCGCCTCCCACTGCCCCATGGCCGCGACCGGCACCACGGTGTCGGCACCGCCGGTCCGGGTGGGTGGGCGCAGTGACCACGGAGGTGTCGGCGACGGCGTCGGCGCCGCAGGGCGGCGTGCCCTCATGGCTCGGGCGCTGGGGTCACCGAGCTGACCGCCCACGTGAAGGAGCGGGTGACCGTCGGCCGCCGCCGCGTCTTGCCATCCCGGCACCGCCAGCACCGGTGACCCCGCTTGGATAGCCCGCCGCTCCTTGGGGTGGTCGGACCAGTGGCGGGTACTGCTGCGTTGCGCTCCTCCGACGTGCGCTGGCAGTTGCTCGGCGGGGTGCGCGTGGGCAAAGTGAGCGGGCTCGCCGCAGCCGCATGGAGGGAGTCCACGGATCGGGCACGGCGGCGGCACGGTCGCCGGCGTACGCACCACCGCCGAGATCGCCATGACCGCGAAGTCGTCGACCCCGAGATGGTCCAGCACGGCCAGGACCTCGGCCACGTAGTCGTCGTAGCCCAGGCTCAGATCGAGCGCGGACTCACCGAAGCCGTTGCGCTCGCCGAGATCACCCGCAGCCCCAGCTGCTGGCGCAGCCTCGCGGACTTCGGTGAGCTGGAACACCTCCAGCTGGTCCCTGCCCGGAATTGAAGACCGACGGCGCGCTGCCCCGGCTCCCCCTCGTCGATGTAGTAGGTGGTGCGGCCGTCCTGGGTTGGGGGTGCGCCTCACGGCGCCACAGTCCGGTGGACTCGGTCTGGAGCGGATGAACCAGGCCCACCGTGCCGTCGCAGCTCCTGGGCCCGGCTCGGAACCGCCGCCCCAGCCCCTCCCGACATCCCCGCCCCGACGACCATCGCGACGGCGAGAACGGAGAACAGCCAGACGCGCGTGCGGGGTTTCATGGGTCTTCTCTCCCGAGGGTGGGGTCACCCGACCAGCGGGACCGGGTGCGTGGAGTCTTGCGGCGCGCCCGGTGGATGTGTCAACGAACCGAGCGGCACCAGTCCGCGGCCGCGACCTTCGCAACAGCCCATGGGTGTGTGTCGCGGGCCGTCGCGGTGGACCGCGGGGAGGAGGCGAGTGGTGGGAACGGGGCACCGAGCCGTGAGGCGGCGGGACCCCCACAGGCGCCGCGACCGATCGATCGACCGGGCACTCGCCCTGACGTGGAGCCTCGTGGCCCTCAGCGTGGCGACCGCCATCCTCGGTCTGTTCTCGCGTGACCTGGTGCTGCTGTGGCTCCGCGGAGCCCGACACCGTGGCCGCGAGGCGGGACGCCGAGGCGCAGTACGTCCTCAGCACTGCCCTGGGTGGGGCGGCCCGAGCGGCTCTCTTCGCGCTGCTGGCCTTCTCTCCTGGCCGGCGCGCCCGCTGGGCCCGCGTGCTGCTCACCCTGCTCGCCTTTCACCGCGCTGGTGATCGGCATCCCGGGTCTGGTCGACGGCCTGCGCCAGCCGTTGCTGCTCACGCTGCTTCAGGTGGGCTCGGCCGTGGTCTCCGGGGCGCTGCTCTTCGCCCTGTGGCGGCGGTCGTCGACGGTATCGACGCGGGCCGCCGCCGCTGATCAGGTGCCCTGGTAGACTGCGGGCTCTACCCGCTTGCCGAAGCCCCGCTTCTTGATGGGAACGTGCTCGACGTGCGGCGTCTCCGGCTCGGCCAGCCCGGCTGAGCAGCTCCGGACTCGTCGGGGGCTTCGTCGATGTCATGCTCGCTACCGCCGGGCCAGCCCTCCATCGCAGCCGGCCCGCATCCGGGGTCGCCGGCGGTCAGACGGCGGCTGGCGCCTCGTCATCACGACGACGTGACCCGCGGTGTAGCCGACCCGCCGTTGGCCCCTCGCCGTTCGCCCCCTCACCCTTCATTGGCGCCTCATTAAAGCAATCCGCCGGGTTTTTTTTTTTTTTTTTTTTTTTTTTTTTTCGCGTATTGCTGGGGAGCTGATGCGAGGTAGAGAGGACAGTCCGGCCTTCTCCTTCCTCTGGTCGGCACGAGCCCGTAGAACGCGGGGAGCCCGTCGGGGTCGAGGGCGGCGGTGGGCTCGTCGAGGAGGAGCACCGGGACCTGAGGGGAAGCAGTCGACGGCCAGGCCGAGTCGCTGGACCATGCCTCCCGAGTACATCCCCACCACCGGTCGCCCCGACGCCGTTCAGGGAGGCGAACTTCAGCACCGCCTGCGTCCGCGCCGCTACAGTGGGAGCGCCACGCGCAGCGAGCGAAAAAACTCACACCTCGCGTCCGGTGAGAGGCTCCGGGAACGCCACGCGCTGCGGAATGAAGGACATGCGGCGGCCGGCGGAGTCGGGTGGCAGGCCGTCCGGATCCCAGGAGACCGCCGCGTGGTCGGTCGGACAGCAGCCCGGCGCCGCTTTGAGCGAGGTCGTGTTGCCGGAACCGTTCGGGCCGATGAGGGCGACGGCTTCCCCCGGGCGATCTGGACGTGAGGGCGACCACGGCACGGTGCGCGCCGTACCGTTGGTGAAGGCCGCGAAGGGATCATGGGACGGCTCCGAGAGGGCAGGCGGCGAGATTGCCTGCGCCGAGCATGCCCCAGCGCCGCGGCAGGGTCGGAGCGGGCGGCTCGGCGTGCCGCCGGCCGCGGGGCTCGGAACCTCGGGGAGAGCCGGAGCACGCGCGAGGCGGCGGCGTCCACAAGCCGGCACCGGCTCAGAACGGGAAACGCGCCCTCCGCCGCGGCGAGGGCGCGCGCCGGCGAGCCGTCGGACATGAGGTCGGCCGCGGTGAGGTTTCCGCGGAAGTGATCGAACAACGCTGCTGAAAGCCTATAGGGCCGGTCGGCGATGCCGTCGCCGTCGAGGTCCAGCTCGGGCTGTCCGACCAGTAGTTGCCCGCGAAGCGGTGTCGGTTCGCCCGGCCCACCAGGCTCAGAGGGTGTCATGTTCCCGACGAAGGAGTTCCCCCTCGAAGCGGTTTCCGCCGGAGTCGTAGAGGACGATCGCCGACGTCCGACTCCGCGACCACGTTGCCGCGGAACACGTTTCCGTACGAGCCCCGAGGAAGATCCCCCGCGCGTTGTCGGCCACGAGGTTGCTCTCGGCGAGGACGTCGTCGCAGGCCTTGAAGAGGAGGCCCACGGAGGCGAACCCCCGGTTGTGGAGGAAGCGGTTCCTCCGGAAGACGATCCGCCGAGAGTACATGATGGCGGTCCCCGCCGCCCCGTTCTCGAACGAGTTGTCCTCGAACGTGTTGTCGTCCGAGAACATGTAGTGCAGCCCGTAGCGCAGGTCGCGCGCCTCGATTGCCGCTCTTGTCGCCCCCGCGACGACGACTGGATGTGGAAGCCGTCCCGCGACGTCCACGATCTCGTTCCCCCTCGAAGCGGAAGCCCTCCCGTGTTCCAGACGTGTATGCCCCGAGCCCTTCTCCCCCGCGTCGCGGCCGGGGATGCCGCGGATCGAGCACGCTCGACCGTGGCCTCTGCGCTTCGCGCAGGTAGACGCCGAAGAGCGACCGCGTGATCCGGCAGTCGCGGATCGTTGCGCGCGACGCCGCCACGTGGATCCCCGCCGTGTCGCGTCCGAGGTCCCCGCCCGCCGCCCGTCGACGTCGAAGCCTTCGAGGGTCACGTCGTCGGCCCGGACGCGGACGACGCTGCCGCTCCCGAGCCCACGAGGCGCGGCCACCCCCTTCCGACGAGGCGCACCGGGCGGTCGATGACGAGATCGCCCACGTATTCTCCGGGCGGGATTTCGATCGTGTCTCCGGGCCGGCGGCGTCTACGCGAGCCTGCAGGGGCGAGGTCTGGGCGGCGGGAGCGTCCCTCGAGCTCGGCCGGGCGGCCGGCGGCGTGCCCTCGCCCTCTCCGGCGACGAGGAGCATGAGGGCGAGGAGCATGGGTCACGGGCCGCTTTTCGCGCGCTCGCGCCAGGTCAGGAAGAGCGCCAGTGCGAGCGCCACCGCCGCCGCTCCCAGCGCGTAGGAGCCGAGCGCGGGGTAGGCGTAGACCTCGAAGTTCGCGAGCTTCTTGTAGCCGAAGAGGGGGGGCATGAAGGGATCAACCTTGACGGAGGCGGTGGGCAGGAGGTTGTGGCCGTACCAGTACATCTTGTAGGCGAAGGACCAGAGCGAGAAGAGGCCGAAGTAGAGGTAGAGCACGAGCACGTCCACGAGGTGGCTCATCTTGCCGAGCACGGCGGTGCGCAGGAAGAGCAGGCCCAGCACGCCGATCACGAACGGCATCCACTTGAACTCCGAGAACTCGTCGGTGTGAGGTCGCGCATCCCGATGTAGTGGTTGAGGACGTTGATCTCCTTGACGTCCTGGCCCCGGTTGCCGCCGTCGAGCTTGTAGCTGTAGATGTGCAGCCGGAGGCCCTCCGGATACTGGGGGGCGAACATCGTCATGTCGTAGAGGGGGACGAGGTAGCTGGGGACGAGCAGGAGAAAGGCCAGGATGAGCAGCAGCGCGCGGCCGCACGCCGAGCGGCAGCTCCAGGAAGCGGTTGCTCTTCGATCCACGAACGCATGACGCTCTCCCAGGCGATGGACGGCAGCCGCAGGGGCCCGCCGTCCGTGGGCCGGCCTACCGCGCGGCTTGACCACCAGGTAGCCCTGCATCTCCTGGTGCAGCGCGCGAGCAGAAGTTCGTGCAGTAGTAGGGGAAGACGCCCTTCTTGTCGACCTTGAAGGTCACGGTCTTCGTCTCTCCGGGGTCCACCACGATGTTGATGTTGTAGTCGAGGAGGCCGAAGCCGTGCAGCTCGTCGGTGGTCTGCTCGATGTTGGTGATGGCCACGGTCACGAGGTCGCCCTCCTGCACCTCCACGGCGGTGGGGGTGAAGGTGGACCGTACCGCCACCATCTTCACCGTGACCTTGTTGCCCTGCCGGCTGACCCCTGCGTCCTTCACGTCCCAGATGGCGAGGGGGTGCTTGTTCTCCTCCTTGGGGTACACCTCGATCGGCTTGAGCTTGTCCGCCTTGATGATCTGCGCGTAGTGGGGCTCGGGCTCGGTGAAGGCGTCGTAGACGAGCTTCATCTTCTCCTCGGATATGTCCACGAGCTGCGACGACTCGGGCTGCGACGGGCCCACCGACAGGTGCCGCCCGTGCGAGAGCTTGTTGAGGCCGACCAGGTACTTCCCGTCCGGGCTCACGGTGTCGCCCTCGGCCGCGGTCAGGTGTCCGATCGAGTAGTGACATCGGGACCTTGTCCACCGACCTCCCAGGTCCCGAGCTTCCACTTGGCGATCGCGCTGTCCACGAAGAGCGAGGTGTAGGCGTAGCCGTCCGGACCGAACTGGGTGTGCAGCGGGCCCAGGCCCACCGGGACCTCGGCGTCCTTGATCGACTCGTACTTGAGGACGGGGATGCCGTCCTCCTCGCCGGTGAAGTCCTTGTTGCGGATCGCGGTCTGGACCTTCTCGAAGTTGAAGGCGGTGGTGACGCCCTGGAGCTTGCCGGAGCCGATGACGTACTTGCCGTCGGGCGAGACGTCGACGCCGTGCGGCGACTTGCCGCAGGGCATGAAGTACACGATGCCCGGGGACCTTCTTCGGGATCGAGCACCTTCACCCCGCCGATCGTGTCGCCCTTGCCCTCCGCCGCCGCCTTCTCCGCGGCGCGCCAGTCGATGGCGGCGATGTAGTCACGGTCCTTCTGGGTGGCGGTGACCTCGAGCTTGCCGGTGGCGCGCTCGGTGTTGTACGAGGTGAAGAACACCCAGCCGTCGGAGACCTTCTTGCCGGCGTCGCCCAGGTCGTAGTCGAAGGGCGGCATCAGGATCTCCCAGCCCAGCGACATCTGGCCGGTCGTGGGGTCGATCTTGATCCCGGCGACGACGCCCTTGTAGTCGGTCGCGTACTTCTCGATCGGACGCGACCGTCCCCTTCGGGATCGGGATGGAGAAGCGCGAGCGCCATGACCGCGTACTCGGTGTTGGGGGTCACGAACGCGCGACGCGTGGTTGCCGGAGACGTTGGGGATGGGGCCGAGGATCTGCTTGGTCTTGAAGTCGCGCAGGTCGACCCGGGCCACGCGGCCGTTCATGTCGTTGACGAACAGCCAGCGCCCGTCGTAGTCCCCGTTCGTCTCGGAGAGCGACGGGTGGTGCACGTCGCCCCAGGTGAGGCCGCCCAGCATGGCCTTGCTCTCGTCGTCGAAGCCGTAGCCGGTGGCCGGGTAGGGCGTGTAGACCGGGATGGTCGAGATGTGGCGCATGGAGGGCACGCCGTAGACGTAGACCTGGCCGGAGTGCCCGCCCGACGCGAACATGTAGTACTCGTCGAGGTCCCCGGGGGCCACGTACGTCTTCTGCGCGGCCACCGCGAGGTCGGAGACCCCCGCCGCCTTCTTCGCCCCCTTGGGCGCGCTGGGCGCGCAGCGACCGGAGAGGAGGCCCAGGGCGGCTACGCCCAGGACGCTCCAGAGGACCACCCCGTTGCGTTTCGCGATCATGGCTTTCTCCTTCTTCATTGATAGGATCGAGTCGTGGTCGCCCCGGTCCAGGACTGGCCGGGGCCTTTCTTCTCGGCCGCCCTTTTGCCGCTGGTGCTCCGCGAAGGCCTCACGCAGCTTCTCCACCGCCGTCGCCTTCTGCTCCGGGGTGAGGACGATCTGGCGGGAGAGCACCACCGACATCGTCCCGGTGGGTTCGCGCAGGAAGTCGTCCACCGTGCGCCCGAAGCGGGTCTGGGTGTCCTCCACCGCCGTGGAGAGGTCGGGACCGATCTGGCGCCGGGCTCTTCACCCCCAGGGAGGAGATCGAGTGGCAGACGAAGCAGCCGGTCTTCACGAACCAGGCGCCCGGACCCTCCTTCATCTGCGCTCCTCCTCCCTTTCCTGCGCGGTCTGGGGGTCGCTCCGCGGCGTCCCCGCCACGAACTCCGCGGGAACAGGGGCCTTCCGCCAGGACAGCACGAGCATGGAGAGGGCCTGGGACTCCTTGGTGGTCAGGTGGAAGTTCGGCATCACGGTGTCCTCCACCAGAGCGCGCGGGTCCTTGAAGTGCGCGACGTGCCAGGCGAAGGAGGTCTTCTGCCCGGAGAGCCGCCCGTAGTCGTACTGCTCGGGGGCCTTGTCCCCCACCAGCGTACAGATCGGGGCCGATCGTGCCCCCGCGGCCATTGATCACGTGGCAGGCGCGGCAGCCCTTCTCCTGCACGAGCTTCTTGCCGACGTTGATGAAGTCCGCGCCCTTCGTCTCGCGGTCGTAGCGGTGGCAGACGTTGCAGTTCATCTGCATGAGGGCGGCCTTGCCCTCCACGACCGAATAGGCCTCGCCGAGCGCCGCGCCGAGGACGGGCTGCTCCCAGTGCTCGACCGGTCCATGCGCCGGCTCCACGTCCACCGCCCAGCCTTGACCGCCGTGGCAGGCCGTGCAGCCGAACTTCTCGGGAGAGTGGCTCTTCAGGATCGCGGGGGGATGTGTCTTCCAGGGGGTTCTCGCGCTCTCGAATCCCTTCCAGGCCGTGGCCTGGTGGCAGGTGACGCAGCGGTCGGCGCGTCCGAGCGAAGGCACCCAGACCTGCTGCATCCCGCGAGGGACGTCTTCCGGCCCTTCCGCCCCGAACTTCTCCCCGACCAGCCGTCGGAACTCGTACTGGTAATAGCGCCACTCGTGCTCGCGGTCCCGCAGGAAGAAGAGCACCGTGGCCGCGATGAGCACGATACCGATCACGGCCAGCACCGGCCGGTCGCGCCGCGGGTAGGGAGAGCTGGTCCGCTTTTCCATCTCAGATCCTCGCGGGAATCTATGGGGCCAGGTTCGCGGCCACATGAAAAACAATGGCCCTGTTGTTGTCACATTTACTCATTCATCGTATTGCTGTTGGTGACGCTCAGCGTCGCGTTGCCACCAAAGCTGCCATTGCTGTAAATGCCGGCGCCATTAGGGAGGTGAGCCCCCCCTGTTGTGTTTCCTTCAAACGTAGAGTTTGTGACGGTTAGCCTCGCATTACCCAAGGATCGATGCCACCCCCGAATGCGGCTTCGTTCTGACTAATGGTGCAGTTGTTGATGCCCAATGTGCCGTTGTCGCTGAAGATGCCGCCGCCGCGTGAGGGAAAGTCATCCACCTTGCCATGGGCGATTGTCATGTCATTGATCGCAACATTGGCGCCGGACCGATCTGCAGGATCCTGAAACCTGGAGTGAAGTCGGTAGAGCGCTCGATGATAGAACCGTGGCCGTTGATAACGACTGGGTTCCGCTGTCGTCCGCGATTACCGGAAGGCCGTTAGCGCCGTTAAAGAAGTTGTCCACCGAAGCTAAAATGTAAGTGCCATTGAGCGCCAGATCGATCGTGTCATCCTGGCCGTTGGCGTTCGCCGAGGCGATGGCCGCCTTCAGCGCCGCCACGTCACCATCTGCTATGATGAAAGTCTCCGCTAGACCCGATGGCACAATCAACCGGTTGTGAAAGCGGCAAGGAGTGCCAACGTGAGTTTTTTCTCTTTTGATACGTCTGACATATCTATAAGGGATTTGGGTAGCGTTGTTTCGAATTCGCATTGTTGGGATTGAAGTGTGATTAGTGTGTTTATGTCAATTCCGGAATTTGCCAGCCGTGGCTATGGGAGAAGTAGGAATTTGTCCAGTTTCATTGGATTCTAGCGCACCGGCTACGCAGAGATGAGCGCCGCGCGCATGGGCCAACCAAAGCAGCTTGCGGCTAGCGTGGTGGCGGAGAGTCAGCGGATGGCGCCCCCCCCAATGGCGAAGAAAATGAGGCACCTCCTTCGTTGGGGACGTTGACGCTGCCGATGATATTGTCACCGCGCAGGACGTGGAAAGTCGTTAACACTTTGCCGGTTGATTTTTGGCTAGTCGAAAACCATAGTGGTTGGTCTCCTCGAAAAGATGAGAGGCAAAGAACCTCTCTTGTTGGTTTTGCCTGCCTGCTGAAAGTCGCCTGAGGCTGTCTGATGTAGACTGCCTCGTTGGGCTTGCACCGGACCGGTCAGGCAAAGATGCGCACAAAAAAATATCGAGAGCACAGCCTCTCTCTCTGGCGACCGGTAAACTGCCATCAGGTGATCGATGTCTCGGGTGACGTTCAAGGCACAGCGAGCCAAGGACCGGTAGGTGTCAAAGGGAATACTGAGAGTGTGACCTTGCTCATGCTGGGCAAGGTTTAAGTACTCGGGAAGTGTGGCTGGGCTTAGCATTCCTTGGTGAATTTGGGACGTTTCATCATCCTCGATCGCAATGAGCCGCTATAGTGAAGCGTAGCCATGGTCCAGATGCGGTTGGCTTGCTGCTCCACCGTTTATCCTCTCCATCACCATGATTATGGAGGACATCCAACACTTTGCCGCCATCATAATCTATCTGATCAGTTCAGATACACTTCGAACTGGCAGAGCGCACCTCCAGCCACACCGGCAAGGAAAGTCAGGAAGCGGGGATCATCCCTCATCTGGGCCAAGGGATCAGGAGGCTGAGGCTTGGGTTTAGGTTTGGCAGACGTAGGGGAGGTCTTCATTCGCAAGTCTAAGCACTCTGCCACAGAGGCCATTAGCCTGTCAAGCTTAAACCATGCAAGCAAGCTATCCAGAACAACTACACTACACTGCAAACGAACCTAACAGTCTGAGATGTTAAGGCTGGGCAGAGCACTTGAACCCTTACTCACATCACGTCAGGCGAGATCCTTGGTGAGGACATGTCAGGTGCTGGCTAAGGGGCCACCTATTGGGTCCTGTCGGCAAATGTTTGCCCTAGTGCGCAGCGGTACGGCCCGGAATCGCACTGATTTTTCGACCTTTTGGCTTCCTGACTGCCAAAGCTTAGGCCACTGGAGTAAACTTGGCACTATGGCCATGCATCCAACACAGGGAATCAGTGGTGTCAGAGCAAAAAAGGCACTTTCCGGTCAACGCTTAGAGCGGGATGAAAATCAGGAACTGACTCGCACCTAGATTCATGCTAGAAACAGAAAATTGACACTCTCCATCCAAAAAGAGGAGATGGAGCAGGCAGCACGCAGAAGCGAATTGCTGGAAAAGCGAATGCTCGGATTGCAAATGAGCTTCCTTTTGACCGGTCTGAGGCAGCAGATTCTGGCACTGGCGCACACGTTGCCAAGGCATCTGGGCAAAGGCGAACAGGAGGTGGCCGGGATCATCCGAAACCAAGCTTCACCAGATGCTCCAAGATCTGGCGACTTGGCCGGGAAGGATCAGTGATCCTCAATGGCTCAGCAAGATCGATCCCGATTTCCAGCCAGAGGGAGACGCAGAGGCAGAGTCACCGGAGAAGCTCAGAACCAAGAGGCAGGCAGTGGAAAGGCAAAGGATGAGAAGGCTTGCTCGGAAAGCAAGATAAAGCTAAGCTCTCCAGTTGAAGCTAAGGAGTCAGATTTCTTTCTCCTTGGCGAAGCAATGCGCCGGGAGGTTGGTCATGATCTCTTTCGGCGCATTCGCTTTTTTCGAGGGAGTTGTCTGCGCTGTCTTCTCTCCATGCTGCTCTTCCTCTGTCGAGGAAAAGTAGCTTAACAGATCGTCCCGTTTAGGACATTCCGACTGAAGCGGCACAGCAAAAAGGAAGCTTGACTACAAAAGCGAGGAGGCATATGAATCGCCTTGAGACAAACAACTTCGCCCAGGGAAGGTGAGAAAGACATGTCTAAAATGCACCGCTCCACTTCGAACGAAACAACTACATTATGGCAACCCAGACACTCATTGGCAATTGGAACCTCTTCACTGCAGGCGTACTCAGGGAAAGGTGACCGTCAGGAACGCAACCGCACAGATTGAGGCCGGCCCAGATGGGTCTTTGTCCTGCAAACTGGACACAGGAGCGACTTTTAAGTTGAGTCCTTCCGAGGCTTCAGGGTATTCGGCGGCGATCGGGAACCAACTCGGGGGCCACATTGAAAACGCCATAATATACGTTCAGTCCGAAGACGGAAAAATGTTCTATGGTGCGAATAAAGTATGCAGCTCTCAATCCGGAGGCGTGGTGGGGCGTGCGGCGGGGGTCAGGCTGGGTCTGGGCTTCGCCCGGGAGGGTCACCGCAAAACTCTGAGCGGCATATATGTCCGAGCCGAAAAAATCGCAATCTGCAGGCTCCGGTAAGGGCGATGGCGGAGGACACAAGTTGGCAAAAAAGAGGGAAAGGGGATAGAGCAAGTAGTAGGTTCTCCTTCGCAGAGGAAGCCCAGGTTCGTGAGAGCGATGGTGCAATCTCTTAGAGGACCTGCCTGGAGAGCCAGTGGATGTCATCTTTGGATTCTCTAGGGCCGTAACAGTCCGGCACTCCCACCGGGTAGCCCAGCGAGTTCCCCCCAGTGGGGTTATATAAGCAAGTCCCACCCCTGCCTCAGTGTATCGAGTAGACATATTTGCTTCCTCAGGTCCCCGCTTTTGCTCGCAAGCGCTCGATCCGAGCAATAATAGTTGCGTAATCTGCCCCCCAAGCATACCAACCCTCGCGTTTAAGTTCCTTCGCAACCTCGCGCGCGTCCATGGCTAACGGGAATTCAAGGATTCGACGTTCACACGCCTCTACCATCCGCTTTTCGGCCCTCCCTGCCCGCGCCGTGCTCGCGCTTCCCACCTTCCGGCCCAAGATGATGTCTCGCATCCAGACTCGCAGCGCAAGCTGATCATCCGGGATGGCTTCGGCGTAGAGGCGCGAGACCTTGGCGACGAGTTGGTTTGCTCCGCTGGTCGGTATCTGGGGATCTCCCCTCCATGGCGTGTTCACTCTTTGACGATCTGAGACGGCGACGAAATCACGATCTCTGGCTTACCCTTATACAGCTCAATCTTGCCGGTAATTGTGACCGGGTTATCGGCCAAGGAATGCAAGTAATTCTCTCCTCCGACGTCGCTGACATGCTCAGCTGGCACGAACCCTGTGAAGATCTGATTTGGATAGCGTCCGCCGAAGTTTAGAAAAGCGTGGCCCTTCTTGGAGACGCTCACCTGCTCGACAAGGCCGCGCACGCTAACGTTCTCTCCGACGTGATTCTTTGCCTCCTCTGGCAAAATGGGTGCTGCCTGGCAGTAAGCCGCGGCCAACAGAATGATAGGGAGGAGCAAGTGCTTCACTTGGCCTATTCGATGACGAGCGGCAGCAAAAAGGCAAGCCAAGATCGACCTATGCAACGCCCTGGCAATTGGATAGTTATTCATTTCTCGAGGTATTTTTCGCAAACATTCGCCGCCGACGCGTAGTAACCGAATAGCCCAGATCATCGCCGCCTCCAGCAATGAAAACCCTACCCGCTCTTACACTCTTCGCCTTCGTCATGCTGGCTGGTTGTGCCACGCCATATGGGCCTCATCAGATCGCGGGAGGATACTCCGACGTGCGCATTCAGAATGATGTTTTCCGTATCGTCTTCGACGGGAATGGCTTTATTCACAAGAGCGCGGTTGATTACTACGCTCTAGTCCGCGCGGCTGAGCTTACAGTCCAAAATGGGCGAGACTATTTCCGCGTTCTCGGTGGGGATACAGACGTTAGGACGATCAATGTCCTTATCCCTGGCCAGACGTTTGCGACCAGCAACACTTATGGGACTGGCTACGGTCGCGCCACCGCCTACCCAATTGGACGAACCGTGTATGCCAGCGCCTATGGCGCATACAATGCCAACACTTTTACCACCGTGTCATCAACGCCGAGCTACTCGACAGCCATTCAAAAACCTATTGTGACGTTGGATATTCAGACGCTTCCCCGGCGGATTGATCCATGTCTTGATGCACGTCAGGTTCTGCAAGGAGCTATCGAAAAGAAGCTCAAGCTCCAATCCGCCACGTTAACCGTCCTTGGACTATCGCGAGCTCGGTCATGAGAGCGTTCCTATGGGCGTGGATTATAGGATTTACGGCGTTAGTCCTCTTTATGCCTCCTATGCTCGAAAAGCTGCCCACCCGTCAAGGTGAGGCCGCCCAGTGGAGGAACAAGGGCGCATTTGAACAGTCCGTTCTGCAAAGCAGCACGCGTGAGACACGTGTTGATATTTCTCGCCTCATTATCACACTTCTGGCAATTAACTTCCTTCCGGCTGTGGCTCTTTGGCGTTACAACGAAATTCGCGAGTGGCTACAGCGCCATAAAAGAGAGATCGACAACCTTTGTTCGGCTCGTTCTTCTTCTTTCAGTTAATGGTTGTCATCGCGATCTATAAGAATCGTCCGTGCCAAGACATCGCTCCGGGACCAGTCAGCTTCTTGGTCCATCTCCCGCCCCTGTGACAGGCCCAGCCAAAACACCCTCAAGCTACCAATTCGATTGGAGCACAGCGGAAATAATTAGTCCACTCCCGCGATAGACCCAGTCAAATCACTGCCTCCTGCAAGTCCAGTAACCGGAGAATCATATTCTGATATTCCCCCGGGGTTTCGTTCGTTCCCACTCCTACACCGATTCGCCGCGCTATTCCTGTCACGCAATGAATTGAGAATTGGCGGGCCGCTGTTACAGCAGCGGACAGTGAGCAGATACAGTAGAGCGTGGGCGAATGTCAAGCCGCGACTGGCTCAGCGCCGCCAAACGCGACCCCCCCAATCGTGGCTAACCGCCTTGATGGCCTCGGCGGTGTAATACTCTCGCACTTCAAACACCAAGCATCGATGATCTGATTGAAAACCAGGTAGAAAACATCGAGACTTGGGAGATTGATCATTCCAACGGAGGCTTTGATTCTATGGTCCTATGGGACATTCGCTGCATCTCGCCATCATTGGCATTCTTGCCGAGCATCGGCGTCACAGCCCGAAGCTTGACCGAAAATCCGCGAAACCGCCTCGCCAAGAGCGGCAGGGGTAGCCCTAGGAGGAGGGAGAGGGAAAACCGCGAGTAAAGTCTCAGCGCAGCAGTTTTGACCCGCGTCGAGACTATAGACGCCGAAATGTGAGCCGTCGTTCTCCCATCCATCACTTCAGAGCGCCCATTAGCACCGTCGGGGTCTCATTCGTCACTATTGAATTCACCATTCTGGTCTTCTTCGACCATCATGGCTCCGTGAAGGCGCTTCCTCAAGCTGGTTAACTCAACCGCCCGATTATCCACGATAACTTATTATGACGCCGAGCTCATGAATAGAACCAGCAAGCTACACATCGTCGCAATGGCGGTTGCGGCGGCGACAATTACCGGTCTGAGAGCGGGATCGTCAGGCTTTACTGAGGACGGGGGGCCTAGTCCAAAAAATTCCGGGCACATTTGCGCTGAGAGTAACTAAAGGGACTGCAAGCGGCAGTTATGCAGCTGGCACGCTGGTCACCGTAAGCGCCGACGCGGCAGCGCGGGAACGCAGTTTTCGGGCTGGACGGGTGACGTGGAGATCCTTGCAAACCCATTTTTATCGACGACGAGCGCTACGGTCCCATTCATGGCGGTAACGGTGATTGCAACCTACAGTGCGGTGACTGCAACCAATGACTCCCGGTCAACCAACCGTCGTTGGGATGGCTAGTGCTACAAGGCACCGCCGTGACCCGGACGACCAATACAGCCTGATTCGAGGAGGGAGCGACAACATTGACGGTGAGACAAGCCTATCGAACGAGCAGTTGTAGCGCGGAGTGCAATTCTCCGCGCCAATTGCCACAGAGGCAAACGTTTCGGTAATCAATTTCGCAACGAGTACGCACTAGACACCACAAATCGTAAAGCCATATGCTAGCTAACACAAACCGTAGACGTTCGCTCACACTCGTAACTAAACTCTGGATAGCATCAGTTCTGCTTCTTCTCCTGAAGGCATCCATCCCTTTCGCAATCGCCGACTCCGATATCCTGTACGTAAGCGACAGCGCTCAGCCCCCCTTAAGCGCTGATAATAGCGCCGTAAAGCGGTTTAATGCTAACACGGGTCAGCCTGTTGGCGGCGGAAACAGCGCCGGCGTCTTTTTTCGCCCCGGTCGGGCTCGGCGTACCGGGTAGCGGCGGCTTGTATGGGCCACGAGGTCTTTTTGCAGAATCCAACAGGTTGTTCGTTGTTAACCAGAACCAGGATCTGCCGAAGGCTGGCGAAATCCTTATCTATAGACTCAATGACGGAGTATTCGAGACGGCGTTAGTTCCGTCGACCAATCCCGACGCGCCATTCGCTCCGCGTGGATGGTTAGTTGGCGGGGTGTTATATATGTTGCCGACTTTAATCCCGACGCTCCGTCGGATGGTTGCTCGCTTTTGACAAAAAGACGGGAAAGTTCCTTCGTGAGTTTAGCCCCCCCAGATGATTTTTGCTTATAAATTTCATCCGCGCGGCCTGGTTATCGGTCCAAACGGTCTGCTTTATGTCGCCAACTTTCCCGATCTTGTCACCAGAATGGGCGGTCAAGTGCTTGTGTTCGACCCAGAGACGCTCGATTTTATAGGTGCCTTCATTGCCGACCCAGGCGGTACGGGCAGCCTAATCGACCAGAGGGCCTCGTTTTTGGACCTGATGGCAATCTATACATCACCAGCTTTCGCGCAGATCCCGAGAAGGATATAGACTCGATCCGTATTTATGATGGCCACACTGGTGTGTTCAAAGACACGATCGACTTGGATGTGGTTGGCGAAGCGCGAGCCCCCGCGCAAGCTCTCCTTTTTGGACCCGACGGGAAGCTGTTTTTCCCGATCACGGGTAACGATCTGACCACACAAGGGCAGGTCCGGCGGTACGATGTGGCTACAAAAACCTTCAATTTGCTTGTTCCGGCTGGAGGCGGCTTGGTCGGGCCCACTTATTTGACCTTCGGCAAAACAGACCCGGGAACACTTGCTTACGACGACCACGACGATCACGGCACAACGACGATCACGGCGACAACGGCGACAACACGCATGCCGGGGGGGCAACGTCCTGCCGCCGACCGAGGGGCAGAAAGGTTATTCGCTGTCAGACATCGCCAAGGCCACGGCCTTTTTCGCCACACGGGGCCCCGGTGACCCCGATGAGACCAGTGACCCCAGTGACCCCAGCAGCGGTAGAAGCGAGTTAACGAGCCTAACGTGCCGTTCCAGATCCTTTACGACAGTAACATCAACAAGCCACACAACACATTTTTAGTGCAGCCGGACACCATGTTATACGTGCCGATTTCCTTGTTACTGACTCGCCGGAGATCGCCGGGAACTTTCTCCTAACGTGGATGATCCGAAGGCGATCGAAGAATACATCTTCAACAAGAAAGAACTCGGTGCTCAAAGCCTCGAGATCGAAGTCGATGGCAGGATTACCTCAATCAAAAAGAACTCCGGTTACCTCGTTGGGGTAACAGTATCTCCGCTGGCGGATGGCACGGCAATCACTACATAACCGCCGCCGTATTTCTGACGCCCTTAACGAAGGGCACTCATACGGTTACGATCCGGGCAAAATTCACGGGCGACGCCGTTGGTGGTTCGTTTGAGTTTGAATTTCCATACACGGTGATAGTGAATTAATTGGCAATCGACCAGTACAACGCCATTGGCAACTGAGGTCATTTGCCATTTGCCGGGCAGCCGGGTTGATCGTTATGATTGAGCCCCCTCGATGAAAAACCTGCGTGTCCTCCGCGCAATTCCTGTCACGCAATGAAAACCTGGAATTCGCCTGGAGTTATAAGCGACCCTTTTTAACAAATAGTTAACCTCGGTTAAATAATGGCCAAGGTTTCTCTTGAGTTAGCCTGAAAGCAGCACCCGGCACCCGCGAACGCGAACCGCCAATAGCGCCCAGCCGGGCTGAATTCGCCGCTGTGCGTAGCGTCGTTGATGTCATCAGCGACGAATTTGGCACTTTTCTATCAGGGCTAAGCGGCCGCTCGATTTGTGAAGGCGCTTCTCATGGCTTATGGCTAATCCTTCATCCGAACACTCCGGCAATGCGGTGAGCTCAAGTTTCGCGAACAACCTCCGCAGGCTCTTTGTCATCGCGCATTCCGACGAAGGTGCAATGCCTTAGGTGCCCGGCATCCGTCCATTCCATGAATGCTACTTGGCAAACCAACTTTGGTTTGATCCAGCGGCATTGCTCCATTTTCTCCGCGGTTAACGATTCACCCCATCGCGAGGCCCTTTTCTCAGGCAGATTCCTGAAGGGACACTGGGCAGTTTGCAGTGCCTTGAGGGAGGGGAAGAGCTCGTCCTGAATTCGCGGGACGAAGCCGTTCTTCACTTTCGCGACAAAGACGAGATCTTTGCCTTGGTAAACTCCCATGAGCAAGGCATCGAATTTGTGTGTTCCTGGGATGTAACCGCAGCAGTACAGCGATATCCGTCGAGCGTGATCTCGAAAGTCCATTTCTCGCCGGCCGGCAGGGCCCGATCCTTCCCTCCATGCCCACGCCGACAACTTTGCTGTCCACCCTTTTGGTTGGCGGCACGCGATAGCACATCGCGGCCTCTGTAAAAACCCAGACACAGTTGACATAGGTCAGACAAGTTGACATACGTCAGACACTTACGTTGAAAATAGCTTCTGAAATTGCAAATCCGAAGGTAAAACTCCTGCTGCCGCGCGGCTAAGGCGAAGGCGGGAAGCGAGGCTCTCAAACGGCGCGGCAAAAAAGGAAAATGACCAAGAAAGAGATGAAAGCGATTGCGGCCACGATCAAGGGACCATATCTCGAATTGTGGAAGAAAGTCTTCTCGGGCTCGATCCCAAATACGAAGAGAAGGAGACCCCTCAACGACCCTTTTGTAAGTTCGGGAACTTAAAGTTGAAGCGAGGCATCAGAGCGAACGGCCGATGGCTGGCTCGGAAAGATGCTAGCAACCCGCAGTTGCTCTCCCTTTGCGAAACGCAAGCAGGGCTAAAAAGTTGCAGGAGGAGATTGCTCTCCCCCGCTAGCTTTGGCCGCATCACGGTTGCCAGCGTGATAGAGGCGCTCCGGACACGGTTGTCGCTTGGTGGCTTAGTTCATACTCTGGGCGCCTCTCGGAGCGCCCATTCGGACGGATTCCTTTTCCCGAGAAATCTCTCGACTTCTTCGCACCTTTCCGCTCGAAAATTCCTAATGACGCACCATCCGCCCAGGCTGCTCCGGATCGTGGGCATGCCGCTTGTCTGCTTGGCTCTCTTTGGATTGTTTGGCGGGCATTGGGGAGTATTGCAGGCGATCGCGTGGGCGCAGATGCTTCGAGATTACTCCAAGAATGCGCCGATTGCTGAGGCTATCGCAAAGACGTTCAGCGGCGAGTCCCCTTGCGGCATGTGCACGAAGATTTCCGAAGAACGACAGAAGGAAGAGCGCGCACCTGCCGTGGCAAAGTTCGACAAGAAAGCTGAGATCTTCCTTGTAGAAATGTGCGACGCTCTCAAGAAACCGGAAGGCGAAGATTACTCATATCTCAATGCGGGCGAAAGCACACCGACCAAGCGGTCCGAGGGGCCTCCTGCTCCCGTTCCTATCATTCGCCCGATCTCTTAAGGACTCCCGGGAGGTTTTGCGTCTTCTTCGCAGCTTCGCGCGCGCGCCGCGGGGCAGGGGGATTTGAACGGCTAAGGGCCGCTCTCCGAATCGGGGGCTTTCTTCAACCATTCGCCGTATCGCGCCGCAAATCTGGCGTGCGGCGGCATGGCGCGCCAACTCCAAGCCGACTTTTCGGCGTTCGGCCTTTTTTCCAACCATTATCATGAAAAATCTATTTTTGTTTCTTCTCGTCTCATTTCTTAGCGCGAGTTCCGCGATCCCTCACGGTATCGGCGGACACCTTTATACGGAGGACGAAGATCGGAAACGCTTGCCCGATCAGCAGACTTCTCCCAGCGGCAAGTCCTTCACGCAACCCGCCGTTGAGGAAGTGAGCGTTGGTGGGGTGCAAGCCTATCAACCGGCTGGACCAGCCGAGAAATGCATTACGGCGTCGACGAGACCGGCAACTATGGAGCGTACACGACTGAGGTCGCATTTCGCATACAGAATCTTACCCTGAGCGTGTGGTCCGGCTTTGGAACCGGAAATGACTATCAGGAATGGGACTTCACGGCTGCTTACACCTTCAACGTGGGACCGGTCTTCTTTACTCCTGGCTATAATTTTCGCTATCAGCCCGGCATCGTTGAGCATGAGCATTCCGAATCAGCAATCGCGGATCACGAGCATCCTGAAAGCCCGGGACATGACGAGCATGGCGAAGCTCATGAGCATCAAGAGCACAGCCACACAGAATGCGGGGCACTCGCATAACACTTATGGAAACGAGCTTTTTTTCGTGCTGGCCACGAAGGCGATCCGATATGTGACTCCGAGCATGCTCTTCGTGTGCGATCTAAACAATACCCCCGGTTCGTACCTGGAGATTCGTCTCGATAGGGCAATCCCCCTCTATCGCGAGATTTTGGAATTACAGCCGTATACACTCCTGAGCTTGAATCTTGGATACAACACGAGCGCCTACTACGGCTGGAACAACTTTCAGTTTGGTCTCAAGGCAATCTGGAAGATCAATCGCACCATCTCGATCTTTGGAGGAATCAACTACAGCGTGGCGATGACTGCGCTGAAAAAAATCGATCAGGGAAACGAGGTGTGGGCCAGTGCGGGGCTGACCTTCACCTACTGATTAGTATTGGAGGCTTATCATTGAGCTATTTTGCATCCACTCACTCCTAGCTCCTTCATTCTTGGTACCGCAAGCCGGCGTCTTACTCCTCCCCGTCCGATGGCTCGACCGGATAAGACGGTGTTCAAGGCCCGCCGGACGACCGGGCGCGGCTCAGTTTGTTTTCTGCGCAGAAGCGGCCTACCTCGGCGAGTTGGATCCGCTCGAGCATGTTCGTGCTTTTGAGATGTTTGTGGTGCTCTCGTGGCAAGCGGTAAAAGGTGAAGGTTTCCTCGATGTTTTCTTCCACCCAGGCGCAGAGCTTGGAATATTTCTCCTGCCAGCACAGTATCCAGGCGGCTAGATCTCCGCGCGCTTCGGCGTCGTCCGCCGGCCATAAAGCCATCGCAAGTCGATCAGACAATCGTCACCGCCTTGGCGATGCAGATAGTCCAGTCCATTGCGTAGGAAAGCATCCTGCCGCGGGGACTGCGAATAAGCCTCCCCTTTCTCGCAAGCATTACCTCATCGCCCCGATTTTGCTGAACTGTTTTGGACTTGGTTGCTGGTCCGCCTAATGAATGAGGTAAGAAAGGCGAGGTCGATCACTTCATCACCGCGGCCCAGCACCGCTTTGAGAGCCCAAAGATTAAAGCGACCGTCTGCGTCGAATTTGAATGTCGGAGACATCGACAGTTCGGGTTATTACCGCGTCCACGAGCGCCGGGCCATTTCAGGAATTCGTCGTTCAGCCAATTGGCTTAGCATAGGGTGAGCGATCAATCCTCCCAATCGCTGACAGGAATCAATTTATCCGAATCTGCCGGAGCCTGGCATCATAAACCTCATTCTGCTCAAACGGTCCTGAAACGCCATCGCCTCCTCCCATCTGTCCTCCGCCCGTTCCTGTCGGACTGCTGGGGACAGGTCGAAGTTTTCACGCGAGTCGAAAGAGATCCACCGGGGCACTTCGGCCGGGAAGCGCGATGGCGGGAACGCGCTCGCCAGCCCCGTCGGGACCGGCCTTCTGCCGCACCCGCTCGGAGATCAGCAGCTTTGATCCGAACTCCTTGTTCAGTCGCTCGATGCGAAAGGCGACGTTCACCACGTCGCCGATGACCGTGTATTCCTTGCGCTCGGCTGACCCTATGTTGCCGACGATCACGCTTCCGGCGTGGAGCGCGATGCCGATCTGCGTGGCCGGCAGCGTCCCTGCGGCAACGAGCTGTTCCAATTCACCGATGACGCGCCGGGAAGCCGCGATGGCGTTGGCGCAGTCTTGTCCGGTCGTGAGCGGCGCGCCAAAGACGGCGAGGAATCCATCGCCTAGAAATTTGTTCACGATGCCATGGTGCTCGTTGACGGTGCGCACCATGAAGCCCCAGAGCGTGTTGAGATAACGGACCACTTCGTCAGCCGGGCGCACCTCGGAGAATGTCGTGAAATTCCTGATATCGAGAACCATCACGCACACTTCACGCAGCTCAGGCGTCTGGCCGATGGGCTGCGAGAGGAGTTGGTTCACGACAGTCGGCGAAACGTGCTGGCCAAAGAGATCGATGACACGCTCGCGCTCCCGCACTTCGCGCAGCGTCTCGATGATCGTTGTGCGGATGCGCAGGCTGACAAACCCCGCGGCCAGTCCGCCGGCAAGCAGAAATATTCCGCGGCTGAAAAAGCTCAAATGCATGAGCGCAGTCGATCCCGCCCAACCCCGCGCAAGCTCCTGCCAATAGGAGCCCACGAGCACGCCGTAACCCGCCGCGGCCAGTGCTCCCGTGAAAATGCACAGCCACGGATTCAGCCACAACGGCGAGAGGATGATGATGAGAAAGTAGGCGTAGTTAAGCGAGCTTGTTAGGGAGCTCACGGGCGCCGAAGTGACATAAGATCCACATCGCGATCGTGGGCATGGCCACCTCGAGGGCGCTGCTGACGTAAGCTTGCCAGGGCGCAGGCTCCCTGCCTTTGCGAATGCGCCGGCGCACGAACCCGACCGTGAATGCTTCGAGGCCAATCCAGAAAGCCAGTATGAGAAGAACGAACCTCCGACCCTGCAGAGCGCTTTCGTCGAATCCCTGCAGGATCAGATAGAGAGTCCGGATGACCAGAACCGCGGTGAGCGTCCAGAAGAGAATAATCGCGCGCCGCTGTTCGTTGATCAGCGTCTGTTGTCCGAGTTCACGCTCGAACCCGACGTCGTGAAGGGATGCCTCGGGCGACGCAACATTAACTGCATGCGCCATACGCGGGAACAGCATAGGCATCGGTGAATCATGAGTGCAAGTCATCGGAAGAGAAACGCGACGTCTGCCGCCGAGACTCCGGTAAAGGACGCCCGCCGTTAAACGTTCCGCGCATGCTCACGGACGCTGCCTTGGCATTCCTTTCGGTGGCATCACTGCTGGTCCGCCCCAGCGGACTAGTTCATCGCGGTCGAAGTGCGGCTTCAAGCTTCGCGCCACGACAACCAGGACAGTGCGCGCTCCTCCAGCCAGTCGACGTAGAGCCGGCGTTCCGCAAATGTGTCGAGGTAGCGGAGCGAGGCGAGCATCAAGCGTCGCTTTCCACCGTCCACCGCAACGTGATGCGCCAGGCAGTAAGCTTCCCCGGTAGCCCGGTCGTCCGCTAGCGTGAAGATGGCGCTCTGTCGCACGAAGTGCGTGGTGGCGTCGTACTTTTTCAGCTCTGCGAAGACCGGCGCGAGCGCCTCGCGCGAGTGCAGCCCCTGCGAGGGTGTTGGATCCTCCGCGTTCATATACACCACGAAGTGGGTGATTCGTGGAGAGTATCCTCCTGGCACGGGGTAGTGCCGGACCCGCGCGCCAGGTATTCAGCGGCCCAACTGGCACCGATCACTCCAGCGCCAGCAATGGCAATGCGGTGTATGGTTGTATGAGATGATCAATTCCCGTTGTTGATTTCGGCGTAGGCGATGCCGGTGAGGTTTCCCTGCGCGACGAGCAATGGTTTCTTTGCTGTCCCGTCGAGCTTGGCGGAATAGATCGAGCCGGCTAGATCAGTCAGAAACATCCGGTCACCTTTGAAGTCGAGAGCGATCCCGATTCCCTCAATCAGATGCGTCAGCAAAATGTCGGGCGCGGGACGTTTCTTGAAATCGGCGTCCATCGAGGCACGGTTTACCGTGTTGCCGCGCGGCGGATCCCCGCGGTCCGTCCAGTAGATCAGACGATTTTTTAGATCGAGTTCGAGGTCGATCGGTTCCGGCAGACCATCGAAAAGAAGTTCGATGTCCGTGCGGTTGGCGGTGTTCTCGCCCTCTGGCATATCGATATTCGCACGAAAAAGGCGGCCCTTGCCCGCATCATCCGGTCCTTTTTGGGTCCAATAAATCTGTCCACGATCTGGATCGACGGCGATTCCAACGCACCATTTCGATAAATCGGTTCCCGGGCGCGCGTCGCCGTTGCTTGTATCGACTAGAGTCTCGATGTCCGAACCATCCAGGTTCGAGCGCATCACGCGCATTCCCTCGCGATCACACCAATAGAGTCTGGCGCTCTTCTTCTCGAGATGGAGTTGCTTTGGCGTGAACGTCTTGCCTTCGCCAATGATGGTTACGCGATTCTGACCATCGAGGTTAGCGCGCTCGATCGAACCATCATTGCGATTGGGAACGCCCATATTGGTCCAGTAGATGTGTCCAGTCTCAAGATGGACAACCACGCCGTCCGGAATCCGACATCCGGATAAAATCACTCTTCGGTCTGAGCCATCGGCATTGACTGAAAGAATTCGACCGACGCTTGCTTCCAGGAAGAACAACCGGCCATGCGTCTCGCTCGCCGATGTGCGCTTTAGTTTTGAAATTTCAGTCTCGTAAATCCTTTTCATCTGGATGCCTTCGGTCTCTTATTCTTTTCTCAAGCTTTCGAAGTCCGACATTTCAGAGAATGTTGAACGCGATCTGATCTCCTATGCTGCCTTGGCAGGCGCGGCTGGTTTCGCGATGACGCCGCTCGCGCTCAGGCGCTTGATTTCGTTCAACTCGAATCCGAGTTCTTGAAAACTCACCGCAGGAGAGGCTCCAACGCGCCGTCCCGCAAGAGACGGGCAAAGGTTGGTCTTTCAACTCTGCTATCCATGAAGCGGAGTAGCCTCCACTCTCGCTTGCGCTGTCGAGTTGAAAGCATTTCTCAGCTGTCAAGCAGTGGTGCCTTTCATTGCATCTCGGTGGAGCTGTACGGAGCGGCACTACGTTGGGCCAGCTGGGCAGTATGGATTCAATACCTTCTTCGACTTGTTTTGCAGCGCCTTCGAAGTAAGTCGGTCCGGCTTCAATGAGGAAATGACCGGCGCCCAGGCGACGTGCTTAGCTCGCTCATGTCATTGCCCGCCCTATTTTATGTAATCTCGATCTTCGAAGGCTTGTCATCGAGACGAATACGAGACGCAAAGTGCAGGAAACGCTCGATTGACGTTATGGTCATGGCTTCCTCAGGTCACCGGAGACTGTCGCTAAGATAGGAAACGCAGAGAACAGGGAGCACCGGACTCGAGACGCCAGGACCAGAAGCCAGCGAGCAGTGGTGAGCGGTTGGATTTGTCTTCATGCTATATTCTCAAGCGTTTGAAGATCGACATTTCACATGACGTGAAATTTCTTTCGGCACGAAGTTCTGACAACCGCGAAGGCTACCAACGCACGAACCCTCGTCCCGCTGGGCTCTACATTCGTGCTGCTCATCGGTCTGGGTTCCCCTGGCCGGCAACGTCGAGAACTGGGTGCGAATAAAATTGAGACCGACGTCCTAGAGTTTCTGCGCGGACAGGCCCTCGCCCGGCGACCTTCGCGCCAGCTGCATGTCGCGCGCAGATGCGAAGGAGTTTAGTAAAGCGGGCTTCGTAGACATCGCAGAGATTGCACTTGCCGTCGATGTCGATCCACTCCGGATGCTGCTCGCGTAGAGCTTTGCGAATCATTCGCTGCAGTTGGCGTAGGTCTGGATTCTAGAGGCCATGAGATCGTCCGTTAAGCAGCAGGGCTTCGTGAGTTGATATGCCGGCTGCCTCAGCTAGCGTCGCGTCAGGCCAGTCCTCAGGGCCTGTCTGAATGATGTTTGAGCCGCCCGACGCCCAGGCGGCGTAGAGGCGCAGGCCGCGGGAGTGGATTTCGAGCTTGCGAATTTCCGCGCTTTCCTTCCGTAGGTGATCGCGCAAAGCGCGACGGTAGGAACGCGCCTCACGCGCAAGACGTTTACTTATTCGGCAGGCCAGAAAAATCCTCAGTTTCATTGTCTTGGGTGTAACGACGCGGTTTTCAAAATTTGCAAAATACGATGGCATGACAATTTGTGCAGGTCCGATTGCGGTAGTCGGGCGGAAGCGAAAACCGCCAACGTCAATCTGCCTGCTGTACAGAACTATCATTTGTTGTTGGGTTAAAATTTGTTTCCTGGTGATCCCGCCGAGCGCACTAAGCGCAGGCGGTTGGTCTTCACGGTGTGAATCAGCGGACTATGCCACCTGATGGCTGCCCGGATCTAAGATACGGATGTCGGTTAGGTGCGCATTGACGGGACACACGACGACCCATTCGCCCGGCATCCGCTCAATTGTGACAGTGTCGCTAGTATTCACTTGCATACGAGTTGTAATTCTGTCGGGATGCGCCCGTAGGCCATCCCGGTATGCCGAAAGAGTCAGTGATGCCTTCATCTGCAAGCCGTTGGACGATATGCTCAATCACCGTGGTCACTTTCATGGTCATAACGATTAGTCATCATTTCTTTTCAAGCCTTTTAGGGACGACATTTCAGAAAAGTTGAGATTTTTCCTGCGCCTATCCAATTTAAACCTGATCGCAGCAGAGAAATCTTTTGCTAATCACTACCCCCTGTTCGGCGCTGTTCTCACCAGTCTCTCCAGAGGCAGAGCGCGAACGTAAAGATCGTATGCAAGCCGATCAGACGGCTGTGGAGCGTCCCTTGCAACTGTTTCGTCAGATGAGCGAGCCGCTCGTAACCGCGCGGCGACAGCGCGTGTGATTTCGCTTTCGAGCGCCAAGACATCTTTCATCGGACGTTGGTAAGTTTTGATCCAGGGATGGTCGCTGTCGCGAAGGTCGACCAGCCGAAGGGAAACACGCATCTCGCTATTGGCTCTACGGACGTCACCCTCAAGCAGGTACCCCACGCGAAGATCGCGACCAATTGCGTGAAGATTGCGTTGCTGACTCGGCACGTAAGAACGTCTGAGAGTCGACTATTTTCAGATCGGCCAGGCGCGCCAGATCGCTTGTAATCTCATCCTGCATTCCCACTGTGAAATAGGTGTCCTCGCCATTTGAACTGAGATTTTCAAACGGCAAAACCGCGATCGACCGTTCCATCTCTGCAGAAGCTTGCGCGCATTGATGTAACCAAGCTCCCGATGCAATCGCGGCGACGACTAACGCCGTGCCTGCCGCCGCTAGTGTGGCTCGATTCCGACGCCGCCCACGTGCTTCGGCGCTGAATTGGGCCCAGCAGCGGTGGACCGCAGACCGTAGTTCGCGTGCAGACTGCGGGCGATTTTGCGGATCCGGGGCCAGCATCGACTTGAGCAGGGCAAGACACCGGCTCGGGATGTCGAGACCCTTCAGCTGTTCAACGGGTACCGACTCTGCCTGTCTCGCGTGAATGTCTTCAAGCGTGCGGCCAACGAAGGGGACACGACCACAGAGCAGTACCAAAAGGTCACGCCAAGGGAATAGATCACTCCCGATGCGGCTCGTTGGTACTTCGCATCGCCGATCTTGTCGAGCCAGTGGGACCACCAGATTTCCGGGCGCGGGCGCACTCGAACGCCAACTCGGCTTGCGGTGGTGGGAGGGCCGCGTGAAAGGAGGGCGGCTGCCTTGTTCGTTTACGCGTCATCTTGAATTAGGCTATTTACTTGACTCAACCTATTCAAGATCTTGTGGCCGCGCCCACCTTTCGTAGGTCGTCGGGGCGATCTGGAAAGCGGAGTCTTCGGCGCGGTGTGCGCTGTCACGCGAGGCTTACATCCGGTCGCTGGTGGAGATGTATGAGGCGAGGGCTTGCGATGCCTCGATGGACAACCCGAGGTGCGACGTGCTGATCACGCGGGGCCGGACGCCCGCGGTGTTCCCGCAGAAGCTCGTGTTGGGGCGCAGCTTTCCAAGCTCGTTGGCTGGGACCGTCCCATCGAGGTGCGGGTGGAGGCGGGAACGGAGCTGGCCGCCTTCCTTGGCGGGCTCTTCGCGGGCGGGGGACGCTGGGCGGCAGCAACAACGGAGGTGGCGGCAATGGCGAGCGCAGCAAAGAAACGAGTCATCTACAACATGGCTTCAGGCGGCGGGACATTCGCATTGCTAGGTTGATTTTGCTGGGTCAGTTTTTCACCTCATCTGTAGGTACAATTTATAAAAGCCTGATATACATAATTCTGTCTTTTTGATAAAATTCCTGAGAGCCTGACAC
>CAWHBF010000007.1:0-19252 GCA_963827515.1 uncultured Acidobacteriota bacterium | reverse complement strand
CGCATATGGGACATTCCGTCAATCAACGGCCCGAAACCCAGTTAATGGTTCTTCTCGTCTCTCGACCACCTGGAAGGTCCCGGCGGATTACGCCGGGCGGCCAGAGCTAAGGCGCGTTCGGCCTGGTGTCGCCCGGCGGGCGCTGACGGCGCTATAATCCGCGGCCATGAAGCGGATTACCCTCATCCTTGCCGCCGTGGTCATCGCTTCGGCCGACGCGCCAGCCCAGGACCTCTTCATCACCATTCCGAACGCCAAGCCGCTGACGAATCCCCTGGAGGGGAATACCGAGGCCATTACCGCGGGTATGGGCGCCTATCGCGTTCGCTGCGCCGACTGCCACGGCATGGATGCTCGCGGCATCCGTGGCCCTGACATCACGCAGGTCTGGGCGAAGGGCAGGACGGACGCCAGGCTGTTCGGCACCATCCGCAACGGGGTGACCGCCACGGAAATGCCGGCTTTCCCGGCACCTCGCACGTCCGACACGGACATCTGGCGCATCCTCGCGTATCTCAGGACGCTGGCGGCGTCGGCAGCCCCCGGGGCGTCGGCGGGGAACGCGAGCGCGGGGCAGAACATCTTCGCGGCGAGCTGCGTCGGGTGCCACCGGGTGGGAGAGAGCGGCGGCCGCCTCGGGCCCGACCTGTCGCGCATCGGCGTGGCACGCGCGCGCGCGGCGATGGCGCGGCAGATCCGCGGCAACGTGAACGACTTCAGGACCGGGTACGCACCGGTGACGCTGACCACGCCCGATGGCGAGCAGATCCACGGCGTGAAGAAGAATGAAGACCTGTTCTCCATGCAGATCATGGACAACCGCGAGCGCATTCAGGGATACCTTCGCGAGGACATGAAGGCGGTCGCCGACGAGAAGCAGTCGGCCATGCCGGCATTCGGCCCCGACAAACTGACGGACGCGCAGCTCGACGACCTCCTGGCATATCTCGAGAGCCTGCAGGGTGCGACCCCGGCGCCAGCCGCCGGCAACCGCTAGAGGAGAGCAGCCATGTTTCGACGACTGACCGTTCGCGTCGCGCTGATGGGGATCGGGGCCGCGGCGCTCGCGGTGACCCTTGGCGCGCAGGGAATCCCCTCGCCGCTGGTCACTTCACAGGAACTGCTGGCGGGGCTCGATGCCGCCGGTTCGCGCTGGCTCACCTTCGGCGGCGGCTACAACAACCACCGCCACAGTCCGCTCACGCAGATCACGCCTGAGAACGTGACCCGCCTCGCGCCGCAGTGGATGTTCCAGACGGATACGCTCGGGCGATTCGAGACGACGCCGCTTCTGCGCGACAACGTGCTGTACGTCACCGGGCCGCTCAACCTGGCTTGGGCGCTCGACGCCCGCACCGGACGCGAAATCTGGCGCTACAAGCGCGAGCTGCCGGCGTCCGGCAGCCTCACCGCGTGCTGCGGCCTGGTGAACAAGGGCTTCGGCATGTGGCGCGACCGGCTGTTCATCACCACGCTCGATGCGCACGTGGTAGCGCTCGACATGAAGACCGGCGGCGTGGTGTGGGACACGACCATGGCCGACTATACCCAGGGCTACGCCTCCACCATCGCGCCTATCGTCGTCAAGGACAAGGTGATTGTGGGCGTGGCGGGCGGCGAGTTCGGGATCCGCGGATTCATCGACGCGTACGACGCACAGACGGGCAAGCTGGCGTGGCGCTTCTACACCATCCCTGGCCCCGGCGAGCCGGGCAACGAAACATGGGCTGGTGATTCGTGGAAGACCGGCGGCGCGAGCGTCTGGGTCACCGGCGCGTACGACCCCGACCTGAACCTCCTGTACTACGGCATCGGCAATCCCGGTCCGGACTACCACTCGGACAGCCGCAAGGGCGACAACCTCTACAGCGACTCCATCGTCGCGCTCGATGCCGACACCGGAAAGCTCCGCTGGCATTATCAGTTCACGCCGCACGACCTGCACGACTGGGATGCGACAGAGGTGCCGATCCTCGCGGACCTGACGATTGCCGGCCAGCCACGCAAGGTCGTGATGTTCGCCAACAGGAACGGCTTCTACTACACGCTCGATCGCACGGACGGCAAGCTCCTCGTCGCGAAGCCGTTCGTCGTAACGACGTGGGCCAAGGAGATCGGGCCCGACGGACGCCCGGTGCTCCTGCCCGGTCATGTGCCGGACGAGAAAGGGTCGACGACGTGCCCTGACGTGACCGGCGCGACCAACTTCTGGCCGCCCTCGTACGATCCGGCGCAGCGGCTGTTCTTCGTCAACGCGCGCGAGGTGTGCGCCACGTACTATGCGTGGCGGCAGGAGTACGTGCCCGGCGAGCGATTCACCGGCGGTGCCGGGCAGCGCTCGCGGGACACGCGCGCCTACGGCGCGCTGCGCGCCCTCGATCCGATCACCGGGGAGCGGCGCTGGGAATTCGAGTACATCAGTCCTTCGACGTCGGGGCTGCTGACCACGGCCTCGGGCCTCGCCTTCAGCGGCGACGCCGAAGGCAACTTCCTGGCGATCGACTCGCGAACGGGCAAGTTCCTGTGGCGCTTCCAGATGGGCTCCGCACTCCACGGCACCTCGGCGATCACCTACATGCTCGACGGCCGCCAGCACGTGCTCGTGCCGGCCGGGACGACGCTGACGGCATGGGCGCTGCCGGACGTGCCGCGAACACCCGCACGTTGAAGCGCCTCGTGCCGGTCGAGTGAACGCGCAGGCCCGTCGCGCAGGCTGAAGAGCCTGTGAACCAATTGCTCCGGACGAGAAAGTGAAGCTCTGCCGTCACGCCGATGAGGGCCGAATTGACGACTCACCGGTGTCGCGATACTCGTGGGCGCGGCCCGCGTAGACCACGCGTTCGCGTCCTGGCGCCAATTCCTGGCGCCACACAGGCGGAGATATGAACGGAATGACCGCTGTGCAACGTGTTTCCCCGACCACAGGCCAGGATTGAGCTAGAATCCGCCCTACTGGAGGTCGGAAATGCGTCTAGTCACTGCCACTGCCGCCATCTTCGTGCTGCTCGCGTCGCCCGCATCGACTCAGAGGGGAAATCCGACTCCGTCGCAGGGGGACGAATCGGCCAAGCTGGCCACGACATACGACCCGACGAAGGCCACCGTCATCACGGCCGCGGACATCAACGCGGCCATCGTCAGGCTGCCCAACCAGAACAGCGCAAACGGAACCTTCATTGAGCATACGGATCCCTCGTCCATTACCGGCCTCGCTTACAGGATCGCCGTCGATCGACGGAGGGTTCCCCAGAATGCAAACGCTCATTCGACCGAGGCGGAGATCTGGGCCGTCATCGACGGGGCCGGTACGCTCACCACGGGCGGGAAGATGGTCGAAACCAAGAAAGACGGCAAAGTGGTGAGCAGGGCAATTGAGGGCGGCGTTTCGCAGAAAGTAGCCAAGGGTGACTTCGTCATGATCCCCGAGGGCGTGCCTCACTACATCACTGAGGCCAACCCGCACGTCATTTTCATCGCAATCGAATTCCCGCGGCCGCGATCCGCATACCCGGACAGGCGCTGACTTGCATCCGCTGCGCTCGTGAGAGTGGTTGGCGCGCCTCGCACAACGTCTGGACGTCGCGCGAGGCGTCGTCACCGAACGGACCGTTAACGATCTACCGAGTTCCGCGGGCGCCAGTGGCCGCGGGAGCGAGCGATGCGGCGTAGGCGGAT
Source organism: uncultured Acidobacteriota bacterium (assembly GCA_963827515.1). Lineage (GTDB taxonomy): Bacteria > Acidobacteriota > Vicinamibacteria > Vicinamibacterales > UBA2999 > JABFSA01. The sequence goes on along the minus strand of CAWHBF010000007.1, from coordinate 15,577 downwards.
ACGTTCATCATGTCCTGCACCGACATCTTGTCGAGGACCGGCTTCATCATTTCGGACCACGGCCCGCGGCGCGCGCCCTCTTTCATATCGAACAGCTGCCGCATCGTATAGCTGGGTGACCGGCCGGCGAGCGGCGGCACCGGGCCGATCCCTTCCAGGTTCGCGCCGTGGCATACCGCGCACTGGCTCCTCGCCGCAACCGCTTTGCCCTTGCTGAGCGTCCCGACCGGGACGTACGCGGTCCAGCCCATGCGTGTGTCACGCGCCTCCGCGCGCAGATTGTCGTCCGGCACCTCGACGATCTCATCGCCGATCGGCTCCATGCCGCCGCCTTCGCCCGCCGGGATCGCCATGTGCATCCCGCCCTGCATGCGCACCTTCGGCGCGGTCTTGGACTCCACGACCTTCATGCGGCGCGGGTACGGCTGCTGCGCGAAGTACTCTGCAGCGGCCCGGTCCTCCTCGCGGGTCGTCGCCTTGGCGAAGCCGATCATGTTGTTCGTATTCGCCTTTCGCGGATCGGCGCTCTTCCGCAGTCCGTCCCTGTAGTCCTGCATCTGCTGCATGAAGTAGACGGGATGGTAGGCGCTGACCGGCGCATTCTCGGGCCGCCCGGAGCCATCCGGCAGATGACAGAGCGTGCACTGGCGTATGCCGCCCTCTTTCCCGAATTGCACGATGGTGGGCGGGGTCCCGTGACGATCCTCGGGATACCAGTCCATCGTTTCCTTCAGCGCCCGAAGCTGGTCGCGCGTGAACGTGCGGTCGGTCCCCGGAATCCTCACGACGGCGTTGTTATCGGCCGGCAGGGCCGTCGGCGGCGGTGGCGCCCCAGGCACGGGCGGCGTGTACGCCCAGTCGGGGAGGCCCGCCGGAATGGGGCCGAGAGGTGCTGCGGGCGCGGGCGCCGGTGCCGGCTGCTGCGCGACGCTGGACGCCCCGAAGAGTACCAGTGCGATCACGATGAGAGCACGCTCGGTCCTGGTCATAATGTTTTCCCTCCAGTCGGCGGGTCTGCTTCGCGAGACCCGCCCTACGTACAAAGACCTTTGCCCTACGACCTACTGGTTCGCGCTCCTCAGTCGGCGACCTGCAATCCATACGGAGTCGATCTGCCGCGTGTTCCGGATGTCCGCCAGTGGATCGGCATTCAGGACCAGAAAGTCCGCCCACTTTCCGGGCTGAAGCGTGCCGAGCTGGCTGTCGAGCTTCATCACGCGCGCGGCCCCGCCGGTTGCCGCGACGAGCGTCTGCATCGGGGTCAAGCCCGCCTTAACCATCAGCTCCATCTCCACGTGCTCGAAGTAGCCCTGCCACCGTCCTGTCGGTGCGCCGCTGTCGGTGCCCATCGCGACGGGGATGCCGGCATCGGCCACGATCTTGACGTTCCGGCTGGCCTGCTCGAGCGCCACCTTGATGACCTGCGCCTCCTTGCTGGCGCGCGTCTTCGCCTGGAAGGCCGGGTCGCTCACCTGCGTCATCTGCGGGCGGTACGCGGCCACGTGCCGCAAGAAGAACGGATCGCTGAAAAACGTGGGCGTCGTCTCGTAGACGAATACTGAGAGATCGCGGGTCAGCGTGGCGATGTACCCGACGTTGCGACGCTTCATTTCGGCAATGAGCGTCGCGTCGATGTCCTTGTCGCGGACGCTGTGCGCAAAGACGTCGACGCCCGCTTTGAGCAACCCCCAGGCGTCGTTGGTGTAGTACATGTGCGCCGCCGTCATCAGCCCGCGCTTGTGCGCCTGGTCGATGATCGCGCCGTAGGCGTCCGGTGGGATGTCGTTCGCGTTGCCCATGAGGCGGAACTTGATGATGTCGACCCCCATGTCGGCGCTCGCGTTGACATCGCGCCGGACCTCGTCCACTGTTTTCGTGGTGATCATGCCTGCCGCGTACACACGCGCGCGGTCGAGCGGGCCATGCTCCTGTTCCCTCCGCAGCGCGACATTCTCAGGACCATCGGCGCCGAGCCCATACACCGCCGTGACGCCGTAGTCCGCGTACAGCCGAAGCTGCGCCACCAACTGGTCGCGAATCGGAAGCGTAGACGTGTTGCTGGGCTCCACGTGCCCATGGGCGTTGATGATGCCCGGCATGAGCGTCTTGCCCGCGACGTTGACCCGGACTGCGCCCGCTGGAATCTGGACATCGGCGGAGGCACCCGCCGCCTCAATGCGGCCGTTGCGAACGAGCAGTGTTGCCTGCTGGATGGGCGCACGCCCGGTACCGTCGATGAGACGCGCCCCGGTCAGAGCGACGAGGTCTCCGCCAGGCCCCTGGGCCAGCGGCTGGGACGAGAAGTGGGCCAAGAGCAGCGCCGCTGCAAAAAGAACCGCCACGAGCCGGGTTGCCCTTTTAATCATAGATAAGAACCATTAACGGGGTTTCGTGCCCTTGATTGACGGAATGCCCCATGTCGGCCCCCGCCCTCCCGCCAGCACAGCCTGCTGGATGGGGGTATTCGTCTGCGGTCGGATGATCACCTTCTATCGCCCGCTCCCGTGCGAAAGGGGAGTGGCGATCGGGTTTCTTGCGGACTGTATCATGCGGTAGGACGCAAGACTACGGGCCCGCTCACCTCGAGCAGGTCATACCGGTCCTGTGCGACGACCGCACGGCGTCCAGCTCAATTCACGCCCAGGTAGAAGCTCTCATCGGATTCCACGTAGAGAACGCCATCCGCGAGAAAGTGAAGCTCCGCCGTCCGCCGATGAGGGTCGAATTGACGACTTACCGGTGTCGCGATACTCGTGGATGCGGCCCGCGTAGACCGCGCGTACGCACCCGACGAGCGACGGCTGGAATTCCATCAGCATGTGCCAGCCCATCGTCATGATGTTGGTCCGGCCTTTCCTCGCAGAGCTGATCAGGACGATCGGACTGGGCTCGAGGAAGCGCTGGATGTCCGAGACGGGGAAGTCGATCTTCGCGAACGTGTTCATGGAGACCTCGCCAGTACCGTACACTTCCGGCACCACGGATGGAGCCTGCTGGAGGAACTTGGCGTAAGGTAAGTTCACGGATCAAGAGCCGGAGGTACGCGTGATCGCGATGGCGTGGCAGTTCGAACTGACGGAAGGTGGACAGGAGACGTTCGAGCGCTTTTACGGCGCCGACGGGCCTTGGAGCGCCTTGAGCCGTCGAAGCCGCTCCTATCTCGGCAGTTCGTTCCTGCGCGATCAGGTCCAGCCGACACGTTACCTTCTGATCGAATACTGGAGCGAGATGGTGGTGTACCAGAAGCACTACGCAGACTTCTCGAACGAGGTGGCGGCGCTCGAGGCCACGCGGGATCGATTGTGCCTGTCTGTCACGCCGCTTGGCGTCTTCACCGCCCTCGACATCCCGAAACGCTCGGGCCCGACGTGGAGCCGGCGGGATGGGGTGTGACGACAGTAGATGTCGTCTGACACGACCGCTACGGCCTCGATGATGTACCGTTCGCGGCTCTCTCGTTGTCTGCTTCGCGCCTCTCGGGGCTCTCATGCGCCGCTACCTCACGCCGGAACGGTTTGTCACTTGACGGCGTCGCGGCGTCGATCCTCCCGCCGATCCTGGCTGCGATCCGTCCCCGGGCCATCGACGACCTCCTCCCTGTCGTCGACCGCATCTTCGGCTTTATCCTTGGCCTCGTCCTTCGCCTCGTCTCGTTTCTCCTCGTTCTCCTTCGCTTTCTCCTCCGCCTCCTCCTTTTTCTCTTCGCGATTCTTGGCGTCGTCCGCCCTATTGTCTCTGTTCTGCGCCAGGGCGATCAGCGGGATGCTCAGCATCCCTAACCCCGTCACGAATGTCCGGCGACTGAAGGTGCGTTGCACAATTTCCCCTTCCGTGTCCGTGAAGCACTGGGAGCCTCAACTCAGAATCTACATCAACAGAGACGAAAGGGCCACGCTAAACGCTCCGAGCAGCGAGCAATGCTCCAGCTTGGCGAAGTGCACCAGACTGCGCGTCAACGCGACCATACTCAGCAACGTCAGTTGCCTTTCCGAGAGCAGACCGGAGATATGAACATGAATGGTGTCGACCCATTCGACAGGTTGCTGGCCGAGGTGTTGTCGGGCACGCGCGGCGTGACCGTCCTGGCGCGCGATCACTCGTGTCACGCGATCACTCGTGAGGGGATCTCATCTATCGCGCGCCACCCGAAATGCACGGCTACTAGAAACTCACGAGGAAGTAGAGACCATTGGAAACGCTGCCCGCCTGCCCCTGATTCAGGACGTAGACCGTATAGGTGCCAACGGTCCGCAATAGCCGAGCGTCGACAGTGGCCGTCAGCCTGGTAGTGCTGACAAACTGAGTCCGCAAGTCCGTATTGTCGAAACGAACGACAGATTTCGGACCGAAGCCGGTTCCCTCAATCTGCACGGTCACATCCTGACTGCCCTGGGGCGTCACTCGAGGACTCAGAGTCGAGAGCTGCGGAGCAAAGTCAACGGGCCGCGGGAGGGGATTGACGAAGCGTGGATCGTATGTCGTGTCCAGGACTTGACCATCCTTGATCACCATGCGGATATTCCTCGTCGTCGCGATGTCCGCCAATGGATTCCCCTCGACGACCATGATGTCGGCCAGCTTGCCCGGTTCGACGCTACCCAGGTCCTTCGCCCGGCCAATCGCCTCGGCGGGCCAGAGAGTCGCCCCTTGAATGATCGTCATCGGACGCACTCCGATATCGGAGAACATCTGCATTTCGTAGTGCATGCTGAGCCCCGGCATGAACCCGGCATCCGTCGCGCTGATGACTTTGCCGCCGGCCTCCGCATACCTGCGGACGAACTCCGCCATCTTCGCGTATCCCTCGCGGTTCGGTTCGCGGCCATCCGGTTGGCTCCAGGATTGCCGAATGTCGGCAGGCACGAATGCGAGCCCTGGGTCTTGCACAATCTGCGCCGCGGCGGCCGCCCACTCCGGCCCCCGAGGGGTGGAACTCCTCCACTGAGCAGCCAACGTGGGATTCACGAACACGCCCTGCTTGACCATGAACTCGATGAGCGAGGGAAATTGCGCAGTATCCATCAATGCGATGTCCGCTCCACGCTGGTCGGGGGTCACCCTCGCAGGTCGCCCCATCGCTTCGAGAATCGCCATCGTCAGGGTGTTCGTGTGTTCCATGTACTTGAGGCCAACTTCAGCCGCCTTGCGGATGTTCTGCGAGTGTCCGACAACGCTCAAGCCAGCCGCCGTCGCCTCCTCTACGACGGCGCGCAGTTGGTCGTACGAGATACTCGAGTCCACCTTGATCACATCGACACCCAGTGCCACGAGTCTCCTCACATACGCCCTGGCCTCGTCCACCGTCTGCAAAGGGATGCTGGGGGGGATTCCCTTCACGAGTGTTGGCCGCTCTCTCGCCGGACACAAACGTTCTCGGGCCCCGGATCTTGCCGCTGTTGATCGCATCCCGCTGCGCGAGGCTCCACTCCGTGGGATCGTGCGTGTCTGCAACGGTCGTCACGCCATACCGCAGAAACATTTGCGGCATGTAGTCCCGGAGGTGAACGTGCGAGTCGACCAACCCGGGAAGCATGGTTCTCCCGTCTGTCCTGATGATCCTCGCGTTGTCCGGATACGATACCTGTCCCCTCGAACCGACCGCCTTGATTCGTGATCCTTCGATAACAATCACGGCGTTGCTGATGGGACTGCTGCCGGTTCCGTCGATGAGGGTCCCACCCTCCAAAACGAGGGTTTGGCTTTGAGCCCGAGCCTGGTGGGGACTCAGAAGAGCCGCGATCAAGACAATCCAGCCAACCCGTGACCTCATATCTCACCCTCACGATGAAGTATCTGACGACTTTTGCAGCGCTGCATGGCTCGCTGGATCAACGCTGTTTCATGGTCTCGTCGGATCGTCGGCACGGGTCCTTCGAGGGATCGCCAGGCCGGCGCGACACATGGCCGTTTCGGGCCAGCCCCACCCGAAGATCGCAGTCCGATGGGTCCCCTGCGTCCTAACGCGGCGACGACGGCGAGAAGAGCGGGTCGTTGGCGCTCAGACGTGACACGAGCGCGTCCGTGCTGTCGTCCACGCTCGGAGTGGTCGTCGACCCGAGCATCCTGCCGAGGGCGATCAGCACGAGGAGGCCCGCTAACCCATAGAGAACAGGCTTCAAGGTTTTCACTTGTGCGCTCCCTTCCCGGTGTGGCCGAGGTTGGAGGCGAATCGTAGCATGGCGCCACGACCCTGTTCCCGGTGCTCACCTGTGCTGATCCCCGGGGTAGAACGGGCCCCGGTTATTCCATCCGTGTTGTAGAGGTCAATCTTCTCGGTGTCGGGGGTTTGCCGGAGACCTTCAACGCTACAGCTACGCGCTCGGCGACGGATTGCAGCTGCTGGAGCCGAGAGCCTTGCGTCGCCTCGGCGACGCGGCAGGGAATCCTACTGCAACCTCACCTCGACGCTGTCGAAGCTTGCTGGAGACCCCCAACTGCGCACGCCGACCTTCCCTGCGCCAAACTCGGTATCGCTTCCAGTACCCAGCGGCTGGAAGCTCGTGCCCCAATCGGTCGAGATGGAGACACCGAGCGACGAGCCCACCATCGACAGACGAAGCAGATAGTAGTGACGCGCCGCGTAGTTAAAGTACCCGGAGCTTATGTGCGACCATCTCCCTCCGGAGTTCTTCCAGATCATCCACCTCTTGTTTCCACTGCCGTCCTGCCGCAGTTCAGCCTGGTAGAAGTGGGTCGCATCCTGGACACGGCCGAGAATGGTGACTCCGCTCCCCGCATCGCTATTGAGGTAGACGTACGCCTGAACATAGTAGTCGCGCCACGCGGGGGAACCCGCGAGGGATACATTCTCTGACGCGCTGCTCGCACGGTACTCCCAGGTCGCGTTTGCAGATGGCTTGCACGCTGCCCAACTCCCCGTCGTTGGCGTCCAGTTGGCCGCGCTCTGGCCTTCGAAGTCCTCGAACAGTACTCTCGAACCCGCCGGTGGTTCACCCGCACTTTTGGTATCAAAGCTCGGCACGTTGAACGAATCGCTCGCTGCCACCGCCTTCTGCAACCGCAGAACGGTGATCGAGACCGGGTCCAGCGTCACGGACAGGCGATTCCCGTCGGCCGCGATCGGTGCCGCCTGCGCGAGCACCGGTGATAGGTCATCAGCCCCCGACCCTCCGAACACCCATCGGTCCACCGCCGTCTGTGCGACGAAGTTCGCAAGGGACACATTCGTTACCCTCGCACTCGTGTCCTTGTTGATCAGGAACAGGTTGAGAGCGCCGCCTGCCGAGTAGCTCGCGAATACTTTGACCATAGGGGTGCTCGATGCGGCCACCATCTTGTCGAGCAGGAATTGGCCCCAGACGGACATCGCGCGGCCGGTCGCCTGGAGATTGTTGTCCTTGTCGAGCGTGTCCCACACCGTAGGCGAGCGCTGCGAGTCGTTCGTCACCCAGCGCGTATTCCACACCTGCGAGAACTCGATCCTGGGATCGTTCAACTGGTTGCCCACGGCGTTGAACAACACGATTGCGTGACCCATGTCGTTGTCGAGTGCCCACGATCCCGACCAGTCGATCGTATTCATCTCCGTGACCGCAATCTTGATCCGTTGCGCATCGTTGGGACTCGCAAACGCGTCGAGCGCCTGTTCGGCAATGTGGACGGCGGACATGAGGTCGACATCGTGGGTGCGGTAATGGTCATAACTGCCCCACCCGTCGGATGGATAGCTGTGGACGGACAGCAGATCGACGGCAGGTCCCGCCTGTGTCAGGACGACTCTCCACCATTCCCAATCGTTTCCGTTGGCGATGATCTTGATTGAGGGGTCGACCGACTTCATCACCTGCGAAAACTCGATGACATCCTGCGCGTACGTGTCGGGCGAGATGTAATCGCTGTTGGGCCCGGGCCGATAGCTTTCGTTGCCGATTTCCCAATATTTGACGTTGTACCCCTTGATGACGTTTGCGTATCTGACCCATTGCCTGGCGGTCTCGAGCAATTGCGCGCGCGTTGGCGCGGAGCCGTTGGCCTGCGCCGCTTTATACATGGAGTCATAGGCGACGACGAGCACAGGCTCGCCGTTGACCGTACGCGTCAGCCGCATGAACTCGTCGAAGTCGAGAGGATTCTTCACGAACGTGCGGCCATCGCTCTTGACAAGATTTCTATCGTAGGATGGCCATTCCTGATTCTGCGGCCAGTCTCCCGCGGCCCATCGGGCGAGCGCCGGTCGCGAGCGATCGTACGGGGGGACCGACCACAGATACCCATCGGATTTCTCCCCTCCGGGGTACCGCAGGTATTTGACTCCCATCTCGGCAAGTGCCTGATCCAGGTTCCGTTGCGCCGGTCGGTTCGCATCGTCGTCAACGAAGAAGTTTGTGTTGATGCCCAGCGGTTTCGACGAGACGTCGGCCAGTACACGCGCCACGTCGACGCTGACGTTGTCAGGCATGGCAATCAGCGACACCGATGTGAGCAGGGCAAAGGCAATAATCTTCATGAGAGTCCGATTGGAGGCATCTAGGTCGTGGTTCGGTCGTGGCGCGAATGGGCCGGAGGAAGAGTCGTGCTACGTCGAGGATCCCCGGGCTGCATCGGTGGTGCGGAACTGAGTGCAAGCGGAGCGCCAGCTCGCGTCTTAGAAGGCTGGCGAAAATCACGATATTGTCGGCGCTCGTCGATTGCACCGCTGCTCGCGCATTACGAAGTTGACGATGCAGCGACGAAGCTGTGATTTGCGCGATGACGATGCACGCACGTGCCCGGCCCGCAGGTCCGGGTCACAGCCGTGCGCGCGCAGGCAGCCGGCGGTGTCCGCATACGCGATCATCCGGCGCAGCTTCGCGTGCTCGTACGGTCTGACTCATTAGCTGAACAGGACCGATTACCTGTCCCCGTGCCAACAGGCCACAGAGTCGCAGGGACAACAGAGCATCTTGCTCTCTGTGACCCAGTGTCTCTGTGGCCTTGTATAGATTTCGGCTCCCGCAGTCTTGCTTTCACTCCACCGTTGACAGGCACGACCGAGTCGTCAATCATTCGCGCTGTGCGGACACGCCACCTGTGCTGTGCTCGGTGGTATTGATCGGTCGCCCTGATAGCCGCGGAGGCAGGATGCGCAGAATGGCAGTGGCTTCAACCACCCTCGCGCTCGTCACCCTTGCCTCGACGCTCGGCAGTGCCCAGCAGGGAGCCCGCGACGGCGAATGGCGGTGGCACAGCGGCGACCTCGGGAGCACGAAGTATTCCCCGCTCGGTCAGATCACCAGGGAGAACGTCGCACGTCTGCGCATCGCCTGGCGACGGCCTGCGGTTGACCGCAGCCTCTCGGGAAAGGTGCCGAACTTCACCTTCTCGCACGACTTCCGTGCGACGCCGCTGATGATCGATGACGTCCTCTACAGCCCCAACGGCGTCGGTCTCGTCGAGGCCTTCGACCCCGGCACGGGCAAGACGCTCTGGGTCCAACAGCCCTTTCCCGATGAGCCACGGCAGGGGCTGCAGGGCGACAGCACCCGCAGCGTGGCCCAGTGGAGGCAGGGGAACGACAGGCGGATCTTCGTAATCCGCGGCGAGCATCTCGTCGCGCTCGATTCGCGCACGGGTCTCCCGATTTCCGCATGGGGCAGCGCCGGGCGCGTGAACCTCAGGCAGGGGCTGGACCCACGTGTCGGCGTCTACCTTTCGACGAGCGGACCGCAGGTCTGCGGAGACGTCATCATGGTTGGCGGCAGCATGAGCGACCGGCCGCAGTTCCGGGAGCAGGCGCCCGGCAACGTGCAGGCGTTCGACGTGCGCTCGGGCAAACCCCGGTGGACCTTCAAGGTCATTCCTCGGGCGGGCGAGTTCGGGAACGAGACATGGGAGAACGGCTCGTCGGAGTACACCGGCATGGTGAACCTGTGGTCGATGATCAGCGCCGACGAGGCGGCCGGTCTTGCGTACCTCCCCCTGTCGAGCCCCACCAACGACATGTACGGAGGCCACCGCCTTGGTGACAATCTCTTCAGCGACAGCCTCGTGGCCGTGAAGTGCGCCACCGGCGAGCGGGTCTGGCACTACCAGCTCACCCATCATGACCTCTGGGACTACGACCTGCCCGCGGCACCCATCCTGGCCGACATCACGGTGGAGGGGCGGCGGATCAAGGCTGTCGTGCAACTCACGAAGCAGTCGTTTGCCTTCGTCTTCGACCGGCTGACGGGCATCCCGGTCTGGCCGATTGAAGAGCGGCCCGTGCCCAAGTCGGACACACCGGGCGAGCGCTCCTCGCCCACACAGCCGTTCCCCACCAGGCCGCCAGCTTTCGACCGCCAGGGCGTCACGGTGGACGACCTCATCGACTTCACACCCGAGCTTCGCAAGGAAGCGCTCGAGATCGTCAAGCAGTACAGACTTGGGCCGCTCTACACACCACCGACAGTGCGGAGCGACGGGCCGAGCGGCGTCAAGGGAACGGTACAGCTCCCCGGTTCCGTCGGCGGGGCAGACTGGCAGGGTGGGGCGTTCGATCCTGAGACTGGCATTCTCTACGTCGAATCCATCACTGGCCCATTCGTCGCCGACATCGTCAAGGGCGATCCAAAGCAAACCAACCTCGACTACCTGCCTGGTCTTCGTGCGTACCCCGCCGGGCCGCAGGGGCTGCCGCTCCTCAAGCCGCCGTACGGCCGAATCACGGCGATCGACTTGAACAAGGGTGAGCTGCTCTGGACCGTGGCCAACGGTGACGGCCCCCGAGACCATCCGCTGCTCAAGCCGCTCAATCTGCCGCCGCTCGGCAACCCTGGTCGGAGCGCGCCGCTGCTGACACGGACGCTGCTCTTTGTCGGAGAGGGCGACCCGGTGATGGTGCGCGCGGGCAGCCGGCTACCGGCGGGAATGCCGGTTTCAATCGCCCCCGGCGCCGGGGGAAAGAAGTTCCGCGCCTACGACAAGGCCACCGGTGCAGTTCTCTGGGAGACGGAGCTGCCCGCCGGCACGACGGGCGCACCGATGACCTACATGTTCAAGGGCAAGCAGTACTTGGTAGTGGCGGTGGGCGGCGCCGAACCCGAGTTCGTGGCGCTCAGCCTTCCGTGAATGCGCTTTCCAGCGGGCCGCTCGCCTACGCCTCGGATCCCGTCGGTTCCGCCACTCCTCAGCTATCTTCTCCGCTCAGCCTCATCGTGACTCTGCCGGCAGCACCAAGAGGAAGATCTTGGCGGACGACTCGAATGGACAGCCTCTTCAGGTCATCTGTAGCGCGATTACATCAAGGTGCGCCCAAGCGGCAAGGGAGAGAGCAAGGAAGAGACGGGCGTAGAATCCTGAGAAGACCCTGAGACCTCGCGAGTACCGTACACTTCCGGCACCACGGATGGAGCCTGCTGGAGGAACTTGGCGTGAGGTAAGTTCACGGATCAAGAGCCGGAGGCACGCGTGATCGCGATGGCGTGGCAGTTCGAACTGACGGAAGGTGGACAGGAGACGTTCGAGCGCTTTTACGGCGCCGACGGGCCTTGGGCCGCCTTGAGCCGTCGAAGCCGCTCCTATCTCGGTAGTTCGTTCCTGCGCGATCAGGTCCAGCCGACACGTTACCTTCTGATCGAATACTGGAGCGAGATGGTGGTGTACGAAGAGCACTACGCGGACTTCTCGAACGAGGTGGCGGCGCTCGAGGCCACGCGGGATCGATTGTGCCTGTCCGTCACGCCGCTTGGCGTGTTCACCGCCCTCGACAGCCCGAAACGCTCGGGCCCGACGTGGAGCCGGCGGGATGGGGTATGACGACACCGAGCGAAGGTGTGGCTCGAATCCCGCCGCACCGAGAGCGCCAACCCGAGGTCGCTCTGATCCTCCGCTCGTAAGTGAGCTACCCGCGTGTTGGCGGCCGCACTTCCTTGAGCTTGATTTCGGCCTGAGGCACAACGTCGGTGTCCAGTTTCTTCTTCAGATCGTCCACGTCGCGATATCGAATCGTCGGGTTCACGACGTTCACTCGGCGCTTGATGCTCTCAAAGGTCGCAAATTCCCTGCCCTTGCCGCTGATCAACGGAACGATGGGAACCGATTGAAAGTGCGGCGCAATCGCCTCGAGTTCCTGTTGCACACTCTTCGGCTCGCTCAGGTCCGCGATCACGAAGCGGGAGAATGCCGCGAAACCGATAATGGCTTCAACGAGGTCGCGTGACTTTGGCTTTTCGAAAGTGAACAACTCCGGCAGGTAGTTGTTCTGCGACCTCGCCGGAATCCGCCCGGGGGAGGTCGCGCGACGGCGAAGCCATGGTCCTGCTCATCGCGGCAAAGATCGTTCGGATCCGCACCGGCGAAGGGGACCAGGACGCCGTCACACCCGCTGACGAGCGCCGAAACCTGATCCCCCGCCCCGTGTGAGAATACGGCGTTCCCCGGCCGTCTATTCGGAAGGGCGCGCCCCGCATGGCCGCCCACCCCGCGAAAGGTCTCACCATGGCGAAGCGAGCGGCGAAACAGTTCCTGGTCATTCCGGCGAGGCTGGTGGATCTCGTCCTGCTCGGACCCACCGATGATCGGCGGCAGCTGCAGGATTCGCCGATCCTGGGGGATGTCTGGCTCGAATATGCAGCGCACCCCGGCAAACCACAAGACCTGCTGATCACTCCGCATAGAAGGGCCATCGCTCCGGTCGTGGCAAAGGCGATTGCGGACCGTCTCGCCAGGCAATCGGCAGCCGACGGAAAGTCGGCTCAGATCGCCTACCTGCAAGGCCTGGTCGCGGCGAGGTTGACGCTGACGACCATGCTGAGCGTCGTCGTGCCACTCACCTATTGGTGGGGCTCGCGCAATATCAGTGGCGCGCTCGATGACTACAACGAGACGAAGCTGCCTGGCCATCTGCGGGGAGTGTTCGGGTCGCTCCTCGCGAGCCAGCCCGGCCAGGTCAAGCCGGAGGGCGCGCGACGCTATGAATTCTTCTCGGCGCTCGATCGTTATCTCGCCCTCTCAGGGCTGCTGCTGTGGGCCGCAAAGAAAGAGGTCAGCCGGCGCCAGCCTGTCGAAATCGTCGACCTCCTGGAACTGGCCATCTCGAACGTGAAGGCGATTGCAAAGCAGTTGACGGACCTGTACCAGCTGCTTCCGCAAGATTCCGGGGTGCCCGAAATAGTCTTCCAGGTCTCGCTCAATCGACGCTGCGCCCCGGCTCTGGAACGATCGGTGCCTGCGGTGAAGGGAGACGCCGCGCGTTCGCTGTTCAAGGTGGAGACCAAGAAGATTGCCTGGGCGGTGATCGATTCGGGAATCGATCGCAAGCACCTGGCGTTCCTGGACAGCGACAACGCCAACGCGGCATCTCGCGTGGTCAAGGCGCTGGACTTCACGCGCGTGCGGACTATTTGCACCATCGACAAGATGCCCCCGAACAAGCGTAAGGAGCTGGCGGCCGAAATTGGCGCGTCGTTGAAACAGGTCAACGCCTGGCTCGACCGGTTGCACGAGGACGCCATTGAAGGACGGCCAACCAACTGGGACATCGCGGAGAAACTGCTGACGGCCACCAATCCGACGCCGCAGATCTCACATGGCACGCACGTCGCGGGAATCATCGGCGCGCGACAGCACGGCGATCGGTTCCGCGACGGGATGTGCCCCGATATCCAGCTGTACGATTTCCGGGTCCTGGACGACGATGAGAAGAACACCGAGTTCGCGATCATCGGCGCGCTGCAGTACATCCGCTACGTCAACGAGCGCAACTCCCACACCACCATCCACGGCGCGAACCTGAGCCTCTCGATCCCGCATAACGTTCGCAACTACGCGTGCGGCAAGACGCCGGTCTGCATCGAGTGCCAGCGACTGGTGGACAGCGGTGTCGTCGTGGTCGCCGCGGCGGGCAACCGTGGCTACCAGCGCTTCGAAACCAAGGACGGCCCGTTTGAAAGCTATGCGGCGTTCAGCATCACCGATCCCGGCAATGCCGAAGACGTGATCACCGTCGGCGCCACGCACGGCAACTGGCCGCACACCTATGGCGTCAGCTACTTCTCGAGCCGCGGCCCGACCGGCGACGGCCGCATGAAGCCCGACCTGGTTGCGCCGGGAGAGCGCATCGAAGCACCGGTGCCGAACAACGAGACCGGCGCCGAATCGGGCACCAGCATGGCCGCCCCGCACGTCAGCGGAGCGGCCGCGATGCTGATGGCCAAGTACCCGGAGCTGATCGGCAATCCACGGCGCGTCAAGCGCATCCTCTGCGAGAGTGCGACCGACCTCGCTCGGGAACGCAGCTTCCAGGGCCACGGCATGCTCGACGTGCTGCGCGCATTCCAGTCGATTTGAGGTGACATCATGATCCTGACACTCGACGTCCGCCGCGCGCGCAAGGGCGACTGCCTGCTGCTGCACTACGGCACCAAGACCAAGCCGAAACTGATGCTGATTGACGGCGGCCCCTCGAGCGTCTACAAGCCGCAGCTGCGCCCGCGCCTCGACGAGATCCGCGCCGCGCGTGGCCTCGCGGCAGGCGACAGCCTCGCCGTTGACGTGATCATGATCAGCCACATCGACGACGACCACATCAAGGGCATCCTCGACCTGACCACGGAGCTGTCCAACCAGCAGCGCGACGGCGAGCCGCAATACCTCACCAGCAAGACGCTCTGGCACAACTCGTTCGATGACTTGCTGAAGACCACCCCGAAGGAGCTCAGCGATGCCGGCTTCGGCCCGGCCCAGGCAACAGCCGCACTCGACGTCGTCCTGGGCGGCGACGAGCACACCGCCATGCACGTGCTAGCCAGCGTCCCGCAGGGTCGAACTCTCAGGGACGATGCATCCTTCCTGAGAGACAAGGGTCACGGCTGGAAGGTCAACGATCTCTCGGGTGGAACACTGATCCTCGCCGACAAGAAAACGAAAGCCAGGAAGATCGACGGCGGCGTGAGCATCACCGTCGTTGGACCCATGCTGCCGGAGCTGGAGGAGCTCCAGAAAGAACACGACGAGTATCTACGGGCGAAGAAGAAGGGGGACGCAAGCACGGCCAGCCTGCTGGCGGCATACGTGGACGGGTCGGTCTCGAACCTGTCGAGCCTCGTGATGCTGGTCGAGGCGGAGAAGAAGCGCATTCTGCTGACTGGAGACGCGCGCGGCGACAAGATCATCGAAGGCTTGAAGCTCACGGGACTGCTCGGCGCCGGAGCGAACGCGAAGCTGAAAGTGGACGTCATGAAGGTGCCGCATCACGGCAGCGCCAACAACGTCGAGGACGACTTCTTCGAGAAGATTGTGGCCGACCACTATGTGTTCTCGGGCGACGGCGAGCACGGCAATCCGGAGCGCGAGGCGGTCGAAATGCTGCTCGAGGCGCGGCCCAACGATTCATTCACGATGCACTTCACTTACCCGATCGATAAGATCGACGTGGAACGAAAGGCCGATTGGGCCAAGGAGCAAGGCAAGGAGAAGAAGAAACTGGCCGCGGAGAAGAAGAAGGTGCCCAAGCCCAAGAAGTTCACGGTCGTGCGGCCGAACTGGAACGCCTCAAAGCACTCGCTGGCAGCCTTGCTTGCGGACGATGACTCCGACCTTCACAAGGTCCAAGTCATCGAAGGCGATGGAGAGGGCAAGCTCATCGAGCTGCTCGACA
>CAWHBF010000006.1:0-114595 GCA_963827515.1 uncultured Acidobacteriota bacterium | reverse complement strand
TGCGTCCAAATCGCGTTCGCTGCAAGGCAGCCCTTCAGGCGAGCATCGCGTCGGGGTTCGGGTTCAAGAGTGCCACTCTCGGCGTGCTGGTCCAGGGCTCCAGGAGAACGTCTGGATCCTCGACCGTGACCGTCCAGGTCAGCGTGTTCCCGTCACGGCGGAAACGTTCGATCACGCGGGCATGTTTTCGCTGTGAAAGTAGCCGCCAACCTGATCGAACCAGGTGTTCGTGTGGAAGCCCCAACTGTCCACCACCAGCGTGTCACCTTCCCAATGCGCGATCGCTTCTCCCGTTACGATCCGTCCAACTGCTGCAGTGGCGTGTGCTTGCGCCCATCCGCTGGAATCATGCGGTACATCGGCTGCGTGGCGATGAACCCGCCCTGGCCGGGATAGACGAACACGAAATATTTCGGCATCTGTACGATCAACGGAGGAATGCTGCCGCGAGGAACTCCCGCCGGCATGCAGCGATTCGAGGGGTCCTCTACGTTGGAGTCATCGTCGAGCCGCCTGACCTCGTCCCAGTATTCGGGCTTGTAGAGTGGTCTGTTCGAGCCTATTCGCCGGAGCAGCGTTGCAGCGCGCTCGCCCTCTGGGCCCAATGGTCCGGAGACCGTGCCATAGATAGCGCCGGGCGGGCGCGGAAACGCCGCAATCTTTCTTCCGGTTGGAATATCGTGTGCCGAGTATTGATTGTCCACGAGAACGCCACTGTTCGCCATCTGATTTGGCACACCGTTCAGGCTATCTCCCCTTCCGTTCCAGACGCCGGTCAAGTCGGGATGGCCGTCCGGGGTTCGCGGCGTGGGGCCAGACGGTGTGGGTGGAGCATTGGTCGTGCGCGGCGCAGGCCGCTCCTGCGCAATGAGCACTGCCGAATGAACCCACAGAACCGCCGCGGCCGCTATGCAGCAGCAACGAAAGAGACGCATACACCCTCCACTGACTGGGCCGGTTTCACTCGACTCCGAACTTCATGACGCTACCGTCGGCACGCTGGAGTGTTAGAAGGTAACCACTGTTTGACCCGTTCCGAGCGGGCAACCCGGTGGCGACAACCTCCTCCCCAACCTTGAGACCGCCCTGATCTGTCCTACTGAGGCCCCTTCCGCGAAGACTCACCGCCGCGCCGAGTTCGAATGCCCATTTGATGATTTTTCCGTTGGCGTCCTTTACATTCAGGGTCAGATACGAATGCGGGTTCAGAAATTCGAGTTTGGCAACCGCGCCCGACACTGTCACCTTCTGACCCTCCGGGGCATACTGCGCCTGCACGGAATGATGCGCAGATACGGCCGCGGAAAACACGACACCGATTAACGCCATGCTGGCAACCGAATTGACACGACTCATGACGGCTTTCTCCTTGCGGACTGTGCAAACAGCTTTATTTCGACTGCAGCTCTGAATAAATGTTCTCAATGGTTTTCGGGTCGCGGTCCGGCGGCCCTGGAATGGCCGCCTTGACCTCCTCGAGGGACTTACCCTGTGCGACCATCGCCTTCACCTTGTTCCACCTGTCCTGGACAAACGCCAATTTCGTCCTGAGGTCCTCTTTCGTCAACACCCCACCATGGTTGGAGACGTAGGTGTCTGCGTCGAGCGCGAGCAGGCCCCTGGCATTCTCCAGCCATCCCGAAGTCGAACCGCCGAGATCCGGGTGAATGACCGTGCTGGCGAGCGGAAAGTTCATGACCAGCACACTCGAAACGAAGGCCACCTTCTGATCCGGAAAGTAGGCGATCAGATCGCCTGCTGTAGCGGCCGGCGCAAACTGAAGGAGGCGAACGCGAATGCCATCGATGGTCATTGCTTCGTCTTTGCCCACGGTCTTGGTCGGAAAATACGCAGGTGGAACCCTGTCCGCCTCTGTGGACACTTCCATCCGACGCTTCGCATTGTGGTGCGCAATAATCGACAACCCGGCCGGAAGCGCCGCGACGCCGCTCTCGTGCTCGCTGTGCAGCATGATGTTGGCGATCACGGGGTTGGGGGTGATCTTCGCGATCTCGGCGAGCACTGCTTTTTCGGCGTCGATCGAATTCTTGTTGTCGACCAGGATCACGCCGGTCTGGCCAACCACGATTCCCATGTTGGGAACGTTTCTGCCAACGCCCCCCCGTGCCAGGTAGATATTGTCCTTGAGCTTGGAAACGACAAGAGGCTCTACGTACCTGAATTCATCGAGAAGGTCCTGTAACTTCTGTGCCTGGGCGACGCTGACTCCTGGGGGCAATTCAGCAGGCAGCGGCACGTGCTGGAAGGGCTCATGCTGCGCCTCTGCGCGCCGCCAAGCGACAGCACGGCACACATGGCCGCGACAGACACCGCCAGTTTCTCGAGCGTCTTCATGCGTCTCTCCTGCGACGACTACCGTGTTGACGACGACGTGACCGCTGGCGGCCGATCGGACGGCGGCGCCTGCAGATCCTTCAGTTCCACCATGTTGATGTCGTTGTAGATTTTCGCGAACGCCTGCGTGGCATTCTTCAGACCGCTCGCGGGTATCTTGTCGGGCGTATCAGCATCGGTGTGAAAGAAGGTGCCTTTGTTGTCGAGGTAAAACGACGGTGCCTCGAACTGAACCTGCGCCGCTTCGCCTGCCGAACCACCCGCAGCGATTTGCGTGGGTACACCGAAAGTGGCGAGGTCGCGCACGACGATGCGAGCGAGGCGCTCACTGCCATACACGCCCCACCACGATGGTTCGTAGGTGTTGGTCGCAACCAGGCTCGGCCGATCGTTGCTGCCCCACCGGCGATCCAGCACCGAATGCAGGACAGCGACGTGCTCGGAATTCACGATCAGCGCGGTTTTCAGGAAGACCGACTGGAACAACTTGTCGCGCAGCCATCTGATGCTGAGATCGCCGCTGTGATGATCGACCAACGCGACGAAGTACAGGGTCCGGCGGCGCTTTTCTTTCGGCATTTTGGCAAAATACTCGGCGGTGCCGAGCATGGCTGCAGTGCCGGCAGCATTGTCGCTCGCGCCTTCGAAGAAGCCGTCCGTGTGTGACAGCATGACGATGTTTTCGTCTGTCATCCCCGGAAGCTTGCCGATGACGATGTCCTGTTTGAGATCGGGGTACTCTCCGACTTCCCAGCGCACGTGGGTCTTCAAGCCGGCGCCTTTTGCCGCGGCGTTCATCTGCTCGACCGTACGGCCATCGTCATCCCCGATCGTGAAGACTGGAACCTTGATGTCTCTTGCTCGCCCGCCAACCAGGTGACTGACGTACTTCATGTTGCCGGGAATGGCTACGTGCACGAATATCGCTGCTGCGCCAGCCCTTTGCGCGCGTCCGACCGATTCCATCCACATTGACGATTGGATAAGCACGCTCGGAGTCGCAATGCTGTAGATGAAGACTGCCTTGCCGCGCACATCTTTCCCGATGAAGTCGGATTCCTGGCCCAGTGACACCCAGACTGTCTCGAGCTCGCGATCGCCTTTCAGGCTGCCAGCCGTTTCAGGGAAATCGATGAGCGGGAATGCGCTGCTGAGATGAATGGACTTGCCGTTGCTCGAGACATCGACGCCCCACGATTTCGGATATTCCGCCGGCACCGGGATGGTCACCGTCTCATAAGGGACGCCGATTTCCTTGAACTTGTCCTTGATCCAGTTCTGCGTCTCCGTTCCGGACGGCATGCCGGCGATGCGGCCCCAGAATTGGTTCCCGGCATCGCGGTACTTCACCGAGATTGCCGCCTGCTCCTGCACGTACCGGTGCAGCTTGCCGCCATCGATGGCATCGTAGGATTTGTCGACTCCGGGCGGCATCAGCCAATTCAGGAGCTCCGCCTCAACATTGGACAACTTTCCCCTCGGCGGCCTCTGCGCGGCTGGATTATCCTGCGCGTCGGAACCTCCGGGCCAGAACAGCAGCACGCCGCAGAGCACCGACGCCGCGCCCGCCCCAGCCACCTTCACGAGTGTCCCGTTCGTATACGCCATTGCGTCCCTCCGTTCGGCGGGCGACGACCTCGCGGTGCCGCTCGTCATCATCCCCGGCCGGGGTTAGAAATCGACGTAGGGACTATACAAGAATTCCCGTGTCTTACGTAGTTTAGGGCGCGTTGGAGGCCGTCGCCGACGCCGGCACGCGAATCACGCCGACGTTGTTGTCGATGGCGATCGTCGTCCCGAATGCCTTCGACGCTTCCTGCACCACCTTGAGGATCTTCTGGGCGTTGGCCGGCGACGGGGTCATCGGCAGCCCTGCCTTCGAGATCGTCCGGTCGAAGTCGAGCCCGAGATCAGCGGGATAGATCCGGACTTCGACGAGTTTCCCACCTTCATACCGGCTCGTCGTCAGGAGTGCCTCCCGGTTGTCCGGCTGGCCCGTCTGGCTCGCCACCGAAGCGGGATCCGGGCGGCCATTCGTGATTGTGCCCACAGCCCCTTGTGGGAAGATGAAGTTTCCGACGCCGTAGAAGATTGGTTTCCCCTTGTAGATTTCAACGCCGCGGATCGTGTGCACGCCGTGGCCGACGAACACATCGGCGCCGGCGTCGATCGACTTGTGCGCCAGTTCGACAAGGAAGTCGGGCACATGATTGTCGTGGCTATACGCTTGGTACGCAAACGAGTTCTGGTGACAATGAATCGCCACGACCATGAAATCCGTCGTCTGCTTGCCGGCGCGAATGCTCTGCAGAATGCCGTCCAGATCGTTTGGGCCACCGCTGCGAACCGATGCCACGCGATCCGCGACGTTGAATGAATAGCTGATGCTGCCGACGTTCTGCCCTACCTTGTAGAAGCTGCCGAAGAGCCCCAGCTCGTCGGCCGGTTCGTCCTTTGAGACCGGCGCCACCGGGACCGTCACCTCAGACCTGTGCGCGTACACGGCGTCGCGAATCGCCTTCAACTGCTTCATGTGTTCCGCGCTGACGATGTTGTACGGCGTCACCCGCAGCGGGTTCAGACCGGGCCAATTTGGACGCGCATCGGTGTACCTCGACTCGGGGGGACTGGAGGCAGAATCGATCGAATACATGCCGACGATGCCAACGACGCCCTTGGGCGTGGCAGCGAACCGTGCGCTGCGGGCATCCTCCAGGTCCTTGCCTGTCCCGGCATTCGTGATCCCGGCGTCGTCGAGTACGCGCATGGTGTGGAACATCCCTTCAACGCCCTCGTCCATCGTGTGGTTGTTGGATGTGGTCATGATCCGGACGCCCATCCCTTTGAGATCGTTGACCAGCTTGTCGTCCTCGAGCGGCCCTTCCATGTTCGCGTAGGTCATGTCGGCGGCCCGCATCACGGAAAACAGCGTCTGGAACCTGGGGTCGTTGATTTCGGCGATGGGGCGGGTGATGGCGATGTCGCCGACGGCCGCGAACGTGAACGGGGCGGTAATCTTCATCGCCAGCTCGTTCGCCGGGTCGTGCCGGGCGGTCTGCAGCACGGCGTCGCCCATTCTGGCGCCCTGGCCGTCTAGCAGCGCCCCGGCTCCCAGGGTCATGCCGCCAATAGCCAGCCCCGTAGCAAACCGCTTCACCCTCCGTGCAATGACTCTGTCATTCATGATCATGAGTGGCCTCTCGTTTCGAGCACTAGATTTCGGGGGGTTCAAACGTGGGTGCGGCGCTATGATACGCAAAATGTCGCTGAGATTATCGCCGACGAAGTTCAGGTGCCTTGTTGTCGTCGCCGCGCTTGGGTTGAGTGTTTCGGATGCGGTCGCCGACCCGCTCAATTGCAGTCTGTCGCAGTACAAGGCCACCTCCGGGCTCACAGCGGTTGCCGATGCCGCGACGCTCACGCTGACGTGGGACGGCGACCGGAACCAGGAGCTTCGTCTGCGGCTTGGGATCACCGAGGGTACACCGACGATCCAGGATCTCTCGGTAAGGAAACGCGGCGGCGCGTGGGCGAGCCTCGCAGCCAACGTGACGCCCGAGTTTCGCGTTGCCTCCGGCATCCGCCGCATGGACAACCAGAGCCTCGAGGGATTGAGGAAAAACGGTATCACCGAGATCACGAAGCCGATCTTCGACGCGTGGGGATGGGATACGTTTTGGGACGCGCCGCTGCATCTCCCCGGCGACGAGGGAGATCTCAAGCGGCGGACGCCCGGCGTGCCGCGAAAGCCTGAAGAAGTCAAGCGGGGCACGGCCGTCTACCGGGCAGAGCGCTGTGACGTCGCGACGGACGGTGCCCGGATCAACGTCGTGTTTCCAGGCGTGAGCCTCGGCGTCTTCGAAGGCCGGCTTCAGTTCACCGTCTACAAGGGCACCAACCTCATTCGGCAGGAAGTCATTGCGAGCACGGCCGAGTACCCAGTCGCCTACAAGTACGACGGCGGCCTCAAGGGGCTGTCGATTGGCTCAGGCACACGCGTCTCGTGGCGCGATACGGCGAACAACCCGCAGTCGTACTGGTTCGGGGGCGCGACGAACGAGCGGGAGTCGCCCCTCAAGACGAGGAACCGCGTCGTCATCGCCGAGCTCGGCAGAGCAGGATCGATCGCCGCGTTTCCACCGCCGCACAATTTTTTCTGGGCACGCGAGAGCGCCCATAACCTCGGATACAACTGGTATCGCAAGGACAGCGCCAGCTCATTCTCATTTGGCATCCGCCAGGCTGAAAACGAAGAAGAAGTGAGGATCCAGGGCAACTTTGCGCTCTACACCGCTAGGCCTGGCACCGAACAGCACATGCCGGTCTTCTATTACGTGAGCACCGACCCCGCCGACGCCACGCGCGAAGCGGTACTGGCCTTCACCCACGGCGATCGCTTCAAGCCGATCCCTGGCTACCAGGTGATGAACCACCACTATCACATGGCACTGGGAGCACGCCTGCGGACGGCAGGGAGCGCCGACGCCGAGATCGAGGATCTTGCCGCGATCAGAGCGCTCGGCATCAACATCGTGAGTCCCATCGAGGCTGTCGGCTTGAACCCTGCATCCGGGCAGGTTCGGCCCAATACGCTGGAGATCCGCCGATTCCAGATCGAGGGCGCCCGCCGGCATTCGGACAAGGACTTCCTCGTGCTACCGAACGACGAGTTCTACGACAGCTTTTACGGTGGACATACGGACCTCCTGTACTCCCGTCACACCAACTGGCAGTACGGACGCAAACCTGGTCAACCACTCATCGAAGAGATCGCGCCATATGGCGAGGTTTACAACCTCGGATCCGCCGAGGACCTGCTGGAGATGGTCAAGCGTGAAAACATCCTCATCTCCTACCCGCATCCGCGCTCAAAGAACAACGCGGGATTCCCGGACGGGTTCAAGGAGAAGGACTATTTCAAGGATCCGACCTTCCACAGCATCGGTTACCGGTGGGGGATGGGTATCGACCGCTCCGAACGCAGGCTGTGCGAGTACAGGTGCCTCACGCTGCTCGACGACATATCCAACTGGCAGGCCGACCTGCCGATCCCGCCGAAGTACCTCCTGGCCATCTCCGAAGTGCAGGAACAAACGGCCCACGATGACATCTACGCCAGCGCGCCCGTGAGCTATTTGCACCTCGCGTCGCTGCCGACGCCGGACGACGCGACCCCCGTGCTCGACACACTGAAGCGCGGGGACTACTTCGTCACGTCCGGCGAAGTGCTCATCCCTTCTTACTCGGTGCAGGGCACGGGCAGCCGGCGGACGATCGTGGCCGACGTGGAGTGGACATTCCCGCTCGACTTTGTGGAGGTGGTCTGGGGCGACGGGCAACGAACCGATCGGCAGATCATCTCGACCACCGGCCTACCGGCGTTCGGGAAGAACCACTTC
Source organism: uncultured Acidobacteriota bacterium (assembly GCA_963827515.1). Classification (GTDB taxonomy): domain Bacteria; phylum Acidobacteriota; class Vicinamibacteria; order Vicinamibacterales; family UBA2999; genus JABFSA01. The sequence continues at coordinate 106,841 of CAWHBF010000006.1, read as the reverse complement.
GAGATTCCATTTGACGCGACCGGCAAGAAGTGGGTGCGCTTCGCCGCGTGGGATACGGCCGGCAACGGTGCGGCCGTGCAACCGGTCAAGCTCAACCTGCCCGTCAAGTAACTTCGCCCGCACCCGGTATAGCTTGACAGGCCGGGTGCGGGCTGACTTTGCTGGCGAACGATGACGAACTTACCGACTCGTTGACACCGTTCTTTCCATATCAGAACTAGAAATCCACCTGCACCGCGATGCGGAAGACCCGCGGATCCTGGATTTCGGTCGCATACAGCCACTGCGGGCCGTAGCGGATGTTATACGCGGAGACCCCGCTGGCGTTGAGCAGGTTGAAGACGTCCACGCTCGGCGCAAGGCGGGTCCGGCCGAACGTGAAGCTCGTCCCCAGGCGCAGATCGACGCGGCGCAGCCGATCACCGTAGAGCGAGCCGGGCGCCATCATCGGCAGCGTGACCGTCGCGTTCGCGCCGGCCGCCAGGTTCCGTCCGAGCGACGGGGCAATCTCGGCGTTGGTCGCGACGTACGACGTCGTGGACAAATCCGGCCCGGGGACGTCGAGGTAGATCGCGCTCATCTGCACGCCCCACCACGGCAGCGGGTAGACGACGGTGCTCTTGAACTGCGTCAGGAACGGCGGCTTCCGATCGCACCACTGTTCCGTCCACGTCGAAAAGCCGGTCGTCGGATTGATGTACGTGCCCGGATCGTCGATGACGAAACACTGCTTGACCCGCGAGCGCCCCGTGCTCGTCCCGCCGCTCACGCGAAGGCCTCCGGCCAGACGCGCGTTGAAGCCGACGTCCACGCCGTTATAGGTCTTGGAGATCTCGCCAGGGAAATTCTCGGCATAGGTCGCGAACGACTGACCCTGGCCGAACTTGTTCGGGCTGATGTCGTAGAAGCCACAGACCTGGCTGCCACCGCCGCCCGGCAGGCGCTGGTCGGCCGGAAGGGTGAGGCAGTACGGCGAGTAGTCGGCCGGCGTCGCCAGCAGGTTGTCGACGTATCCGGCCGCGAGCGCAATGTTGCCGGACTCGTAGGCGAAGTTGCCCCCCTTGCGGCGGAAGTACCCCAGGTCCACCGACACGCCCGGAGACAGCTCGCGCTGGACAGAGACGCTGGTTTCCCAGCTGTACCCGCGCACGCCATAGCCTTCGAGCATTTTCGGGTCGAACGTCACCGCATTCGTGTTGTTCTGCCCGAAGTTCACGTTCGACAACGCGCCGCATTCCCCGTTGGCGCCCGTGTTGTTGAAATCGCAGTCGGGCACGAAGTCGCCGTTGCGGTCCGTGAACGTGCGCGTCGCGGTGAGGACCGACCGCGCGATCGGGTTGTTCGCCTGCGCGAGCTGGATCGACTGGCCCTGCGGATACTTGCCCAGCGTGAACTTCAACGCCGTCTTGCCGTCACCGTGGAGATCGTAGGAGAGACCGAACCGCGGCGAGATGTCGTGCCAGTTGACGACCTGCCCGCCTTCGAACTCACGCGGCGGCACGAAGCGATTGCCCTCCACGCTTGTGTCGAGATTGCTGGATTCCAGGTGATCGTAGCGAACGCCGAGGTTGAGCGTCGCACGGCCGATCGACCACTGGTCCTGGGCGTAAACGCCGATGTCGGCGTTCAACCGGGTCCGATACACCACCGGCGCGAAGAGGGCGATCGATGTCGGCACTCCGTTGCGCAGGGAGACCGTATAGCCATCGTTGCGCTCCTGCACCTCAAGCCGATCGCCGAAATTGTCGTCGAAGCCGAACCTGAACGCGTGGCTTCCGGTGACATAACTCACCGCGGTGCGGACCTTGTAGTTCAGGCTCGCCGCGAAGATGCCATAGAGCTGGGCGGCACGGTAGTTGATGCCCGTGGACAGCTCGCGCGCGGCGATGTTGATCGGATTCCATGGGTTGGCGCCGGAGAAGAGCTCCTCATCCTCCTGCCGGTTCTGGGGCAACGTGCCGTCCAGCCGGGTGACGCCGGCTTCGAGCAGGAGGCGGTTGGTAGCCGGCGACTTCCAGGTCACCTGCAGCAGGTTGTTCGGGCGGATCGGCGACCAGGTCGTCGCCTCTGGCGTGGTCGTCCTGCCAAAGTTCCGGTAATAGTGTGTGAACGGTTGGTAGTCGTAGAAGCCGCTGACCTTGTGCTTCTGCGAGGCCTGCCACGTCAAACGAATAGCCTTGCTGTCGCTCTTCACCTTGCCGAACGCCGGCCGGTTGAGATCCGGCTCGGGCACCCAGGAGTTCGGGTCCTTACTGTAGTACATCCCGGTGGAGTACCGCGTCGTGCCCCAGTTGCGGTAGGAGGCCCAGAACCACAGCTTGTTCTGAAGGATCGGTCCGCCCCCCGCCGGGTTCCAATCCCACTGCTCCTTCAGCCCGCTCAGTCTCACGCCCTGGGCCGTCAGCTCGTCATTGAGATTGTCTCCCTGCATGCTGCGGTTGTTGTATGCGCCGTTGAAGGTCGCCGCGAACGTGTTGCCACCGTCCCTCGGAATGACGTTGGTCGTGATGCTGGCCATCTGCGACTCTGCGCCCGCGGCGCCGGTGGTGACCGTCACCTCCTGCGTCATGCCCTGGTTCGGGTAGTAGAAGAACGCTCCGCCTCCCGAGTTGTTCATGTTGCGGATGTCGAACCCGTCGATGGTCATCAGCGCCTCGAACTGCTCGCTGCCGTGCACGACGAGACCGTTGATGGCAGGGCCAGTCGCGGCCGCCGTGGCGATGTTGGACTGCACGGCCGGGATGAACACCGCATAGCTCGTGGGCATACGTGTCGTCGGGATGGCGTCCATCACTTCCTTCGAGAACGTCGTGGCAGCCGCGGTCCGCTGCACGTCGACGACCGGGGTTTCGCCCGTGACCGTAATCGTTTCCTCGAGGCCGCCGACGCTCATCTGCGCGTTGACCGTCGCCGTAAAGGTCGCCGGCAGCGACAGGCCTTCGCGCACGACGCTCTTGAACCCGGCCAGGCTGAAGGTGATGTTGTAGAGGCCCGGGCGCAGGTCGACGAGCTGGAACCTGCCGCTTCCGTCGGTGACGACGGTGCGCACCTTTTCGATGAGCGCAGGACTGGAGGCCTCGACCGTCACGCCAGGCAGCACGGCGGTGCTTGCGTCGGTGACGACACCCGCGATCGAGCTCTGGGCGAAGCCGGCAGCTGGTGTGAGCACCAGGAATGCCAATGCCACAATCCCGGGGAACGCCGACCACCGCGGGCGGCGCTGGAGGAGCCATCGTGAAACCTGCATGCTAAGCGTCATGTGAATCTACCCTCTCTGGGAGTGACGGTGGCTTGAACGGGGTCGCGTTCTTGTATTTCTCCTCCGACTTGAACCACTGGCATTCATGCTCGAGGAGGCGGACGTTTTTCTCGACGCGGCGATAGAAACGAGAAGTCCATCTTCCAGGGCGCGTGAAGCGGCCCTACCGTAACGAATGAGAGCCGGTGTGTCAACCCGCCTAACCGAAGTGTCAAAGCGAAATAGAAAGGTCCCTTTTCAATAAGCTCGGGGACCTCGGTGGGAAGACCGAGGTGCCGCAAGATACGCTGCACCATGGCCGCCTCGTCGACGAGCGACCAGCCGCAGCCGCCCGCCGCACCGCGGACACGCCAACACATCAACGCCGGGTCGAGCAGATTGTGAACCTGACGAATCGACGACACTAAAATCCCACGGCAGTCGCCGCTCTCACAGCTCTCGCCAACGGTGCTGAGGAAACCACCGCCGATGCGGCAATGGAAGCGCTGTGACGTCAGTGCTCAGGACGCGAGCGGAGCGAGTGGAATTGGCTCTGGGCTGGATTCGCACATGCTCGCGCCTGCGCGAATGCGCGGGCGCGGCTTGACCTAAGAAACAGCCTGGAGAGACAAGCCGAGCCGAAGGCGAGAGATTGGCTCACCGCACTGGACGATTTCCGCAGCTGGCTCATCCGAGAAGCTTCGTAAACAGGCCGTATTTCCGACAGATTCGTCACAGCTTCGCCATCGAGGTCTAAAGTGCCTGAGCTTGGCATGGCGATCGTTGATCTGCATTAGGAGTTACTCCCGAGCTGGTGAGCCAATTCGGTCTCCCTTTCCGCATTATCGAGTGATGGGGAAAATGCTCACTGTCGACCGGGCCGCGGCCGCCTATGTCATCTTCGTGGCGCTCGTCGCGGTCGTCTATGCCGCCGCAGTACCGGCGTGGCCCTACATTCTCGTCGCGCACGGCATCCTGATCGTGTTCATCTTGGTGCTGCCACCGCGGGGCGCCGCGTGGGAACGGCCGCAGCCCGAAGATTCGCCGTCGTTCGCCCGGTTGAGAGTCGTCGCGCGTTTCCTGCGCTACACATATCCGGCGCTCCTGCTGACCCCTTTCTTCGAAGAGGTCGCGCTCACCGTGAACGCGGTCGCGCCGGGATCTCCGTACTGGTTCGAGCGAAGCCTGTATGCGTCCGACCAATCACTCTTCGGTGTCATCCCCGCTGTCGCGCTGTCGCAGGCAGGGAACCCTGTGCTCGACGAACTCATGCACGCCTTCTACTTCGCGTACTTCCCGCTGATCATCGGCGGGATCTTCTTCGCGTGGAGCGGCGGCCGACGTGGTGGTGAAACGCCGGCGCGCGGGTTTCACACCGCGTTCACGTGCATGATGCTCGGGTTCCTGCTGTCGTACGTGTGGTACCCGTTTCTGCCCGCGCGAGGTCCATGGGAGAACGCGCACGTCATGGCGGGTCTGCGTCCCTTCGAAGGCTGGCTGTTCACCGATGTGATTCACGTGATCATCGGGAACGCGGCGGTGTCCGGTGGCTGCTTCCCAAGCGCTCACGTGTCCGGCACGTGGGCGCTCACGTTCGGACTCTACGCCGAGCACCCGAAGGCGGCGCGGTGGTTCGGTGTCGTCGCCGCCGGACTCACTGTAGCCTGCATCTACACGCGGTACCACCACGGGGTCGACGCGCTCGCCGGGCTGACGGTCGCGGCGATCGCCGCGGCTCTCGGCTATCGGCTCACGAGCGGCGCGCGATCCCCCAAATACGTGGCGGGACCCTCCAGCGCAGGAATGGCTCCTCGGGCTGGATTCGCACATGCTCGCGCCCGCGCGAGCGCGCGAGGCGCGGCTTGACCAGAGAAACAGCCCGGGGAGACAAAGACGCGAGCGCAGCGAGTGGATTTGGCTCGCCGCACTGGACGATTTCCGACCCTGGTTGATTCGCGAAGCGGCCTAGATTGGCGACTTCTGGAGCAGCTTCGTCACTATTTCGCCTTGCTCACTGGCAACCCAACGCTTATCGGGGCGCTCGCAGAAGCGCGACGGGTAACCGGGCGAGTGCGTCAGGATGAAGGGCGTCAGTCGCTGAGGACGTGTCGCACGGCTGGCGCGACAACCTCATCGTCATCGCGTCCTGCCGATCGGCGTCCGGCGCGCCGCGTAGGCCTGGGATCGACGCCACAGTTCCCGGGACATTGCTCCGGCAAGAAGTAGTGACGCGCGCCATGGCCGCCGTTTCATGTCGAGCCGATCGAGCGTATCGTGTCACTACACGTTCATGGCTCCACGTTGCTTGACGGTTCTCGCCCCGATCCGGCCGGGCGAAGAAGATGCGCTGCGAGCGGTGCTCCGCGCGATTGGCGACGACATCAAGGGCCAGGGGACGCCGCCGGGCACCGGGCAGGCTCGCGTCGACTTCGCGCGAAGCAGGCACACGCATTTCGCCCGGTTCGCAATCCTCGATGATCCCGACCGCGGCGCCGGTCGGACACGGCTGCTCTATGGGTCGGTGCACGACGGCACGCTGGCGGAGCACGTGGCCGAACTGATCGACATCACGTCGAATCCGGATGGCATCTGGGGCCGATGCGAGGGCTACGCGGGCGCCGGCGGCTTCCTCGCGTTCATCAACGCCCACGCCTACGAACCAGAGGCGTACTACATTGCGTTCCGCGACGAGACCGTCGAATCCATTCGTCACGCGATGACTGTCGGCCGGAACGGCGGTCCACTCGAACCCGTCACTCCCCGCGGGCCTATCGAATCCATGGTCGATTCGGTCAAGCGATTCGTTCGAGCCGCCCCGATCGTGCTGGACGTGCTTCGTGCAGTGGTGCGTGTGGGAGTCAGGAATGTGTACGTTGCCGGCCGCCGCATCACGGCCAGCCTCGATCGATACCCGCTCATCCGGTTCTTCAACTGGATCACGCGCAACCGGATGTCCCCTCGCCAGTCACCATTTTCGAGCGTTGCGCTCGACCACTGCGCGGCGCTGACGCCGCTCGCGGCAGGCGACGAGATTCCCTCGGCGCTCATCCTGATGCCGGCGGGTTTCCGCGAGGACGTTGTTACGCAGAATCAATTGACGCTGGTGACGGTCGTGGATCGCGGCCGAGCCGACGACGTGCGAGCGGTCATGGCCGGCATCGACGCCTACGCGAGGCGCCTCTCACCGCCAGGCTCACTCACCGGGATCAGCACGATCCATTTCGTGCGCTGGCTCCTCATCGACGATGGCCGTCGTCTGCTGTTCCTCAGTGACTACGACAACTCCTGGGAGAACTACATCGACGAGTTTGCAGAGATGATCCTGTCCGGGCTCGACGCCATCTGGGGTACAGCGCTCGGCTACCCGCCTGACGGCGCACGTGATCTGCCAGCCTTCAAGCGCTTTCTCCGTTCCCATCAGGTGCCGTCGGTGACGTTCTTCAGCGCATATCCCGATGAGACGGTGCTCAACATCGCGGCCGATACCGCGCACGCACGACACGCCTGACTGCCATGACCGCTGCATCGACCCTCCTGACCGACGACGACCGCGCCGATATTCAAGGATTCATCACGAGCGGCTATGGACACCTGCCAGTGGCGGCGTACCTGTTCGTCCGCCTGCACGATGCCGCACGAGCCACGCAATGGATTCGAACCCTCGAACACACGATCTCATCGTCCCGGCCCTGGCCGGTCGCCGCAAACGGTGAGAAGGAGCGACCTGCGTCAACGGTGAACGTGGCGTTCACCGCGCAGGGACTCCGGGCGTGCGGTCTTCCCCGGCGGGTTGTCTGTACGTTTCCACCCGAGTTTCAGGAGGACATCGCCACGGTCCATCGTTCACGCATTCTTGGCGACACCGACGAAAGCGATCCGGCGCGATGGGACCTTGGCGGACCCGAGAAGGAGTTCCACGCGGTCGTCCTCGTGCACGCCGAAAACGACGCCGTGCTCGAGCGCATCGGTCGCGAGCAGCGTGCCCTGATGGAGCAGGCTGGTGTGATGGAGTTGCCAGGAGGATTGCAGCGCGGGTACCGACCTTCACACGATCGCGAGCACTTTGGCTTCCATGATGGCGTCTCGCAACCGCTCGTCGCCGGCATCGCGGATGGTGGCGGCGTGCCTACCGGCGAGTTCATCCTCGGGTACGAGAATCACTACGGTGTGATACCGCCGACACCCGTCGTGCCAGGCGAGCTCGACCCGGACGGTTTACTGCCGGCCTTGGCCAATCCCTACTACGCCTCGTCGGCACTGCGAGACCTGGGCCGACACGGGACCTACGTCGTGTACCGGAAGCTCCGCCAACAGGTCGGAACATTCTGGGACTTCATGAAACAGGAAGCGATGCGAGCCGGTCGGGGCGCTGACGTCGAGTACATGGTCTGGCTCGCCTCGAAGTGCGTGGGTCGCTGGCCCAGCGGAGCACCGCTCGCGATGGCGCCCGATCGCGACGACCCATCGCTCGCCGATCACAACAACTTCATGTACGCGTCAGACCCGAACGGAATGGCGTGTCCGCTTGGCGCGCACGTGCGCCGGGCCAATCCTCGCGACGTGATCAAGCCATATGAGCCTGAGCAGTCCCTGCACATGTCCGAGGCGCACCGTCTGATCAGGCGAGGACGGGCGTACGGTCCCCCGCTCTTCGACATGGCGGCGCTGAACAACGCATCCGGCAACAACGCCCGAGCGCTGCTCAATGTACAGGATGACGGGCAGCCGAGAGGCGTGCATTTCTTCTGCGTGAACGCGAGCATCAGGAGTCAATTCGAGTTCGTGCAGCAGACCTGGTGCAACAATCCCCGCTTCGGCGGTCTGCGAAACGACAAGGATCCGCTCGTCGGCGATCATGGCGGCAACGGACAGCCGGCCAGTCAGATGACTGTCCCGTTGCCTTCGGGTTCTCGTCAGACGTCCGCGCTGCCTCGATTCGTGACGGTAAGCGGAGGGGCGTATCTCTTCATGCCGAGCCTGACGGCCCTTCGGTTCCTGGCGCGCCTCAAACCAGGCTAGTTGCCGATGTTGCTGGCCTCCGCTGCCTCGATGTGCGGCCAGGATGTCGTCCTCGTTGCGATTACGTCACAAGAGCCAAACGACAGGGCGGTCGCGCTAGAGAGAAGCGACTTCGTTGAAGGAACGGTGCCGAAGCCATCCTTCGTGAAGGTGGCAAAGATCTTCACGAGGCGACAATGCGGTGAACGAGCCGGGAGGAGCTAAGCGCGCAACCGAGCACGATGACCAGCGTCATCTGCATCGTGAATGGCAAGAGCATCCATAGGCCGCGGTAATAGGCGCCCATCACGGTGCCGGCCGGCGTGCCGATCAGCAGGGCCGCAACGGCCACGACGAACAGGAAGATCACGCTCGCCGAAATAGCATCGGGCACGGCGCGCCCCATCCAGAGCGAGAAGCGCTCGAGCGATCCCCGATGTGGACCGATGTCAGTCGTTTCGGTACTCAATGAGCGGCCGTTATCGGGGACTTACTCAGTTGCTTTCCAAAACGCTGAGGAAATGGCGTCGCGGTCGCTGTCTGACTTGCCATCCCATACCCTCGATGACTCTGTTTCTTGTTTTTGAGCTGTCGGTCGGCCGCCATAGTACATGAGTCAACCGCGGCCACCGGGAGCCTGGTTCACGCATAGTCACGGTCGGTAATCGCAGCCACATCACGGATAGGAATTTCAAAACGCACTAGACGTGTTCCTCGCGCAACGCGTCTCCCCACGCTTTATACGAATTCCACCATCGCGAAACGAAGAAACCATCGCGTCGTCCGGTTACAACCATTTCTTCGATCGGCTGGCGGGGCTGGCTAGCCGTGACGACAACTTCTTCTATCGGCTCGTGCGGTTGCTCCTCCTCGGCCGGTGGCGCCGCGTCACCGGCCGCAGCCCCTCGCCGCCGCCCATCATGCTCCCATAGGGCATCGTCCCACCCCCCGCGCCAGCTGTGCCAGCTCCCAAGGTGAAGAGACCGAATGTCGAGGATCCACCACCAGGAGGTGGCGCTGTGACAGTCATCCCGTCGCCGCACCACTGATGACGATAGACGATATTAGGGCACTCCCGTGGTTAACCGATGACCCCGTTGTGCGACCCTGGCCCGCTGACACAGCAAAGATTGCCGGTGGCCGCCCCGGGGCACAGCCACGATGGCGATCAGCGACTTCATTTATGTCTTGTTGAACCGGAAGTTCGTCAAGTCGCAATCCTGCATAACGTACGTCTTGGTTTCCAGGCGTTGCTTGTTGGCGCGCTTCGCCTCGGTCTCGCCCCCGGCGGCCAGCATGTCCGCAAAGCTGATGATCTCAGCACGGATGAAGCCCTTTTGGATGTCAGTGTGGATGGCGCCCGCGGCTTCAACCGCGGTCGTGCCTGCCTTTATCAACCATTGCCGGTTCTCGACTCCGCCCACGGTCAGAAAGGTGATGTAGCCGGCGTCGCCGATGACGCGAACGAGAAACTCATCGAACTGCTCAACGTCCTTTGCCTCGGCCACGACCACCGGCTTCATCGTGACGAAGGCGTACGCCTCGACAGCTTTCACTTCCTCCGGCGCGAGACCGGCCGCGGAGATCATCTGGTCGCTCTCGAGACACGCCTTGGTTTTCTCCAGCACGGCGCGTTCCTCGTCTGGCGGATTCCGGCCGAGGCGTGTTTCGACGAACTCCAAATCCTGCAGGATCAGGTCGAGGCGGCTTCCCGGTGACACGACAATGACATCGGCGGTCACCACCTCGTCTTCGCCGGCGACATCGACTTGTGCGTAAATCTTCTTTTTTGCCTCGATCAGTTGGTCGGCCTGATCCAGACGGGGGTCTTTGACGTTGTGTTTTCCAAGCGGAACGCCGGTGATGCCGAGTAACGAGACTTTCATTCGAACGCTATTCTATGCCCCGCGAGGCGTGTCATGCTCGGAGAGCCCATGGTGATAGCGACGCGCGTGCTCCTCGCCGCGGCCGTCGTGTGCATGACGGGATGCGAATCACCGACCGATCGCCGGGGAGGGGGCGCCATTGATTGGCGTCCCCTTGAACTTCTAGACGATAGACGATATTAGGGCATTCCCGTGGTTAACCGATGACCCCGTTGTGCGCCCCTGGCCCCTGACACAGCAAAGATTGCCGGTGGCCGCCCCGGGGGCACAGCGACGGAATCTCGCGTGAAACCGGCCATTCATCGGCGGCCGATATTTGCCGGGCGTGGTGGCCGCCACACAGGGCCGGTCAACGAAGCAGGGGCCGCATAAGGGACCTTCCGTCAACCGCGCGAAAGGCCCCATATTCACGGTCCACCCTTGTTATGACGATCCGACCTGCCACAGGAGATACGCCGTCACCACCGATCCTGCTACCGCGCTGCCGTAGCAGACGATGGCGACGACCTCGTTCAGGTGCTTGACTTGCAGCCCGTCATACAGCGTGTGGCGGAAGCGATGGGCCCAGTGGAACAGCGACAGAAAGCACAGGCCGAACAGCACCAGCCGCGTCAGCGGGTGGCTCAGCACCGCGTGCAGGTGCTCGTAGGTGGGAGGTGCGACCCATCCGAGCGGGAACGCCAGGCCGAACAGGGCTAGGAGGATTGGCATCAAGAGCGCCGACACGACGCCGCCGGCGCTGAACAGCATCCACAGTAACGGCTCGGGATGTCGTCTGATCACTTACGCACCCAGAAGAATCCACGCCACGACCGCCGACGCGCCAATCAGGCCTGCGTAATGGGCGCCCCCCACCAGGCTGTTCGGCACGCGCGTGCGGCCAAGATGCACCACCATCGCCTGCGGTGCCGCGCTGAAAAACGTGATTGCGTGAAAGACGATGAAGCAGAAGCTGACAAGGTTCAGCAGCAGGATGGGTCTGCTCGCGGACCAGGTCAGAAAGTCCTGGTAGGCGGCGTTTCCCTGGTTGACCGCTCGAATGAGCATCAGGAGATACGCGACGAACCAGGCCACGAAGACGCAGCTTGCCTCGCGCAGGATGAACGCGAAGTACGACCACCTCTCCAGCCACCAGTACGTTGAGACGTGGTACCGCAACCAGCGAGGATGGTAATCTGTGTAGGTGTGCGGCCGGCCATCTTCGTAAATGTGCGGCTGGAGCATTACGCCCCCCTCGGCATGAAGTAGGACTTGATCGACGCCAATGCCGCGTCCAGCTTGTACCGCTGAATGGCGCCAGCCGGGTCGACATTTTTCGGACAGACCTTGGTACATTCCCCCACGAAGGTGCAGCCCCAGATCCCCTCGTGCTCCGAGAGCACGTCCATCCGGTGCCTCGCTCCCTCGTCTCGTGAGTCAAGGTTGTAACGTTGCGCGAGCGCGATCGCGGCAGGACCGATGAACTTCGGGTCGAGGCCGTAGATCGGACAGGCGGCGTAACACAGCATGCAGTTGATGCACATGCTGTACTGCTTGTACTCGTCCAGTTCCTCCGGCGTCTGCAGGTACTCGCCCTCGGCCAGCGGTTTTTCCGCCTCGTGTACGATCCACGGTTTCACCCTCACCAGCTTCCGCATGAAGTCGCCGATGTCGACGATCAGGTCGCGGATGATGGGGAAATTGCGGAGCGGCTCCACGCGGACCGTGCCTGGCGCGTAGTCGGAGAGAAACGTCGCGCAGGTCAGCTTAGGTTCACCGTTGACGGTCATCCCGCAGCTTCCGCAGACGCCCATGCGGCACGACCAGCGGAAGGCGAGCGTGCCGTCGAGTCGATCCTTGATCCAGTTGAGACCATCGAGGACGACCCAGTCTTTGTCGAAGGGCACCTCGTATTCCCGGAAACTGGGCTCAGAGTCCTTCTCAGGTCGGTAAAGCGCTACCTTCAACCTTATGCGATCCGTCATGCGAAGCCGCCTCCCCGTAAACCCGCTCGCCAGGCGGCCAGCGGGTGATCGTGACCGGCAGGTACTCGACCCGGCACGAGTTGTCCGATTGACGGGATGCCAATGAGTGTGCGAGAAAACGGATGTCGTCGCGCTTCGGGAAATCGGTCCGCTGATGCGCACCGCGTGATTCTTCGCGGAGCAAGGCCGAACTGATGATCGACAGAGCGACGTCGAGCATGAAGGACAATTCCAGGACCATGGTCCGCTCGGTGTTGAACGTCCTGCTCTCGTCTTCAATCGCGACATTCTTGAAGCGTTCCTGCAGGCGGTGCAATCGGTCTTGTCCCTGCGCCAGGGATGCGCCCGTTCGATAAATGCCGGCGCTCTCCTCCATCGTCTTCTGCATTTCCTCACGGAGGTCGGCGAGGCGCTCGCGCCCTCTCTTGTTCAGGAGATCTCGCTCGAGCCGCAGCTCCTCATCATGGACCTGCGCCATGATGCTTGGATTGACGTTCTGCTGAGGCGAGACGTACTCGGCAGCGGCCCGACCCGCACGGGCGCCGAAGACGAGCAGCTCTGGCAAAGAATTGGATCCGAGGCGATTGGCGCCGTTGATGCTCACGCAGGCACACTCGCCTGCGGCGTACAGGCCGGCGAGCGGGGTGGCGCCGTTGATGTCGGTGTGGACCCCCCCCATCATGTAGTGGACGACCGGGCGGACAGGGATCAGATCGGTGACCGGGTCGAGGTTCTGGTACTTCTTACACAGCTCACGCACGAACGGGATCTTCGCCTCGATCTTCTTCGCGCCCATATGACGCAGGTCGAGGTGAACGACAGGACCGTAGGGCGTGTCGATCGTGCGGCCCTTCTCCAGCTCTTTCATGAAGGCCTGCGACAACCGGTCGCGCGGCCCCAGCTCCATCGACTTGAACACCGGTTGCGGCTGCGGCGTGCCGAGCTGGTAGTCCTGCAGGTACCGGTAGCCGTCCTTGTTGATCAGATAGCCACCCTCTGAACGCGCGGCCTCGGTAATGAGGATGCCAGTAAAGGGCAGCCCGGTGGGATGGTATTGGACGAACTCCATGTCCTTGAGCGGCGCGCCTGCGCGATACGCCAGCGACATCCCATCGCCGTTCTTGATCGCTGCGTTGGTGGTGAAGGGAAACACCTTGCCGCAGCCTCCCGTGCAGAGGATCACCGCACGAGCGGTGATCGCCTCGATCCTGCCCGACGCCAGGTCGATGGCCACCACACCCTGCACCCGGCCATCATCGACCAGCAGCTTCGTCACGAACCATTCGTCGTACCGCGTGACGCTGGTGTACTTGAGGGAGGTCTGGAAGAGCGTATGGAGCATGTGGAAGCCGGTCTTGTCGGCGGCAAACCACGTGCGCTTCCGTTTCATCCCGCCGAACGGACGCACCGCAATCCTGCCGTTCGGCTCGCGGTTCCAGGGACAGCCCCAGTGTTCCATGCGGAGCAGCTCCTGCGGCGCTTCCTGCACGAACGCTTCCACGGCGTCCTGATCGCACATCCAGTCGCCGCCTGCGATCGTGTCGAAGGCGTGCTCGTCGAGGCTGTCGTCGGCCGCAATGACTCCCGCAGCGCCTCCCTCGGCGGAGACCGTGTGGCTCCGCATCGGGTACACCTTCGAAACGACTGCAACATTGAGGCGGAAATTGGCTTCCGCGATCGCGATGGCGGCTCTGAGGCCCGCGCCGCCGCCGCCTACCAGCACGATGTCATGGGAAGGGGTCACGTCCTGAGTCTCCTAGCCCACCATGCTCGCTTGATCAAACCCGGGAGCCGGCCGCCCGGACGGCCCTCTCAAGATCCGCTCGACAGGAGTTCGTCGACCAGGACGTGCCCGTCGTGGTGCACGACCTTCCGGCTGATGGTTCCGTCGTGGTACTCATGCTGGATGCTGAGGCATCCACACATGTATTCAACCTCCCGAGTGACCACAATATCTTCGTCGTGGTCCTCGTAGCTCTCCCCGTCGACTATCTTGCCGCACGGTGCCTGCCGGCCCTTGAACCTACCTTCCGTGTTCACGCCGCCCTCCTTCCGATGCCCTGGGAGGCCCGCCGACATGTCTCGTCGACGATCGCAGGCCGCCCGCGGCGGCCTCAGACGGGGCACAGTTTACGACGGAAGGCGCGGACCGCAAGGGTTTTTTTTGACTGTGTGTCAAGCCTTCTTAGACTGGGTGCCGTTGACAATCCTCGCGCTTTGTCAACGTCCGAGGCGACTTACAATGACCGGCTACTTACTTCATGACCGGTGGACTTGTCTTGTTCGTCGGGATCCTCACGCTTATCGACTCACTGGGGCGCCAAAAGAGCAACCATCTCGCTATCGGGCGGGCTGGGTCTACATACAGACGCGGCATCACCCTACCCGCTGCGCCCTGCGAAAGCTGGTCGTGCTCGTTCTTTTTGGATTCATAGCGGGCGGCCTCGTCACCACGCGCGTAATCGGCACGTCTGGCATGGAGTGGGATCAGATCGCCGACACGCTCGGCGGTCTGATGGTCGGCGGTGCGCCGGCGATCGCGGGGTGGATCGTGGCCGTGCGGCGAGCAACCTGCTCCGCAGGTTGGCTCCGGCGGCTTGGCTCTAGGCTTCGATCAACTCGCCTCCGGCTCGTTGCTCTCGGCACGAATCCAGCCCGAGGAGCCGCCACCTCTCAAGTTGGAAGTGAGACGTTGGAAGTTAGAAGTTGGGACGGTCGTTTGACAGGCGCGTCCGACGGGCGCAATGATCCGCGCGCAGGGTTCGGCGCGTGCCGGCCCCGAGAACCGGAGGGAAGGACGATGCGTTTCAGCCCACTCGTCGCCGCGATTCTGCTCCTGTCGTTGTCCACTCCCGCGTCTGCGCAGGAATGGATCGAGTATGTCAGTAAGGAGGATCGGTTTACCGGCAATTTCCCTGGACAGCCCAGGGTGACCCAGACGACCTACACGACACAGTACGGCGCCGAGCTGCCAGCGCGCGTCTACAGCGCCGAGAAGGGGAAGAGCCGGTACGCGCTGACCGTAGTCGACTACAGCCAGATTGAGAAGGTCCTCACGGAAAAGGCGCAGAAATGCGCCGCAAGGACCGAAGGGTGCTATGGAGGCACCGGTTTCTCCGGTGTGGGCCACTGGCGCCTCGATTTTCACGGCGCGATCATGCATGCGACGTCGAAGTTCCTGCTTCGCGATTCGAAGTTGACGCAGTTGAATTGGAACACCAACTACAGCGTGGGCGGGCATCAGATCCATCTGACGAATCGGGACGGATCGCGCACGATGGCCGCCGTCTATATGCACAATCAGAAGCTGTACATCATCGAAGGGACCGCGCCTAAAGGGGAGGCGGAGCCGGGACTCTTCCAGCAGTCGTTCGGATGGATCGACGAGAACGGCGGGAACATCCGCTATCAGTCGCTGTACCATCACGCGTTCCCGGCGCCGCCGCGGGGCGACCCGCCCGGTGAAGTTGTGACGAGATAGTTACGGTGTTCGCGGTTTATGAGACCCTTCCTCCATGCACAACCATTCGTCCGCACGCCTCAGGCCGGTGTCCGTCCTTGTCATACTGATCCTGTGCGCGATGATCGCCAGCTGCGCACGCCAGGCGCCGCCGTCGCCGTTCCACCTCCAGGAAACCACGATTGCAGGCATTCACACGGCGATTACCACCGGCCAGACCTCGTGCCGCGCCATCGTGGAGGCCTACATCAATCGGGCGAAGGCGTACAACGGCGTCTGCACGAGCCTCGTGACTGCTGAGGGCGCGCCGATCCCGTCGAGTACCGGTGTCGTTCGCGCGGGTGCCCCACTGGCGTTTCCGACGCAGACAGTGGCGGCGTCGACACTCTTCCCGGATCTCGACACGTACTCCGGACCCCCGCTGGACTTCGGCAGGATGGAATCCACGGTGTCGGATCCCACGGTGCGGCAGCAGGCGGGCATGCGTGTCGGTATCCCGAACGCGGGCCAGGTGAACGCGCTCGAAACCCTGAATATCCGCGGAGAGCGCTCTGTCACGTGCAAGGGCGCTTTCGACGCCCACCCCTCCACGGGACCGCTTCCGACCGGTGCGCCGCCGGAGTGCGAGGCGTTCCGGCAGCATCCGGACGCGCTCGAGCGGGCCGCGGAACTCGACGCTCGCTATGGCGAGAATCCTGACTTGGCCGCGTTGCCGATGTACTGCGTCACGGTGGCGTTCAAGGATCCGTACGATACGAAGGACATGCGGTCGACGTCGGGCAATGACGTCGCGTTCGCCATGGACGCACCGCCGTTCGATTCCACGATCGCCGCACGCCTGAGGGAGAAGGGTGCCATCATTTACGCGAAGGCGACGTCGCACGAGTTTAACGCCGGTCCCAACGACCCGGGCGGACCTGCGAAGGCGAAGTCGAACTTCGTGGCCGGGGGACAGGCGATCAGCAGTTGGTCGGGCCAGGCCTGCAATCCGTACGACACGGAACGGGTGCCGCGAGGTTCCAGTTCCGGGTCCGGCGTCGCGGTAGCCACCAACCTCGTCACGGTTGCCATCTGCGAACAAACGGTGGCGTCCTGTCAGGGGCCCGCGTCCAGGAACAACGTAGCGCTCATCCTCCCTACGAAGGGCCTCCTGCCGGACAGCGGCGGCATCGGCAACCAGGCGGTGATCGACCGCGCCGGAATCATTGCGCGAACACTCGAGGACGGAGCGCGCGTCCTCGATGCCATCAAGGACCCTGTCACGGGGTACTTCGACCCGAGGGATCCGTTTACGGCCTTGCCGAAATCGCTAATCAGCGACCAACCCTACGTTCAGAATCTGATCGGTGATGTAGCAGCGAGCGGCGGCAAGCCGCTCCAGGGGATGCGGATCGCCATCCTTCGGGAGCATATGGTGACGCCCACCGCCAACCATGCGGCGATCAGCACGCAGATCGACCAGGAGATCAAAAACACTCTGCGTGATGCGCTCGGGGCAGAGATCGTCGAGTCGAATACGCCCGCGTACCCGGACGATCCCGGCGTTCCGAACCTGAAGTACACGTTCGCGGATGCATTCTCGGAGACGCTGCCGCGCTTCATGCCGGAAATCTTCTCGCGCCGCACGCCGTCCGGCGCGCTGGTGTTCGCCGTGCCCGGGCACCAGGTGGATTCGGTACCAGGTACCTGCTGAAGTTGAGCCGGCGCGAGGCGCCGCTCTCGAACGAGATCCGGCTCGACACCATCGCCTCGATCGCCGGACTGCCGAACGCGCTCGATTTCAAGTTCGAGATGGACCGCTACCTGGCCGCCAGGGGAGATCGCACGATCACCAACTGGGCCGCGTGGGTGTCCCACGCGAGATTCCGAGACGACGCGACGCGGGCGGCCGCGGAGAACTGGGTCGACAGCAGGACGACGCTGTCGGCCGGCAAGGCGGGACGGCTGGCGGTCAGCCAGATCGGGAGGACCGTCCTCCTCAAGGTGATGCAGGAGAACGGCGTCGACCTGTTCGTGCATCCGGAGAACACGGTACCGACGCCCAAGATTCTCGGCCCCAATGTCGGTACGGCGAGTCTCGAGGGGATCACCCCCGCCCTGCAGATTCCACGCGTCGTCGTGCCGGGCGGCTACAACCAAATCGTGTACGAGCCGCGATTCGCACTCAACCCGGACAGGACCAATTACGTCTCGGTCCTGCCGCCGGGGACGCCGCAGTCTCTGCTGCCGCACCCGATGCCGATTGCAATCACGTTCTTCGCCGGACAAGGTGACGAGCCGGCGCTGCTCAAGACGGCGTCCGCGTATGAAGCCGCGACCAAGCACCGTGTTCCGCCGGCCGCCTTCGGGCCGGTCGCTGGTGAGCCGTAGCGAAGAGAAGATCGTCGACGTATCGCGCAGGCAGCGTGGACCCGGCCTCACGGATGAGCCAGGGTCGAAAAACGTCCAGTACGGTGGCCAAGACGATAGACGATATTAGGGCATTCCCGTGGTTAACCGATGACCCCGTTGTGCGCCCCTGGCCCCCTGACACAGCAAAAGATTGCCGGTGGCCGCCCCTCGATGAAGCGGATGGCCGTGGCCTGATTGCACGCGTCGAAGACTTTGAGGACGCGGATGCGTGTGCAATCGTCGATAGCCGTGAACTGGTAGAAACGCTTCCGGCTACCGGGAATCCGCTCGAGAAACTTCACGTCGACTTGCAGTCGATGCCCGGGCTGAGGCTTTTCGTAGCGCTGCCAGCGCAGCCGTCGCGCCCGATGTTTCTGATTGGCCGGGAGCCGGCCCAGGCCATGCTTGCCGAGGAGGCGGTGGACGGTCGAGCGGGCGACCGCCACCTGATGGAACCGTCGGAGATAATCGGCGATCCTGCCGGCACCGAAGTGATACTGCTGGCGCAGATACAGGATCTTGCTGACGACCTCAGACGGGGTCGCGCGCGGGCATCGTTGCGGCGCGCGTGGGCGATCAACAGCCCCGTCTCTCCGTGGCTCTTAAAGCGCCGTTCCCACTTGTAGTAGGTCTTGCGAGAGATCCCGAAGTAGCGGCAGGTGTGCGCCACCGTCCGGTTCTCAGCCGCGGCGTGCTGCAGGATCTTTGATCGCCAGGTCACCAGCCTGACGTGCTCCGTCTTCGTCATCGCTTCTCCGCTCCGGACGCGACTGCGCCCTAAGAAGAGAGCTTGACCTGTTACCCATGTCTCGGAATTCACACGAACGGATTGGCTCCTCGGGCTGGATTCGAACCAGCAATGGGATGCAGCGGAACACGCTTTCGCGGCGGCGTGGCGGAACCAACCGAAATGGGTCGTCTCGCGCTCGTTGAAGTCGGTCGGCCCCAACGCCAGGCTTGTTGAGGATGATCAGGTTGGCCTACGTTCCTGCTTAATCTCGCGACTCGCCGGTCGGTGCCATGATCGACGGTGATCGAGCGAGGCGCCTGGCTGACGACGAGCGCGCGATCGAGGCGGCGCCAACGGCGCGACCGGACATACTGGCTGCCGCTTCTACGATCGGACTCTGACGACTCCACTGATCGGCAACCGTGAGCACCCACGATCCCACGTCAGTGATTTGACCAGCCCTTGCGGTAGTCGCCGAACTCGGCGCGCCAGTGCCCGAACGATGGCGTCAGCGACTTCATTTATGTCTTGTTGAACCGGAAGTTCGTCAAGTCGCAATCCTGCATAACGTACGTCTTGGTTTCCAGGCGTTGCTTGTTGGCGCGCTTCGCCTCGGTCTCGCCCCCGGCGGCCAGCATGTCCGCAAAGCTGATGATCTCAGCGCGGATGAAGCCCTTTTGGATGTCAGTGTGGATGGCGCCCGCGGCTTCAACCGCGGTCGTACCTGCCTTTATCAACCATTGCCGGTTCTCGACTCCGCCCACGGTCAGAAAGGTGATGTAGCCGGCGTCACCGATGACGCGAACGAGAAACTCATCGAACTGCTCAACGTCCTTTGCCTCGGCCACGACCACCGGCTTCATCGTGACGAAGGCGTGCGCCTCGATGGCTTTCACTTCCTCCGGCGCGAGACCGGCCGCGGAGATCATCTGGTCGCTCTCGAGACACGCCTTGGTTTTCTCCAGCACGGCGCGTTCCTCGTCTGGCGGATTCCGGCCGAGGCGTGTTTCGACGAACTCCAAATCCTGCAGGATCAGGTCGAGGCGGCTTCCTGGTGACACGACAATGACATCGGCGGTCGCCGCCTCGTCTTCGCCGGCGACATCGACTTGTGCGTAAATCTTCTTTTTTGCCTCGATCAGTTGGTCGGCCTGATCCAGACGCGGGTCTTTGACGTTATGTTTTCCAAGCGGAACGCCGGTGATGCCGAGTAATGAGACTTTCATTCGAACGCCATTCTAAGCCCCGCGAGGTGTGTCATGCTCGGAGAGCCCCTGGTGATCGCGACGCGCGTGCTCCTCGCCGCGGCCGTCGTGTGCAGGACGGGATGCGAATCACCGACCGATCGCCGGGGAGGGGGGCGCCGTGATCATTTACTTCTGCGCCGTGGGCTGCCAGTTCTGAATCACCGTGATGGGCGTGGTGCTCACGTCGTCGGTGTAGGTGTTGAACCATCCCAACATCGCGATCATTTACGGACTCGAACAGGCGGGTGACGTCCACGCGCTCGTGATGGAACTGCCGTCGACTGAGCGGAAGCGAAGGAGATGGCTCCTCGGGCTGGATTCGCACATGCTCGCGCCGGCGCGAGAGCGCGAGGCGCGGCTTGACCAGAGAAACAGCCCGCGGAGACAAAGACGCGAGCGGAGCGAACGGATTTGGCTCCTCGGGCTGGATTCGAACCAGCAACCCTCCGGTTAACAGCCGGATGCTCTGCCGTTGAGCTACCGAGGAATGAAGAGGCACGGTGCGGCCGCTCGCGGGCGGTCGAACCTTTCGATCTTACGTTTTCTTTCTCCGCCGGACAACCGGGTTCCGCCGGCCCACCCGGCCCTTCTCCCCGCCGGTGAAACCAAGCTGCACGCCCGTGCCGATCGCCCCGAGCGCCATCCACGCGATCGGCACCCACTGCTGACCAGGGGCCGGGTTCATGGGATACGCCACCCACACGTCGCCGCTTGCGGCCGCGGCCAGCGCGGTTCGGTCGCCGATGACCGCCATGGCCCCCACGATCAGCGTCCAGGCCCCGCCGAAACCCGTGCCGACGATGACGAAATAGCGCTGAAGATAGCTGGCAGCGGTCGCACCCGCAATCGACAGAAACACCACCGCAAGATAGTGCGGATCCCGATCGCCGGCAGCGAACGCGAGGTTGGCCACGACGGCGCCAAGCGCCGCCCCAACGAGCGCGACGCCGACGAAATACGCGCCGATGAGAATCGCCGCGCCGACGAGCCCCCCAGCCACGGCCGCCCCAATCATCGGTCCGGTGTCGCTCATGCCGAAGATCGAGCTCGCGGCCAGCGCCCCGAGAATGAATCCGAACAGCGCCAGCACGATGCGAAACAGGCGATAGCCGAAGAAACACGCGACAACGCCGCCGACGAGCAACACAATCGCCGCGGGCATCTGGTATGACGCAGGCAACATGTTCACAGATCCCTGCGCCCTTCCATGGCGCGCGTCATCGTCACTTCATCGGCGTACTCGATGTCGGAGCCGACCGGAATGCCCATGGCAATCCGCGACACGCGAACCCCCAGCGGCTTCAGCAGCCTCGCCAGGTAGAGCGCGGTCGCCTCACCCTCGACGGTCGGACTGGTCGCGAGAATCACCTCGTCGACTCGACCGACGCCAACCCGGTCGAGCAGCCCCTTGATCTTGAGGTCGTCGGGACCCACGCCGTGCAGCGGTGACAGCACGCCCATCAGCACGTGATAGAGCCCGCGAAACTCGCGCGTCTTCTCCACCACCATCACGTTCTGCGGCTCCTCGACGACGCAGATCGTGCGAGGGTCGCGGGTCGGTCCGGTGCAGAACAGGCACGGATCCACCGCCGTGATGTTGTTGCAGGTCGAGCAGTAGGTCACCTGCTCCTTGACGTCCCGGATCGCCTCGCACAAGCGCTCGGCCTCGTCGCGCGTGTTGCGGAGAATGTGGAACGCCAGGCGCTGAGCACCCTTGGCGCCGATGCCAGGCAGCTTCTGGAGCTGCTCGACGAGGCGGGATAACGGTTCAGGCAGGGACACGGGGGATTGGTTCTGGGCTCGGGCTTTAGGTTTTGGGCTTTGGACTCTAGGCTTTGAGCTTTGGGCTACAAGCTACCGGCTACGAGCTACTGAGCTACCGGCTACCAGCTACCAACTAGGACAGCCCCGGTATCTTCAGGCCTCCCATGAGGCCGTTCATGGACTGCCCGAGCCGCTCGTCTACCTTACGGGACGCGTCGTTCAGTGCCGCGACGATCAGATCCTGCAGCATCTCCACTTCGTCTTTCGACACGACCTCCGGATCGATCCGGATCGATTCAACCTGCTTCGTGCCGCTGACGACGACCGTCACCATGCCGCCGCCCGAGGTCGCTTCGACCCGCATCTCGGCCATCTGCTTCTTGAGGCGCTCCTGCATCTCCTGCGCCTGCTTCATCATGGATTGGATGTCCATTGTGTGGCCTCTTAGTCTTTGGACTCTAGTCTTTGGTCTTTAGTGTGGGCTCTACGTTTGGCTCTCAGGCTTTGGGCTTTGGGCGCTAGCTTGGGCTTTCCCTTGCACCACTAGAGACCAAAGACCAAAGACTAGAGACGACACCGAAGTCCCCTACATCTCTTCTACGTCTCTGATCTCCGCCGGAAAGACTTCGAGCATCGCCTGCACGGCGGACGAGGACAGGGCCTCGGCTCGGAGATCGCGGGCGCCTGCTGGCTTTGCAGGCGCAGGCGGCGCGGCGGCACCCTGGGCGGCTGCCGGTGCAGCGGTTGACGCAGCCGCCTGCACGGCGGTGACCGCGATTCTCCGGCCGGAGACGCGCTCCGCCGTCGTCTCGAGCCACGCTCGTGCCTCGTCGAACTGCTCTCGCAGCGCCCGATGTGTCGGTAGAAACGAAAATGTGATGACGTCCGCCGCCACCTCGATGCGCTGCGCCTGCGCCACCACGGTGTTGTAGAAGAAGCTCTTCCCGACTCGAACCTCCGCGAGGAACGCATCCTTCAACTGCCCTCCGGCGATCGGTTCGGAGGGAGGACGGGGGGAAGAGGAACTGGACGGTGCGAGGGTGCGAGGGTGCGAGGGCGCGAGGGTGCCAGACTGCGACAGGTCGAGGGTGCGAGGCTGCGTCGGTGCGACGGTGCGAGGGGCGATGGTTCGCGGAGCCGTTCCGCGTGGCGCGAGCGCTGGAGCGTTGGGCGTCGGGCTCTGCAGTCTGGCGCCGCCACTCCCGCCCATCTGTTCCATCAGCTCGCTCAGCGGCACGAGCTTCCGCAGATGCATCCACCGCAAGAGCGCCATCTCGAAGTGGTATCGCGGCTGCGACGCATTCCGAATGTCCAGCTCAGCCTTCGCCAACAGATCGAAGGCGCGCATCAGGTCCTCGCGCGAGAAGCGCGTCGACAGCGCCGCAACCTGGGCGCGCTCCTCTTCGGGTAGTTCACCGGCGTCTGCCCTGGCCGGATCGACCGACACCACCATCATGTCGCGCACGACCCGCGCGAGCTCACGACAGACGAGCTTGAGGTCGTGTCCGCTCTCCACGGCGCGATCCGACGCCGCAAACGCACGCGGTCCGTCTTCGGCGACGACGGCTTCGATCAACTCGAACAACAGATCTCGGCCTACCAGGCCCAGCACGGTCGACACTTCATCCACCGTGATCGTTCGGCCCGCAAACGCCATCACCTGGTCGAGCGCGCTCTGCGCGTCGCGCATGCTGCCCTCGGCGGCGCGCGCCACGAGCGCCAGCGCGGCATCAGGCACGTCGAGCCCTTCGGCGGTCGCAATCGTTCGCAACTGCCGCACGATCGCCGTGGCCGCAATCGTACGGAACTCGAACACCTGGGAGCGCGATTGAATCGTATCGGGAATCTTGTGCAGCTCCGTCGTCGCCATCATGAAGATGACGTGCGCGGGCGGCTCCTCGATCGACTTGAGCAGCGCGTTGAACGACTGCGGCGAGAGCTGGTGGACCTCGTCGATGATGAAGATCTTGTACCGATCGCGCACGGGGGTGATCGACAGCCCGGCGATCACGACCTCACGGATATTGTCGATGCCGGTGTGGCTGGCGGCGTCGATCTCGAGGACGTCGATGTCACGCCCCTGCGCAATCTCCACGCAGGCGTCACACTCGCCGCACGGGTCGGCGGTCGGTCCCTTGATGCAGTTGAGCGCCTTCGCGAGGATCCTCGCGGTCGTCGTCTTGCCGGAGCCGCGCGGTCCCGCGAAGACAAACGCGTGGGCGAGCCGACCGCTGGACAGGGCATTGCGCAGGGTCCGCGTCACCGGCTCCTGGCCGATCACCTCGTCAAACCGCTGCGGGCGCCACTTACGCGCCAGGACCTGATAGGACATTCAGAGGAGCAACTTCAAACTTGAAAGTTAAAAGTGGAAAGTGAAGTGTAACTGGCGGTGAGCCCCACCGCGACCCGGCGAACCTAAGCACACACCAGGGTCTACTTAGCGCTGCTGCCTTCCGGCCCTGACGCGGTTCGCAGTCTGAAGTCGCACAGGGTCCGGGCCGCGGTGCGGCTCACCAAGAGGTCAGTGTAGCGTACGTGAGGGGCCGCTACGCCCCCTGCAGCAGCCACAGCGCCAACTCCTCGTAGAGACCGACGGCGGCTTTCAGTTCGTCGATCGCGACGTGTTCCTCATCCGTGTGCGCCACGTGTATGGAACCGGGCCCGAACAGGAGCGGGACTCCCCAATTGCCGAGCCACGGCACATCGGTCGTATACGGAAAAACAGCGGTGTCGAAACCTGGAATCGTGTGCATCCGAACCGCCGGCATCTCGAGTACCGGCTCCACCGTGACAAGTCCCTCGACGACGGCCAGAGCCATCCGGACGGCCCCGGCGTCGCCGACAGTACGGAAGAGCAGCTCAGCCGTGGCAAGCGGCGACACGACGTTGGGCGCGACTCCACCCTCGATGACACTTACCGTGTAATGCGTCCGGCCGAGCAGCGGATCGTCGGGCAACGGCACGCCGCGGATCACCATGAGCGCGTCGAGCAGTTTGTCGATGGCGGAATCACCGAGCTCCGGAAACGCCGAGTGCGCCGCGCGCCCTTCCGCCCGCAACCGAACGCGCAAGACACCTCTGGTGGCCGAACCGAGACGGTTGTCCGTCGGTTCGCCGTTGATCAGGTATCGGACACCTTCTGGCGCGCAGCGATCGGCAGCACGCGCACCATCGCTGCCGCGCTCCTCGCCCACGACGAAGAGGAGCCCGACGCGCGACTCGCCCCGCGCGCGCAGCCGCTCTGCCGCGACGATCTGCGCCGCGAGAATGCCTTTCGCGTCGCACGATCCCCTGCCAAACAGGAACCCGCGCTCCTCCCGGCTTGGGAAGAATGGCGGCACGCAGTCGAAGTGGGTGGAGAGCACGACCCGCGGAGACGCATCGAGGTGGGCGAAGACGTTGAAGCGCCCGTCCGACACCGGATGTTCGACCACCTGGTAGCCCTGCTGGCGAAGGAGCCGCGCAAGCCACGCGCCCGCGTCGCCTTCAACACCCGTGGTCGAGTCGATGTCGATGAGGTCTCGAGCCAGCGAGACCGGATCCAGCGCCACGGTTGTTTTTCGTGCGTCTAGCGGAGCGATGGACCGAAAGGACCGGTCACAGGCGAGCCGCCGAGCCGAGCAGCTTCAGATCCTGCAGCACCGTCATGATCCGGTCGCGCGCCGCGGGACTTGCGGGGACGAGTGGCAGGCGGTAGGTGTCGTCCATCAACCCCATGGCTGCCATGGCGGCTTTGATGGGAATCGGGTTGGACTCGACGAAGTTGACCTGCAGAAACGGCAGGAGCCAGTGGTGGAGCCGTCGGGCGGCGAGATAATCCTGCTTTTCCGCGAACTCGATGATCTGCACGATTTCCGCCGGCACGGCATTGGACGCGACCGAGATGAGCCCCCGTGCGCCAACGGCCATCGCCGCCACGGCGAGGGAGTCGTCGCCGCTCACCAGCACGAAGTCATCCGGCACGGCCGCGATGATCTCGCTCATCTGCACCACGTTGCCGGACGCTTCCTTGATGCCGACGATGTTCGGAAGCGCGGCGAGGCGGGCGACCGTGGCCACGTCCAGGTTCACGCCGGTACGACCGGGCACGTTGTAGAGCACGATCGGAAGTGAGGTGGCCTCGGCGATTGCCTTGTAGTGCTGAAACAGCCCGTCCTGCGTCGGCTTGTTGTAGTACGGCGTGACCGACAGGATCCCATCCGCGCCGGCCCGTTCGCACTCGCGCACCAGGTCGATGACCTCGAGCGTGTGGTACCCGCCGGCGCCGGCCAGCACCGGTACGCGACCGGCCGTTTCTTCCACAACGAGCTCGACGACCTGAATCCTCTCCATCGGGGTGAGCGTCGGCGCTTCCCCGGTCGTGCCGCACGGCGAGACGAAGTGGACGCCCGCGTCGATCTGCCGCCGCACCAGCCGGCGCACGGCCGCTTCGTCGATCGCGCCATTGGGGGCGAACGGCGTGACGAGCGCGGTGCCAACACCGGTAAACGGGGTGCGCATCAAAGAGTCTCCTTACGGGATGCGGTGCCGGAGCACATCCGCCATGGTGAACCATCCCTCGCGGCCCTGGATCCACCGCGCGGCGAGCAGCGCGCCGGCGGCAAAGCCGCGACGGTCGCGTGCCGTATGGGTCAGCTCGATCGTATCCGAAGGGCCATCGAACCCGACGGTGTGAATGCCGGGAATCGATCCCGCGCGCGTCGAGGACATGTCGATCGTTCGCGGGTAGGACGCCCCTGTCATCGTGTCGCGCAGCATGAGCGCCGTGCCCGAGGGCGCGTCGCGCTTCGCCGCATGGTGCGCTTCGTGGATCCAGGCGCCGAACTCGCCGTGCGGCTCGAACAGGCGAGCGGCCTCGGCGACGACAATCTGAAAGAGGTTGACGCCGACCGAGAAGTTCGCCGACGCGACGATCCCCAGCTTCGCGCGCTCGGCCTGCGCCCGAAAGTCGGCTTCCTGCGCCGACCAGCCTGTGGCCCCGATCACCACGGGCAGCTTCCGCTCGACGTAACGGGGGAAGTTTCCGCGAACCGCGTCGGCCGTGGAGAAATCAACCGCCACGTCGGCGACGGCGTCCCAGTTACCGCTGCCGACGTCGATTCGCTCGGCGATTTCACATCCATGTGCTGGCGCCAGCTCTTCGATGAGCCGCCCCATCCGACCGTAGCCCACGATGAGAAGCTTCATGGGAACCGCGTGTCCGGGCTGTCACGCAGCGAGGAATCGGTCGCGGGCGAGTCGCTGACAGTCTGGACGATCATGGGGTGACTCGGCGGCTCCGTCGTTGAATCGCCGGGTCCGCTTCGCGGAACCCGGCCTACTGGTCTCTTCGCGGGCTGCTTCGCGGCACCCGGCCTGCGTGGCGTTCTCTATCTATGCGACGGTTGCTGACACGGCGCGGCCGTGCGTGTGCGTCTCGGCGGCGCCGAGGATGATGCGGAGCACACGGCGGAGCGGCTCGGCCGCGCCCCACAGCAACTGGTCGCCGACGGTGAACGCGGTCAGATACTCCGGACCCATCGCCAACTTGCGCAGGCGGCCGATCGGCACAGTCAGCGTCCCGGACACGGCGGTCGGCGTCAGATCTCGCAACGAGGCGTTGCGTTCGTTCGGCACGACCCGCACCCATTCGTGAGCATCGGCGAGTATCGCTTCGATATCCCGCAGCGGTACGTCGCGCGTGAGCTTCACGGTGAGCGCCTGACTGTGGCACCGCATGGCGCCGATCCGCACGCAAATCCCGTCCACTGGGATCGGGTTGCGTTCTCGACCAAGGATCTTGTTCGATTCGGCGAACCCCTTCCACTCTTCCTTGCTCTGACCGTTGCCAAGGTCTTTGTCGATCCAGGGCAGCAGGCTCCCCGCGAGCGGGTGGCCGAACTGTTCGGTCGGGAGCATCGCGCCGCGCATCGTGTCGATGACTTCCCGATCGATGTCGAGAATCGCGGAACCCGGGTCGGCCAACCGCGCGGCCGCTGCCTGATGCACCACCCCCATCTGAGACAGGAGCTCCCGCATGTTCTTGGCCCCGGCGCCGGACGCGGCCTGATACGTCATGGCGCTCACCCACTCGACGAGCCCGGCCTTGAAGAGCCCGGCCATCGCCATGAGCATGAGGCTGACGGTGCAGTTGCCGCCGATGAAGTCGTTGATACCCTTGTCGAGCGCGGCGTCGATGACGTCACGGTTGACGGGATCCAGCACGATCACCGCCCGGTCCTTCATTCGCAGCGTCGAAGCGGCGTCAATCCAGTGCCCGGTCCAACCCGCCGCACGAAGGCGCGGGTGAATCTCGCTGGTGTAGTCGCCGCCCTGACACGAGATGAGCACGTCGGCGCTCATGAGGGCCGCCAGGTCGTTCGCGTCCTTCACCGCGGGGACCGGCTTGCCCACCGCCGGCGCCGTCGTCCCGGACTGTGATGTGGAGAAAAAAATGGGGTCGATGAGGTCGAAATCCCGCTCCTCGCGCATCCGCTGCACGAGCACGGAGCCGACCATTCCGCGCCAACCGATAAGCCCTACCTGCATATGTCTCCTGTAACCGTCAATGATACCAAGGCCCGGGGCTTACCGACCAGGCGAAGGGCCGCGAGGGCCGGCTACTTGTCCGCGCACGCTAAAGCGTGCGCTCTACGGCGGGGCGAGCGTGCGCTCTACGGCGGGGGGCGGTGCGGGGTCACACCCTTCCGTAGAGCGCACGCTTTAGCGTGCGCGGACACCGGCTCAATTCGAGGGTTCGAAGGTCAGCGCCACGCCGTTGATGCAGTACCCGGAGTCCGGTGGGGGGCGGGCCGTCCTCGAAGACGTGACCCAGGTGCCCGCCGCATTGGCTGCAGTGCACTTCGGTGCGGGTCATCCCGTGAGCGCGATCGACCGTGGTCCCAATTGCCCCTTCGAGAGGGGCAAAGAAGCTGGGCCAGCCGGTGCCGCTTTCGAACTTCCGACCCGCAACAAAGAGCTTCTGAGCGCACCCGGCGCAGCGAAAGGTCCCTTCGCGGTGCTCCTCCAGGAGCGCACACGACCCCGGCATCTCGGTGCCGTGGCCGCGCAACACGGCGTACTGCTGAGGCGTGAGCGTCCGGCGCCACTCCTCGTCTGACTTCTCCACCGAAAATCGTTCAGCTGACGACACAGACGAAACACTACGCTTCCATCCGGGGATAATCAAGGCCGTCGACGGCAATTTGGCGCGCGGCCGTCGGGCGAGTGTGATAGCGTTGCCTCGCTTTTTCCAAAACAGGAGGGAAGACCCGTGAGGACGAGGAAACTACTCATTAGGACGTCTGCCGTCAGCCTTGGATTGTTCTGTGTCCTGGCGCTCACAGCATCTATCGGGAGCACGCAGGTCCCGCGGAACCAGGTCATCGATGCCAACGGAGCGCCGATGTTCAAGGTGGACCCGTTCTGGCCGAAGCCGTTGAAGAATCGCTGGAGCATGCAGCAGGTCACGGGCATAGGTGTGGATCACATGGACCACATCTGGTTCGTCAATCGTGGAGCGGTCGCCGAAGGCGACGAGATCGGCGGGGGCGACAACCCACCGCGAATCGACTGCTGCGTCCGCGGTCCCGAGATCATCGAACTGGACCAGGAAGGCAACGTGCTCAACGCGTGGGGCGGCCCCGGATACCACCCGCAGTGGCCGACCGCCATGCAGACGGTGATCGCGGATAAGAAGGGCTTCGTCTGGATTGCGGGCACGGCTCCGCAGGACAGCATCATGAAGTTCACGCGCGACGGGAAGTTCGTGTGGGACTTCGGGCATCGTCCGCCTGCAGAGGCGGGGATGATGCCGGAAAACAATCAGGAAACCTCGTTCCTCACCAACAAGGGACGGTTCCAGATTGACGAGGTGGCCAACGAGATCTACATCATTCAGCAGAAGCGCGTGGTGATCTACGACGCGACCACCGGTGACTACAAGCGCGGGTGGGGCGGTCATGGAATGCCCTTGAGTGAAATCTCGAACGAGCCCACTCCGCCCTACAAGTGGACCGGCGCACCGCCGCCGCCCGAAAAGAACTTCGTGCCTGACCTGCACTTCGTCGAAATCTCCAACGACCGGCAGGTCTACATCGGCGAACGTGGCCAGAACCGGATCCAGGTGTTCACGACGGAAGGCAAGTTCGTGAAGGAGTTCTCCGTGTCACCCAACACGCCGGGCCGCGGCGAAGGGTGCGGTGGGCTTGCCAACACGAAGATGCCTCCGTGCGGCACCACCTACAAGCTGGCAATCTCACGCGATCAGGAACAGAAGTATCTGTACGTCGCGGATGGGACGAACAACCGCGTCTGGATTCTCGACCGACAGAGCGGCAAGACGCTCGGGTCGTTCGGCGGCAACGGCCGCTACGCCGGGATGCTCCATTGGGTGAACGCCATCGCGGCGGACTCCAAAGGGAACATCTACACGGGCGAGGTCGAACAGGCCAAGCGCATCCAGAAGTTCGCGCCCGTTCTGAAATAGCGCGGTTCCCTCTCTTCTCTTCCTCCGCCGGTCTCGCCAGTGCGAGGCCGGCGGGACTCGCTAGGCGATGGCCGACCCAAACGCACGACTCGTCTTCTCCAGCAGCATCGGCCGGATGTGTCCCGGCTGCGGCGCGCCGCAACAGTCCTGCCGCTGCGGCAAAACCGAGAGCGCCTCCCCTTCCCTGCCGCGCCGCATCGTCGCCAAGCTGCGAATGGAGAAAGCCGGTCGCGGCGGAAAGATGGTGACCGTCGTCGACGGTCTGCCCAACAACCCCGCCTTTCTCAAGGACCTGAGCCAGGAGTTGAAGCGGGTGTGCGGCACCGGGGGTGCCGTGCTCGATGGCGGCGTTCAGCTGCAGGGCGACCTGCGCGATCGCGTGCGCGCCGTGCTGACCGACAAAGGTTTCACCGTCAAGGGATGGAATGCTCACACAGATCCACCTGGGCGACTGTGCGTTGCTCGATGTCGTTCACAAGAGAGTCAAGTATCTCCGTCTGAGCGTTCATCCGCCGATCGGCCAGGTGCGGATCTCCGCACCGTTGCGGATGGGCGCCGAGACCATCCGCCGGTTCGTGGCGTCGAAACGGGACTGGATTCGTCAGCAGCAGGAGAAGCTGCAGTCGAGACAACCGCACGTGCCGTGCGCGTACCTCGACGATGAGATTCACATGGTCTGGGGGCGCGAATGCATGCTCAAAGTGGTCGCCACTGATGGCAGGCCCTTCGTCGAGCTGGCGGATCAGACACTCCTCCTTCATGTCCATTCAGCATCGAGCGTCGCCGCGAGAGAGCGGCTGGTGCGGGCGTGGCACCGGACACTGGTCCAGGCTACCGCCCCGCCGTTGGTTGCCAAATGGGAACCGCTTCTGAGAGTCGCGGTCGCGCAGGTCTCAGTGCGTCACATGACGACGCGATGGGGAAGCTGTACGCCGCGGTCTCGTCGAATCCGCCTCAGTGCGGAGCTGGCGAAGAAGCCGCCGGCGTGCCTCGAGTACGTCATCGTGCACGAGATGGTTCATCTGCTGGAAGCCAGCCACAACAGGCGATTCGCGCGACTGATGGATCAGTTCATGCCCGCCTGGCGACTGCATCGGCGGGAGCTGAATCGCTCCGCGCCTCTTGCGTCCTAGAGAGCGATTTGCGTTTCGCTCGTACATCCCGCGAACCACGAAGGCACGAAGAGCACGAGGGTACGGAAGAAACGTTCCTTCGCGTCTTCGTGGTTTGAGCTGGCTCGTTGTTTTAGGCTAGAGAGCGATTGCGTTTCGCTGTAGAGCGCACGCTTCAGCGTGCGCGTGTCCGCGGAGGCTAAAGCCTCCGCTCTACGGCGAATCGAAAGAGGTCTAGGTCTGACCGTTCCCGCGAGGCGTCGCGGGCACCACGGGCGCGTTCGGATCAGTGATGATCGACGTGGGCTCGGCAAGCTCCCGTTGGAAGGCGATCCCGAACATCTCCCACACCGTGACGAAGAGCGCCGCGAGCACGGGTCCGAGAATGAAACCGGAGGCACCGAAGAACATCAGGCCCCCAAGCGTCGAAAGGAAGATCAGCAGCTCGTGCAGCTGCGTGTCGCGCCCCACCAATGTGGGACGCATCAGGTTGTCGATGCTGCCGACCACGAGCGCGTTAAATGCCGCGAGCGCCGCACTCGTCCACAACTCTCCGGTAGCGGCCAGGATGATCACAGCAGGCACCCACACCAGCGCGCCGCCGACGCCAGGGATGATGGACAGCACCGTCATTACCGTGCCCCAGAAGACCGGCCCCTCGATACCGGCTACCCAGAATGCCAGGCCCCCGAGAAACCCTTGCGCAGCCCCGATGAGAATCGTGCCCTTGAGCGTGGCCCGCGTCACCGAGACGAACTTCTCCAGCATCCGCTGCTTGTCCACGTCCGCCAGCGGCACGTACGCCAGGACGCCTCTGAGAAGTTTGGGCCCACCTGTCAGGAAGAAGTACATCGCATAGAGCAGCACGAAAGAGTGGAACACGAACAGAGCCGTGGCCCGGGTGGTAGCCGACAGCACCTTGAAAAGAAAGGCGCTCACACCGCCGATCAGTTCTCCGACCTTCGTGAGGAGCTGTTCCCGGTATGGCGCTGACGTAGGAGTACCCAGGCAATCGCTGCAATTGCGCATCGATTGCCGTCGGCTCGCTGACGATCTTCGCGAGACGGGGGCCGACGGAGTCCGTCAGGCGGAGCGCCTCGTTGGCGGCCACGCCGAGGACTGACACCAGAGGGGCCAGGACCAGCAACAGCAACAGCACGAGCGTGCCCAGCGCCGCCAACGGGGACGTCCTCCGAACATCGGAGCAATCGCAGATAGGCCGGATAGCACAAGGCGGTGAACGTCGCCGCCAGCAGAATGGTGAACACGAACTCGCGCACCATGGCGATGAACGCGACCGAGATCGCCACCACCAAGAGGAGCAGGAACGCGCGCCGGAAGCGGGTGTCGTTCATGGGAATCGATGTCTTCGCCTGGAGCGATGATGCAGCGAGCATCGCACAACTAGCGGGTAGCTGGTAGCTGGTAGCCGGTAGCTGGTAGCCGGCTAGCCGGTAGCGCGGTAGCTCGGTAGCGGTAGCTTCGGTAGCGCGTAGCCGCGTAGGCTAACCGCCTCCGCCAAGGCTACGGCAGTCCGCCGAAGCTACGCGAAGGCAAGCTCACTCACGCTGAATCGAGAAACGGTCTAGCGACTAGAAGTCGTACTTGATGCCGAACTGGATGATGCGAGGCTCTCCGGCCTGCGTCGTGATGCGGCCGAACGTGCCGGCGTTGAAGTTCACGGCCGGGTCGCCCCAGTTGAAGCGGTTGAAGAGGTTGAACGTCTCGATGCGGACTTCCAACCGCTGCGTCCCGGTGACATTGATCAGCTTCGACACGGCCAGGTTGACGTTCCAGTAGTCCGGGCCCACCACGGCGTTACGAGGGAGGGTGCCCAGCGTGCCGGGTGCCGGCTGCGCAAACGCCGCTCGGTTGAAGTAGTTCGTCAGCGTCCGCTCCTCAGGGTAGAAGTCGTCGCTGACCTGATCGGGCCGCTGGTTGCCAATACCGGTGAACGCATTGTCGATACCGCTCAAGATGTTGAGCCGGCGGCCCGACTGCGCGGTCAGAATCCCCGAGAGCCGCCAGTGCGAGGCGAGCGCGCGCATCACGGCATTGTCCAGATCCGGCGTCTCGTACCCGACGGTCAGCGTTGCCAGGTGCTTCCGATCCTGGTCGCAATAGCCTTCGTCGTACGCCGGATTGGTCGGATCCACGAGGCCGCCGCTGGTCTGGGTGAAGCGACTGGTCGTCGCGAGGCCGAAGCAGCGCGACAGGGTGTAGTTGCCGCTCAGGCTTACGCCGTTGACGGCACGGCGCTGTGCCGCCAGCTTCAGCCCCCGGTAGTTCTGGTCGCCCACGTCCGTGTGGAGATCCAGCCCCCCGATGAACGCGGCCTCCGTCGGGTTCTGCTGATACAGCACGCGCCGGAAGTTGAGGTTGGCGTTCGTCGAACACACCGGGTACGTCACGCCGTTGCGAAGCGTGCAGGGACCCATCCCCATGTAAATCCCCGGGTTCAGCGAAATCGGCGCCCACAATCGATCCGAATAGCTCCCCAGATAGCTGGCGCTCACGCCCCACTGCGACCCGAGCTGCTGCTCGACCGTGACGTTCCACGACTGCACGCGCGGCGAGTTGATGCCGGGATCCATCGTGCCGAAGCCGCCGAAGGCCACATACGGGGTATTGGGTCCGGTCACGATCGGATGGGGGTCGCCACCCACGGATCGATACGGATCGTCCATCAGGCCCGGAGGGTCAACCAGCGTCGAGCGGTTGCCGAACGGCGGCGCGGACGAGTTGATGTTGTGGTACTCGCCGGACATGAAGTCATACCCCATGGAGTAGGACGACCGCACGGCCAGGCGGCCGTCGCCGTGGACGTCCCACGCCACGCCCAGGCGCGGCGCGAGGTTCCACCACTGAACCTCCAACCCGGTCTGTCCCGGTGGGAACCCTTCATCTCCCGGATAGATCAAACCGGCCGGCGCGTTGAGGAACACCTGGCTCTTGATCACCTGCTCGAAATTCTCCATCTTGAAGATCGCGATCGCGTTGTTCTCCACGTTCTGGCCGAAGTACGGTTCCCACCGCGCGCCGACGTTGACCGTCACGCGGCTCGACGCGCGCCACGAGTCCTGTGCATACAACCCCATGTGCCAGTTGTTCACGATCACGCGATTCGGGCCGCCGTGCTCGACGCTCGTGACGCGGCCAACGAGCAAATCCGCAAGCCCCAGGCCGGTGGCCGACCCATTGAAGATCCAGTTCCCATTGGCGCGCCCCGTGGAGGTGAGGTTGCCCTTGAAGTAGTTCAGGTTGGCGCCGAAGCCGAACTGGTGATTACCCCGCACGACCGTCAGATCCTCGGCCAGCTGATACGTGTCGTTCAGGAACAGGGCCTTGGCCGAGTTCGAGTCATACATCAGGAAGCCGCCAGTGACGTTGACCGTCATGTACCCCGGCACGTAGGAGTAAATATTCGCGCCGATGTCCTTCGGTGAAAAGAACGGGGTCTGAAAGACGTCGACCTTTCCCGTATTCACCGCAAGCCGCAGCGCGTTGACCATCGACGAGCTGAGCACGGTGGTCGCACCGAAGATTGTCGAGTGGGACGACATGTCCGAACCCTTGGCGGAGGTCTTGAGAATGTTGTCCGTCCCGCCGGCGTATCCAGGATCCTCCTTGAAACGCGTCAGCAGGTACCGGCCGAAGAAGGAGTGCTTCGTGCCGGTCTGATAGTCGAGCCTGGCGAGCGTCTGCGCCTCGTCGGCGTCCGCCGGGAACTCGTACGTAATCTGGCCGCACGGATCGGTCGTGCTCGGCAGCCGTTTGGCCAGATTCACCCCGGCCGGACTGAAGAGTGCGGGGTTGATCTGGTTGTTCACATAGGGTGCCCGCAGGGTGACCTGGCGACCCCCATTGCACGCCGGAGACGTGAACGCCGTGAAGTCACCGGCCAGCATGGCTGGAGTCGGCACCCACGCGATGCTTGACGGCGGACTCCGACGGATCGGCGTGGCTTGAAACGCGCCGAAGAAGAAGAGCCGGTCCCGCAGGATCGGACCACCCAGCGTGCCCCCGAACTGGTTCCGCTTGAGGCCGTCGTCATTCCGCTTGCCATCCGGACCAATCGAGGCAAACGGGCTCGTGGCGTTGAACCGATGGTGGCGAAGGAACTCGAATGCATTCCCGGAGAACCGGTTGGTGCCCGACTTGGTCACGGCGTTGACCGCCGCCGCCGACTTGAAGCCGTTCTGCGCGGAGAGGCCGCTCGTCGCGACGCGGAACTCCTGGAGGGCATCAGGGAACGGCAGCGGGAGGTTCACGTTCTCCTGCGGGTTGTTGTGCGTCGCGCCGTCGAGCGTGTACCCGACGCCGGTCTCGAGGCCGCCGGCCACCGCGATCTTCACACCGCCCGGCAGCACGCGGGCTGTCGCCGTACCGGTCTGCACCGCAGCCCCCGAGAGCACGAGCAGGTCGGTCACCTGACGCCCCTGGAGCGGCAACTCGACGATCCGCTCGTTCTCGACCACCGAACTGATTCCGGCGCTGCGGACATCCACGATCGGCGCGGCCGCTTCCACCGTGACCGTCTCTTCGAGCGAGCCGAGCTCGAGGGCGGCGTTCACCGTCGGCGTCGCACCGACCGTGAGCACGAGCCCGGTCTGCACGTAGCTCTTGAACCCCTGGAGCGAGACCTCCAGGCGATAGGGGCCTGTTGGCAGGTTGGACACCAGGTAGTTGCCGTCGCCGTCGGTGACGACAGTCCGCACCAGTCCGGTCGCCGTCTGCGTTGCGGTCACGGTGACACCCGGCAGCACCGCGCCGCTGGAATCGGTCACCCGGCCATTGAGCTCAGCTGTGGCCTGCGCCCACGCAGGCGCGCTGAACAGCACGATCAGCGCAAGAATCGAGAACGCCCTTGCTACACGCGTCATGACTTTGTGTCCTCCCATTTCGGTAGTGACTATGCGATGAGTAGACCGCTTTTCGATTCGGCGTAGAGCGGAGGCTTTAGCCTCCGCGGACACGCGCACGCTGAAGCGTGCGCTCTACGGTTTCTGGGTTTCATACAATTTCCTGAGCTGCTCGACGTTCTCGTTGTTGGTGCAGAAGTTCTCGGTCAAGTCTTCGTTATTGGCCGAGAGCGTAAAGGTGTTCCAGGGTGACGTCCAGGGCTTGGTCAGCACCTTCGGGTCCTCGATCGTGAGCTGATACTCGAGATAGTTCGCCGACGGCCGACGGAGCCGTTCGATCACGTGCAGCGCGTCGCTGTGGAACCACCCGTCACGAATCTGCGCACGTGTGTCGATGGAGATGGAGTCGATGACAAGCATGTCCCCTTCCCAGCGTGCCGTCTGGTCGCCGTAGAACAACGGCTCGAGCTCTTCCTGCGGCTTGTGCGGCCGCCCGTCTGTGTGGATGACATGCCACCGGTTGTTCATCTCGACCAGGTGGATCATCAGCCCCGGCTTCATCATGATCTGGTGCGCGAACGCGTTCTCCGTGAACATACCCGGGGTACCCACGGGCATGCAATTGACCGAGGCGCTGCTCAACTCGAGATCCACCCGGGTCATCGCGTTGCGTTTCTCTGCGGCCCACGGCTGCCACGGGATCGGGTCTTCCGGAGGTCCTTGCTCGCGATCCACGCTCCACGCGTTGGCTTTTCCCGTTGGTCCTTCGAACCACACGCCGGAGAAGTCAGGCTTGCCATCCGGGAGGCGCGGCGTCGGACCGCCGGGCGGCAGCGGCACCGGCTTGACGCTGCCGCGCGCCTCGACGAAGGTTGGCTTCTCCTGCGCCGCGGCCGCGATCGGCAGCATCACGGTCGTGATCAGCAGCACGCCAATGTACTTTTTCATCTGTTTATTTCCAGATCTTGGTGCCGAAGACGCCTTCGACATCCTGCCCGAGCCGCTGGATGGTGCCGTCGGCGAGCTTGATGAACGAGGCCGCGTAGCGGTTCTTCTCGCCATTCCTCGACCCACAGCCTCTGACCACCACTTCCTTGCCGACACTCGCGTTCAAGACAGCCGGCGTCGCACCGCCTCGTCTCAGATTCGAGGTTGACGAGAGCTGAAACGTCGCCTCCTCGACCTGCCCCGCGGCGTTCTTCGTATCGACGAACAGGTACGCATGGGGATTCTCGTAGTTGACCTTCGTCAACACCCCGGTGACGTCCGCACAGGCTTTCGCGTCGAACTCGACGGCGAAGGCGTGATGCGCGGGCGACGGAGCTGCGGCCGCCAGCAGCAGCGCGACGGCGATTCCAAATGTAACTCTCATTGCATGTCTCCTTAGAACGACTCCTGTTTTTCCGGTAGAGCGCACGCTTCAGCGTGCGCGTGTCCGCGGAGGCTAAAGCCTCCGCTCTACTTCGCGGGTTCGCCTCCTGGCGTTGGCTGAAGGCCCTGCGCGAGGCCGTATTGGTTGTTCTCGATGCAGATGTATTCCATGATTTCGCTCTCGGGCACGCCGAGACGCGCGGTGTAGGTCACCGTGAATGGCCGGGTGAATGCTCCCGGATCCTCGAACGTGACGTCGCGGCGCATCGTCGTGAGGTTCGTCCGCGTCCACCGCTCCACCATGTGCAACTGCTCGGTGTGCTGGATGCCGCTCCCGTCCAACCAGAACCGATCGTTGAGACCGATCGTGTCGACCACGAGGGTGTCGCCGTCCCAGCGGCCGATCGAATGTCCGTACCAGGTCGGACTCGGATCGACCGGGTGCGGGCGGCCGTCCATGAAGATCTGCCGGTACGTGTGGGCATTCCCTTCCTGCAGCATGAAGATGTACTTC
Source organism: uncultured Acidobacteriota bacterium (assembly GCA_963827515.1). GTDB lineage: Bacteria > Acidobacteriota > Vicinamibacteria > Vicinamibacterales > UBA2999 > JABFSA01. Next base: position 68,837 of record CAWHBF010000006.1, on the reverse strand, counting down.
GCGTTGACGGTGGGATGCTGCACGAGGCGCCATGCGAACCCGCCGGTGATGCGCAGCGGTCCACCCGGCAGGCAGTAGTTGTAGGGATCCTGACCGTCGTTTCGCGACGCCATCAGCTGTTTCGTCTTGGGAAGCAGGATGGTGTCCAGTTCGCCCGGCTTGAGGAGCGTCCCGATCTCCCGGTCGCCGCCTCCTGTCCACACACCCGACAGATCAACGGTGCCGTCTGCAAGTTTGGGCGCGGGCTTGTTCGGTGCGGCTTCGACGGGTGTTGGCCCATTCGCGCCGCCGAGGCGCCGTCCGAGATCCTGGGCCTCAACGAGCGCCAGGCTCAACGCGACGACGACCAGCAGGACGGGAATCAGTCTTCTCATTGGAATCACCTGTATGACCTACTGGCCCGGCTTGCCGACGAACAAGGCCTTGCCGTCGGCGGTGGTGATGGAACCCGCGATGGCCCTGGTGAGCACGGCCCTGCCGCCGAAACCTCCGACCGTGACTTCCGCGCCGACGGGAAGCGTCTTCCGGGTCCAGCCTCCGCGCTCCAACGACAGCGTGCTCGCCATCTCGAAGTTCCACATCGTGACTGTCCCCTTCTCGTCCTTGGCCTCGACGTAGAAGTGGGTGTGGGGGTTGGTCCATTCGACCTTCGTGACCACGCCCTTGACGGTGACCGGCTTGCCGCCGTCGTAGTCAGCCGTCCACGAGTGGTGAGCTCCAAGAGGGACTGCCGTCCACAGGGCAAGGCTGGCGATGGCGACCCACAGTTTCATCTTCATGTTCATTCCTCCCAAGATTGCAGACACCGAAAACTCGAAAAACAACGAGCGCGCAGGACGTCGCTGCCCTCGGACCTCACGACGCGACCGGCGCCGGCCGCTCGTCCGCTCGGACTGGCTCGACCTCTACCGCGTCGGCTCCGCCCGGACGGTGAAGCTCGGCTTCGAACGTCGGCACGTCGATGGCCCGTTCCATGCGCGCGATCACCAACGTCGCAATCGCGTTGCCGAGCACGTTGACCGGCACGAAGGCCGAAGACAGCAGACGATGCACGCCTAGAATCAGACCAACCGCCGCCACCGGGATCGTCCCCGTGGCCGCGAGCGTGGAGGCAAGAACCACGATGGCCGACCCGGCTACGCCGGCGCCGCCCTTCGACGTGATGAGCAGGATCGCGAGCAGCCCCAGTTGCTGGCCGATCGACAGATCGATCGAGAGGGCCTGGGCGAGGAACACGGAGACCGTCGCGAAATACAAGCACGTGCCGTCGTGATTGAACGCGTAGCCAGTCGGCAGGACGAGTGCCACGACGGGCGGGTCGACGCCCAGCTGGCGCAGCTTGGAGTGCAGTCGGGGAAACACCGACTCGCTCGAGCTCGTGCCCACGACGATCATGAGCTCCGTCCCGATGTAGCGGACCAGTCGCCACATGTCGATGCCGAACCCCCAGGCGATGGGCCACAGCACGAACAGGACGAACAGCGCGCAACAGACGTAGAACATCACGACCAGGTTGCCAAGTGCGAGCAGCGACGCCGGCCCGAAACGGCCCACCGTGAACGCGATGGCGCCGAAGGCGCCAATCGGCGCGACATACATGGCGAACGCGATCATCTTGAAGAGCACCTGCGACACGGAGTGGATGGCATCGACCATCGGCTTGCCCTTTGGACCGAGGGCCAGCAGCGCGAAGGCAAACATCACGGAGAAGAACAGCACTGGCAGTACGTCCCCCTCCGCGAACGCGCCGACCGCGCTCGTCGGGACCAGACTGAGGAGGAACTCGCCGTAGCCGACCGGCCTCGCTTGCTGCTGCACGCCCGCGGTGTCGCTGTCCGCCAGCGTGGCGGGGTCGATGTTCATGCCGGCCCCCGGGGCCCAGGCGTTGACCAGCACGAGGCCCAGCACCAGCGCGAGCGTCGTCACGATCTCGAAGTAGATGAGGGCCTTGATGGCCACCCGCCCGACACGCTTCGCCTCGCCGACGCTCGCGATTCCATGGACGACGGTGCAGAAGATGATCGGCGCCACGATCATGCGCACGAGCCGGATGAACAGGTCGCCGAGCGGCCTGAACGAGTCGGCGTGCTGCGGCCACAGATACCCGACGAGAGCGCCCAGCAGCATGGCCACCAGGATCTGTAGCGACAGATCCTTGTAGAGCGGGCGTCGCCGACGGCACGGTCACCTCCGAAGCGCCAGTAGTCATGGTCGCTGTCATTCCGCGCCTGCGCCCAGGACGCGTACCGCGTCGCCGAAGAGTTCCTCCACGGCGGGACGCCGTGTGATCAGACCTTGTTGAAACGCATAGTCGACGATCTGCTCCAGCGACCTCCGAGTTGCGGCAACGCCGAATCGCAGAGGGTCGTTCTCACCACTCGGCAGCGTGGCTGCAGCGCGACTCTCGCTGAGCACGCGGTAGACCTCTCGAACCACGTCCGGCCGTGACTGGACGATCGACCGGCGGATGATCGCAAGGTGATTGATCGGCACGCCGCCGTGCGCGTTCGCCCACCGCCGCCCCTCCGCCTCGTGATCGGCAATCAGGTGCTTGATGGGTCCCTCCTCGGCAACGTCGCCCAGGATCGCCGCGTCGATCTCACCATCCAGCAGCATCCCCTTCAGCGTCTTCCCCTCAGCAGCCCTCTGGACATTGGCGGGCTCCCGGTATTCGGCCAGATGAGGATCTTCGAACGTCACCCAGGTCACGCTCCGGAGATCGACACCGTAGTCCTCCGCGAGAAAACCTCGTACCCACGCACCCGTCGTCTGCGTGTAGGCGCGCACACCGACGCGCTTGCCGCTCAGATCGGACGGCGCAAGCGGGCCCCGGTCCGCGTTATAGAAGATCGTGTGGTGCTGATTGCGGCCGACGATGGTCGCAGGCAGCAGGGCGTATGGCTTGCCGTACTCGTATCCCTGCAGATACGTGACCACGGCGAGCTCTCCGAAGTCGTACTTCAGGTCGCGTATGGTGGCCTTGAACTGCGTGTTCGCGACCTTGACGTCTGCATACTCGAACGCGATCGACGGCGACGACACGCGGCCGGCCCGAAGCGCCGCAGTGCCAGGATGGCTGGACAGCAGCGAGTACAACGTGACCGGTGGACCGAGTGGCGACGTCATGCGCGATTCGCGAGCGAGGGGTACAGCGTTTGTGCCGTGCGCGAGAAGATCCATTCACGATCCGATTCCGGCAAGAAGCTCAGCGTGTCCTGAGCGAGGGCCAGCAAGCTCGGGTAACGAGCGCTCTGACGCCGGGAAGTTCGAGCCCCACGCAATGCGTGACGCACCAAAGGCCGAGACGAGCCTGCCGAAGAACGTGTCCGGTGTGGCCTTGCCCGAGGCGGCGCCCACGAAATTGCGTTCCGTGACCTTGACGTAGACGCCGGGAAACCTGGCGAGCCGCCAGAGACTGTCCGCGCCCACATAGGGTGGACCGTCGTCCTGGACCGGGCGCGCCAGATGGTCCAGTACCACGCGCAGGCCGGGGAAGCGACCGAGCACAGCTTCCAGCTGCGGGATGCCTGCCGCCGTCATCTGCAGGCAGACCGGAAGGCGCGTGTCCTCGGCCTTGCGCCAGGCGGGAAACGAGCGTGGGTCGTCCAGCCAGCCCGCTTGGCCCGGCATGGTGCTGCCCGTGGTGAAGAGCCTCAAGCCCGTCAGTCCCCGGGCCATCCAGTGCACCATCGTGTCGCACGCATCGGGTGCGAGGATGTCGCACGAGAAGACACCGGCAAACCGGTCGGGATGGGCCTCCACCGCGTCGGCGACGTACGAATTGTCGTGTCCGTAGCACGTCGACGCCTGAACCAGGGCGGCTTTGCGGATCCCGGCGCGGTCCTGTTCCACGATCAGCTGTTCGACGCCCACCGGGCGCTCCTGGGACCACGTTGATTGATGGCCGCCCAAGGGCGCGCGCGGATAGCGCCGCTCATCGGCGGCGATGATGTGGGGGTGAATATCGATGACCGGAATGCGCACTATCGGTCGTCTCCAACGCTGTGCCGTGCCCGCTGTCGTCGGTTGCCGACTTGTGTCAGAATGACGTGCTCGTTCACGGGGCCGCGATAGTTAAGCAGCCGCGGCTGTCTGAGGCAAGGCAAACCACATCAAAATACCTAAAAGCTGCTAAAACGGCCCTCCGGCGGTCGCCGAAATCCCCAAAAGCGACCAGTGACCTCCCCAAGGCTGGCCGTTTGACGACCCTGGTCCGCACTTCCGGTCGGTTATAGGGCCATTGACAGAAGAACTGAGGACGCGATGATTCCTGTCTCGCGAAGTGGACATGTGCAGCCGTTAACCCGCTGGACGTTCGCTGGCTTTGAAATTGATCTTAGCGCGAGCCTCCTTCGCAAGAACGGCGAACCGGTGAAAATCGGCCGGCAGGCATTCCGCGCGCTGACCCTGCTCGTCACGAGGGGCGGCGAGCTGGTCACGCGCGAAGAGCTCCAGAAGGAGATTTGGGGCGATCGCGTTCACGTGGATTTTGAGCACGGCCTGAACGTGTGCATTCGCCAGGTCCGTACCGTGCTCGGCGACGATACGGAAGGCAACCAGATCGTCGTGACGTGCCCGCGAGAAGGGTACCGCCTCGGGGTGCCCGTGAAGCGCGTGGAGGTCGTGCGGGGTTGGCCGGCCCTGCGAAAGTGGGGCGCTGCCGCCGCGGTCGTGGCGTTGGTCGCGGCTGGATCTCTGCTCGCACCGTCCGTGATGGGCGATCGCGCGGCGACCGCGGACGGGGCCAACCTCGATCCGGCGAGTGCAGCGAGACTGAACAGCGATTTCCCGGTGCAGGCCTCGCGGCCGATCGATCGCGCCGATCGCGCGTTCTTCTCGCGCACGTGGCCGACGCGAAGCCTTGAAGCGTACGCGTCGTACTGGCGCGGCCGCGCGTACTACGATCGATCGACGGGCAGAAAGCCATTCGCGGCCCTTCCCTACTTCGAAAGAGCCGCGGCGCTCGATTCGGGTTTCGCGCTCGCGCACGCCGGTCTGGCCGTGACGTACCTGGACCGCGCGGCCGCGGGCATCGCCCCCGTGGAATCGGCGATCAAGGCCAGGCACGCGGCTCACCGCGCGCACGCTCTTGACTCGCAGTCGGCGGAAACGCACGTGGCGTTGGCGGAGTTGAGCTATCGCCTGGACGATGACGTCCGTGGCGCCCAGCGAGCGTTCGCTCGTGCCGTGGAGCTGGATGGTCGGAACGCGTACGTGCGGCAGCGGTACGCGGTCTTCCTCCAGGAACAGCGGCGGTTCGATGACGCGCTCGAGCAGCTCCGCGTCGCGCAGGATCTGGACCCATTGTCAGTCGTCTCGAGTTGGCAGATGGCCGACACGCTGTTCCTGGCGCGTCGCTGGGAAGAATCGCTCGCGCAGTCGTACCACACGCTCGAGCTCGACCCCACGCACTCGTGGTCGTTTCGCACCATCGGGCAGAGCCTCGACGCCATGGGCAAACGCGAAGAAGCGATCGAGGCCTACCTGAAGGCGGGAAACGTGGCCTCCGGTCATCTGGGTCGGGTCTACGCGCTCATGGGACGCCGCTCCGCCGCGCATGAGATTCTGGCGAGCCTGACCCGGCGGTCCGGGGAAGAACTGGGACACAACGGCGTGGCGATCGCCTACGTCTACACGGGATTGGGCGAACCCGCGAAGGCCATGGAGTGGTTGGAGAAGGCACACCGGGAGGGCGTGCGGCTGCCGTTCACCCTCCGCGTCACGCCGCAGTGGGAGCAACTTCGCGCCAGCGCTGCGTTCGACGATTTCCTGAAGAGAAACCGCGTCGCCGGGATCTGATTTCTCGGAGTCTTCCTGTTTCGCGCGAGGGGCCGCTTACGGCCCCAGAGGCGTCCTGGCAAAGAGGCGCTGGCCCGTGCCGGTCAGCATGACGGTCAAGGCGTTGGCAATGTTGCGGCCGTCACGCGCGCGACTCGCCTCGACCGTCACCACGTCGCCGACCTTCATGGAGTCGCGCTTCCAACCGGCCCGCACCAATTGAGCCGGGCCTGCCATTTCAAGCCCCCAGTTGGTGACCGTGCCGTCTTCGCCCTTGACGTCGATGAAGAACCAAATGTGGGGATTGGTCCACTCGAGCTTGGTCACGGCGCCCTGTCAGCGTGACCGGCTTGTTCGCATCGAACTCGGCGGCGAACGAATGGTGAGCCAGCACCGGTCCAGACACGGCCATCGAGACCGCGCACATGACAATCGCGAGTCTTGTTCTCATCGTTCTCTTCCCGTCGTTGGTGCAGCGCCTGCAGTTGGCGTAGCGGGCTGCCCCACCTCTCTGTTGTTCTCGCAGAGATGCTCGAGCAGCTCCGTATCGGGCACCAGGACGAAACGGATGGTCTGCGACGCCCAGGGCCGCGAGTAGGCCTTCGGATCGTCGATCGTGACATCCAGCGTCATGGAGCCGAAATCAGCCCGGCGGAAACGCTCAGTCGTGCGGAGCGACTCGGTGTGCGGGTGGCCGTCGTTGTCGAGCCAGCTGCCTTCCTTGAAGCCAGCGGTTTCGGCGACAAATGTTTCGCCCTCCCACTTTCCGACCGAGTACCCATACCAGGCGGGATCCGGATCCACCGGCAACTGTCGTCCGTCCGTGTGAATCTGACGGTACTTGTGGAACTCCTCGAAGAGGACCACGGTGACGCTTGGTGCCTGCAGAATCTTGAAGGGCAAGCCTGCGACGGTCATTGCATCGGGTACGCCGTGAGGCATGCAGAATCTCCCGGGCCGGTCGTAGCCAATCGTGTCCACTCTACGCTTGTAGAGTTCTGCCGCCCACGGCAGCATTGGCGCTTCGGTGCCCTTGGCCAGGAGATTGGCGTTGTATCGGTTGTCGTCCGCGCGCCAGACGCCGGACAGATCCGGCTTGCCGTCCGCAGTACGGGGCGTGGGCGCCTTCAGGTTGGGTTCACCGTCCGGCGTGCGCGGAGTACCAGGAAGCGGCAGCGACACCCATTGCGCGACGGCTGTACCTCCCATCGCGCAGACCAGGGTGAACGCAAGCATCACACGGCGCCAGGTAGTCATGTGGTAGACCCCTCTCATATGTCTCCTTGATGCCGACCGCGCAGCGAGTAGCGTCTGACGACCTGCGACGACGAACCCCGTGATGGGGACGCGCGAACAGTCCCTCGTGTCAGCGAGTCGACGTCGAGGCTGCCGGCGCGGCGGCCTCGTACACGACACGGCCACCCACCATCGTGATCACCGGTTTGATGTCCTTGATCTCGTCGACCGGAATCGTCAGGTAGTCGCGGTCGAGCACGAGCAGATCCGCCAGCTTGCCCGACGCGATGGATCCCAGGTTGTTCTCCTGCAGGACGACCAACGCGTTCCGGCGCGTGTGGGCGATCAGTGCGTCCTCACGGCTCACGGGACGGCGATTGACGACGGTGCCGCCGACCATCTTGCCGGTGACCGCGAACCATAGCGTCGTGAAGGGTCGGTACTGATTCACCTCAAACGCATCCGTGCCCAGGCCCCAGACGATACCGCTGTTCTGGATGAGTCTGAAGTCGGGCATTTCGAACGCCCGATCGCCGTGCACGCGGTGATAGACCCCGCCCATGATGGTCGCCCGCGGTTGAACGGCCGCATACAGGCCCAGATTCTTCATGCGCTCGAGTTGCGGCGCCGTGACCTGCTCGTCGTGAATGAGCGACCACCGCAGGTTTCGGACGGGAAACTCCTTGTTGACTTGCTCGATCTGCGTCAGGAACCCGTCGAACGTGCCTTCGAGCGTCGTGTGCGAGTGCAGCGGCAGCCCGGCTTTCGCGATCTCGCGAATGATACGGCCCCACTGCACGAATGCCGCCTCGGTCGCGGTCGCCTTGGCGGCAACCATGCTGTCGTTGGCGGGCCCGTAGAGGTTTTCTCCGTACGCGAAATGATCGACCCAGTTGTCCCCCTGGAACAGCTTGAAGTTGGCGAGCTGCGGGAGAGCTTTCGTGACCCCCTCGGCATTAGGACCGATCGTCAGGGACACGAGGCAGAAGAACCGTTTGTTCAGGCGGCCCTCCCGGGCCCACTGGCGGAAGATGGGCACGAACTCATCGGGACACGTTCCGCCCGACGCCGTCAGCCCGACGGCATTCAGCTCGCGAATCATCGCCATGGCGTTAGTCTCAACCTCCGCCAGCGTCGGGCGAGGGACCACGCCGGCCACTTCATTCGCACCCGCAAACCCCGCGGTATCCGAGGCATCGATGACCCCGGTCGAGCGCCCGCTGGCGTCGCGCTTGACCCAGGGCTCGGTCCTTTTCTCGAGCCCAAGAATCTCAATTGCCCGGCTGTTCACATATGTCTCGGCCCTGGTGAACTGCAACAGGACCGGGTGTGTATCGACGATCGAGTCGAGCTCCTCACGTGAGAAGGAGCGCTTGTCGTCGGTGAACTGGTCGGGCGACCAGCCGCCAAGGCTGTAGACCCACCGTCCGGGAGCGAGTGAACCGGCCTTCGCCCGCATCATCTCGATGGCCTGCTTGCGGGTCTCGATGCCATCGAGCCGTAGCTCGTCGGTCCAGAGAACCCCCTCTTCCATGTAGTGCGCGTGGTTGTCGATGAGACCCGGCACCACCGACCGGCCGTTCAAGTCGATGGTCCGCGTTGACGGACCGGCCAGTCGGGCGATTTCCTCAGTCGTGCCGACGGCGATCACGCGCTCTCCCTTGATGGCCACGGCCTGGGCGATGGTGAACTTGTCGTCGACAGTGATCACTTTGCCGTTCGACAGGATGACATCCGCGGGGCCTGTCACGCTGACGCTCTCAGGAGGCGTCCCACCGGCGCCCTGGGCCGCTGGGCTCTGCTGAGAATCGGGGGTCGGGCCGGCACAGCCGACGGCTGCCAGCAGCGCGCAGGCGGTCAGGGCGCGCGTGAGTCTCGTATGCATCATGTTCTCCTGAGAATCTGGGCTCGAGCGGCTGTCACACATCGCAGCCTACGCGGCTAGTCGGCGCTGCACGGCGTCGGGTTCCATTTCGAGCCATCTGGCTCTTTTCGGAAGTCGGTGCTGGTGATGAATTCCTGGCCGAGGTATCTCGGGTCGTTCACGATCGTCGTGATCGTGATCCATGAGGAACTCCCGGGCCCGGGATGTGCGTCGAAATACTCGGTCAACACCGCGCTCTCACTATAGGGCACGCCGTTCTTCCGAACGTAGCCCGGCCGCAGTTGTGTGGTCACCACGCGCAGTGAGCCCCAGCGCGTCGCGCCACGACCGCCCACGCCATCCCAGGCTGCCGTGGATGTCCCCTGCCACGAGCGTTCGCCAGGGACAGCGGGCGCACCGCCGCCGAAGTGAAATAGCCGCGTCTGTGTCCCGGCGTCGGTGTCGACCTTCAAGGTCCGGTCGTCCTGCCAGGAGATGTGCAGCCGCCCCGGCCGGCGCATCACACCGGGAGCGCCGTAAGCACGGCACGCCTCGCCTGCGGCGGTATCGCGCGCCGGATCCCACTCACCCGCCACGCGACGCCCCTCCGCGTTGAGCGGCACGCCGCCCGCGTCGCCTTTCGGCGGCGTCATCATCCGGTATCGCCAGTCCTCCGACACGACGGAAACCCAGTAGCCGGTGAGATCCACCGGCGCGGCCTGGCGAGGAGACGGTGGCTGTTCACCACCAGCGCCAGCGCCGCGGCCGCCCTGCGCGCGTGCGGGCGCCGCCACCGCAAGGGTGGCGAGCAACACGCACACCAGCACGGCGACGGCAGGAGACGCATCCGATCGCGAGGAGACTCGCGCGCTCACCGCCGCACCTGCAATCCGCGGAACACCGCCTCGACAAAGGCATCGCTCGCGCCGTACTCAGGGTCGTACTCGAACGTCGGCTTCGCGGCCTTCACCTGCTCCAGGGTCGCGCCCTTGTCGACCATCGCCTTCACGCGGTCGCGCACGATGGTGAGCATGTCGCGGTATTCCATGACCTCGCTCTCGTCGCAGACTCGTCCGTGCCCTGGCACGACCATCGTCCCGCCCTCTTCCTTCTCTCCGGGCACGAGCAGGTCGAGCAACCAGTTGATCGCGTCAATCTCTCCACCGATGCTTCCGCCCCTGGCGAGGTCGATGACGGGATACCGCGTGGGGTCGAAGATGTCCCCGGTCGCCACAACATCGGAGCGAGGGAAAAACACGACGGTGTCCCCGTCGGTATGCGCGGCGGGCGCGTGGAACAGCCGGATACCCTGACCGTTGAAGGCCAGGTCCTGTTGGGCAGCCGAGAAGGTGATGGTGGGCCAGCCGGCGACGGGGGTGGGTGGCACCTGGCCGGTCGGCGCGCTCATCCGGCTCAGCACCGCCTCGTGGGCGATGACAACGGCGCCCTCCTCCTGATTCTCCCGCGTCCGAATCCCCTGACCCAGCGCCCTCACGGTAACGTTCCCGCCGACATGGTCGGCATCGGCGCTGGTGTTGGCGAGATAGCGAATCGGCCTGTCCGAGATCCCGCGGATCGCGGCGATCACCAGGGCGCTCGCCGCGTCGGCGCCGGTGTCGACGACGAAGAGGCCCTGCGGACCGACGTTCACGGCAACATTTCCACCGGCGCCGCCGATCATGTAGACGTCGGCCGTCACCTGGACCACCTCGACCCTTGGCTCGGACGCGGTGCCGCTGGTGGTTGGCTTCGTCTGCGCCTGGGCGGCCGCGAGAGGCTGGGCGACGACGATCGCCACGATCGCAGCCGCACGCAGCAGGATGCCGTTTCTCATTTCGCCGGCGCCTGATCTGCAGGAAGCGCCCGAAGCATCTGACGCACCGTGCCCTGGTACTCGGGATACATCGCCTCGGCTCCCGCGCGGGTGGCCTCGAAAGGGACGCGAAACTTCGTGGCGTATTCCGTGAGGAACGGATTCGTGCCGGGCAGATAGTGCGGGACGTATCCGCGCGGCCGGCCGGCGATTTCTTCCAGCGCCAGACACACCGTCCACGCCTGGTACGTCGCCGGCGTCACATTCGACACGAGCACGAAGTTCTGGCTCTGCACCAGCGGTTCCGTCAGGTAGACCGGATCCTCGACCATCGTCACGTGTGTAAGGTAGGCATTGCCGTGGCGAATGAAGTGCTCGGTCAGCGTTGCCTTGTCGCTTTGCGGCACGCCGTTGCGCCGGTGGAAGAAGCGCTTGAGATGGGTTGTCCTGACCACCAGCATGCTGCCGTTCCACGTACCGGTCGAGAATCCCTGCCACGTGTGCGGCGCGTACTCGCCCGGGTGCGAACGGCCGTCCATCCAGATGGTTCGGGTCTGAGAGAACGTCCCGATGAACGTCTTGATGGCGACCACGTCCTGCGTGGTGGGATCCTTCTCCTCCCAGATACGGATCTGCGCTGGGCCGCGGAAGGCCCATGCGGCCCCGTTCGGCACGCACTGGCGTTCCGGGACGGTCAGCCTCGACTCGGTCCATGCGTCAGCGTGTGCCAACGCCTGCGGCGTCATCGGCAATCCGGCGAAGTCGCCGATTCGAGGATCGTTGCGGGTGGAGTCTTCATGGACACGGCTGCTCCAGTCGCCGATGAGGCTGACTTGAGCCTGCACAGGGATCGCCCACACCAGCAGCAGCAGGACGCGAATGACATGGATGGTCATGACCACAACTCGTTCGGTCGGCCTGTCGATGTCATCGGGGGGCTGCACCGACATCGCGACCGCCACGACCATGGTCCCGCCTGATGGATCGGTCTCGACATGTTCCGCTCGCCTTCCTGAAAGCGTCATCTAGAAGTCGATCTGGGCGCTGATCTTGAGCAGCCGTCCCTGCATGATCGACTGCGGGCTCAGCCACGGCCTGGCGCCGCCGTACACGGTGTTCAGCGCGAGCACCGAGCTGGCGTTCAGCGCGTTGAAAATGTCGAGGTTCAAGGACGATCGCACCATCCCGATCGGGATGGCCTTGCCGACCCGCAGATCGAGTTGAGTGTAGCGGTCGTAGTTCTCCGAGGTCGGCCCCATGAGGTTCACCGTCACGTTGGCCGCTCCGCCGGAGAGCGGCCGCCCGAGCGAGGGCGCAACGACCGCATTCGACGCCACGTAGGTCGCGCTGAGCGCCGGACCCGGGAGGTTCTGCAGTGTGCCGCTGAGATTCACGCCGATGCGCGGCACGATATACGAGGTAACGAACTTGACCTGCGTCAGCCAGGGCGTCGAGCTGTCGCAGAAGGGGTTGAGCATGGCCGTCTCGGGGAGTTCTTCGCGAACCGCGCACGTGTTGGTGCTGGTGCGTCCCGTACTGGTGCCCCCCGCCAGCAGGAGACTTCCCCTGAGCCTCGCACTCACGTTGACGTCCACACCGTTCCACATCTCGCTCTGGTCGCCGTAGTTCGACGCCTTGGTGACGTAGTTGCTCACCTGGCCGACCACGTTCGGATTCAGGTCGTAGTACCCGGTGACCGTCTGGCCCGCTGTCGGCATCCGTGGGTCAACGTTCGGCGCCGGCACGCTGAACGCGGTCACGTCAGCCGGCGACACGGCGCGGTTGTCGATGACGAAGAAGTTCCCGTACCAGCGCCGGAAGTAGCTGACGTCCAGCGAGACGCGCGGCAGGATTTCCCTCTGCACGCCGGCCGAGAGTTCCCAGTTGTAGCCGCGCGTGCCCCAGCCTCCAAGGATCTCAGGGTCGTAGACATTACCACCCGAAGAGCCGCCGAAGTTCTGGTTGGCCAGCGCGCCGCACTCGCCGTTGGCACCAGGCAGCACGAGATTGCAATCCGGAACATAGTTTCCGTTCCGCGGGTCGCCTGCGGGGAACGTTGTCCGGTCGTTCCACGAACGCGTCGTCGTGTTGCCGACGCGATTGATGGGCATCAGGACCGATCCGAAGATCGCATCCCCGGAGCTCAGACCCAACACGTACTTGTTGAGGCTCACCTTCACGGCGGTCTTGCCGTCGCCGGTGAGATCGTAGACGGCGCCGAGCTTTGGCGTGAGGTCCTTGAAATTCACGCCGTTGGTGGCCGGGAAGACGAGATTGCGTGCCGGCAGCAACTGGGTGGGACCTGCCACCGACTCGGGCGCCGAGTTGGCGAAGTGGTCGAAACGCAGGCCGGCGCTCAGCGTCATCCGCGAGACCGTCCACCTGTCCTGGATCCACGCGCCCGAGTCGGAGTCGGTCGTGTAACTCGTCTCCACCGGATATCCGTAGAGCGTGATCAGGTTCGGGACGCCGTTATTGAAGCGGTAGGCGTACGGAATCGCCCCAGGCAATTGGTTGCCGAGCTTGTGGATTTCGTTGCCGTTGCCGAAGGTGAACCCGGCCTTGAGGATATGCCCGCCGGTGACGTACGACACGGCCGTCCGGATGAACATGGTGGAAAACCACGAGTCGCGCAGGTTGGGGTTGGCCGTGCCGACATTCACGGTCCGGTAGACGAGGTTCGCCTGCGCCTGCTCCATCACGGAAATCATCGCGGGATTGTCGTACGCGGGCGGCACGGTCCGGATCTGGTCCTGATGACGGTTGATGAAGGCGCCGTCGATCAGCAGGTTATTGGTCACCGGCGCCGACCAGTCGCCCATGATGTTGCGCTGCAGATTGGTCTTGCGATAGAGCGACGCCTCGGGCGACGTGGTGGCGTTGATGCCGTCGGTGCAGGCGCAATACCCCGAGTTCTGCAGACTGAAGCCGAGCCTCAGCTTCGGCAATGCCTGCCACGTGAGGCGCAGATGCAGGTCCGACGCCTCCACCGCGTTGTACGGCCGGCTCGACTCGTCGGGCACGTACGTCCACGCAGTCGGGTCGTTGGCATTGCGATTCACGAACACGCCAGCCGAGTAGGACTCGTTGCTCTGCTTCTTGTAGGCGGCGTGGAACCATAGCCGGTCGCGCAGGATCGGACCACCGACGCCTGGGTTGTAGTCGTAGCTCAGCTTCAGCGCGTTCGGCGTGCCCAGACCGGCGGCTTTGAGCTCATCCGTGAAGTTGTCGCTCTGCATGCCGCCGTTGCCGAAGCCGAAGACGAACGCCCCAGATACGCGGTTGCCGCCGTCCTTCGGAATGTAGTTCACGCGCACGCCGCCGGTGGGGAGCTCGGCGGACACGGCGCCGGTGTCGATCGCGACCTCCTGATACGCGCTGAGGTTCGTCGCCGCGATGAGGGTGTTCGCACCGTTGGCCGTGATGCCAAGCGACACGCCGTTCTGCGTGAGACGCTGGTCCGTACCGCGGCTTCCGTGAACAACCAGCTGGGATGACACCTGGTCCTGGGTGCCGCCGACGTCCTGGCTGATGCCGCCGGCGATCGACACGCCCGGAATCAGCGTCGCCAAGTTCTTGTCGCTGCGGCCGGTCGGAATCGCGTCAATGAGCTCGTGGTTGAGCACCCGCTGCTGCGTCGTGTTCTGCACGTCCACGATGGGCGACTCGCCGGTGACGGTCACCGTCTCCGAAATCTCGCCGACCCGCAGGTCGGCGTTGATGGTGGCGGAGAACGAGCCCTGCAGCTCGACGGCGTCGCGCTTGACGGTCGAGAAGCCCGGCAAGGTGAACGTCACCTCGTACGTACCCGGACGCAGGTTCTCGAGGCGATACTGTCCGGTGTCAGTGGTGACAGTCGACCGCACCTTCTCGATGAGCGCCGGGCTTGCGGCTTCAACGTTCACACCCGGCAGCACCGCTCCGGACGTGTCGCGTACGACTCCGGTGATCGACGCTTGCGCGTGTGCCATCGCGGGCATCAGCATCGCAATCAGGGCTACCCCAACTGTGTTCGCGAAACTCCGTGCACTCATAGCGAGCCTCCCACCAAGTTTTCATTCCTCACCGATTCGTTGCTCATGCGATGAGACAACCGGGGCAAGAACTAATAAGAACTAATGTGCGTGAGCGGAGCGACGCGCGGCGGGCTCACTCGTCAGTTACCGCGCCCGCCGGCCGGGTTACGGACGCGTTCGTTGAATTCCTTCTCGTCCACCGGCGCGAAGATCACTTCGAGTATCTCGCCGTTGGGCGATCCCTTCGGCTGCAGCCGCAGCGTCCGCGGGTCGCTCGTCCATGGTTTCGCGTACGTACGCGGATCGTCCACGGTGATGGTCATCTGGACGGTGTTCGCATCCACCTTGCGCCACCGCTCGGTGATCTTCGCTTCGTCGCTGAACGGCGTCCCCCACTCGTCGAGCCACGCGCGCGCGTCGAGGCCGACAGTCTGCACCATCAGCGTGTCGCCGGCCCACGTGCCAACGGAGTAGCCATACCAGTACGGCCCCTGATCCTCGGGAACGGCGCGCCCGTCGGTCCAGATCGTTCGCCAGAAATGCCCGTACTCGAACAGCTGGACGACGCGGTCAGGGAGCTGAATGATCTGGACTGGCCTGGGGTAGATCAGCGTGCGCAGCAGGCCAGGAGGGTTCGCGTCGCCGAGCGGGTCGTTTCCGAACGCGGGTGGCGCCTGGCGCGGGCCCTTGCCCGGTTTGTTCGCGTTGAATCTGGCCAACCCGTCGGGCGTGAACGGCGGATCCTGCCGCATCCACTGGGTGACCTTCCCCCCCGGCCCGCCGCCACCGGGAGCTACGAGCCAAACGCCCGAGAAATCCGGCGTTTGAGCTGACGCCACGGGAGCCCACAACATCGTCGTCAGTCCGACCGTCACTGCCACGCGGACCGATAGATGCTTCACGGATGTGACCTCGTTCATGGCTCGCGCACCGACAAGGCAGTGCCATTGACGCTGACCGTGCACGGGTTGAGGCAGACGCCGACCGGTGTGCCCGCCCGCGAAGGATGGACGACGATGGAAATTGCATCGCCGGCGACGAACGTCTTGCGGGTCCAGCCGGCTCGCAACAGCACGCCGGGGCTGCTCATCTCGACCGACCAGTTGACGAGCGCACCCTTGTCGTCGGTGACGTCGATGAACAGCGCCGAATGCGGGTTGCGCCACCAGAATTCCGTGACCTTGCCCGAGATCGTGACCTCCTTCGTGCTGTCGTAGGAGACGGCGGTGCCATGGTGGCCGGACGCCGAGCCGGTCATCAAGCCGGCAACGATGATGACCAACCCGGCGAGCCGCATGTGTGTGCCCGTATCAGAACCCAAACTTGATGCCGAACTGCATGATCCGTGGGCTTCCTGTCATCGTCGTGATACGACCGAAGGTGGCGGTGTCGAGCACCGTTTCCGGGAGACCCAGGTTGAAGGTATTCAAGAGATTGAACACCTCGAAGCGAAGCTGCACCGTCCTCGTTGCGCCGAGGGGTACCTGCCGTGAGAGTGCCATGTCGACGCTCCAGAAAGCGGGCCCTTCGATGCTGTTCTTGGGAAGATCGCCCAGCGCACCGGGTTGCGGAAACGCAAACGCGGCGCGATTCAGGTAATTGGCGACCGGGTCCGCGCCGTACACGTCGTCGCTCACCTTATTCGCGCGCTGTATCCACTCCGTCGTGGTGCTGCCGAGAATACCCGTGCCGGCGATATCCCGATTCGTGACGACCGAGAGCCACTGGCCAGAACGCGCGTTCATGACGCCCGAAAGCCGCCAATCCGACGCCAGCACGGCCAGGACGGGAGTCTCCAAGCGCGGTGTCTGATACGTGACCGAGACGTTCCCGATGTGGGTCCGGTTCGACACGCAGTTGCCGCGATCGAACGAGGGATCACCCGGCTTCTGATACCCGTCATCGTAGTTGAAGAAGCCGCCGCTGTAATAGGTGTCGGCCTCGCAGTTCGAGATGGTGTAGTTGGAGTCGAAGCTCAGCCCGTCCGCGGCGCGGTGCCGGAACGAGAGCCGCACGCCTCGATAGGCCTGCTCGCCCGCGGCGACGATCCGGCTCAAGGCGCCAAGCCCCTGTCCGGCCGCAGGGTTCTCGAGCGAGAGCGCACGTCGCTGGTTGAGATTGGTGGACGCCGTGCAGACCGGATACGCCACGTTGTTGATCGTGCAGGGTCCCAGTCCCATGAACGCCGCCGGATTCAACGGGAGCTGACCCCAGATACGGTCGATGTAGCTGCCCAGATAGCTCGCCGAGACGAGGTTCGACGCCCCCAGTTGCTGCTCAACCGTGACGTTCCACGACTGGACGCGCGTGGAATTGATGTTCGGATCGATCGTCACGAATTGCGTGTAGGGGGTAAACGGCGCGTCCGCGGTTGGCGGCTGCGGCATCGGGTGTATCTGCCCCCCGGGAAACCCGCGGTAGGGGTCTTCGAGCAGTGTGTTTTCTACGGCGGTACGGCTGCTGAAGGGCGCGCCCGTCGCGAGACGGTACATGAACTGGCCCGTCGGAAGGTCGTAGTTCATCGCATACGAGGATCGAACCGCGGTGCGTCCATCCCCGGCCACATCCCACGCAATCCCGGCGCGAGGTGAGAGATTCCACCATTGAGTATTGATCCCCTTGGTGTTGACGCCGGGGTCACCCGGAAAGAGCATGCCGACGGGGGCGTTCTTGTACACCTCTGTCCTGATGCCGTTGCTGAAGTTCTCGTTTGAGAAATTCGAAACCGCGCCGTTCTGCATGTTCTGCCCGAAGTACGGTTCCCAGCGCAGCCCGAAGTTCAGGGTCACGCGCTGCGACAGTTTCCATGAGTCCTGGCCGAACACGCCGAGGTACCGCTGAGTCATGTCGAGTGTGCTGGGCGCGCCGTGGTCCAGGCGATCCAGGCGCCCCACCACGAAATCCGCAAGGCCCATACCCGTCGTCCGGCCCAGGAAGTTGAACGTTCCATTCGAACTCGCATAGTCCGAATTCTCCACAGCCCAGTTGGACGAGGTCACTCCGAAGCCGAGCTGGTGCTGCCCGCTGACCAACGTGAACTGGTCGTCAATCTGGTAGGAAGACTTGCTGATGACCACCTTCACGGCCACTCCCGTGGCGAACCCGAAGCCGTCGGTAACGTTCATCCCCATCATGCCGGGCACGTAGGAGTACACCGGGATTCCCAGTGACATGGGATCGAAGAACTGGACGGGCGGATCGTTGAGATGGTTGCCACCCTGCGTCACCGTCACGCGAAGTGAGTTGACCTTGCTGGAACTGAGCACCGCCGTATGGCCGACCACGGTGGAGTGCTCGCGGTATGCTCTCCGATTCCACCTGCCCTGTACCGTCAGGATGTTGCCGTTCTCTTCAAAGGTCGACGGGGTGTTCTCCGCGGTGACGAGGTACCGCCCGAAGATGGTCTGGTTCGGACTGAGCTGGAAGTCGATCCTCGCGACGCCCTGCGGGTTGTTGCTGTTGATCGGCGCCGTGTAACGAATCTCGCCGCAGCCATTGGTCGGGACGGGCAGGGACTTGGAGATGGTCTGCGAAATCGGGCTCACCAGCGATGGATCGACTCTGTTGTTCACGAACGGGGCGCGAAGCGCAATCTGGCGGCCGGCATTGCAGGCGGGCGACGTGCGTTCGGTGAAGTCGCCGGCCAGCATGGCCGCGGTCGGCACCCACGCGATGTTGTCGGCTGACGCCTGTTCCGCCAACGTGCCCTGGAAACCGCCGAAGAAAAAGAGCTTGTCCCTGATGATCGGACCCCCGAATGTCCCTCCGAACTGATTCCGCACGAGACCGTCACTGGCTCTCTCGCCGTCGGCTCCGATCGCCGCGAAGGGACTCGTGGCGTTGAACTTGTGGTGGCGCGCAAATTCGAACGCGCTGCCGGAGAAGCGGTTCGTGCCGGACCTCGTCACGCCGTTGACCGATGCGCCGGAATGCATCCCGCTTTCAGCGGACAGCCCGCCGGTGGCCACCTGAAATTCCTGGAGCGCATCCGGGAACGGAAACGCGAGATTCCCGTTGTCATACACATCGTTGTGCAGGGCGCCGTCCAGCGTGTAGGTCACACCGGTGCGAAGGCCACCCGCAACCGAGATCGCGACGGAATCAGAGCGGCCGCGTGTATTCGTCACAGGACCCGTGTTCACTGCCGCCCCGGCCAGCACGATGAGGTCGGTGACTTGCCGGCCCTGAAGCGGAAGCTCGACGATGCGTTCCTGCTCCACCACCTCGGAGACGCCCGCGCTCCTCACGTCCACGAGAGGCGTCGCCGCTTCGACCGTGACTGATTCTTCAAGACCGCCGATCGCGAGTTCGACACTGAGCACCGGCGAGGCGCCGACCTGAAGGACGATGCCCGTGCGTGAAAAAGTACGGAAGCCCTGGAGCTGCGCTTCCAGTCGATAGGGGCCGGTGGCAAGGTTCGGCATGGAGTACGCGCCGTCCTCGTTGGTGACGACCGTGCGGGTAAACCCGGTGTCGATCTGCGTGACGGTCACGGTCACGCCGGGTAACACGGCGCCGCTTTCGTCGCGAACAAGCCCGCTGATCTGGGCGGTGCCTTGTGCCCACGCACTTGCACCAATCATGAGAAGAAGGATGCACAAGGCGGACAGGCGTAACAGTCTCATTTCGCCTCCTTCGGCCAAGGGGTAGGGGTATTTGTCCTACAAGCGGCCTAATTAGGCATCTGCTGTGCCGGAGATGTCAAAGGAAAAGTCAAGAGCCTAAACCTGGTCAGCCCGCCTGCGTCACGGTCGCTCCCGCGGCAGCGTCGGATAAGTGCCTGGGCCGCCGCACGCCACGATGCCCGCGCGCAGGTTCGGCGTGTTGCACTTATTTGGCGGAACGTAGCTGTCCTTCAGCGTCTTGCGATACTCCGGGTACATCGACTCGCGTCCGCCGAGTACCGCCTTCATCGGCAGGTTGTAACGCTCCACGAGCTCGTTGGCGAACGGATTCTGTCCGGGCAGATGGTGACGCACGGTCCCTTCCGCCACACCTTCCGATCCACCCGAGCACGGTGCCCCGAAAGCGCGGGGAGGCGCACCGCCGGTCTGCTGGTAGACCCTCGCCAGGTGATAGGGGCCGTCCAGGTAAATCGGATCGTCGAAGCGTCCGCTGACGATCAGCAGGTCACCGTGACGAATCCACTGCACGGTGAGCGTGGCCTCGTCGCTGTGCGGCGCGCCGTTGCGGCGGATGGAGCCCGCAACGAGATGCGTCGTATACGTCGTCAGGATGTCGTTCTCCCACTTGCCCGTGGTGAAGCCAGACGACGTGTGCGGCGCGTACTTCGAAGGATGCGGCCGGCCGTCCATCCAGACTGTCAGCGGCGAAAGCACACCACCGAATCCGAAGTTCCACGAAATCGGCTCACCAGTGCGTGGATCGTTCTCCGCCCAGATTCTGACCCCCTGCGGTCCTTGCATCATGTAGGCGACCGTGTACAGCACACACCGGCGATCGTCGCTCGCTATCTGGGTGTCGTATGACAGGGCCAGCGCACGCGCCAGGCCGGACTCGTTGAAGGGCATTCCTGTGTAATCCACAGGAGTCGGTCCGTTCCCGGGGTTGTAACCCAGCGAGTCGGTGTAGGGACGCTGCGCCCAGGTTCCCGAGATATCGACCTGCGCAAAAGCAGGGGCGGCCGCCGCGAGCAGCAGGACTGCGACCAACGTGGTGCGTATCGTCGTCTTCATCGTCACTTCTCCAGCGAGTCTCGCTGTCACCACTTTGCCGAGCAGGGCGTCGGATCCCACTTCGCCCCATTCGGCTCCTTCTTGAAATGAGAGGCCACGATCAACGGGTTGTACAAGTAGATCGGATCTTCCACGACGGTCGTCACGATCATCATGTCGCCGTCCGGCTCGGGAAACACATCGAAATACTCCGTGAGCGTCGCCCCGGCGCTGTACGGAACCCCGTTCCTGCGCAGGTACGCGGGACGCATGTTCGTCGTGACGACCTTCAGTCCCCGTGCCTTGGGTGAGCTCGGCGCCGCGAGCACGCGCCGCGGTGACCACGTCGCAACGGAGTCTCCCTGCCATGTGGGTGCTCCGCCGGGCGACGTCCATTCACCGAAGTGGAACACGCGCGTCTGCGTCCCGAAGTCGGCATCCATACGCAAGGTGTTGGCATCCTGCCACGTCACGTGGAGACGTGTCGGCAATCGCATGAGTCCTGCCGCTCCGTACCCCTTACACTGTTCGCCGGCCGCCTCGTCCTTCGCTGGATCCCACACATCTGCCACCTTCTTGGACTCCACCGTCATCGGGAAGCCCATGTAATCGCCCTTCGGCGGCATCACCATCCGCAGTCGCCAGTCCTGCGTAATCACGGCGACCCAGTAGCCGGTGATGTCGAACGCGGCAGATGCCTGAGCCGTCTGCGGCGCAGCGGAACCTCGGCCCTGGCCCTGCGCGCTGATCTCCACGCATAGCAGACCAGCCAACAGTACCTGGCGCGGCGAACGTCGTCAACCGAGTGACGTTGCGCATCACTTCCCCGCCTTGACGCTCTGATACACGGCGCCGATGAAATCGTCCGTCGTCCACGGACCCGTCTTCGAGCCGTACTGTGTCTCAAAGGCTTTGGCCGGCGCGGCCGCTTTCACTTGCTCGACTGTCATGCCGCGCTTGATCATGTCGGCAACGACGTCGCGAATGACGACCATCATGTCCCTGTACTCGACGACGTCAACCTTGTCGTAGACGCGGCCGCGGCCGGGAATGACGTAGGTGCCGCCACCCTCATTGACGAAGGGTATGGGCCGAAGCGCAAGATCAATGACGCGGTTGAGCCCCTCGATCTCGCCCTGCATGCTGCCTCCCCGGGCAAGATCGATCATCGGGAATCGCGTCGCGTCCAGCAGTTTGCCCGCCACAACAATGTCCGACGCGCGGAAGAAGACGATGCTCGCGGCGTCGCTGTGTCCAGCGGGCACGGTGATGATCTGCACGCCCTCCTTGTTGAAGAAGAGGTCCTTGCGTGCCTGAACGAACGTGTCGGTCGGCCAGGTGGCGTCCGGAAACAACGACTTCTCGCCGAGCGGCGCGCTCATCCGTAGCAACACTTTCTCGTGAGCAAAGATCGCGGTCGTCTCACCAGGCACACCTTCGAACAGAAGGCGCCCCGCTTTCGCCATCACGGCGTTCCCGCCGACGTGCTCGGGATCGGGGCTCGTATTGATGATGAGTGAGATGGGTTCGGTAATGGCTTCCTGGATCGCGGCAAGCGCACGCGGGGCGGCCTCCGCCGTGCCGGTATCGACCACCAGGGTGCCGTTGGAGCCAGTCTGAACCGCGATGTTCCCTCCGGCGCCGCCGATCATGTAAAAATTCGGGCGGAGCTGAACCACTTCAACCGGTTCGGGATTGGGCCGCGCGTTTCCGCCTCCCTGTGCGCGTGGCAGCGCGTGCAGTCCCAGCACCAGCGCTGCGGTGACGACGACAACTAGCGTGCGACTCATGAACCCCTCACTGTTGTCCCGGCCAGACCCTGGCAAGGCGGCGGCCGGCGTGGCAGAACGCGACGTCTACTAGCTCGGATAGCCGATGGTGGTCGCCCAGAGCTGATGTTCAGCGCCGAGCGGATCGTGTATCACCTTCGGCTCGTTGTCGAAGAGCATCGTTGTGCGCCGATTGTCGTAGGCCGGCCAGTTGCCGAGTTTCGGATTGCTCGGATTACCCGTGTGCGCAAAGGCGGCCCAGGCGGAGCGCATCTTCTCGGCCAGCACGGCGGCTTCCGGCGCGCCTCCGGTCGGCTCGGGCACACGCGATGTGATGTCGAATGTGAAGGTGAGCTCGAGGCCGTGGTGCGCCATCATGCCCGTTGCATTCGGCGGCGGCTGCCATGCGAACTGATAGGCGTAGAGAGGCGCCTTCCCGAGAGAGCGGCGGCGATCCTCGAAGGACACCGTGTCGTAGCCAAACGCGCGGTGCGTGGTCATGAGCACCCATCGTTCGGTTGGCGACGCCGACGGATACAGTTCTGTGTAGGCCTTGACCATGCGCGGCGCGGCGTTGCCGACGAGCTGACGTGCGCGGTCCAGCAGTTCGGCGTCGGTGAGCGCGCGCGACAGGATGACCTTGTCGTTGCGCATGTTGAACGTCGATTCCTGCTTGTTGCAGCCAATGATCATCGGCACGTCCGCGTGGACCGGCGAGGCCACCGGATCGCACGGATGGTCCATCAGCACCACGCCGTCCACCACCGGCATCCAGCCCTGCATGCGGAACACGCCCATCCTTCCGGACGATGAGTCGATGCCCTGACCGATCGTCGCGGCTGCGGCGAGCAGGCGCTCGGCGGGCAGCGCCTGCAGCTCTGCCAGCTGTGTGGGCTTCAGCCCAAGCTCGCGCAGCACCTGGACGCCGAATTCAGCCGCGACGTCGCGCGGGTAGGAGCGGAGCTGGCAGCCGCTCTGAACGATGGCCTTGTGAAACAGTCCCTTGGCTGACGGTGTCGCGAGGAGATTGACTGCTTTGCGCGCGCCGCCCGACTGGCCGAACAAGGTGACGTTATTCGGATCCCCGCCAAACCCTGAGATGTTGTCCTTGACCCAGTTGAGCGCGGCCATGACGTCCTGCTGTCCGGCGTTGCCCGACGCCGCGTAGTCCTTGCCTAGCAGCTCGCCAAGGTGCAGGTAGCCGAACAGGTTCAGCCGGTGATTGATCGTCACGACGACGACATCGCCGCGGAGCGCGAGGTTCACGCCCTGATACTCCGGGTCGGCACCTGAGCCCGTGCTGAAGCCGCCGCCGTGCAGCCAGACCATCACCGGCCGCCGGCCTGTGACCCGCGGGGTCCAGATGTTGAGGACGAGGCAGTCCTCGTTCATTTCAGGACCGATCTTCGCTGTTCCCTGCGGCGCCATCGGGCCCCATTCGAACGCGTCGCGGATGCCGGTCCACGCCACTGGCTTCGACGGCGGCAGGAAGCGCATCTTGCCCCCCGTCGGCCCACCGTATGGGATTCCTTTGAAAACGTGCACTCCGGCGTCCATGAGACCACGTACCCTGCCAGCCGAGGTTTCGACCAACGCCGGTGACAGATCGCTGTGGGATTGGGCGAAGACGCGCAGGCCGGGTGCGAAGGACCCCACAACGGCGCCTGTCATCGCGGAGGCATGCACAAGGAACGTGCGACGGTCCATCATATTTGACCCCCTGATTGCCGATTGCCGCGGGAATGATACACGGATTCCGCTCCCCCGGCCTGCGTTGTGCGGCTCGGAGGCGCGAGATGACATCGACGGGCGCAGCACATGTGCCGCGCCCGTCGCGCAACTAACTTTGGACGCCGTAATTGAGGCTGAACGACAGAATGCGCGGAGCTCCGCTCATCGTCGTGATGCGGCCGAAGGTCGCAAGGTCCAGGACATATTCGGGAAGACCCAGGTCAGCGACAAGGTGTACGGCGCAGACCAGCAAGGAATCCGCGTCAAGGATCAGGAGAGGCTTGGGTGGCGACGTCTCAGGCCACCACGGGCGCGGCGAATGCAGGGACGGACACGAGCGCAGCGGCTCCCTGTAGACGCGGATACTCACTCGCGGGAACGGTACGAATGTCGGTCTCGGCGACGGCCGGCATGAGCGCACGCTCAGCCAGTGCGGCTCGCACCGTCGGCTCGATCAGATCCCACGCCGCCGTGATCTCGCCGCCAATGTAGATCCGAGCGGGATCGAGCGCGTTGACGACGGACGCGAGGCCCAGGCCGAGATAGCGCGCCGTCGCTTCGAGAGCCGCAGCGGCCTTTGCGTCGTGTGCCCGTGCGCGCGAGAGAAGATCGCCGATCGTGAAATCTCTGTCTTTCGCCCGGATGGGCCCGGTGTGCTCCATCGGGCGACCGAAATATCGTGCGAGCGTCGCGCGGTTCGACACATAGGCTTCCCAGCAGCCGTTGGCGCCACAGGAGCAACGCGGGCCGTCGAGCGAGAGCGGCACATGCCCGAACTCGCCGGCGATATTGTGCCGACCGCGCAGCAACTCTCCGTGAATCATCACGCCGACGCCGACACCGTCCGAGACGCTGACGTAGACGATGTCCCCAGAGACACTGGCAACGTCTTCGCGCATGGCCCACGCCTGCGCGAGGGCGCACGCGCGCCCAGAGCTCTCAACCACCACCGACAGGCCGCTAGCCGCCGCCAGCTGTTCTCCCAGGTTGACGTTGCGCCAGCCGAGCGTCGGCGCGTGCAGCACGGTCATGCTCGATCGCTCGACCATGCCAGGGACGACGACTCCCATGCCATCGCACGCTTCGATATCGGGATGCTCGGCGATCAGCGCGGCAACGCGGTCGGCGAGCACGCGGGCGAATTTCTTCGGATCACGGACGGTGGGAAGCCCAACGACACCAGTCAGTGGCTTGCCGACCTTGTCGGTCAACATCAGAAACGTCTGGGTCGCGCGGATATCGATCGCGGCGATGGCACGACGGCGCGAATCGATGTAGAGGAACGTCGGTTTGCGGCCGCGCGCGGCCTGGCCGGATGCACCTTCGACGATGAGGCCCTCACGCAAGAGGTCGCTGACGATGGGCGTGATAGCTCCGCGGCGGACGCCCATCGTGCGCGCGAGGTCGGCGCGCGAGATCGGCTGACGTGCGCGCACGAGGTTGAGCACGATGGAGCGGTTGATCTCACGCGAGGTGCCACGCGTGGCGACGGTGAAGCGGACAGGATTGATGCGGCGCACTGTGTGGGGTATCGTGCCCTACTCGAGCTTCAATCAACAAAGCCCGTTTTAAGATTTTGACCTGAAGTCCACGGTCGTCCGAGCGCGTGAAGGGATCAGCGCGCATGATCAGCCTTTGATATTGTCCTAGAGAAGGACAAATGCGATTCGCAGACACGCTTTGCGTTAGGCTGACAGGCGCCATCGTGCCGCTGGCGGTCGAGAACGTGCGGGTAACGGACCAGGCGTTCAAAGGCTCATAAGGCTGCGAAGCATCACCATTGTGAGGAAAGACCCAGTGCCCGATTCCTGCTCCCCGCTTCGGCGACATCGCTCACCTCGGCCACATCGAGCTGCTCACGCCACGGCCGGACGCCAGTCTCGCCTTCTTCACCTCGGTGGTGGGCCTGCACGAGAGCGCGAGGAGCGGTGACTCTGTTTACCTGCGCGCTTGGGGTGACTACGAGCATCACACACTCAAGCTGACGGCACACCAGTCGTCTGGGCTCGGCCACCTGGGCCTCCGCGTCCGTGACGATGAGACGCTTCAGCAGCTGGTCGCGTCCCTCGCCGAGCACGACATCATCGGCACGTGGACCGAGGACAAGGGGCATGGTCCGGCGTATCGGGTGGCCACGCCGGACGGTCACGCTATCGAACTGTATTGGGAGACGGAGCGTTTCAAGGCAACGCCGGAGATTTCGACGGCCTTCAAGAGCCAGCCGCAGCGGTACGTGCCACGCGGCATTGCGCCTCGCCGCCTCGATCACGTCAATCTCATGGCACGCGACGTCGGCGCGACGCGTTGCTTCTTCCAGCATCTGCTCGGCCTCCGACTGACAGAGCAGATCATCCTCGACGACGGGACCGAAGCGGGCGCGTGGCTCTCGGCCACCAATAAGTCGTACGACGTCGCGATTACGCACGACCGCACCGGGGCGTCCGGGCGGTTGCATCACTTCACGTTCATGATGGATTGCCGGGAGGACGTGCTGAGGGCGGCGGACATTCTCCGCGACACCGATGTGGCGATCGAAACAGGCCCGCACAAGCACAATGTCGGGCAGACCTTCTTCCTGTACTGCTTTGAGCCCGGCGGCAATCGTTTTGAAATCGGCGCCGGTGGGTACCTGATCTTCGATCCCGATTGGAAGCCGATTATCTGGACACAGGCGGAACGCGCCAAAGGACAGGCGTGGGGTCTGCAGACCGTGAGCACGTTCCATGCGCACGGCACGCCACCCCTGCCGGATGGTGCCGAAGGCAGCTGAGGTGAGGGCAGGTCCACGCCGACTGGGACCTTCGGCGGGATGGCGACCCTCTATGTCTATTCCGTCGACGGCACGCGGAAGGACTGCACCGGGTTGGTGAGCGACCCGATCTTCTCGATCGTGCAGACGCTCGTGTCGCCCGCCTTCAGGTAGACGGGCGGCACCCGACCTTCGCCGACACCGCCAGGAGTTCCGGTGCCGATGAGATCACCGGGCGACAGCGTGGAGATGTTCGAGGCGTACGAAATCAGGTCGCGCACCGTGTGGACCATCAGCGCCGTGCTGGCGTCCTGCATCACGTTGCCGTTCAGGGTGTACTTCACAGCAAGGTTTTGTGGATCGCCGACGAACTGGGCCGGCACGATGAAGGGCCCGCTCGGTCCGAACGTGTCGTAGCTCTTGCTGATCAGCCAGTCTGAGCCGTATCGTTCGTCCAGGCGATCTTCGCGGTCCGACACATCGGTCATCGCCATGTATCCGAACACGTAGTCCAGCGCGCGGTCGACGGAAACGCGCTTTGCGGTTTTGCCGATCACGGCCACCAGCTCGCACTCGTAGTCGATGCGCGTGCGGCCGGGCGGCAGCACGATCGGTGTGCCGTCGGCCACGAGCGACGACTTCAGCTTCGGAAACAAATACGGGTTCGGTCGCTGGTCGTTCTGCTGACGAACCCATAAACCCGGGATGCCGCTGCGTACCTTCTCGTCGATGACGCTGGTGGTACCCGCGGTCCTGCCGGCCTGGGCCATCTCGTTGGCGTGCTCGGCGTAGTTGCGCGCCGCCATCAGAATCGCGTCTGGATCGCTGATCGGCACCAGCACTTTGACGGCCGAGAGCTGGAACGCGAACGACGGCCTCTCCCGTTGCGCCTCACCTGCCAGCCGGCCCAGTCGATCGGCTGTGGGCTGGTCCCAGCGGGCGATGAGTTCGTGCAGCGTGGCCGGAGCATTGACATTGGCGCGTGTGAGATCGACGACGAGCGAATCGCCGACGACCATGCCGACGAACGTACGCGCGCCCTCCTGGAACATGCCGAGTTTGTAGGGCTGCGGCGCGTTCTGCGCCTCCCCTGCCGTACAGCGCGCACATGCAACCAGCGCCATGCCACCATGGCCGCCTTACCCGCCTGCTTCATGTCCGTTTCTCCCGGCAGCACTCGAATGACGGAGCCCACGTGTCGCAGGCCCCTTGAACACAGCAGTCTAACGCGCTTCCTGTAGTACGTAGTGGCCGGCTTCAGCCGGCCTTTCTTGGTCCGCCTAAAGGCGGACACTACGTACAGCTGGAAAGCGGAGTAGCGTGGCCGGGGAGACGCTCCAAGCGGTTCTCCTCTGAGATTGGATACACTGCGGGTTATATGGCGAGACAAGGGGTGCCGCTGGCGTGCGGGCTGCTGCTCGGGACGTTCACGGCTGAAGCACATCACTCCATCTCCGGCATGTACGACACCCGCCGCAACGTCCGCGTCGAGGGCGTCGTCACGCAGTGGGAGTTCATCAATCCCCATGCCTTCCTGACGCTGGACGTGACGGAGACGGGGCGCACCACGCAGCGCTGGCGAGTCGAGCTGGACGATCGGGGCGAGCTGTCGGAAATCGGGATGACGACGCAGACGCTGCAGTCTGGCGACCGGGTGATTGTGCTGGGCAGTCCCGCCCACCGCGAGGCGAACCGCCTGTACCTCGGTCGCCTCGATCGCCCCGCCGACGGCTACAGCTTTGAACAAGTGAACGGCCGCCCGCGGCTGCGATCGGCGGGCCGACCCTAGCCGCAGGCGAGACGTCCGGCGAATTCCTGACGAGGAATCCTGACCACGAAGGGCACGAAGGACTGAAAGATCACGAACTGCCATGGGGCCATCTTTGATTCCTGAGATTCGTGATCTTCGTGATCGTCGTGTCCTTCGCGGTCTAAAAGCGTCGCCAACGGGCGTTCGTCTGCGTCGCTTCAACGCTCCTACGGCACTACCTCCGCTTTCCCGTTGTGCCAGCGCACGTTCATCGCCGGCCCCCCGGCCGGGGTTCCATCCTGAGCCGGCGCCGCGAACAACTCATATCCGTCAGGCGAACAGATGGGCCAAGACTTCATGACGCTTGCTCGCATTGAAGTGCGACACCTCGATCCAGGTGAAGCGTTCATGCCGGCCGGAGACAACTGCCTCTTGTGCCACGGCGCGATCGGTCCGACCGTCTACCAGGACCACAACGCGAAGCGTGCGCGAGGCCCGCGCAAGCGTGGCGAGCTCGTAACGACAGCCGGCGTTATGGGCCTGGAATCCCCGTAGATCCATCAGTACGACGTCGCTGTAGCGAACGAGGGCTTCCAGCGCGTCCTGCCACGTCGTGTCGTGGCAATAGCACTCGTTGACCCTGTAACGACCATCGATGTCGGCGATCATGTCGAATGCATCGATGCGTCGTGCGACATCCGCCGGACTGACGATGAACCGCTGGGCGAGTTTTTTATCTAGAAACTGGAAGATATCGTGGGGATCGAGCGTGCGATCGACAAGGTCGGTTCCGGCAATCATCACCGCGTTCCCGCTGAAGCGCCACCGCTCCACGACCTGGTCGAACAAGGATTGCGCCTGCGCGTCCTGTTGAAACACCCGCAGGACCAGCAGCGTAGGCGGCCGCTCACTGATGGGACGCCACCGTGCGGCAGACCACATCACCACGGGAATCCACAGCAGCGGAAGGTACATCGCGACGGCTGCCATGCCAGCGTTGCCTTGGACAGCGACCGTCAGTGCTCGGTCGGTCAGCGAAAACGCCCAGACGGCAATGTACATGGCCAGTAGATCCGAGAACCATTTGCGCGAATACGCGCGCCCGAGCGCGCGTCCCAGCACCCGCGCGGGCCACCAGACCAACACCCACGGCAGCAGAATGAACAGTGCGAACACCGCATACCAGGGCAACCAGCCCAGCACGGGATCCAGTCGCGTCACGAAGGACGTCAGCAGAGGCGACTGCCCCTCGCCGATCGACACCATCGTCCGCACGCCGGCGAGCGACGACCAGCTCAACAGTGCGGCCGGCACGAGCAACCACGGGGCGATTGCGCGGGTGGCTTTCCCCAGAAACACGAGCGACAACAGCGCCAGCGACAGTCCGATCTCGCTCGCCATGGCGCGAAGCACGAGCAACGGTCCCATATCGATCTGCCGCCATTGCCCGATGACGAAGAGCACGACCCACGTGGCGGCGCACCACAGCAGCAGCGCTCCGACGAAACGCGCGCGAGACCAGCGCCACGCCAGCGCTATCGCGGGGATGACGGGCCACAGGTGCAGCACCGCGATGGGGATCACTCGTCCTGGCGTCAGCGGCTCGGCGGGAAACATCAGTGCCGAGAAGACGCAGGCGCTCGTCCCGGCGAGCAGGCACGATGAGGCGACGAGCAGTATCGTCAGCCGCATACCCGCGGCACGATTGTCAGCCAGCGACACCGCCGACCCCGCCGGACGGTCTGCCGCCGCCTCAGTAGCAGGCGTGTTCGCAGGGCGTGAATCGTGAGGGGACGACGCCCTCATCAACCGCTGCATGCGACGTCGATAACGGTGAGCAATGATCCAGGAAGCGACACAAGAGAGCAGCACGCACAGGACGAATACTTGGTACAACTCGGCCGGTTCTCGAGTCATCGCACTCTATCTTTGCGGAAGGATGCTCTGAATGTTCACCCAATCCTCCCATGCATGGACGAGAAGCACACGCCGCGAAAATTTGCCCCCGGAAACGCAAGAGGCTTCTGAGACATCAAGTGCGCTCGGCGCATTCAGCCTTGAACGGTCCAGGAAGGTGTGATAAATCCGGTGAGAGGCTCGAATGACACCAGCGCTTCAACGCGTGACGGTTTTTGTCGCGTCCATCGCAGCTGCTGTCGGCGCGTTGGCCCAGGAGCCGGCGCTTCCTGCAGGCCACTGGGAGTCGGTCTCGAGCGAGACCTATAGCACCCCGCTCCACGCAGTCGTCACGGGCGCCGAGTTCTACCTCAAGATCGATGTGTCGAACGACGGCAGTTTCCGCGGTGAATGGGGCGAGTACTATTGTTCGGGCGCCTCCGTCGGTGCCTACGGCTTCGCTAGTTTCCCATGCCGCTTCTCCGGGAACAGCGAGCGCGTGTCCGGCAGATTCGGCCCCGGTCGTCAGGGTGTCATCGACCTGGGAGGCTGGGCCGCAGCGCGTTCACTTGGGCTGCGCCCGCTGTCGGCGAACTGGCGATCGATCTGCCGAAGGACTGGCGCGGGGATGCGATTCTGTGGCGGGCGCGCATGACGCGCGATGGCAAGGGCAAGCCCACGAGCACGACGCCACCAGGTGACGCGGGGCCGCTGCTATCCGCCAACGCGCTCTACCGCGAATTCAACAAGGACTCCAACGCCGCACTTGGACGTCACGCTGGCAAGATGCTGGTTCTCGAAGGTCGTCGAGGTACCCTGATCGAGCTCAGCGACGGTGGCGCCGCGATTCACATTGCCGATGGTTTCACGAGCAGAGCCCTGGTTCTTGTCTTCAGGGATCTGAGGGAGGTCAGCGGCATCAGCGAAGGCGCGCAGTTTCGCTTTCAGATGCACCGTGGAGAGCTTCGACTATCTGTACGTCCACCTGGAAGGCTGCTCGATCGTCCGCTGAGAGCGACGTCGTCTCACGAAAGCGTGAGTCGCGGCGGTGCATCAGTGGCGGGCCGACGCGGTCGTGAGTCCTATTTCGTATCCCCAGCCGTCAGACCAGGCCATTTCACGAGGAGGTGGCCGCACTTCGCCTTGTGCGCCCAGTACTCCCACGCGCGCCACAACTGTCCGGGTTTGTACGAGGACGCCCGCGACGCAATTTCGCCCGCTGACAGCGCCTTGTAGCTGCCGAACTGCATGGCTGCGAACTGGGCGCGCGCATTACGCGGAAGGTAGACGGAGGTTCGGACGACTTCGGCCAGGCTCCGTGCGGCCGCGGCGAATCCGTGGCCCCGCATCAATGCCACGTTGTGCCCGTCGAGGCTACGGGCAAGATCGCGCCCATGGGCCTGATTTCGAACCAAGAGATCCGTATCGCCGAAATTGTCCGCGATGTCCCAGACCGGCACGTGCGCGCCGATGAAACTCCCCGAGTGAATGACCGGCTTGAGCGGAGTGTCGCTGATGCTGAAGGGCAGTACGTCCTCCGCATGCGCGTGTACGACCGCGTGCACATCGGGCCTGGCTTCGTAGATTGCACTATGGATGAACCGCTCGTGGTACGGCGTGCGGTCATCGTTGATGGCCTCGCCGTCGAGATTGAACTCCATGATGTCGTCACGCTCGACCAGGTCCGGCGACAGCGAGCGTGCCAGGAGGAAACGGGAAGGATTCTCCGGATGGCGGACACTGACGTGTCCATACGCATCGACGATGTCCTCGTTGGAAAGGATGCGATTCGCGATGACGAGTTCGTTCAGAAGAGAGTCGAGCTCACGCATTCAGTCCTCCAGACGGCCGTTGTGAGATCACGCCGTGTCACACGAATGGAGAGAGCAGGATATGAAGGGCGGCCACCAGCACCGCGTACGCCAGCGTCGCCACGATCCCCACCTTCGCCATCTCCTTGACGTCGAGCTTGCCGATCGCGAAGGCAAGCCCGGTCGAGGTGCCCGCCCACGGCAACGCAAAGCCAACCGCGAGGTTGGGCACCAGCATGGCCATGGACGCGGGGTTGAACCCGATCTGCTGCGCCGCCGGAATCAGAATGCCGCCGAAGAGCGCCGTTGCCGCGAGGCCCGACATGAAGTTCGTGCCCAGGCCCACCATCATCGCCGCCACGAACGGAAGCGAATACGGTCCGAGGCCGAGATTCGAGATCATCCCTGAGGCCAGCTCCACGAACTTGTACTCCACGAGCACGCCCACGACGCCAGTCGCGGACGCGACGAGGAACATGATGTCCCAGGGGGTGTTGGAGATCGCATCCTTCCATCCGAGGACGAACTCGCCCTTCCTCCAATTGACGGGCGTGATCAACATGAGAATCAGTACGATTGTCGGCACGACGTTCAAACTGATGGCGCGGCGGCTCCAGGCGGCGACGGCATGCTGGGGTTCTAGAACGAGCCCCAGGATGCTGGGCAGGACGAAGAGCGTCACCATCACACCAAAGATGAACAGGGTGGCGCGCTCTCCCCGTGTGATGCGTCCGAGCGCCTGGCGTTCCTTCGTCAGATAATCGTGGCCGCCAGGAATCGTCTTGAACTCCAACACGAAGAAGTATTTCAGGACGAAGTAGAGCAGCAGCAGCGTACAGATCGCTATCGGAACGCCTGCCACCATCCATTCAAAAAAGCCGAGCTCGCGCCCGGTCGTTTTCGCCAGCAGCGACACGCTCAGAGCGTTGTGCGGGATCCCGGCGATCGTCGCCGTCCCGCCCGCGACCGCTGCATACAGGACGCCCAGCGAGCAGAAGGAACCGAAGTTCGTTCGTCCCTGCGTCTGTCCATCGACGCTCCGCACGAAGGCAATCAATGAGGCTGCCACCGGCATCATCATCGCGATGGCCGCCGCATCCGAAATGTTCGTGGACACCAGCGCCGTCGCGAGCATCAGGCCGAACACCGTCCGATACGAACGCCCCGCGATCACACGCAGCGACATGAACCACAGCGCAAAGCGCCTCGCCAGCCCGTGCCGGTCCATGGCGTGTCCAACCAGCGTGGTCCCCCAGATGAAGAAGAAGATCGTTTGCCCATACAACGCCGCAGTGTCTTCGAGATTCTTGACGTTGAGCGCCGGGAACAGCACGAGCGGGAGCATGGAGGAAATGGCCCAGGGCACAGGCTGCGTCATCCACCACATGACCATCCAGCCGAAGACGCTCAGCGCCATTCGTCCTTCCGCCGCGACGCCTCCATACGGAAGGAGGGAGAGCACCAGAAAGGCCATCGGACCGGACGCGAACTTGAGGGCCATGTTCATGCAACACTCCTCGTGTCAAGACAACCGAAGACTTTGAGAGACACACCCCGTATCTTCCGGGCGTACGTCGCTGGCCGGGCCACAGGATAGCGCGACACAGCCGGATCCAGAATAGAATCTGGACCACCTATGCAAGGAAAGATCGCGCTCGAAGAGCACTTCGCCATCTCGGACACCATCAGTGCCACGCACGACGCCAAGTACACCGGCTGGTTTCCGGCATGGCCCGATATCAAGCGGCGCCTGCTGGACCTCAAGGAACTTCGTCTGCCGGAAATGGACGAGCACGGCATCGAGCGGGTCATCCTGGGCCTGCACAATCCGGCGGTGCAGGGTATCGCCGATGCGAAGCAGGCGGCGGAGGTCGCGCGCAAGGCGAACGACACCGTCGCGGAGTTCGTCGCCAAACACCCGGATCGCTTTTCGGGCTTTGCCGCGGTCCCGATGCAGGACCCCGACATGGCGATCACCGAGCTCACGCGCTGCATCAAGGACCTGGGCTTCTTGGGCACGATGGTCAACGGCTTCTCGCAGGTGGGTACGCTGGAGAACGTCGTGTATCTGGACGATCCTCGCTACGAAGCGTTCTGGGGAGTCTTGGAACAGTTCGACTACCCGTTGTACCTGCACCCACGCGATCCGCTGCTCAGTCGTGAGCCCGTGCTCGAGGGCCACCCCTGGTTCATGGGCTCGGCCTGGGCCTTCGGTGTTGAAACGGCGATTCACGCCCTGCGCCTGATGGCCAGCGGGTTGTTCGACCGCCACCCGAAGCTCAACGTCGTGCTCGGTCACCTGGGTGAAGGCTTGCCGTTCATGATCTGGCGCATCGATCACCGGATCGCCCAGACGCCGAGAAACATCCCGGCCAAGCGCAAGATGGCCGACTACCTCGGCGACAACTTCTATCTGACGGTCAGCGGCAACTTCCGCACCCCGTCGCTCATCGACGCGATGATGGAGGTCGGCTCGGACCGCATCATGTTCTCGGTCGACTATCCCTTCGAGAAGACGGCTGAGGCGGCGACCTGGTTCGACAACCTCCACATCTCGGAGCGCGACCGCCGCAAGATGGGCCGCACGAACGCGCTGAACTTGTTCAAGCTGAAGGGAAGCACCACCGCGTCTCGCTGATGAGCTGGCAAGGCCTGTCGGAAATCGCTCCGAGACTGTCAGAGGCCGAAGTTCAGTTCGAGAAACGGAAGCAGCTCGTCGGGCTGTGGCTCGGGCCGCTTCTGTTTCTCCTCGCCCTGATCGTCCCTCCCCTGCAGGAGGTGACTCCCGTGGGAATGCGCACCCTCGGGATCTTTCTCTGGACGGTCACATGGTGGGTATCGGAAGCGATCCCGATCCCCGCGACATCGCTGGCCGCCATGGCCATGCTCGTGCTCTGCGGCGTCCTTACCGTCGAGGCGGCCTTCAGCCCGTGGGCCAACTGGGTGTGCATCTTTCTGCTGGCCGCCGAGATCATCGCCCACGCGATGCACGTACACGGCCTCACCCGCCGCGTCGCGTACCGCATGGCGTCGTCTCGATTCGTCGGTGGAAACCCCTGGCGGCTGCTCGTCGCCTTCGGGCTCGCCTCGGCGCTGATGAGCTCCGTCTTGTCGCATGTCGTGACGACGCTGATCTTTGTGTCGATCGCAACCGGTCTCGTCAAGACGCTGGGGTTCGCGCAAGGCAGCCGCTACGCCGAGGCGCTGTTCCTCGCGATCGCCTGGGGCTCGAACATGGGGGTCGTTACGCCCGTAGCGGCGCCGACGAATCTGATTGCCATCGGTATCGCCCAGTCGATGGGGTTTCGCATCGGATTCCTCGAGTGGGTGGTGATCTCCCTGCCGGTGTTCGCCATCATGCTGGCCGCGATGTTCGTGGTGCTGCGGTACGTGACCCGGCCGGAGATGCCGGACCTCGGGTCCAGCGCGGCGGCGCTCGGCGACGAAGTGCGAAAACTTGGCGCGATGAGCCGCGGCGAGGTGATCTCGGGTCTCGTGTTCGTCGTGGCGATGCTCCTGTGGATTCTTCCCGACGCGCTGTCGCTGGTGCTCCCCGGCGGCCGGCGGAATCCGATCAGCGCCTGGACCTCGAGCCACCTCGACTGGGCCGTGACCGCCTCGCTGATGGCCACGTCGCTCTTTCTCATCCCAGTTGACTGGAAGAGTCGGACGTTCGTGCTGACGTGGGGCGAAGCGGTGAAGGCCGTGGAGTGGGGCGGGCTGTTTCTCATCGCGGCCGCGCTGGCGCTCGGCAACACCCTCGCGAGCGAGACACTCGGACTGGGTGGATTCTTCGGGCAGGTGATGTCGTCGGTCGCAACGTCCGGCGGTCAGTTCCTGTTCGTGCTCGGCGTGATCGCGTTTACCGTGATCGTCGGCAGCCTTGTATCGAACATCGCCATCATCGGCATGGTCGGCGCCCTGATACCCGTCGTTGCGCCGGCGGCCGGAATCAACCCGGCGGCGCTGCTCGTCACGGCCGCCATTGCCGCCAATATGGACTTCGCCCTGCCCGTGGGCACCCCGCCGAGCGCCATCGTCTTTGCCAGCGGCTACGTCCGCATCGGCAGCATGGTCAAAGGCGGAAGCATTCTCGCGCTCGTGAGCATTCCTCTGATCGCCACACTTGGGTTCTATTTCGCCACCTGGGTACTCGAGTAGGCGGCACGCTCGGGAGAACGTCTAGGAAGACACTGGGCCCGCCGGGATGTCAACAGAACCCCTGGGCTTTCCCTCAGCCGAAACGGCGGGATCTACTGGGCGTCGGCCTGCCCCGCGAACAGCCTCTTTCCAGAGCTGGCCAGGGTGACCGACATGGCCATCCCGTGATTGCTGCCGTCTCGGGCGTGGATTCCTTCCACCGTGACCGTCTCCGCCAGCTTCATCGAGGTTCGCGTCCATCCCGCTCGCATCAACTGGTTTGGACTGGGCAATTCCCAGCTCCACCTTGCGACGGCGCCGCCGGTCCCGGGAACCTCCATGTGGAAGATCGTGTGCGGATTCAGCCAGTCGATCTTGCTGACCGCACCCGTGATCGTGATGCGCTTGGTCGCGTCGAATTCCGCCGAGGCCGAATGATGGCCGTCTGTGGGCGTCGGCGTCGAGAGCATCCAGACGGTGATGACCGCGAAGGTGAACCTGATTCTCATCGGCGGTCTCCTCAATTGCCGGGGCTCGGCGGTTCCGGTGGCGGAGGGTCGTTGCGGAAGTGTTGGAGAATCGCCAACTGGTTGTCACAGAAGGCTTCGAGCAGTTCGGTGTCGGGCCTGAGCGTCATCGCGATGGTGTTCGTCCAGGGCCGGACGTAGGCTTTCGGGTCGCGAATGGTGACTGTCAGGTCTAGGTGGCCGAAGTCCCGCCGCTGTAGTCGCTCCGTGACGTGCAGGGCGTCGCTGTGCGGGTAGGCTTCCCGCGTGCTGAGCCAGCCGCCGTCGCGCAACCCTGTCGTCTCCACCACGAAGGTGTCGCCGTCCCATCGGCCCACCGAGTATCCCAGCCATGTCGGCGCGCTCTCGCTCGCTTCGGGCAACGGCCGCCCGTCGGTGAACACCTGCCGGAACATCATGCCGACGTAGGTTTCGTACAGGAGGAGGGTGATTGTCGGCGTCTGCACGATCTTCATTTCGCTGCGGAAGTTGATCCGCGGCACACCGAGCGGGAGACAGGTACGCGTACGGATCGTCCACGTGGTCACGGTCCATGCGCTGCTTTCGCACGGCGGCCGCCCATGGGGTGAGCTGCACCTCCCCAGGCTTCAGGCCGGTGGCGAGATCCATGTAGTAGTCGAGGGTCCCGGCGCTCCAGATCCCTGAAAGGTCCGGATGGCCGTCCGCGGTTCGCGCAACCGGCGCCGAGAGATTCGGCTTGCCGTCGGGCAGGCGGGGCGTGCCGGGGGAGGGCTGGTTCAGCCACTGGGCGCCGGCCGATCCGGTGACCAGCAGAGCCGTGAAGGCCGCGACGGCCGCGCAAAGTGCCCGCATCTCTACCCCATCGATCTGGACGGCACTACGGCGGCATTCTACTTCAGGACCCTCCCACCTGACCGGTCCAACCGCGGCAGGCGATCAGCGTATTGCTCGAGCGGTCCGCAGATCCTCCCTCATCAGAGGCATCCCGTGAAGCCATAGAGCCAATCGAAATAGTCGAAATCGTCGCTCGCACGCCTGGCCAGGAGTGCGTTTCGGAGCGGCACGCCGACACCGTGAATGTGTTTCACGTCTCCGAAGAATCGGGCCGCCTCCTGGACTCGCGACGTCCTGGGTATCCGGGCTTCCTGATAGCCGCGAAACGCCCCCGCCACGTCGCCGGCGTGTTCTGCCATCTTGTCTCCGAGACAGATCGCATCCTCCAGCGCCTGGCAGGCTCCCTGCGCGATGTACTGAAGCATCGGATGGGCGGCGTCCCCGAGCAGGGTGATACGGTTGCGCGTCCAGTTCGATATGGGCAGTCGGTCGAACATGGGCCACCGCCGGCCGCGCCGCAACTTGGCAATCCCGTGACGGACGCGTGGACACGTCTTGCCGAAATGCTCATCCAGTTCCTCGGGGGTTCCCCAATCATCGGAGTCCGGCTTGTACTTGTAGCTCCTGAACACCGCCACCTGGTTGAACAGCTCTCCGGGGCGGATGCAATACTGGACGAAATGCAGATCGGGCCCCACCCAAATCGTCATGCTGTCCAGGTCGGCGTCGTTGGGGACTTCCTCCATCGGAACGGTTCCACGGTATGCGACGAATTGCGCGCATATGGGATCCCCGTCGTCGGCGATGGTCCTGCGTACCAAGGAATGGAGTCCGTCGGCTCCTATCAACGCATCACACTCGTAGGATGAGCCATCCAGGAACTCAACCCGCACACCGTCGCCGAGGTCCTCAATCCGGACCGCTTCCTTGTTGCTCTCCAGGACAATCCGCGGACTGTTCCTGCACGCGTTCAGCTCGGCGCCCAGCAGATCTCCGCGGTGCATCACCAGGTAGGGGTATCCGAAATGATCGAGGAATGTCCGGCCCAGATCGACGGCCGTAATCAATTCGCCCGAAAGGGCGTCCCCCATGACGAGCCTCTTGGGAAACATGGCGTGATGCCTGATCTCGTCCAGAAGGCCCAAGCGATCCAGAACGCGCGTCGCGTTCGGGGCGAGTTGAAGTCCGGCCCCCAGCTCGGCGAACGCTTCGGTCCTTTCGATCACGTGCGCGGTATAGCCGGCCCGGGACACGGCGAGCGCCGCGGCCAGGCCTCCGATGCCGCCACCGACAATCAAGAGGGGGATTCTATGCGCCAACAGTCGTCCTCCGCGTCGGGTCGCGGCCCTTTCAGGTTCATTCGCGATGTCGCCGGGCCTGTCGCAGTTGCCGACAGCCGCCGCTCGCTGAAACCCCCTTATACTCCAGCCAGTTCCCGGTCTCGGCCTTTCGCCGCGGTGAGGTGATGCATGACCGATCTCGACCGACGAAGTTTTCTGGCCACAGCGCTCGCGTCGCTGGGGCTGGCGGCGACGACCAACGCCGGCGATCCGGCGCCCCTGGCACAAGCGACCTCAGCCAGAGCCAACCGCATCGACGTCCATCATCATTTTTCTCCGCCGGCCTGGATTGCCGAGGTCTCGGGGCGGCCGCTGCTGAATCCGGCGAACCCGAAGTGGACGCCTGAACAGTCGATCGAGGACATGGACCGGGGCGACGCCGCCTCCGCGATGATTTCGATCACCAACCCGGGCCTGTACTTCGGCGATCCGGCGGCGACGCGCCGTCTGGCCCGCGCCTGCAACGAGTACGGGGCGAAGCTCGTGCAGACGTATCCAACCCGATTCGGCCTGTTCGCCGCCGTGCCGCTGCCCGACGTAGACGCCACCCTGGCCGAAATCGAGTACGCCTACGACACGCTCAAGGTCGACGGCATCGGGCTGATGACGAGCTACGACGAGAACACATGGCTGGGCAACGCGGCCTTCCGTCCCGTCATGGCCGAACTCAACCGGCGCAACGCTGTCGTCCACGTGCACCCGACGGCCGCCAATTGCTGCCGGAATCTCACGTATGGCGTGGCGCCTGGCAGCATGGAGTACGGCACGGACACGTCACGCGCCATCGTGGGTGTCTCCTTCAGCGGCGATGCCGCGATGTTCCCGAATATTCGTTTCATCTGGTCGCACGCGGGCGGGTCGTTGCCGTTTCTGGCCGGGCGCATCGACGAGGCCTCCCGCAGCGCCAGGGACCGCATGCCAAACGGCTTTCTGGAGCAGGCTCGCCGCTTCTACTACGACACCGCGGGAGCCACCAACCGGGGCGCACTGGTGTCGCTGCTGGAGTTGGTGAAGTCGGATCACGTCCTGTTCGGAACCGACTTCCCTCCCGGCGGGACCATCCGGGCCACGGCCGACGCCCTCCGCTCGCTGAAACTGTTCAGCGAGCGCGATCTGCGTGCGATCGAGCGTGATAACACCGTGCGGCTCATTCCGCGTCTCAGGGACGTATGAGTTGGCGGTGACCGATGAGCGCCGCAGGATCTCCGCGCGCGGATCCGGTCGCAGCGCGCGATTCCTCTCGCGCTCATCCGGCGGTCCTATCGCGGTCTGGCCACTGAACTCCTAGAGCGCTTTCCTGTTGTACGTAGTGTCCGGCTTCAGCCGGACCAGCGGAATGTCCTCTTGAGCTTCCTCTGATCGCCACACTTGGGTTCTATTTCGCCACCTGGGTGCTCGAGTAGGCGGCACGCCCGGGGAGAACGCCATGCCCATCGTGAACCACGAAGGGCACGAAGCCCTCGAAATCTTCGTGATCGTCGTGTCCTTCGTGGTTTGGTTCTACGGACCGATGCGTGCCCGGGTGTGTTCGGGCAGGATCCCGAGAAGATTCTCTCGGTACACGCCCCGCTGTTCCTCGACACTGAAACCGCTCGTCCGAACACCCACGACCGTGGCCGAAAGACTGGCCAATGGGGTGTCGGTCCCGAACACGATCTGCGAAGCGGGGACGAGCAGCTTCAGCGACTGGAGCTGAACGGGATTCGCCGATCCGGCCGTGTCGTAATGGAATCGCCTGACGTGGTAGAGCCGTGAATTTTTCTCGACCGGCTTGCCCAGCGGCCTCCGCTGTCACTTCATTGCCGAGGACGCGCTGCGCGATAGAGACGAGCGTGCCGCCGGCATGAGAGAAGATGAACCGCACGTTGGGATAGCGCGTCGCGGCGTTGCTCACGAGCAGGTTCACGATCGCGCGCGTCGTATCCGTCGGATACTCCAGGGTCTGCGGTCCCAGCCCCGGCAACGGATTCCTGCAACAGGCTGGCTCGAGCGGATGCGTGAACACCACCGCGTTTCGTCGATTCAACTCCTCGAAGACGGGATCGAACGAAGGGTCGCCCAGCCACTTGCCGTCGTAGCTGGTGATGAGTGAAATCCCATCCGCCTTCAACGTATCGAAGGCGTATTCGATCTCCTTGAGGCTGCCTTCTACATCGGGCAGCGGCAACGCTGCAAAGAGGCCAAACCGATTCTTATAAGGCGCCACCATCTTGGCTGCCGCCCATTCATTGAGGTCGCGCGCATCGC
This sequence comes from uncultured Acidobacteriota bacterium, assembly GCA_963827515.1. Classification (GTDB taxonomy): domain Bacteria; phylum Acidobacteriota; class Vicinamibacteria; order Vicinamibacterales; family UBA2999; genus JABFSA01. Next base: position 27,700 of record CAWHBF010000006.1, on the reverse strand, counting down.
GGCGTGCCTGGGCGACGTCGCCAAACCACAAGCCCGAGTACTGCGACAGCATCGCCGTCGCGACACCGTTCTTGTCCATCTCCGCCAGGTGCTTTTCTGGAGTGTCCGCCTTGAATCGATCGACGTTGTTCCCGACGTTCCGGGCCGCAAGTGAGGCGAGAAAGTTCGGCGATGCGTAGTGGTGATGGACATCGATGATTCGTGGCGATGACACGGCCGTCTGTCCCGCCGACGACGAGCGAACGGACGGCACCAGCGTGGCGGCACCGGCGGCCACCGCTGTTGTCATGAATTGCCGCCGACCGATGCGAGATCCTGCGTCCATGGCTGTCACCGGACCACGCAGGGCGTTGGATGCCATCGGGATCCATCAGGAAGCTTCTTGAAGTGGTAGTTGACGACGTAGGGCCCGGTCAAATAGTCGGTGTCGTCGACCTGTTGTGTCACCGTGAGCCAGCGGTCGCCGTCGGGCACGTCGAGCAAGAAGAAGTTTTCCTTGAGCACGGCGTTCCCTGAGTAGGGCATCCCATTCTTCCAGTAGTACCCGGGGGTCAGATGGGTGGTCACCACTTTCAACACGCCGCCTTTCTGAAAGTTGGCCTGTCCGCCACCTCCGCCCATGCTGATCCACGCGGCGATGGAGCGCCCCTGCGGCGTCGGCACCGGAGCCTGCGGCGGCGGTGCGAAATGAAGCAGCCGGACTTGTGTGCCGAAGTCGGCTTCCACCTTCAGCGTGGTGTCGTCTGCCCAGGTAATGCGCAGATGCGTCGGCTGGCGCATGATGCCGGGCGCGCCGTAGGCTTTGCATTGTTGCCCCGCCGCCTCGTCCTTGGCGGCATCCCACGCCATCGCTGCCTGCGCGCCTTTCAGGTTGTAGGGAATGTTGCCGTCCCTCGCCGGGTTCGCGCCCACGCCAAGGCGACTCGTGCCCACCTGCGCCACTTCGCCCGGCGGCCCGCCGCCGAAGTCCCCTTTCGCAGCGGTGAACATGCGGGTATGCCAGTCCTCGGTCAGCACCGCACTCCAATACCCCGTGAGATCGATCGGCGCCGATGCCTTTGCCGTGACAGGAGCGGCGCCTGGCCGGCGATCGCCCTGAGCCGTCCCCACCGATGGTAGCCACCCGCAGAGTACCGCCGCCAGGATGACCCGACGCAGCAGCATGGAGTGAGAGGCGGTGTCGCTAATCGACCGTTTCACCGGTACCCGTGCCCCACGATTTGCCATCCGACGGCCGCACAATCTTCACCAGCCGCGCTCGCGTACTGTTTGGCGTACGGGAGGGATTGGCGGTCACGTCGACAATGTCACCCACTCGAAACGCGTTGGCGTCGACGCCTTGCTGGGCGAATTGGCCCGCCGAAGCGCCCTCGACCGCCCACTGCTGCGGTCCCCCCTCTGGATTCTGCGACTCGACGTAGAAGAAGGAATGAGGGGAGCGAAGCGCAATCTGGACGATCTTGCCGGTGATCGTGATCGTCTTGTCGACGTTGTAGGCACCCGTAAATGAGTGGTGTGCCGCGATCTGCACGGTGCCGACGAGGATCGTCAGGGCCACGAGCACCGCGGGCATCGCCATCCGCACGGCATCTCCTCTCACTGTGTGGCGGCCTTTCGCTTCAGGCTTTCGTACACCGCCTCGACAAAACGCGTCGTCACCTTCGGCTGCCGGCCGTACAGCGGATCGTAGTCCATGGTCGGCTTGGCGGCGACGACCTGCTGAAGCGACAGACCTCTGTCGATCATGTTCTGGATACGATCACGGATGATCATCAGCATGTCGCGGTAATAGCCCACGTCACCGGAGTCGCTGATCCAGCCGTGCCCAGGCACGATCATCGTCCCGCCCTGGGACATGTACTCCGTCACCGACATGTCCAGGATCGTGTTGAGCGCCGCGATTTCACCATCGATACTTCCGCCACGGCTGACATCGATCGGCGGGTAGATGTCGCTGTTATAGATGTCGCCGGTCGCGATCACATCCGAACGCCGGAACCAGACGGCACTGTCGCCATCGGTAATCGCCTTCGGCATGTGGAAAATCTGTACGGCCTGGTTGTTGAAGAAGCGGTACAGGGTGTATCTGTCAGTGAAATACGTATCCGTGGGGGCGTTGGACGGCGTTCACATCCAGCAACCGCTGTTGCACGTTGATATGTGCGATGTTCTGCTGGCTGGATCCCGATGACGTCCCGAGCTGATAGGCGGGGCCGTCGCCGAGCGCGCCAAACATCGGCGACCGGCGGATCGTGGCGTTGCCCTGGACGTGGTCTGGATTGTCGCTGGTGTTGATGATCATCCGGATCTTTGGTTCCGCAAACGCGTGCGTGGCCTGCCACGTGCTGTTGAACGGAGACGCGGATTCAGGATTCTCGGGAGGCCGCACGCGCGTCGCCGCCTGGCGGATGGCCGCGAGCACCTTCTCGCTTCCAGCCGCAAGACCTGAATCCACCAGGATGACGCCGTCACCACCAATCGACGCGGCGATGTTGCCACCTGCACCGGCGATCAGATAGACGTTGCCGGCGACGTGCAACGCCTCCACGTCGCCGATGACGAGCGCGCGCGCCGGCTGTGCATCCGCCCGTTCAGCCACGCGTGTGGATTCGTCGTTGTAGACCGGTTTGAGCACGATATCCGGCGCTGCGGGCGGCGCAAGCGCCTTGCCGACGGCATACCACTCCGGATAGAGCGCCTCGGCGAACCCCCGCCACGCGGTGAGCGGCGCCTTGAACTTGAACGCCGTCTCCGTCAGCCATGGATTCTCGCCGGGCAAGTAATGCGGCACCGTGTACGACGCGCGGGCGCCGGGCGGAAGATTGTCCTCAGCCTGACAGGGATACGGAGGCAGCTGCTGCGTGGGCGCGCGGACATACAGTCCGCTTCTCACCAGTGGTTCGGTCAGATAGTCCGGGTCGATGACCGTGAAGACCCAGTGCAGGTACGGTTCGTCGAGGTACAGCTGCTCGATGACGGTTGCTCGAAAACTGCTGGGTATGCCATTGCGCGTGAGAATGCTCTCCTTCAAATGGCTCGTACTGATTTCCAGAATCGGTCCCTTGAACGTACCGGCGGAGACCCCCTCCCAACTATGCGCGGCGTACTGCGAAGGACGCGGGCGGTCGTCGAGCCACACCATCCGCGCGCCTGCGGTCTTGTGAACCGTGATCCGGTAGGCGACGATTTGCCGGCTGATGGGGTCGAGTTGTTTGTCGATTTGCACCGGATCGAGCGCGTACGGCTGATACGTGGGTCCGCGCGGCCTGCACTGGAGCAGCGGTGATGTCGATACCCATTCCTCGGAGTAGGTGTCACCGCGCATCCGCGCCGCGTCGTTGACGGTCAGTCCCTCGTATCGACCGCCGGGATCAACACCGCGAAAGCGATTGGTCGCGTCTTCGTGATTGACCCACACCCATGTGCCCGTCAGGTCCACAGGCGAGTTCTGCTGGGCCGAGAGGGGATCGACCGATGCCAGGAGATACAGCAACAGGCCGGCTATCGCGAGTGTCGTCAGTCTCCGCATCGTGCGCTCCAGAAAGGTCGAGACAGTCGCGGTCTGAATTTCAATCGGACGCTCGGGCGCGAACCACTATAGCCCTCTTCGCGGGAACCTGGGGATTCGGTCCTCCTCGGCCGGGATTCGCCCCGGAACCACCGAACTTCCGGCGGTAGCGGCTATCTCGCCGCGACTAACGCGCGCAGCGAAAACCGATGTTGTGGTGGCCCGAGTCTGGTTCGCGTGACAGGCCTCGGCCGCGATACGTGGTCGTGATCTCTTCGCCGCCTGAATCCTGTCCTCCGCCGCGCGTTGATCGTTCGACCTCGCCGTCAGGGTTCTCTCGACCGTCACCGGCGTTGTAGGGATAGGGCTTGTAGGCGCTGCTGGTCCATTCCCACGCGTTCCCCGCCATGTCGAGCAGACCATACGGGCTGGCGCCGGACGGACGTGAGCCGACGGGGACGAACTCGCGCCACCCGGCGCTGTAGTGCGCGCGCGTCTGGTCGGGCTGGGCGTTTCCCCACGGGAAGCGACGACCGTCGGTGCCTCTCGCCGCCTTTTCCCACTCGGCTTCCGTCGGCAACCGGCGTCCGGCCCAACGGCAGTATTCGCGCGCGCCGTACCACGTCGGTTCAACCACCGGCAGCTGTTCGGCGCCCGGGTCGGCCGTCCACTGACCGCCCCTGATGTGGATGCGGGCATCGCCGTCGTCTGGATCGTAGAACTCGTTCTTGGCGCCCGGGCCCTTCGCCTTCAGGAACTCGGCGAACTGTCGGTTGGTCACAGGCGTCCGCTCGATCGAGAACGCCGACAGATCAACGTTGTGACTGGGACGCTCGTCAGCAGGTCCTGAAGCGCTTCCCATGGTGAATGGGCCAGCGGGAACGGGAACGAGTTCAGTAAAGGGGACGCCCTGAGGCTGCACTCGAAGGGGCGACACGGCGATTATCGCCAGGACCAGAAAAACAATGCGCACTTGGGGATCCTATTTTCGGCTGTCTCAGTTTCATCGTCCCATCAGCCGCTTTTCTTCCTGCAGCCAGGCCTCCCAATCGCGATCGAATCCGCCGCGGCCGCCTCCCTGCCCCTGCGCGCCGCCGTCCCCCGCCCCGCGCCCGCGCCCACCTCCCCGCCCGCCATCGCTCGCCGTTGGGCGAAGGTACGACGGCTTACCGCCCATCGCGAGAATGTTCTGGAGAATCCGCGCATTCAACTCCAGTTCGATACATCGGCTGACGACCGTTCGCACTGAAGGACCCACGACCACCTCACCATGGCCGTGCATCAGCACCACGGCGGCGCCACCGAGCACCCGCACGAGTTCCCTGGCTTGTTCCGCGTTCGAGACGATCTCGCCACTGTCGCCGTTCTTGTACACAGGCACACTCTCTCCGATAAACGTCGCCTGCTGATATACGGGGCGGAGCGGGATGTCACTGGTCGCGAACGGAAGAATTGACGGCGTATGCGCGTGCACGACGGCCATCACGTCGGGACGGGCCCTGTAGATTTCACTGTGAATGAACCGTTCACTGTACGCGGCGCGTCCCCTCGCGTCGATCGCGTTGCTGTCGAGGTCGAATTCCATGATGTCCCCCGCCTGGACAATCTCGGGAGCAATGGCCCGCGACAGGAGGAAGCGGTTCGGATTTGCCGGGTGTCGCGCGCTCAGGTGTCCGTTGATCTGCATCACACCTTTGCGGACGAGGATGTGATTGCCGGCGACCAGGTCGGCGATCAGGTTCGGATCCGGCGCGGGGGAGGCGCCTTGCCGTGACGCTGCCCCCTGCGTTTTCGTAGCGTAGAGCGCCGCACCGGCAACCAGGCTTCCCACAAAACCGCGTCGCGTGACCATGGATGACATCACCTTCACCTCTCGGTTAGCGAATGCGCTCCAAACTGCCGCCAAATCTATCTCAAAAAGCGCGGACGGCGAAGCCAAGGCATCGCTGAAGGTAGCTTGATCAATCTTGCCTCGCTGTACGGCCGACCGAAGAAGGTGATCACTGCTCCGCAAGAGGAACCGAAGACTCCTGCCGAATCAAGCTGGTCGCTAACGGGACGTATCCCTCGTGGTGCGAGGCAGCCGCGACTCCTTAAGATAGCCGTGCTAGGATGTCGCACGTCAGCCGCCGAGAACCGCAATTATCGGGAGGCGCTTCCTCCCCATCAGTCACGCGGTAGGGAGTGGTGCGAAGAGAGGTGTGCCGTGCGTAAGTTGCTTGTGACGACCAGCGCCCTCCTGATTGCGGTCCCCATGTTCGCGAACCCACAGGCGCCGGCGGTCAATGGGCAAGCTGGGGACGACGGGCGCGGCGCGCTTGGGGTCGTTGGTGCACTCGGACAGGAGGCGGCGAAGCGGCCACCGGCGCCGACGGGTCCGGTCCCGCGGCTGCCTGACGGCACCATCGACCTCGGTGACGGCGTATGGTTTGGCGGCGGGTCCGGACGCGATATCGCGGCCGGACTACCGAAGGGCGAGTCGCTTCCGCTCCTGCCTTGGGCCAAGGCGCTCCTCGAGGTCCGTCAGACGCGGCAGCAGGACGATCCCACGAACTGGTGTCTGCCGGCGGGCACGCCGCGCGTCACACCCTATCCGTCCCGCTTCGTGCAGAACTACACGCTCAAGCCGACGCACATGTTCATCCTGTATGAAGGAACCATTCATACGTACCGGCAGATCTTCATGGACGGACGCAAGCATCCTGCGGACGTCGATCCGACATGGCTGGGCCATTCGATAGGCTGGTGGGAGAAAGACACCCTTGTCATCGATACCGTCGGCTACAACGACAAGTCCTGGTTCGACCACATCGGGACGCCGCATACCGAACGGCTCCGCACGACCGAGCGGTGGACGCGGATCGACAAAGGCCACATGGTCAACGCCGTGACCATAGACGACCCCGGCGCATTCTCAAGGCCGTTTACGGTGACGTTCAACGCGCAGCTTGGGCCTCCCGGCGACGAGTTGATGGAAACCTTCTGCCAGGAGAACAACCAATTCGGGTCGGCCGGTGGTCACGAAAAGCCCATCCTGGAAAAGCCATAGGCCTGCGCATCGACCGATACAGCCTCCTTGCCGCCTTCACAGCGGTTGCGCTTTCTGGGGCCTGCATCCCGTTATGCGCTGTGCGCACAGCCGCGTCACATTCCTCGCCTATTTCTGTGTCTCGCTGGTATTCTTGCGTTTCTCAGGGAGGAGGAGGCGCATGTCGTCCAACCCGCTACCGCCTCTAGATTCAAGAAGCGAGCGATTCGCCGAGGAAGTATACGCAGAGCGGATTCGAACGCTTTTTGAGGCGAGCCCGTGGATCATCGCGACCAACCCTCTCAATGCCGCAGTTGTTGCTGCGGTACTCTGGCCCTCTGCAAACAAAACGTGGCTGCTTGTCTGGGTTCTCCTGACGGCCGGGGCAACTGTAATCCGCGCTGTTCTGCGAACCCGCTACCTTCGCCGTGCGCCATCCAAAAATGAAACGTCGCTGTGGGCGCTTCGTTATACGGTAGGGACGACTGCGGTTGGTTTGTTATGGGGTGCGGCTGGAGCCGTGTTCTACGAGCCCACGTTTCCAACCCAGCTCCTCATCATTTTCGTGATCGGCGGAATGGTTGCGGGAGCCTCCGGCACTCTGGCGTTGCACATGCCAGCGTTTGTCGGATTCTCCGCGTCGGCGGTCCTGCCGACCGCCACTCGCTTGTGGTGGGAAGGCGACTGGGGCCACATCGCGATGGGCTGCATTGCCATTTTCTTTGCCGGCGCGATGACTCTGGTTGCCGCCAACTCCCACCGCGCTGTCGGCGAGGCGTTCCGCCTGCGGTTCGAGAATCAGGACCTGCTTGCCAACCTTTCCGCCATGCAGAACTCGCTGGAGGAAGCCAATCGGACCCTCGAACAACGCGTGGCGGAGAGGAGCACCGCACTCGAGCGTCAGACGGAAGCGTTGCGCGATGCACAACGCATGGAATCGGTGGGTTTGCTGGCTGGAGGCATCGCCCACGATTTCAATAATCTCCTGACGATCGTTCTCGGAAATGCGGAGATGGTGGCCGAACGGCTTGGGCCCGCCTCACCGGACCGGGCTTCGCTCGAACACATCAGCAGTGCGGCGAAACGAGGGGCCATGCTCGTCCGGCAACTGCTCACCTTCAGCCGCCGCCAGGTCACGGCGCCAAAGGTTCTGGATCTCAACGTTGTGGTGTTGGATGTTCAGCCCTTTCTGAGCCGATTAATAGGGGAACACATCGAATTGCGCATGACGCTGCATCCGGCTCCGCTGCCCGTCAAAGCCGATCCGACACAGCTTCATCAAGTCATCCTCAATCTCGCAACGAACGCCAGGGATGCGATGCCCTCCGGAGGAAGGCTCAGTATCAGAACGGAACTCCAGGACGAGCCGCAGCCCTCAGACAACATCCCTCAGGGCTCTTATGTCGTCCTTTCCGTGCAGGACACCGGCGTCGGCATGGACGTCGAAACGAAACGCATGGCATTTCATCCGTTCTTCACCACAAAAGAGGTCGGCCGTGGAACGGGCCTGGGGTTGGCTACCGTCTACGGCATCGTGGAGGGAAGCGCGGGCCATCTCGCCGTTGAATCGGAAGTGGGGCGCGGCAGTTCCTTCCGCGTGTTCCTGCCCTATGTTGCCGACGCGATAAACGACGCGGTCATCGCTGCCCCTTACTTTTCAGTCGCCAAGAGGAGCGCGAACATTCTGGTGGTGGAGGACGAGCCTGCTGTCCGCGAACTCACCATCCGAACGCTCGCCATCGCAGGCTTTTCCGTGATTGGGGCCGAAAACGGCGAGCACGCGCTGGAAGTGGCGCGAAGCTTTGAAGGGAATCTCGATCTGGTTGTCACCGATGTCGTCATGCCGAAGCTTGGTGGATTCCAGCTTGCCGAAAAGCTGGGCCGCGAGAGACCGGGAGTGCCGATATTGTTTGTCTCCGGCTATATTGGCAGTGAATCCGTGACGATTGAGGGTTTGGCCGGCCCTGCGGGTTTTCTCCACAAGCCTTTCACTCGGTCGGAGCTCATCGAAAAAGTCGTTGAGCTTCTTGGCGACTCTGCGACCTCCGCCTCTCCGGCAAAGATTCAAACATCGAACCACCGCAACGCATCCGCATAGGCGATCGTCGCCGACTATAGAGGATGAGCTCTGGCGTGATTGGGTCCGGCGCCGACCGCTGATATCAAAAGAAGGAGCCATCGCCAGACATCCCGGCGGCGATCCGGTTTGTCATGTGGCTTTATGTGGGGTGAAACACTAGTTGAGCCAAATTGCCGAACAGAATAGGCATATGTTGGCGGAGAGAGTGGGATTCGAACCCACGGTAGAGTTTCCCCTACACACGCTTTCCAAGCGTGCTCCTTCAACCACTCGGACATCTCTCCGTGTCTTTCGAATCAGCAGTTTACAGGCTAGCGGCTGAGTCGGCAAACCCGAATTGTGTAGCGATCTGTAAGGCCCTTAGTGTGCCGCGATCACTTACGGGCTTTCCCAGTATAGCCGCGCCGTTACTGCTCGCTCGGCGAAACGACGGAGGCGCGTAACTGAAATGTTGGAAGCCGCCTTATATTCTGGTCGATTGGAGGGACTCCGAAATCCCGGAGGGCGAGCCGGACTGAAATGGGAGAATACACAGCCACCTGGACATCACTCTCGACTCGCTGTTGTTGGTTCGTTTGCGCGATCATGGCAGCGCCTACGGCATGACTCTTGCTCGCTACCCAAAGACAATGGTCTCTTCTAATGTCCCCTTTGGAAATCCGCCCACACGAATGCGGCCCGACGCCGATGCTGAAGGGGCTTCGTAATGGTCGCTGACGGCGCACCGGAGCCCAGACGACAAGCGACCGTGACTAACGACGCGAAGCTTACGGCAGGCTATTAATCTCAATCTGGAGGAGCGTACTCATGCGGAAACTATTCGTGGCGCTGTTTGGGCTTCTAATCATGTCGGCACCGGCTGGCGCGCAGGACGGGCCGCCGGTCGGCATCAACGTCGGGGCGGGTGTGTTGTTCCCGCTCTCCGGCCTCAAAGATGCCTTCGACACCGGTTGGAACGGTGGGATCGGCGCGACGTTCAATGTGTCGCCGACGTTCGGCCTTCAGGCGGAGTACATGTACAACTGGATGCCAGGGCCCGAGAGGACGATTCTCGTGTCTCCGGTGCCGGGCGGAGCAACCTCGGCCCAGTTGATCGAGAGCAATCACAACATTCATTCGGTGACGTTCAATGGCATCGTCTCGTCTCCGCGAAGCTCGACGGTTGGAGGATACGGCGTCGGTGGCATCGGCTACTATCATCGGACAGTACAGCTGACGTCACCCGCCGTAGGGTACGCCACGGTCTGCGATCCGTATTGGTACTGGTGCTATCCGGCGGCGGTGTCGGTTGACAACATCCTCGTCGACCGATCGCAGGACAACTTCGGCATCAACTTCGGCGGTGGCTTGACGTTCGGCGGAGAGTCCGCGAAGTTCTACGTCGAATTCCGCTATCACTACGTCTGGGGCTCGGAAGTCCGGCAGCAGGTCACCGTGCCGGGTGGTCCCTGCGAGCAGGGTTGCTCGACCAACGCACAGTACCTCCCGATCACCTTCGGAGTGCGCTGGTAGTCATCGGCGGCGGCGACAGCGCTAGCGCGGTCTAGAAGGCCGGGCTAGCGCGGTCAAGAAGGCCGGCGTGGCGAAGCAGATGACTCATGCTCGACCGGCGGCGGAGCCTCGCCATCAATCACGGCAACCTGGCGTACTCCGCTTGTGCTTCTTGCAGAACCCGAATGTCTGGGTCGGCATTCCTCCACAGCGTCAAGAGATCGTTGTAGACGCCTTTCGCCTTCACGGTATCGCCCGAGAGCGCGAGTGCCCTCGCCAGCTGCAAGCGCGCCATTGCATCCATCGGATCAGCGAGGACGATGCTTCGATGGTCGAGGATCAATTCTCGACGGAAAGAGAGAGACCACCGTTCAAGTTCACGGCACCGCCGGGGAACGTTGCTCCCAGAAACGTCCAGCTGGATCCCGTCCATTGGTACCAGTTGTTATCAGTCCCGAGGACGTAGAGGGTGTGACTCGTCCAGACAATCTGCGACCCCCACCCGCCGGCTGCTTGGACACCATTCCGAAGGATGGCGAGATTCGGGCCGATGGTCCAGATCGCCCCATTGTGTGTCAACGATCTGCGTCGCATGGGGAACCGTGGTGCCGTCTAGCGATGCGCCGGGGAACGTTGGTCCCAGAAACGTCCAGCTGGATCCCGTCCATTGGTACCAGTTGTTATCAGTCCCGAGGACGTAGAGGGTGTGACTCGTCCAGACAATCTGCGACCCCCACCCGCCGGCTGCTTGGACACCATTCCGGAGGATGGCGAGATTCGGGCCGATGGTCCAGATCGCCCCACTGGTGTCGACGATCTGTGTCGCATGGGGAACCGTGGTGCCGTCTAGCGACGCGCCGGGGAACGTTGGTCCCAGAAACGTCCAGCTGGATCCCGTCCACTGGTACCAGTTGTCATCAGTCCCGAGGACGTAGAGGGTGTGATTCCTCCAGAAAATCTGCGACCCCCACCCGCCGGCTGCTTGGACACCATTCCGGAGGATGGCGAGATTCCAGCCGATGGTCCAGATCGCCCCACTGGTGTCGACGATCTGTGTCTCAGGGGGAACCGTGGTGGTGTCAGCCGACGGGAGCTGACCGCCGGGAATGGTCGCTCCAACATACAGTTCGGCGCTGGCAAAGCAACACCATCCCTCACCAGTGGCTTCAAACGAGAACCCTCCGGCGACCAACACCGTGCCGTCGAGCAACAACGTCGCCGAATGACCCGCGCGGGTCGCGGACATGTCGGCCGTTGAAGCAAATCTGCCAGTGGAAGGATCGAACACCTCGGCGCTCGCCGCCGTGAGCTGGCCGCCAGTGATCAGAACGGTGCCGTCGAGCAACAACGTCGCCGAGTGGAAGTCGCGTGGACGCGTCATTGATCCCGTCGCTGTGAACGTTCCTGTGACCACGTCATAGAGTTCGGCACCCGCAAACGGCTCGCAGCCATCGCCACCGCCGCCGGTCAGCAGAACCTGTCCGTTGGTAAGCAGCGTGGCCGTACGTCCGGTTATGTTCTCACACGACAGGTAGGCCGCCGTCATAACACCGGTCAGCTCGAACGTGCCGGTGAGAGGGTCGTAAAGTTCTGAGGTCGGCACGCCGGCAATCAGAACCCTGCCGTCGGAGAGCGCAACGGCCGCCGATACATAGGGGCCCCCGGTCACATACACATAATCGTGACCCGCAAAAGCACCAGTGAGACTGAATGTGCCCGTCGACGGGTCTGTACAGTTCCGGGTTGTTCACTCGTGGTGTATTACACTCCAAGCACTCCACGCCGCCGGCGATGAGCACACGTCCATTGGGCAGCAACGTGGCGGTGTGTCCGTGCTGTAAACCATTCATGTCGCCGGTGGGTGTGAAAGTGCCGCTTGAGGGGTCGTAGACTTCGGCGCTTGGGCGATTGGGATCGGGCCGACAGTAACCGCCGCTGAAGTGCACTTCCGCCCCTGCAATCAGAACTCGCCCGTCGGCAAGCAGCGTTGCCGAATGATAGCGTCGCACGGCAGTCATCTTGCCGGTCGGTGTGAACGTGTGGCTCGCAGGATCGTAGAGTTCCGCGGTCGTCGTGCCGGCACAGCCTGACCGATCCTCGGGCGTCCCCCCCACGATTAGGATTTTCCCGTCGTGAAGACGAGTGGCGGTGTGACGCCCTCGCGGCGCCGTCATGTCGCCGGTCGGCCTGAACTCGCCAAGCGACTGCGCCAGGCACGGTGCGGCAACCAGCAGCGATAACGCCATGACTGACACGCGTCGTGTGACAACACTCATACGAGCCTCCTCTACAACGCGACCGCCGACCATCAATCATAACGCCGCAACGACCGTCGGTTCGCAGACGCCTTTGTCATCCCGCGCGATGAACGCCAAACGTTCGCCGACGGGCGAGAGCGCGAGCAACACGGAAACATCGTTCAACGCCAGTCAAGCAAGAAATCAAGACATCCGCAGCGCGGCACCTCAGTGGGCCAGTGCTATTCGCTCGCTGACGACGACGTTCTGCAGACGTGTGCCGTTCTTCCTCCCGAGATCTTCAATGACGGCGTCCTGTGGCGACACGACGATGCGCGCGTGACGCCGCGAGACGCTCGGCAGGTCGAGACGCACGGTGGCACCTGGTTCGCGCCCGATGATGTTGTCGCCATCGTGCAACGCGATCTCACGGCCGCTCCACATTACCCAACAGGTCCGCGTGGGCGGCGAGACATCGGCCACGCTAGAGATCTGCCCGCAGAAGGCGTACCCGAATCCACGCACCGTGCGGACGAACCTGGGCGCAGCAGGCCGATCATGGAGCACGCGCCGCAACTCTGTCACGAGCACCGCGAGGTTGGCCTCCGTCACGTAGGTGTCCTTCCACAGCCGATCGTGCAGTTCCGCCTTTGAGACGGCCCGTGTCCGATTGTCGATGAGCACGTGCAACAAGTCGAAAGCCTTCGGCGAGAGACGCACCTCGGTCTCGCCGTGCAACAGCTGGCGAGTCCCCAGATCGAGACAATAGCCCCCAAAGGTCACCTGCATCAGACACCAACCCTCAAGACGTCGAGCCGGTTGCTGCTCCATGCTACCTGCACCGGAAGTCCAGTGATACACGAACACGAGTGGTGTTCGCAGCAACATGGTGGCTTGGTATGAGTGGACTGTTTAGGGCGCGGTCACAGGCTCCACCATCCGCGCGGAGGGCACACCCGCGACCTCTGGTGCACCCTCGGCCGGGCGATGCGGACTACGGGCATCATCGTCTTTGGCACGCAGCTAAGACCGCGGAATCACGAAGATCGCCTCGACAGCCAGAACAGGCGGGAAACAGGCAATAATCAAGTCGTGCGAAAGTTCTTGGCAGTGGCGATACTGGTCGTGTTCGCGTCCCTGAACGCGATCGATGGCATCTGCTGCCCTGATGGCTGCACTCACGAGCGCGAATCGACTCCGCAACAGCACGCCGACCACGCAGGAGACGGCAGCTGCATGCTCTGCCTCGGCGGCATCGATTCGACCGGAGCGCCTGAGCTCACACCGTCCGGTATGCTCACGACTCGCATCGGACATGCGCGTTTGAGATCGCACGTCGACGCGCTCGCAAACCCGCCCGACCACCCTCCGCGCGCATAGCGCGTTCCACGATTCATCGCACTTAATGAACTGAGGAATCGGTGCGTACGCACGCGCCGGCGGAGGTCTATGCGTTCGTTGCTATTCGCGCTAGGAATACTTGTTTGCTGTCAATTCTCGATGGCCGCCCAGAGCCAGACGGGTACCGTTCGTGTTCAAGTCCGAGCGGCGCAGAAGCCGATCGAGGACGCGGAAGTGGTCGTGGCTGGCACCAGCCATCGCACCGACGCGGCCGGTACCTCGACCGTCGTCATCAGCGCCGGGAACGTCGACATCACTGTCGTGAAGCCCGGGTTCGTGCCCGTGTCCACATCGGTGCAGGTCGGCGCCGGGGCGACGCAAGAGGTCATCGTGGAGTTGGAGCAACAACCGAACCTTGAGGAAAGCGTCACCGTCGTCGCATCGACGCGGACCGACAAGCGCCTCGAGGATCAACCCATGCGCGTCGAGGTCCTCGCGCGGGAGGAAATCGAAGAGAAGATGCTCATGACGCCCGGTGACATCGTCATGATGCTGAACGAGATGGGCGGCATGCGGGTGCAGACGACGTCGCCGTCCCTCGGTGCGGCCAGTGTGCGCATTCAAGGCATGCGAGGTCGATATACGCGCGTGCTCTCGGACGGTCTGCCGCTGTTTGGCGAGGTCGGCGGACTTGGTCTGCTCCAGATTCCGCCGATGGATCTGGGACAGGTCGAGGTCATCAAAGGTGTGGCTTCGGCGTTATATGGCGCCGGTGCGATGGGTGGCGTCATCAACCTGCTGTCGCGGCGTCCAACGGCCGAACCCACTGAGGAGTTCCTGCTCAATCGGTCCACACGGGGTGCGACGGATGCGGTCACTTTTCTCTCCCATTCCTTCGCGCATGGGTGGAGTGGTTCCTTGCTCGGTGGCGGCCACTGGCAGGAGACCAACGACGTTAACGACGATGCGTGGGCCGATCTCCCAGGCTATTCGCGAGGCGTCGTGCGTCCGCGAGTGTTCTGGGACGGCGGCGGCGGCCGAACCTTCTTTGCCACAACCGGCTTCACCTACGAGGATCGCCAGGGCGGCACGCCGGATGGCGAGGTGCTGGTGGCGACGGGCCAGCCCTATGTCGAAGCCCTCGAGACGCGACGGTACGACGCCGGTGTCGTGGGACAGTTCCTCGTCAAGGACCGATACGTCGTAACCACGCGTGCGGCGATTGCTCGCCAGAGCCACGATCACCAGTTCGGCGAAGTCCTCGAGCGGGATCGGCACGACACCGCGTTTGGCGAGACAGCCATCCGGGGAACCGCGGGCCGACAGACGTGGGTCGCCGGATTCGCCATCGAGCGTGACGCCTATACGGCGCGCGACGTGCCGCGATTCGACTATGACTTCCTCGTGCCAGGCGCTTTCGCGCAGTACGACGTCACCGTGTCTCCGAAGCTGTCACTGTCCGGAAGCGCTCGCCTTGATCATCACAGCGAGTACGGCACGTTCTTCAGTCCCCGTGTGTCGGCACTGACGCGTACCGGACATTGGACGAGCAGGCTATCAGTAGGGACCGGTTTCTTCGGGCCGACGCCCATCACGGAGGAAACCGAAGCGGCAGGTCTGACACGTCTGGAGATTCGACGGCCGCTCGAGGCTGAACGTGGGCTGAGCACGTCGTTCGACATATCTCGCACGGATGGGCCACTGTCCTATACGGCCACGCTGTTCGCGTCTCGAATCCGTGACCCACTCCACGTCGAACGTTCGCCGTTGTACGTGCTCAGCACTCTGCCGGATCCGACCACGAACGTCGGCCTCGAGCTCCTGGGCACATGGCGCCGCGCGCCATTCTCGGTCACCGCCAGCTACACCTACGTGCGGGCGCGCGAGACCGTCAACGCGGTTCAGCAGGACGTGCCGCTGACACCGCGGCACAGCGCCGGCCTCGTGGGGATGTGGGAAGCGGAGGACGTGGGTCGGGTCGGCATCGAGTGGTACTACACCGGCACTCAGAGCCTTGACGAAAATCCGTATCGGGTGACGAGCGAGCCGTACATGATTCTCGGCCTCCTGGCGGAAAAGCAGTTCGGGCGTATTCGTCTCTTCGTGAATGGCGAGAACCTCACTGGCGTCAGGCAGACGCGATGGGATCCGCTGCTGCTCCCGACGCGCGCGGTCGACGGCCGCTGGACCGTCGACGCGTGGGCACCGCTCGAAGGCCGGAACATCAACGGTGGCCTGCGCGTCCGTTTCTAGATGCTGGGTTCACTCGAAGCTCAGTGCCGCGCGGGTGCGCCGCGATCACTTATGGCGATCGACCAAAGAGCGCGTCCAGTTAGCGCCCGACGGCGTCTCGCAATGGCGAGATCGTGGGAAGACATCAAGGCACTGGCCCTGTTTACAGAGGTTTGCGTTTCGCCGTAGAGCGCACGCTTCAGCCTGCGCCGTGTCCGCGCATGCTAAAGCCTCCGCTCTACGCCGAATCGAAAGCGTCTAGGCGACGCGGACAGTTTCATAATGGTCGATTCGCTCGCCGCCCGAAGACGCCGCGAATCTCGTAAGGAAGCACGTCGCCCGCATCGACTCGGATGGCGATCAGCTGTCGAGGTCGATCGCCAAGGCGATCTTATTTCTTCCGTATTCAAGGTTCACATGCGAGACTTGACGCCGATCATCGCGTCATCACTGCGTGAGCTGCTGATGCGCGTTGAATGCGATTCACCTCTCCTCCATGTCGACAATCGCCGCAACATGATCAGACCGCGCATCGTCGTAGCGGACGATCACGACAAAATGCGGGCGGCGATTGCCAGCCTGCTCGCATCCGACTTCGACGTGGTCTCCACGGTCGCCGATGGCCGGGCGGCTGTCGAGGCCGCTGGCGCGCTCTATCCCGATCTGGTGGTCCTTGACATCTCGATGCCCGGCCTCAACGGGTTCGAGGCTGGCGCCCTCATCAGGGACCTGCCCGACCCGCCCCGGATCGTCTTTGCCACCGCGTACGAGGACGCGTCAATCGCCAGCGCCGCGTCCGCGCTGGGCGCCTCGGCGGTGGTGTGGAAGCGGGAGATGCTGACGGAACTCGTGCCGGCAGTCCGCCGGGCGCTGTTGTTCCACGCCGTCTGTTTCTACGAAGACAGTCCGTCGCTCGCCCGCACCGTCGCGCGCTTCATCGGCGAGGGATTGGCAGCCAGCCAGGCGGCCGTGATCGTTGCGACGGCATCGCACGCCGCCTCCATCCGCGACCAGCTGACGGCGATGGGTGTGGATTCCCAGGAACGGATCGAGCAGGGCGAGCTCCTGATGTTCGATGCCGACGAGGTCCTGAACCGATTCATGGTCGGCAATCGGCCGGATGCGGAGCGCTTCGAAGACACGATCAATCCGATCCTGGATAAGGCTGCGGGCAGCAGGAAGCGCCTGGTGCGGATCTACGGCGAGATGGTGGACGTGTTGTGGAGCAGCGGCCGGGAAGATGCGGCGCTGTCGCTCGAGATTCTGTGGCATCAGCTCATCGCAGGACGCAAGTGCTCGCTTCTCTGCGGCTATTCGTCGGATGTCTGCCCAGGCGAGGGGTTCAACACCATTTGTGATCGGCACAGCCACGTCGTGCCGCTGCACACCGTCGTGTGACGGAGCGGTGTGATTCCTGTCGCCGAGCTGGCTATCGTTGCACGGCAAACTCCACAGCAAACTGACGCGAGGGTCCAGGACGTCCGCCGTACACGTTGGGCGGCGTGCCGAAGGTTCCTGTGACGTAATCCGTGTTTGTGAGATTCCGGGCGTATGCGGCGGCGCAGTCCTATCGCCGTACGTTGATGGAGACTTCAACCGCGAACCTTGACGCGAGCCTATGGTCCAGTCGAAATCCGGTGCAAAGGCCGTGGGTCAAGGCGTCCCGAAGTGGCCGTGACGTAGTCCGAGTTGTGTGACTTGATCGTTCGGGAGACGTACGCGTGCGAGAGCCCACCTGACGATGACTGCGGGCCTATTCAGATCCGGTGCGCCCAGCAGGCCATTCGGGGCACGCTGTCGCTGGATGTCTGTCATTGAACGGTTGTGCTAGAAGACCGTTCGACCGCTCTCGTGGCGTCGGCCACGCACCCGCCAGTTCGACTCGCTGAACCGATGTCGCCAGACCACTCGATCCAAAGGCGCCCAGTTCCCATTGCCGGTTTCGTCATCTGTTCATCGATTGGTCGGCCGCTGACGCCACCGGTGGCGCCGCCGAGGCTCGAGACGCATGCTCACCAACGCCAGCTGCTGACTAATGTCATCGTGAAGCTCGCGGGCGATTCGGGCCCTTTCTTCCTCATGCGCCTCGATCAATTTCTGACTCACGGTGGACAGAGCCTCTTCAGCCAACTTCCGCTCGGCGATGTCGACGACCGTGCCAATGTAACCAGCAAACGACCCGCCCGCGTCGTATCGCGGAACACCGATCGTCAGCACCCACCGATATTCGCCGTCACGGAGGCGGAGCCGATACTCCACCCGATAGGGTTCACGCAGCTCAAAGGCCTTTTGTACCGTTCGCGGCATCGCGCCCGGTCGTCCGGGTGGAGAATCTCAACCCATCGATACCCCAACGCCGCATCCGCTGGCCACGCGGTGTAGTCGAGCCAGGTCTGATTGAGATACGTGATCCTCTTCTGTGTGTCCGACATCCAGATCATGACCGGAGCGGAATTGGCGATAAAGCGGAAGCGTTCGTCGCTTTCGCGCAAGGCCTCTTCGGCGAGGCCGCGCTCGATCAGATCCGCGGCCTGGCGGGCGAGCACGTCGAAGAATCTGAAGTCCTCTTCGGCCGGGCTATGCGGGGTCCGCCAGTGCGTCGAGAGCATGCCGAGAGGTCGGCCCGATCGCGATCGCAGCGGCGTCGACTGTACGGCGCGGATTCCTGAGCGACGATATTCCTGTTGATCCGCGGTGCCGACCATGAATTCGCACGATTCGATATCGGCCACCACAACGCGTTCGTTATCCCTGAGCGCTTTGCTGCACGTGCTCCCCGCTCCAATCTCGACCCGTTCCCAGAATGCCGCAGAGTCCGGATGGAAATTCCTCCACGCGAGGAGTCTCAGTGACGCGTGGTCTGCTGCGACCATCTGGACGCTGGCGCAATCGGACGCCATCAGTTCCATCGCCGCGCCGAGAATCTGCGCATACAAGGACTCTGGCGTTGACTCTGAGATCAGGCGCGTGCTGATCGACTGGAGGGTCTTGGCGCTCGCCACTTCGCGTGCCAGCCGTTGCTCGCTGTGCCGCAGCGCGGCCTCAGCCTGCTTGGCCATCGTGATGTCACGGGCAATCTTGGAGCATCCGATAATCCTGCCCGCGGGGTCTCGCAACGGCGAGATCATCAGTGAGACGTTGATGCGCTCGCCTGCTTTGGTGACGCGGGCAGTTTCATAATGGTCGACTCGCTCACCGGCGCGAAGGCGCCTCAGAATGCGGTGCTCCTCGTCATACAAATCCGGAGGGACGATCAACGTGATCGGCTGTCCGATGGCCTCGTGCTCTGTATATCCGAACATCCGCTCAGCAGCGGCGTTCCATGCTGAAATCACACCGTCGAGAGTCTTGGCGATGATGGCGTCATGTGAGGACTCCACGATCGCCGCATATCGCAACCGGATCGCCTCCGCTCGTGCGAGGTGGGTGGCGCGCGCGGCCACGGGGAGCACGCCGGGCTCGCCCCCTGTCGCGGGGGTTTCACGTTGCAGCGGCGTCGCTGCAGACACGACGGTGTGCTCCGCACAGATGCGCGTGAGCGCCTGATCGTCGTTCGTGTACGGCACCGGATACGCGCACAGAATGTCGACGTCACGCGCCAGTTCGCCACAGAATTCTTCGAGCTGAACCGCCTCCGCCGTTCTGCCCGAGGCCCATAAGCGTCCCGCGCGTTCGCCGCAAAACGCGACACGGGGATGCGCTTTTCCTGCGGTCGCGGCCTCACGCACACCGTTGATCGCCCCGACAAATCGGACCGGGTCAAGTGCGACGTCCGCGTCAAATGAAAGGTAGGTGCCGCGCTCGATGGCGCCGTCGATGTCCACCCGCCGTATGCGCAACGCCTGCAGAAGACGTGTGCGATGAGATTCCGTCACCAGGACGATCGCAGCGTCGCCGGCGTTCAGGGCCGCAGCAGTATGGCGTGTGAAGCCATCGACAATCGCTGCGTCATCCGAACAGAAGAGAATATCGTGACGACGTGGAGCAAGCGCATCGGTCTGTTTGGTCAACGTGACGCTGCTGCTCACGAATCCCTGGCCCGCGAGCACAGCATCGATCGCGGGCAGCAGGTCCGCCGCGGCAGAGGCCTTATGAATGTAACCATGCGCGCCCAAACTGAAGGCCTTTCGCACGATACCCAGCGAGGATTCCTGGCTCATGAAGAGGAGTCGAGCGTGGGGAGCGAGCTTGGGGATCTGTGCAGCGACGTCGAATCCATGCATCCCCGGCATGTTGATATCGAGCAGAATCACATCCGGCTGCAGCTCTTCGGCCTTCCGAACGGCCTCCAACCCATCCGCCGCCTCGATGGTCTGGAACTCCGCCCGTCGTTGAAGCGCCGTACACGTGAGTTGTCGGAACGGCGCATAGTCCTCGACGACGAGAATCGTCAGCGCCATTCAGGCGTCACAGTCGCGCCCCGGCGAAGGAGCGCCCCGAGGGGGCTACGGATGAATCGATCGTGTGGCAGCCGGGCCGTGATCGTAGGGACGGCGGCGCCCGAATCTTGACCGGTTTCGGAACGACCGAACAGGGGCAAGGTGGAGAGGGCGGTGCTGGCGCAGTGTCTCGTAGGAAAGCTCCAGTGTTGATGAGCCGGGCTAGGCTAGCACATCTTGACAAATGAATTCATGAGTGTTCCGAGGAAACGCTGTGCGGGATGCCTCAGTGACGAGACCACGAAAGCTCGCGCCGCATTGAATCGCCAGGAAGACGGTCCTCTTGCTGACTGGATCGACTAGTCTTGGTTCCGTTGCCAGCCGAATCGGCCCCCGGCACCGTGGCGCATTGCTGCGTTACCGCAAGAGAACCTGAATAACGAAGTCGATGTCGGTCCAAACCATTCTTGGCGCAAACGGCGTCATCGGTCGCGAGCTGTCGCGCCATCTTTGCACATACACGGACCGCATCCGACAGGTCAGCCGGACACCGAGGCGGGTGCACCCCACGGACGACCTGCTAAGCGCGGATCTCCTTGATGCTAAAGCCACGGCAGACGCGGTGGCAGGCAGTTCAGTGGCTTACTTGGTCGCTGGCCTGAAGTACGACCATCGGGTGTGGCAGGAAGAGTGGCCGAGGGTCATGCGCAACGCCATTGACGCGTGCAAGCGGCACAACACGGCACTCGTGTTCTTCGACAACGTGTACGCATATGGGCGTGTGGATGGTGGGATGACTGAAGACACACCGTACAACCCCTGCAGCCGCAAAGGCGAAGTACGGGCGCGCATCGCCACGATGTTCATGGACGAGGTGAAGCGCGGCGAGTTACGCGGCATGATCGTGCGATCGGCGGACTTCTACGGTTCTGGCGCTGTCCTGAGCCTGACGCACGCGACGGTGACGCAACGTCTCAAGGCCAAGAAAACGCCGCAGTGGGTCGGCAACCCCAAGGCGGTCCACACGTTTACGTATACGCCCGACGCCGGTCGCATAGTCGCCCTGCTCGGGAACACTGCGACGGCCTACGGGCAGGTGTGGCACGCGCTCACGAGCCACGATCCCATGACCGGTGAACAGTACGTGCGCATCGCCTGCGAACTATCGGGTCGACCGTACGGCCTGCAGGTGCCGCCGCGTTGGATACTCTCGTTTCTGGGCGTGTTCGTTCCCGTTCTTCGCGAGAACATGGAGATGCTCTATCAATTCGAGCACGACTACCGCTTCGACAGTGGAAAGGTCGAACGGGCATTCGGGCTCACGGCCACGACGTACCGAGAAGGTATTGCCGCGACGTTGAGGGACTGAAGCACCACGGAGCGTGATCTCGACGAACGCAGCGACCCCTCACTGCAGTCTGGTGCGGATATCCATCTTGGATGAGAGTGTGAGGTGAACCGGGCAGCGATCGGCGATCTCCAGCAACCTGGCGCGTTGGTCCTCGCCGAGAGGCCCGTCCAGCGCGATGTTCCTATCAATGACGGTGAGCTTCGCCTCCTGCGTCTCGCAGGTCGCACAATCCTCAGCGTACACTCGGGAATGGCGAAGGCTCACCCGGACACGTTCCAGCGGCCATCGTTTTCGTCGCGCGAACATCGCAATCGTCATTGAGGTGCAGGAGCCTAGCGCGGCCAGCAGCAGGTCGTAGGGCGTCGGCCCGCTGTCCGTTCCTCCCGCCGCGGCCGGTTCGTCGCTGCGGAGGTGATGTGCACCCGCGGTTATCTCCTGGGCAAAACCGTCGGCGGCGCCGCGAACGATCACGAGACCTTCGGCTGCTGGCTCACCGTCCATCGAATCTCCCTTCGATTCGTCATGGCGCGCTCCGTCCGAGAGGAGACGCGCATCGGCTTGTCGATCCGTGTGTCGTCCGTTGACGCTCACAGGAGCATACGTCGAACTTCGTGACCATCACGGTTTCACGGCGCAATCAATTGCGGTCACAGCTCATTAACTCTCGTCGAGCCACTGGGCCGCCGGATTAGTCGAAGTCGCCGCGGCACGTGTCCTGCTATTTCTGAAAACCGGTTTCCGACGAGCCCGAACAATTCCAAAAAATCTCGGGGTCGCGCTGGGATATGTGTGTCCGACTCACGAAATACCGTGATTTCTACGGCCGGCCGTTGTTGAGGAGCGTCTTATGGACGGTCAAAAACCTTGCCTGGCTGGTGTCCTCATCGGGTGCGTCTTCATCGCCGCGATCGGTATGACAGAGGAGTTGCTGTGAGACGACTGGCGGTGCCCGCCATTGCATGCGGGCTGACGTTGCTCCTCGCCGTACCTGCGCAGGCGCAATTGAACGGAAGCCATACCCCCGGGCTGCCTCGCTGTCCAGGGAGATTTTTGCGCCGTGGACTTTTGGGCACCACTTTCCAATGACCATCATCGTCGCCGCCATTCTCGGGGGTTTTGCGTTTCTGGTGCTGGCGATTGCCGCCCTGCTGGTCCAACGCAGCCGACGCAGCCGCGCCGAGCGCGAGTTGCGGGAACGTGAGGAGCGCCTTCGGCTCATCGTGGAGCAGACACCCGCCATGGTGTGGACGATGAGACCAAACTCGACGCTCGACTTCTTGAATCGCACCTGCATGACTTTTTCGGGTCTGCCGATTGAGAAATTGCTCGACGACGGCTGGCTGGATTCCGTCCATCCCGACGACCGCGATCGCTGCGTCGGCATCTACGCCCCAGCAGTCGAGGCACGCAGGCCGTTTCTCGCGGAGTACCGCATGCGCCACGCAAACGGCAGCTACCGATGGCTGCTGGCGACGGGTGTTCCGAGATACGAGGCGGACGGCAGTTTTTCTGGCTATATCGGCTGCGACGTGGATATTACCGAGCGGAAGGACGCCGAAGATCGGATTCGCCAGGCGGCACTGGAGGCGAGTAACCGGAGACTCAGTTTTTGGCCGGCCGGTTGATCGGGGCGCAGGAGGTCGAGCGGGCGAGGATTGCGCGGGACCTGCACGACGACGTCAGTCAGCAACTGGCTGGGGTTTCGATCGCCTTCAGCGGTCTCAAGCAGCGGTTAGGCGCGTATCACCTCAGTGAGGAGCTGCGACAGGAACTCGTGGAGCTTCAGCAGCAGACGCTCGCGCTCTCACGCAGCGTTCGCCAGCTCTCTCACGATCTCCATCCAGCCGTGCTGCAGCATCTGGGGCTCGTTAAGGGCCTGACGTCGGTATGTGGCGAACTCGGGCGTGCATACGGCGTGGCGATGACGTGCACTGCCGAGGGAGATTTTAGCGCCATCACGCCGGACGCTACCCTCTGCGTCTATCGAATCGCGCAGGAAGCCCTGCGGAACGTCATCGCACACGCCGGCGCTAGCCGCGTGAATGTCAGGCTGCTCCAGATGGGTGACCAGGCGCAGCTCACGATCGCGGATGATGGTCGCGGCTTCGATGCCACCAACCGCGGTGAGAGGGACGGTCTCGGGCTCGTCAGCATGTCCGAGCGCGCGCGAATGCTAGGAGGCACGGTCAGTATTGTGTCGGCGCTGAATCAGGGCACACGGGTGCAGGCGACGATTCCGATGCACGTCTGCGTGAAGTGGGACGTCGGCTCCGCCGTGGAAGGACAGGTCGCATGACCGCCGACGCACCGTCCTCTGGCAGACGATCACACGATTGTCACCGACGGTTGTCGAGATTACTGCGAGAGGCCGACTTCGAGGTGGTCGGTGCGGTTCGGGACGGGCAGCACTTGATCGACGCCGCCACGCGCCTTCGTCCCGATGTCATCATCACCGACCTCTCGATGCCAGGGCTCACGGGTCTCGATGTGCTCGCGCGCCTGAAAACCGAGCGCTTCGACAGCAAAGTCATTGTGCTCACGATGCACCACGATGCGGACCTGGCGACTGACGCGATTCGCGGTGGAGCGTCCGGCTTTTTCCTGAAGGAATCGGCCGGCGACGAACTGCTGGTCGCCGTTCGGCACGCGCTCGAGGGGAAGGTCTACATCACGCCGACCATCACGAAGGATGTCATGGAGCGCATGGCCGGCGCTTCGAAGACCAAGGAACCGCAGCTGACGTCGCGGCAACGCGACGTCCTGATGCTGATAGTGAAGGGCCAGCGCATGAAGGAGATCGCCGGGAATCTGGGCCTGTCGACCAGGACGGTTGAAGGCCACAAATACGAAATGATGGAGGTCCTAGGGGTCACGTCCACCGCCGAACTCGTGAGGTACACGCTCGACCGTCGGCTCAATATGGACTAAACAGCGCACAGTCTGCGCGAGACCTCCTTACCCCCGTAGTTTTTCGGGTCCCCTCCTCCCGTACCTCTGCTCTCCCTCCTCGCCCAGCTCCGCAACGAGAATGCGGTGCCGGTTGATGAACCCCTGTACCGCCCACGAGTGCTGCTTGCCGAGGATCACGCGGACACGGCGGAACGGCTGCGCAAGCTGCTTCGCGCGGACTTCGACGTCATCGCATCAGTCGAGGATGGTGGCGCGCTGGTGGACGCGGCGGAGCGGCTCTCGCCGGACGTCATCGTCACTGACATCGCGATGTCCGGAATCGACGGCATCGCGGCCGCTGTGCAGATCCGGCGCCACGATCCGAACGCCCGGATCGTATTCGTGACGGTGCATGCCGAATCGATGTTCGTCGAGGCGGGTTTGGAGGTCGGGGCGCTTGGATACGTCCTGAAAGACTCCGCTGGCGACGAGTTGATCGCGGCCATCCGCGCCGCGCTCGACGGAATTCGGTACGTGAGTCGCGAACTGCGTGGATGTGGTGGGCCATAGGCGCCTGGATTGCAGCCGCCGTTGGTGAAGCAGAGGTGAAGTTGCGGCATCGACGGCTGGGTGCGCTGCGTGAGAGGCACCGAGTCGATTTAGCACAGAGGTGAATATGACGAGACTGGTATTCGCGGGAATCGCGGCACTCTCCGTGGCAACGGGTTGCCGTCAGGCGGACGCACCTCCGCCGGCCCCAGCATCCGCGGCGGCCGTGTCGACGGCGGACGCTGTGCAGACGCGCATCGGCGTGATGAACTTCGAACGGGGCTATCCGACCGCAGAGACCGCGCGCAAGCTGTTCGACGAGCTGGACTATCAACGCGCTGTCCAATCGTATTTGTGGGGATACCCAGCCGTCTCGTTCGAGGCCATCCGCATCGCGACCAAGCGCGACCTCAACGGCGAGCTCAACGATATGTTCATCGCCGACAAGTTCGCCGACGCGCAAAGCGTGTTTCTGACGGCCAACGACACGACGATCTATGCCTACACCAACGTCGATCTTGGCAAGTCGGGACCGATCGTCATCGATGTTCCCCCCGGGCGCATCGTCGGTCTCATCGACGATTTCTGGCAGCGCGCGATCGTCGACGTCGGGCTGCCAGGTCCTCATGGCGACAAGGGCGGCAAGTTCCTGCTGCTCCCCCCCGGCTACAGGGCGACGTGCCCAAGGAGGGATATCGTCCTCCGCGGCACGATGAACAACTACAACATCATGGTTCGCGGCCTCGTGACGGGCATGGAGGACGTGTCGGAGCCCGTGCAGACCGTGAAGAAGCTGCGGATCTACCCGTGGAGGGAACGCAGCAACCCGAAGCCGTAACTTCTCGTCGTTCTCCGGCAAGAAATAGATACGCTCCCTCCCGCTGGCCTCGAATACTGGGCGCGCCTGTCCGACGTCATCAACAACAACCCCGTAGAAGAGCGCGACCGTTTCTTCATGGCGATGCTCAAGCCGCTGGGGATGGGGGAGGGCCAGCCGTTCAACCCCGGCGTGCGGCAACGCGCCATCCTCGAGGATGCGGCGCGCATCGGCGACGCGATGGGCCGCACGATGCTGTTCGAAGGCGACCAGCGCATCGCGACGCCACCGCGTTCGGCGGCGCACGCTGGAACTGGGTCGTGCTGAACCGCTTCGACCAGGAGACCAAGACTACAGCCAGCTGGACGAGCGGCTGCACTACACCTACGGCGCCATCTACACATCGCCGAACATCGGGTAGAAGAAACCGGGTCCCGGATCGGAGTAAGTGCAGACCTTCCAGGACAAGGACGGCAACCACCTCGACGGCGGGACTGTTCCTGCGCGTCCGCCGGACGTCCCGGCCCTGTCCTTCTGGTCGCTCACGCTCTACGACACGGCGACCCGTTCCATGGTCGTCAACGCGAGCCGCGACGCCGCCCGTTCGTCTTACGACAAGCTCAAGACCAACGTGGACGGCTCGATCGACCTGTACTCGGGGCGGAAGGCGCCGGCGGGTCCGGTGGCAACTGGATCGAGACCGTTTCAGGCCAAGGCTTCTACCCGATGGTCCGCTTCTACTCGCCCACGCCGGGTTTGTTCGACGGGTCATGGAAGCTGCCTGACGTCGAGTTGATGAAATGAAGCCTTCGCAAAGAAAGGGAGAAACCAATGAACCTGCATGGCAAAAGCTCATTGTGATCGTCCTCGTTTGATTTGACGCGGCGGCGTGCCAGGAACAGCGCCGCCGGCCGCCGAAGCCCCCGCGGCGACGACCTGCGGCGAAAACAGCCGGCCGTGTCCACGGCCAAATATGCCGCCAAAGTGCCGGCGTCGGTGACGACACCCGACACCGTGCAGACCCGGATCGGCACGCTCAAGTTCAGCGACGGCCTGCCCGACGCCGACACTGTGCAGAAGGTCTACGACAACCTCGACTTCAGTCGCGGCGTGGAAACCTTCTTGTTGGGCGTGCCGTCCGCCTCGGTCCAGGCCATCAGACGGGGCTTTATCGAAGGTGGCTTTCCGCCCAACGAAGGCTTCGGCATCTCCGAGGGCCTGGCGGACGCCCGCTCGCTCTTCCTGACCCCGAACACGGTCGTGGTCTATACCTGGGGGATCATCGACGTGAAGGACGGACCGATGGTCCTGCAGGTGCAGCCCGGCGCGCTGGGCATTCTCGATGATGCCCACTTCCGCTTCGTCACCGACCTCGGGGTGACCGGACCCGACCAGGGCAAGGGCGGCAAATACCTGGTGGTGCCACCCGGCTACACCGGCACGCTTCCGCCGGCGAGCGCGGGCTATTTCGTAACGAAACCCCGCACCTACAGCAACCTCGTCATTTTGCGCGCCTTCGTCCAGGGGAGCGACATTGCCACCATCGTGAAGAGTGTGAAGGCGAACGCCGGGATGTACCTGCTCTCCGCCGCGCAAGCCGAGGCCGACGAAGTTCGTGAACTTCTTGGGGATGCAGATCAACACCGTCCACGCCAACGATTTCACCTTCTACGAGGAACTGAACGAGGTCGTGCAGCACGAGCCGGACGACTTCCTCGAATCGGAAGTGGTCGAGGAGATCCTCGCCTCAATCGGCATCAAGAAGGGCAAGCCGTTCAACCCGGATGCGCGGATGAAG